>NZ_CP166919.1:0-1200000 GCF_041379765.1 Thalassotalea sp. Sam97 | reverse complement strand
AATGGGCTGTAGTCTTCGTCATGACGGTTTACAGTCGCTTGATCTGGTGTTTTAGGCCATGAGAAAGACAACTTACCTTTAAAGTCGTGCTGTACTGAGCCGTCTTCGTTAGCAAGAATCACTTCGGCTACACCATTACCTTCCGAGCCTGGTAACCAAGCGGCAACAAATGCGTCAGACGCGTTAAGCTCAGCATTAACCCACATTGGACGACCGCTGATGAACACAGATACCACAGGGATACCTTGCTCTTTTAATGATTTTAACAATGCTAAGTCAGTCTTTTCACCACGTTGGTAGTCAAGGTTATCACGGTCACCGTGGCCTTCTGCATAAGGCTCTTCACCAAATACGACAATCGCAACATCTGGTTTTTCGTCAAAGCTACCGTCAACACTTAAGGTTGTTTTACCACCAGCAGCAGCAACTTGAGCAGCGATGCCATCATAAATTGAGGTACCACCTGGAAAGTCATCATTAGTGTTATTGGTACCTTGCCAAGTGATTGTCCAACCACCCGATTGCTTACCAATATTGTCAGCACCGTCACCGGCAACTAAGATGTGCTGGGTTGGTGAAAGTGGCAGAATAGTGCCTTTATTCTTTAACAGAACAAGTGATTCACGTACCGCTTGGCGGGCAACATCACGATGCTCTTTCGCACCAATCAGCTCGGTTTTACCCGAGAATTGACGTTCTGCCGGGCTTGGCTTTTCAAATATGCCTGCACGTAACTTAACACGCAAAATACGAGCAACCGCGTCATCGATACGGCTCATAGCAATTTCACCTGACTTCACTTGCGCAATGGTGTTCTCATATAGAGGTTTCCATGCACCCGTAGGAACCATAAAGATATCTAAGCCAGCGTTAATCGATTGTGGACAGCTTTCGTTGCTACACCCCTTGATTTGGCCATGACCATTCCAGTCACCAACAACAAAACCGTCGAAGCCCATTTGCGTTTTCAACACGTCGGTTAACAAGTATTTGTTACCGTGGTTTTTAACACCGTGCCAGCTGTTAAATGACGCCATAACAGATTGTGAACCAGCGGTTAAACCACCAACATAACCTTGCGCATGGATATCAAATAACTCTTGCTCGCTAGCAATATTATTGCCTTGGTCATCGCCCTTCTCGGTACCACCATCACCTAGGAAGTGCTTAACGGTTGAGATAACACGACGATCACTTAAGAAGTCGCCATCAGCATGGCCTTGCAGACCTTTTACGATAGACGCTGAGTACTCACGGACAATCTCAGGATCTTCTGAGTAACCTTCGTAAGTACGACCCCAGCGGTCATCACGAACAACGGCAACCGTTGGCGCGAATACCCAATCGATACCAGTAACCATAACTTCAGTTGCAGTAACTTCAGCTATTTTCTCAATAAGATCTGGGTTGTTAGCTGCACCTAAACCAATGTTATGCGGGAACAAGGTCGCACCGATCACATTGTTATGACCATGTACCGCGTCCGTACCCCAAATGGTCGGGATTGTTGAACCGTCGACACTGTCATCAATTGATGCTTGGTATAAGTCTTCTGCCAGCTTAATCCAATCTTGTGGTGTTGCATGCTTGTTGTTGTTTGGAAACGCACCGCCACCATTTAAGAATGAACCGAAACCGTATTTGCGCATATCTTCAACGGTGATATCGCGAATTTCTGGCTGGATCATTTGCGCAACTTTTTGCTCAAGTGTCATGTCAGCCATGATTTCTTTGATCTTGGCTTCAATCGCTGGATCTTGCTTAACAGCAATATCAAGCTTGGGCCAAATTTTGGCTGCATCTGCAGGTGCCTTAACAGCAACCTCTTTAACAGCGGCTGGTTTAGCCGCTGCTGTAGACTCATTAACATCTTTTTGTGACGCATTATCACCACAGGCAGCTAGGCCAAAGGCGGCAATTGTTGCCAATGATAATGTGCTCAATTTGGTCGTTAACATTGAGTTTTCCTTTAGTTTTGTTCAATAATTTGGCGTGGTTTTGAACCCACTAAGCCATAGTATGCAATAAAAGCGTAACAGAAAATTGGCAGAATGAATGACATTTGCACGCCAATGCTATCTGCTAATAGACCCTGCAATACAGGTACGATTGCGCCACCAACAATGGCTAGACATAAGATGCCCGAACCTTGAGATGTGTGCTGACCAAGACCCGTTACCGCAAGAGAGAAAATAGTTGGGAACATGATTGAGTTGAATAAGCCAACCAATAATATTGACCACATAGCAACTTCACCTGTTGTTGAAATGGTCACTAAAATCAACGCCATTACAGCGAATGAGTTAAATGCAAGAGCTTTACCCGCTGCAATTTTTTGCATTGCCAGACCACCAACAAAACGGCCAACCATAGCACCACCCCAGTAATAAGCGATGTATTTTGCCGCTTGCGACTCAGTTTCTAGGCCTGCAATGTTTAATTCATGGAAGTAATTAACTAAGAAGCTACCGATTGCAACTTCAGCACCTACATAAACGAAGATACCAACCGCACCAAGTACTAAGTGAGAGTATCCCCATGCGCTACCAACAGCGTTTGATGTAGAGTCTTCTGCTTGTTGCTCTTCGATTTTAGGTAATTTTAACCAAGCAAATAGCGCTGCTAAGCCCAGTAACATAGCGGCAAGTAATACGTATGGCATTTGTACCGATGCAGCTTTTTCTTGCGCTGTTGCCATCGCTAATGCCGTTTCATTTAGGATTAAGTAAGCGCCAAAGAATGGTGCCACAGTTGTACCTAACGAATTAAACGCTTGCGTTAAGGTTAAGCGTGAAGATGCCGTTTCTGGACGACCTAAACAGCTCACATAAGGGTTTGCAGAGACTTGTAAAATGGTGATACCTGATGCTAATACAAACAGTGCAAATAAAAACACTGGGTAGCTATGTAACGTTGCAGCTGGATAAAAAATCAAACAACCGATAGCGGCAATGATTAAACCGGTTACGATACCACGTTGATAGCCAACCTTTTTGACAAGGTTACCGGCTGGTAATGAAACAATAAAGTAGGCACCGAAGAAACAAAACTGAACCAGCATTGCTTGGGTGTACGATAGATCGAATATCCCTTTTAAATGCGGGATCAAGATGTCATTTAGACATGTGATAAAGCCCCACATAAAGAATAGTGATGTTAATGACGTCAGTGCAAAACGGTAATCAACATTACCACCACTGCTAATACTTGCTGTTGTGCCAGGGGCTGTAGTCGCCATAATTTCTCCTAAATCCTTCGGCAATAAAACTTGTGCGCCCACTCCAAACAACATACTTATATAAAATTTAGTTGCGTTGTAGGCAAATAACGAATAACCTTTGCAGCTAATGAAAGCGCTTTCAAAATCCCCTTATTAAAATAAATTTTAACAGTAATAGCAACCTATTTTACAAAGCGTTTTATACTATTTTGAATCAAACTTTATTGAATTATCGAAAGGACATCACCTTATGAGTAAGCTTTCGCTACCTGCACAATCTAAAATGTTAGATAAATCATTCGTCTATGGTGTAGCAACGGCATCGTTCCAAATTGAAGGCGGCTATGAACAGCGCCTACCGTGTATTTGGGATACGTTTTGTGCCACCGAAGGAACGATTGCCGATGGCTCAAATGGTCATGTTGCTTGCGATCACTTCAATCGTTGGCAAGACGATATTGAACTGATTGACTCGCTCGGGGTGGATGCCTACAGATTGTCGATTTCATGGCCTCGCGTAATGAACGAAGATGGTACATTGAATCAACAAGGTGTCGATTTTTATATCAACATTTTAGATGCCCTCAAAGCACGTAACATTAAAGCGTTTGTTACCCTATATCACTGGGACCTACCACAATACCTTGAAGATCAAGGTGGTTGGTTAAATCGCCAAACTGCATACGCATTTGCTGAGTACGTCGATGCGATTACGCAAGCATTTAAAGGCAAAGTCCATAGTTACGCAACCTTAAATGAACCGTTCTGTTCGTCATATTTAGGTTATGAAATTGGTATTCACGCACCGGGTATTGTCGGTAAAGAGTTTGGCCGTAAATCAGCACACCACTTATTACTTGCCCATGGTCTTGGTATGCAAGTGTTACGTAAGAACTCGCCTGAAACCATGAACGGTATCGTTCTAAACTTTACCCCATGCTATAGCGAAACCGATAGCGATGCTGACAAGTACGCTGCTGATTATGCAGATCAATACTTTAATCAATGGTACATCAAGCCTATCTTTGATAAATGCTACCCTGAAATTATTAACACCTTACCCGAAGCCCACCGACCTGACATTCACGAAGGTGATATGGATATTATTGGTGAATCGTTAGATTTTCTTGGTATCAACTTCTATACACGTGCGATTTATCGAGCGGATGCCGATAATGTTTTCGAACAATTGGACGCACCTGCGCCACGCACCGATATGGGTTGGGAAATTTATCCATCGTCATTTACCGATGTACTACTCCAATTGAACGGTTTATATGATTTGCCACCCGTGTACATTACTGAAAACGGCGCAGCGATGCCGGATAAGTTTATTAATGGCAAGGTAGACGATCAAGACCGTTTAGAATATTATCAGTTACATTTAAACGCTGTGAATGATGCTATCGAACAAGGTGTTGACATTAAAGGCTATTTTGCCTGGAGTTTAATGGACAACTTTGAATGGGCTGAAGGCTACTTAAAACGTTTTGGTATTGTGTATGTCGATTATCAAACACAACAGCGTACCGTTAAAGCAAGTGGCTTGGCGTACAGTGAGTTAATAAGTAACCGCTGATCTCCTTTGTTTTTGTTCGCATCGTTGGCAATATAATAAGACCGAGCGCATAGCCTGAGCAAAACGAGTGATAGATTGGCATTAACTTAATCTACTCGATATTTGCTCTTGCAGTGTGAACACCTGAGCCAACCATCAAGATGTGTGGCAATAATAAACGCGGCTTTTAATAGCCGCGTTTTAATAAGGCCTCACTCATACGGTGTGACATAAAAACAACAGGGAGTAAAAATGGCAACGATTTACGAAGTTTCCAAGCTTGCTGGCGTATCGCTTGCAACCGTTTCGCGAGTTATGAATAAAAACGCGAAGGTAAGTGAAAAAACTCGCGATAAAGTCTTACAGGCAATGGAGCAATTAGGCTATCGCCCCAATTCGATAGCGCGTTCGTTAGCATCAAACCGTAGCAGCAGTATCGGCGTCATGGTTGCCGAATTACACGGTCCTTTTTTCGGCTCAATGATGTCGGGTATAGAAGCAGAGTGCCGTGCTGCAGGTAAACACGTTATCATCACAACAGGCCACAGTAACGAAGCCAGCGAAAAAGAAGGCATCGAGTTTCTGGTTTCTCGTAGTTGTGATGCCATTATCGTTCACAGTGAAGCGCTTAGCGATGAATACCTCATTACCCTTTCACAAAGTAAAACCCCCATTTATATTGTTTCTCGCTACATCGACCAGCTTACTGACCATTGTGTTAGCCTTGATAATAAACACGGCGGCTACCTGGCAACTAAGGCCCTAATTAATCAAGGCCATAAAGATATCGTTTATATTTCTGGTCCTGAATATAAAGATGATGCCAAGCAACGCTTACAAGGCCACAAACAAGCACTTGCTGAACATAATATTGCCTTTGATGAGACATCCGTATTTTACGGCGACTTCCAAGAAACAGGTGGTGTTGAGGGGCTAAGCCATTTTTTAAAGCAAAAGCGTGAGTTCTCAGCTGTGGCCTGTGGTAATGATGAAATGGCATCCGGTGCCATGAAATGTGCTAGAGAGCACGGCTTTCGCTTACCTGAAGAGCTATCTATCATTGGCTTTGATGACGTTATGTTTGCTAATTATCTATACCCGCGTTTAACCACCATTCACAACCCAATTGCCGACATGGGGCGTTCAGTTACCCGGATGGTACTGCGCGACATTTATGGACAAGCGGCAACGGACATTAAGCAGGTGTTCGAACCAACGTTAATCTTGCGAGATTCCGTATCTATTAAGCGCTGAAAAAAGATATCGTTTATTTAATCAATAACCTTTGTAAATCTTTTAACTTACCGAGCAAAGTCGTGATGCCTTCGACGTCTTCACGTGCTTTTGACCAATCGTTGTCATTAGCAAGGCAGGCAAACGTTTCCACTTGAGTTTTATGTTGCTTACTCAATTTCAATAAGTTTTGCAGGCTTTGTTCAAGTTCATTCACATCACTGCGAAGTTTAAGTAAGGTAAACAAATTCCCCTGTTTGACGCTTTGATATTTTTGCAACAAGTTAGTCAGTGCACTTATATACCAGTCACCATTATTAAAAGATGGCACATCTTTACCCCAAATGAACTCTTTGACTTGCGCCGTTAATTTATCTAAATCGCGGGTATCACACGGTGGTGGTCCAGTTTCCTCTTGAGTTTGACTACATGCCATAAGCGTTGTAAGAAAGGCAAATGACAGAGTCATAAAACAAAGGCGTAGGGTATTCATAAGTGTATCCGGTCAGCTAACTTGCCCACACAGTATAGAACATGACATTCTCTGATACTGATATCCCATTAACAATCTGTTTGACTGAATTACCAATGCATAACCGTTGCCTCTACAACTGCAACTCCCAAGCGTGACAAGCATTAAATACAGTTAGCTAACTACTTGTAATAGTTGAAAAGGCTCACGTTTACATTTTGTGATATATCTCCAGTGAGCGTTACTTTGCTTTGGGTGAGAAACCTTAATTACTAAGCACCTTGCCTTCACGGCGCGGATCTGCACCGCCGCGCAGTACCTCTGGAAAAACTTCAATACCATGGATACCGCTATTTAAGTCTCGAATAGCCACTTTATGCCCACGCTGTTCAAGGGCGCTGCGCAATGCTTCAACAGACGTACCTCTCTCAAGAGTGGTTACATCATTGCGATTGGTCACTTTCGGTAAATCAATCGCAGCCTGAATATCAAGTTGCCAATCCAAAACACCAATTAACGTCTGCGCCACGTAATTAATAATGCGACTCCCTCCAGGCGAACCAACCACTAAACGTAAACTATCGTCTTCGTTTAATACCATCATCGGTGCCATTGAACTGCGCGGCCGCTTTAACGGTTGCAAACGATTGGCGACGGGTTTGCCGTCCCTCATTGGCGCTAAGGAAAAGTCGGTAAGTTGATTATTTAATAAAAAGCCTTCAACCATGACTGCAGAGCCAAACGCCATTTCGATACTGGTGGTCATGGATACGGCATTACCTTGTGCATCAACAATGGCAATGTGAGAAGTAGATGGCATTTCAATAGCGTTATCTGCACCACGAGCGAGTAAAGTAAAAGTACCAGGTCCTGCAAAACCCATGTCCACATCTTTAATGAGTTTACCTCGTTCCGTTAAATAGCGGTTATCCAGCATTTGCTCTGTTGGTACGCTAACAAAATCAGGATCTGCAATATAATGATTGCGATCGGCAAACGCCAATCGCGAGCTTTGCGTGAACAAGTGAACGGCCTGCTCCGACATAACTGGCAATTGATCAAGGTTGTGTTGTTCTAACTGCTTGAGTATTTGAATAACAGCAATGCCACCAGAGCTTGGTGCGGGCATGCCACAAAGCTCATATACCTTGTAAGAGGCACACACTGCGGCTGTTTGTTTTGCTTGGTACGCAGTTAAATCACCCATACTAAGATGACCTGGCGCAATAGAGCTATTGTTAACCGCGTCAACCATACGCTCGGCTATCCACCCCTTATAAAACACCTCGCTACCATGTTTTGCAATATCGCGATAAACACGAGCAAGTTTTGGGTTTTTTAATAGCGTGCCCTGTTGCAAGGGCTGGCCATTGGGGAAAAAGTAGGCTCGGCTATTATCCAGTGCTTTTACCCCAGGATTGAAGTCTTTTGCCACTAGCATTGCTAGGCGAGGAGAAACGATAAAGCCATTTTCGGCTAATGCGATGGCATCATCAAAAAGCTCAGACCATGCTAATTTACCAAATTTTTGGTGCGCATCTTCGAGCGCTTTTAATACGCCTGGTACACCAACACTGCGACCGCCAACAACGGCATCTATCCAGCGAACGGGTGTGCCATCAGCATTTAAAAACATCTCTTGGCTTGCCTTTGCAGGTGCCGTTTCTCGACCGTCAAAAGCGATGATATTGTTATTTTGCTTGTTGTAATGCAACAAAAATGCCCCACCACCAATACCTGACGATTGTGGCTCGACTAACGTTAGTACCAATTGTACAGCGATGGCTGCATCAACCGCACTGCCACCTTTAGCGAGCACATTATAACCCGCTTGACTGGCATAGGGGTTAGCGGCAGCCACCATATAACGGTTGCCCTGTTGCAATTGTTGTTGATTAAGACCTGTTGCTGCCTCGGGTTCGCGATCTTCACGAATAGCCTGAGAATCGAGGGAGCAGCCGGCAATAAATAATGTGCAGCAAAACACTAAAGAAGATAAATGTGATGACAAAACGAAATCCTTAACGTTGATATTGTTGCTGTAATAGTATCTGTTGTTTGTTGAACTGAGCAAACGCATCAAATAACGGCTGATAGCGCATTTGATTATGCTCTAATATCGCTAATGCATGAGCACATGCTTCTAGCGAAGATACATCCGTAGGTTTATGATGTTTACGAATAACATACTGACTTTTGATTTGTTTATCTAGGGTCAAACGCGGAAGTGCTTGGACATTTTTTGACAATTGCAACATTTTATATGCCTTCTTCCAGGTCCCATCAAGCACAATTAACAACGTATTCGCTTGTAACTTCGCTGCCATTGGCGTCGCTACCGTAGCCGACTCACTTGGGTACAATAAATACGCTTGCTGACGAGGGCGTTGTAGCATTTGATTTAACTCATCGTTGTTAGTGAAGTTTTCACCGACAATAATACGGCTTTTGTTTAGGCACAGGTGTGCTAACTTGACACTGCCCTTGGCTTGTTTCGACTCACTTGGGTGTTGTAGAAAACAAATTTCCACTTGGTTATCAATCGGTCTAATACAGTCACAAATACAAGTCACTAGCGGTCGCTCGCACCTTGTGCAATACTGTCGGCTCATACGTCTTCGCCCTCGGCTTGGCGTTATCCAGAAAACAAAAATCATTATAAGTTAATCAGTTGCTATGTTGAAGTTGTCTCTACCATGGAGCCGTGACGCCTTATTGCTTCCGCTCATTATTTTCATTTGCGCCACCTTTGTGTTCTTTTTGCCCAGCAGTATCAGTGATCACCTTATTTATGATCGCGCATTAATTACTGCGGGTGAGTTTTGGCGATTGTTTACGGCTCACCTAGTGCACACCAATGACAACCATTTACTGTTAAATCTTGCTGGCTTAACCATGCTTTGGGCGTTACATGGAGATCACTATAAAATGCATACCTTTTTATTTGCATTTAGTGTCTCAGCCATAATATGTAGCGTCGGCATTTTCTACTTCGATGTTGATATGCAACGTTATGTCGGATTGTCAGGTGTTTTACATGGGATATTTGTGTGGGGCACAATCAAAGACATAAAAAAAGGTTGGAAGACAGGCTATTTATTACTGTTTGGTGTGCTGGCAAAGATAGTTTATGAGCAGGTATTTGGTGCAAGCAACGATGTTGAACAATTAATTAATGCTCGGGTTGCCATCGACGCACATATGTGGGGCGCGATTGGCGGTTTGTTCTATGCCAGCCTTGAACAGTTGTGGATACGTACTAATAGCACCCGGAAATAATCAACCAAGGCCCCTGCGAGCCTAACTTAGCGTTACATGACTGACAGTACTGTCGAGCATTAACAACGCAATGCACAAGCTTTTAGGGGCTATTAGGAGCCTCTCGCGTCACCTAGCTTTGTTGATATAAATATCAAAGCATCTTAGCCGTTGCGCTTTAATTTGAGTTAACTGCGCTACTCCGGCGATGACAAGCCTTTTCGATACACGTAAATCGCATAGTTCGAACTTAAAAACGCCGATTTATATTCACTTATCATAGCTTGCGCTGCTTGTTCACTTGTTAAGTGCTCACTAAGTCGCTGATAAAAGTTTTTCTCTGGTGGCATCATATCTGCGTATGAATCATAGCCAAACACCAACTGAATTTGCGCTTCTCCACCAATACGCGTATGCCACGCCCATGAGTCGGGCCACTGCATTTGCTTTGCAGCGGCGCTTATCGCTTTAATGCCTGCTCTTGCCGCAAACCCTTTACCAGGCGCAACCGTCAAAGACTCCACACCAAAGTATTTATAAACTTTACTGCTGTCCCAATGACTGTTATCTCGATCAATACGGCTAAAGTAGCGAGCCGAATCAACAACATATTGGCTGACGTTATCGCGCCAATGCTGCGCCGTATTACTCATTACCGCCCATGCATTATGCTCTTCGATTTTATCCCAGTTAGTACAGCACGAACGCAGCATATACATATTAAGATCCTCACCAATAACTTGTGTATACACCTGCCAATTATTTTGCTCATTTTGCTTAGCGCGGAACTGCATATGATCGATCAACGCCTTCTCGAATGCATCTTTATTGATGCTGTCAATTCGTATCATATAAAGGCTGGTTAACGGATCGGGCGTGTGTTGCTCTGGATTTGTCGGTTCTGGCTCAGCAAGAGCGTTAGGTGCAACTAACGCTAGCACAATGTAAAACGCCCAAAGCCAATATTTCATTCGTTATCATTACCATGCTTGTACTGTTGATTTTACTATAGTAAACAGCCAGTAAAATACGCAAAAATTATCGGTAATACCTAAAAGCCAAACAAATTTATGTGCAAACAATTTTTATGACGTGAAGAATGCGTTATCTAAGCGTAGCCAGTAGCGCAGAAAATCCTTTGGCTTTCGTCAAAGTGAAACGCATAAAAATGTGATCAAAAAATTAGTCGGTATTAAAGCGCTTAAATCTAGGATATAGCGTTAACGGTTAAAAGCCTTGGCTTTAATTAGACGCGAAAGATAAATAAGGGATTTAAGAGAGTGGTCGGTCGTGAAGGATTTGAACCTTCGACAAATTGGTTAAAAGCCAACTGCTCTACCAACTGAGCTAACGACCGATATATAAGATTGTTCACTTTCTTGTATTGGTTTGAGAAAGCGCTTGGCGATGATGTTTACCTTCGACCAAAATTGCGTTAACGGTTAAGAGCTTGGCTTTATCGCTAACATTCACTTCCTAAAAGAAAGTGGTCGGTCGTGAAGGATTTGAACCTTCGACAAATTGGTTAAAAGCCAACTGCTCTACCAACTGAGCTAACGACCGATATATAAGATTGTTCACTTTCTTGTATTGGTTTGAGAAAGCGCTTGGCGATGATGTTTACCCTCGACCAAGATTGCGTTAACGGTTAAAAGCCTTGGCTTTATCGCTAACAGTCACTTCCTAAAAGAAAGTGGTCGGTCGTGAAGGATTTGAACCTTCGACAAATTGGTTAAAAGCCAACTGCTCTACCAACTGAGCTAACGACCGATATAAGATTGTTCACTTTCTCATATTGGTTTAGAGAAAGTGCTTGGTGATGATATTTACCTTCGACCAAGATTGCGTTAACGGTTAAAAGCATTGGCTTTATCGCTAACAGTCACTTCCTAAAAGAAAGTGGTCGGTCGTGAAGGATTTGAACCTTCGACAAATTGGTTAAAAGCCAACTGCTCTACCAACTGAGCTAACGACCGACATATAGTTTGTTCACTTTCTAACGAGAGAAAGTGGTCGGTCGTGAAGGATTTGAACCTTCGACAAATTGGTTAAAAGCCAACTGCTCTACCAACTGAGCTAACGACCGACATATAGATTGTTCACTTTCTCGTATTGGCTTTGAGAAAGCGCTTGGTGATGATTTTCATCTTCGACCAAGATTGCGTTAACGGTTAAAAGCCTTGGCTTTCGCGCTAACAAACTTCCTAAAAAGAAAGTGGTCGGTCGTGAAGGATTTGAACCTTCGACAAATTGGTTAAAAGCCAACTGCTCTACCAACTGAGCTAACGACCGACATATAAGATAATTCACTCTCTCACATTGGTTTTGAGAAAGTGGTCGGTCGTGAAGGATTTGAACCTTCGACAAATTGGTTAAAAGCCAACTGCTCTACCAACTGAGCTAACGACCGACATCTTGTTACGAGAGGCTTAGCGCCTCAACGCGGGGCATATAATACTGATAATAATTTTAAGTGCAACAACAATTTTTATATTTTAAAAAAAAATCGTTCAAGCGCGCAAATTAACAACAAACAGAGCGATTTACAATCAATTCTCAACAAGCTTTAGCGTGTTTATTTTGCCCTAAAATCAAAAAAGGCTTATTTGTATACAATAAGCCTTTCGCTAATTATTACCACATTGGTGCTCTTTGCATATTATAGACTGGCTAAACGTGCTTTCGCCAATTGTGCAGCAGAAGAACCTGCGTATTCAGATATCACCCGCTCATACATAATTTGCGCCTGAGCAGTATTGCCACGCTTTTGTGCAACCATACCAAGCTTTAACATTGCATCACTGCGCTTACTGGAATTTTCATAGTTATTAATAACGATGTTAAATTCATTTTGCGCACTGTCTAGTTCTCCTTTGTTAAATAACAGCTGACCTAACCAATAATGAGCATTCGCTGCATAACTCGAATTTGGGTATTTTTGCGTGAAGTTTTTAAACTCGGCGATCGCTTGATCATACTGCTTTTCTTTAAGCACTAAATTAACAGCCCTATCATAGGCCTGATTTTCAGTTAAGTTAGCAGAGTAATCCGTAGTTGGATTAGATCCGGTTGTGGTAACAGGCTGTGTTGGCGCCTTTAAGTTAGCCATACGACGATCTATCTCTCGGTATAGTTCACGTTGACGCTGTAAGATTTGATTAATGGTATAAGCCTGTTCTTCCGTAATACCACGCAACTCACTCACTTCGGTTTGTAACTCATCAATATGGCGTTGCATGTCGATAAGTGCACGATTACGAGATTGCAACATACGTTGCAGCGTTTCAACGTCCGCTGGCGGTGTTGCATCGGCGGTTAATGGTTGCTCATTATTAATATCAAGCACCGGTGCGGGCTGCGCAGCAAGTGCGACTGGGGCACTGGCTGCAACCGCTAAACTTAATAACAGTTTATACGATTTCATCAAATATCCTACGACAGATTAGTATACCAATACAGCACGACGGTTTTTAGCAAACGCTTGTTCGCTACGATCATTTACCGCTGGCTTTTCTTCACCATATGAAACAGTTTCAATTTGAGATGTTAATACACCTGAATTTTCAAGGTACTTTTGTACAGCTTGAGCACGACGTTCACCTAGAGCAATATTGTACTCTGGTGTACCGCGTTCATCTGCATGACCTTCAATCAGCACTTTAACATTGTTGTTTTGTACTAAGTAAGCAGCATGCATATCAAGGGTTGTGATCACTGACGCATCTAACTTAGATGTATCAAAGTCAAAATAAATGGTGTTAGAAGCAGCAAGCTTGGCTTTTTCTTCTTGCTTAATTTGCTCAAGCTTCGCAGCTTGTGCAGCAGCTTCAGCACGGGCACGTTCTTTTTCAGCTTGTACTTTTGCAGCTTCTTGTTTTGCTGCGATTTCTGCTGCTTCTGCATCTTGAGCATCGTTTGATGAACATGCTGCAAGCGTGAATAACGGAAGCGCTACTGCCATACTTTTAACTAATTTATTTAAACGCATTATTTTTCCTTAATAGATAGTTGTTATTCTTAAACTTTATTTTTATAAAAATGGTGACCAAGCTGGTGCTTTAACCTGACCATTTTTTGCTGGCAATCTAGCCTTAAAGCGACCATCCATAGACACTAGTGCCAATACCTGACGATTACCGTGCAGAGTACTGTAAATTATCATGCCGCCATTTGGGGCAATGCTTGGTGATTCATCCAAACGAGTTTTAGTCAACACTTGGACTTGCCCATAACCCGCTAACTCTTGTTTAGCTAAGTGGTATTGCCCTTGTGTTCGGTTAACCATCACCAATTGACTGCCATCAGGTGATATTGAACCACCTAAATTCATTTCTCCATCAAAGGTTAGACGCCCCAGCTTACCATCGGCTAAATTTACGCGATATAACTGCGGTTTACCACCCCGTTCAGAGGTAAAAATCAATGACTTACCATCAGGTGTCCAGTTCGGTTCAGTATCAATAGCACGATGGCGAGTTATTCTACGTAATGACTTGGTTGCTAAGTTCATCACATAAACTTCAGGGTTACCATCTTTTGATAGTACCATGGCCATATGCTTACCATCAGGTGACCAACGAGGCGCGCCGTTAATGCCCTTATAACTGGCAACCAATTGACGTTCTGCGGTATAGATATCTTGAATGTATATCTGTGCTTGACGCTGTTCAAATGTTACATAAGCTAGCTTAGTACCGTCTGGCGACCACGATGGCGACATTAGTGGTTCAGGTGAGCTCAACAGCACTTGTTCGTTGTAGCCATCGTAATCGGCCATAACTAATTGATATGGCTTTTCACCCGAGTCACGAACAATAACATAAGCAATTTTCGTTAAAAATGCACCGCGTGTACCGGTCAGTTTTTCATATACCGCATCGGAAATTTGATGGGCTTTAGCGCGTAGTAACGATGCAGGAATGTATTGCGTTGGTTTTGAGTCGATTAGCACATGATCGTCGCTTTGCACTAGTTGACCATTTTGCAAAGCTTTGCCCTCACCGCCAGTCATTTGCCCGCGGATCACATCAACCAGTTTAAATGAGATCAAATAACGACCATCACTTGCCTGTTCTACCTCGCCCATGATCAAAGCTTCAACACCTAAATCGGCCCAAGCTTGGTAATCAACATCGGCAACAGAGCTTGGCGCTTGTGGCATACTACTGGTGCTAATCGGGTTGAACTTACCGCTGCGCAATAAATCTTGAGCAATAATTTGCGATACATTTTGTGGTAGTGGTTGCTCACCTTGGTACGCAAATGGCAACACCGCAACGGGCCTTGCTGTATTTACACCACCAGTAATCACTAGCTCTAATTCAGCATTGGCTTTGAATACCGCCAACAACGATAACACTAAGGTAAAAGTTATTTTTTTAAACATCATATTTAACGTGCTATTCCTTTATTTAAAACTCTGGTGCGTAAGTTACAATAATATTTTCTAATTTCGAGAATACTGCAGGATCAGATGATACAGGCAGTGTACCCGCTTTATTGACCGCTTTTACCGCTTCTTGACAAACAGCTCTATCACCATCAACAGCGTTGGCACTTATCACAAAGCCACTGCTCGCCAGTTTAATGCGTACTCTACATGACTTACCACGCATACTCGCTTCATCTTTGATAAAGTTACGAGCAATCGCTTGAGTGATAAGTGCACTGTACTTGTCGACTTCATTCATTACTTGTTGGCTACGTGCTGATTGACGGCGCTGCATTTCTTCAAGCATCTGTTGCTCTAACAAACGTTGTTGCTCTGCTCGCTCAGCGGCTTCTTTTTTACGTTTCTCTTCTTCTAGCTTTTTACGACGACGCTCTTCTTCGGCTTTTCTGGCCGCTTCTTCTTCACGTAATCGCTTGGCTTTGGCTTCAGCGGCAGCCTTTTCTGCGGCTTGCCGCTCGCGTTCTTTTTGTCGGCGCGCTTGCTCTTCAGCAGCCGCATTTGCTTTAGCTCGTTTTGCCGCATCTTCGGCTTTTTTACGAGCGGCATCAGCACGTTGCTTCTCAGCTTCAGTACGTTTGCGCTGTTGCTCTAACCGCTTTATTCGCTCAGCCTCTTGTTGGCGTTGTTTGCGCGCTTGCTCTGCACGCTGTTCCAACTCAGCAATTCGCTTATCTTCTCTCGCCTTTGCTGCTGCCTTTTGTTGACGCAGCTTATCAACCTGTTGTTGTAACTTGCTAGCATCGACAACAACCGCATCAATAACTTGCATCTGCGGTTTGGGTTGTGGCTTTGGTTTTGGTGAAAAGTCCGCGTTTGCCATTAACACCATCGCCATAATAACATGCACAAGCAAGGCTGCAACCAAGGCGATCACATAGTCTTGCCTTAGCGTTTTACCATCAGGCAAATAAGTGAATATCCCCATACACTTATTGACGCAACGGCCGATTAAGGTTTTGATTAGCGCTATCACCGCTACGCCTCCGGAGATTCTGTCATAAGCCCTACTGAAGGCACACCCGCTTGCTGTAGCAGTACCATCAACTGCACCACCGCATTATAAGAAACATTACCGTCACCATTAACGACGACAGGAGTTTGAGGGTCAACCACCAATCTTGCTCTAACCAATGTCGCTAGTTCATCAGGCGACAACGGCTCTGATTTACTATCACCGACGTTAAGATAAAAATTGCCACTGGCATCAACACTAGCCACTAGCGGTGGTTTAGAATCTTCAGATAAACTCTCAGCCTCAGCCTTAGGTAAGTCAACCTTAACCCCTTGGGTGATCAATGGTGCCGTTACCATAAAAATAATCAACAACACCAGCATTACGTCGATATAGGGTACAACGTTGATTTCGGCGACGCGTTTACGCTTTGCACGAACGTACATGGTAAATACTCTCCGTTACTGAGCTTTTTGCTGATCTAATACAGCTGACTGGCGCTGCAAGATACTGGAAAACTCTTCCATAAAGTTGCCGTAGCTGTTTTCAAGTTTCTCAACAGAATGTGAAAAACGGTTAAACGCCATGACTGCTGGGATTGCTGCAAAAAGGCCCATGGCTGTGGCAACTAGGGCTTCAGCAATACCCGGAGCCACCATTGACAAGGTTGCCTGCTGCACAGAGCCCAAGGCAATGAATGAGTTCATGATCCCCCAAACGGTACCAAACAAGCCAATATATGGACTTATCGAACCTACCGTCGCAAGAAATGATAAGTGTGTTTCTAAACCATCAACTTCTCTTGATAAAGCGACGCGCATAGCACGATGTGTACCATCCACTACGGCTTCACTCGATACACCCGGGTTTTTGCGAATACGTGCAAATTCTTTAAAGCCAGCAACAAATAAATTTTCTAATCCGTGGCTGTTACCGCGTTGATTGATCTCTTTATATAATTGACTCAGATCTGCACCTGACCAAAACTTATCTTCAAACGTCGCGGCGTTTAACCGAGCTTTATTTAAAGCCTTAGAGCGTTGAATAATCATGGTCCATGATGCAACCGACAGTCCCAAGAGACACAGCATCACGGCCTTAACAAGGAGACTGGCTTGTAAAAATAAATCAAAGAATGAAAGTTCAGCGTGCACTACTTAATGCTCCTACTATGGATTTTGGTATGGGACAAGGCTTGGCTTTGACTAAGTTAACACTGGCAATAAGCACGGTAACATGACACAACTCATCTCCATGTTGATTACAGATCGTTTGCTCAAATACCAAACTTGCCTTTTTTAACTGAGAAATTGTCGTTTTAATGGTAAGCAGATCATCCAACTTGGCTGAGGCTTTATTATCCATTTCCACTTTTCTGACTACAAATGCTAAGTTTTGTTCAAGAAAATACGATTGGTTAATTCCTAAGTGGCGCAGCCACTCGGTACGGGCCCGCTCTGCAAACTTTAAATAGTTCGCATAATAGACAATACCACCTGCATCAGTATCTTCATAAAATACTCTTAACTGATAGTGAAATGCATTATTGTTATTATTCATGGCATGCAATCTTAATTGCCGAGTTGAATGTTAAAGTCATATATTACGTTAAATATAACTGCGCACTCAAGTCAGCATGGCTATTTTTTATTGTGAAAAACACATATCTTGTAACAATTGATGTTTAAAACGGCAAAACACTGTTTCACAACAATTTTATTCATTATCAAGTCACCTATAAGTAGACTCGAACTTTAATAAAACATTAACAAAATGGCGATTATTTAAGGTTTTGGCTATGCATCATTACCATAACAAAACATGCTTTTAACAAAGCGTTAATCCATTAGTTTTTTTTATCTGAAAACTCAGAAATTTTCGTTTGTCAGGTTTTATGGCTGTCCATAGAATAGCGCCCATCTCAGCAGCATCACTTTTAATATTTTGTTGTTCCTGGATTATTTAACTTCCTACTATCAACTCTTATTGTTGTCGCCCGCTAAATTAGCGGGCTTTTTTTCGACTAAACATTAACAAAACTAACCTTGAGCGCGATTCAGTACATCGGGTTTAGTTCCATAGACATACTCAGATACAGTCTATTAGTTGCCTTCATCACGTACTTAGCACATAGTGGTTAGCTATTGTTTAGATGAATCATAATATATTACCGGCATGCAATTACCCGATGTTAGCGTTTTAACAGCAGCGCAACAATTTATCGAAATGAACCAGCCCTTTTGGTTGTGCACTATTATTAATACCTACGGCAGTGCACCTCGCCCTATCGGTTCAATTTTTATAACCGATGGTGAAAAGCGTTATGGTTCAATTTCAGGCGGTTGTCTTGAAGATGGTTTTGTAAAAATGTTAAGTGAAAATCATTTCACCAAGCAAAATCAACTTTTTACATATGGCAAACATTTACAAGATGAGCATATTGTCCGTGAGTTGCCGTGTGGTGGGACGATCGAATTACTTATCGAGTACGTTTTACCAACGACAGAAAATTTTGCTCACTTTAGCCAATGGCTGGCATTAGTTAATGCCAAACAAGCTCTGCACCGCAGTGTTAAATTGTCTACACAAACACGACAAGTAAGTGATTCTACCAACCAACAACGGCTAAGCACGACTGTTGAAAAAACTGAAACCACAGTTACCTGTCATTATCAGCAAATATTGCAGCTGCTTATCATTGGCGTAGGCTCAGTCAGCGAACATGTTGCGCGCCTTGGCATACAAAGTGGTTACGACGTAAAAGTGTGTGACATGCGAAAAGACTTGGCCAATAGCTGGCACTTGAATGATAACGACGATGGCTCACCAATCTATTGGGCATCGCCAGACAACTTTGTAGAGCAGTATGCAAATGCCAATACTGCGGTATTAGCGCTAGCGCACGATCCTAGACTGGATGATGTTGCGCTAATGGAGGCCTTTAATAGCGATGCCTTTTATATTGGTGCTATGGGCTCGATTCGCACCACGCAAGCACGCATTGAACGTCTGCAACGAATTTGTCAGGTAAGCGAACAAGCATTAACTCGACTACATGCACCTATTGGTTTAAATATCGGCAGCAAAACACCTATGGAAATTGCCATTGCGATTATGGCCGACGTACTTCGCTGTCAGCGTGGCATTGCCAAAAGCGAGTTATAAGGGATAACTCATGATATATTCTATCGTCCTTGCTGCTGGCTTCTCTAAGCGTTTTGGAGCAGATAAGCGTTTTTATGGCCAGCCTCCACTTTTACTACGCACACTTAATAATATCGTGCGAAGCCAAGCCAATATTATTGTAGTACATCGTCAACATGATGATGTCCTATTAGAGACTCTAGCCACTCTCCCTGTACAGTGTGTTGCAGTAGAAGATCAATATCGTGGCCAAGGCGCGTCAATCGCTGCAGCAGTAAAACACGTAATAACACTTCAACAACCTAGAGCAAAGGATAGACAAGAGGGTATCGAGGCGGTGCTTATTTGTTTAGCCGACATGCCATTGATAAAGCCACAAACCATCAGCAAAATTAGCCGTTACGCTAACCAACACCGCATTGTACGACCTGTATATCAAGGCAAACCAGGTCACCCTGTATGTTTTGGTTCTGATTTTTTTAGCGAATTAGCGGCACTAACATCGGATGTTGGCGGTAAGCACATTATTGGCAAACATAGCGAACGAGTTGATTATATCGATGTTGACGATCATGGTGTGCTCTTCGACGTTGACACACCAGAAGATGCCTGCAGGTTATCTCAAAATAATCGTTCTATTTGACGATAACAGCGCTGGCTCATGCTAACAGCACTGTTTCTGAGGAGTAATAAGTATCACCTTACCAGATGATGTTTATCATCATTACTGATTTACTCTTTTTCGAGTAAACTGAAGCTAGCAGTTTTAAGATGTTTGATGCGCCTTAGCGTTAAAACACAGATATTGAATTTCACTCAAAAAGTAAGGCTAAATGATTATATATAACCTTACTCTTTTATATCAAAACCAAAATGCAAATATGCTTTGGATGTTGCAATACGACCTCGTGGCGTGCGCTGTAAAAAACCTTGCTGGATCAAAAAGGGTTCAATCACATCTTCAATGGTTTCGCGTTCTTCGCCAATCGCTGCGGCAATATTATCTAATCCGACCGGACCGCCATCAAATTTTTCTATAATGGCGAGCAATAATTTACGGTCCATAAGATCGAAACCTTCAGAGTCAACCTCTAGCATATTTAATGCATTGGTTGATGTTTGCTGACAGGCTTTACCGTTATTTTTCACCTCGGCAAAATCGCGTACCCGACGTAACAAGCGATTCGCGATACGTGGCGTACCACGCGAGCGTTTAGCAACTTCTAATGCGCCTTCATCATCAAGGTCAACATTTAAAAAATGGGCGCTACGGGAAATGATGCTCTGTAAGTCGGCAACTTTGTAAAACTCCAAACGTTGCACAATACCAAAGCGATCGCGCAGTGGCGATGTCAGCGCACCAGCACGAGTAGTGGCGCCTATTAACGTAAAGGGAGGTAAGTCAAGTTTAATCGAGCGAGCAGCAGGCCCCTCGCCAATCATAATATCCAGTTGATAATCTTCCATCGCTGGATACAAGATTTCTTCAACCATAGGGCTTAAACGATGAATTTCGTCAATAAACAATACATCGTTTTCTTCAAGGTTGGTCAACAGTGCTGCCAAGTCGCCGGCTTTTTCAAGCACTGGCCCCGATGTGGTGCGAATATTGACACCCATTTCATTGGCAACGATATTCGCTAACGTGGTCTTACCCAAGCCCGGTGGTCCAAAAATCAATAAATGATCTAATGGTTCGTTACGCTTTTTTGCCGCTTGAATAAAGATGTCCATCTGCTCTTTTACATGGTCTTGGCCAGTGTAATCATCGAGCATTTTCGGACGAATCGCTCTATCGATGGTTTCTTCTTCTTTATTCAGCGTAGGCTGTATTAAACGATCGGCTTCAATCATAATTTATTTGCTTATAACATGGATTTAAGAGCATCGCGAATAAGCTCTTCTGAGCTCATTTCTTGCTGATATACGGCTTTTACGGCTTTATCTGCTTGCGCTTGCTTATAACCAAGTGATACTAACGCCGTTATTGCATCATCTTTAGCATTGCTCACCGTTGTCAATGCAACTTCACCTGCCACAAGCTCAAACTCGACTGAGTCGGTAACTGGCGTTTCAATGTCCAAGCCCCAGTCTTTTAATTTGTCGCGCATCTCAATTAACAACCGCTCTGCTGTTTTTTTACCAACACCAGGAATTTTAACTATGGTGGTAACATCATCTAAGTTTACGCAATGAACAAACTGGTTCGCTGACATGTTAGATAAAATAGCTAACGCCAATTTGGGACCAACACCATTTACTTTAATTAACAAACGAAACAGTTTGCGCTCAGTTTGGTTGGCAAAGCCATACAGCAATTGGGCGTCTTCTCGTACCGCGAAGTGAGTGTAAATGATGACCTCTTGGCCAATTGCAGGTAAATGGTAAAAGCTGGTCATGGGTAAGGTAACCTCATAGCCAACACCTTGACATTCAATGACTATTTCAGGTGCTTGTTTTTCAACTAATAGCCCGCGTAAACGTCCTATCACAATCTTTCCCACTAAGTTATAACGATGATGCCCATACAGTACCACTGTATAAATATATAGTAAACCAGTTTTATGGCTTCGTTATTAAATTTTGTCCAACTAGCGCAGTCGACCTCTTACCGTTTTACTCGCCTGCCCTGCCATTTTTATTAATGAGTCATAACTATGGGCGTGGCATATCGCCACGGCTAATGCATCAGCTGCATCTGCTTGAGGTAGGGCCGGCAATTTTAGAATACTGGCAACCATGTGCTGCACTTGCTCTTTTTTCGCAGCTCCTGTCCCCACAACGGCTTGTTTAATTTGCCGTGCCGAATATTCCGCTACGTCAAGATCGGCATTGGTCGCCGCAACAATAGCCGCGCCACGCGCTTGACCAAGCTTGAGCGCGCCTGCTGGGTTCAACCCCATAAACACTTGCTCAATAGCAAACATATCAGGGTTAAACTGAGTAATAAGTTCTGTTACACCGGCAAAAATAACTTGCAAGCGCTTTGCCATATCGTCACCGGCCGATATCGTTTTGATACAGCCACTGCCTAGATATTGAAATTTGCGTCCCTGTTTGTAAATCACCCCATAACCGGTGATACGTGATCCTGGATCTATCCCTAATATGATACTCATCAAATATTAACTTTTGTGTTGGTTGCTAACAAAACGGCCTTAGCCATTTAGCATAAAGAGAATTTCACCTAATGGAAATACTCCCTTAAAAACAGCTTGCTACACAACGACAAAGCCTCGCATAGTACGAGGCTTTGTTTATTCACACCTTTGGCGTTTTATTTTTCGTCTTGCTTTTCAACAATCGACGCAACACCTAGCTCTTGCAATTGTTCTGGATTGGCCTTACCCGGAGCATTCGTTAATGGACATGCTGCCGTTGTTGTTTTCGGGAATGCCATTACGTCACGGATTGACGATGCGCCCGTCATTAACATAACCAAGCGATCTAAACCAAACGCTAAACCAGCATGAGGTGGTGTACCATAGCGTAACGCTTCTAATAAGAAGCCAAATTTTTCTTGTGCTTCTTCATCTGAGATACCCAAAATTCTAAATACCGCAGCTTGCATCTCTTGGTTGTGAATACGCACTGAACCACCACCTAGCTCGCAGCCATTTAACACCATGTCGTACGCATTTGATAATGCGCCAATTGGGTTGGCTTCAAGCTCTTCTGCTGTTAAGCCTGTTGGTGCAGTGAATGGATGGTGAAGTGCATGTAAGTGACCGTCAGCTTCCTCAAACATAGGGAAATCAACAACCCATAGAGGCTTCCACTCATCGCTCACGATACCTAAATCTTCACCTAACTTCAGGCGCAATGCACCTAATGCTTCGGTTACGACAGTATAGTTATCAGCACCAAAGAAGATAATGTCACCTGATTTCGCGTTAGTGCGTTCTAATAACGCCTTAACTGCGGCTTCTGGTAAGAATTTTAGAATTGGCGACTGAATACCTTCCATGCCAGCATCTAAGTCATTAACCTTCATCCATGCTAAGCCTTTAGCACCGTAAATGCCGACAAACTTAGTGTATTCATCAATGTTCTTACGAGAGAACTTATCTGCACCACCTGGTACACAAATTACAGCTACGCGACCTTTGTCATCGTTGGCAGGACCACTGAATACTTTAAATTCAACGTCTTTTAAGATATCTGCAACGTCAACCATTTCCAGTGGGTTACGTAAATCTGGTTTATCTGAACCATAGCGCGTCATTGCTTCAGCGTAGGTCATATGCGGGAACTTACCTAAATCGACATTCAGTAAATCTTGGAATAGTTCGCGGATCATGGTTTCAGTTACATCCATCACCTGCTCAGCCGTCATGAATGACGTTTCGATATCGATTTGCGTAAACTCTGGCTGGCGGTCAGCACGTAAGTCTTCATCACGGAAACATTTTACGATTTGGTAATAACGTTCTTGACCCGACATCATCAATAATTGTTTAAACAATTGTGGTGATTGTGGCAATGCGAAAAAACTACCTTTGTGAGTACGACTTGGTACCAAGTAATCACGCGCACCTTCTGGCGTTGCGGCGGTTAGAATAGGCGTTTCGATATCCATGAAACCTTGACTTTCTAACGAACGACGTACCGCTGAGGTGACTTTGGCACGAAAACGCAAGCGCTCAGTCATTTCTGGACGACGTAAGTCTAAGTAACGGTATCTTAAGCGGTTTTCTTCGCTATTCTCTTGGTTAAAATCCAGCGGTAATGGCGCGGATTTGTTTAAAATATTTAACTCTAAACCAAGAACCTCAATAGCACCGGTTGCCATATCTTTGTTCACTTGCGATTCAGGACGTGCACGTACTTTACCTTTTACCTGCACACAAAACTCGTTACGTAACGTATTGGCAACCTCGAGCACTTCGGGTAAGTCTGGGTCGAATACCACTTGCACAATGCCTTCTCGATCACGCAAGTCCAAAAAGATAACCGCCCCTAAATCACGACGACGGTTTACCCAACCACATAAGGTAATTTCTTGACCAATGTGAGATTCATTTATCTCACCACAAAATACGCTACGCATTGTCAAATATCCTGAATTCAATTATCTATTCTCGCCTTGTTAAAAATCTGCGCTCAACATCGCTATACAAGTGATGTTATATCAAACGATACTCGCTATCAGTCCATTGCGCGCACAAAGACGTCTCTATAAAGCCCGGTATTATAGCGAAAAGCACCACAATGTCACCCGTTGCTTAAACATTTTTCGCTGCTAAATAATAGTTGTTTTTGCCTGACGCTTTTGCTCGATACATACGTGAATCAGCAACCTTAAGCAATTCCCTTCTGTCGTCGCCATCTGTTGGATATACGGCAATGCCGATACTGGCACCAATGTGTATTTTTAAAGCATCAATCAACACCTTATCAGCGAGGGCCTCAATCACCTTTTGTGCCATATTTTTTGCTGTATCAATGTTGCCAATATCATTAACAACGATAACAAATTCATCACCGCCAACCCGAGCTACGAGGTCCGAGCTACGTACTGTGTGTCGCAAAATATTGGCTATTTCAATCAATAACTTATCGCCTGCATCGTGACCATAACTATCGTTTACAGGCTTAAAACCATCGATATCAATGAATAACACTGCAAACATTCGTTGGTATCGACGGTGAACCGCAATCGTCTGCTCCAGCAATTGTTCAAGTAAATTGCGACTGGCCAGCTTGGTTAAATGATCATGAGTCGCAGCAAAACGCAATTGACGCTCTAACGCTTTTCGCTTGGCAATTTCTCGGCGCATTCGATAGGTCCAAAACAAGATAGATAGCAATACCGTAACGCCTAACGCCCCGACCAAAATACTGGTTCGATAAACAACTTTTGCATCTAAACCTTCTTGGATAACAGTGCGAACCCAACTGTCTCGAATATTATCAATTTCCTCTTCGCTTAGCTTATCAATGGCCTTGTCAAATATCCCCACTAATTCCGGATAACGGCTATTAATTGCCATCACGTTTTGTTCATTGGGTAAATTGTGTAAATAAGCAACCGCAGTCTGACGACTCTCGAGCTCTTCAAGCAAAGCACTAACAACCAAAAAATAGTCAATATAGGCATCAATTTGTTGCGATTTTAATAACCGATTCGCCTCGGTGGTATCGTTAACTACGGTTAACTCGATTGATGGATGATTCTCTCGTAAGTATTCAATGGTATTGCGGTGCGCGAAAATGCCAACTTTGTAACCATGCAATGCATCGACACTGTCGCTATTCAAATTGTCCAAGGTATGTATAACACCCCATCGAGACGGCCAATAATTTTTGGTTGTTAGCGGTATCGAGTCGCCCTTTGGCTTTGCTGTCATCGTCATCATGACATCAAGCTCATCGGTAGCGAAAGCCTGTCGCATGGTTTGCCAGTTAGGGTATACCATCAGGTTAAAATCGATACTCGTTAACCTGTGTAGCGCATGTAAAATGTCTTGGTTAACGCCTGCAACCTGGCCTTGACTATTTACAAATGAAAACGGCTTCCAATGACTAATCGTGCCGACATTAAAACGTTGTTTGCGCGCTATTAAGCTCATTTCTTTATCAGTCAAATTAACAAAGTATTCGGTTTGTTGTTGACTGTGTTGGAGAGTAAACCAACACTCAATAACTTGTTGCGTTTCTTGCTCCGTTAACATCTGTTTGCCTTGCAGTAACGGATGGTGATTGGCCCTGTTATTAGCCGTAAAACTTAGATAACTCGCGTCAAATTTGGGCATGCCGCGTACGGTAAATGATGATGTTAAGTTTGCTCGTGATAAATATTCCCGACCAGCCTCTTCGCTTGCAATAAAGCCAATGGTTTTGCCGTCCACGCTGTCACTCACCAAATTTGCGATTAAGTAGCGTTCGGAGATAAGAAGGTTAGGATAGTTTTGTTGTACAGCCTCAGCATAAGCAGAATCCGTTATAACGCCGACACTGGCGCGATTAACTTTACTAAAATCATCAATCTGTAAGTTATCTTTATGGGCAAAAAAACGTGCTTGCGAGCGGTATATCGGCCAAAGTTCACGGTAGCGCTGCTTACTTTGTTGACTTAATGGCAAACCTGCATGAACGTCAATAATACCTGACTCAAACGCTTTCTCGATACTTGTCTGCTTAACCGGCACAAACTCAAGAATGAGTTGTTGTTTATCAGCCCAGCGTCGCCACATATCAATAAACAGCCCTTGCGCTCGTCCCTTTTCTCCCTGCGACATAAAAGGTGATAAGTCTGGTGAATATCCAACTAACAGACTATCGTCACCAAACTCCTTTTTAATGTGTCGAAAGCCAAGCCAGTCTTTTTCTTGTTCACTGAGCTTTGCTAGGCCCTGGTTAATAAAATCAAGTAGTTGCTTATTCTCCGTTTTCACTGCAGCGAACAGCTCATTTTCGCCCAGTAAAATTCGATTGGCGCTAGGGTATAACGTCCGTAACTGTTGAAAACGAGCATAGCGCCGATAGCCTTCAGCCGTATCGGCAAACACACGAATGGCACCGGTGATAGCGGCATCATAAAGCTTATCTATCGACCTAAAACGCTTAATAACGACATTCGGATACCGATTTTTTAGCATCCGTTCAACCGCATTATCGCCAACAACACCTATCACATACGGCTGTAAGTGGCTCACGTTGCTCAGATGAGCCGCATCAACAGGAATATAGAAATAATTCTGGTTTTTTAATAAAGGTTGGCTTTTATGGTACTTAACGCCTTGGTCGTTGGTTGCTAATAAACCGGCGTGAAAATCGATCATTGGCTCATCGACCGCAGGCACACACTTCGCGTTATCATAACCTACAAACTTAATGCGTACGTTTTGCTTTTTAGCCCACAGCTGCCATAGATCAATGAGTACCCCTGTTGCTTCACCATCGCGATGATACTGAAATGGATATACATTATTGCAATAGGCAACCACGTATAAATCTTTTTCTTGAGGCGCTGAACGCACCAACCAAGGACTCATAAGAAGTATCAATACGACAACAAGGGTAATTTTTGCCATATAGATCTGTAATCAGGTAACAATACTGTTCATTTTAGCAAAGCATAAGTAAAACAGCAGATTAGTTGCCATCAATGTGACAGATCTGGGCATAAAGGACGGCTAAAATCGGCAATTATTTTCCCTCACGGCCAATTTACGATAAACTTCACTAGCAAGAACGTGATGGCGTTAGCATGTCGCTAACCAATAAACGATAACAACCCACCAAAATGACCAATAAACACACTGATTTAATATATTCGAAACCACAAGCCAAGGTTGCTGATTTTCGCTTTGACGAACACGTTGTGGAAGTTTTTCCTGACATGATAAAACGTTCGGTGCCAGGCTACAGTACCATCATAGAAACCATCGGCCAACTCAGTAACCGCTTTGCCAAAAATAACACCAATATTTATGACTTAGGTTGCTCGCTCGGCGCTGCTAGCCTAGCAATGCGGCAAAATATCGAGGCAGACAACTGCCAAATCATTGCTATTGATAATTCCAAAGACATGGTCAAACGCTGTCAAATGCATGTTAATGCCTTTAAAGCAAGCACACCGTGTGTTGTCAAAGAAGGCGATATATTGACGGAGCCTATGGAAAACGCATCGATAGTGGTCCTTAATTTTACGCTGCAGTTTATTGAGCCACAGCAACGCCAACAGTTGCTAAATAAAATCTACCAAGCCTTGGTTCCCGGCGGTGTACTATTGTTGTCTGAGAAAATTTATGACAAGGATGAGACCTGTCGAGAGCTACTCAATGATCTACATCATGACTTCAAACGAGCCAATGGTTACAGCGATTTAGAAATCGCCCAAAAGCGTGCCGCTATCGAGCACGTTATGAAACCAGACATTCTTGAAACCCATTACCAACGCTTGCAGCAAGCTGGCTTTGCTCATCGCACAACGTGGTTCCAGTGTTTTAACTTTTTCTCTTTAATCGCAATGAAATAAGCATGACTCTTTTTAACAAATTTTATCAACAAATCGCCGGCAATCGATTAGCACACTGGTTAACCTCGTTACCGCAGCAACTCGCTGACTGGCAAAAAAATGAATTACATGGTGAATTCAGTAAATGGCAAAAAACCATCGATGCATTACCTAAAACCCAACCAAATCACATTGATATCAGCACCAGTGTCACCATTGGTCGTGACGGCGATATCAATCTTGGCCAGCAAAAGCGCATCGAGGCGTTGTTAAAAAACCTAAAGCCATGGCGTAAAGGCCCATATCATGTTCATGGAGTGCATATTGATACCGAATGGCGCAGTGATTTTAAATGGGACAGACTGGCACCGCATATCAGTGACTTGAACAATCGCTATGTACTGGATATCGGCTGTGGTAGCGGTTATCACTTATGGCGAATGCGTGGTGCAGGTGCAAAGTTTGTCGTTGGTATCGACCCTACTCAGCTGTTTATGATGCAATTTCAAGCGATGCAGCACTTCATAAACGATGATGCTGTCAATCTGTTACCGCTTGGAGTGGAGCATTTACCCGAATTAAAAGCCTTCGATACCGTATTTGCTATGGGCGTACTTTACCATCGCAAGTCGCCTATCGATTTTTTACAGCAACTTAAAGCGCAACTAGCTCCTGGTGGTGAGTTGGTACTGGAAACCTTAGTTATTGAAGGCGATGAAAACACCGTACTGGTACCTGGCGAGCGCTATGCGAAAATGCGCAACGTGTGGTTTATCCCAAGTAGTGCAGCGTTAGTATTTTGGATGCAACGCTTAGGCTTTAAAAACGTTCGCGTGGTCAATACTGATCAAACGGCTTTCGAAGAGCAGCGTAAAACTAAGTGGATGGATACCGAGTCATTACAGGACTTTCTTGATCCGAATGATCCAAACAAAACCATTGAAGGCTATCCTGCACCGCTGCGTACGATTATCGTCGCCAACGTCTAAGCAGATAGATAAAAACAAGTCGAGCAAGTATAATCGAGGGTAACAGCAAGCCTTACTGCTACCCTCTTACTCAGCGATTAAGCTGTCATAACAGAATAACTTGGTTTACAGGTTATAAAGTCGCTGCATACGCTCAGCGAATAGGCGAGCAAACAGCGGCGCGGCGTTTTCGTCCATATTAAAATACAGCGACGGCTCAATAAGTTCGGCTTCCATCATGGCAAATTCATCGCCCATGCGGACAAAATCGACACGTGCATACATAGGCATGTTATCTACTTTTGCTAATTGCTGCATGGCATGATCCGCTTGCTGCTTTAGTCTCGCTTCAGCTGTCACCAGGCGCAGCTGACCACCATGCTCCTCTTGAACCCGAAAGTCGCCTTGCTTCGGCGTTTTTAAAATGCTGTGACTGTAGTGGCCGTCGAAATAAAAGCAGGAAAACTCACCTTCATCTACCACGCTTTGCATAAACGGTTGCACCATAAAATCACGGCTAGCAAATGCCTTAGCAAGTGCCTGACTGTATTGCGCCCAGCTGTCTCTGGTTAACCAAAACGTGTTGTCAGCATTCGCGCTAACACATGGTTTGATAACAATTTGTTCGCTATCGAGTTGATTAAAATAATCCGCAATAAGCTGCGCATCATACTGCTCTTGCCACAATGTTGGGACAATACATACGCCGTGTTGCTGGAGTTCGCGTAAGTATTTTTTATTGATGTTCCAATCAACAATATTGATCGAATTTTCTAACACCGCCGATGAGTTTTCAATTGCGGCTAACACGTGCATAAACTTTGCTGCGTCGTCTTGGTAATCCCAAGGCGTACGAATCAGTACCACATCGAATTGATCCCAATTAACATCTTGCTTGTGCCACGATACAAGCTCAGTTTGCCAACCTAATTTAGCTAACGGCTGATCTAAAAGTTGATCGTACACCTCAAAGTCATCTAGACAATCCATAGTTAAGATAGCGCAACGTTTCAATGTGTTCCCCTTTATTTGTTCTACATGCGTTTTTAGGCGCAGTCTACAGGGTTTAATCGTACATGCAAGCTTGACCAGCATGGTAAATTCACCGTAAAGTAGAGTGTAATTAAAACAAAAATAAGATAACTCATGAATTTGTTGCTTAAATTGACCTTTTCGGCGCTCCTTATCGCCACTACCACTATCAACGCGACGGCTAATGAAACAAGCCAGCAACCTGCAGAAATCGCCGTATTAAGTGATGCACGTGTGTTTGCACAATTCAATGACAAATACCCTGCTATGGTCAATTACTTTACCAAAGCTGATATTGCCACAATAAAGCAATTCTACAATACTCAATATGGTTCGCCGTTTTCCGAGCGCGTACAATATGGACGTCTTGAAATGCAATTTGAACATTTAGAGACAGATATCCGCGTCATTGTTGCTGAACAAAAACACCACCATGAAGTGGATGTGATCGTCATTAAAAAGCCTAATCATTAGGCTTTTTAATCTTCTCTGACTCTGCTCCTTAATCATTTAACCACAGCTAACCTACTTAACACCTGTCAGCATTTAGCAGAGATTTTTTTGTAGTAAATAAGTGTATTAGGGGCTTATTTTTGCGATAATAACGCCATTATTAATCTCAACTTCATCATTTCCATCCACATTTATGGCTTCTGAAAAAACTTTATTTGCGCAGCGCTTTCGTGGTTACTACCCGGTTGTTGTCGATGTTGAAACGGCCGGCTTTAATGCCCAAACCGACGCACTACTGGAAATTGCCGCCAGTATTTTACACATGGATGAAATCACTGGTTTACTATCCGTAAAAGAAACCATTTCCTTTAACGTTGAACCATTTGCAGGTGCTAATTTAGAACCTGCCGCATTAGAGTTTACGGGAATTGATCCATACTGCGCGCTGCGTGCTGCCGTACCAGAAGATGAAGCGCTAAAAAGTATATTTAAACGTATCCGTAAGGAAATGAAAGGTTATGGCTGTCAGCGAGCGATAATGGTGGCTCATAATGCTGCCTTTGATCTTGGTTTTGTTAATGCTGCCACTGAGCGTGGTAACATAAAGCGTAGTCCGTTTCACCCTTTCGCAAGTTTCGACACCGCAACCTTATCTGGCCTAGCGCTTGGTCAAACGGTACTGGCTAAGGCATGTGATAGTGCCGGACTTGGTTTTAACAATAAAGAAGCCCACAGCGCTTTATACGATACAGCAAAAACTGCTGAGCTGTTCTGTTATATCGTCAATAAATGGCAGCAACTGGGTGGCTGGCCTTTAGCCGAGCAATCTGCTGAAAGTGCGCCACTTGAAGAATAAAAACAATATCATCTCGATATAAGCGCTCTGTTTAGAGCGTTTTTTGTATCTTCCCTAACGATAGACACAAAAAAAGCTGCTTATAAAAGCAGCTTTTCAAATATTTATTTCAGTTCAATAACGAACAAAAATTATAATTCTTTCGCGTTGTCCGCTAGGTAAGATGCAACACCTTCTGGAGACGCTGTCATACCTTTGTCACCTTTGTTCCAACCAGCTGGACATACTTCGCCGTGCTCTTGGTGGAAAGAAAGTGCGTCGATCATGCGAAGCATTTCGTCAACGTTACGACCTAATGGTAAATCGTTAACTACTTGGTGACGTACGTTACCTTCTTCATCGATTAGGAATGAACCACGGAACGCAACGCCAGCTTCTGGGTGCTCAACGTCGTATGCTTGACAGATTTCGTGCTTAACGTCAGCAACCAAAGTGTATTGAACTGGACCAATACCACCTTCGTTTACTGGCGTGTTACGCCATGCATTGTGAGAGAATTGAGAATCGATAGAAACACCGATAACTTCAACGCCACGGCTCTTGAATTCATCCATACGGTGATCAAAAGCGATAAGCTCTGATGGACATACGAAAGTGAAATCTAGTGGGTAGAAAAAGATAACCGCTTTCTTACCTTTGATGGTTTCTGCAAGGTTGAAGTTTTCAACGATCTCACCGCTACCTAAAACAGCTGCTGCGGTAAAGTCAGGTGCTGGACGACCTACTAATACACTCATGGTTTTCTCCGTTTTTGTTAATGCTAACTATTAGCTCATATTATCAATAAGCTTATTTTTATGAAGCTTGCGACTCTAATATTTGCTACCTGCGATTAAATATGGAGGTCATTACTGCAAATACAAGAGTCAGGATCAATTTTTTATTATTTTATTCAGCGTCGCTGTACTTAGCTGCTGTTTCTTTGATAAGCGGTTGCAATTCACCTTGTTGGAACATTTCCAAGATAATGTCACAACCACCAATCAACTCACCTTCAACCCATAATTGTGGGAACGTCGGCCAGTTAGCGTATTTTGGTAACTCAGCGCGGATATCAGGGTTTTGTAAAATATCAACATAAGCAAACTTCTCACCACACGACATCAATGCTTGTGACGCTTGTGCTGAAAAGCCACAGCTAGGCAACTTAGGCGAGCCCTTCATAAAGATCAAAATAGGGTTTTCAGCGATTTGCTGTTTGATTTTTTCGATGGTATCCATAGATTCCTCTAACGTTGATACAGCGCTGTTAGCGCAAATAATAAAAGTCCGAGTAGTTTACTAGGATTTAAGGTAAAACGACAACCGCTTTTCAACGGTTGTCGTTATTTTTTGATATTATTCGTGCTTTGACGAAAGGAAATTACTGAGCTAGCTCAGTCATCACTTGTTCTTTGATGTCATTCCAAACCGGAATTTGCATCAAACCATGCTCACGCACCGCATATACTGACTCGGTGAATTCACCTTGTTTGGCTAATTCAATAAGACGCTTGTAAAAGTCAACCGTTATAGCGCGTGCATTATCGTTAGCAAAGTAAACGCCACCTAAACGCGAATACAAGTTTTTAAAGCCATTTAGTACTAACACATAAATTGGGTTATTTGATGCTAGCGCTAAGTCATGATGCAACTGGTAGTCATTGGCTGCAAACGTCTCACCATCATCAGATGCTTGAGCGACAGCGCTTTCAAGTAGCTCGATAACTTTTTGCGGGTTATTTTTTATGCCACCGCGAATATAGATGGCGCTGATGTTGGTGCGAGCCGATAACAAGTTTTCAACCAAATCAGGAATACCATCTTGATCAAGCTCGGCTAAGCGACTCAAAATATTTAAGCCACACGTTTCCCAAAAGTCATTCACTTTGGTCGGCTTGCCATGCTGGATCGTTAACCAGCCATCACGTGCCAGACGTTGTAACACTTCACGCAAGGTGGTGCGCGTTACGCCAATTAATTCCGATAGTTCACGTTCCGCTGGTAAAATTGAACCAGGTGGAAAGCCGCCATTCCATATTGACTCAACAATATATTGTTCCGCAAAACCTGCTGGACTTTGTGCCTTAATAATCATTTTTGTTCCAATACTGCGATCCGAAACCAGATAGAAACTTGCCCAAAATGCGCGGATCGACCCATAATTTCTATTATTGTGCTTATATAAACTGATTGTACCAGAGTATGTCAAGGTAAAAAAATGTTAACCAGCTCTGAAAAGCTGCAAATTTCAGTTTACCTGATACTAGGGGTACTTTAGAATACCACCACATTTAAACGACAACCTGTTATCTAACAAATATTTACAAGCGTATCAGAATGTTAATATTTGTTAATCACGTAAGCAGATTGATAAAAATGTGATCATTTTTAACTGAAGTGGGCTGCATTATGCAACTATCTTATTCTCAAGCGCTGATCCGCAACTTTTTGGGTCAGGCGCCGCAATGGTATAAATTCACCATTATCGCATTCTTGGTACTAAACCCGTTCATTTTCTTCTACATCTCGCCGTACGTCGCCGGCTGGGCTTTGGTGCTCGAGTTTATCTTTACTCTGGCAATGGCTCTCAAATGCTATCCTCTGCAGCCAGGTGGTTTACTTGCTATTCAGGCAGTTGCCATTGGCATGACGTCTTCCTCGCAGGTACTGCATGAAATAGAAATGAATCTTGAAGTGATTCTGCTCTTAATTTTTATGGTTGCAGGTATCTACTTTATGAAGAGCCTGTTGTTGTTCTTATTTACCAAAATCATCACCAAGATACGCTCAAAAGTTATCGTCTCGTTGATGTTTTGTTTGGCCAGTGCCTTTTTATCGGCGTTCTTGGATGCGTTAACGGTCATTGCCGTAATCATCAGCGTTGCCGTAGGGTTTTATTCTGTTTACCACAAAGTCGCTTCTGGTGGTCACATAGAGACCTATGATTCAAATAATGACGAAACGCTGCCGGATTATTCTCGCAATGATTTAGAAGGATTTCGTGCTTACTTGCGCAACCTATTGATGCATGCTGGTATTGGTACCGCGCTTGGTGGGGTAATGACGAAAGTGGGCGAGCCACAAAACTTAATCATCGCCGAGCAAGCGGGCTGGGAGTTTATTGAATTTGCCATTCGTATGGCACCAGTAACCTTGCCTGTATTGATTTTCGGTTTACTCACGTGTTTTTGCCTGGAAAAATTCAAGTGGTTTTCTTATGGCGCAGAGCTGCCAGAAAACGTGCGTACTATTTTGGTTGAATTTGACCATGAACAGAGCAAAGCGCGCACCCGTGCAGACAACGTTCAACTTATTTCACAAGGCCTAATCGCTATTTGGCTTATCTTAGGTTTGGCGTTTCATGTTGCATCGGTTGGTCTGATTGGCCTTACGGTGATTATTTTAGCGACCGCTTTTACCGGCGTTATTGAAGAGCATCAAATTGGCCATGCCTTTGAAGAAGCGTTACCATTTACCGCATTATTAGCTGTGTTTTTCGCCGTGGTTGCGGTGATTATCGATCAACAGCTATTTACCCCTGTGATCAATTGGGTACTTACTTACGAAGGCGACATGCAGTTAGTCATGTTCTATCTCGCTAATGGCTTCTTATCTATGGTCAGTGATAACGTGTTCGTTGGTACCGTTTATATCACCGAAGTAAAACAAGCGCTTATTGATGGCCATATTACTCGTGATCAATTCGACATGTTAGCGGTCGCCATCAACACTGGTACCAACCTACCATCGGTAGCTACGCCTAATGGTCAAGCAGCGTTCTTATTCTTACTGACCTCTGCGATTGCACCGTTAATCCGCTTATCGTATTCTCGTATGGTGTATATGGCATTTCCGTATACTATCGTATTAACTATTGTCGGTTTGATTATGATTAAGTCGGGTATTTTGGTTGAATACACAGATCTATTTTACGATTGGCATTGGATTGAGCACCATCAAGTGCTTGATGGCAGTAAAGGAGTAAGCCATCACTAACTCTGCTGTAGTTAAGTATTATATAATTTGAACGCCTTCAACCTCGGTTGAGGGCGTTTTCATTTAAATATCACTTTACGATATCGATGAGGGCATCTCGTATTTCTCCTAGCACTAACCTTAGGTTGCTAAAGCAAACCAATCTCAGTGAAGTGTAACAGAGTATGATTACGCGCTTGATCGTTTGCCTTGATAAACGTATTGTTGGCGATAATAATTCCCCTTAGTTCATACTTTAGGTGTTTGCATGATAAAAAAAATAAATAACTTTGTTCTTTCCCCGGCTTGTTGGTGGCTATTAGCGTCGTCGGCACTGGCGCTTGAGTTGACCGCGCTGTTTTTTCAATATGGTATGGGCTTAGAGCCTTGCATCATGTGTGTTTATCAACGTGTTGCTATTCTCGCTATTGTCATTGGTGGTGTTATTGGCGCCATTGGTAATCGCTTTATGCTGGGCCGATTACTCGGGTTTGCGGCTTGGGGCACAGGTGCGATATGGGGCCTTAAAATAGCCATTGAGCACGTAAAGATTCAGCAAGCTGATTCGTGGTTTTACACCTGTGATTTATTTCCCAATTTCCCTACCTGGGCGCCACTGCACGATTGGTTTCCTGCGCTTTTTGCCGCAACCGGAGATTGTGGTGAGATTTCTTGGTCGTTTTTAGGTTTTTCAATGCCACAGTGGATGATTGTGATCTTTGCCATATACAGCTTATTGTTTGTGACATTTTTTATCGGCCGACTGTTGGCGCTTGTTAAAAAATAATCAGAACATGGACCGCTCGATTGATGCCAGCGCCTAATTAAGTAAGCGCTGGTATCAACAGGTTAATTCTCGGCTCAATCTTTTATCAATTCACCGTTACTGTGTCACCAATGAGATCGCGCTACCACTGCGACCATTTTTAACATCAATCCGTTGTCCCATCTGCTCTTTCAACTCACTCACATGTGAAATAATACCAATTGCCCGCCCTGTTGCTTGCAAGTCAACAAGCGTTTCAACGGCAAGTTGCAACGACTCTTGATCTAAGCTACCAAAACCTTCATCGATAAATAGCGTATCTAAAACAATGCCGCCCGAACGTTGCTGAACAACGTCACTTAATGCCAGTGCTAACGACAAGCTCGCCATAAACGACTCGCCCCCAGATAACGTGGCAACTGGTCGCTGTTTGCCGCTATAACTATCATTTACCGCCAAATCCAAACCCGCGGCAACATTGCGTTTTTGCTCACTTTCGTTTTGACGTACCAATTGATACTGTCCCTTACTCATTTGTTGCAAGCGCTTAGATGCTATAGCTAACACGCTATCAAGCAAGTCTGCAAGGACGAAACGTTCAAGTGAGACCTTAACATTACCTTTGCCCGAGGCTGCTGCGGCAAGCGTGCCAATAATTTCATATTGCTGTTTGTTATCCGCTTGTTGTTGCTCAATCTTGGTAATCTTTTGCTGTGCGTCGCTCAACCGATTAAGTTGCTGTTGCGCTGATGATAAGGCCTTTTCAGCCGCAGTGAGTTGCTGCTCTGCGACACTTAATTCCGTGTTAAGTACTGACAAATCAGGTTGAATCTTGTTGGTTAGTAATTCATCCAAGGTAGCTATTTGCGCGACTATGTTATCAAGTTGGCGTTCAAATTGCTGAACCTGAATTTGTAATTGCGTTAGTTCATCATCGCTGATGTAGGCGTTATGAAACTCAGCAATATCGGCAAAATCATAGCTTTCTAATGCCTGTTGCAGCTGTTGTTGCGCATTCGATAACCTTTGCGACAATTGCGTTATCATTGCCTGTTGATTTTCTTGCTGGGTTTGGTTTTTCGCCAACTTTTGCTGAGCGTCTAGCAACGCTTGTTGGGCTTGTTGATGTGCCTGCTCTACGTGTTTTATCTGTGACTGCAATTCTTCAATTTTAGCGTCAATAGTACCTGATACTCGATATATATCAGGTAAACTCTCACTGACTTGTAAGAATGTCTGTTGCTTTGCTGTAAAGTTCGCCGTGACATCAGGCAAAGTACGGTTCAACTCATCGATTTGCTGCTGTAATGGCATAAGCTGTGCCTGCATACTCTGCTGACTTTGCTGCCACTTTTCTATTTTAGTGGCTTTTTCGGCAAGCGTTTTCAATTGCTGGTTAACGGTTGTTAACTGTTGCTCTAACAGTGATGGCTCGATCACTTGAACTTCCTCTAGCTGTGCCGTCAATTGTTGCAGAGCTTGCTGTTGCTGTAAAACAGTCAGTTGATATTGGTCCTTGAGCTTATCTGCATCAGCGAGCCGCTGTTTTTGTTGATGCCAACGTTGCTCGACAACTTTCAATTGTTGCTGATCGACAGTCTGTTCAGTATTCATTTGGCAAGGGCTAGGATGCTCTGTTGCACCGCACACCGGACACGGCTGGCCTATTTCTAGCTGCGTTGCTAAAATAGCCGCTTGTGAGCTGTGATAAAGGCTGGCTTGCTGATGATATTGGTGCTCGGCTTGGTTCGTTATTTGTTGTTGTTGCTGCCAAGCATTGTCAGCTTGTTGGTAGCGAGTTTGAGCATCCACTAACGCCTTTTGCACATCTTGTTGTTGACGAACAAGCGTTGCTTGCTGTTGCAGTCGCTGCTGTTGCTCTTGCAGGCCAGTCCCTTGATTTAGCTCTTTTATCGTCGCATCGATAAGCTCTCTACCATTTTCGCTGCGCTGCGATAAGGTTTTATAATCTTGTTGGGTGCTAGCCAATAACTGCTTATGCGCGTTCAGTTGGCTCTGCGCATCATGCATCTCAGCTTGCAAGCGGGTAAAGTTTTGCTGCATCGGCAATAAATTTTTAAGATCGATTATCGCCTGCTGATGTTGTTCTCGTTGTGGCATCTGTTGCAGAGCGTGTTCAAATAGACGTTGTCGTTCCTCTAGCTGTTTGCTAAGTTGCGACTGCTGCTCTGTTAGTGCGTGTTGCTGAGCATTTGCTTGCGTTAAGTCGGCTTGTATTTGCTCTGAGGTCTCATATAGCGGCTTAATTTTTTGTGCATGTAGTGCCAATTGAATACGCTGTTTGACTTGGTTTATCTGCGGTTGTTGGCATAGCAATTGCCGGTGCATCGACTTAGTGGTCGCAAGTTTGCGAAAATGCTCAGCTAATGATTTGCCATCGGTGAGTTTAGCTAGGCGCAATTGTCGGTTGTTGTCTGCCTTTACTTTATCTTCAGCAAGTTGGCTCACTAGTGTTTGCTGCTCACTGTGTCTTTGTGTTAACTGCTGTAGATTGTCAGCCGCGACCTCTTCTAATGTTTCTTCAATCCGCGTACGCAACTGCTTATAACGACCTTCAATATCAAGAGCACGTTGTTTAATGTGTTGTTCAATTTTTTGATATATATCCGTGGCAAACAAGGTCGACAATATGGCTTGGCGCTCATTGGAATTTGCTAATAGCAGCTCACGAAACTTACCTTGCGGTAAAACCATAACCTGGCGAAATTGATCTGCTGTTAGTCCGAGTATTTGCTTAATATAATCGTCGGCTTCGCCTTTCTTTTTTGCGACCAATAACCGTTCACTATCATCGTGCAATAGTTCAATTAACTCAGCCGTCGCATTATGCTTAACCAACTTATCGCCGCGCTTGCCTGCACGCATTTGAGTTGGTACCCGAGAGATACGGTAACGTTTGTCTTTGATAGAAAACGTAAGGCTCACTTGTGTTAACAAATCATCGTTTGCATGATCACTACGAATACCTTGCTCCTTGCGCGCTTCATCGGTTGTCTCGCCATATAAGGCATAGCAAATCGCATGCAAAATAGAAGACTTACCCGCCCCCGTAGGACCATCAATCAGAAATAGAGGGCTATCACCGAGCTTGGTAAAGTCGATATGCTGTTTATCAGCAAACGGACCAAAAGCGCTTAATGTCAGCTGTAATAACTTCATACTTAATAACCCTATTGTTGCTCTGCTGCTTTTTTCACTTCACCAATACAGGCGTTGATTACTTCAATTTGCTCGTCTGTTAACGATTGCCCCATCACTTGCTGGTAAAAATCCGCAAATACTTCCGATTCAGATTTGCGATTTTGCTGATCAGCGATATCGAGTTTGCTATCGCCTTGGGCAAAATTAACTCGCTCTAATTGCATCACATTGGGGTACACCGCACGCAATTGGCCCATAGGATCAAGCATCAGCTCGGTGTCAGTTAGCTTAGCAAGGTAGTAATCTTCACAGGCTTGGCCGTGTTCTTCAACATATTGTCGACCTTGAGTGAGTAACTCATGCAACGTACCTTCGATAACTTTTACGTCTCGTTTAGGATACAGTGCCAATGGTGTGATTTGCGTCAGTTGATTGTTGGTTATTTCAACCAAATTAACGACTTTGCGCTGCTTATATTCTGAGAACGAATATTTCATAATAGAGCCGGAATAACGAATATGCTCAGCCCCTTTAAATTGCGGTCCATGCAAATGGCCAAGGGCCACATAATCAAATGCTGTAAGCGGTTGCCAACTAACCCTGTCAGCTCCACCCAGCGACAAGGGTCGCTCAGAATCAGATTCACTGGCACCATCAATAAAGCAATGTGACAACAACACCGCAGCACTATCTGGGTGATGACACTGTTTGTGGCTAAGCATCGCCTCAACGCAATAGGTGTGCGCTTGATCATAACTGCGAATATCAGCTGCTTTAGGATCATCAACAAAGGTGAGCCGTACTTCACTTGGGTCATGATAAGGTAAACCATAAAACACCACTTTTTCATCGGCTTTTTCAAGCACAACAGGCTCGCATAGCTTACTGATGTCGGCCATGATATGAAGACCCGATTGCTGCATTTGCCTTGCGCCAAAGCGCAATCGCTTGGCGCTATCGTGATTACCACTGATGATAATGGTAACGATATCAAGCTCATCGAGCTCAGCAATAAAGTCATCGAGTACTTGCACAGCCTCCGCAGGTGGCACCGAACGATCAAAGATATCGCCCGCAATGACGAGCGCATCAGCTTGCTGATCAAGCAAGTGTTGCTTAATTTGCGCTAACACATATTGTTGATCATCAAGTAATGACTGGTTTTGAAACAATCGGCCGATATGCCAATCTGAGGTGTGAATAAATCGCATAAGCTATCTTTACAAACAGAGACGTTTTTGCCGATTATGCCAGAGTTCCCCACCCAGTAACACAGAAAGTTATGACCCAAGGTATTCGCTGTTAATCCCTTGTGAGGCTGAAAACTTCATGCTAAATTGGCTTGCTAAGTAACCTGCAAAACTATCTGCAATCAGCATTACCCACAATAAGAGTTACCCTATGTTTGCACGCTTTATTAAACCTTCACCGCTCGTCGATGATGCGACTCGACAATGGTTATTCGACACCTACATTTGGGCAATCGATACGTTTGGCAAAAACTTTTTTCAACAACAAAATCAGTTAATTTTACCGACTAATGAATTTTACCCAGGTCGGGTACATAGCGTCGCAGAGATGACGCAATTGATGTTTAAGCAAACGCTTGCCCATTGTGGCATGCAGCACTGGCCTGTCGTTTTAAAAGATATCAACCAATTTCCGCTGAACAGCCAAGCTATTCCTGCTCTTGCATTTGACGGCGAGCTGCGCGGTGCGAACAAGGTTCGTCTTACTGATTATCGCCAAGATAGCGTCAAGTCAATTGCTGTGACCTTTCAGCCTCAACAAGTTAATCAACCGCAAGATCTTATCGCCACATTGGTTCAACAACTTGCTGCGGCATTAGTAAAACAACGCCCGGAGCAGATCCCCGGTGGTCAGCAATTGATGCCACAAACGATTGATGTTGTGGCGGCAATGATGGGCTTTGGCGTGCTATTTGCCAATACCGCCTATCAGTTCAAAGGTGGCTGCGGTAGCTGTTATAATGCAGCCGCTAATCGCCAAGCTATGCTGCCAGAAACTGAAGCCGTTTATGCATTAGCGATATTTTGCGTGGTCAAAAACATCCCCTATCGACATGTTAAAGCCCATCTAAAACGACATTTACGAAGTCAACTAAAGCAAGCCTATAACGAGTTACACCAAGACGGTATTAACAGCCCTAGTAGTTTGTTAGCCTATCGGCAACGATAAAGCCATAAACATATGGCTGCCATTATCAAATCAATAGCAACGTTATCATTGCTCGACAGACCAAGATAACGTAAAACTATATCATAGCAACGCAATAGGATGCCCTGATGTTATATAAAACCGTTACCACCCCCGCACAAAAATCGATCGCTTTGGTTGCTCACGATAATATGAAAAACGCGCTCATTGCCTGGTGCCAACAACATCAGCAACAATTATCCGTTCATAATTTATTTGCAACCGGAACCACCGGTGCCACCTTAGAGAAAAAAGCCAGCTTAAAGGTGACCAAATTAATCAGTGGTCCACTTGGCGGCGACCAGCAAATTGGCGCGCTTATTACCGAGCAGGCCATTGATATGATGATTTTCTTCTGGGACCCATTAGAAGCCCAACCACACGATCCCGATGTCAAAGCGCTATTAAGGCTGGCTGCCGTTTGGAATATTCCTGTAGCTTGTAATCAAGCAACGGCTGATATGTTGATCTCCTCATCATTATTCACTAAACCAATGAATAAAACTATTCCCGATTATCAGGCTTACCTTGCCGAGCGAACTCGCTAATCGCCAGTTGACATGATAACGAAGAGCAATCAAGGGCTTTGCACTTTATAGACGATTTGATACAGTGAGTAAATCAATATAAAAATAACAAAAACAAGACATTAACTATTTTTGTTAGCTCAGGTTAGTGTTTATTAAGGAGTAAGTAATGACAGGTGCAGGTGGCAGTAATGGCGGGATCGGCCATTTCTTTCTCGGCTTAATTATGATGTGTGCAGGCTTTTATCTGCTTCTCAACGCAATTAATGTCAGCTCAAACTTTGCCTTAGGCGCTCGTCTGTATGGCTTTCAAGCCATGGGTAGCCAGTTTCAAATTACTGGTGGCACCATTTTATTGCCGTTCATCTTTGGTGTTGGCTTAATCTTTTTCAATAGCAAAAACATCATCGGCTGGCTACTGACCTTAGGTTCAATCACTGCGTTAATCGTCGGGGTTTTAGCCTCATTGCGTTTCAACCTCAATAGCATGACCAGCTTTGATTTGTTAACTATTTTAGTACTTGCAATCGGCGGCCTAGGTTTGTTCTTGCGTTCACTTAAAACGCTAGATGAAAGTACAGCTAGCCGGATGTCGTGAGTTACAGATTCGTTATCTGTACTCTTTTTATCAACGTTAATATGATATTAAAAAACAACAGGGAAGCGAAAGCTTCCCTGTTGTTTATGATTCGCCAGGTAATGAGCACTAATCAGTGATCAACGGCTCAAATGATTTAACCAAATCATCAATCGCTTTCATCTGCGTTAAATACCCTTCAAGCGCATGCAATGGCAAAGCACAAGGACCGTCACATAAAGCTTCGTCTGGGTTTGGATGAGCTTCGATAAACAAACCACCAATACCTAATGCCATACCACTACGAGCCAACTGTGCCGCTTGAGCGCGACGACCATCGGCAGAATCTGAACGACCACCAGGTTTCTGTAAGGCATGAGTCGCGTCAAAAATCACTGGTGCCATATTAGTCATTTCGTCCATGGCAAGCATGTCCACAACTAAATTGTTATAACCGTAGCAGCTACCGCGTTCACACAAAATAACCTTTTCATTACCTGCTTCACTGAACTTTTTGATGATATGACGCATTTCATGGGCAGCCAAAAATTGTGGCTTCTTGACATTAATGACCGCATCGGTTTTCGCCATAGCAACAACAAGATCGGTTTGCCTTGCCAAAAACGCAGGCAATTGAATGACGTCAACCACATCAGCAACAGGTTGTGCTTGGTATGGTTCATGAACATCGGTGATTACTGGCACGTTAAAAGTCTTTTTGATTTCTTCAAAAATCTTTAGACCTTCATCCATACCTGGGCCACGAAACGAATGAATCGATGAACGGTTAGCCTTATCGAACGAGGCCTTAAAAACATATGGAATACCTAACTTGTTGGTCACTTCCACATAGTGCTCAGCAATTTTGAGTGCGAGATCGCGAGACTCGAGCACGTTCATGCCACCAAAAAGCACAAATGGCTTGTCGTTTGCTACGCTAACGTTAGCAAAATCAATAGTTTGTAAACCCATGATATTCCTTATTTATGAAACTGTTTGCAAAATTTGGCCGCATAACCAAGCGGCAAAAGTACCTAAAGTGTAACCTAGAACCGCTAATAAAACACCAACTGGCGCCAGTGACGGATGAAACGCAGAAGCAACAATTGGCGCTGAAGCTGCACCGCCAACATTCGCCTGAGAGCCCACCGCCATGTAGAACAACGGCGCACGAATAAGTTTTGCGACCACTAACATTAAACTGGCGTGGATTAACATCCAGATGATGCCGATCACAAAATAAATTGGCGTGTCAGCAATCATGGTGACATCCATTTTCATGCCAATTGACGCGATTAAAATATATAACATTGCCGAGCCAACACGTGATGCGCCAACGCCTTCTAAGGCCCTGGCGCGCGTAAATGACAGGCTAATACCAACAGCGGTAGCAAAAACAATCATCCAGAAAAACTTACTATGAAAACTAAGCCTGTCTAAATTTGGGTAATTATCTACCATAAAAGGCGTAATTGTATCTGCAAACATGTGTGCAAACCCCGTCACACCAAACCCAATGGCTAAGATCAGCATTAAGTCGTTTAACGTTGGCATACGCGCATGCTGTTGCTGAAAGTTTTCTACTTTCTGTTGTAAGCGAGTAATTGCCGTCGTATCGGCACCTGTCTTGGCATCAATGCGCTTAGCATTACCGGCAAGCACCAATACTACTGCCATCCACAAGTTGGCAACGATAACATCAACCGTGATCATCGCCGAAAATATTTGGTCGCCAACGCCATAAATTTCTTTCATGGCCGCTTGGTTCGCACCACCGCCAATCCAACTGCCAGCCACCGTTGTTAGTCCTCGCCAAACCGCTTCCGGTCCCTCTACACCTAAAAGCTCTGGCGAGAATGAAGACACTACGAGTAGGGCTAGTGGACCACCGATGACAATACCTACGGTGCCAGTAAGAAACAAGGCAATGGCCTTACGCCCTAACCCAGCTATGGCTTTTAAATCGACACTTAACGTTAACAGTACCAGACATGTTGGCAATAGATAGCGCGAAGCAACATAATATAAGTTAGATTCTTTGCCGCTAATTACGCCAAAAGTGTTCAACAATGAAGGGAGAAAATAACACAGTAAAACGGCAGGGACGATAGCATAAAACTTTTGCCAAGCGCGATGACTCGAATGTGATGTATAAAAAACAAAACCAAGCATCAGTGCTAATAAGCCCAACACCGACGCATCATTGCTAATTAAAACATTTGAATCCATAGAATCTCCCTTGTGACGGCTACCGATTAATGGTCGATAGCGCAAAAATAAAACGACTTAGTGAACAGTTGTATCGGTTGCGGTAAAGCCATCTAAGTGCAGTTTTAATAATTTGGCATCCGCTTCTTGTGGGCAATTTTGCAAGTAATACTGATAATCATCAAACGCTACTTTATAACAATCAAGCTGTTGCAGCAAAAAACCACGATCACGACGATGATATGGATCATTAGGCTGTAGTGCTAGCACCAATTCGACCACTTGTAATGCTTCACTATATCGAGACTCTCGAATAAGTGCATTTTTCAAACTTAATAAGTATTGAACGACTAACTCACTATCAGCGATTGGTTCTAAACTGCTTTGCTCAACACTGTTGTCATCACGATCTAGTCGCTGATCAAGCTCTTGCCAACTGATTGGCTTACCATCCAGTGAATGAAAGATAATGGCATATTGCTCATCACATATAATGCGCAACATCACTTGATCTGGCACGTAAACCGCCTCAACATGAAAACCGCAGGCTCGGATGATATGTAACAGCAGTAAGTTTTTAGTCGCTGGTGCTAACGAGCGGTATGCTAAGCCAACATGTAACAAGTGCTCTTTACTGCTCCAATTATCTTGCGCTTGACTGGTAAATAATTGTTCAACAAAAATCAGGCGCAATAATGCCTCCGCCCTATCTAGCGGATCATCAACATCCGCTAACTGCGCCGCAAAATAGTCGATAAAACGATTAATATCGCCCATCGTTGCCTTCGCGCTTTGCTCATCGGAGGTTAAAATTTGCTGTTCAATCAGACAAAGTGACTGAGCCAAATCAATTGTTTTTGCTCGTAACTCTGCTAACAGTAGTTCATTCATGTATTTGTTCACTCATTACCGATTTACGGTACTTCAATAAGGGTTGGCAAAACCATCTAAGACATTAAGCTTTGCTTGGTTAGCGCCAAATAGATAATAGTCAACATGGTTAACATAGCGCCTAGATAACCGAATATTTTTCCACGTTTCGTTGAGGCAAATTTAAGCGTATAAAAGCCAACAGCAATGTAGATAACGACCGCAATTAACTTCTCCGCCAACCAGTCGATAGTGCTTGGAAATAAAGACCGCTGTAGCATCAGTGCAATACCACATGTCAAAAGTAAGGTATCGATGATATGTGGCAAGATCTTCAGCCATTTTTTCTCTAAGTGATATGGCGCCCACATGACTAACAGCCATCGATAAGAAAATAACACCACACTCAGGCTGACACATAGCATGTGCGCAAAGATGAGCATCGTAAACCCTTAGCTTTGCCCCTATATAAAACGGCGCGTAGCATAGCATAAGCAGACGATTATTGCACCCCTAGCCAAGGATGGTTGAGCTTTGTTTCATAATTCTCGACAGTGATAAAATGCAAACAAAGACTCTTCCCTCCTTTGCCAAGCACAACGTTTATTAACCACACTGCTATGACAACTTGCTGGCGAGTTAGTCGTCGATAATTACTGGGGTAGCACAAATTGTTCAAATATCAAGCAGGCGAGGTAAACTTATTGTTTTACAAGGGTTTGATCGGTTGTGAAAGGTTAATGCACAATGTTATCCACAGCTTATGTGGAAAACATTGAGATGATGTAGCCATTTCCAAAGCCTAAATAGGGGTATGACTCTGTCACACAGCCGTATTGATATCAGGTACTGAAAGTTGCCCGCGATATTTCCAGTGACGAATAAAAAACAGAGGTAGGCTATGCTGCCTTGTGAATAAATTTGCGAATATGTAGATAGCAAACGGTAATGCCGGATCGAAAATGCGAGCGTATGGTCTCGCCACACTCCGAATCCGGCACCGTGAATTTTAGTTATTGTTCGTTAAATGATGCGATGCTGCGGCAGTAAACACCACATCGGTAGAGCTATTTAATGCAGTTTCAGCCGAGTCTTGTACCACACCAATAATAAAACCAACGGCCACCACTTGCATCGCTATATCATTCGGGATACCAAACAAGCCACACGCTAACGGGATAAGTAACAATGAGCCACCGGCAACCCCAGATGCACCACATGCCGAAACTGACGCCACCACACTTAACAATAAAGCCGTCGCCAAATCAACTTCAATGCTTAACGTATGCGCTGCGGCTAAAGACAGAACCGTAATGGTAATGGCTGCGCCTGCCATGTTAATCGTTGCACCAAGGGGTATCGATACCGAATACGTGTCTTCATGCAAATCAAGTTGCTTACATAGACGCATGTTAACCGGAATATTCGCTGCTGAGCTGCGGGTAAAGAACGCAGTAATACCTGACTTGCTTAGGCAGGTAAACACCAATGGATATGGATTATTACGGGTAATTGCATAGACAATAATCGGATTCACAACTAAAGCGATAATCAACATTGAGCCAAGTAGCACTGCGAGTAATTGTCCATACTCCGCTAAAGCGCCAAACCCGGTGCTGGCAATAGTATTGGCAACTAAGCCAAAAATACCAACCGGAGCAAAACGTATAACAACACGCACCACTGCGGAAATTGCATCAGCTACATCTTGGATCATCGATTTAGTCGCTTCACTAGAGCGCTTAAACGCAAAACCTAGGCCTAAGCCCCAAGCTAAGATCCCAATAAAGTTACCCGTTGATATGGCATTAATCGGATTATCGACCACTTTATACACTAAGGTTGATAACACCTGTGATAAGCCCTGAGGTGGATTCGCTGTGGCTCCCGCTAAATCTAACGTCAATGACGTTGGAAACATAAAACTCATGACCACAGCGACAAATGCCGCACAAAGTGTGCCGATTAAATACAAGCCAATAATAGGACGTAGTTTTGCGTCACTGTTTAGGTTTTGATTGGCAATCGAGGCAATAACCAAAACAAAGACCAAGATCGGTGCCACCGCTTTTAGCGCACTAACAAATAAGCCACCCAATAAGGCAAAATTCAGGGCAACATCTGGTGCAAAGTAAGCTAACAAACAGCCTAAAATAATCGCGATAATGATTTGTTTTACCAAGCTCGCGTTGGCAAGCATTTTCATTATTTTTATCATGGTTGATTTCTCTAATCGTTTTTATAATCAATCGAGCAAACGGATCTGCACGCACCGATAGGATGCTTGCGACTCGTTGTCGATACTGTGAAGATAATCTTTATTTACAAACACGCCAACAACGGCTGCTAACATGTTGTTAATTCGCACGTTCAATAGCCTATCACGCTGCCAACTTGGGATCTGCTGTTCTTGGTAAACTTTTTTAAGATCTCGGCGTTTATGACGAAAATGCGGCCAAACTTTGCTGTTCTGATAAGCAAAATCCAATGTTATCGATTCTGTCTGCTGAGCAATTGGCAGTATACACTGAGTGCTGCGACTCAATACTGTTACGTCTTGATCGGCTAATGTTACTAAACTGACTTCTAACTGGCCAAGGCCATCTGGCAAAGTAATGGTTTGCGGTAAATCACCAATAGCCAGCTGAATCTGCCAATCGCTAATATCCGCCAATTCATTGGTAAACATTAACAGTTTTTTATGACGACGAATGATGTGGTCAGTTAACTTGATCTGCGGTTGGCTATCGCTGCGTCCTGCAATCAGCTGAAGCTTAATTTGCTGCAACTGCGCCGTACTAGGCATCGACAAGCCTCGACGCATAAACACGTAGCGCAACACGTTATTTTGCCTATCACTGCTAAGTTGTTGCAACCGTTCAACACGCAAGTGCCCTGCATCATTGGTGCAGCGCTGATAATCGATCTCAGCCAACTCTTGCAACAAACGCTGCGCCTCTTGTAAATGACTGGCTGCACGTGCGGCACTGCTGGCGATATGAGGCCAGCGCTGAGATAGCGTTGGTAATACCGATTGTCTTAAAAAATTACGGTCAAAACGTTGATCGCAGTTCGACTCATCCTCTACCCATGACAGTTGATAATGTTTGGCGTATTGCTCGATCTCGTGACGACTCACGGTCAGCAGCGGCCGAGCAAGTCGTTGTGAACCTGCGGTTGTTGGCTGTCGTTGTTGAGCGCCCGATGTTGATGATAATGGTTGGTTATCACGCTGCAAACCATCAACGTTATCGTCACCACTTATGGTAAGATCTCGTATTGGTAGCATGGCAGCAAGGCCACTAATACCAGAACCACGTTTTAATGCCAGCATCATGGTTTCTAACTGATCATCAACATGGTGAGCGGTTAATATCACCGATGATTCACTGCTGTGCTCTGCCAGCGCTTGATAACGTGCCTGTCGCGCCTGTGCTTCTATACTACTGCGGCTTTGCCGTATTACATTTACTCGCACGGCTTGATAACTAACATTCATCTGCTTCGCTTGTCGTTCAGTAAAGCTTAACCAATCGTCAGCATTGCTGCTTAAGCCATGATGTACGTGAATGGCTTTGACATGGCCATCAAGGAGTTTGTCGCTTTTTAATGTTGCTAACACATGCAGTAACACTTGAGAGTCACAACCACCACTATAGGCAAGTGTTATATCAGCGGACATTAAGTCGTACTGTTGGAGAAAGGAAATAACCTGTTGCCTTAGGTTATCAACGGAGGACATAAGTAAGTTACCTAGTATACTGTTGCTGTGATAAACCGTGATGATATACGAGAACTTGTGTACATAGTGAACATCATTAGTGAGTCATCAAACCGCTATGACGCATTTGGCTATCATCGACCAAGCTAGTGCCACATTTAAACAAAGTCGATAGCAAAAGCCAAAACAAAAAGGGAAGCCTAGCTTCCCTTTTGCACCTGTTGATTAACAGTAACCGTATGTCATCAATCGCTGATAGCGATTTTCAATTAACTGCTCTGAGCCTTCTTGTTCAATATCAGTCAGGTCTTGCTTAATCGCTTGCTTTAATTGATTTGCCATTAAATCAAAGTCACGATGCGCACCGCCTAATGGCTCATTAATGATGCCATCGATAAGACCCAATTCCTTGATACGGTCAGCAGTCACTCCCATAGCTTCAGCTGCTAAAGATGCCTTCTCTGCGGTCTTCCATAAGATAGAGGCACAGCCTTCAGGAGAGATAACTGAATATGTTGAGTATTCTAGCATGTTTACGCGGTCACCTACGCCAATCGCGAGTGCACCACCAGAGCCACCCTCACCAATCACGGTACAAATAATAGGCACATTCAAACGCGCCATTACTTTTAGATTACGCGCAATCGCTTCAGACTGACCGCGCTCTTCAGCACCAATACCAGGATAAGCACCAGGGGTATCAATAAAAGTAATGATAGGCATGTTAAAACGCTCTGCCATTTCCATTAAACGTAGCGCCTTACGATAGCCTTCAGGACGTGGCATGGCGAAGTTACGACGAACTTTTTCTGAGGTATCTCGACCTTTCTGATGCCCGATAACCATAACTGGGCGACCATCTAAACGTGCAGTACCTGCAACAATTGCTTCGTCATTAGCATAAGCACGATCACCCGCTAACTCATCAAAGTCTGTAAAAATACGATCGATGTAGTCTTGGGTATATGGACGACCAGGATGACGAGCGATACGCGATACTTGCCATGGGTCTAAATCGGAGAATACTTTTTTGGTTAACTCTTCGCTTTTCTTGCGTAGTTGGGCAATTTCCGTTTCAAGATCCAAATCCAGTTCTTGTCCTTGGTTTACTAATTGCAGCTCTTCTATTTTTGCTTCTAACTCTGCAATTGGTTGCTCAAAATCTAAAAAGTTGAGTGACATAAATCTATTACCTAATACGTTATTTACGGCCAATACTTGCTGTGCAAATATCATCCTTAGCCATTGCAAAACCGCGATGATTTGGCGATTTTACTAGAAATTCATTGATTTACCAAGCTAACGCAATAAATTACCTAACTGCTGTCGATAAAATCAACAACATCTTTTCAGGATGGACATTACGATTAACTCGACGTTCGTCTTATATTACGATGGCGCCTGTCGCGAACTTTAAAACTGTAAAGCCACATTTTCTTCACCGAGCAACAATTTAAGTTGATGGATCAGCGTGTCAGTGGGTGATACCCGCCACTGGGTACCAAGCTCAAGTACAGCTCTTGCTTCCGGTCGTTGATAAAACACCCGTACCGGACACGTCCCTTCCTTGCATGGCGACAGTACTTGCTTGAGCTCATGCAAAAAATTAACTGGCAATGATTGACTAACCACATTTAAATCGATTGATTTAATATAATTTTCACGCGCCTGTGAAATGGTCATCACTTCACGAGCGGTCATTGTAAGCCCTCCGGAGAAATCATCAAAGCTGACCTGTCCTTTACAGAGCAAAATAGTATCGGCTTTTAGAATTTCTTCGTAGCGCTCAAAGTCATCAGGAAATAAGCGCACATCTAAACGTGCACTTTTATCATCCAACGTCACCAACGCCCAGCGACGGTTTTTCTTATTCACTAAAACCCGTACACCAATCACTAAGCCGGTTGCCGTGCTTAGTTGATCTTTGCCACCCGGTTGTAAATTAACCAACCTCGGTGCACCATAGCGTTTTATTTCGTCTAAATAGCGATTAATTGGATGTCCGGTCAGGTATAAGCCCAATGTTTCTCGTTCGCCGTCAAGCCAGACCGCCTCTTCCCATGGAGCAACTTGCTTAAACGATTGAATCGAATCTTCAGGCTGTTCATTAATTAGGCCAAATAAATCATCTTGGCCAATAGCTTGCGCTTTGGCGTGCTGATCGGCTGCTTTTATCGCTTCATCTAAGGTAGCAGCCAGAGCGGCTCGATGTGGCCCGAGCTTATCCATAGCCCCAGCTTTAATTAATCGTTCTAATACACGCTTATTAATCTTTTTCAAATTAACGCGTGCACAAAAATCAAATAAGTCATGGAATGGGCCGCCTTGTTGGCGCGCGTCGATGATTGCCTCAATAGGCCCCTCACCAACCCCCTTAATGGCACCAATACCGTACACTATTTGATCACTATCATTGACGGTAAACTTATATTGGCCGCTATTTACATCAGGTGGCAGTAAATCCAACCCCATGTTTTCGCATTCATCAACGAGAGTAACGATTTTATCGGTGTTATCCATATCGGCTGACATTACCGCAGCCATAAACGGCGCAGGGTAATGCGCCTTCATCCAAAGTGTTTGATATGAAACTAATGCATAAGCGGCCGAGTGCGATTTGTTAAAACCATAACCGGCGAACTTTTCCACCAAGTCAAAGATTTTCATCGCCAACTCACCGTCAACGCCTAAGTCAATCGCCCCTTGCTCAAAGCCTGAACGTTGCTTCGCCATTTCTTCTGGCTTTTTCTTACCCATCGCTCGGCGTAGCATATCCGCACCACCCAAGGTATAGCCAGCAAGAACCTGAGCAATTTGCATTACCTGCTCTTGATAAAGAATAATGCCGTAGGTCGGCTCTAGGATCGGTTGTAGCCATTCGTGTTGCCATGTGGCATCAGGGTAGCTGATTTCTTCGCGGCCTAATTTACGGTCGATAAAGTTATCTACCATGCCTGATTGCAATGGCCCAGGGCGGAATAAAGCAACCAGTGCGATCATATCTTCAAAGCAGTCGGGTTTTAGACGCTTGATCAAGTCTTTCATACCACGTGATTCAAGCTGGAAAACGGCGGTAGTTTCAGCTCGTAGTAACAGCTCGTAGCTCTCGCTGTCATCAAGCGGTATGGCAGCAATATCTATTGGCTCTTGTCCTTGCTTAGCCAACTTGGCATCGGCCATCTCAATAGCCCATTGCAAAATGGTTAAGGTACGCAGACCAAGAAAGTCGAACTTAACAAGCCCGGCTTCTTCAACGTCGTTTTTATCAAACTGAGTAACCGGGTTTTTACCTTCGCTGTCGCAATAAAGTGGCGCAAAGTCAGTAATCGTGGTTGGTGATATAACAACACCACCGGCATGTTTACCGGCATTTCGTGTGGTACCCTCAAGGATACGACACATATCAATCAAGTCTTTGACTTCGTTATCTTGCGCATAAACCTGCGGTAAGCGTGGCTCAACTTCAAACGCTTTTGCCAGCGTCATCCCTGGATCGCCAGGAATTAATTTTGAAATTCGATCGACAAAGCCGTATGGATGACCTAATACTCGGCCAACATCGCGGATAACTGCTTTCGCTGCCATGGTACCGAAGGTAATGATTTGCGACACCGCATCACGACCATACAGCTCAGCAACATGATCGATAACCTCGTCACGGCGATCCATACAAAAGTCGACGTCAAAATCCGGCATCGATATACGTTCTGGGTTCAAGAAACGTTCGAATAGCAGATCAAATTCAAGCGGATCAAGATCGGTAATTTTTAATGCATAAGCCACCAAGGAGCCCGCACCGGAACCACGCCCTGGCCCAACAGGAATATTGTTGTCTTTTGACCACTGAATAAATTCCATAACGATAAGGAAGTACCCGGGGAACCCCATATCATTGATAACGTCGAGTTCAATTTTTAGACGTTCATCGTATGGCTTGCGTTTTTCAGCAAAGTCATCGGCATCTTTATCAAATAAAAACTCAAGGCGCTCTTGTAAACCTTCTTCTGACACCTTAACAAGGAAGTCTTTAATATCTAAATCGCCGGTAGGAAAGTCTGGTAAGAAATACTCACCAAGACGTACTGTGACATTACAGCGTTTGGCGATTTCGACACTGTTTTGCAATGCTTCAGGAATATCAGCGAATAACTCGCACATTTCCTGTTCACTGCGCAAATATTGTTGATTGGAATAATTTCTCGGGCGACGTTTATCGTCTAAGGTGTAGCCATCGTGAATACATACGCGAATTTCATGCGCTTCAAAATTATCGGCTTCAAGAAACACCACTTCGTTTGTTGCTACAACGGGTAATCCGGTATCTGCAGCAAGCGAAACCGCAAGGTGCAAGTATTCTTCTTCTTGCGCTCGGCCGGTGCGGATCAATTCAATAAAGTAGTTGTCTGCAAAATGCTCTTGGTAAAATGCTAAGCACTGTTCAGTAAGCGCTGTATTACCCTTTAATAACGCTTTACCAACATCACCGTCTTTTGCACCCGATAACAGAATAAGCCCTTGCTTATATTGCAGTAGCCATTCTTTATCTAATACCGCTTTACCTTGCAACTCACCACGTAAATAGGACTTAGAAATAAGTTCGGTTAAGTTTTTATAACCAACATTATCAGATGCAAGAATCGTTAATCGGCAGATTTCATCGTCAAATTTAGGCGTTTTTACCCAAAAATCACAGCCAATAATTGGTTTAATGCCAGCCCCTTGTGTGGCTCCATAAAACTTTACTAAGCCACATAAGTTCATTTGGTCAGTCAGCGCTATCGCTGGCATCTGCTCAGTGACTGCTTTGGCAACAATAGGCTTGACCTTATTGAGGCCATCACACATTGAGAAATCACTGTGTACCCGAAGGTGGACGAACTTAGGATCTTGCATTAGCGCTTATCCTCGTCGCCAGCATGTTCACCGAGTTGTTCAATAATTTTGGCAACCGGTTTAAAACTTTTACGGTAACAGTCAATAACGCCCAATTCGGCAAGTTTTTCAAAGTGTAGTTTGGTTGGATAGCCTTTGTGTTTAGCAAAGCCATAATCTGGATACTGTTTATCAAGCACTAACATTTCTTCATCACGAGCGACTTTGGCTAAAATAGACGCCGCCGAGATCTCTGCTACTTTTGAATCGCCCTTAATCACGGCACTAGCGGCAATACCAAAATCAGGGCAACGGTTACCATCAACTAGCACGTGCTGTGGGGTTATCGACAAGCCAGCAACGGCGCGTTGCATCGCCACCATCGTCGCTTGCAGTATATTAAGTTGATCTATTTCTTCAGGTTCAGCTCGACCAAAACTATACGCTAACGCTTTTTGTTTAATTTCGTCGCTTAGCAGGGCTCGTTTCTTATCAGATAACTTTTTAGAGTCAGTTAAACCGTCAATAGGGTTAGCAGGATCAAGAATTACTGCTGCAGTTACCACTGCGCCTACTAGCGGGCCACGCCCCACTTCATCAACGCCAGCAATTAACTCCACATTTGGGCGAATAAATTCTTCGCTCATTCGTATTACTCCAAAAAATTAGGGCATCGCCCAGATAAGATATCGAAAATTATGATTTTGATACCAATTGCATTAAGTTATTGGTCAATTTTGAGTTAGAGAAAACGTATTTTAACAAGTGAAATTTGATGGGTATAGTGATTCTATATTCATTAAATTTCAAGCAGATAAAATGGGGTTTATCAACAACTAACAGGTAAATTTATGTCTTTACAAAATGAGCGATCATTTAATGCGCTTGGTATAATTAAACCAATATTGAGATATTAACAAATTCGTTAATCAAAAGGGCAACGGTAGAATAACCATTGCCCATCACTCGCTACTAAGCCATCAGCTCGATAACAGCTTTAGCCGCTTTTTCACTAGCATCTTGCTTGAGCATGTGATGAATTTTGGTAAATTCATCGACTAACGCCTGTTGATCTTGATACAACAAAGGTTCAACTTGTGTTGCCAAGTTATCAGGGGTGACTTGTTCTTGCAAGAGTTCTGGTACTAAAGCTTTTTTGGCCAATAAGTTTGGTAATGAAAACCACTCTAGCTTGACCATAATGCGACCAATGATTGCCGTCAACCAATTAAACTTATAAGCAACGACCATCGGACGTTTGATCAGCGCACCTTCTAAAGTGACCGTTCCAGAGGCAGTAAGCAAACAATCACTGGCGGCCATTACCGTTTGCGTGTCATTAACGACAACATCAATGGTTAGTTCTGGTGCATATTGCTGCCAAATCTGCTGAAACTGTTGCTGACGAATATCGTTAATCACTGGCGCGATTAACTTCAACTCAGGGTGTCGCTTTTGTAAAACTCGCGCTGTTTCAAGAAAGTCCGGCAACAACATAGTTAATTCACTACCACGTGAACCTGGCATAATTGCCAGATATTTACTGCTCACATCAAGGCCAAGTTTTTGACGAGCCTCGGTGGGTGAACTATGCAATGGTATTTGATCCGCCAGTGGATGACCAACAAAGGTACAGGCCACCTGATGTTTGTCGTAAAACTCTTTTTCAAAAGGCAATAAAGACAGCACCATATCGGTGGCTTTATCAATTTTGAAAATACGTTTTTCACGCCACGCCCAAACCGATGGACTAACATAATGAACCGTTTTAATGCCTTGTTGTTTTAACTTCAGCTCAAGCCCAAGGTTAAAATCTGGCGCATCGATGCCGATAAAAACGTCAGGCTTATTCGCACTAAAGTAATCCACCAACTCCTTGCGGACATGAAGTAATCGTCTTAGTCGGCCCAGCACCTCAACAATGCCCATGACCGCTAACTCTTCCATGGCAAATAAACTATCAAAGCCAAGCGCGAGCATCTTCGGCCCGCCAATGCCAACAAAGCGCGCATTAGGGAAACGTTGTTGCAGTGACTGCATCAAGCCTGCACCCAGAGTATCCCCTGAGTGCTCACCAACAACAATCGCAAATACTGGTGATTGTTCCATTACTATCGAGCAATGCCTCGAGGTGAATTAACGATAAAATCGATGAAATGCTTCACTTCAGGTACACGGCTAGCGACATCGGCTAGGGCGTCACTGGCTTCAGCAATCGTCAGCCCTTTACGGTAAACCTCTTTATACGCTCGCTTAACCTCAAGGATCGCTTGTTTATCAAAACCACGACGCTTTAGGCCTTCACTATTTAAACCAAACGGCTTAGCTGGATGGCCAGATGCCATCACATAAGGAGGAATATCACGCAACACAATACCGCCACCACCAATAAAGGCATGCGAGCCAATTTGAGTAAATTGGTGTGCACCTGACATGCCACCAAAGATAACCCAGTCACCCACTTTACAGTGACCAGCTAAGCTACAGTGGTTAGCAAAGATACCGTGACTGCCAATAATGACATCATGAGCAACATGCGAACCAGCCATAAATAAGTTATCGTTGCCTATGATGGTTACCGAGTTGTCTTGGATAGTTCCACGATGAATCGTACACCCCTCTCGGAAAACGTTATCATCGCCAATTTCCAGTCGAGTAGGCTCGCCTGCGTATTTTTTATCTTGGCACTCTTCCCCTACCGAGGCAAATTGGAAGATGACATTGCCCTTGCCCATGGTCGTTGGACCTTTTACAACGGCATGGGAATGAATAACACAATCGTCGCCAATAACGACATCATTACCAATATAGGCAAATGGACCAACAGTAACGTTTTTGCCAAGCTTAGCGCCCGGCTCTACAATCGCTTGCGGATGAATCATCCTATTAAATACCTTTTCGTGCACACATAAGATCGGCTGAACAAACCACTTTATCGTCTACTTTTGCTGTTGCAGCAAATTTCCACATACCACGACGCTCTTTAACAAACTCAATGTGGATATGCATCGTATCACCAGGGACGACAGGGCTTTTAAAACGCGCATTATCAATGCCCGCAAATAAGAACATTTCCCCATCTTCGCCTTCGACCGATTTAAAACCTAGTACGCCGCTGGCTTGTGCCATCGCTTCTAAGATCATCACCCCAGGAAAAATCTTATAACCAGGGAAGTGACCTTGAAATACCGGCTCATTCACAGACACATTTTTTATCGCGTGAATCGATTTACCAGGTACATAATCAAGCACCTTATCCACTAATAAAAACGGATAACGATGCGGGATTAGGGTTTGAATTTCTTCTATGTCAATGACATTTTTGGACTGTTCCAAAACTCATTCCTTGCAAATAAACACCACACTTGGTGGCTACTATTGATTGTCTTTTAGTTCTTCGATGACACGTTCAAGCTCTTGCATACGCTTGTACATACCATCTAAATGTTTATAACGGCTAGTGTTACGACGCCATTCTCTATTTTCTAACGCTGGCAAACCTGAAGAGTATACGCCACCAGGCTCTTTAATGGCCTTAGTCACCATTGTCATGCCGGTCAATGTCGTGCGGTCGGCCACTTCAATATGGCCATTAACCCCAACTAAACCTGCAATAATACAGTGCTTACCAATTTTCGTGCTACCAGCTATGACACTACAACCTGCGATAGCGGTACCTGCACCTAATTGTACGTTATGCGCAATTTGCACCTGATTATCGATGATACAATTATCACCAATAACCGTATTTTCTAAGGCGCCACGATCGATGGTGGTCGAAGCACCAATTTCGACGTTATCACCAATGATAACGGTTCCTAGCTGTGGGATTTTAATCCATTGTCCTTTATCGTTAGCATAGCCAAAGCCATCACTACCAATAACCGCATTGGCTTGCACTAAGCAGTCCTGGCCAATTTCAACACGATGATAGACACTGACATTTGCCCATAACTGGCTGTTGGCACCAATCTTTGCTTGTTTACCAACAAAGCAATTAGCACCTATAACAACGTTATCCGCGAGCTCTGCACCCTGCTCAATTACCGCATTTGCACCAATACAAACACCTTCGCCAAGCACAACATCGTCTGCTATTACCGCAGATGGTGCGATATCATCGGCAGCTTTTGGCGTGGTATCAAGCAATTGTGCCACCATCGCAAAGCCAAGATAAGGGTTGCCAAGGATCAATGCATTGGTTTTACAAAACTTAGCATGTGCCTCTGAAACAATAACGGCACTCGCTTGAGTTTGTTCAAGATATTGACGATATTTGGCATTAGCAAGGAATGCAATTTGCCCAGATTTCGCCTCTGTTAATGTAGCAAGGGAGTGAATCTGGCAAGACTCATCTCCCTCGACACGACCGCCAAGTTGCTTGGCTAAATCACCTAATGTAATCATAAAAAATGTTTATTTTTTCGCTGCGTGCTCTACAACTTTAGCGGAAATATCTAAATCTTGCTTAGAAAACGCTACCGCTGATTGCTGAATAATTAGGTCGTAGCCTTCTTTCGCAGCTACCGCATCAACAGCATCTTTCACTAACATTAAGATTTTTTGCTGTTCTTCTTGCTCGCGACGTTTTAGTTGTTGTTGCAATGGTTGCGCTTGACCTGCGTACTGTTGACGCAACTCTACGATTTCTTTTTCAAGCGCTTCGATTTCTTTCTTGCTTAAAATGGCTTCATCACGTTGGCGCTTTTCAAGCTTATATTTAATGTCACCTTCAAGCTTTTTCAAACCATCTACTTGGTCTTTAAATTCGCTAGTAATTTTCGCTTGAATGTCAGCCATTTGTGGTAATTGCGCCACAACTTGCTGAACATTAACAACACCAATTTTTTGCTCTGCAGCGTTTACTGAAGATGCCATCATCATACTTGAAGCAACGGCGGTCAACGCCACAGATTTAATAAAAGTTTTCACACTAATCTCCTAAATTATAATTTATTTACCGGCGATCTTGGCCGCCTGATGTATTCGTTAGAATGTTTTACCAATGTTGAAACTGAAGAATTCGGTTTCATCACCTTGTTCACTGCCTAATGTTTTGGCAAAGTTGAAAATCATCGGCCCCATTGGCGATAACCACTGAATTGACATGCCCGCAGACGCGCGAATACGACCCGGATCTGAATAATCAGACAGTTTAGCGAATTCACGAGGATCTAATGAGCTGTAATCGTTTAGGTCAAATTCGGTATCCCAAACGTTACCTGCATCAACGAAGAAACTGGTACGAACTGAGTTTGTGTAGCCTTCATCTAAGAATGGCGTTGGCACAATCAATTCTAGGCCACCAATAACCATGGCATTACCACCAACACTGCGTCGTGAAATAACCACGGCATCTTGATCAGATGGGCTCACTTCATTACCTTCGCCCGGCAAACCAGGGCTTTGGCTTGGGTAACGATAAATGGCTCGTGGACCTACGGTATTATTTTCGAAACCACGTAATGTCGTCGCACCACCGGCACGGAAGTTCTCCCAAAACGGTAATAGTTGATCATTACCATTAAAGGTACCATAACCATTGGCATAGCCTGCCTCAAAGCGAGCTAACACAGTCCAGCGATGATCGCGTGATAACGGGAAATAATACTTACTGTCGTATTTAACTTTAAAGTACTCAACATCTGAAACTTCCGGGAAGGTAAACTTACCCGATAAAATTTGCGATGAACCTGCCGTTGGAAAGGTACCACGGTTTAAGGTGATACGAGAAATCGCTGCATTTACATCGAACGTTTCAAAGTTTAACGTTGCATCAGGATTATTAGGATCCTTATAGATATCGTTAAACGATTTAATTTGTTCATAGGTTTGTAAGTTAGAGATATCAGAACTCTTATAACCACCACCAAAATTAACGCGCACATACTCGTTTATTGGGTAGCCTACGTTTAATGATGCACCGTATGAGGTTTGATTATAATTAACAAGATTCGCTTGGCCTGCATCAAACTCGTTGTAAAATATACTGCCACCTAGCGAAACACCATCTATCGTCCAATACGGGTTAGTATATGAAATATTAGCGCTTTTTTGGAAGCGCATGGTGTTGACTTGGAAACCTAAACTGTTACCCGTGCCGAGAAAGTTATTTTGTTGAATACCAGCGTTTAAACTTAAACCTGAGTATGAGCCATAACCGATACCCGCACTAAATGAGCCAGATGGTTGCTCTTTCACGGTAAAATCAACATCAACTAAGTCGTCTTCGCCTGGCACCGGTTTGGTTTCAAACTCAACCGTTTCAAAATATGGTAAACGCTGAATACGAACCTTTGATCCTTCAAGCCAATTATTCGACAACCATGAGCCTTCCATTTGACGCATTTCGCGACGCAGGACTTCTTCTGAGGTCGCATTATTGCCTAAAAAGTTAATACGGTTTACGTATACACGTTTACCAGGATCAACCGAGACAATCAACTTAACCGTATTATCGTCATCATTAATTTCTGTACCGGTTTGTACCTGCGGGTAAGCATAACCAAAACGACCAAGAAACTTACTGATTAGCTCTTCAGTGTACGTCACTTCAGCCGCGTTATATAAGGCATCCACTTGTAGGGGCGAAATAGCTTCAATGGTTTTTTCATAACCTGCCATATCACCAATAAATTCAATCTCGCTCACCTTATATTGTTCACCTTCGCTGACATTAAGGGTGATATAAACCCCCTCTTTGTCCGGCGTCATCGATACTTGAGTAGAATCGATGTTAAAGCGTAAATAACCACGATCAAGGTAATGACTCTCGATAGTCTCCATATCGCCTTGCAAGGTTTGCTTTTGATACCTGTCTTGCGCCATGAAGTTCCACCACGGCGAGTCGTAGGTTAACTCGACTTTATTTAACAGTTCGGCATCAGAGTAAAGCTCGTTACCAACAATGTTAATTTGCTCAATTTTTGCCGCATCACCTTCATCAAACTCAAAGGTCAAATTAATGCGATTACGCGGTAAATGGGCAATTTTGGTGGTAACTTTGGCGTTGTATTTACCCACACTGTGATAAAAGTCTTCTAAACCTGTTTCAATACCCGTTAATACTGAACGATCAAGTGTTTCACCAACGCGGATATTTGAGCCGTCAAGGCTTTCCTGTAATTGTTCATCTTTGATGTCATCGTTACCATCAAAAATGATTTCTGAAATAGTTTCTCGTTCTTTAACACGGAAGATCAGCTTATTGCCGTCACGGAAGGCTTTGATATCGTGAAAGTGACCAGACGCATACAGCGACTTGATTGACTGAGAAATACGGAAGTCATTTAATTCGTCACCTACAGTGACAGGAATGTGAGTCAATGCTGCACCGAGCGCAACTCGTTGCAAACCTTTAATTTCGATATCGTCTACGACAAACTCATTGGCGGCAACAGCCTGTCCACCAACGCTGCCCAATAATACTGCTAAGGCGAGTTTTTTTATTATCATGGATTGTTCAACTTTTCATATTATGCGGCTTATGCCGTCTTGTTAAAGCCGGGAAACGTCATTAAATATAGCAATACTCATTAACGTTAATAAAATAAGGGCGCCTATCTTAAACCCTACTTCTTGTACTTTTTCTGGTACCGGCTTACCTGTTATTAACTCCACTGTGTAATACAGTAAATGCCCACCATCAAGAATAGGCAAAGGCAATAAATTAATTATGCCAAGGTTAACACTTATCAAAGCTAAAAAGCTAAGAAAGTATACTAAGCCAACCCCTGCGCTCGTTCCTGCACCTTGAGCGATGGCGATAGGCCCGCTTAGGTTGTTGACACTAACATCACCAGTGAGCAATTTGCCTAACATGGCTACACTTAAATCAATAAGCTCCCAAGTTCGAGCGCTGGCTTCTGCGATTGCTTCGAGTGGACCATATTGCAATAAAAACACATAACTCTCGGGATATGGCTCTAATGTTGCAGCAATACCTGCGTAACCCTCTATACGACCATCGTTTTGTTGTCGAGTTCCCACTAACATATCAATCGTTTGAATTTCGCCATTGCGAATATAACTGATATTGAGTGTTTTATTGGGATTAGCCACAATAGTATCCACAAATTGTTGCCAATTACCATTAATTTTAGTGTTGTCGATGGCAATAATTTCATCGCCTTTAACAAGGCCAGCTTGTGCTGCGGCTTCACCTGGCACGGTTTGACCGATAATAGGTAAAATTTGTGGGCGATATGGTTGGAACCCTAAACTAGACATTGCTGAGGTTTCACTCGGCTCAAATTGCCAGTTGCGCGTATCTAATCGATGCTCTTTTATATAGGTAGTATCTGCTTGACGCGCTTCAATAATGATTTGCTCGCTACCGATTTGACTAACCAAGGCCATATTAACAGCCTGCCACTCTGGCGTTTTATTACCATTTATTGCAATGATTTCGCTGCCCTGCTGTAAGCCTGCTTGGGCGGCAATGGAGTGTTGTTGAACCTCACCGATAATAGGCTTCACTTCGGTTTTGCCTATAAGCAACATCAAATAAAAGGCAAAAATCGCGAATAAGAAGTTAGCAATAGGTCCTGCTGCAACAATGGCAATACGTTGCAGTACCGACTTATTATTAAACGCATACGACTTGTCTTGCTCGGCAACATCATCGACACGCTCATCGAGCATTTTCACGTAACCGCCCAACGGGATCAGGGCAATAACGTATTCAGTGCCTTGTTTATCATGGGTGCGAAATAGAGTTTTGCCAAAACCAACCGAGAATCTCTCTACTTTGACCCCGCATTTTCGTGCCACCCAAAAGTGGCCAAATTCATGAACCGTGATCAATAAACCTAGGGCAACAATAAATGAGCCAAGATTCCAGAGAAATTCAAACATTAAGGGGTCGTCTCCATTTGCCTAACATAGCTAACCGTTTGCTCGCGGGCAGCTTTATCTAAACGAATAATATCATCTAGGGTATTCGCATCAGATGCGATAAATTGCAACATGACATATTCATTAACAGCTGCAATATCTGTGAACTTAATTTGCTCGTCTAAAAATGCTTGCACTGACACTTCATTGGCGGCATTAAGTGCTGTACATGCCGCTTGCCCAGCCTTACATGCATCAATCGCCAACTTGAGGTTAGGATAACGCTCGAAATCAGGCTGTGCAAATTCAAAGTTTTTACAGTTAAAAAAGTCGAACGGCTCAACCCCAGCATCAATACGCTCAGGATAAGCCATAGCGTGGGCGATTGGCGTGCGCATGTCCGGGTTGCCCAACTGCGCTAATACCGAGCCATCTTTGTATTGAACCATTGAGTGAATGGTTGACTGTGGATGAAGGATCACCTGGATATCATCGGGCTGTAAGTTAAACAACCATTTGGCTTCAATGAACTCTAAGCCTTTATTCATCATTGTGGCAGAGTCAACGGAAATTTTCTTGCCCATATCCCAGTTTGGATGAGCAATGGCTTGTTCAGGTGTGATATCTGAAAAGTGCTCTAATGGGTAGTTACGAAATGGGCCGCCAGATCCTGTCAGCAAGATTTTACTAATACCGTTATCGGTAATATGAGCATCGCCGATACCATCTTGCATTGCCTGTGGCAGGCATTGAAAAATAGCATTATGTTCGCTATCAATTGGTAGCAAAATCGCCTTAGATTGACGCAACGCATCAATAAAAATCTGTCCCGATGTAACCAAGGCTTCTTTATTAGCTAGCAACACTTTCTTGTCGGCCTTAACCGCTTCAAGTGTTGGTAGCATACCCGACGCACCAACAATCGCTGCCATAACAATATCAATTGCTGGGTCTTGTACTAAGCCGATAAGCGCATGCTCGCCCTGTAACACCTGAGTTGTATGATCGCCACTGGCCATCAAAAGCAACTTCAATTGCTCAGCGGCTTGAGAATCGACCATAACAACCGTTTTCGGCTTAAACTCAGTACATAATGCATGCATTTGCTCAACCCGTTGATTGGCACTTAAGCTGACAACGCGATATTTATCGGGATGGCGACGAACAACATCTAACGTACTCAAGCCAATAGAGCCGGTAGCCCCTAAAACAGATAAGCCCTGCATAGCAAAATTACCAAGTAAACAAGATAAGACAAAGTGTAAATATAGGTGCTGTGGCGGTTAAGCTGTCAATACGATCTAATACACCACCGTGACCCGGCAAGATACGACCACTGTCTTTCACACCGGCTTGACGCTTAAGCATGCTTTCCGTTAAGTCACCAATAACCGAAACAATACTAACAACAACCGCTAATATAATAATCTTGATTAATTGCTCACTGCTAACAGTTAAAACCAAACCAGTAATCACAGCGACCATAGCAGCACACGCCATACCACCTAAGAAGCCTTCAATGGTTTTTCCTGGGCTGACATTTGGCATCAATTTATTTTTGCCAAAACGCTTACCGGTAAAGTATGCACCAATGTCTGCACTCCACACTAATGCAAATAAGAACATAATAAGCTGGCTACCATGATAGGTGTCAATGTTGTACTCATGACCACGCAATGTCACAAAAGCTAGCCAAGTTGGCGCAAGTGTTAGTAAACCGAAAATACCGCGAATACTGCGGTGCGAAGTCCAAAATTGCGAGTGCTTAGGATATTTGAAGATCATCAACAAACTCATCAACCACCATACAGCAGATATCATCATGGTAATGACAACACCCGACATAACATGCCCTGATGTGGTCCAAATGGCTGTTGGTGGCATCAAATACCACATGCCAGCAATTGTCAGTAATAACGCTGAAACAAAACCAATACGGCGACGTTTTGTATCAAAGCCCATTAACGGGCCCCATTCCCAGGCGCCGATAGCTAACACAACCGCCAATACCGCGGCAAAGTTTTGTAACGATAAGAAGAATATGGCAGCGATCGCCAAAGGCGCTAAAATCACTGCTGTTATAATACGTTGCTTTAACAAACGTTAGTCCTTTTTCTGATTTTCCGCTTTTACTTGATCGCCTGTTTTACCAAAGCGGCGCTCTCGATTACCAAAAGACATTAACGCTTCGGTAAACGCCTTTTCGTTAAAGTCAGGCCACAACGTTTCAGTAAAATAAAACTCAGCATAAGCTGCTTGCCAAAGCAAAAAATTACTTATGCGATAATCACCACCTGTGCGGATAAGTAAATCCAGCTCAGGTAAATCTGCTAAGCAGATATGTTGACCAAGTAACTGCTCATCAATATCTTGTATGTTTACTTCCCCATTTAGGGCGCTTTGAGCAATTTTCTTTGTTGCTTGTGCAATATCCCAGCGCCCACCATAGTTGGCTGCAACGGATAGCACCATAGCATCATTATTTTTGGTTAGTTGCTCTGCATCTACAATCTTTTGTTGTAGTTTGCTTGAAAAGCGAGTCTTATCGCCAATCAATTGAAACCGAATATTATTTTTATGTAAGCGTTTAACCTCTCGGGTTAACACAAACATAAATAATTCCATAAGCACGCTAACTTCGTCTTCTGGTCGCATCCAGTTTTCAGAGCTAAAGGCGAATAAGGTAAGCGCTTTAACACCTTTTTCTCGTGCCGTGCGGACGCAATCGCGCACCGATTCAACCCCCGCTTTATGACCTGCAACACGAGGTTTACCCTGATGTTGTGCCCATCGGCCATTACCATCCATGATGATAGCGACATGTTGCGGAAGTGCCTGAGTTACCTGGCTATTATTATTCGTTGTTATCACGTCGGTTCCATTTAGCAAAAAGGCCGTAAACTTAATGGTGGTGTCCACCCTACAGATAAGTCTACGGCTTTTCTCTGCTGGGAAATTAGATTTCCATCAGCTCTTTTTCTTTTGCGGCTGCTAATTCGTCAGCTTGCTTGATGAATTCATTAGTAATCTTTTGAATTTCATCTTCTGCTTGGCGCGCTTCATCATCACTGATTTCTTTCTCTTTGTTCAGTGTTTTGATGTCTGAGTTAGCATCACGACGAATGTTACGAATGGCAATTTTACCGCCTTCAATTTCACCACCAACCACTTTAACAAGATCACGGCGACGTTCTTCTGTTAATGGAGGTAATGGAATACGAATTAAGGTACCTTGTGATGAAGGGTTTAGGCCCAAATCCGATGCCATAATCGCTTTTTCAACAGCGCTGATCATGCCTTTATCAAAAACGGTAATGGCGATTGTGCGTGCATCAGGGGTAGCAATGTTACCCACTTGATTTAATGGCGTAGCTACACCGTAATAATCAACCGTGATATTGTCAAGTAATGATGCGTGCGCACGACCGGTACGGATTTTGTTAAGGCTTACTTTTAACGCGTCGATGCTTTTGCCCATACGGGTACGAGCGTCGTTTTGAATGTCGTTGATCACAATAATTTCCTTGTATCTTAGTAAATTTGTTTTGATGTAATGCTAAGCATTACTTGCTTAAATTCTCAGCATGATCGATTAAGGTACCTTCTTCGCTACCTAAAACGATTGATTTTAATGCGCCTTCTTTGTTCATGTTAAATACACGAACCGGCATAGAGTGATCACGCGCCAACGTAAATGCTGCAAGATCCATTACTTTAAGCTCTTTCTCTAGCACTTCACCATACGTTAACTGTGAGTACAATTCAGCGTCAGGGTTTGACACAGGGTCAGCCGAGTAAATGCCATCGACTTTCGTGCCTTTAAATACGGCGTCCGCTTCAATTTCAATGCCACGTAGACATGCAGCAGAGTCTGTTGTGAAGAATGGGTTACCTGTACCGGCTGAGAAAATAACAACACGGCCAGATTTTAATAAGCTAATCGCTTCAGCCCAGTTGTAACCGTCACATACACCTTGTAAGTCAATGGCTGACATTAAGCGTGCGTTTACAAACGCACGATGCAACGCATCACGCATCGCTAAGCCGTTCATTACCGTTGCTAACATACCCATTTGGTCGCCAACAACACGGTTCATACCTGCTGCTGCAAGGCCCGCACCGCGGAACAAGTTACCACCACCGATAACCAGACCAACTTGAACGCCCATTTCCACTAGCTCTTTAATTTCAGAAGCCATGCGATCAAGGATTTTTGGATCAATACCAAAGCCTTCATCACCCATTAAGGCTTCACCACTAAGTTTTAACAAAATTCGACGATACGTAGGTTTTGGTGTGGCGCTCATATTTTTTATCCTGTATTAGATTGATGTATGGCTTTTGACGGACTTGAGGTAATTACATTTCCGTACAAAAATTACACACATATCAATTGCATATTATAAATCTGCGCTATTTTAATACCTATTAGTTTTTTTATCCACTGTTATTACGGCCAACGCCCGTCAGGGTTGGTGTTTAGCGCAATGCCTTGGAAGGATTCGTGCCGATATAAAACCCGTGCCATCAGCTATGTGAAAGCGCTAGCTAACGTTTATAAACGGCTAGTATCGTAAGGTTTCCAACGAGTACTTCGGCATTATGGGTTGCTTAAAGAAGTTTGCGAAAAATGAAAAGAAGCAACGTCGTTGCATCACGTGGACGGATGCTAATTAGCAATAGCAAAGAATAAAATAGTTCATATCCAACCATAGCGAGACACAACACTAATCGATTATTAATCAACTAAATAGACATGTCATAGAACGACGCAAACATGCCAAACTAGACTTGTTTTTAGCATCTAGTATGGGTGGCCTTATGATGCGAAAGCCGCAACAACGGGCTAGTTAACAGTTTACTGAAATGTGACGCAAAGCGGAACCAAGATAACCGTTATCGGTCCCGCTTGATTCGCTCGTTAACTGTTATTTACCGATTCATGTTCATACCAAATGCCATATTTATCTCCCTGATATTTAAGCCAATGGTATAAATAAGCTGTTGAAAGCATGATTAAACCGCCCACTAAGGCTGCTTCATTTACAAGACCTAAACAACAAAAAATAAAGCCGCTTACATGTCCGATAACCTCAATTCGACGTGCTGACTGCCTCGTAGGTCGAGCTTGTAAAAAGTTAAACACAAACCAACATTTTAATATGAAAGGTAACGCTTTCCAGTTATCTGATTTTTTATCCATCGTATATTTCTCCTGATTCAAAGTTGATACATCAACCTCAAGCGCAGAAGCAAGACATTTAAGCGATTCTAAGCTTGCATTGTGGCCACTTTCAATCCGCTGAATTGTTCGAACATTTAATCCAGACATTTGAGCTAATTGCTCTTGTGAAAGATGATTGCTAATACGTAGTTCTTTAAGAATCATTAAGTTTACCTCTGTACTTAAGAATCAAGATTATTCCCTGGTTTACTCATTGTCGGTTACGAATTTTATCCGACATTTACCCGACAGTTTAAGACTAACCGACCCTGTGGGCTATTAACATCGCCTTGGGCGGTGAGTGTCATTTGGCTAAAATGTTACGCGACGCGGCAATCAGCTAACCTAGAGCAATCCCACCGTTGTTGGCTTGTTATACTGCAATTACTCACACCAAGTAACCGGCACCGTTCGTGGTTTATCTGTATTTACGGCTCCTGATTTGAAGCCACATTCATTACTGCCACACATATATCCAAACATCCCTGTGATTTCGCCATATTCAGAAACGAGCTTTACACTTTGATTATTTTTAAAATAAATTTTAGTTTCGTCTGCTCCGCTAGGTATAACGAGAGGGATTGGTACAACTACAACAAATGCACCAACACCAGACCAGTTATACCCATCGTGATATGAGAAGATGTCACAAGAACCCTTAGTCGTTATGTTATCGGGTGTTCCCCAAAGCGATATAACGTGTTCTTTTGAATACGAGGTATTTTCACCATAGCCTTGCTGGTTGCGTTTATCCGTTAAATTAAAATTATCTTTTTGTGATTCAAAGGTTCCATATGTCCCAACTGCCAAACCAACACAACCTGAAAGGCAGAGAAAAGAAAATAAAACGAGAAAAATGCGCATAATGTCCCTTTTAAAAGATAACCAAACGTTAAGTAGAGATAAATGGTAGGCGTCACTGTGTAATAAAGCAGAACTGAGCCAGACTTTATCAGTTCTGCTGACAACGCTTATTAAATTGCGTTTTCAACAGCTAACGCTAATTTTTCTATGCCATGCGCTGGTATCCACCGCTTAAACTCAACAAAGCCATGCTTCTTGTACAATCTAATCGCTGGTTCGTTTACAACCGCTGTTTCTACAATTGCCCTAGTAAATTCAAATGTGCCTAAAACATAATTTAGCAATTTGTCAGCAATGCCTTGTCGAAAATAATGTGGAGCAACAGTTAAGCTATCAATTTCTAGTTGGTTATCTCTGATCGCAATTTCGATTACCCCAGCAAGGTACCCATTTACAATAAAACCATAAAATAGAGTGAGTGAACATTCTATATCTTTGCTACACCTTGAAAGAGGAGGAAATTCTAGAGTGCCAATAAGTTGAGCTTCAACGTTATAAGAGCTTTGAAAGACATTAAAAATTTGCTCGGCAATTTCATTATTCGAATTATCAAGTTTATTGATCATATCGTGCTAACACTCAAAAATTTGCATTACTTTCTAACCCGCAGCTAAAAGGTAGCAATGCTTGGCGACACTTTGAAATGTCGTGATAAAAGCCAAAAAACATTTGCCCTACATGCTACTTGTTATTCGCAAACTTACCTTATTAACCTTAAAACTTCTTCACCGCGATAACTTACATTTAATTGACTACACGCGTTCGCTATTATATTTACGTCAACAAAAGAATCGTCTGCAGCGCTGTACATTTTTGCCTTCCACTGAAGTGTCGTTGAATCTAACGCAAGGCTTTTTATAACCACGGCACCAACTGCTTTAGAGTTATTTTCGTGGGAATAAACAAAGATTTCACCTTTCTTTAAATCGATGGAAAGTTTTGCTGGTTTAGCTGAGTGATTCCAAATTCCAGAAATATCACAGTCCGCGCTTTGGGCGTTTGTCGAAATAAGGCTTGTGACCATAAAAAGACTTAGAGTTATTGGTTTGAACATGAGTATCCTTTGCATATAACACCTCAATATGAAGCAAATACAATGTAGCTAAACTGCGCAAAGCACTAGCCACAGAGTTGTTGTCCTAGTGAGCTTGTGAACGACATGATGGGCTTGTTATGTATCCAGTGAACAAAATTAGTTAGCAATCTGAACCTGACGATTCACTATAACTGAGTTTGTACTTATCTCGTAAAAATAAAAGCCACATTTTTTCAAAATCATTGACTGATGTTTTTAAACTTTCTTTAATGTCGCCATTTGACTCCACCAATCTCACTAAACTCTCTTGTCCCCATTTTGAAACGATGAAGTCAGTCAAAAAGTAGCCGACCTTGTAAATATTGAATGGATGTACTTCCAAGCTTTCTAAGGTCGGAAAAGATTCTTCGGAAAAACATTTCAGGCTTGATATATCTGGAATTGGTGGCCGACCTGACTCATAAATAGCAGTTGCCTCCCATAACCAACGTGGGTTGTTATTAAAGCTCGGATTTAGTGCTAGTGTTACTAAGTGAGTGTATTCATGTACAACACCCAAACCTAATTCAGGTCGGCCATTAAAGAATCGAGCTTCCCAAGCGCTTTGAACAACATAGCCTTGTACATATTCCGCATCATCTCCATATTCGAGCTCGAATTTATTTCGATCTTGCCAGATTTTTACTGTTACAGCGGGCATATTAGTTACGTTAAAATTGTTAATTATGCGACTCTGGTGTATATCAACAGTTTTCTTTATCTCTTCCATTGTCGCCTTGGGAACATCTCCAACGGAGACATAATCTATATTGCTATTATCTTTATTTGCTATTGCGAAATTTGTGAAAAAATAGCACATCAACAGGATCACAATTGTAAAATAGCGCATGAATTATCTCTTTTATTTAATGATAAGGATGGGTTGTAACACAATGAAAACGAGCCGGAATAACATATGCTTGGGAGCAAATAGTACGCCAATACGAAGTACTTAAATGCATGGCAAAAATTAGCAACATACCAGCGCAAGCCTTGAGTTTTGCGTGCTCGCCATTATTAGCCAGTTATATTATTTTTGATACCAAACAGTAACAACAATTTTTGCTGGCATCCAAGAACCACCACTTTGTGACTGCGTAATATTTTTGATTTCAATATTAGGCTGCGATGCCAACCAAAGGTTGATTTCTGCTTCTAAACCACAATCAGAAATACTCTCTGAGCTAGGCCAGAAGCCTTGCTTAGATTTAAGGGTCTTTGTAAAAATTTTAACTTCCATCGTTGAAGCCGACTCCATGTTTTACAAGTAATATACCGCCCTAATAATCGACAGATAATGCGTGACTAAATTCGCGAGGAAAGCGTACCAGCCAAGCAGTAGGTGTCGATACATTAATATACACAAAGGCACTAACCAGCACCACACCAAAAGCAATAAAAAAGCATTGTAATTCAGACAGTAATAATAATTCAGTAACCACGCTAACCGAGGCAAATAATAAAATAGCTGCACAAAGAAACATAGAATAGTCTAAAGCGTTTGCCGCTTTAACAGGATCTGATAACCAGGCGTCGTTCCATATGGCAATTAAACCGCGTTTTTGCTTTATCGCCATAAAGTAGCCTGACAATACACACGGTAATACACCAAATATGACGAAAAACATCGAAAGGAAGTTGATTCAGCCGCTTTATCCCCTTGTCGTTAGTAACGCCTTGCTCACCACAATATTAGGAACGTAGCGGGTGATTTGCCGAGTGCGGCAATTTGTTAAGCATTCTCTGCCACACCCATGACAACATTCATTGAACCATCAGAACTTTCCATTGAAAATGGGATTGATGTGGTATATTTCGAGAATTCTGCTTGCTCCAGTGCTAATTCAATCTGTTCTTTTGAGAAGCCAATTCCTAGCTCATCATTTTCTTTTAACCAGTCCCACTGAACTAAAAATCCCCCCTTTCTTAGCAACTGTTTTAACAGATTAAGTGTTTCTTGATAATCTGAAACAAAGGCTAATGCAGATGAAGCGACTATGACATCGAAACCATCACGGAGAACGTCATCATTACTGATCAAATCTTGGGTAAGCTCACCGTTTATTACCTGTACATTCTTGAGGTGTTTATCGCTAAGAACTGAAATCATTTTCTTAGAGGGATCAATAGCCACGACTGCACTTGCATGATCAGATATTCTCTCAGTAAGGAGACCTGTGCCACAACCGAAGTCCAGTACTTTGCGACCATCTAAATCAACAATATTTAATAAAGATTCATAAGCCTTGTGGCAATATAAGATTACAGCCTCATTGCTGTCCCATCCGTCAGCATAATCGTCCCAGCTTTCGCTCATTATCTCAATTTCCTTTGATTGTTTATTTTATGCCTAACGCCCCGATAACGGGCACTGATAATAGCTTGCTAAACTTGTGTAGCGAAGCGGAACGTAACCCGCTTTTAAATGCCTTGTTATATTTTTTAAGCGCTGACTGCACTTCTTCAACTGTATACGGTGGATTTCGTTTATGTATAACCCTATGGCAATTAGGGCAAAGTGGAACTAAATCATTGATTGGGTCAATTTGATAATCAATACCAATTTCAGAAATAGGTTTGATATGGTGAATTTCAATAATACCTTCAGCAATTGCCCCGTAAAGTTCACCCATATTATTTAAACAACATTGACATGTTAATCCGTGATGCTCAATACATGCAGCACGTGCATATCGATTTCTTTCAAATTTATTAACTTTAATTTGAATTCTTTTTCCTTCCCACAAAGGATTGTCTGTTTCGATTTCAGGTAATATAGCTGACTCTTCATTTATAATATTCAATACTTTTTCATGTAGCTCAGTTTCACTTAGATTTTTAAGAGAATCATTAACTTTTACACGAGATGCTCTCTTCTCTGCGCCTTTATAACCAACTCTATGTGGGAAAAAGGCATCATATTCATCTCGAAGTCTCTTCAATGAACTGTCTGGCATTGAAAAGAATCGAGAGTAACTAATAAGCAAATTCGTCATATTTTTATTAGGCTCAAGATTTTTATAAGAATCTGGAAATTTTGCCAAATAGTAGGCTACAACATGTGCTTCTTCTGGGATATGAGCCATTGGGTTCTCCTACACTATGAATTTAAAATATAACGCCCCAAAGGGGATTGCCAGCCTTGCCTTGTTATGTGCTTAGTATTCAATGCCTAGATTACCATTTTGACATTTTGGGCATTTTCGGTGAAATACATCTGTTCCATTTGCACCATATACATGCCCACATCCCGGCACTAGGCACTCAAGTTTGTAGGCCGTAGCATTGTGATCAGTACCTTTCGTACCGCGTGTTCCATGATTTTTTTGATTATTACGATTAACGTATCCAATCTGAGTGCTTTCAGCAGTTCCATTTTTCCACATTGCTCAAATCCTTCTTTGCACATAACGCCTCAATAACTGGCAGCTGTAACGAAGCGCAGTGTAAGCTGTCCGGCGCCGAAAGCACGAAGTTGATTGACTTGTTATGTTTTTGTAATTGGTGATTAACTATCAAAGTTCATTACTTTTGTGATTGGATCAATTTTTGGTGGCCATAAGTCATGTGTACGATAAGCTATAACCTTTTGCTTAATAGCTTCTTCTAAAGCTTGAAGATCCTGTGATGATTCAAAGTTACCAGATTTTTCCTCTATAATTTGCATTACCTCAGCGTCTTGCACTACTTCAGCTAGTGCATAGATAAGATTTGCTCTTTGTATATCAACCATCGATATTCCTATAAATTCCTTACTGAGGTGCGAAAACATAACGCCTACATAAGCGGCGTAAAACACTTGGCTAAAATTAGTGAGTAACGAACGCCAGCCAAGTGTTTTGCGACCGTAACTTGACGTTCTTGTTAGGTATTATTTAGCCCAGAGCTAAATTTAAGCTTATGAATACCATACGTAATTAATGCAAACCCTACAAATGAAAACAACCCAAACGTAGTATCTTTTTCATCTATTAAGGATGTAAAAGCGACAAGTGTTAATAGTAAAAAAAGCCATTCAAAGCTTTGCGCGATTAGTTTAATAAACGTATGCAGAAATGGTTCTTCTGACTTGTTTGAAACTAAAACTATGCCAGCTAGGCCGAGTAATATAATAATAAATTCTCTTGCAAGAGAAACATCCTCTATTACTTCACTTAATCCAGTTAAATTAAATAAGGACATTCCTATAGCGAAGCATGAAACATGCAAAATTATAGCGAGAAATGTTCTGAATACTTCACTCATATTTGAGTAATACCTAACAGCTTATTATGTAGACGTCTCAGTAATGTCCGTCTACGTATTTTCATTTAAACTACCAGAAAGCATTTGATTTTCAATACATTAAATGGACAGGAACATGTTTTTCTAGAATAGCTCGGGATATTACTGAGAATTCACAGTAATGCTCGCGATTGCTCCTTACATTACCCTAATTAATTACCTCCATATAACGACAGATATTTCCAACGTAGCTGCGTCCTTGCAGGCTTTAAGCTTAGTTAATGAGCTCTTTCGCCACACTCTGCAATGCTGCAGGAAGCTCATCATATTTAACCACTTTAAACCCTTTGTCTTTGTAAGACGTTACGCCTCGCCCAACGGCATGGGCAAGCTCTTTGTTTTTCTCGTCAAGAATCGCAAAGCTTTGGTTTTCTAAAACCAGTTTACGAGGAGCGCGCTTAGTCGTTGTTGTCTTGGTCGGTTTACCCAGACTACTACCCACTAGGTCGGCAAGATCAAAACCTTCATTTTTTAACGCGTTCAATAATTTTTGTGATGGCAGCTTTAATTTATTAGCCGAAGAGGTTAAAACTTTTTTCGCCTGAATTTTTTCTTCAACAGATAATTTATCCAATTCGGCTGTTAATAGTTTTTCGTTTATTAAAATATTTTTAATTAAAGTCATCGCTCTCTCATTTTTATTAATATTTACAATACCTTAAAAGTAATAAAAAAAAGAGATAAAAGCAAAAAGAGTAAATCGAGGGCAAACGGCCTTTTAGCTGATGCAAGTGTTCGTGTTATGGTGAAAACTGTGCCATAGCACACAGCGAGGCATGTAACCCGCCAGCGAATGTCACCTTTTCAATATCGCCTATCGACGTATTCGTTCTAATAGCATCATAAAAAAAGCCCCGCATTGAAACAATGCAGGGCTTTACGTAATTCTAAAGGTTATTTAGAAAGCAGTAAGATTACTGACCTTTAGCAGCAGCGATTTGCGCTTCTACTTCAGCAGCGAAGTCTTCTTCTTTCTTCTCGATGCCTTCACCAACTTCTAAACGGATGAAGTTAGATACAGAAACACCTTTTTCTTTAAGAACGTCACCAACAGTGCGCTTAGGTTCCATGATGAATGCTTGACCAGTTAGAGAGATCTCGCCAGTGAATTTCTTCATACGGCCAGTAACCATCTTCTCAGCGATTTCAGCAGGCTTGCCTTCGTTCATCGCGATGTCGATTTGGATAGCTTTCTCTTTTTCAACTACGTCAGCTGGAACGTCTTCTGGGTTAACGTACTCAGGCTTAGAAGCAGCAACGTGCATTGCAACGTGCTTAAGTGATTCAGCGTCGCCTTCACCAGCAACAACAACACCAATAGTGCCGCCGTGGATGTAAGAAGCTAATGCTGCGCCTTCGATGTACTCAACACGACGGATGTTCATGTTTTCACCGATTTTAGCAACTAGAGCAACACGAGTTTCTTCAAACTGCTCTTTCAATGCTTCGATAGAAGGCTTGTTAGCGATAGCGAAATCAGCTACTTCGTTAGCGAATGATACGAAGTTTGAGTCTTTTGCTACGAAGTCAGTTTGACAGTTAACTTCTACAAGAGCAGCAACACCTTCAGCTTGCTTGATGATGATTGCACCTTCAGCAGCGATGTTACCAGCTTTTTTAGCTGCTTTAGCTTGACCAGACTTACGCATGTTCTCGATTGCTAGCTCCATGTCGCCATCAGCTTCTTGAAGAGCTTTTTTACAATCCATCATGCCCGCGCCAGTACGGTCACGTAATTCTTTTACGTCTTTAGCAGTAATTGCCATGAGTTATTCCTCAAATATCTGTAATTGTATTGCGAAAAGGCGATGCCTCTTCGTTAATAAGGGTATGAATCGTCGGCTAGATATCACCTAACCGACGATAAACAGCGAATTATTCAGCTTCTACGAAACCGTCTTTTTCAGCTGCTACAGCGATGTTGTTTTCGCGACCTTCGATTACTGCAGAAGCTGCAGACTCAAGGTATAGGCTAACTGCACGGATAGCATCGTCGTTACCAGGAACGATGTAGTCAACGCCATCTGGGTTTGAGTTAGTATCAACAACAGCAACTACAGGGATACCTAAGTTGTTTGCTTCTTTAATAGCAATGTGCTCGTGGTCTGCATCGATAACGAAGATAGCGTCTGGTAAGCCACCCATGTTTTTGATACCACCAAGGCTTTTCTCAAGTTTTTCCATTTCACGAGTACGCATTAATGCTTCTTTCTTAGTAAGAGCATCGAAAGTACCGTCTTGGCTTTGAGTTTCTAAGTCTTTTAAACGACGGATAGATTGACGAACAGTTTTCCAGTTAGTCAACATACCACCTAACCAACGGTGATCAACGTAGAATTGGTCACATTTGATAGCCGCTTCACGAACTGCTTCACTTGCTGCACGCTTAGTACCAACGAAAAGAACTTTACCTTTTTTAGCAGAAACGTTTGCTAAAAATTGTAGAGCTTCGTTGAACATAGGAACAGTAGATTCTAAGTTGATGATATGTACTTTGTCACGAGCGCCGAAAATGAATGGCTTCATTTTTGGGTTCCAGTAACGAGTTTTGTGACCGAAGTGTACACCTGCTTTAAGCATGTCGCGCATAGATACGTTTGGCATTTTAAATTCCTCTTGGGGTTATGCGTTCATACATTCCATGTTACCGACCTATCGTTACCTTCTAGCAGGTAACAGGCACCCCGGAACATGTTTAATGAATGTATGTGAGATTAATAAAAAGTAATAATGTGCTGTAAATGTCATCATTTCAGCAGTTTTCCAAAAGCCAGATCAATAACCATAACTTTGGAGCCGTGCTTTATAACATTAATATCGGTAAAAATAAAGTAAAAAGCACAAAAAAACAGCAAATCATCATTCGACGGCTTACGCTGTGCTCTACAACCGAGTGCTGATGTTGATATTGCATACAAAGTAATGCATTTTGACTATAGCTGCGTTATTATTTATCCCTTTATATAAGCCCTTATATATGAATTCGTAATCGGTTTGCAAAGCGCCGATTACCAGACAGATTTAATTTGAGGAAATCAATGACTATTGCCATCAAGACTCAAGCCGAAATTGAAAAAATGCGCATCGCCGGTAAACTTGCCGCCAGCGTTTTGGAGATGATTGAGCCACATGTAAAAGCCGGTGTTACCACTGCCGAGCTAGACAGCATTTGTGCTGAGTACACTGCACAACATAATGCCTTATCTGCGCCGTTAAACTATGGTGCTGATCAACATGGTGAAGGTGGTTTCCCTAAGTCTATCTGTACATCAGTAAACCACGTGGTTTGTCACGGTATTCCATCAGAGCAAACATTAAAAGACGGTGACATTATCAATATCGATATCACGGTTAAGGTTTGTCTTGATGATGACAATACTCCGGAAGACGAGAAAAAGTACTATCACGGTGACACCTCAAAGATGTTTTTAATTGGTGACGTATCACCTGAAAACCGTCGCTTATGTCGTATCACCCAAGAAAGTTTGTATGCGGCTATCAAAAAAGTAAAACCAGGTAACAAGTTTTCAGATATTGGTGCGGCTATTCAAAAGCACATCAAAAAAGCGGGTCGCTTTGGTATTGTTAAAGATTTTTGTGGCCACGGTATTGGTAGCGTATTCCACGAAGAGCCACAAATTCTACATTACAAAAATGCCGACAACCGTAAAATGGCCGCTGGTATGATTTTCACCATCGAGCCAATGATCAACCTTGGCAAAGGTGGCACCGTACTAGATAAAGACGATGGTTGGACTGCTTACACGGTTGATGGTAAAAACTCAGCACAATGGGAACACACCATTTTAGTAACCAACACAGGCTGTGAAATTTTAACGCTACGTAGCGAAGAAAAAGACATACAGCGCATTATGGTTAACTAGCCAATGTTTTAAAGCCCTGCCGTTATCAAACGCTAGGGCTTTTTTATGGATTAAATAAAATAACAACAACTGCAATAGATAACATATTTATGCTTAATCACGCCATTCTTCCAACATCCCTAACGGCCAAACTGGCACCCGCGGCGGTCGCCTTAACTACCCAAGAATTTGTCGAGTTAAATAACGACTTTTATCTGTGGTTACGTGAGTCGTTTTATAAACATGAGATTACTGAACTGGTTCATGCACGCGCCAGTTTTGTCGATCAAGTTTTACAAAAAGTTTGGTGTCAACACCATCTCGATGAACATCAAATCAGTTTATTGGCTGTAGGCGGTTATGGGCGAGGTGAGCTACATCCATACTCAGATGTCGACATTCTGATTTTAACCCCTGAGAAAATCGACAAAGACATCGAGCAATACATTGGTGCGTTTATTACCCAATTGTGGGATATTCGCTTTGATATTGGCCATAGCGTGCGCAGTATAAAAGACTGTATTAAGCGTGCAAAAACAGACGTTACCATTGCCACCAATCTTCTTGAATCTCGCCTTATTTGTGGCAACTGTCAATTAGAAGAGCAATTACAACCTCAGTTATTCAAAAAGAATTTTTGGCCATCTAATGACTTTTTCATTGCCAAGCGCGATGAACAACAGCAGCGCCATCAGCAATATAAAGGCGCTGCGTATACGTTAGAGCCCAATTTAAAAGCCAATCCTGGTGGCTTGCGCGATATTCAAACCATCAGTTGGGTAGCGAAACGTCATTTTCAGGCAGATACCATTAAACAACTGGTTGATCACAATTACTTATCTGAAAATGAGTTAGACGAGCTTATCGAGTGTCAGGACTATTTGTGGCGTATGCGCTTTTGCTTGCACTTTGTTGCCGGTCGCAGTGAAAACCGCCTGTTGTTTGACTACCAAGGTGATGTGGCAGACATGATGGGCTTTGGCGATGACGGTAAGCCCGCAGTTGAGCGAATGATGAAACGCTTTTTCCGTATTATTAACTCGGTGAATGAGTTAAACGAAATGCTACTACAGCACTTTGAAGAAGGTATTTTGGGTAAAGACGCAACGCTTACCACGGTTGATATTGACCATACCTTTGAGAAAGTGGGCTCACTGATCCGCGCCAAGAATAAGCGAGCGTTTATTCGTCACAGTAACTTTATCGCCATATTTTTAGCCATTGCCGAAAATCCCGATATCAAAGGTATTCACTCAAACACCATTCGCTTAATGCGTAACACCCGCCGTCGATTAATTGGTGGTTTAAATGATTACGCCGAATGCCGTCGTTTGTTCATGACCTTAATGCGCCACCCTAATGGCTTAGGCCGTGCATTTAATCTAATGCATCGCCATGACATTATTGCCAGCTATCTTCCCGAGTGGCAAAAAATTGTCGGGCAAATGCAATTTGATTTATTCCATGCTTACTCGGTTGATGAACACAGTTATCGATTGATTAAAAACCTATATCGTTTTTCTTTGCCTGAGCACAACAATGAATTTCCACTTTGCTCGACCATAGTACAAAAAATTCGCAAGCCAGAACTGCTCTACATCGCTGGCATATTCCATGACATTGCCAAAGGTCGAGGCGGTGATCATAGTAAACTCGGTGCCGTAGATGCGCTTGAGTTCGGTAAAGTACATAAACTATCAGAGCATGATAGTCGGTTAATTGCTTGGCTCGTTAAATACCACTTATTGATGTCTGTTACCGCACAACGTAAAGACATTTCCGATCCTGCGGTGATAAAGCAATTTGCCGATGTGGTGCGCGATGAAGCACACCTCGACTATCTGTATTGTTTAACCGTTGCTGATATGCGCGCCACTAATGAAAGCTTGTGGAACAGTTGGAAAGCCAACCTATTGCAAGAATTGTACTTTGCCACCAAAGCCGCATTTCGTCGTGGTTTAGAAAAACCCGTTGAACTGCGTAGCAAGATCCGCGAAAACAAGCAATTGGCGTTAGAGAAACTTCAAGATCAGGGCATTGATATCAGCGCCATTGAACAGTTATGGCAACAGTTTAGAGCCGACTATTTTCTGCGTTATTCGCCATCGCAACTTTCATGGCATGGTCGCCATATCATCAGTCATGATAAAGAAAAGCCATTGGTGCTGATCAGTGAAAAGCCTTATCGCGGCGGCACTGAAGTGTTTGTGTATACCAAAGATAAAAGTAACGTTTTTGCCACCTCCGTTGGTGTGCTTAGTGCGAAAAAGCTGTCGATTCACGATGCTAAGATCATTACATCTAAAGACGGTTACACCTTAAATACTTTTGTTGTTTTAGACGGCAAAGGCAAACCTCTTAAAGATTTGTATTATCTAGATGATATTAAAACGTCGCTCACAAAGAGCTTAGCCACTGATAAGCTGCCGCACATTCCAACAAAGCCAGTGCCGCAAAAGTTTAAGCAGTTTAATATCCCGACCAAAGTTAGCTTTATTGGCCACAGTAATAAGCGAGTTAATACCTTAGAAGTCGTCGCTATCGATCGCCCTGGCTTACTTGCACAAATTGGCCAAGTATTTCAGCAATGCCATGTCAATGTGCATATGGCAAAAATCAGTACCTATGGAGAACGTGCCGAAGATATCTTTATCATCTCCAATAAAGACGGTGAAGCGCTATCAATTGACGAGCAAAATCAGTTAGAATCACAACTACATAGCATTACGAGTTAATCATTTTAGCGACATTATCTTACGATTTAACATGTGACTTTTCACCTTGGTTAACTTGAGACAACACATTAATATTGACAGTTTTAGGAAAATATATGAGTTCTTTACAGCAAATCATTGAACAAGCATTTGACGAACGCGCTTCAATTACGCCAACGACCGTCGCTGCTGACGTTAAACAAGCCATCTTAGATGCACTTGATATGTTAAATGATGGCAGTGCCCGTGTTGCCGAAAAAGTCGACGGCGAATGGGTTGTAAATCAATGGTTGAAAAAAGCCGTGCTACTGTCATTCCGTATCTGGGATAACGAAGTGATTGAAGATGGTGATAAAAACGGTAAGTTTTTTGACAAAGTGCCAATGAAATACAAAGACTACGATCACAATCGCTTTGCTCAAGAAGGTGTCCGAGTGGTTCCAGGTGCATCGGTTCGCGCTGGTTCGTACATTGGCAAAAATGTTGTTGTTATGCCATCGTTCGTTAACATCGGCGCATTTGTTGATGAAGGCACTATGGTAGATACTTGGGCAACTGTAGGTAGCTGTGCGCAAATCGGTAAAAACGTTCATCTATCAGGTGGTGTTGGTATTGGTGGTGTATTAGAGCCGTTACAAGCCGGCCCGACCATCATTGAAGATAACTGTTTTATTGGCGCGCGTTCTGAAATTGTTGAGGGCGTCGTTGTTGAACAAGGTTCGGTTATTTCTATGGGCGTTTACATTGGTCAATCAACGAAGATCCTTGACCGTGAAACAGGTGAAATCCATTATGGTAGAGTACCAGCAGGCTCTGTTGTCGTTCCTGGCAACATCCCATCAAAATGTGGCACTTACAGTTTATACGCTGCGGTTATCGTCAAAAAGGTCGACGCAAAAACCTTAGGTAAAACGGGCTTAAATGAACTGCTACGTAGCATCGACTAACTATTGCTATTGATGAAGATATAACGCTGAATATGTTCGTTTAAATATCAAACTCACAATAGTTTAAGCATAAAAAAAGAGAGCCCGTTAAACGGCTCTCCTTTTTGTTGTTCATTATCGCTAATGTAAGGCTAGCAACAGGCTAACCTTACTCTCGCGTGATTAATGATTACGTGAACGACGCTCACCTTTGTCAGAACGATTGTTACGACGACGCGGTGCATCCGTAACAACTTGCTGATCGGCAACTGAAATATCTAGTTGCTTACGACGAATACGAACGGTACGTAACTTATTGTACGAGTCTTTTGGCATACCTTTTGGTAAATGCACAATCGAGTGTTGCTCATGCAAATCGATTTGGCCAATGTATTGACTATCCAAAGCAATTTCATTAGCAATCGCGCCAACGATATCACCAGGACGAGCACCATGCTCTTTACCTACTTCAATACGATATGCTTGCCAATCAACATCAACGCGTGGACCATTGTTACGTGGACGCTCACGACGCTCAGCACGGCGTTCACCTCGATCGTTACGATCACCACGCTCGCCACGACGCTCATTTCTGTCGCCTCGACGATCTGAGCGACGCTCATCACGGTCACCACGACGGTCATCACGAGCACGACGCTCACGCGGGTCTTCTTTTGGTTGAAGCGGTTGCTTTAACTGCTTCTGGTATAGCAACGCCGCAGCTAAGTGTTCAATGCTTAGTTCAGTTTGCTCGACCATACCTTCAAGAATTTGCATCATGTTGGCTAAGTCTTGGCGACCAGCAATCTCAACGATTTCATTTTTAACACGTTCAATACGCTTTTTACCGATTTCAGCAATGGCCGGCATTTCGAAGTTCTCGATGGTACCAGATGTTGCACGCTCGTAATGGCGTAAGTTGTACATTTCACGAGGACGCACGAATGAAATTGCGGTACCTTCACGACCAGCACGACCAGTACGACCAATACGGTGAACGTAAGATTCGCTGTCGCCCGGTAAATCGTAGTTGATAACCAAATCAATACGTGGAATATCTAAACCACGAGCAACAACGTCAGTCGCGATCATGATAGAAATTTCACCTTTCTTCAGCTGATCAACGGTACGCTCACGTTGCGCTTGGTTCATGTCACCGTTTAGCGCCGCACAAGGGTAACCTTGACGCTCTAAAAATTCACTAACGGTTACTGTATCGCTACGAGTACGTACGAAAATCAGTAATGCATCGAAATCTTGGGTCTCAATGATGCGCTCAATACCAGTATTTTTGTTAATACCCGTAACTTTCCACGCCAATTGCTTGATGTTTTTCTTAGACTCTTTCTTGTGTGCAATTTTGATGTGCACTGGTTCGTCAAGAAAACGGTCAGCAACTTTCTTAATTGCTGGTGGCATGGTCGCTGAGAATAATGCCATTTGCGTGTCTTTTTGTAAGTGATCAAGAATCCACTCGATATCTTCCAAAAAGCCCATGTTTAGCATTTCGTCTGCTTCGTCCAAGGCACAGAACTTTACGTCACCTAATTTTAATGAACGACGACGTAAATGATCCATTAAACGACCCGGAGTACCTACTACCACTTGTGCACCTTTTTCAAGTTGCGACAACTGTGGACTGTATGACTGACCACCGTATAGGGTGGCAATACGTAAGCCTTTCATGTTAGCAGCAAATGCTTCTAACGCTTCAGCTACCTGAATAGCAAGCTCACGAGTTGGTGCTAAAACCAACATTTGTGGGCGACGTAATTTGGTATCGATGTTAGCAAGTGCAGGTAAACCAAAAGCAGCGGTTTTACCAGTACCTGTTTGTGCTTCACCTAATACATCATGACCTTGTAAAAGTGGGCCAATGGTTTTTTCTTGAATAGGTGTTGGTGCAGTAAAACCCATCTCGGTTACTGCAGATAATAAAAATTCAGGCAAGCCTAAAGAGTCAAAGCTGGTTACAGCATTGTTGGTATCAGTCATTAAAATATCTTCTTAAATGTGGGCAGCTCAAATAAGGACGAGCAATATGGTGTTCGTCCAGGCAAATAACTGCATTAAAATCTTCGTTATCCACCTGGCGACTTATGGCAATATCAATGCAATAACAAATTCTCTGTTATGCATTTCACACTCTAGCGAGGGCAAGTTAGCAAACTTGCAAAAAAGTCGAATGGCGGAAATAACCCTTTCCTATGTATCTTAGCTCAAGTCTCGACGCTTATTGTCTTTTGTCTCTCTTAATATGACTGACAACACTCAAATTTGACTCGATAATACATGCGAAGCCGCATCATACCGACTTGTAAAAAATATGCAAGTAACATTGTGTAACCTAATTGTTTTATTAACACAATATGTACGTTATTAACGGAGTTGATGAATCCGCTTTTACCTTATACAACTATCCCCCTTGAAACAGAAAGGGCCTTTAATGCACTTTACATTAAAAGCCCTGTATAACTTTAGGCTGCGTTTACTGCAATTGCCGTTCGCTTATGAGTCGACGCGTACTTCGCCATTAATTTGGTTAAAGCTTAAACCGCCAGAGCCCGCCTCAGTGATAATAAGCCCACCGGTTTTCTCTACGGATATCGCCCCTGAGCCATCATCGATGGTAACCATCCCCCCAACGTCTGCGACACGCATAGCACCTGAGCCGTCTTCAATATCAACCGAACCAACAACATTGGTGACACTAAGATCACCCGAGCCATCGTCAATTTGCAGATCGCCTGCAACATTGTCGACGGTGATACTCCCTGAGCCGTCTTCAATATCAACACGACCATTAATGTTCATTACAGTGAGTGCACCTGATGCATCATTAATATCTACGTCATTGTCCATATTACGAACAACGAGCTCGCCTGAGCCATCTTCGATGTCCATCAATAAATGACTCGGTACGCGCATTGTTACATCGATTTTTGGCGATTCATGCCATATACCATTGGTATTATGCTTGGCTATTAATACCGCCTTATCACCCACACGACTGAGCGTCAGCTGATAACGACGCTCTTGTGTCGTAAAAATATCGGTATTGACGACAATTTCATTCATGCCATCGACACCTTCAATGATTAAATTACCCGCACCGGCTTCTACTTTTAAGCTTGCAATATCTTGGCTATCAAGTTGCAAGGTTTGTTGCAGTTTAATATCCGCATTATTTGCTTCTAAGTGAATCACACAACCTTGTAACACGGCTGTGCAGGCTAACATGGCGGCAAATGAGGTTCGCATTATATATATCCCTGTAAATATTTTATCTTTATTGCTTTTAACGTGTGGCGTTAACGACACGCCTGTTATAAGACAATCAAAAACCGAGCCAAAAACAACAAGCAGTTGTTTTTAAACATTTTTTACATATCTCGCGACGCGTACTTTAATTTTTTTGGTCATTTAGCCAACACTGGCTAGCGATAACCACTAATAGTTAGTTAATCTCACTAGCCAGCTGTACCTATGTGAAACAGGCCTGTAGACAAACAGTTGTTATTCTTCATCTTCACCGTTTATCAAATCAGATAACTTTTTCAGCTTATCTTGTGCCATACCATGAATGGTCTTTTTCGGATACGTACCGGTACGTTTCATCTCACCGGCAGGTTGGTTAAGTAAAATCTCTAACGCTTGATCAACGTGATCTACCGCATAAATACTGAACTGCCCTGCTTTGACAGCATCAATAACATCATGATCTAACATTAAGTTCATTTTGTTGGTTTTCGGGATAATCACCCCTTGCCCGCCCGTTAAGCCTTTGTCTTTACATAAGCGGTAAAAACCTTCGATTTTCTCGTTAACACCACCGATCGATTGCACTCCACCATGCTGGTTCATCGAACCGGTAATAGCGATCTGTTGGTTAATTGGTAATTCGGTAATCGAAGATATCAAGGCACACAGCTCTGCCATCGATGCACTGTCACCGTCGATATGGCCATACGATTGTTCAATAGCAATATTTGCCGAAATCGACAGCGGGAATTTTTTGCCATATTTATGGCCCAAATAGCCAATAAGCAACAACACCCCTTTGGAGTGAATCGATTTGCCCAACTCCGCTTCCCGCTCTATATCGGTTACTCCTTGCGCGCCAGCATAGACCGTAGCCGAGATACGCGCTGGCGTACCAAATACACTGTCGCCAATTTCAAGTACCGTTAAGCCGTTAACTTTACCAACCGCTTCGCCGTCGGTCGATATTAACACTTGCTCTTCTTTGATCTCTTGCAACCAAGTTTCACTCAAGCGACCACTGCGACGTTTTTTCGCTGCCAGTGCTGCTTCAACGTGCTCTTGTTCAATACTTGGACTGTCATCGTTACGCCAAATAAACACGGCTTCATCAAGCAAGTCGTTGATGTTAACAATATTGGCAGATAACTTATTTTGATGCTCAGCTTGGCGCAGAGAGAAACGCACCAGCGCACTTACCGCAGCATCACTAACATCTGGGTACTGATGTTTGACTGCATGTTGGCGAATTAGCGTCGCATAGGCTTTTAAGTTTTCTTCGTCTTTATCAACATGGCGATCAAAATCTGCCAGCACTCGAAACAGCTCGGTAAATTCTTGATCATACTCTTGCAAGGTGTAATACAACTCAGAGTTTCCAAGCAAAACGACTTTCACCTTTAACGGTATTTTTTCGGCTTGTAAGCTGACGCTACCGCCAATACTCATTTCCGCATACGGGTGCTCAATTTGTAATTCACCTGTTTTTAGGGCTAATTTTAAGCGTTGCCAAACCAAAGGTTGATTCAACAGTTTATCAACATCGAGTAATAAGTAGCCACCGTTGGCTCGATGCATAGCGCCAGCACGAATTAACCGATAATTGGTATATACCGCGCCTTGAATCGATGAGTAATCAATGGTGCCAAATAAGTTTTGATAGGTTGGGTTTTGCTCATAAACAACAGGAGCACCTTCATCGGCGTCTCGTGTTACCAATAAATTAGGCAAAAACCGTTCGCTCAATAGCTTGCGACAAACTTTGTCGTCACGGGAGCTTTCTGAGTTTTCATCAACCAAAATATCAAGGACGACTTCGGTAATATGATCTTTCACCTGACGCAAGTACTTAAGAACGCCCAAATTCGCTGAAAATTCATGTTCAAGCTCTTTAAGTAATGGTCGAATACTTTGCTCTGCGGTTTCAAACTTAAGTTTACGTAGCGCCATCGCTGATTCACGCTTCCACAGTGGCAGCTCAAGTAGCTTTTCAGTGAGCATAGTTTCTAGCTCAGTAAGCATTTGATAAAACGCAGTACGCGTTTGTTCGTCTAATTTTGCAAACTCTTTATCATCGACCGGTTTACCATCAACCAACGGCGCGAAACTAATTTCGCCTTTTTCTTCATAGAGCACCACGTCTTTGCTGTAAGCATATTCTTCGAGCTCTTCGATGGCGCTGTCGTAGCGTTGATTAAACTGACGATCGATTGCGGCTTTTTGTCGTTGATAACCCGGGTTATCAAAAATTTCCGGAAACAAATCCAATAAGTCGTCAATTAATTGATTAATCTTACTTTGTAATTGTTTACCTTCGCCGGCATTTAAATACAATTTATAGGGCGCCTGTGGGTCATCAAAGTTATTGATATAACACCATTCTTCCGCGGTAGGCTGATTAGCAGCGAACTCCGCTAACATTTGTGTGATCAACGTTTGTCGACCAGTACCAGGATCGCCTTTAGCAAAAACATTAAACCCTGGCGAGGTCATAGATAAGCCAAAACGCAGGGCTTCCTTGGCGCGATCATGGCCGATAAATTTTTGCGTCGTTTGGCTATCTACTTGAGACTTGGTAAATAATGTTGCGGGTAAATCGGCAGCGAGTTGCTCCGCCGGCACTTTCAGTGCATTAAGACGCTCAGTCATCAAATGCGGGTATCCTTTTAATCTTTACTGCATACAGTAAATCACACTAGGGTTATCATACCAATGTGTTACTGGTGTTCATTCCATAGTAACCGTATGCCCTGTAAAAATGCAAAACCTAATTAGCGTTACACGGTTTTGGCCTGCGTTATAAGACGTGTTTCGCTATTATCGCCGCGATATCTGTGGTCTTGGCATTACCGCTAAATTCAAATTTAACTTGCCCTAGTGCTGAAAAATATATTTCAAGCTCTGAGTCCAAATCAAAGGTTCCCGATGTTTCGACAGAGAAGGCAACGATATTTTTATAGGGTAATGATGTAAAATCCTTTTTGCTACCGGTAATGCCCTGCACATTCACTGCAATAATGCGTTTATTAGTAAATACCACGCCATCACGCATCGATTTATACGCATCTAAAATCTCTTCACCCTCTAGTAATAGCTGGCTCACCATCTCACCATACTCTGGATTTTGCTTTAATTTAAAAACACTTTTGTTGTTAAAATCTATCATCACTTTTCCTTATTCATTGAGTCTCGACTTATTTGGTCACAAAAGGCGTTACCACGCAGTTGGCTTTGACATTTAACAAACTGAAAACTAAGGTTAAATTCAATGTGCCGCAACATCAAGCACAAATCATTGGCTACTTAACAAGGTAGCAAAAACGCCACTAACAACAATAAAAGGAAACGCGTATGCATCATCACTTTTTTGCTATCAGGCTATGGTTACTCTGTGCCATATTGAGCGTAATTGGCTTTAACGCCAAGGCAAGCGAGCTAGATATTCCCTATACCCGTTATGTACTTGATAATGGTCTGACTCTTATTGTTCACACCGACAATAAAGCGCCCGTTGTTGCAGTAAACGTTTGGTATCACGTTGGCTCCAAAAATGAACCAACGGGTAAAACGGGTTTTGCTCATTTATTTGAGCACTTAATGTTTAATGGCTCTGAAAATTATAATGATGAATATTTCAAGCCATTTGATAACGTAGGTGCTACGGGTATGAATGGCACCACCAATTTCGACCGTACTAATTATTTCCAAGTGGTACCGAAAAATGCCGTAGATATGGCACTATGGATGGAATCTGATCGTATGGGACACCTACTGGGTGCCGTTGATCAGGCCAAATTGGATGAACAGCGTGGCGTTGTACAAAACGAAAAGCGCCAAAGTGAAAACCAACCATACGGCAAAGCCTTTATAACCATTTTTGAAAATATGTTCCCCAACGGCCACCCATACGCTCACTCTGTTATTGGCTCTATGGAAGATTTAAACGCCGCCAGTCTTGATGATGTACATCAGTGGTTTAAAACCTATTATGGTGCAGGTAATGCAACCATTGTACTAGCCGGTGATATTGAGCCGGAGTATGCCAAACAACGCGTTGAACATTACTTTGGCCATATTCCATCAGGACCACCACTAACCAAACATGATGATTGGATTGCCAGCATCGACGGCGATGTGCGCACCGTAATGCAAGATCGCGTGCCGCAAGCGCGTTTATACAAGCTATGGAAAATGCCAGGCATCGGCTCGCTTGAAGCCAATCAATTGGATTTAATCAGTGGTATTTTGTCTCAAGGTAAGTCGTCGCGATTATACAAACGCTTAGTAATAGATGAGCAACTCGCATCTGACGTACAAGCTTTTGCGTTTCCATTAGAAATTTCTGGCATATTTGGTGTTATCGCTACTGCCATGCCGGGCAAATCACTCAGCGATATGGAAAACGCCATTAATCAGGAAGTCTCCAGACTACTTGAAAAAGGTCCTACAAAAGACGAAGTTAAACGTATTGTCACCGCTCGTAAAGCAGCGTTTATTCGTGGCAATGAACGCGTTGGTGGCTTTGGTGGTAAATCCGATACCTTAGCTCGCAATCAAGTGTACTTAAATCAACCGGATTTTTACAAAACGACATTACAGCGTTGGCAAAAAGCCAATCAGGTTGATTTACTGAATACGGCGCGCTCATGGATCAATAAAGGTCAATATGTACTAGAAATACACCCTTTTGACGAGGGCAAAGCCGCCGCTAATACAGTCGACCGAAGCAAATTACCTGAACCTGAAGAGTCGCCAAATGTTGCATTTGATAGCTTTGAAAAACGCAGCTTAGATAATGGACTAAACATTGTATTAGCCAAACGTTCTACCGTGCCAATGGTAAACATGCAGTTAGTCTTTGACGCTGGATATGCCGCCGATCATGGCAAGCTAGCAGGCACTGCCAGCTTAACCTTAGAAATGCTCGAAGAAGGCACCAGAAGCCGTGACGCATTAGAGATCAGTGATAGCCTGCAAACACTAGGCGCAAATTACTCGGTATCATCAACCTTAGATACATCCAATATTAGTATGTCCGCATTGACCGAAAACTTAGACGATAGCCTAAGTTTATTTGCCGACATGGTGATTAACCCAACATTCCCTGAAGATAATTTCAAGCGTCGACAAAATCTACGACTTGCTAGAATCCAACAAGAAAAAGTTCAACCGGTAGGCATGGCGCTTAGGGTATTTCCGAAACTGATTTATGGTGACGAGCACCCATACGGTACGCCGCAAACAGGCAGTGGCAGTGAAGCGTCAGTTAAGGCCATGTCACCTAAAACGTTAAATGATTTTCATGCCACATGGTTGCGTCCTAATAATGCGACTCTAGTCGCCGTTGGTGACATCAGCATGGATGAATTAGAAAGCAAAGTTCGTAAAGCCTTTGCTAAATGGCAAGCCAAAGATGTGCCGAAAAAAGATATTGCTACAGTCTCTCTACCTGGTGCCGAAAAAGTTTACCTTATCGATCGCCCCGGCTCAGAGCAATCTATTATTTTTGCAGGCCATGTTGTGGCTCCAAAAAACAATGACAATGAAGTCGCCATGCAAGGATTTAATGAAGTACTGGGCAGTGGCTTTAATTCTCGCTTGAATCTAAATTTACGAGAAGATAAGCATTGGTCGTATGGTGCCAGAACCTTGCTATTACCCGCCAGTGGTCAACGCCCGTTCATAGCTTATGCGCCTGTACAAACCGATAAAACTAGCGAATCGATGAGTGAGATTCAAAAAGAGTTTACCGACATTCAAGGTGCACGCCCACCAAGCGATGAAGAAGTTACGCGCGCCAAAGATAAGCGAGTACTCACCCTACCAGGGCGTTGGGAAACGTACGACGCAGTGCTAGGGTCATTGGTTGAGATGGTACAGTTTGGCTATCCTGATAACTACTGGCAACAATATCCACAAAGCGTCAGGGCGCTTAGCAAAGCACAAATAGCGCAAGCGGCCAAAGACACTTTACATGAAGATAAAATAACTTGGGTAGTGGTTGGTGATCGCAGCAAAATTGAAGATAAGATCAAGTCACTGGGTTACCAAGATATCACCTATCTTGATGCCGATGGTAATGCGGTAGAATAAAGGTTATCGCTTTAGCCTTAACCAGGGCCATATATAAGCTCTGAACCAAAAGCCTGATAACATACAAAGCCAAGTTAATAACTTGGCTTTGCTTTTGAAGTTGTACCGTTATCTCTGTTGTACCGTTAAACATTGCGCTTAAACAGTTGTCTTGAATACGTATTATGACCGCACTTAGGGCAATCAATCACGGTTGATGCGTGAGTAATATCAACCACTCGGCCACAACCATTACAGCTTAATCGCCCAAAACCAATCACATCACCGCTGCGATACACACCGTCATGGTCAATATCATCAAGAAATTCTTGCCATTCGACCTGTGTGGTATCGGTCATATTAGCAAGATGTTGCCACATGCCCTCTTGCACAGCATCTAGATATAAAGATTCTTCGGCATCTTGTTGGTAATGTCGGTAAAAACCGAGCAGATCATTTTTAAAACTATCGACACTCAGTTGATACTCATTTACTGACACATCGGCTGCGGCATCAATAAACTCCTCCGCTTTATTCACCCACTGGCGAATACTATGCATTTCATCGGGAGCCGCTTTATCAAGCCAAGCTGACAAACGGTCGAAGACACCTTGATATTGTTGATTTTGTTCGGTCATAGTGCAAACTCTGTAAAAATGTCGTTATTTTAAGTATAGACGGAAGAAAGCGTTGTTAGGCAGCGCTGAAATAAGGTAATATTGCTGCCATATTTTGGAATATTGCGCCTGCCCTATGCCTCTCCTAGGCCACCCCTAGGCTCACCATAAAAGGCAATAAAAAGGCGCGCAGAAACAGTTAACCGAGAAGATATTAATGGAAGCCATTTATAATCCTCAATCCATTGAGAGCAAAATCCAACAACGTTGGATGGAAAAGAAAACCTTTAAAGCACAAGAAATCGAAGGCAAAGAAAAGTTCTACTGCTTATCGATGTTCCCGTACCCAAGCGGTCGTTTGCACATGGGCCATGTGCGTAACTACACGCTAGGCGACGTGATCAGTCGTTACCAACGCTTACAAGGTAAAAATGTAATGCAACCAATGGGTTGGGATGCATTTGGCTTACCAGCAGAAAACGCAGCAATCAAAAATAAGGCTGCGCCTGCCGCATGGACGTACGAAAACATTGATTACATGCGTAACCAACTTAAGTCGTTAGGCTTTGCTTACGATTGGGATCGTGAATTCGCTACCTGTAAAAAAGAATACTACCGTTGGGAGCAATGGTTCTTCACTAAGCTTTATGAAAAAGGCTTAGTGTACAAGAAAAATGCAACCGTTAACTGGGATCCGGTTGACCAAACGGTACTTGCTAACGAACAAGTTATCGATGGTCGCGGCTGGCGTTCAGGTGCCATTGTTGAGAAAAAAGAAATTCCACAATGGTTCATTAAAATCACGGATTACGCAGAAGAGCTATTAAACGACATCGACAAGCTTGACGGCTGGCCTGAGCAAGTTAAGACCATGCAGCGTAACTGGATTGGTCGCTCGGAAGGTGTTGAAATGACCTTCACCGTTGCTGACAGCGATGAAGCGTTTGATATCTACACCACACGTCCAGACACCGTTATGGGTGTGACTTACGTAGCGCTTGCTGCACAACATCCATTGGTATTAAAAGCAGCTGAAGGTAATGCTGAATTAACGGCCTTTATCGAAGAATGCAAAAATAACCAAGCAACCGAAGCCGAAATGGCGACCATGGAAAAACGTGGTGTCGATACCGGTCTTAAAGCCATTCACCCATTAACAGGCGAACAAGTACCTGTATGGGCAGCGAACTTTGTGTTAATGGATTACGGCTCAGGCGCAGTCATGTCGGTTCCTGGTCATGACCAACGTGACTATGAGTTCGCGAAAAAATATGGCTTAGCAATCAAGCAAGTTATCGCTGCACAAGAAGGCGATGACATTGAAACCGCTGCTATCGTAGAGAAAAACACTTTGGTTAACTCAGATGAGTTCGACGGTTTAGACTTTGATGCTGCGTTTAAAGCCATCAGCGACAAATTAGTGACGCTAGGCAAAGGTAAAGTGACGGTAAATTACCGTTTACGTGACTGGGGTGTTTCTCGTCAGCGTTACTGGGGTACACCAATCCCAATGCTAACCTTAGAAAACGGCGAGTCAGTGCCGGTACCAGAAGATATGCTGCCGGTTGAGTTACCTGAAGACGTGGTTATGGACGGCGTAACATCGCCGATTAAAGCGGATCCTGAGTGGGCAAAAACCACCTACAATGGTCAACCTGCGTTACATGAAACCGATACCTTTGATACCTTCATGGAATCGTCTTGGTATTACGCACGTTACTGTTCGCCAGAGAGCACTGATGTGATGTTAGATCCTGCCAAAGCCAACTACTGGCTACCGGTAGATCAATACATTGGTGGTATTGAGCACGCGATTTTGCACTTATTGTACTCGCGCTTTTTCCACAAACTATTACGTGATGTAGGTCTAGTAGAATCTGATGAGCCATTTAAGAGCTTGTTATGTCAAGGTATGGTGCTTGCTGATACTTACTACCGTGAAGAAGCAAATGGCGCACAAACTTGGATTTCACCGACCGACGTTGACGTTGAGCGCAATGAAAAAGGCCAAGTCACAAAAGCTATTTCTAAACTTGACGGCGAGCCGGTTATTTCTGCTGGCATGAGTAAAATGAGTAAGTCGAAAAACAACGGTATCGACCCGCAACAAGTTATTGAGATGTACGGTGCTGATACTGTGCGCTTATTCATCATGTTCACCTCACCACCAGAGCAAACGCTTGAATGGTCTGACTCAGGTGTTGAGGGTGCGCATCGTTTCTTAAAACGCGTGTGGAAATTGGTTCACGATTTTGTGGAATCTGGTGATGCGCCAGCATTAAGCGATGTGACTCTAGAGTCTGCACATAAACACTTGCGTCGTGAACTACACAAAACCATCGCCAAAGTGAGTGATGATATTGGTCGTCGTAACACGTTCAATACTGCCATTGCTGCGATTATGGAGCTGATGAACACCTTAGCTAAGGCTAAGATGGAGTCAGATGCTGACCGTGCAGTAATGAAAGAAGCGGTACAAGCCTTAGTATTAATGCTTACCCCTATCACGCCACACTTAGGCCATGAACTATGGGCAATTGTTGGTGACAACAGTGAAGTTGAAGATGCGGCATGGCCACAAGTAGACCAAAGCGCGCTTGTTGAAGATGAAAAACTGGTCATCGTACAAGTAAACGGTAAATTACGTGCTAAAATCACAGTATCTAGCACTGCTTCTCAAGAAGATGTTGAAAAACAGGCTCTTAATGATGAGAATGTAGTTAAATTTACCGACGGAAAAACCATTCGCAAGGTCATCTACGTACCGGGCAAACTGGTTAATATTGTGGCTAATTAATGCTGTTAACAACACATTTTACCAAGCACTTAAAACTGACCATCAGCGCTATGCTGATGGTCAGTTTGCTAACCGCTTGCGGCTTTAAATTGCGAGGCGATTATTTAATCCCCGAGCGCTTACAAACCATGTACGTTAGCTCGCAAGATCCCCATGGCGAACTAACCCGCGTTGTGAAGCAACACCTTACCGTAAACGATATAACCATTATTAAATCGGTAACGGATGATGTACCTCATTTACGTATTCTTAAAGATAGTCTTAATCGTCGAACCCTGAGCTTGTTTGAAAACGGCCAAGTTGCTGAGTATGAACTGACCTATACCGTGCGTTATGAAGTAATGATTAACGAACAAGAACGTCAGTATTATGACTTTAATATCACCCGCAGTTATCAAGACGATCCGAACCGCGCTTTAGCAAAGACACGTGAGTTAAACCTGTTGCGTAAAGAAATGCGTGTTGCTGCCGCCGATAAAATTCTGCGCGATTTAGCCAGTATCAAGCTAAACGGGTAGTACGGTTGCCATGCGTATATATCACAGTCAATTAAGCAAACAATTAAGTCAATCTCTGGCGAATACCTTTGCTATTTTTGGTGATGAACCTTGGCAAAAAAATGATGCCCTTGCACAAATTAAGCAAGTCGCCAAGCAGCAAGGCTACGATGAACTGATCCGCTTTAGCGTTGAGGAAAGCTTTGACTTTGCCGATGTTATGGCCGAGTTTCAAAGCTTAAGCCTGTTTGCTAGCTTACGTATTATTGAGATTGATCTTGGCTCAGCTAAGCTCGATGATAAAGCGAGCAATATCTTAATCGATATTGCTACATTGCAAAAAGCGCAGCAAACTGATGTCTTGTTGATTGTCCACGGTGGCAAACTCGATAGCGCTACCGCTCGAAAAAAATGGTTTAAAGCCATTGAGCAAGCTGGCACCTATATTCCAGTATATGAATTAGAAGGCAAAGGCCTGAGCATTTGGTTAAATCAACAATGCCAGCGCTTAAATATCAAAATGAGTCACGATGCGCAGCGCATGCTCATTGACTTTTTTGCTGGCAACACCCCTGCTCTGGCACAAGAATTAGAAAAATTAGCATTGCTCTATGGACAACACTACCTTGATGTTGATGCGCTCGAACAATTACTGATCCGCCAAGCCAAATTTACGCCGTTTCAATTAACCGATGCATTGCTTGCTGGCCAACTCAGTCAAATTCAAGACATGCTAACGCAGATGAAACACGAAGGTATAGCGGCGCAGCAACTTATTTGGGTTTTACATCGACAAATCACCGAACTGGAAAAAATGCATCTCATGCTAAAATCTGGTGCCCAGCAAGGCGATGTGTTTAAACAATTTAAAGTTTGGGATAAGAAAAAGCCTCTTTATCAACACGCATTAGCAACAATGACGCTAGCTAACATTAAGCATGCGAAAATGCGCCTTGCGCAAGTCGATTTAATCAGTAAAACCGCCAGTGACTTCGATGTATTTATCTTGCTAAGTGATGTTTGCATTAGTTTGTATCATGGTCACGCTACACAAACCCTGCCACTGGACTACGAATACATAGCCTAATGACCAGCAATCTAAACGAAACATTAGGAGCTCAGCGTCTTGGCATTTTTGGTGGTACCTTCGATCCGATTCATTTAGGGCATATTCTTCCTTGTGAAGATTTAGCCAATGCGCTCACACTCAGCCATGTGTTATTAATGCCAGCGCATTTGCCCCCTCATAAATCATCAACCCATGCCAATGCTGAGCAACGATTACAAATGACTCGACTGGTCGCTGAGCAAAATCCATTATTTGTCGTTGACGCGAGAGAATTACAACGCCATGAGCCTTCATATACCGTTAACTCCATTAAAGAGCTCAAGCAACAATACCCAACTGCACAATTGTTTTTCTTTATTGGTACCGATTCTCTATTAAGCTTGCATACGTGGTATCAAATTGACGAGTTATTTACACTCTGTCATTTCGTGGTCAGTACTCGCCCAGGATATAACAGCCTGCATGTTGACGAGACAATAAAACATCGCATAACCCGCAATATAAACGATGTTAACCACCTTGCAGCTGGACAAATATTAATGGTGGAGACTCGTCAAGTTGATATCTCTTCAACACAAATTCGCCAACAACTTCTACAAAAGCAAAATTGTCAGCGCTTTTTGCCCTCTTATATTGCCGATTACATCGAGCAAAATCAGCTATATCAGCGCTAAATAAGTACTGTTATTTACGCTATGTTCGAGCTAGAATAGTGATTCTTTGAGCGACTTAGCTTGATCTTTAGGCGCCTAATTATTTTCCTGCCATCAGCTGTCGCTTATATCACTATTAATAACCCCAATAAGGAAGTAGCTTGCAAAGCCAACAACTTGTCGAATTTGTTATTGAACAACTTGAAAACATGAAAGCCCGTGACATTGTCACACTTGATGTCGAAGAACGTGCCAGTTTCACCGATTATATGGTCATTTGCTCTGGTAACTCTACCCGCCATGTAAAATCAATTGTCGACAACCTACATACCGAAATCAAACAGACTGATGTTGACACCTTAGGTCTTGAAGGTGGTGATGTTGGTGAGTGGTGTCTACTCGATTTAGGCGATGTCGTAGTCCATGTAATGACCGATGAATGTCGCGACTTTTATCAACTTGAAAAACTTTGGTCCGAGCATTAGTCATTATGCGTTTAACCTTAATTGCCGTTGGTAACAAAATGCCAAAATGGATAACGGAAGGATTTAATGAGTATGCCCGCCGTTTTCCTCGCGATTTAACCTTTGAATTGGTGGAAATCACACCAGGTAAACGTGGTAAAAATGCCGATATCGCCCGCATCCTAGAAAAAGAAGGTGAACAGACCTTAGCTGCCGTTCCTAAAGGCGCTCGCATTGTTACCCTAGAGGTAGAAGGTAAGCCATGGACGACGCCACAACTTGCCAAACAATTACACGGCTGGCAAATGGATGGTCGTGATGTCGCTTTGTTGGTTGGCGGCCCTGAAGGCTTAGCCCCAGCATGCATTAAAGCATCTGAGCAAAAATGGTCATTATCACCTCTGACTTTACCACACCCTATGGTTCGCGTCATGATTGCCGAGAGTCTCTATCGTGCTTGGAGCATCAATAACAATCATCCGTATCATCGCGAGTAATCACTTTGCCGGCACGTCGAGTTACCATCAAAAATCATAGCGCCGAAGCAAACCTGTTTGCACGGCGTACCTTCATCACCTTACTGGGTGTGGTCGTGTTATTACTGGTTTTGTTTAACAACATTTATGATCTTGAGGTAACCAATTATGAAAAATACCAAACACATTCCAATAAAAACCGAATAAAGGTATTACCTGTCGCACCAAACCGCGGTCTTATTTACGACCGTAATGGTGTGATTTTGGCACAAAACAAACCGGTGTATTCACTTGCCATAATTCCGGAGGATGTTGACAATATTGACTCAACACTCAATGAATTAGCCGAGCTTATCGAGGTTAGTGATGAACAAAAGCAAAATTTTATCGAATCGATGCGCTATAAACGCCGCTTCAAACCGCTCGAGTTAGTATCTCGACTTAGTGAAGATGATGTCGCTAAGATTTCAGTCAATCAACACCGCCTACCCGGTGTTATCATCGAAGCCCATTTAAAACGCCATTACCCGTTTGCTGAGTTAACCACGCATTCGCTAGGTTACGTTGCCAAAATAAACAGTCGCGATTTATTACACCTTGAAGAAAACGGCTTAATTGAGCAATACCAAGCGACTCGAGATATCGGCAAACTGGGCATTGAACGTTACTACGAGCAAGATCTGCACGGGCAAATGGGCTACCAAGAAGTGGAAGTTAATAACCGTGGTCGTGTGCTTAGAACGCTAAGTTATACACCACCAGTGCCTGGCAAAGACTTAACGTTAAGTCTTGATATTGAATTACAAATGATAGCCAAACGCGCCCTTACCGATAGACGCGGCGCAGTTGTCGCGATTGACCCTCGCGATGGCGGGATTTTAGCCTTTTATTCTAATCCAAGTTATGACGGTAACTTGTTTGTTCACGGTATTTCATCTATAGACTACAAAGCGCTACAAAATAAAGACAGACCGCTGATTAACCGTGCTACGAAAGGCACTTATCCACCCGCATCGACTATCAAGCCCTTTTTGGGCTTAATCGGTCTGGAAGAAAAAATAATTAACCAAAGCTTCAAACTATGGGATCCGGGCTGGTTCCGCCTACAAAATGGCACGCGTAAATACCGCGACCATTTAAAGTGGGGACACGGTTGGGTTAACTTAGAAGAAGCGGTAATGCGTTCGTGTAATACCTACTTCTATGATTTAGCCTATAAAATTGGTGTCGACCGAATCAGCGAAAACATGGCCAAATTTGGTTTTGGTGAACGCACTGGTATCGATATACTCGAAGAAAGCGCGGCTATATTACCAAGCCGAGGTTGGAAGCGTGCTCGCTACAATCAGCCTTGGTACCATGGAGATACGGTAAACATTGGTATTGGTCAGGGTTTTTGGACCGTAACGCCAATGCAATTAGCTCAAGCAACCAGTATATTGGTCAATAAAGGACAGGTTATTGAACCGCATTTTGTTTCGTATTTTCATGAGCCTGTTGAGGTTAACAACGATGATTCTTCCGCGCTTGATGATGAAGGCATCGCAATGAATGCGGCAATTGAGAAAAATACCGTAGCCTTTACCGTTAATGAGAAACCCCCCATCGTATTAAACAATAACAAAAACTGGGATATCATCCTCGATACAATGCACGCGACGGTCAAGCACCCTGCAGGTACCGGCTATAATGCCTTTTTAGGCACAACCTACGATGCTGCAGGTAAATCAGGAACCGGGGAAGTTGTTGGCCGAGATGAAGATGTCGAATACGATGCCAGTAAAATCTCAGAAAGCCAACGAGACAACGCCATGTTTATTGCCTACGCGCCGGCAAAGAAACCGGAAATCGTTGTTGCTATCGCCATAGAGAATGTCGCCGTTGGTGGTGGCGGTTCGAATGCAGGTCCCGTTGCAAGGCAAATTATGGATCAATACTTTGCCAATCAACAACAGCTTGGTCAGCAACAACTGATTACGCCACCTAACCAATAACCTAGAAACGAAAACAGATGATACGAAACACAGGCCAAGACCACGCTAAACGAAAAACCTTAATGGAGCGCATTCATATTGATTTACCGCTGCTATTTGGTTTATTGGTGCTCATGTCGCTAGGCCTTGCGGTTATTTATAGTGCAGGTGGTCAGGATATGGATCTCGTGGTTCGGCAGGTTATTCGTCTTGGCGTTGCCCTTGGTGTGATGTTCGTTGTCGCGCAAATACCGCCATCGTTCTATCAACGCTGGGTTTTTGCAATTTTTGTGATAGGTCTATTACTGCTCGTTTGTGTATTACTTTTTGGTTATGCCAGTAAAGGCGCACAACGCTGGCTTGACCTAGGTTTTACCCGCTTTCAGCCTTCTGAGATCATGAAATTAGTGGTGCCGATGACCACCGCTTGGTTTATTTCACGCTACGATTTACCGGCGAAAACCAAGCACATTGTTATCGCGTTTGCGTTGGTTATGATCCCAACCCTGCTTATTGCCAAGCAACCAGATCTGGGTACCTCGTTACTGGTAGCAAGTTCTGGTATCTTCGTACTGTTTCTGGCCGGTGCAAGCTGGCGTTTAATTGGCGTATGTGCGGGCTTACTATCTGCCTTTTTGCCAATATTGTGGATGTTTTTGATGCGCGATTATCAAAAGCAACGAGTACTCACCTTTTTAAACCCGGAGGAAGACCCGCTAGGCGCTGGTTACCATATTATCCAATCGAAAATTGCTATAGGCTCGGGTGGACTATCAGGTAAAGGTTGGCTACAAGGTACCCAATCTCAACTTGAATTTTTGCCGGAACGGCATACTGACTTTATTTTTGCCGTATTTAGTGAAGAGTTTGGTTTATTTGGGGTGATCGGCTTATTACTGATTTATTTATACATAGTTGTGCGTGGTTTATGGATTGCCGTGAATGCACAAGAAGCCTTTACCAAGCTCTTAGCAGGAAGCCTGACACTGACGTTTTTCGTTTATGTATTTGTTAATATCGGCATGGTTTCAGGCATATTGCCGGTAGTAGGCGTCCCGCTACCCTTGGTAAGTTATGGCGGTACCTCAATGGTGACACTGATGGCAGGGTTTGGTGTTTTAATGGCGATTAGTACCCATCGACGTTTGATCTCATAACTAATCTATGCAACTGGCTAAAAAGCCTTTAAATTCTCACTGAGTGAGCAATAACTTAATGTGATTGGTATAAATACGATATTTCGCTATCGTCGCTCTTGTATCGCTCGATTCGGTACATTATATTGAGGCTATTAAGTCGTCGACACACTGTTTAATACCAATAATGACAATACCTTTTGCTAAGCGTCTGCTTTTTTCCGCGGCCTTAATGCTTGTAACAATAAGCATGTTCGGTTGTCAGACGTCATCACGATATTCACAAAAGCACGATTCCATTCCTACTCGACTACCTACTGAGCAAGAGCTACAAGAGCCCCAACCTAAGGTGTTGGAAAAGAGTCGTGGAGGCAATAAAGATTACCGAGTATTTGGTGTTCCTTATCAAGTGATGAGCAGTGCAGAGGGTTATAGCGAAACAGGTATCGCCTCATGGTATGGTAAAAAGTTTCATGGCCACTTAACATCCAATGGTGAAATCTACGACATGTACGGCTTTAGTGCGGCCCATAAATCGCTGCCACTACCTACATACGCGCAAGTCACTAATTTAGCCAATAACCGTAAGATCATTGTCCGTGTGAATGACCGTGGTCCATTTCATCAAGACCGATTGATTGATCTCTCCTACAGCGCCGCATATAAACTGGGTATGCTGGATAAAGGAACCGCGCGCGTTAAGGTTGAAGCCATTACCCGGAGTAACATTAGTCGCTTTGTTACTGAACCAGAGCAGGCCAGTCAATCACAAGTTGCCAAAGTCACCCCAGTTAAACCCACCAAACCGCACGCAACACAATTAACAACCAATAGTGCGTTTTTTAAGCCCTACATTCATGTATTGGTGACTCGTAATAAAACGTTGGCTGACAATACCGCCAAAGGCATGCGATTTTTAATGCAAGTTCCTGTTTCATTGAGCGAAAAAAATGAACTTTTTCGCGTGCAAATAGGACCAATATCAAGTGCAGAGCAAGCAAAGCAGTTATTGGCAAGTCTACACAACCAAGGTTACCCAGAAGCATACCCACTATTTTCGCTAAAATAGCGCTAGCAAGGGCAACAAATTCACAAATAATCGCCCTTGACGGTTAACATCGACGCCATAATTGCTATACTGTTCGACAATTTTATCGTCGTCCCCTATAACAGTTAAATAAACCGCTAACACGGTTAGAATAATGGTTTTTAGCTATCATCACACTGCGGACGACAACTCATGAAACGACATAACTATTTTCAAAATACAGGTTTATAATGAGCAAATCAGCTAATAAATTGATTCAACTTTTCTCCGGGGTTCTGCTAACCACCACCTCATCATTTGCCGTAGCGGATGTTATTCCGGCACCACCACAAATTAATGCTGAAGGCTATATTCTTTTAGATCACGCCACAGGTTACGTTATTGCTGAAGGTAATGCTGATATACAACTAGAGCCAGCATCTTTAACTAAGATGATGACCAGCTACATCGTCGGTAAAGAAATTCAAGCAGGTAACATTGCTAACGATGACAAGGTGTTAATCAGTGAAAACGCTTGGGCAAAAAACTTCCCTGACTCGTCAAAAATGTTCATTGAAGTGGGCACTGAAGTTAGTGTTAACTTATTAAATCAAGGTATTATTGTTGCTTCAGGTAACGATGCTTGTGTGGCTATCGCTGAACATATTGCCGGCAGTGAAGGCGCCTTTGCTGATATGATGAATGCGTATGCACAGCAATTAGAAATGTTCGGTTCAAATTTTGAAAACTCGCATGGCCTAAGTGGTGATGAGCACTATACCACGCCACGTGATATGGCAACCTTGGCTAGCGCACTGATCCGCGATGTACCGGAAGAATATGCCCTGTACAAGCAAAAATCATTCACCTACAACAACATCAAACAATACAACCGTAATAGCCTGTTATGGGACAAGAGCTTAAATGTTGATGGTTTAAAAACCGGTCATCACTCAAAAGCTGGCTACAACCTTGTAACCAGTGCAACTAAGGGTGATATGCGCCTCGTTGCTGTGGTAATGGGAACCGACAGCGCACAAGCACGCAAAATTGAAAGTAAAAAACTACTAAATTATGGTTTCCGCTTTTTTGAAACCGTTACTCCATACAGTGCCGGCGACAGCTTTGCTCGTAATCGAGTATGGATGGGTGACATTAAAGAAGTCGACTTAGGTGTTATGTCGGATGTGTCTATCACCATTCCTCGTGGTCAAAAGAAAAACTTAGAAGCCAACGTTAAGCTAGATAAACAACTTACCGCGCCTCTTGCTAAAGGTGAAGTTGTAGGTACGGTATCATTGTCGCTCGATGGTGAGCAAATTGCCGAGTACCCACTCGTTACACTACAAGAAGTCAACGAAGGCAGTATCTTCTCGCGCTTAATCGACTATATTAAACTACAAATTCAGTAAGCCTTAGGAGCTCTCAGCCCTTGCCGGTGCAGTGAAAAGCCGTAGCAAGGGTTGACGAACACGCATGAATATTGTTTATCTCAACGGCCAGTTTGTCGCCAAGCAAGATGCAAAAGTCTCGGTCCTTGACCGAGGCTTTTTGTTTGCAGACGGCGTATATGAAGTTATTCCTGTCTATAACGCCATACCGTTTCGCCTTGAGCAGCACTTACAGCGCCTCGATTACTGCCTAAGTAAAGTAAACATCGACAATCCATATAGTCATCAGCAATGGGTCGACATAATTAACAAGGTGATTAGGCAAAATGGTGCTGGCCATATGTCCATTTACTTGCAGCTTACTCGTGGCAGTGACGTCGACCGCCAGCATGTGTTTGCAGAGCAGCAAGTACCCACTGTTTTGGTTATGGCATCGCCATTGAATATCGACGAAAAACACATCGATAGTTGCACAGCCACACTGCTAGACGATATTCGTTGGCAACATTGTGATGTAAAAAGTATCGCTCTGTTAGCCAACATTATGTTGCGTAATGAAGCCCAGCTTAGAGGCTACGATGAAGCCATTTTACACCGCGATGGTTTGGTGACTGAAGGTTCGACATCTAACGTCTTTGTTGTTAAAGACAGTAATATTTACACACCAAAAGCCAATCATTTTATCCTTGGTGGTATCACTCGCGATGTGATTATTGAAATTGCCGAAAATGCGGGTTTAAAAGTGCACCAACAGGACATATATACAGATGACTTATTTGCCGCTGACGAAGTTTGGATAACCTCTTCGAGCAGAGAAATTTCCCCTGTAAGGCAAATTGATGATAAAATAATCGGTCAGGGTAATATCGGCCCTGTAGCAAGGGCGCTGTTTAGCAAATTTCAAGCATTTAAGCGCCAGCTAACCGTGTAAACCACCGATATCGTGTTAACCCTGCCCCTATGGGCACAATAAAGAGAATGTTATGAAAGCCAGATTCGATAAAATTATTGAATTTCCATACGTATTTAATTTTAAAGTGATGGGCGTCGCTGTGCCACATCTACCAGACCTTGTCGTTGCGGTATTGCAACAAGATACTCCGGGCGATTATGCACCGACAATAAAGCCAAGCAGCAAAGGGACTTACCACTCAGTATCGGTTGCCGTTACCGTGCGCAGTCAACAGCATATTGAGAAGCTTTATGCTGAATTGTCTGCGATAGAAGAAGTGCGTTACGTACTATAAACGAAGTTCGAGTTCTCCCTGAAAATTCTAAGTGAATTTTTGCTGACAGTTATCCACCTAGCGTTGTCTGCAGCGCAGCAATGACGGTGGATTTTCTATTTTTTACCGCTATAATGGCGCCTAAATTTCAAACTTTGGATATAACGTGACGCAACCTTTGGTTATTCGCCAACTTGGCACAATGGATTACGAAACGGTATGGCATGCCATGCAAGCGTTTACCGATGATCGTGATGACACCGTTACCGATGAACTTTGGTTAGTTGAACACCCTCGTGTATTTACCCAAGGCCAGGCAGGTAAAGAAGAGCACTTGTTAATGCCTGGGGATATCCCTGTGGTAAAAGTTGACCGAGGCGGACAAGTAACTTATCACGGCCCAGGGCAGCAAGTTATCTATTTTATGATCAATTTACGACGCCGAAAAATCGGTGTGCGTGAACTTGTGACCTTAATCGAGAATGGCATTGTCGCTAGCCTTGCCGACTACGGCATTGATGCTTACGCAAAAGCCGATGCTCCTGGGGTGTATGTTGATGAAAAGAAAGTTGCGTCTTTAGGTCTGCGAGTGCGCAAAGGCTGCTCGTTTCATGGCTTAGCAATTAACATCAATATGGATATGGAACCATTTTTACGTATTAACCCTTGTGGCTATGCTGGTTTAGAGATGGTTCAAACCAAAGACTTAGGTGGTCCAGAGAGTGTCGCAGACGCCGGCCAAAGTTTACAACAGCAATTTCAGCGTTTATTAGCCGCTGATAACGTTTCTTATAAAACAGGTTTAGATGATCTATGAGCAATACTGAGCGCTTAAAAACCAGTAAAGTCGCCGCGGGTACTAAGTTACGCGATGCCGATAAAATGCAACACATTCCGATCCAAGTAATTCCATCGGAACGTGAAACCATGCTACGTAAACCTGAGTGGTTAAAAATCAAATTGCCACGCACCAGTGAAAACATTGACAAAGTGAAAGCCGGCTTACGCAAAGGTGGTTTACACTCGGTATGTGAAGAAGCATCATGCCCTAACTTAGCGGAATGTTTTAACCACGGTACCGCGACATTTATGATTTTGGGTGATATCTGTACCCGTCGTTGTCCATTCTGCGATGTTGGCCATGGTCGTCCATTAGCCCCAGATAGCGAAGAGCCGAAGAAATTGGCTATGACGTTAAAAGACATGGCATTGAAATATGTGGTTATTACCTCGGTTGACCGTGACGATTTGCGTGACGGCGGTGCTCAGCAGTTTGCTGACTGTATCCGTGAAATCGAAGAGCACGCACCGCACACCAAAGTCGAAATCTTAGTACCTGATTTCCGTGGTCGTATGGATAAAGCCTTAGAGATTTTAAATGCTCACCCACCGCACGTATTTAACCACAATATGGAAACCGCACCGCGCTTATACAAAAAAGCACGTCCAGGTGCCAACTACCAGTGGTCATTGGATCTATTGAAAAAGTTTGGTGAAGCGAACCCGAATGTGCCAACCAAGTCCGGCTTGATGGTAGGTTTAGGCGAAACCAACGAAGAGATCCTTGAAGTTATGCGCGATTTACGTGCCCATGGCGTGACAATGCTCACCATCGGTCAGTACCTGCAACCAAGTAAGCACCACTTACCGGTTGAACGTTACGTGCATCCTGATGAGTTCGAAATGTTCCGTCAAGAAGCCATGAAAATGGGCTTTGAGCACGCAGCTTGTGGTCCATTAGTTCGTTCAAGTTACCACGCTGATAAGCAAGCAGCCGGTGAAGAAGTAAAATAAACGACTTCAACACCCAGTACATCAATACCATAAACGGGGTAGCGTAAATCGCTACCCCGTTTTTTTTCGTTGCCTGTTTATCGCTACCGTTAACATAACACATGGCAGCTCCTCCTAATCAATACGATTCCCTTAGTATTTTATGACTCTATGCCAATACTCTGGCAACAATCGACACTGATACAAATACAAAATCTCGCGGTTTTCTGTGGTGTTTTGCTATGGTTAATAAACGTACCTTTTCATTAATCGGAATGCCTGCTGTGCTTAGCGACTCGCGGAGCGTTACATTTGCTATTGTTATGTTTCTAATGCATGCCTGCTTGAGCGTGTCTGTGTATGCTTGGCAACAACAGCCTCCGTCAAAATCAGAAGACACCATCGAGCAAAACCTGCAACAAACATTAACCGAAATAGATGATTATCAGGCATTAATCGAGCAAATTAATCAAGAAGGTAGCGATACCATAGGCTATCAAAAACGAGCCTTGGAAAAACAGCGGCAAACGATGTTAACTCGTTATCGTAACTTGCTATTGCAGTATATTGATGAGGTAAAAAATCATCAGGATGAGGCGTTTATCGCCAACTACAAAAAATCGGCACGCTCACTCGTAACCAGTGCTCTACTTGATATTTATGCGGACATCGAACTCAGTGATGAACGGGTTAGAGAATTAGAAGAACAAATCGCGACAGCGCGGCAAAGTGTTTTCACAGTCAATGCAGGTCCCGCGAAATCTCGGCTTGAGCAACTCAACTGGCGCTTAAATTTAGCTCGCCGCTACCAAGAAGACTTGTATTACGCGCTGGTAAACTTATCAAGAAAATCATCGTTTTTAGATTTAAAAAACCAAAAGTTCCTCGATATTGCAAAAGATAAGATATTAAAACAATCAGATACATTATCAGGCTTAATCGGCTTAAATGAAGACAAGCTACTGCAACTGCAAAAACAAAAAGCTGCAGTACGGAACGAATCTGAAACGGGTAAAAAACTTATCTCACAAACCGCCCTACTCAACTTAGAAATTCAAGAATACGCAAACCGCTTACAACAACTGGTCGCCCTGCTTGAAGATCTAAAATTACCCGCGGCACTGTACAAAAAAACGGTCATTCAAGCACGTAATACCTTAAGTGAAGAAGTGCTCGACGAACAAGTATTATCCCACTTGGTAACCGAGTGGTGGATTAGCTTTCGTACATGGTTACGTCGCCAAGGGCCGGGGATTATTGGCAGTCTAGTAACCTTTATTGGTATTTTCGTTGCTGCGTTTATTATCGCTCGGTTGGTACGTTATATCGTCAGTGTCAGCTTAAAACGCAGCAGACCAAATATGTCGGAACTTGCGCGTAACTTTTTAACCGTCAGCTCCGGTCGCTTAGTGATTTTATTAGCGTTACTTTATGCCCTGTCGAAAATGGGCCTACAAGTTGGTCCACTACTGGCAGGTTTAGGTATTATGGGCTTTGTTATCGGTTTCGCTTTACAGGAAACCATCGCCAACTTTGCCTCAGGGATCATGATCTTAATTTATCGTCCTTATGATATTGGCGATAAAATTCGTGTTGCAGGCTTTGAAGGTCGAGTACGAGCGATGACATTGGTAACGACGACGATATTCACCTCTGCAAATCACCATTTAACCGTACCGAACAATACCATTTGGAAAGACATTATTCACAATATTACCTCCGAGCCACACGTACGCATGGACTTATTTTTTAGTGCGCCATTTACCAGCGACTCCAAAGCCATACTATCTGCAATATCGCAAGAGCTAGATAAAAGCCCGGTGGTTGAACACGATCGAGACAAGCATGCTAGAGTCTACGAGCTGGGTGAGTCTGAAGTGAAGTATATTGCCAGGTTTTGGGTCCGCTCCCCCGATCTTGAAGAAGCTAAATGGTCGATATCAGAAGCGGTTAAGCAGCGCTTTGACGAGTTGGGTATCAGCAAAGATAAAGGCGATAAAGCCAGCTAGCGGCTTACTTGCATTCATTATCCCGACAAACTTGCTCAGTTGTTACCCTGTCCACAATTATTTCCGGTTCTTTAGTAGTACGAATGCGTTTAAACATTGTGTTAACACATAATCTTAGGTAGTTTATCTGCGAAAATGAGTTGTTATAGCAGTAATATATAGCCCTCAAGATAATAAAATATTGCCATAGCAAGGCACAAACTACATGGGGAACATAAATGGCTGGATTTAATAAAGTCGTCAATTCGTATGAAGAAGCGATGGCAGGCCTAGAAGATGGTATGACGGTTATCGCCGGCGGTTTTGGTTTATGCGGCATTCCTGAAAACCTGATCAAGGAAATCGTAAACAAACAAACCAAAGACCTAACGGTTGTTTCAAATAACTGTGGTGTCGATGATTTTGGTTTAGGCTTGCTATTACCCAATCGCCAAATCAAAAAGATCATTGCCTCGTATGTTGGCGAGAACGCTGAGTTTGAACGGCAAATGATGGCGGGCGAACTCGACGTAGAACTTACACCACAAGGTACCCTTGCTGAAAAAATGCGTGCCGGTGGTGCGGGTATTCCGGCATTCTTTACTGCAACAGGTTACGGTACGCCGGTTGCCGAAGGTAAAGAAGAACGTGAGTTCAACGGTCGTAATTACATCCTTGAAGAATCTATTACTGGGGACTTCGCTATCGTTAAAGCATGGAAAGCAGATACCTACGGTAATTTAGTGTACCGTAATACCGCGCGAAACTTTAATCCAATGGCGGCTACTGCGGGTAAGATTACCGTTGTTGAAGTCGAAGAAATCGTTGAAGCCGGAGAGCTTGATCCGAACGAAATTCACACCCCAGGTATTTACGTAAACCGCTTAATCAAAGGCGATTTTGAAAAGCGTATTGAACAACGTACCGTGCGTGCAACACAAGGAGAATAACCATGGCTTTAACTCGTGAACAACTAGCGATGCGCGTCGCTCAAGAACTAGAAGATGGTTATTATGTTAACTTAGGTATCGGTATTCCAACGCTCGTCGCTAACTACGTACCAGAAGGCATGGAAGTTATGTTGCAGTCTGAAAATGGCTTGTTAGGTATGGGCCCCTTCCCTACCGAAGACGAGATTGATGCCGACCTTATCAATGCCGGAAAACAAACCGTAACAATGGCCAAAGGTGCATCTTTATTTGATAGTGCCGAGTCATTTGCCATGATCCGTGGTGGTCATGTTGATTTAACCGTATTAGGTGCCTTTGAAGTAGATGTTAGCGGCAATATTGCCTCGTACATGATCCCAGGCAAACTTATCAAAGGCATGGGCGGCGCAATGGACTTAGTGGCTGGCGCTGACAACATCATTGTCACCATGACCCACGCATCAAAACACGGCGACTCGAAACTATTAACTGAGTGTACCCTGCCACTTACCGGTAAAGGCTGTATCAAAAAGGTATTAACCGATTTGGCCTTTATTGAAATAAAAGACGGTAAATTCCACTTGCTAGAACGCGCTCCTGGCGTTAGCGTTGAAGAAATTGTCCGTTTAACCGCTGGTGAAATGGTGGTACCTGAGCACGTACCTGAGATGCAATTTTAATCGTTAAACAAGGTCTACATTACATAAAGAATCCCAGCTACTGCTGGGATTCTTATTTTATTAAGCGCCCAATTAAAGGAGGCTTTTCATTGTTGCAGATAAATAGTGGCGTGTCTGGGTACGCTAATTCACGCAGAACATGAATAAACTTTAACGTTTTAAAGCCATCGAAAAAGCCATGTAATTGCTTGTAAAACTGTGTCTCATTTGTCGTTTTCTGGCTATTCACAAACTTATCAAGGCCAATACCTGTTAATGCCTGCACAATCGTACTAGGGAATTGTTGATACCATGCTTCAAGTCGTTCCCGCTCTCGGTATAACGTACTAAATGCGCTGAGAACTTCTGCTAGAGCCGTAAACACCTCGGGATGATAATAATGGTAATCTTGTTGCTGTTTAAGTAACTCGACAATTCGAGCGACAGCAGGTCCTGTACCAAACGGCACTCTATCAGATGTTCTTGCTTGTAAATGAATTACTATGTCTTGGGCAAACTGATAGTGGCCAAGTTTGACCAGTTTATTTAATAGATAAAAGTCTTCACCGGCACTGCGTTTGGGAAAACCACGACATTGACAATATGCCACAGCATCGAATGCTAACGTACTGCCGATGGTAAAAAACGCATAACGACTGCCAGCACTTGCTAACCCTTGAACATAATAACGCAGCGCCTGCTCATATATCGCATTGGCTTGATGAATTAACGGTTCGTTCGATTGATGCCTAAATTCAAAGCCGATCGCCACCACCTGTTTACCAGCGTGATGCGCCCCATCAAAGTAATTATCCGGCAAGCTCGCATCTGCATCGGTTGAGTGGATAAATCGGCTCGTAATCAGCCCCTGATTTATCAGAGAAACGGCTAAATCGCAGCCTATTTTGCGTGCTAAACCAACACCATGTTTATCTGAAATTGGCTTGTTAAATCGGTCAATCAGTAATACATCACTATTATTCGCACGCACGTTAACTAAGCTGATATTGTCGTTACGAAAGGTGATTTTACCCAACTGCAAGCACTGCTGATAGAGTAATTCTTGACTCTGCTGGTTAGTATCTGTCTGAGGCTGATTAACGACAACAATCAACAATGTTCTCGTTTGGCTTAGCCGAGATGCAAAAAAGCGATGCACAAAGGCATCGCTTTCTTTATATGCAGGGATCACAATCACCTGTTGGTAAGCATGACCTGGCGATAGCGAATCGAGCAAGCTCACCTCAGATTCCGCGTATTGCTGTAAGTACTTATCAATAACACGTTGAGATTTGGTCATTAGCGCTCCATTGCAACGGGATAATTATCTTTGTTTCGGTTAATGCAATGCTGCTCGAAATGGAAGCTTCTCGCAAATCTCGGCTTCGGCGATAAGAATTTCTTCTAAGCGACTGTAGACTTCGTCTTCAGGGAAATACTCTAATGCCAGCTCAACAAATAAGTTTTTATGCTTTTCTTCAGACTTGGCAATATCGTCGTAAAACTTTTTGTCACGACCTTCTGGTAAGGCTTCAGCAATCAATGCAAAGCGCTCGTGACCACGGGCTTCAATAACACCGGCAACCAACAAACGATCTAATAAGAACTCGTCACGGCCACGACGAAACAGCTTACGAATTTCGTGGATATACGCGTCTCGTTCGTCATTTGCTTGAATCACATTACGCGCACTCATCAGCTTTAACACTTGCTTAAAATGGATTAATTCTTCTAATGCTAGGTCTGTCATTGCCCGCACTAATTTTGTGCGATCAGGGTAATGTGACAACATAGATACCGCCATGCCTGATGCTTTTTTCTCAGCTGCGGCATGGTCTTGCAAAAAAGAATCAAAGTCTTCTAGGGCAACGTCGGCCCACTCTTTTGGGGTATGGTATTTTAATTCAAACATCTAACTACAATCGTTTTGCCAAAATTGGTGCCATTTTACACATAAACTTTATGGCATTATAGTAAAATGCAAATTCTCTAATAAATTACCTCTGTTCTATGGATTCTACGCTCTATATCACGGGTGCCGGTGTCAGTGCCGAATCAGGTATCCCAACCTTTCGTGGCGAGGATGGTTTTTGGACGATTGGCAGCGTCAATTACACGCCGATGGAAATGGCCACCCGGGCCATGTATGAAAACAACCCGGTTGAATTTTTAAAATGGTACTACCATCGCTTTGCCGCCTATCGAAACCATGGCCCCAACGCTGTACATCAATGGTTAAGTGATAAAAATTTGATCACTCAAAACATTGACGGCTTAGACGGTAAAGCGGGCAACCGAAACTATATCGCCATCCACGGTCGTCTCGACCAGATGACCTTATATCATACTCAAGGTGAGCATGTTAGTACCTTGACAACGCCGTGGGATGACGTTGATGATGCGAACTTAAGTGAATCACTGTTAGACATCTTTCGCATCAATAAAACCAGTAAGCGACCTGAGCTAAACTTTTCTTACAAACCGTATGTCTTGTTGTTTGACGAATACTACACCGATTTATATCGTATTAGTGAAGCCGAACAACGCATGTATAACGCCGATAAAATGGTGTTTATGGGCACCTCGTTTAGCGTCAACATCACGCAGATGGCATTACGTGCAGCGTTCACCAACCAAATAGACATCGAAATAGTCGACCCTAATCCCGTAGAAATTGACTATGCCAATGTGACCTACTATAAAATGACAGCCAGTGAGTATATTCAGCGGTAAATAGCTAGACTAAGCTAAACTGCTGACGGTACGAAAATGTTTATTAGCGCTTACGGTTAAAGCGATTGGTTTTCGCTTGATGACAAGGCTTGCAGAGCGTTTCTAAATTGCTTAATTCAGCGTTAGCTCAGGGTGGGTCGCCCGCTCTTTGATGTGGTCAACTTCGAGCTTCGCGCCGTCTTCTCTGCGACTCGCACCACAGCGAACGCAACAAAACTCATCTCGTTCCATGGCTTGCTGTCTAAGCTCAAGCCATGGCGCAGTAAGATAAAAGCTAGGGGTAACCAGTTTAGGACGATAAGGCACCTGTTCAGCATCAACAAATGACTCAGTACCGCTATCTTGCGAATACAAAATAGCCTGTTTTTGAGGAGCATTAGCGTGTTTTATTAACCACTTGTAAATACCCGTATATGCACGCTTAACATCGACGTAATTCTGTCGTCGACTTTTGCCACCAACAATAAAAGTCACTGCTGCCATGTTACCTCTGCTTTTGTCTTAAGGTTACCTTAGTCCTAGTTCAACATCTTCGATAATAAAGTTGCCATCAAATTCTGGATGCGGATGCCCTTCAACACCAATTTCGAAGAAGTCTTGCTCTTCGCTATTAAGGCCTGTGAAACCATTAATAACGCCATACACCCAAACTTCTTGATCAAAATCGAGCTGCTGCCATTGATGGTACTCCAACGCCGACATACGCTCTGCAGAATCAATAATATGGACAAAATATTGCTCGATCGCTTCTTTTAAACCATCACTTTCTATATCAATGCCTTCAATGGCGGCAACATCAAAGTTTTGTGCTTTGCGTTGCTCTTGATTTGCATCGAGGTTATGACGCACCTGTTTTATTTGGTTAACCAGCTGGCTAAACAATTGTTCATATGCAACATTATTGACATCGATATTAGCCGGTTTAATGATTGGCTGAGCACGGTTAAACAAGCTTGGTAACTGATGCAACACACTGTAATCTTTGATTTGATAATCTGGCTTTTGCTGATGATGCAAGACAAAGCCTTTAAGCAGCTGTGAGCGATGCAGGTATTCCCTAAACTTACCCAATAGATCAATAAGCTTTGCCTGAGCGATACTCAATTCTTGACTGATTTCTGTATGGCTTTTTTGTAACTGTACAACCAATAAGCGGCGCAGTTCACGATTCGAGCCCGCTAATTTTGCCAATTCATCAAACTGGAACATTTCCAGCTGTTGACGCATTTGCGTTAACTGCCCTTGAGCAAGTTCATTTTCGCGGATTTTAGCGTTGATTGATGCAACATAGCCAAATTCATTATGAATGCGACGCCATAAGCTTCGTACGCTTGATTTTAAGCTGTCGACTAAGGTGTAAACTTGCTCCGCTAAATCTTCTAAATGCACTTCCGCTTCGGCATCAAGATGATGATGCAGGGCTTCTTTATAGTGCGATGTGACCGTTTTAATGGTGGCAAGCTTTGAACCTACGTTTGCATCTAATTGACGATTACGCTCATCCTTTAAATTATTTTCAAGTAAGGCTCTAACCGAACTTCTAAGGCGTAAATCTTCGCCCGGCTCTGGGCGCCAAAGTACGCCAAGCTCCATAAGCTTTTCTAGGGTGTTCAAGTCAAAGTCCATTTCACTGACACGCCCAGAAAGATACGCTTGCATAATAATATCAGCATGCTTAGCAAGCGCCTTTAAAAACTTAACCCCACTAATACTTAACTGTGAGCTCACAGCAGATCTCCCTGCTGAACCGCCATTTCAGCTTGCTGCTCTAATCCTAGGCTTTCCGCTTCATCAATAAAACGAATAATATCGAATAAATAATCAACTTTACCGGTGGCCAAATAAATTTGCGTTTCAGGGTTTGGACGCAACAAGTAACCTAACTCAGTCAAACGTTTAAAAATTTGCTTTAGCTGATTATCAATGGCGCTACTGGAGGAATTAAATAAGCTGTAGCGCGCGATTTTGGCTAATTGCTCGGCAAATGCTGGCACATCCTCAATAACCGTTTGTAGCTTATTAAGGCGAATAACTTTACCTTCACTGATTGGAGTATTGTCACCTTGAGCTTCTTGCACCAACACCAACCATTCAACCAGTGGCAATAAGGATGATGAAACTTCTTTGAACTGGCTATTGACCTGTTTACGTTCATCATCGCCAATACTCTGATACGCACAAAATAACACATTACCGTCGTTAGCTGAGCTCAAGGTGCGATTCATGGTATTTAGCTGGCGCTCAATCGCATCATAATGTTCCGCTTTTTGCAGGTATTGATATGCAAGCTCATCACTGGTTTTACAGATAAAGCCACCACTCAAAAGGGTTTCCATTATCTTGCCTTGTAAACTTATCATGCGATGGCCTCCTGTTGACGGCGCTGTTTTAACTTCTCTGCGATTGGATTAGTTTTAGGCTGTACCATACGGAGTTTTTGCGCTTTGGCATTTTTGTCAATTAAGTAACGATTATCAAAGAAATGCAATACATCCGATTCAGGATTTGGAAACGCTCCCAACACACTGATGTTATTGGCTTTACACGCGTCGAAAATCTTCTTCACATTTTTATTGGCTAAGGTCCCAATTTCATCAATTGGCCAATGAATAATAGCTTGAGACTCGCCACGCAATAAACGGGTAAAGGCTAATAAGAACTTACATAAAATGAGATAAGCCATACCATGACTCGAAGATTCATTTAACTGACGATCGGTTCGAATCACCAAATTTGAATTGCCTTCTTTGAGGTGTAATTCAATATCCAGTAACTGCCCGACACCACCGCTAATGGTTGCTCGGCCAAGGACTTCTAATACCTCACCTATGGTCTGCATATAATCTTCATCAGGTAATATAGCTTCTTCATCCGCTAGCCATTGTTGATGTAACTTGTTAAATTTCTGCAAGGTTGGCCAAAAGTCGAATTCACTAACTTTTGAGCGGATTTTTACGCTCGAATCACTCACCCCATCTAGGAACAACTCGTGATCCACTTCTTTAGATATACGACGAGATTGCGAACCAATACGCTTGTCAATATCGGCTAGAATATTGTAATACTGAGTTAAATCATTACCAAAGTTTAAGCCGTTATTACGCACCCCTTCCAGGTGTTGCGGCACCAATACCGTTAGCAGTAATTCAAGTTCTTTCACCATTTTACGGCAATCAAGTACCATAATGCCTTGATTGTTTTCTATTTGACACTCGCTGCGCGCACGTTCCCAGGTTTCTGTTAACGAGATCCCTGATTTTTGGCCAATAGCATTATCAAAGAAATGCACATAATCATCCACTTGTTTTAGCGCTTGACGGTATTGGCTAAACAGCTCGGTGATTTCTGATACACGAGATGTTATCGAGGCCGTTTCTTCAACGAGTTCCACGTTCGGTAAGCTAAGTAGCGCATACTGCTGCTTAATGTGGTTGATTTGACTGACTAGTTCATTTTGCTCTGCTAATACCTTATCGAGTTGGTTAAGCTGCTCATGATATTGTCGCTGTTGTTGTTTATGCGCAGTTTGCGCATGAGTCAATTCGCGCTCGTTCTTGGCTTTAGCTTCTTTTGCCTGCGACTGTTGCTGTAAGTACTGCGCCTTTTGTTGGCTAAATACCACATCATACCAACGTAAGTATTGAGCAACGTTATCTCGTTGCTTATTGGTTGTTTCAATAAGCTCTTTTAGCTCATCGACTTGGCGCTTTAACTGGCCGATTTGCTCAACATCCACATCACGCTTAGCAAGTTCATCTTGATACCACTTTTTCGCAGCTTTCAAACCTAAGCGGTGTTGCTCTTTGGCCTCATCAATTTGAACTTTAGCGCTAGTTAGCTTTTGCTCAATATCGCCAATAATTTGCTGCCAATGTAGCTCATGCTCCATTTTTTCGTCATGGCAAGCATCTTGGTGCTCTTCGATGGCATCTGCTTTTTGATTGTTGAGCTTATCAATTTTTGCTTGCTCGTTCGTCAGCTCTTTTTGTCGCTTTTGTTTACGCTCAAGCAAAGCTTGCTTATGCTCGGCTTTCAATTGAGCCTTTTCTTCTTGAATACGAAGACGAGCTTTTTGCTTAAATTGACTTTTCGAAACTAACGCTGTGCATTCTTGCTCGGCAGTCTTAACCTGGTTATTAATGCCTTGTAGCTGCTCTTCAAGCTGTTGCTTATCGGCCAAGACTTGAGCGAGTTCTTGTTGAGCTTGCTGCAATTGTTGCTCAAGCTCAGCTTCAGATTGCAAAATATCGCTAGGATTAATCACATTGGTATCAAGCAAAATACCAAATAAACTTTGCTGTTGGAGATGATCATCCGCTAAACGTGGCGACAAATCTTTGCGATTAAGCAATTGCGGGTCGATAAGCTTGCCTAATTGTTCTTGCCAGCCATGGCATTCACTGCGAAGAAATTCTAATAACGTGTGCTCGCCAGGATTTAACCAAGCGTCGATATCAGCGACCTTATTTTGCGCTTGCTTCACCTTAGCCGAGACTTTTTGTAGCTTTTCGTGTGCGGCGATTTGTTGATATTTTAATTGCTGAGCGTATTCTTGTGCTTGGCTAAGTTGTCCACGAACGCTATCTTCATCGAGTTGCGCTTCATCTAATTGATTTTCAACTATCGCCAAAGCTTGCTGCTCTTGCTGACTTGGGCCGCTTAACTCGATTTCGGTTTTGAGTTTTTGCAGAGCAATATTGGCCTGCTGTATTTGACTATCGTAGTCGGTCAATAATCTCTGGTATTTACTGTCTTGTTGGCTTTTGAGTTGATGTAATGCGGCTGTTTCTTGCTTTTGCTGAGCTTGCAACTGAGCACTTACTAGATCCTTTAGTTCAATTAACTGGTTCAGCGTTTTGCTTTGCTTTTTCTCAAGTTCTGCTTGACGCTTATGGAAGGCCGCTTCGATATCCTGATGCTCTTCGGTTAACAACGCATGTTGCTCTGAGCACGACTGCAATTGCGATTGCCAGGCTGGGATTTTATCGATGTTCAGCTTATGCTGCTCTATATCTTGATCCTGCCAAGCATTAAACTCGTCTTCAATTTTATCTAAGTTCTGCTCGGCTGTGGTGATATCCGCTTTAGCAATCGAAATATCACGGTTAAAGCTATCCCGAGCGGCCTCAAAGTCATTATTCAGGTCAGTTAACTTACCTTTATACATTTGCTGATCGCTTTGCGCTTTTACCACAGATTCAGCTAATAACGTGTAATCATGACTGATTTGCTGTTGCAGCTGCGCTAAACGTTGTTCACTTTGCTCTAAGCCAGCGTTAACCACTTTAAGCTTGTCATATTGTGGCATGAGCTCATCAAACTGACGGATCAATGAGCATTCTTTGCGCCAATCTTCGACCTGACTTTTAGATATTTTACTGCTTGGTGTTTGTACGCCATCTTCTTCCAAAATCGCAGCAATCATGGCTTTGATGGTTTCCATCTTGCCTTCTTTAGAGTGTACTGCTTTGATCAATTTTTCGATATGGCGCAGCTTGGCATTGTGTTCGCACAAGCTAAACAAGCGTGCGGCATTAACCAAATCGCGTTTACTGGCACTGGCATTCATCATTGCTCGATCGTTTTGAACAACCGCCTTAAACTCTTTGTTATTAAGTGCCTTGGTAACCGCAACGCCTTCACGTTTTGCCGCTTTAATGACTTCTAAGACATTTATTGCTCGTTTGCCGGTCATATCATCGGCGATAAAATCGCTGCTAACAAACGGCTTAGCAATAAAACGATATAGCACCCCGGTAGCGGATGACGTTAACACCGCCATACAGGTTTGCCCATCGACACGCTGGTATTCGTAAATAATGTAACTCGACTCGCGAGGCAAATACCATTTTTGAAAGTTATCTCGTGTGGCAGGCACGACCTTATTCGGTGATTCACCGAAAAACACGGGCACAAGACGTTGTAACGTTGTCTTACCAGAGGCGTTAGTACCACAAATATTGGTATGGCCATTAAGCTTTAACTCAACAAGCCCTGGTAGGTGGGTATCGATCAGAATGATCCGTTGTAATCCGGACATAAATTAAGCAGCCTTTTTTATCATAATCGCTCTATCTTAAATACGCTTAAAGGCCTTGTAAACCCGTTATTGGCGATAAATACAGGATGATTAGCATTAACTCACAGAGGCGTGTTTACTGCTTAATTTATCAACATAAAAACAGTCAAATACATCCGTTAGCTGATATATTTCGTAGTCTGTTTATACTTTCAATTTTGCGCATCAGCATCAGTACATTAAAAGGATCATGAGTATGCACCATTATCAGCTTTATATTTTTGATTGGGACGGCACCTTAATGGATTCGATAGGTAAAATTGTCACCTCATTACAACATGCGGCAAGCGAAGCTGATTTACCCGTTCCATCAATACCTGCATGCAAACGTATAATTGGCGCAGGATTACATGATGCATGTGATATTTTATTTCCTAATGCCAGTAATAGACAATTACATGCTCTGCAACAGGCATATCGGCAACATTTTATATCCTTTAACCAAGTTGCCTCTCCCATGTTTAAAGGCAGCATTGAATTACTTGAAGCGCTTCAAGATAAGGATAAAAAGCTAGCTATTGCAACGAGCAAAGGTCGTTATGGATTAGAAGAGGTACTTAGTGAAACCAAGCTAACTGACTTTTTTCACTGTTTGCGTTGTGCTGACGACGCCAAAGCCAAACCTGATCCAGATATGCTAGAGCAAATATTAACAACGTTAAGCATTGAAAGAGAACAGGCTGTGTACATCGGTGATAGTCGGTACGATATAGACATGGCACATAATGCAGGAATAGACAGTATTGCAATAACCCATGGAGCGGGACATATCGACGAATTGAATCAACGAAGACCAACTCGTATGGTACATTCTGTTAGTGAGCTGAGTAAATTAGTTATAGGTTAGTAATACCAATTACACTAAGTTTGTGCCCAACTCAGAGTTAGAGCAGAGGTTCAGTTACAACATAGATTTCATTGAAATAGTCATTCTATATTAATGAAATATAGGGCCGTAAATGGGCCTCTGGTAAACTCCCTACGGGTGAGTTTTAAAGGCTTTTATGCTGCGTAACTGATTTTGACAATGGAATAACCATTCTCTGCAATCAAAGCCTTACTTAAAAGCCTTTAAATTCTCACTGAGTGAGCAATAACTTAATGTGATTGGTATAACGGTGTACGATAGGTTTAGGATAAGGGGCTAGCTATGCCCGATAATGCACAATGATTAATAACTAGGGTGTGTTGCTAGATTAGAAAGCAAAAAATTGTTGGGAACAATTTTTCTAAGCGAATCTTCCCAAAGGGCGTTTTACATGGATGTAAAACGTAAAAAAGGCTACACAATGTGTAGCCTTTCTTTAATTAGGCATACCGTCCCACTAAAGTGTGTCCCACTAGACAAATAAAAAAGTCTCTCTTAGTTTAGTTGAAAGTTTCGACCAAAAAACAATCAACAACAAACGGAGAGAGACTATGACTAATTTAACGCTGAATAGTAAGCAAATTCAAGCAGCATTAGATTCTTTAATCCAAAAGCCAGGTGGTCTAAATCAGGTATTAGAGCTCGCCCTTAATTCATTTATGAAAGCTGAGCGAACGGAATACCTAAGATCTTCTCAAGGTAACAAAGGCAATGGCTATAGACCTGTGGCAGGCTTAGGTATAGGTGATGCTCTATCTTTACAGGTACCTCGTGATCGATTAAATCAATTCAAGCCTTGGATCCTCAATGTCATGAAAGAGCAAAGCGATACACTGAACGAACTTTGTTTTGAGCTTTATGCCAAGGGGCTTACAACTCGAGAAATTGAATCAATAACTGAATCTATCTATGGCCAAAAGCTCACTCGAAGCGCCGTATCGCGCATTACTAAGAGCCTATATGAGGAAATGGAAGACTTCAGAAAACAGAAGTTATGCGATTATTACCCCATCATTTATCTCGATGCGACATTTATCAAAACAAAGCGTGAAACGGTTTCTAGCGAAGCCTACTATATCGTTTTAGCGGTAAAGCACGACATGACTCGTGAAGTGATTGGTATTTACAATGCACCGACCGAATCAGCAGCCAATTGGGATGACATCTTGTTAGATTTAAAGGAGCGTGGCCTCAAGCAAATCGACCTTGCTGTGATTGATAACCTATCGGGCTTAGATTCGGCCATTGAACGGCATTATCAATGTAAAATTCAAAAGTGCGTCTTACATATGAAACGCAACATCTTAAAAAAAGTGAAGAAGTCTCATCGTGGTGAAGTCGCTGATGATTTGAGGTTTGTCTTTAATTTAGATGATCAATCAGATGACCGTGAAGAACTTATGATCCGCGCTCGGTGGTTATATGAGAAGTGGGGTAAGAGATATCCTAACTTTAAGATGTTTATTGATAAGCCGTACTTGCAGTATTACGCCACATACTTGGACTTTGAGCCGATCATCCGCAATATGATTTATACTACCAACTGGATTGAACGATTAAATAAATCATTCAAACGAACGTTAAAAATAAGGAATTCCATGCCAAGTGTTGATTCTGTATTAACCATTCTAAGTAAGGTAGCACTGGATATGAATAAAACGACTTACCAATACCCGATAAGTCGCTTTGAGAAAAGTAACTTGTTTAACTAGGTAATTTGAAACTGAAATTAAAATAAGAGAGACACACTTTCTGGGACGGTACCTAATTAGGAGCCTAGCGATGACCTACTCTCACATGGGAACTCCCACACTACCATCGGCGCTACTTCATTTACTTCTGCTGTTTTGGTAAGAGCGCATGGGTTCAGTGGGATGACATAAATATGATTAAAACAGTTATAAGTATTTTATTGTTTCCAAGCTTTAAAGCAAAAAAGGCTGCACACTGGCAGCCTTTCTCTTTATTTGGAAGCCTAGCGATGACCTACTCTCACATGGGAACTCCCACACTACCATCGGCGCTACTTCGTTTCACTTCTGAGTTCGGCATGGGTTCAGGTGGTTCCAAAGTGCTATTGTCGCTAGACAAAAAACTTTTCTAAACGTTAAGGTATATTCACTATACTATAAAACTAAGTGAACCTAGCTTAAAGCTTAGGATAAAAGCCCGTCCCTTTGAACGGGCTTTTCAGAATTTGAAGCCTGGCGATGACCTACTCTCACATGGGAACTCCCACACTACCATCGGCGCTACTTCGTTTCACTTCTGAGTTCGGCATGGGTTCAGGTGGTTCCAAAGTGCTATTGTCGCCAGACAAAAAACTTTTATACATGGATGTATTTATGTCGCGAAGCCATGGATGGCTAGGAGCGACGACTCCACGTATTTAATAATCTGGAAATCTGATATTAACTTTTTCTTTCAATATGAATGCTTGAACTTTTTTATGTCAGACCATATACACCTGAGGAAAACCTCTTGGGTGTTGTATGGTTAAGCCTCACGGGCAATTAGTACAGGTTAGCTCAACGCCTCACAACGCTTACACACCCTGCCTATCAACGTCGTAGTCTCCGACGACCCTTTAGGGGACTTAAAGTCCCAGTGAGAACTCATCTCAAAGCCTGCTTCCCGCTTAGATGCTTTCAGCGGTTATCAGTTCCGAACATAGCTACCCGGCAATGCCACTGGCGTGACAACCGGAACACCAGAGGTTCGTCCACTCCGGTCCTCTCGTACTAGGAGCAGCCCTCTTCAATTCTCAAACGCCCACGGCAGATAGGGACCGAACTGTCTCACGACGTTCTAAACCCAGCTCGCGTACCACTTTAAATGGCGAACAGCCATACCCTTGGGACCGACTTCAGCCCCAGGATGTGATGAGCCGACATCGAGGTGCCAAACACCGCCGTCGATATGAACTCTTGGGCGGTATCAGCCTGTTATCCCCGGAGTACCTTTTATCCGTTGAGCGATGGCCCTTCCATACAGAACCACCGGATCACTATGACCTACTTTCGTACCTGCTCGACGTGTCTGTCTCGCAGTTAAGCTGGCTTATGCCATTGCACTAACCGTACGATGTCCGACCGTACTTAGCCAACCTTCGTGCTCCTCCGTTACGCTTTGGGAGGAGACCGCCCCAGTCAAACTACCCACCAGACAGTGTCCCCAGCCAAGATAATTGGCCCAGGTTAGAACATCACGCATACAAGGGTGGTATTTCAAGGATGGCTCCACAGATACTGGCGTACCTGCTTCAAAGCCTCCCACCTATCCTACACATGTAGGAGCAATGTTCACTGTCAAGCTATAGTAAAGGTTCACGGGGTCTTTCCGTCTAGCCGCGGGTATACGGCATCTTAACCGCAAATTCAATTTCACTGAGTCTCGGGTGGAGACAGTGTGGCCATGATTACGCCATTCGTGCAGGTCGGAACTTACCCGACAAGGAATTTCGCTACCTTAGGACCGTTATAGTTACGGCCGCCGTTTACCGGGGCTTCGATCATGAGCTTCGCTTGCGCTAACCCAATCAATTAACCTTCCGGCACCGGGCAGGCGTCACACCGTATACGTCATCTTTCGATTTTGCACAGTGCTGTGTTTTTAATAAACAGTTCCAGCCACCTGGTTACTTCGACCGACCGGTGCTTACTCCGCAAGGGATTCACACTAGCCGGCGTACCTTCTCCCGAAGTTACGGTACTATTTTGCCTAGTTCCTTCACCCGAGTTCTCTCAAGCGCCTTAGTATTCTCTACCTAACCACCTGTGTCGGTTTGGGGTACGGTTCCTTATAATCTGATGCTTAGAAGCTTTTCCTGGAAGTATGGCATCAACAACTTCAACTCCGTAGAGTCTCGTCTCGTATCTCAGCCTTAGGGATCCGGATTTGCCTAAATCCCCAGCCTACATACTTTCACATGGACAACCAACGCCATGCTTGCCTAGCCTGCTCCGTCCCTCCTTCGCAATTATAAGAAGTACAGAAATATTAATCTGTTTCCCATCGACTACGCGTTTCCGCCTCGCCTTAGGGGCCGACTTACCCTGCCCTGATTAACATGGGACAGGAAACCTTGGTCTTTCGGCGTGGGGGTTTTTCACCCCCATTATCGTTACTCATGTCAGCATTCGCACTTCTGATACCTCCAGCATGCTTTACAACACACCTTCAACGGCTTACAGAACGCTCCCCTACCACTTGAACCTAAGTTCAAATCCGCAGCTTCGGTGCTATGTTTAGCCCCGTTACATCTTCCGCGCAGACCGACTCGACTAGTGAGCTATTACGCTTTCTTTAAAGGATGGCTGCTTCTAAGCCAACCTCCTAGCTGTCTGGGCCTTTCCACATCGTTTCCCACTTAACATAGACTTTGGGACCTTAGCTGGCGGTCTGGGTTGTTTCCCTTTCCACGACGGACGTTAGCACCCGCCGTGTGTCTCCCGGATATCACTCACTGGTATTCGGAGTTTGCAAAGGGTTGGTAAGTCGGGATGACCCCCTAGCCTTAACAGTGCTCTACCCCCAGTGGTGTTCGTCCGAGGCTCTACCTAAATAGATTTCGGGGAGAACCAGCTATCTCCCGGCTTGATTAGCCTTTCACTCCGACCCACAGGTCATCACCGCATTTTTCAACATACGTGTGTTCGGTCCTCCAGTTGATGTTACTCAACCTTCAACCTGCCCATGGGTAGATCGCCGGGTTTCGGGTCTACACCTTGCAACTAAACGCGCAGTTAACACTCGCTTTCGCTACGGCTCCCCTAATCGGTTAACCTTGCTACAAAATGTAAGTCGCTGACCCATTATACAAAAGGTACGCAGTCACCCGAAGGCTTCCACTGCTTGTACGTATGCGGTTTCAGGTTCTATTTCACTCCCCTCACAGGGGTTCTTTTCGCCTTTCCCTCACGGTACTGGTTCACTATCGGTCAGTTAGGAGTATTTAGCCTTGGAGGATGGTCCCCCCATATTCAAACAGAATTTCACGTGTTCCGTCCTACTCGATTTCACGGTAAGGTCATTTTCGTGTACGGGACTATCACCCTGTATCGTCAAGCTTTCCAGCTTATTCCACTAATTCACAAACCGCTTAAGGGCTAATTCCCGTTCGCTCGCCGCTACTAAGGAAATCTCGGTTGATTTCTTTTCCTCGGGGTACTTAGATGTTTCAGTTCTCCCGGTTCGCCTCGTTAAGCTATGTATTCACTTAACGATACCTGCCTTATGACAGGTGGGTTTCCCCATTCGGAAATCTGTGCTTATAACGCCTTTTATCGGCTCAACACAGCTTATCGCAGATTAACACGTCCTTCATCGCCTCTAACTGCCAAGGCATCCACCACATACGCTTAGTCACTTAACCATACAACCCCAAAAAGTTTCGAGTGCCTTGGTGACAAAACCAAGACCAAATGTATGTCTGACATGTTCACGCATTCATAAATGAATGTTCCAAACACGGATGTTTGGATGTCGAATTGTACATGGATGTACTAAATTCGACCTTGAAAGAAATTGATTTTAAAAATCAATTTTTGAAGAATTTCTTCTTCGTTTTGGTATTTCACATTTTATTGAAGAACTACGCGACATAGTCTTCTATGAAATACCGGGTTTAATATCAGCTTTCCAAATTTTTAAAGAGCATCATGTCTAAATCTATGACTTAGGCATGCGAATGTTATCATTCAATTTGTGTGAACACTCGACAAGGAATGTTTTACTTAAGGTAAGGAGGTGATCCAACCCCAGGTTCCCCTAGGGTTACCTTGTTACGACTTCACCCCAGTCATGAATCACAAAGTGGTAACCGTCCTCCCGAAGGTTAAACTAGCTACTTCTTTTGCAACCCACTCCCATGGTGTGACGGGCGGTGTGTACAAGGCCCGGGAACGTATTCACCGTGGCATTCTGATCCACGATTACTAGCGATTCCGACTTCATGGAGTCGAGTTGCAGACTCCAATCCGGACTACGACGGACTTTCTGGGATTCGCTCCACCTCGCGGTCTTGCTGCCCTCTGTATCCGCCATTGTAGCACGTGTGTAGCCCATCCCGTAAGGGCCATGATGACTTGACGTCGTCCCCACCTTCCTCCGGTTTATCACCGGCAGTCTCCTTAGAGTTCCCGCCCGAAGCGCTGGCAAATAAGGATAGGGGTTGCGCTCGTTGCGGGACTTAACCCAACATTTCACAACACGAGCTGACGACAGCCATGCAGCACCTGTCTCAGAGTTCCCGAAGGCACCAAACTATCTCTAGTAAGTTCTCTGGATGTCAAGGGATGGTAAGGTTCTTCGCGTTGCATCGAATTAAACCACATGCTCCACCGCTTGTGCGGGCCCCCGTCAATTCATTTGAGTTTTAACCTTGCGGCCGTACTCCCCAGGCGGTCAACTTAGCGCGTTAGCTACGCTACCCACAGATCAAGTCCACAGACAGCTAGTTGACATCGTTTACGGCGTGGACTACCAGGGTATCTAATCCTGTTTGCTCCCCACGCTTTCGTGCCTCAGCGTCAGTATTTGTCCAGGTGGCCGCCTTCGCCACTGATGTTCCTTCCAATCTCTACGCATTTCACCGCTACACTGGAAATTCCACCACCCTCTACAATACTCTAGACAGCCAGTTCGAAATGCAGTTCCAAGGTTGAGCCCTGGGCTTTCACATCTCGCTTAACAATCCGCCTACGCACGCTTTACGCCCAGTAATTCCGATTAACGCTCGCACCCTCCGTATTACCGCGGCTGCTGGCACGGAGTTAGCCGGTGCTTCTTCTGTAGGTAACGTCACAGATAGCCGATATTAGCGACTACCCTTTCCTCCCTACTGAAAGTGCTTTACAACCCGAAGGCCTTCTTCACACACGCGGCATGGCTGCATCAGGCTTTCGCCCATTGTGCAATATTCCCCACTGCTGCCTCCCGTAGGAGTCTGGGCCGTGTCTCAGTCCCAGTGTGGCTGATCATCCTCTCAAACCAGCTAGAGATCGTCGCCATGGTAGGCCATTACCCCACCATCTAGCTAATCTCACTTGGGCTAATCTAAAGGCGAAAGGTCCGAAGATCCCCTCCTTTGGTCCGTAGACATTATGCGGTATTAGCAGTCGTTTCCAACTGTTGTCCCCCACCTAAAGGCATATTCCCAAGCATTACTCACCCGTCCGCCGCTCGACGCCTTCTAGTAAACTAGAATCGTTTCCGCTCGACTTGCATGTGTTAAGCCTGCCGCCAGCGTTCAATCTGAGCCATGATCAAACTCTTCAATTAAAAATTAAATCGTGATTCCGAAGAATCGACTCAATGAATTACGCTTGTTGGTATTGCTACCAACTTGACATATGTCGTTTTGCGTGTCACTCATCAAGTTATGTCTTAAAGACAATATGGTAAAACCATTTTCTTGTGAGTGCTCACACAAATTGCATGATAACTATTTGTTAAAGAATTGAAGCAATAATCGCATTCGTTATTGCTTGAACTTCCGCGGCGTTTGCCGTTGAAGAGGATGCGTATTCTACGCATCTCAGTTTCGATGTCAACCGTTAATTTTGAATTTTTTTCAATTTAACGTTTAACTCTAAATCCCAGTAAAAATAAGCTTTAGATACTCGAAACCCATTCCTCGTGCAACCATGTTGCCCCGTGGAAGTGGATGCGCATTTTAGGGATTTTTTGGACGGCGTCAACGATTAATTTAATAAATTTTCAAAAAAGCGTTCAACCGAACAAATTATAGCCAACAACTAGAAAAAACGCTCAGTAATTGAGCGGATATTTGCAAATTCTTCGGCCACGCTGACCTCTTCATCGGCATAATTGCTACGAACCAATACTTTGTCCTTAACACCAGCTCGCTCCGCCGCAAGCATATCCGACAGTTTATCGCCAATAAACATGCTTTCAGATACATCAACATTATGTTCAGATACAGCCTTAAGGATCATTCCCGGCTCAGGTTTGCGACAATCACATGACATAACATAAGGCGCGTTGCCTTTTGTCGGGTGGTGTGGGCAGTAATACACATCAGATATAGTGACTCCTTGGTCTGCAAATTTGTTTTTCATCCATGCTGTCAAATCTGCAAACTGCTGTTCACTGTACATGCCACGGGCAATGCCCGATTGATTAGTAATGACGAAAATATCATAACCACGACTTAAGGCCTTTTGGCAAAGCTCGAAAATTCCATCTACAAATTCGAACTCTTCTTGTTTATATACATAGCCATGATCGACATTAATAATACCATCGCGATCAAGAAACAATGCTTTTTTCATTCCACTTACTGCCTTAGAGCTATATTAAGGGTATACAATTAAAAAGAGCGATTTAATGTCGCTCTTTCATTCATACTAATAATTTATCAACTGCTGTCCGATACGATTTATATACTGGCTTAGTAATATTGTACGGTCAGTTATCAGTAACAGCAGTGATTAACTACATTGACAATCCGCCATCAATTTCAACAACGCGACCAGTAAAGAAATCATTTTCGAAAATGTATTTCGCGGTATGAGCGATTTCTTCTGGGGTACCCAAGCGGCCGACTGGTTTCATTTTCTCTAAACGCTCACGCATCTCAGGCTTCATGGCATCGGTCATGGCTGTACGAATCACACCTGGAGCGATGGCCCCCACACGAATGCCATAACGGCCAAGCTCTCGTGCCCATGTAACGGTCATGGCAACAACACCGGCTTTCGATGCTGAGTAATTGGTTTGGCCCATATTACCTTGACGCGCAATTGATGACATATTAATGATGACACCTTGACGCTTGTATTTGATCATTTGTGCTGCGGCCTCACGACCACATAAGAACACACCCGTTAAGTTCACATCGATAACGGACTGAAATTGCTCAAGCGACATTTTTTTTACCACTTCGCCATCTTTTACTTTAACAAACATGCCGTCACGTAAAATACCCGCATTATTTACTAAACCATCAATACCATTAAAGTCTGCTGCGATTTGCTCAAAGGTTGTTTCGACACTTTGTTCGTCGGTTACATTGGCCACGTAAACTCGGCCTTGACCGCCAACACTCTCAACTTCTGCTAAGGTAACGTTTAACGCGTCTTCACCTAAGTCAAGCAGCGCAAGCTTTGCGCCTTGGCGAGCAAAGTCGATCGCCATAGAACGACCCAAGCCACCGCCGGCTCCTGTAATTACAATTACCTTATCTTTTATATTCATTGAGATTGATCCTCATTTATTGTTGTTCATTAGCAAACATCTTAAAAATGCTTGAAAAGTCTTTTTTTCCGTTACCTTGACTCGCATGCAATGCAAATAAACTGCGAGCTAAGGCGCCCATTGGCGTTGATGACTGACTACTAACCGCCGTATCCAGCGCTAAACCTAAATCTTTAGCCATTAAATCCACCATAAAGCCACCTTGGTAATCATTACTCGACGGGACGTTTTCCATCACATCAGGACACGGATTGTAAAGTTCTAAGGTCCAGTTACGACCAGAGCTTTGTAACATGATTTCTGACAGCTTTTTTGGATCAAGGCCATTCGCAATTCCCAGCTGGAGTGCCTCGGATGTCCCCGCCATTAACACGGCTAACAACATATTATTGCAAACCTTAGCAACTTGACCCGCACCAGGCTCCCCTGCGTGGAAGATGTTTTTACCCATATTTTGCAATATTGGCTCTGCGCGTTCAAAAGCGCTCTCGCTGCCCCCAACCATAAAAGATAGGGTGCCAGCAGCTGCGCCAGCAACACCACCAGATACTGGCGCATCGACCATAGCGATTTGGTTAGTCGCTAATGCTTGGGCAACTTTAATCACGGTCTGCTTGTCAATGGTCGACGAGTCTATAACCAAGCTACCTGGTTTTAGGTGGTTAATTAGTCCTTCGGCGCCTAAATAAAGTGACTCAACATGTTTCCCTGCAGGTAGCATAGAAATAACCACGTCAATATCCACGACCATTTCAGCCATGCTTGGTGCGGTCGTCGCCCCTTGGGCGACTAATTGCTGAACGGCTTCGTCAACAAGATCAAATACTTTTACAGAATGACCCGCGTTAAGTAAATTGGTTGCCATTGGACCGCCCATGTTACCTAACCCGAAAAATGCAATCTTAGCCAAGGTCGTCTCCTCGTAAATTATTGTTGTATTTTATTTATTATTATTTTTGTGACCAGACCGATTTATTAACTATCCGCGAATAGCTCAGTGCTTGGTATATCATCGTTACTGAAAAACCAATCAATGACCTTTGCGTCTACGCTCGCGACATCTTTAAAGCGCCAGTTTGGTTGATTGTCTTTATCTATGAGTAAAGCTCTTACACCTTCTTTGAATTCACCGAACTCCCCACATTTACGCGATATCGTCTGCTCCATTTGAAAACACTCAGCTAAGCTTTGACTCTTCCCTTGCTGTAACTGGCGATAAGCAATATGGGCACTTAACGCACTACCGTTTTTAAGGGACTTTTGTGCTTTATTAAACCACTTATCGTCAATTTCCAAATTAACGATATTATCGACAATAGTAATTAAATTATCACCTGCGGTTAATTCGTCAATCAGTGTTTGATGGGCTTTCACATTTGCATGAGGTACATAGGTTTTACTGCGTTGCTCAAATTCTAATAAGGCATCGTTAAGTTTTTCTTCATTTAACGCTTTGGTTTCGCCCCAATGCACCTCAACGAGTCGTGCGAGTAATTCGTCTTTAAACTGATGGGCAATAAAGTGATCGGCGAGCGCAAGGTACTTGGCATCGCAGCCATTTATGGAAGCCCCTGTTAACCCCAAAAATAGGCCACAATTACCTGGCATTTTATTAAGGAAATAGCTACCACCAACATCAGGGTAGAGGCCGATAGTAATTTCAGGCATGGCAATTCGGGTTTGCTCGGTAACCACTCGATGGCTTGCTCCGGCCATAAGCCCTAAACCGCCCCCCATAACAATACCGTGTCCCCAAACAATAAATGGTTTTTGGTAGCTATGAATCAAATAATCGAGCTCGTATTCATCTTTAAAAAATTGTTCAATAGCTGGTGCTTTATCACCATTTTTGTTTGGTAAATTGTTATATAAGTAGACAATATCACCACCTGCACATAGCGCTTTATCACCACTGCCTTGCAAAAATACCGCAACAACCTCATCGTTATCTTGCCATTCATTTAGCACTGGCGTGATCAGGTTCACCATGGCATGGCTTAGCGCATTTAATGACTTAGGTGTATTTAAGGTGATAACTCCTATTTTTTTGTCATTCGCGCAAAGACGTTCTTCAAATAAAACGATATCTGACATAGCAACTCCTACTCATTGCGCCACATCGGCGAACGCTTTTCTAAAAAGGCATTAACACCTTCAGCCTGATCTTTGCTGTCGAATAAGTCGACGAATGCATCACGCTCGATAGGTAAAGCTTGCGCAATAGGCATTTGACGTGATTTTTGAATCAAGTCTTTACACGCTGCAACCGCAACGGGCGACTGACGAGCAACATTTTCGGCGAGAGATAATGCCGTACTAAGACCTTCCCCCTTGGCTACGACTTGTTCAACTAAGCCAATGCGCTCTGCTGTGTCGGCTGCAACACGCTCACCACATAAAATCATACGCTTAGTCCAACCCTCGCCAACCAATATGTGTAAGTTTTGTGTTCCGCCAGCACAAGGTAATAGCCCTACCGTTGCTTCAGGCAATGCCATCACGGCATGTTCTTCTGCGATACGTAAATCACAGGCCAGTGCCACTTCCAAGCCACCGCCCATAGACCAACCGTTTATTGCTGCAATTGATACACCGCGAAATGCAGATAACGTCTCAAAAGCTTCGCCAAAACATTCAGCCATCTGGCGAGCAACCTGCTTGTCACCATTGGCGAATACGTTTAAATCAGCACCGGCAGAGAAAAATTTCTCACCGTCACCCGTTAAGATTAATGCGTAGATGCTTTTGTCATTATTCAACTCAATAACCAGATCTCGCAAAGCCGTTAAGCTTTCCATAGTCCATGTATGAGCTGGTGGATTATTAAAGGTAATAATTGCCGTGTTATTTTGTTTTTCTAGTTTTAATAATTCTGTCATTTTAATTCCTTACAACAACTCACCAGCACCTTCGCTCAATAAACGTCGGGCAGTAATAAGTCGCATAATTTCATTGGTACCCTCTAAGATTTGATGAACCCGAACGTCTCTAAAGTGTCGTTCAAGTGGGTACTCTTTTATGTAGCCATAACCGCCATGGATTTGCAGTGCGGCATCACACACTTCAAAACCAACATCGGTAGCAAATTGTTTCGCCATTGCACAATATGCGGTTTTTTCCGAGTGACTAGTGTCAAGTTTAAAGGCAGCCAATCGAACCATTTGTCTTGCAGCAACTAACTTCGTGGCCATATCGGCAAGCTTAAACTGTAAGCCTTGAAATGCCGCGATCGGTTTACCAAATTGCTCACGTTCTTGCATATATGCTTTTGCGGTATTTAAGGCTTGTTGTGCTGTACCAATTGAGCATGAGGCTATGTTAATTCGACCACCATCAAGGCCCCGCATAGCAATTTTAAAGCCTTGGCCTTCCTCACCCAGAAGGTTCTCACAAGGAATGCGTACATTATCAAAGGTAATTAGACGGGTTGGTTGAGCATTCCAACCAAGCTTTTCTTCTGCTTTGCCATAAATAACGCCTTGAGCATCGGCAGGTATCACGACGGCAGAGATGCCGCTAGGGCCAGCTTCACCTGTACGAACCATAGCAACTAACACATCGGTTTCACCAGCCCCAGAGATAAACATCTTAGAGCCGTTAATGAGGTAATCTTGGCCATCTTTTTTGGCGGTCGTGCGCAGTGATGCGGCGTCGGAGCCTGAGCCTGGCTCGGTTAGGCAATACGATGCAAGACGCTTACCGGCAACAAGATCTGGGCACCATGTTTGCTGTACTGACGGATTTGCCCATGTGGCAATCATCCACGTTGCCATGTTATGGATGGTGAGCATTGCGGTTGTCGTGGTACAGCCCATCGATAGCTGCTCAAAAATGATCGACGCATCAAGGCGAGATAACCCCAGACCGCCCACTGACTCAGGACTATACAAGCCACAAAAGCCGAGCTCTCCAGCTTTGGCAATAGCACCTTTAGGAAAAATATGCTCTGCATCCCACTGAGCAGCGTTAGGCGCAAATTCAGCTTGTGCGAATTGGTGCGCCATATCAGCAAACATTTGCTGATCTTCGGTTAAATTAAAATTCATTATCAGCTCCCCATAAAAGGTGACTGACAGCAACGATAGCGTGCGCGGTGTTGTTGTTATTTGAATATTTAACCGCTGGCTATAACCTTAGCTACGCTAAATCAACGTTGAACATATAAGTTTTAGCGTTTAACGGGACACTAAATAGCCGTTACTGAAATCACCTAGTTAACCATGTAGATCACTAAATAATGTTGCACTGACATCAATCAGCAGTACACATCATCAAGTTGCTACATAAACGATCTTATGATTAAGACATCATTTCGATTGCGATCGCGGTAGCTTCTCCACCACCAATACAAAGGCTAGCAACACCTTTTTGTAAGCCTTGATTTTTCAGAGCATGAATTAATGTCACCATAATACGAGCCCCACTTGCACCAATAGGATGACCTAATGCACAAGCACCACCGTGTACGTTAACTTTCGCGTGATCTAAATCAAGCTCTTTAATCGCTAACATCGTCACCATGGCGAATGCTTCATTGATTTCAAACAAATCAACATCATCTTTGTGCCAGCCCACTTTACTAAATAGCTTATCCATTGCCCCAACCGGTGCAACCGTGAAATCACTTGGTTGTTGTGCATGGGTTGCATGACCAACAATTTTACATAGTGGTGTTAAGCCTCGTTTTTCAGCTTCGGATAAACGCATCATTACCATGGCTGCAGCACCGTCTGAAATTGAACTTGAGTTAGCAGCAGTAATCGTACCATCGCGTTTAAACGCTGCACGTAATGTCGGGATTTTTTCCGGACGAGCATTACCTGGTTGTTCATCGGTGGTAAATTCTATATCACCTTTGCGAGTTTTTACGGTAACCGGCGTGACTTCGTCATTAAATGCGCCAGAGTTAATCGCTTCATTTGCGCGTGACAACGACGTTAAGGCGAATTCATCCATTTGCTCACGGGTAAACGCAACGTCATCTGCGGTATCTTGCGCAAAACATCCCATAGCAATACCATCGTAGGCATTTTCGAGGCCATCTAGCATCATGTGATCTTTAATCTCACCATGCCCCATACGCAAACCTTGGCGTCCTTTTGGCAAAATGTACGGCGCATTACTCATACTTTCCATACCGCCAGCAATGGCAACATCAATACTACCAGCCGCTAACGAGTCATAAGCGAACATCGCCGCTTTCATGCCCGAACCACAAACCTTGTTAATCGTTGTACATACGGTTGATAAGGCTAAATCAGCACCCAGTGCTGCTTGGCGCGCAGGTGCTTGCTTTAAACCTGCTGGTAACACACAACCCATGATGAGTTCATCAACCTGATCACTGGCAATACCCGCTTGCTCTACCGCCGCTTTAATTGCGGTGCTACCTAGTTCCGGTGCTGTCACAGCGCTTAAACCGCCCATGAACCCCCCCATCGGGGTACGCATCGCACTGACAATTACAATAGGATCATTTAAAGACATATCGCTTCCTAATTTGATTGTTGTAATAAGTTTTATCATTAGAGTGATTCAAGACTAACTCAAAACACCAGTTTACGCCAACGTAAACGAATAACATTTTATTAATACTGTAAGAATAAATTGCCAAAAAGTACTACCGCCAAACTGAGATAAAGCAAAACAAACAACAAAACCCAATCAAAACAACAACATAAACAGTTTACACAATAATTATCAGACTCTTAATCCAGAGAATTCGCTTAAGTGAATAGTCATTTACAGTCAAAACAGTCACTTTACCTTTACGTAAACTTACTCTAAAGTAAAAGAAACGTTAACCCTATGACTGATCTGAGGCGACGATGGAACAAGGAAAGCTGCAATTTAGTATCAGCGAATTAGCGAAAGAATTTAACATTACAACACGCAGTATTCGCTTTTACGAAGACCAGGGATTAATTTCTCCTATGCGTAATGGTCAAACACGAATCTATTCACGCCGTGACAGAGTGCGCTTAAAACTCATCCTAAGAGGTAAGCGACTTGGTTTTTCATTAGCAGAAACAGGCCGCTTATTTGAGTTGTATGACGCTGATAAAACCAGTGCTAGCCAACTTGACGCCATTATGGCGCTAATTAGCGAAAAAAAAGCAGCTTTAGATCAACAGTTAAAAGACATCAAAGTGGTGCTAATGGAACTATCGACGCTTGAGCAACGTTGTGCCCAAACCCGAGACGCCTTAGCTGAACACACAAATCAAAAATAATTAAAACAACACATTACAACAAAGGTAACAATATGATTTCTCAGTTTTCTTCACTTAATTTTAATCTTGGTGAAACCGTTGACATGATCCGTGATCAAGTTAACGCGTTTGCCCGTGATGAAATTGCCCCTCGTGCAGAGCAAATTGATATTGATAACGAATTTCCAAACGATTTATGGCGCAAATTCGGTGACATGGGTCTGCTAGGTATGACCGTACCTGAACAGTATGGTGGTAGCGATTTAGGTTACATTGAGCATGTTGTTGCAATGGAAGAAATTTCACGAGCTTCAGCATCAGTCGGTTTAAGCTACGGCGCACATTCAAACTTATGTGTTAACCAAATTAACCGCAATGGTACTCACGAGCAAAAATTAAAGTACTTGCCTAAGTTATGCTCTGGTGAACACATTGGTGCCTTGGCAATGAGTGAGCCGAATGCCGGATCCGATGTTGTTAGCATGAAAATTCGTGCTGAGAGAAAAGGCGATAAATACATATTAAACGGCAATAAAATGTGGATCACCAATGGTCCTGACGCCAACGTTTACGTTATTTACGCAAAAACCGATATTAGCGCCGGTTCAAAAGGCATTACTGCGTTTATCGTTGAACGTGATTACCCGGGTTTTTCTCGTCATCAAAAACTCGATAAGTTAGGCATGCGCGGTTCAAACACGTGTGAATTAGTGTTTGAAGACTGCGAAGTACCTGCAGAGAACGTACTAGGTGAAGTGGGTCGTGGTGTAGCGGTATTGATGAGCGGTCTTGATTACGAGCGCGTGGTGCTATCTGGCGGTCCATTAGGCATTATGCAAGCCGCTATGGATATCGTTGTGCCATATATTCATGACCGTAAGCAATTTGGTCAATCAATTGGCGAGTTCCAGCTTATTCAAGGCAAAATCGCCGATATGTACACGCAAATGAATGCTGCACGCTCGTATGTTTACCATGTTGCTCAAGCCTGTGATCGCGGTGAAACAACCCGCAAGGACGCTGCCGGCGCCATATTATATTCAGCAGAGTTGGCGACCAAAATGGCATTAGATGCTATTCAGATCCTTGGTGGTAACGGCTACATCAATGAATTCCCTACCGGTCGTTTATTACGTGATGCCAAACTATATGAAATTGGCGCAGGCACATCAGAAATCCGTCGCATGCTGATTGGTCGTGAGTTATTCAACGAATCAAAATAACACTATCAACTTAAAGGGCAGTCATTTTGCCCTTTTTCGTTTGTTACCGGAATTTAAGGGGGCTCATCGTGGCCGTAATTAATAGCAAAATAAATACCCGCTGCCAGGAATTTGCCGATAATGCTGAGCATATGCAAGCGCAGGTTGACGATTTAAATCAGCTTGTGGCGAATATTAAGCTGGGTGGCAATGAAAAATCACGTCAACGCCATGTCGCACGAGGAAAATTACTTCCACGTGATCGCGTTTACAACCTACTCGATCCTGGTTCTCCATTTTTAGAATTTTCACAGTTAGCCGCACATCAAGTCTATGACGATTACGTACCAAGCGCTGGTATCATTACCGGTATTGGTCGTGTCAGTGGTCAAGAATGTGTGATTATCGCTAATGATGCGACGGTTAAAGGCGGCACTTATTACCCGCTGACGGTGAAAAAACACTTGCGCGCACAAACCATTGCCGAAGAAAACAACTTACCGTGTATCTCTCTGGTGGACTCTGGTGGTGCCAATTTACCTAACCAAGATGAAGTGTTTCCAGATCGTGAGCACTTTGGTCGTATCTTTTTCAACCAAGCTAATATGTCGGCGAAGAACATTCCGCAAATTGCCGCAGTAATGGGCTCGTGTACCGCTGGTGGCGCCTATGTGCCAGCTATGGCTGATGAGTCTATTATCGTAAAAGAACAAGGTACTATTTTCCTTGCTGGTCCTCCACTAGTGAAGGCGGCAACAGGTGAGGAAGTGTCAGCCGAAGATTTAGGCGGCGCGGATGTGCACTGTCGTACTTCAGGTGTGGCTGATCACTATGCGCAAAACGATCAACACGCATTGCAATTAGTGCGCAATTCAGTATCACACTTAAATCGCATTAAGCCACAACAAGTCGCTACGCGTAGCGTGGTTGAGCCGAAATACGACAGTAAAGAAATATACGGTATCGTACCGAAAGATTCGCGTCAGCCGTTCGATGTTCGCGAAATTATCGCCCGCATCGTTGATGGCAGCGAATTTGACGAATTTAAGGCATTATATGGCACCACGTTAGTATGTGGTTTTGCTCATATCTTTGGCTACCCGGTTGGCATCGTAGCCAATAACGGCATTTTATTTGCTGAGTCGGCACAAAAAGGTGCGCATTTTGTTGAACTATGTGCACAACGTAAAATTCCTCTGTTGTTTTTACAAAACATCACTGGTTTTATGGTGGGTCAGCAATATGAAGCTGGTGGCATCGCTAAACACGGTGCGAAAATGGTAACCGCGGTTGCCACTGCTAAAGTACCTAAATTTACCGTACTCATTGGCGGCAGCTTTGGTGCCGGTAATTACGGTATGTGTGGTCGAGCTTACGATCCACGCTTCTTGTTTATGTGGCCAAACGCGCGTATCTCGGTAATGGGTGGTGAGCAAGCGGCCGGTGTTCTTGCCCAAGTGAAACGCGATCAAAAAGCCAAACAAGGCGAAGATTGGAGCGAGCAAGAAGAGCAAGCCTTTAAAAAACCAATAGTCGATATTTATGAACAACAAGGCCACCCGTACTATGCCTCGGCACGCTTATGGGATGATGGTGTTATTGACCCTGCTGAGACACGCAATGTATTAGGTTTGGCGATTTCTGCCTCTTTAAACAAAGACATTGAAGATACGCAATTTGGCGTATTCAGAATGTAATGGGAGAGACAAATGACTAACTCATTCTCCAAATCACTAACAACTGAGTCATCATTACCAATGTCGCAAGATTTTGTTGATGTGGCTGTCGATGCTCGTGGCGTAGCGACTGTAACACTAACCAATCCAGACAAACATAATGCCTTTGATGACGTCATCATTGCCCGTTTAACACAAGTGTTTGATTACCTAGATACCCATGCTGAAGTGCGCGTGGTGGTAATAGCGGCACAAGGCAAAAGCTTTAGTGCAGGAGCCAATCTTGCTTGGATGAAACGCATGGCGTCGTACAGCTATGATGAAAATTTAGCCGATGCAAACGCCTTAGCGATCATGCTGAAAAAGCTTAACTTTTTGCAAAAGCCAACCATTGCCAAAGTACAAGGTGCGGCGTTTGGTGGTGCAGTAGGTTTAGTAAGTTGCTGTGATATTGCCATTGCTAGCGATAAAGCCAGCTTTTGTTTATCGGAAGTCAAACTTGGTTTGATCCCTGCCACTATTAGCCCCTATGTCGTACAAGCGATGGGCGTAAAAGCCGCACGCCGTTACTTTCAAACCGCCGAGCGATTTTTTGCCGAACAAGCTCAACAGCTAGGGTTGGTCGATCAAGTTGTCGCAGCCGATGCCCTCGATGAAGCAACCGATGCCATGGTACAAACCATATTGGCAAACAGTCCTGCTGCAGTGCAACAAGCCAAACAATTAGTGTTTGATGTTGCTCAGCAAAGCATAGATGACGCCCTCTTGCAGGATACCAGTGAGCGCATTGCCCGAATTCGTGTAAGTGAAGAAGGCCAAGAAGGCCTGCAAGCATTTTTTGAAAAGCGCCAACCTGCATGGAAAAACAAACAACCATAAAGCATAAAGCGAAGGTTTTAGGATCCGTTATGTTTAAAAAAATATTAATTGCCAACCGCGGTGAAATTGCCTGCCGTGTTATGCGTACCGCTCGTGATATGGGCATTTTAACCGTTGCTGTATACTCTGATGCTGACCGCGATGCAATGCATGTGAATATGGCTGACGAAGCCGTTTACATTGGCAAGTCACCATCTAGAGAAAGTTATTTAGATGCTGACAAAGTCATCGAAGCTGCCATCCAAACTGGTGCCGAAGCCATTCACCCAGGATACGGTTTTTTATCTGAAAATAGCGAGTTTTGTCGCTTGTGTGCCGCCAACAACATTACCTTTATTGGCCCCCCCGTTGCAGCGATTGACGCGATGGGCTCAAAATCTGCCGCCAAGCAGATCATGGAACAAGCCAATGTACCATTAGTACCAGGGTATCATGGTGACGACCAATCAGAATCGATATTAAAAGCCGCCGCTGATGACATGGGCTACCCTGTGCTATTAAAAGCAACCGCTGGCGGCGGTGGTAAAGGTATGCGCCAAGTTTGGTCACAAACTGAATTTGCAGCCGAACTTGCTGCAGCAAAACGCGAAGCTATGTCATCGTTTGCTGACGATCGCATGTTAGTTGAAAAGTACCTTACCCAGCCGCGCCACGTTGAGATCCAAGTGTTCTGCGATAACCACGGTAATGCTGTGTACTTATTTGAACGTGATTGCTCGGTACAACGCCGTCATCAAAAAGTTATTGAAGAAGCGCCAGCCCCGGGTCTTAACGATGAACTCCGCCAGCAGATGGGCGAAGCAGCTATTCAAGCAGCGAAAGCGATTGGCTATCAAGGTGCCGGTACGGTTGAGTTCTTATTAGATGTCGACAACAGTTTCTACTTCATGGAAATGAATACCCGTTTGCAAGTAGAGCATCCGGTTACTGAAAAAATTACCAATCAGGATTTGGTCGAATGGCAATTGCGAGTTGCAGCTAACCAACCACTCCCTTGTCAGCAGCATGAATTGGCGATTTCAGGTCACGCCTTTGAAGCGCGTATTTACGCCGAAGATGCCAATAACGATTTTTTACCAGCAACCGGGCAGCTAAGTTTTTTACAAACACCAGATGAAAGTAAATACGTTCGTGTTGATACCGGTGTTCGCCAAGGCGATGATGTTAGCGTGTTTTACGACCCAATGATTGCCAAACTTATTGTATGGGATGAAAACCGCGACCGTGCTCTACAGCGTTTGCAAAAAGCATTGCGTGAATATCGCATTAAAGGGGTAACCACCAATATCGATTTTCTCTTCAATTTGGCGACCTGCTCTGCTTTTGTTGAGGCCGACCTAGATACAGGCTTTATCGAAAAACACAAAGACAGTATTTTCCACAATGATCGTCACGTTATGGAAGATGAACAGGTTATTGCCGCACTATTTTTGCAATTACACCAGCAACAACCAGGGTCGTGTTTACATAACCAGCGCGATATCACCTCACCTTGGAACAACAGCAATAGCTGGCGTTTAAATGAAGCGAGTATTAATCGCTTTAGCGTCGATGTGAACAACAATTGTGTACCAGTTGAAGTGGAAATTCGAGGTTCGGGCAGTGCAACTCACTATTTAATACGCATTGCCGATAACGTATTTGATGCACAAGGTGAGGTTGTTGGTGATGAGCTAATCGCGACGATTAACGGTCATCGTCGACGTTTTAGAATTGCTGAAAACGAGCAACAATTTAGCTTGTTTGCCGATACAGGTGTTATTCACTTTAACCTTACAGCCATCGATATGGGTGATGACAGCGAAGCGGAACAGCACGGCGGTTTAACAGCGCCAATGAACGGTACCATGGTAACCTTGCTTGTCGAAGCGGGTAGCTCGGTTGAAAAGGGGCAGCCGTTATTGATTATGGAAGCGATGAAAATGGAACATACCATCAAAGCACCAGCTGACGGCGTTGTCGATGAGTTCTATTTCGCTGCCGGTGATATGGTCGATGGCGGCGCTGAGTTACTATCATTTAGCCCAGCCCCACAGCAATAACCGAGCAGCAGGAGTACTAATGAAGATTGCAAACAACGTAACTGCTCTGCCAAGTAAGGTTCGAATCGTTGAAGTTGGTCCACGCGATGGCTTGCAAAACGAAGCGCAGTTAATTGAGTTAAACGATAAACTAACGCTCATTAACATGCTTGCTGATGCCGGTGTTGGCTATATCGAAAGTGGCAGCTTTGTGTCACCGAAATGGGTGCCACAAATGGCGACTTCTGGCGATATATTCAGCCAGCTAACACGAAAATCGGGGGTTACGTATGCAGCGCTAACCCCAAACCTTAGAGGTTTTGATGCCGCTGTGGCTGTTGGCGTTGATGAAGTCGCTATATTTGGCGCAGCATCAGAAAGCTTTAGCCAAAAGAATATTAATTGCTCGATTGAAGAATCACTCGCGCGCTTCCAACCAGTTGTTGATGCTGCCAAAGCTCGTGGCATCAAAGTCCGTGGCTATGTCTCTTGCGTAGTCGGTTGCCCCTATGAAGGTGACATTGCCCCAGAGCAAGTCGCCAAGGTTGCTAAAGCATTATTTGCGATGGGCTGTTATGAAATATCCCTAGGTGACACGATAGGTGTAGGCACGCCTGCTAGTGTCCAAGCTATGCTTAGCGCCGTTAGTAAGGAAGTACCTATTAAACACCTTGCTGTGCACTTTCATGACACCTACGGCCAAGCACTTGCCAACATATATGCTGCCTTACAAATGGGTATTGCTGTTATCGACAGTGCCGTTGCCGGCCTAGGCGGTTGCCCATACGCTAAAGGCGCGTCAGGTAATGTTGCTAGCGAAGATGTGGTGTATATGCTCAGTGGCCTTGGCATTGAACACGGTATTGACTTAAACAAATTGCTTCTAGCTGGTTGGTTTATTAGCGACACCTTAGGCCGCGACCCTGTTTCCAAAGTCTCCAATGCGATGCGGGCGAAACAAGGGTAGCTTATAACTCGACCTTAAGCGTATTGGCGAAAAGCCAGCCGATTGTTTAACGGTTGAGATAAGTGACATAAAAGAGGATTGTGCGATAAATTTGAAAGCATAATCCTCTTTTTGTATAAGCTGTTTACGACTTTAAGTCGTTAAATCAACAGGCCTTAGCTACTTGAACCAAGAGCTTTAGTAAAAAACTTACTGTAGGGATCTGGCTGGTAATCGCCAAACGGACCACATTCAACAAAGCCAAACCTCTCGTACATGGCAATGGCTGGTTTAAAAGCATCATTACTGCCCGTCTCTAAACTAACGCGCTTATACGAGCGTTTTTCTGCCTCAACAATAATTTCAGTCAATAGCTTAGCAGCAAGCCCCTTGCGTAAATAGCGTTCATCGGTTTTCATCGACTTTATCTCGCCATAATCAGGTGAGAGCTGTTTTAACGCACCACAGGCGGCGAGATTGTTATCAATAATCGCAGACCAAAAGGTCACGGCTGGATCCATTAATTTTTCAGTATCTAATGCGTGTATGCTTTCAGGCGGCGAATACCTGTGCATTTCTTGTAAATGTGCATTGAGTAATTTAGCAACTAAGCCACTACTTAGATCGTCTTTTTGTATTTTAACTTCCATGCTTATCGTAATGTTTTTATCTCGTGGTATTTTCTCTAACGAAATTTCAAGTTAAAACATAGCATCGCACAAGGCAATGGCTAATTGATGTCAACATAGAATATCGAGTATGCCAAACTAGGGGTTGTAGACCTAGGACACAAAAAAGAGCTAGCAAAATATCTAGAGCGTGTTGATCTTTTGAGGTTGTTTTTATACAAGGCAGAACGTATGTTGTGTGGTTAATCCACATAAGTGATTGATAACACAGTAGAAAGGCGTCACAGAAGCTGTCCTTTGGATTCGTTTAAATGCATTTTTTCATTGTTACTTGCTCTGTGCGTAGAATAACTATGCGTATCACAAGTGCCGCGATAAAAATGCATTTAATTCGAACAAAATTTAACCCTGAAAGATCAACACGCTCTAGCTAGCTCTTTTAATCCTTTGATTTAACGCGTTGAGGTATTAACGATACCGAATCCTATAAAGTAACGCGTACAACACCGGTACTGCGATAAGTGTCAGTATGGTGGCAAATGCTAAACCGCCCATTATGGTCACTGACATATCGGCAAAGAATGCGTCACTTAATAGTGGGGCCATACCTAAAATAGTGGTGATTGCCGCCAGCGATACAGGACGTAAACGACTGACGCTGGCCTCGACAATAGCGGTTTTGTCGTCATCAAGCTCTTGGCGCTGCAAGTCGATTTCTTCAAGTAAAACAATGGCATTCTTTATCAGCATACCGAATAAACTTAAAAAGCCAAGCAGTGCCATAAAGCCAAAGGGTAAGTCAGTTACATATAAACCAGCGACAACACCCACCACGGCCATCGGCACCACAAGCCAAATAATCAACGGTTGTCTTGCCTGTCCAAACAGCAAGATGGAGATGATCAGCATCGCTAAAAAGCCAGCAGGTAAGCCTTGTCCTAAAGCCTTTTGCGCATCTTTTTGTGCTTCAAATTCACCGCCCCAATCTAATGAATAACCGGCAGGTAATTTAATCGCCTCGATTTGCGGGCGGACACGGTCTAGTGCAGCGCCGGCTGTTTCGTTAAAACCCGGATCAGCAAACACGGTGATATTACGCACCCGATCACGACGTTGAATACGCACTTCTTCGCTAACTAACTCAAGTCCTGTCGACACCTGTCTAAATGGCACGTATTGGCGTTGTTGCGACGACCAAACCAGGGCATTTTCAATGGCGGCGATTTCGTTATCATCAGCGTTAGCCATTTTTGCCATGATTTTGTAGGTGTAATCACCATCTTGTAAGCTACCAAGCTGTAAGCCTGAGCTGGCGTATTGAATGGCATCATTAAAATCTGATCGCGATATCGCTGAGATACCGGCATTAATTTTATCGTAATGACCATTCAGCGCTTTGCCCTTTTCTCGCCAGTTATGACGAATATCGCGTACTTGCTGATCGTTTCGCAAAATAACCATCGCTTGCTCAGCAAGGTCGCGCAGCACGTCCGCATCTGGTCCGGAGAATCTCGCCGCCAGTTTGGCGCCATTACTGGGTCCAAACTGCATGCGCTCAAGATAGACATTGGAATTAAAGTCCAGTTGCTTAAGCTCGGAAAGTAAAGTGCGGCCGAGCTCGTCAATGAAACTTGGATCTTTGGCTCGAATTAACAACAAGCCATAGCTTTCATTGCTTGATTCTGGCCCATAAGTTAAGGTAAAACGACTCGCGCCTTGACCGACAAAACTTGCCACCGAGTCAACGTTTTCTTGTGCTAATACCAACTCCTCTGCTCGCTCCATTATGCTGTTGGTGGTGCGGATATCCTGATCTTGCGGTCCCCAATAATGCATAAAAAAGATAGGTGTATTAGATGGCGGGAAAAAGCCTTGCTTTAACTTACCAAAACTTGCATAGGCAATGACTGTCACGGCAACCAAAAACACCACCGTTAACCAACGATGCGCTAAAGCTAGCCGTAAAAATTTTCGGTAGCCGCTCAGTAAAAAACCTTGTGATGATTCTTCTTGACCTGTGCCTTGCTGATATAAATACGAACCAAATAGTGGCGTGACCAATACCGCTAATACCCAGCTCAACAACAAGGAAATCATGATCACTGCGAACAACGAGTAGAGGAATTCACCCGTGGCGTCATCAGACAAGCCAATGCCCGAGAACGCAGCAATACCGATAACCGTTGCCCCAAGCAACGGCCATTGGGTGCGTTTAACAATAAAGCTCGCGGCTTCAATGGCGTTTTTGCCTTGGCGCATGCGTAACATCATACCTTCGGCTACAACAATGGCATTGTCTACCAACATCCCCATGGCAATAACCATGGCACCTAAAGAAATCCTTTGTAGTTGTAAGTTCATTAGCCACATGATCAATATGGTACCCATTACGGTCACCAGCAATATCGACCCAACCACAATACCTGAACGCCAGCCCATAAAAATACATAGGGTGATCACAACGACGGCCACAGACATAAACAAATTCATGATAAAACCGCCTACGGCTTCATCTACAATGCTGGCCTGGTTGTATATTGGCTGCAATTCAATTCCCAGTGGCAAACTCGCTAATATCTCCGCAATTTTCACATCAACACGTTGCCCCACTTCAACAATATTGACATCACTGATCGCTGCAACGGCTAACGTTATCGCTGGGCTGCCGTTATAACGAATGATACTGCGCTGCACATCGACAGGCTCTATGACCATGCGAGCAATATCTTGTAATTTAGTGGCACTATTGGTGCCAGGCGCAACCAATGTTAGCTGGTTAATTTCGTCGATGCTACTGGTGGGCTCTTCAACGATAATGCGCACCTTTTTATCTTCAACGCGAATCCGCGCCCCAGGTGCGGGTTGCAAGTTATTAGCAAGTAAGTTAACCACATCAGGAAATGACAAACCTAACCCGGCTATATGGTTGGGATCCATATAAGCGACAATTTGTTCTTGGGTTACACCGGTCACCTCGACTTTGGCGACGCCCTCTACGGTGAGCAGATCACGACGAATAATACGCGCGAATTCGCGCATTTCACGAGCGCTAAAGTCTGGCGCAGTTAACGCAAAATATAAACCATAGACTTCACCAAAATCGTCATAGACTTGCGGTGCTCCGGTGCCTTTAGGTAAACGCGGTTTTAGGTCAGTCAGGCGTTTTCTTAATTCATCCCAAATTTGCGGTAAGGTATCGCCGTCGTAATGCGATTTGATCTCCACCATAACCTCTGAAACACCGGGTTTAGACACTGATGTTAAGCGCTTTAGTTGTGGCATTTGTTGCAGGGCTATTTCCACTGGCTCAGTCACTTCTCGCTCAACTTGCTCGGCACTTGCACCATTGAAGGTGGTAATGACTTTCACCTGCTTTATGGTGAATGCAGGATCTTCAAGACGACCAATATTGCTCAAACCAATAATACCGCCGAGTAAGCATAGAATAATAACCAGCCATACATTTACGGGTGTTTTAATTGCGTAACGGGCAATATTCATTAGCGCTCACCCTGATACTGACGCACGACCATGCCATCGCTAAGCTGATTAGCACCAGCGGCGACAACCTTATCGCCAACCTTTAATTCAGAGCGGATCACGGCATAACCTTCAACGATTTTGGTGGGCTTCACTGCAAGTTTTTGTACTTGCTGAGTTGTGGCATCAAATTTGAACACGGAAAAACCGCTTTCTTCGCTACCAATAAGTGCAGAAAACGGGATCATCAAGCCGTCGTTATTTAATTCACTGGCAAAAATAATATCGACAATGCCACGTGCGCCAGGAGGAATATTGCGCCCAGCAATCGGGTTCATAGCAAATACCACCTCGTAGGTTTGGGTGATAGGATCAACCGCAGTCGAGTGCTCAACATAAACGATATCAAACTGCTCCGTTTGGTGAACTAAACGCGCTTTCGCCGATAAAATCGTATTGTCTTTATAGTTGGTGATTAGTCGCTCAGGCACATTGAAGGTAAAGAATATACGTGACATGTCTTGCAATGTCGCAATCGTTTGGCCTGAGCTAACAAAGTTACTGTTATCTACGAGTCGTTCAGATACCTGTGCATCGAATGGCGCATACAATTTGGTATAACTTAAATCTTGTTTCGCTTTTTGTAGCGCAATTTCGGCAAGCTCCAACTCGGTGGTAACTTTGTCCATTGATGAGCGGGAAATAAGATTTTTTTCAATCAATGCGGCTAGACGCTTACGCTCACGTAAGGCTTGATCACGTTTCGCTTGTGCTTCTTTTACCTTTCTTAAAAACGGGGCACCATCAATTGCCGCTAGTAGCGCTCCTTTTTTAACCGTTGAGCCCGTCAGTAAATCGGTTTTAACCAAACGCCCTGATACCTCAAAACTTAAATCTAGGGTTTTTACCGCAGATACTTCAGCAGGAAAGGTATAGTGATTTTGCTGTGGTGTGGCAACCACATCGCGTAATTGCACAACGGGCGGTTGCACAGTTGTTGGCGCATCATCTGTCGCCTTGTCTCCACAACCAGCTACTAGTAGAACAATAGCGAAAATCATAGCTTTATCAACGATATTCATAGATATCCTTAGGTATATTTCGGTAAGGTGCAGGCAACGATAAAAGATTACCTACCAAGTATAAGTTGAAAATTTAAACAACACATAGATTTAGGCCGACAATGTTAACACCTTTACAAAAAGTGTAAACATTGAATTGTGTTAAACAAATGTTTATGCTCTGTATTGACTCGGCAATAGCATGGCGTTTTTTGCTATGATTGAAGCAACAGTAATGAGAGACGCAGTTACGTGGCAAAAAGTAAGCAACAAATCATAGACGCTGCAACAGCATGCTTTTTACAGCATGGTTATCAAGCGACCAACATTTCTATGATCAGTCGTTATGCGGAGATTTCTCGTGTGACGATACATAAACACTTTGGTTCAAAAGATGTGTTACTGCGTGCTGTTATTGAGCATCACTGTCAACGACAAAACGCGTTATTTGCTCAGTTAAAGCAACAAAACCAAGATATTTGGGCAACTATAGCAACGGCATTAAAAGCAATTGCCGAGCCTATGTTTAACGACATAAAACAAGATATGATCCGCAATGAACTGCTTTATGCTGGCCGTAAATACGCTCAAGATATCATTGATCAACATAGGCAAAATCACGTCAGCTACATTCAATCCTTGCTTGAAGATGCGATAGATACCAAGAAAATACGTCTAGATACGTTAAACGTGTCCAGTTTTGAACTGGCTGAAATGATAGAGATTAACTTTAAAGGATTGATCCATACCAACCGACGATTAAGCATCGAACAACGCATTGATCAGTTAATTAGCGTGTATCGTCAAGCAACCCGTATTGAAAACAACAGTTAAACCAATAATAAACTTTACAGTACCGCTATCTTTTTACATAGTTATTATAAGAAGTAAATAATAACACCGACAAAGATCGCCACTGATGCTAGCTACCGAAAAGAAAAGCTACAAAGGATATAAAACTGCGTTGTTACTCACCGGCGGTGGTGCAACGGCGGCATATCAAGTAGGTGTTTTAAAAGCTATCGCTCGATTTTTACCACGCAATCATGGCATTCCTTTTCCCATTATTTGTGGAACATCCGCAGGCGCCATTAATGCAACTACCATCGCCTGTTACGCATCCTGTTACCACTTAGGGGTACGCAAACTCGAATATGTTTATAACAACTTACATACCAGTAAAATTTATCACTCAGATGCTTGGTTAGTTTTTTCGCATATTGCCAGAGGCATTTTAGACGGTATGCGTGCTGGTTACGCCAGTAAACGGCCCGTAAGTTTGCTCAATAATGAGCCTTTACGGCAATTATTAAATCAAGTTGTCGACTTTCGCCGCATCGACGCCAATATTAGTAAAGATTACTTGTCGTCGATCGCGGTGACCTGCTCAAGCTATAGCAGCGGTGATTCGATTAGCTTTTATCAAGCAGATAAGTCGATTAAGCCATGGGCTAGAGCCAAACGCCGTGGCGTACAAACGACATTAAATGCCACTCATCTACTGGCATCCAGTGCGATACCTTTGATTTTTCCGTCGGTGAAGATTAAGCATGAGCATTTTGGTGATGGTTCTGTTAGTCAGCTATCGCCATTAAGTGCGCCTATCCACTTAGGCGCACGACGTATCTTTATCATTGGTGTTGAACAACCTAGGCAACACATTCACCAAGCTGTGGCGTTTCATCAACCGCCTAGTGGCGCCGAAATTACTGGCCATTTAATGGATACCGTATTTAGTGAGGCACTTAACGGTGATTTAGAGCGTTTACAGCGTATTAATCAAACCTTATCTCTTATTGATGATGAGGCAAAACAGCAATCGCCACTAAAGCATATCGACAGTTTGCTCATCAACCCCAGTAAAAACTTCCATGTGCTCGCTAACGAACATTATGACGAATTACAATGGGCTTTGCGCGCCATTTTAAGGTTAATGGGCAGTGGCCGAGGTTCCGACTCCACATTAATGTCTTATATTTTGTTCCAACAAAACTACTGTAAGCGGCTAATTCAAATTGGCTTTGAAGATGGCATGGAGCGACAGCAAGAAATCATCGACTTTCTTGATTTGTAAACGCACGTAACTGCGTTATATTCCTTGCTGTAACAAGCGCTCTAGTCGTTCGACACGCCTTGGCTTACCTTGCAAAACCACGGTGTCTTGTGCTTGAAAGGTGAAACTATCATCAAATGTAGTGATCTCTTGCTCATCACGGCGGATGGCTATAATGCCCACTCGACGCCTTCTAAGATCTAATTCGGCAATGGTGCGCCCATTGGCCCATGCATTATCTAATAGTAAAGTGGGATGAATAAACTCAAGCCGCTCAATTGCCTCAGCACTCATATTGGTATCAACACCGGGATAAAAGCCATGCAAACGATTGTAATGGTTTTTGCGCTCTGCACGCATGCGTTTGACGATCCTTGCAAACGGGATGCCTGACAAATTCAGTACTTGTGAGACCAGCATAAGACTCCCCTCTAACGATTCAGGGACGACTTCATTAGCGCCCGCTGTCTTTAATGACTCTAAGGCATCGTCATTGCGGGTACGTACCAGAATTTGTACGTCATTCGACATAGCTCTGACCTTTTGTACAACCTCTAGTGATTGCTCTGCGGCACCGTAGGATATCACCACTAAGCGCGCTTTTGCTAGATTCGCTGCTTGCAAAACCTCTGTTTGCCGAGCAGAGCCAAACAACACGTGCTCACCGGCTTCTCGTGCTTCATTAACACGAAGCGGATCAATGTCTATGGCAACAAAAGGTATATCTTCTTGTTTTAAAAACCGACTCACGGTTTGACCAACACGACCAAAACCGCAAATCACCACATGATTAGATAAGGTTCTCGTTTTGCGCTTTTGCAACTCGTCATCATCGTCTTGTTTGCCATCGTACGCGATTGCCACAGCCCAAGAGCGAGCATTTTTTATCATATATGGGGTGATTGCCATCGAGATAATACCAGCCCCTAATAAAATCGAGGTTTGCTCACTGGTTAACACTTGATGGCTTGCTGCTAGAGAAATCAGCACAAAGCCAAACTCGCCCATTTGCGCCAACATGAACGCACTTGCCCAAGCGTCTTTTTTTGACTCGCCAGCACGCACCGCTACCCAACGTACCACTAAAATTTTCACCGCCATGAAAAACACCAGCAGAGCGACTATCATAAGTGGCTCATTAATGATGGTCATTACATCGACTTTCATGCCAACGGTAATAAAAAATAGCCCCATTAAGATATCGCGAAATGGGCGAATATCGGCTTCCAGTTGATATTTATACTGTGACTCTCCCAGCATCATCCCCGCAACAAACGCGCCGAGTGCCATAGATAAGCCAAAACCATGGGTAATACCTGCAGCCGATAAAGCGACAAATAACGTGGTAAGTACGAATAACTCATCGCTACGCACCTGGGCGACTTGGTTATAAATACGAGGCAACACCCATTTACCGATCGCTAGGAGCAAGGCTATAACAAACACTCCTTTTAACAAGGCAACTGATAACGCTGTAAGCATTGAACTGTCATTGCCAAGAGACAAAAGAGGAATGATGATCAATAAGGGGACGACCGCGATGTCTTGAAATAACAAGACAGCAACCGATATTTGCCCCGACTTACGCTTAATTGAACCACTTTCATTGAGTTGACGAATAACAATGGCCGTTGATGACAACGCAAGAATGCCACCAATAACTAAGGCGGTTTCAAAGCTGATCCCAAACGTCATAGCAATAATTAAAAATAACAGCCCTGAAATAACGACTTGTTTTGAGCCGACGCCAAACACTAAATGGCGCATGGCCAATAATTTAGGTAACGAAAACTCAAGGCCTAAGGTGAATAATAAAAATACGATACCGATCTCTGCGAATAAATCGTAGTTTATGGTCTCCCCTGTCATTGCTAAACCATGCTCACCTACGAGGGCTCCTGCCACAAGGTAAGCTAAAATTGCCGGTAAATGAATGCGTCGAAACAGCCAAATCACCACAACGGCAGCAAGTAACATGACCAAAACTTCTGACAAGTGTTCCACATTAGGTCCTTTTCACTAGGGGTCGCTCTTTGCTAGCGCCGAGTCTGTTACCAAGTATTTACAAACCACTGTATCAAAGTTAGCGATGAAATGCAGTGACAACGTCTGCTTTGCCAATTGTTTACGATTACCGTGTTGCAAACCCCTAGACTGCATTCATACTTAATTTAGCGAGGCACTGTTAAATGACAACAACCTGTTGATAGGCAACTTGTGTGAGTGGCAAAGACTTAATAACTAAATCAAATACCAATAACAACGGCGCTAAGTCAAATCTAGCGGGGCGTGCATCACTATTAAGATTGCATCAAGGCTTTAGCCTAGCTGATGTGATTGTCGAACCCGACAGTGGTGTTGTGATCCGTAATGGCGAACGCTTTCATTTAGCCCCCAAAGCAATGGAAGTATTAGTATTTTTGGCAAGTAAAGAATGTCAGTTAGTGTCCCGTCAAGAAATTCTAGAGTTTGGCTGGGGCGACAAATCACTTTCAAGCACCAATGTCACCCACACCATTAGCGAAATACGTCATGCCCTAGGGGATCATATTGAGTGCCCCACGTTTATTCAAACCGTACCTCGAAAAGGTTATCGGTTAATGGTGCCGTGTGAAGAAAAAGCCATGGCCAATGTCTATGCGCTACAACACCAAGCTCAAGGTTCTCATCAGCGCTGGAGCTTACCGTTATCGATTCTAAAAAGTAGCCGTTTATTTAAAGCAAGCGTTGCTTACGTCATTATCAGTTGGGTTTTACTGCAAGTGTTTGCGGTTATTTTACCCATATTCTCTGCCCCCGATTGGACGTTAAAAGCCGTCACTTTGATCCTTATCATCGGCTTTCCGCTGGTGTTAACCGTTCAGTGGTTTAGCGACCTTAGACAAAAGCGTCGTAGCGCACAACAACATGGTCAGCCTTCACGTTTTTTTTATCAACAGCTGGCTGTCGATTCGTTTTTCGTCGGTATTGTGTTGGTGGTTATTTACTTTTTATCGACCCACCTTATTACCTACATCGACGAAGAAGCGGTTGCTTCAGCAACACCTGTTAGCGCCAGTATAACAAAACCAATCAGTGACAATGCTGTGGCTGTTATGACCTTTAAGCTAAATGATGCAGACAATTACGCATTAGCGCAGATTCAAGATGAATTAATAACCATATTGGCGAATCGTCCAGAGTACAAAGTGGCGTCTTTACGCGCCGTGCAGGTACTTTCAGCAACCGATAATTTGGCGACCATTAAAAATCGTCTAGGGGTACGTTATTTAATTGAAGGCTCAGCAAGTGTTATCAATAACAATATCACTGCCGACCTACAGCTTATCGATACCCTATCCGGATTTCAGATTTGGGGAGGCAAGGTTGCCACTGCAAGTAACGATATTTATAGCTTTTACCAGCGTTTAGGGAGGGAGGTAATTAACGCCTTAGCACAAGCGATTCCCAGTAACGAAATCAGTAAGATAGCGACCATGCCTACCGAAAACAGCGACGCGTTTGACTATTACTTGCAAGGTAAAGCACAACTACGCGACAACAAAACCATCAACTCACTAACCGACGCAATTAATAGCTTAAAGCAAGCCTTGGTTTTAGATCCCAGTTTTGTCAATGCCTCTGCTTCCTTGTGTCAGGCCTACATGGAAATTTATTTACTCTCAAGTGATACGTCATATTTCCAACAAGGTAGCGACGTATGCGAAATGACGGCAAGTTATCAAGCAAGTAGCGTCGCCTCGTATTTATCCTTAGGTAAATTGAATCTCACCAAGGGTCGCATTAATAAAGCGCAGCAATACCTCTACAAAGGACTTGAGATTGACAGCGAGTCCATTCCCATGCTGAAAACATTGGCAAAGACATTTGCCAAACAACAGCAAATAGAGAAAGCACAAGAGTTATTTTTAAGAGCAATAAAACTAGAACCCGACTTTTGGCAAAACTATTACGATTACGGTTTAATGTTTTTTGAAAGCGGTCAATATCAACAGGCGATAGAACAATTTAATAAGGCGTTAACGTTAAACAGTGAAGCGGCTAATTTATTCAACGCTTTAGGGGGTACCTACTTTTTGTTAATGAATTGGCAAAGTGCCAGTGATAATTGGTCACAAGCGTTAGCACTGGAGCCCACAGCAATGACCTATGCGAATTTGGCAACCAGTTATTTTTATGACCAAAAATTTGAGCAAGCCGCAAAAACATATCAAAAAAGTTTAGAACTCGCGCCAAATAATCATATTGTCTGGGCAAATTTAGCCGATGCATACAAGTATTCTCACGATCAGCAGCACTTGGCACTAGAGACCTATCAAACCGCGCTTACCATGGCGCAAGAGCTACAATTGGTAAATCCGCAAAGCAAAAGCTTGCGTTCGAAAATAAGTCGTTATTACTCGGAGATTGGCGACTGTAACAATGCCAACGCCTATCGAAAAGAGCTTCTCAAATCGGCGATTAGCGATCCTTATACACATTATTCGCTGGCGCTGGTGGGCATAAATTGTCAACAGTTATTGTCTACAGAGCAGCATTTATTGCAAGCGATTGAACTAGGTTATCCAAAAGACCTGATACTGGCAGATCCTCAGTTTTTGGTCTATAAACATCAACTTAATAACATATTTTAATAACAAAATATGAGTACAACCTACCCTGCGTTTTGGCGTCTATTCGATTTCTTAATCGGCCACTAGGGTCATATAACGAGGAAATCTATATGAATGCCACTGTAACAACCACGGTTCGTTATGTCTTAATCGGCTTATCAGTGCTTGTCGCATCCCTTGCCTTATCGGATGCACTGGCCGATGACCATAAAATAAAAGATCAAACCCTAACCATTAACGTCAATGCCGATAATTGCGTCGAGAGCATCACCGCCGATCAACACGATAATTGTCAAGCGGAGTTTGGCGACGAAAATAATCCATGTAAGGGGAAAAAAGACTGTATTTGCAGTAACAAAGATAAACACATTACTTGGCAAATCGTGCCTGCACAGGAATTTGAAATTCAGCTGACAAGCTCATCAAACCCAAATCACAAAACACCATTTAAACAGTGTGATTTAAAGTCAGGTAGCGATGGTGATCTTAAATGCAAGGTGCATCACAAAGGCACATATACATACGAAGTTGCGGTTAAAGCATGTGAAGGCAGCGGTTACGATCCGATCATTATCGTTGGTCATGCGCGCTAGAGTATAAAACGCTGGGCGATAACATAGTATTACAAATCGCGTAATACTTGTTGTCGCTCCTGTGGCGTAAAGCCGACACATTGACGAGCAATACGAATCGCAACAGCAAATTTGTTCGTACCGAGTTTTTGTAATAATGCCAAAACAAAGTCTTTGTTAACATCAAACGCTTTGCGATAAAAATCCACCGCTTGATAAATGTCAGGATAAGTCACCCCATCAAAGTGAAACTGCTTACCTTGATAGGTATCATCGACTACCTGCCCCGCAACTTGTATCGGCCACCCTGCAAAATTGACCCGTTGTTTGGCAACTTCATACATAAACCAGGCACTCTTGGCAAAGCCGGCAAAATTGCCACCTTCAAAACCTGCATCAGCGAGCTCTTGCTGCGTCCAATTTTGACCTATCGCTAAATCTTTATGATAGCGCTTTAACAGTGCTAGTTTTACATCTTGTCGGCAGCTAAATATAGTGTGACCATTGCTTTGACTGGCAAGCTCAAAACACTCACCACAAGCGTTAATGAAAATCGCTGGGTGAGGACAATCAAGGTGCAATGAATTAGATGCTGGGAAGGCAAGCGACCGTAAGTAAGGCTCGCCACAAAACCAACATTGATGTCGGTTAGCAAACGGTACGTCGATCGCTTGATATGATAACATGCTCATCCTTTAGCTATGTGTCTTGACCCTACAAGCACATTACTTACTTGAATAACGGCTACGCTTTTTAGGTTTAACCGCTTTTTTAGAGGTACTAGACTTTTTCGGTTTAGCGGTTTGCTTTTGTGCTATCGCTCGGTTCTTATCGCGTTGCGCCTGATGGCGGTTCCTAGCTAAAGGTTTAGCCGCTGTTGCTTCGTCGTTTGATTGATAAGCAAGCGGATCAAATTCGTAACCAGGTAATTTAATTTGGACGATTTTCTGGCCAATTGTTTTTTCAATATTAGCCAAAAATTTATTATCTTTTGGTGATAATAATGAAATTGCCGTACCTGTTTTACCCGCTCGCCCCGTACGACCAATTCGGTGTACATAATCTTCTGGCAAGAACGGTAAGTGATAATTGACCACGTACTCTAAGTCTGGGATATCGATGCCCCGTGCGGCAACATCAGTGGCAACCAATACGCGCGCTTTACCTTCGGTAAAGTCTTGCAACGCTTTATTACGCGAGCCTTGTGATATATCACCATGACACAACGCCGCTTTAATACCATCAAGCTTTAACTCTTTAGCAATTTGGTTGGCACTTTCTCGGGTACCAGCAAACACCATCACTTGGCGCCAGTTATTGACACCGATAAGTTCAGCAAGCATTTCACTTTTACGTGTTTCTTCAACAGGATAAACAAAGTGTTTAACCTTAGCATTGGTAGCGTTTTGCTTGGCCGTTTCAATGATACGCGGGTTATCTAATATCTGTTTGGTAAGCAACTTCACTTTATTAGAGAACGTCGCCGAAAACAGTAATGTCTGATGCTTATGCTTAAGTTGCATAAACAATTTTTCGATATCCGCTAAGAAGCCCATATCCAACATACGATCGGCTTCATCAAGCACCACGTGTTTTACTTGCGATAAATTTACATGGCGCATTTGCACATGCTCAAGTAAACGGCCAGGCGTTGCCACTAAAATATCACCACCAGCACGTAAACGTTTTTCTTGGCCCGCTGAGCCGACGCCACCAAACACCACCACAGTTTGCAAATGCGTGTGTTTACAATAATTGTTGATATTCTCGGCAACCTGATTTGCTAGCTCTCGCGTTGGTGCTAACACTAACGCTTTAAAAACTGGCACAGTTGATGGTTTCGCCGTTAACAATTGCTCGATAATAGGTAACGAAAATGCCGCCGTTTTACCGGTACCGGTTTGCGCACTCGCAAGTACATCTTGACCACTTCTTACAGCGCTGATAGCGCGTTGTTGAATCGGCGTCATTTGTTTGTAGCCACATTCTTTTACGGCTTGTAATAGCGGTTCTGGTAAGCCAATGGTATCGAAACTCATGTTTATCCTGATAATAATGAGGTGGTAAATAAATTGTCGGCGAGAATAGCAAAAATGCCCACATATTGAAACAAATAGCGCCGTAAAATGGCGCTATTAATGAGTATAAGCCTATACCGCACAACCTTAAAATACTGCTGTCGTCGTGCGACTGGTCAAGCCAAAGCTAAGATTATCGCCTGCTAACCACGCAACAATACCAAATCATGACTATGGTAAGCGGGTATTTTCTTCGCTCCAAATACCAGGGGTTAAGTTCATCTCCTGCTCTTGTTGCTTGCTGGCAACAAAGCGTGGAACTTCGCCTTTATCGATGTGGCGATTATAATCTTTAGCCAACGTAACCAATACTTTCGTTAACAATAATATGGCTACGATGTTAATCACTGTCATCAGTCCCATTGCTAAGTCAGCCAGACCAAGCACTTCGCCTAAAGTGGCAATGGATGCGTAGAAGATCATCCCTAAGAATACGGTTATGAATAACAATCGGCCGATTTTATTATTCAGCTTCATAAATGGCAGCGCGTTCTCGGCATAGGCGTAGTTAGCAACAATTGAAGTAAAGCCAAAAAACATAATCGCAAGGGCAATAAAGTCACCGCCCCAAGGACCCACTAGGTTCTCCATGGCTTGTTGGGTTAGTTGAATACCAAATGTTTGCCCTAACTCAATGCCACTGAGCATAATGATAAATGCGGTACAGGTACACAACACTATGGTGTCAAAGAATACCCCAGACATTTGTACATAACCCTGCGATACCGGATGTGGCGGATAAGGCGTAGCAGCCGCTGCCGCGTTCGGTACAGAACCCATACCCGCTTCATTAGAGTATAAACCTCGCTTAATACCTTGCATCATCGCCATACCTAGCATACCCGCGCCAGCCTCTTGTAAGCCAAATGCCGACATGACAATATCAGACAAAATACCAGGTATTTGTTGTAGATTGCTAAACACAACCCAGATTGCAACAATGAAATAAATAACGCCCATAAAAGGCACCACCATTTCGGAGAAACGGGCGATCTTTTTCATCCCGCCCATGACGATAATACCTGCGAGAATGGTGATCACCGCACCGGTGATCCAAGGTTCAATACCGTAAGAAAACTTAAATGCTTCGGCAATCGAGTATGCTTGTGGTCCAGAAAAAACCACACCATAACCAATGAATAAACACACCGAGAAAATCACAGCTAATACCGGACTTTTTAAGCCTTTTAGCATATAAAAAGCCGGCCCACCGCGATAATTACCTTGGCGGTTTTCTTCTTTATACAATTGGCCTAATGTTGACTCAGCAAACGCGGTAGCCATACCAACAAGGGCAATCATCCACATCCAAAATACCGCGCCAGGGCCTCCTAACGAAATCGCTACGGCAACCCCCATTAGGTTGCCTGTACCTACACGAGCTGCCAGTGATGTACATAAGGCTTGAAAAGATGATATTCCATGACCGTCATGGCTACGGCTATGCTTCATAACCGAAAACATATGACCAAAGTGACGAAATTGAATCCCGCGCAAACGCACAGTGAACCATAAGCCAGCCAGTAACAACAGAGGCACTAACAGCTGCCCCCAAAGCAGGTTATTTAAAAAACCAACAACATCACTCAACAAAGTATTTCCTTTCAATTTTCAATAAAAAGCGCGCACTAGTGGCTACGCTTTTTTAGATTTGGTTTCGATAATGTAGCCGACTAAAGCGTTATGGTATTCGCTTCAAGTAGGCTAGCGATAGCATCTAGTTAGCAATGCTAAAATAAATATTAGTCCTCTCGACTTATATTTATTTATTTTTTTCTGCGATTAACGCCGTTAACTCGCCAATTTGTTGCTGTAACTGCTCAATTTGGGCACGTGTTGCAGGCTCTCCGCCTTCTTTACTTTCGCCATGCGCACGAGCACGTTCAAGTTCGTGTTCTTCGCCCATCACTTCTAAAATGGTACCAACCATCATGTTTAAAAAGATAAACGCAGTAAAGAAAATAAAACTGATATAAAAAATCCAACTTAGAGGATATACCTCCATAGTTTCATACATTACGTCGGTCCAATCTTCAAAGGTGGCAACACGGAACAAGGTTAATAAAGCGACGGTTACATCACCCCATAAAAACTCGTTAATGTCAGCAAACATGATGCTGCCAATAGCACCATAAATATAAAAAATGACAAACATCAACAAAGCAATGTAGCCCATTCTTGGGATGGCTTTGATCAGGGCATTAATCAATGAGCGTAACTCTGGAATCATTGACACAAGGCGCAGCACTCTGAATACACGTAATAAACGAGCTAATAGCACTCCACTACCACCAGCAGGAATAAGACTACCGATGACGATCAAGGTATCAAAGATATTCCAACCGCTACGAAAGAACTGCTTGGCATTGTTCATCGCAACGTAACGAATCAACAACTCAGCAGCAAAAAATACCGTTACTGCCATATCCATTATCAGCAGTGTGGTTAATACCTCGGTCGGTAAATCATGGGTGCGTGCACCAATTAACAAAGCCGACAAGACGATTACAGAGATCACAACGCCCTGAAACATCTTGCTCGAATCGATACGCTTTAGCGTTGCCTGTAAAACTGAAATATTCACTATGGTTCTCGTAAAATGCAGACAGAAATGAAAACCCCGAAGATTGCCTCGAATTTCACTTAAAGGCAATATCTTTGCGCAAAATATTTCGCTATAAGGCGGTTACCAAAAGAAATAACGAAAGAAAGACATGTCAATAACAAAAACGAGCAACGGCCTTTGCTCGTTCTGTTGCGAATGTGGCAGTAATTATTGGCTCGATACAATAAATGGGCTTGAGACATCCACTAAAAAGTGGCCACGTAGTGCTTGACGACCAAGTAACATTAAATAGGTCATGTCTGAACGATCGGTTAAGGTAATTTCAATGTCCCAATGATAACCAGCCAAAATAGCTTTTGTTTGGATAACATAACGTTGCTCAACTTGGGCATTTGATGATTTGATTTTACGTACATCGATGAGTACCGCTGTACAACGCTTGGTTTTATCGACATTATGAATTTCAGGGTGAATATCAAATGAAATGGCCGGTTTGCCATCTTGTTGGGTGCGCTGGATATTATCGACATGAAGCGATGATGTCTGCGCCCCAGTATCAACCCTAGCGGTAAGCTGAGTGATCCCTAACTCAGGCAAGTCAAGGTTTTCAATATGGCCAATAATCATTTTATCGCTCATAGTAATTCCTCGGTTTCTTCAACATTATTAACGAGCTCATCTTCTATGGTTTCAATTTGCTCGGCGATTTCTTCGTTGTCATCTTGGAAATAGGCGATGTGATACATAGCTTCGCCCTCTTGCACCAAAGGTATGTTTTGTTTGCCAATAATCACCCCACTTTTGCTGGCGATCACATTACCCAGCAATTCGCCATAGGGACTACCAATGGAGGCTAATACCTCGCCTTTTTTTACATGATCTCCCAACTTAAAATGATGCGTTACCATGCCACTTTCACTGGCTCGAATCCAGCCCGACTTATCAGCAATAAAGTAATTTTCTTGCTGTTTGCGGGAGCGACGTTTGGACATCATTTTCAAATGCCTTAACACATTAATAATACCCTTGATACCGGCACGAATTGAAAACTCATCAAAACGCAATGCTTCGCCAGCCTCGTAAAGCAGCACCTTGGTGCCATTAGCAACCGCCGCTTGGCGCAGAGAACCATCGCGGATATCGGCATTTAAAATAACCGGTACCGCAAAAGCCTTAGCCATCTCTAAGGTTTCTGGATCCGACAAATCGGCACGTATTTGTGGTAAGTTAGAGCGATGAATCGCCCCTGTGTGTAAATCAATCCCATAATCACATTTACTGACAATTTCAGTCAAAAAGGTATTGGCCAGACGCCCCGCTAGGGACCCTTTTGCTGAGCCTGGAAAGCAGCGATTTAAATCGCGCCTGTCCGGCATATAGCGACTTTGGTTAATAACACCATAAACATTGACCATAGGCACCGCAATAAGTGTGCCAGAGGTTATTTTAAAGCCCTTCATGGTTATTAACCGACCGATGGTTTCAATACCATTTAACTCATCTCCATGAACCGCGGCACTGATAAAAATCGTCGGCCCCTTGCGCTTCGATCGAATAATGTAAATAGGAATGTGAATATCTGAGTCTGTATACAACTTAGCAACAGGTAAATCGATTTTTTTCGTTTCACCTGGCATGATGGTGTATTCACCTATGGTCAATTCCGTCATACTGTTTCACTTGTTTTATTAATTGGCGAGCTTTTAGAGCCCGAGTCAGTCAACACGCTCCTCGCAGCGCATGTTGACCATTTGCAACCAGACTAAGCTACCTAGCCTTTACCGCGCGTACGGTTAGCATGTGGCTTGGCATTTTTCGCAATAAAGTCAAACACTTTAGTTGCAACATCTAACCCTGTTGCGGTTTCAATACCTTCTAAGCCTGGCGATGAGTTTACTTCCATTACCATTGGGCCCTGATTGGAACGCAGTAAATCGACACCACAAAAGTTAAGCCCCATAACTTTGGCAGCATTGACGGCGGTAGCCCGCTCTTCTTTGCTAAGCTTGATCACTTCCGCACTGCCACCTCGATGTAAGTTCGAACGAAACTCTCCCTCTGCGCCTTGACGTTTCATGGCGGCAACGACTTTACCCCCCACCACCAAGCAACGAATATCCGCGCCTCCAGCTTCAGCAATAAACTCCTGCACCAAAATATTGGCTTGTAAGCCTAAGAATGCTTCAATAATGCTCTCGGCTGCTTTGTTGGTGTCAGCTAATACCACACCTATGCCTTGTGTACCTTCTAATAACTTAATCACCAAGGGTGCGCCCCCGACATTCTTGATTAAATCCTTAATATTGTCAGGCCGGCTCGCAAAGCCAGTTCGCGGTAGACCGATACCTTTACGAGACAGTAATTGCAACGAACGTAATTTATCGCGAGAACGACTGATCGCTACCGATTCATTAATACTAAAGGTGCCCATCATTTCAAACTGGCGCACAACCGCTGTGCCATAAAAGGTTATCGAAGCACCAATACGTGGAATAATCGCATCATATAGTGGTAATTCTTCGCCGTAGTAACGCACAGCAGGGCGACTACTGGTTATATCCATGTAACAATGCAAGGTATCGATAATATCCACTTGATGCCCTAGTTTTTCACCCGCCTCTTTCAAGCGTCGAGTGGAATATAAATTTGCATTACGAGATAAAATGGCAACTTTCATCATTTCTCCTGTTGGGGTGCCAATATAAAAGTGAGGGGGCACAAATTAATTATTAAGGTTTGTTTAATTGTTGTAGTTAATGCGCCATTCGTCCAGCGCAGGACAAAATTGATAACAAGAATTATCAAGCATTATTCAGCTGCTCACGGTACGTGTCACAAAATTGGCCGCACAATATATGCAAAATCAATTAAAAGCTAGAAAAATTAGTAGATTAAGTGTTTTTAGTTTAGGTTAGCCTTTATGGCTAACCTTCTATTGCAACGAGACTTGCTTGCCGGGTAGAGATGCTAAAATAGCTTGCTCACAAGTCTTTGTTGATCGTTTTTTATGCCTTGCGATAAGCAGATATAATCAGCAAGGCTGTCCTGGACGGTGGTGTGATTTAACGAACATACTTGTAGATGCGGCCATCTTTCATAACAAAGTTCACTTGTTGTAGCATGCTAATATCCTGCAGAGGGTTATCATCAACCGCGATAATATCGGCCAACTTACCCGGTTCGAGTGTTCCTAAGCTATCACTCAAATCCACCAAGTCCGCGGCATTAACAGTCGCTGATATAATGATATCCATCGGTGTCATACCGGCTTGTTGCATTAACACGGCTTCATAAGCGTTATTGCCATGGCTAGAGACACCAGAGTCTGTGCCAAAGGCTATATTCACCCCATTTTCGTACGCGCGACTAAAGTTTTTCATCATATCGGTACCAACCCGTAATGCCTTTTCCTTTATCGCAGGTGACATAAAGTCGCTATTTTTTGCCATTTGCACCACGGTATCACCGGCAAGTAATGTTGGAACTAAATAAGCGCCAGTTTGCTTAAACAACTGAATCGAATCGGCATCCGCATAGCTACCGTGCTCTATCGAATCAACGCCAGCTTGCAGTGCCGCATTAATGCCGGCCGCCGCGTGAGCATGACTGGCCACTTTACGGCCTAATGCGTGTGCCGTGCGAACAATCTCTTTGAGCTCATCATCAGCCATCTGCACGCCAGTTCCTGTGTTGGTATCGGATAAGACACCACCTGTTGAGGTGATTTTAATCACATCGGCACCATATTTTATGGCTTTACGTGTCGCTGCACGGCATTCATAAGGGCCATTACATACCGTATCAGAGGTGTATTTTGTAAGTAAATCGTGACGCATGCCATCAACATCGGCATGGCCTCCAGTAACAGGGACCCGGCCAGCAGCAACGATACGAGGACCCTCAACCCACTGCTTTGCTATCGCATCACGTAACGCATATATCGCCTGGGGATCGGCGCCTAAGTCACGAACTAGGGTAAATCCTGCTTGCAAGGTTTTATCAGCAAACTGTACGCTACGCATAGCGATGTCCTCAGCAGATAACAGCACGGTTTCTAATTTGCTGTTTGGGCCTAACTGATATTGCATATGCACATGCATATCCATTAACCCAGGCAACACAAATTTATCGCGTAAATCAATTACCTCTGCGTTTTTATCGACGTCACTCTTGCTAATATAACCGGCTTCTATTCGTTCAATTTGGTTATCTTTTACAACGATCGATTGCTGCTTTTGTACTGTTTTTCCTGGTACTGCCAGCAACTCACCAACATGTAATATCTTATAATCAGCAGCAATTGACAGACTTGGTAATAGTGCCAGCGAAAGTAGGTATGTTCGAGCTATACAACGCATAATATCCCCTTATTATTGTTTTTCGCAGTCGTCAAAAAAGCCGATAAAACATTTTGATCTGACTCAATAAAGTTTATAAAAAATCTTATAAACAATAACTTACAGATAACGTAAGCGATAGTAAAGAGAACATTCAAGTCGCTCAAAAAACATCCATAACAATTGCTGACTGTAACAATTATGTCACTGAGCTTGCGACCTTTTTTTCAGTGGCAAGCAGTTTCGTAGCAAGCCGTTAAGACAATAGGGAGAAGACAACAAGCCTAAGCTTATTCTGATATCGTTCTGCTATGCATGACTATTATTAAAAATGCACTAAAGTTATAGCCACAGTTTACTTATTCATAAATTAACGTTTTCTCTTTAAAAGGCACAGTGTATGAAATACGGCTTGCTATTAACATTCGCAGTATTGCTCCTAAGTGGTTGTACAACCACCCAAGATCTGCCACCAATATCACAAATAGAGCCAAGCTTAGCTGAGCCAGGAACGTTAGCCAGCAAAAGCCTTATTGCTCAGGCAAGCGCAGGCATAGAGAAAATAACTGGAACAACAAGTGCTAACTCAGAGCTGGTGCCATTTATTGCGCAACAACCTGTGGGCTCGCTTGGCTCACGAGCTTGGCGAGAAATTTGGGTTGTAAAAACGCCTGAACGGGCAATGACCTTCCTGCTCACCTTTAGAGAAAGCAATACCGATAGCACAAACGTTGCTATCAGCCAGCTAAAAAATATCGAACGCAAGCCCGATCTCCCTCCTAAAAAGGCTGAACAAACCGTAACAGAAATTAAACCGACATATGACTGCCCAGGCTCTGCAAGTGCCTTTACGTTAGGTCAATCGAGCGAGGTCGTGAAAGGTTGCTTAGGCAAACCGAATAATATTGATGATATCGTCGAAGGTGGCTATATGTACCTGTATGCAGGCGAGAATCAGGTCATACGGACCTACACATTCAACCGACACGACCAACTGATCGACTTTAATGAATACAAAGCTTATAAGTAATTAAATAATAAAGGCTTAATATAAGTAGGAGGCAGGGCGGAAATTAGATTATCCGCCCCGAATAGAGGTTACTATTAACGATTTATAGCACTAGGTTGAACGACTGAATTAGTCGTGGTGATGACCACCTACGCCATGAGCGTGGCCATGAGAAATTTCACTTTCTTCTGCCGGGCGAACATTAACCACATCAATATCAAATTGCAGTGTTTGACCTGCGTATGGGTGGTTTGTATCCACGGTCACCATAAAGCGCCCCACTTTAGTTACCGTTACTTGACGTTGACCTTGATCGGTATTGACGATAGCAACCATGCCTTTTTTCCAGTTTTTAGCACCTTGTAAGTGCTTTGCCGGTACACGCTGCTCCGCCCCTTCAACGTACTCACCATATGCATCTTTTGGCTCAACAGTAACCGAGAATGAGTCACCTGCAGCTTTGCCCATTAACGCATTTTCCACACCAACGATCATGTTGTTATGACCCATTAAAATGGCAATGGGATCACCCTGGCGTGAATCTTCAATTAATTTGCCATCACTGTCTTTTAACACGTAGTGAAATTGAACCACTGTATCTTTTGCAATATTCATGAATATTTCCTGTATTGTTGTCTACTTGTACTGACAAGATCGTCTACTGACGTGAGATAGCACACTCATCAGCACAATTTATATGTGAGTATAGTTAACCACTGTTGGTTTGTTTAATAAGGCCGAAAACACCTGATTTACTGTCGCTAACGGTGACGTTGTATAAAATTTATCTGCCTGCGCAATAACGCAATTTAAGCTCAGTAGTTGGCTTAGCGCGAGTTGTCTTTGCAACTGTTTCGCAACGGGCTCTGCTGTATCGTATAGCGTAATATTGGCTGGTAAGCGTTGGCGAATTTGTTGTTTCACAAAGGGGTAATGTGTACAGCCTAACACCAAGCAATCAATGTCGTGTGCTAACGTTTTAGCAACGAATTGATCCAGCAGTTTGTCTAACGCCGGTCCTAGTGTTTGCAGCTCAATACATTCAACTAAACCAGGACAAGCAAGCAAGTGGTAATCTATGCCATTGCTATGCTGACGTCGCAAGTTAGCAAAGCTTTCACTCGCCACCGTGGCTTTCGTCGCCCAAACAGCTACATGACCAGTTTTTGTCGCTAAAGCCGCAGGTTTAACCGCAGGTTCAACACCTATAATTGGCAGACTAAAATCGGCTCTCAATTGGGCAATAACCGATACGGTTGCGGTATTACAAGCGACAACAATGGCTTTAACACCTTGTGCTATCAAAAACTGGCATATTCGATGGCTGCGCTGGTAGATAAAATCTGTCGTTTTCTCACCATACGGCGCATAAGCCATATCACCAACATAAATCAGCTGTTCGTTACTAAGTAGCTTTTTTATGCCTTGATAAATTGACAAGCCACCGACGCCCGAATCAAAAATACCGATCGGTGCATTCGCCTGATTTGCGTAATTGGCCTGTTGACGAGATGTATGTGTCACAAAGCTATGCGATTTGATGAATAGTTTGCTGATTATACGACTGACTCAGAAAATAAAAAACCCGAAAAGTAAGCCTTTCGGGTTTTTATCGACAGATAGGTAATTTTTGCTAAGGATCAATACCTATATAAAGACTTAGCTGGCTACTACAAAGCTTTAAATATTTGTTCAACACTGTCTTTTGCATCGCCAAATAACATGGCTGTATTATCTTTGAAGAACAGTGGGTTTTGTACACCAGCATAACCTGTGTTCATTGAACGCTTAAAGACGACAACTTGTTTCGCATGCCATACCTCACACACAGGCATCCCTGCAATCGGACTAGATGGATCTTCAGCTGCAGCCGGGTTTACCGTATCGTTAGCGCCAATCACCAAAACAACGTCGGTGTCAGCAAAATCATCATTGATTTCTTCCATGCCTAATACAATATCGTAAGGCACTTTCGCTTCTGCTAACAAGACATTCATATGGCCCGGTAAGCGACCAGCTACAGGATGAATGGCAAAGCGTACGTCAATCCCCTTCTCTTGTAGGGCACGCGTTAGCTCGTATACAGGGTATTGCGCTTGCGCAACGGCCATACCATAACCTGGGGTAATAATTACCGACTTAGCTTCTGATAATAATTCCGCGGTTGCTTGCGCGTTGATTTCAACATGTTCACCATAGTCAACGTCAGCGCTGCTTTGTTGGTCGTTACCAAAACCGCCAGCGATAACGCTGATAAACGAGCGATTCATTGCCTTACACATAATGTAAGATAAGATGGCACCAGAACTACCTACCAGAGCACCGGTAATGATCAACAAATCGTTACCTAACATAAAGCCTGCCGCCGCCGCTGCCCAGCCAGAATATGAATTCAGCATCGACACCACTACCGGCATATCGGCACCACCAATTGAGGCCACCAGATGATAGCCAAACACAAAAGCGATAAGGGTCATGATAAGCAGTGGCATGGTTGCTCCACCTTGACCAACAAAGTCAAATAGCAAGTAAATACTCACCAGCACCATCACTAAATTGAGTTTATGGCGATGGGGTAACATCAAGGCTGCGCTATTAACAAGGCCACGTAATTTTGCAAAAGCGACAACCGAGCCCGTAAAGGTAACCGCACCAATAAACACGCCTAAAAATATCTCGACATGATGAATCGTCGCTTCTGCACTATTTACGATATGTGATAACGCCGGCGCAATCGCTTGGCTTTGCTCAAAGTAACTATTAAAGCCAACAAAAACCGCGGCTAAACCTACAAAACTGTGCAGAATAGCCACAAGTTCTGGCATTTCGGTCATTTCAACTTTTCGCGCCAAAAATAAGCCAATAGCACCGCCAACCACCATGCAAGCGATGATAATGGCAACGCCACTCACTGCTGGGTTAGCAATGGTTGCCACTAACGCAATGACCATACCAACAATACCGCACCAGTTACCTGAGCTGGCCGTTTCTTGTTTACTCAAACCACCTAATGACATAATGAACAGTAAAGCGGCAATGATGTAAGATGCACTGATCATACTTTCACTCATCATTACTCCCCCCCTTTTCTGAACATTTTCAACATACGCTTGGTAACGAAAAAGCCACCCGCAATATTGATACTGGCAATAAGCACCGCTATACCAGCAAGAACTTGGACAATCAGGTTATCACTACCCACTTGCAATAATGCTCCGACAATAATAATGCCTGAAATCGCATTAGTAACACTCATCAGAGGGGTATGAAGAGCATGAGTTACATTCCATACCAAATGGTAACCCACCACACAGGCCAGCACGAATACGGTAAAGTGTGATAAAAACTCAGCCGGAGCCACTCGTGCAACAAGAGCAAACAACACGGCACCAACGGCCATTGCACCGTATTTGACCATAGGTGATGTTTGCTTAGCTTTTGCTGGTTCAGCTTTAACCTGTGATTTAGCTGGTGCTGGTGTGGCTGCAGATACTTTGATAGGCGGTGGCGGGAAGGTAATTTCACCGTCTTTAACGACGGTCATATTACGAATAACTTGATCATCAAAATCGATATCGATGTTACCATCTTTATCTTTGCACAATAATTTGAGCAAATTAACCAGATTATTGGCATAGAGTTGGCTCGCCTGATTCGGCAAGCGTGAAACAAGATCGGTATAACCAATAATTTTAACTTGGTTAACTTCGGTCAGTTCACCTGGAACTGTCAATTCACAATTACCGCCACCAGGAGCCGCTAAGTCAACAATAACCGAGCCCGGTTTCATCAACTCAACCATATCCTTTAATATTAATTTGGGCGCTGGGCGACCTGGGATCATTGCCGTGGTAATAATGATATCAACGTCTTTAGCTTGCTCGCGAAATAGTGCCATTTCGGCATCAATAAACGCTTGACTCATTTCCTTGGCGTAGCCGTCACCTGAGCCGGTATCTTCCTCTTCTTGATAATCAAGTTCGAGAAATTCCGCGCCCATGCTTTCTATTTGTTCTTTTACTTCAGGTCGAGTGTCAAAAGCACGGACAACAGCACCAAGGCTACCTGCCGTGCCAATAGCAGCAAGACCGGCAACACCAGCACCAATGACCATGACTTTCGCTGGTGGAATTTTGCCAGCAGCAGTGATCTGCCCCGTTAAAAATCGGCCAAAATGATTAGTTGCTTCAACCACCGCTCGATAACCGGCGATATTTGCCATTGAGCTCAGCGCATCCATCGACTGCGAGCGAGTCATTCTTGGCACCATCTCCATCGCCAAGGAGGTAATATTTTTATTTTTTAATTTAACAAGCAATGTTTCATTTTGCGCTGGCGCTAAAAAACTCACTAAATGAGCACCATCTGTCAAAAGGTCAACTTCGCTATCATTGGGTTGATTTACTTTTAATACCAGATCTGCTTGCCAAACGGTATTGGTATCGCCAAGGGTAGCCCCGGCTTTACGATAAACATCGTCATTGAAGCTTGCTTTATCACCCGCACCATGCTCGACCAGCACATCAAAACCAAGCTTTATTAATGCCTCAATTGATGCGGGCGACGCAGCGACACGATTTTCTCCGGCAAGCGATTCCTTAGGAATGCCTATTAGCATATTCGTACCTTTAACATCTTCTGATTATATATTCGCGCTATCGAAGACCAGACGCTTACAACTGGGTTTGTATGCCCACCGTCAATAAGCGTTCAGCGATAACATGGAAGTAATTAGCCCCGCCTTGCTCACCAAATTAACATGCGATGAATGCGGTCACTCCAACCATTATTATTAACATCTTTTTGTTCAAAAAAGAATCTAAACGGTTAATTTTTGGTGGTTTTTTGGCTTAGTCCAAATAAATCTAGCATTCCCTAATACAAATACGTTATGCTAACCGAGAGACTATAAATTTTAACAACACAACAACATCCCTGATACCGGAATAATTAAGTAGCACAGGCCATAATCGAGACTTGGGAAGTGAATAAGGAACCTTCACTTTGTGCTAATGGATGCGTTTAATGAGCATGGTATGAGAATATTTGTTTGGTTGCTTGTGGTCGTCTTGTCGAAGAACAGCTTTGCCTTAGCGCTAGAGGAGCTTTCTGAACAAGACATTAATCACATTGCGCAACAAGTCATAAACTATCACAAAACCGAAGATCCGCGTTTGTTACGTGAGATTTTATCATCGCAACTGGCTGTTACCGTAAGTCAGGGCTCTGACTATGTAGGCTTTAAAGTTCACTACGATCGTCAAGAGTATCTAACGTATCTGGCCAAAGGGCATAAAAGCACCACACGCCGGGGTACCGATGCAAAAGTCATTTCGACTGAGTACTTAGGCAACAAAGAAGCGAAGATTATTATTCGCTATCGCTCAAAACGATTAAATCGTTACGTGTGGATGGAAGCTATTGTTGGCTTGGAAAATAACCAAGCGAAAATTATCGAAATTGATGAGTTTAACTAGTCACATTTGCAATGAGCAGTTTACGGCCATTAATTAGCGATTTATTTGAGTTAGCCTAAACACGATAACTTGCTGACCAGAGACGATAATTTCCTCTATCGCGTGAGTTATCGTCGCTAAACTAAATTGAGTAAGATTTGCTTTACTGTCATCGCTAGAAAGTGCCAAACCATCTGCTAAGGAAATGACAAACACCAAATCAGCAGGCTTGATAGGCTGTTGCTGACATACCACAAATGTCTGTACATCAGCCATATACGAGTCTTTGTTAGTCATTAAGTTGATATTTTTAATCGTGCCAGTAGCTAGTTTACTATTGGTTTGCCAACCACCGTCAAAACTTGCAACATCGAGTGGAATATTAAGCTGATCGATTTGGCCGTTGTCATGGCTAAGCGTTAAACCATAGCCTTCAATTAATACCATATGACGATGATAGCCGGAAAAATCGGAAAATATCCCCTCCTCACTTACGGTTGCGCTACTAATGCGCCAATCAAACTGCTCATCACAACCCGCGCTATTCATGGCAAGTTCTATGGTTTGTCCCTTGCCGTTTTTCCATAATTTGGTTTGATATTGATTTGGATTGATAACATCTATCGTCATTATCGGTCGTCCGTTACAAAGCGAAGCGCAATCAGTGTTTAACTAAGTGTGCGTTAATCACGGGTAGAAGTTTACTAGAAGATGATGTGCATTAAGGTAAGCGCTAAGATACCAGCGATAATGTCATCTAACATGATACCAAAGCCACCACCAACCTTTTTATCAGCTAGTGAAATCGGCCAAGGCTTAATGATATCGAAGATACGAAAAATGATAAAACCCATCAACAAGGTTTGCCACGACAGCGGGATAGCGATCATGGTGATGGTAAAGCCTGCTATTTCATCCCAGACAATAGCACCGTGATCATGTACGCCAGCATCTTTCGATGCTTTATCACAAATCCAAATGCCAAGTAACGAAATAACCACGGCACCAACAATAAATACATTAGTAGAAAATTGAGCCAGCAAAAATATAAATGGCAGTGCCGCGATGGTGCCAAAGGTGCCTGGTGCTTTTGGCGCTAAGCCGCTACCAAAGCCGAGTGCTAAAAAATGAACGGGATTACGCAGGTTAAATAGTTTACGTGGGTTATTTTCGTTCATATAGCGCTCTTATTGGTTTATTAAGAAAAGTGCTCAAAGCCAGGTTGGCTGACGTTAAATGGCTCGCCATTATGAAACACTTGAATGATTTGCGATGGGTTAAGTTGTCCTAAACAACGATAATCGACATTGGCGTGCGCCATGGCTGTTTCAACACCAACTTTATTGGTCGCCGGGACAGTGAAAATTAACTGATAATCGTCGCCCGCGGTTAATGCCATATTTATCGCTTGTTCTTTACCAAGATTTGTAAGTAATGTTTCTGACATTGGAATATTATCAGCGTCTAGATCAATACCGAGCGTTGATGCCTTACATAAGTGGGTCAAATCAGCTAATAAACCGTCTGAAACATCAATCGCTGCTGTAGCGAATTCACGGATCATTTGTCCAACAAGTACCTGTGGCTTAGGAAAATCAAGCTTTTTCATGACCTTTTGCCGGTCTTGCTCAGCCAAGTCTACCTGACCGTTAATCGCAGCTAATGCTAAGCCGGCATCACCGACCGTGTTGGTCACAAAAACATAGTCACCGTTTTGCGCACCATCACGCCGTAGCACACGCTCTTCAGGCACTAAGCCTTGGGCAGTAATGGTAATACTGAGTGGACCTTGCGTGGTGTCGCCACCAATCACTTGTACATTGTAGTATTCGGTAAGTTCAAACATTCCTTGGCTAAACTCGCGAAGCCATGACTCATCAACACTAGGTAATGTGATGGCCACCGATATCCAGCTTGGCATTGCCCCCATAGCGGCAAGATCACTCAAATTCACCGCCACAGCCTTATGGCCAATAGCGCGAGGGTGAGTGTCAACAGGAAAGTGAACGCCGGCCACCAAGGTATCGGTTGTGACCGCAATAAGGTTATCACCGCCGGCTGACAATAGGGCACAGTCATCGCCTATGCCCAATGTCACATCTTTACGAGCAACAGGCTGTGCCGTAAAGAATTGTTTGATTAATTCAAACTCTTTCATAAAACAGAATATAGATTATTCGTTTGGACGAAACTCACTAACGACCTTATCTAAAACGCCATTAACGAATTTGTGGCTATCGTCGGCAGCAAATGCTTTTGCTAATTCAATAGCTTCGTTAATAACCACGCGATACGGTACATCCTTGCATTCGCTTAGCTCGTAAATGCCAACACGTAAAATTGCTTTCTCAACCTGGTCAACGTCATCTAATGGACGCGCGACATGAGGCGCAATGGCCGCATCTAAAACGCCAGTGCGAGCGGCTACGCCACGTACCAATTTTGAAAAATAGTCGATTTCAAAACGACGCTTTGCATTATCCGCAATAAAATTTGCTTCAATGTCAGAGATGTCATTGCCAGTTAGTTGCCATGAATACACAGCTTGCACTGCTAATTCACGTGCTTTTCTGCGAGGAGATGGTTTAGCCAAATCTTTATACCTACAGTTGTTCTAATACATTAACCATTTCAAGGGCGCTTAATGCAGCTTCTGCGCCTTTGTTACCAGCTTTAGTTCCTGAACGCTCGATTGCTTGCTCAATAGAGTCTACAGTAATTACACCAAATGCCACAGGAATATCAAATTCCATAGCCACTTGAGCAAGGCCCTTGTTACACTCACCAGCAACAAAATCAAAGTGTGGCGTACCACCACGGATTACTGCACCAATGGCGATAACCGCGTCGTATTCACCGTTTTTCGCTAGTTTTTTCGCTGCTACAGGTAGCTCGTAAGCACCCGGTACACGAACCACTGTAATGTCATTATCATCAACGTGACCGTGACGCTTAAGGGCATCAACAGCACCTTCAAGCAAGCTTTCTACAACAAAGCTATTAAAACGTGAAACTACGATAGCGAACTTTTTACCGCTAGCAACAAAAGATCCTTCAATTACGTTCATTTTTCTTAACCTGTTTTTAAAAATTGGCGCAATTGTAGCAAAAGCAAAAAGATTTAGGTACTTAAAAAAACAACAAATTTATAATTACAGATTAGCGCTTGAATGCGCGATATTTTCTCTTGTCTCAGTTTGCTGGCGGTGATGAGTTTGCTACAATAACGCTTAAACTAGTTTAGACGATGCCGTATGAAATTCTATTTTTCTTCCAATCAATTCGAGCAGTTACAAGCCTTTAATTTTTCAGAAAAACAACAAATTATTGAGCTTGCGAATAATAAAATGCCTGCGCCGACCAAGTTTGCACTTAATCTGTTAAAGCTGTTGATATTGATACCGCCATTTTTATTGTTGGCAAAAATCGACTCTTGGTTATTTGTCTTGCCATTGGCCTTGGTACTGGTTGCCTATTTTGTTATTTTACGTCCTATATCATTGATGTTTCTAAGTAAACACATCGATGCAGCAGTAGAGCAATTTAACCGGCGACAAGCCTCTGACAACAATTAATATCGGCTTTGTCAGCTCATTATTAACTGTTAAGATCAAAACAGGCGCTTACATTTAGCAAGCGCCTGTTTTTTTATTAAGTACACGGTACTGGTTTAAAACTCTTCAAGTAGCTCGTCCAGCTCTTGTTCTTGCTCTTCGTTAATCTCTACGGGTGGATTACCATCATACAAGCGATAACGAATATTTTGGAAATAGGCATTTTTCACAAACTCGTACGGATCCAATGACTCATTTAATAACGCTTCTTGCTCAGCTAATGACGCTCTGGTTTCTAAGGCGATCACTAAATTACGCGCAACATTAGGCCAAAAGTCAATAATCGCTAGTGGCCAGTAATAGCCATCAACAAAGTCGCCAACCTCATCACGCACCGAACTTGGACCCAGTGCAGGTAGCATTAAATAAGGGCCATCAGCCACACCGTAATAACCAAGAACCTCACCAAACTCTTCTTCTTCGCGCAGCAAGTCGGCATGTTTGGCGACATCAAACCAACCAAGTAAGCCTACCGTTGAGTTTAAAACAAAGCGTCCAACCGCCACACCTGCTCGCTGAAACTTGCCTTGCAATACATTATTGACCGCAGTGAAGGGCTCATTAAGGTTGAGGGCAACATTGTAAACACCATTACGAACCGGTGTCGGCACGACATCAACATAAACCTCGGTTACCGGTTTAAACACGTATTTGTCAGCATAATCCCAATTGAATGTCCAAATAGGTCTATTTATTGATTCTAATGGATCGCGAGGATCCTGAGACTGCGAGGTTGTGCTACACGCTGATAGCAGCAATATGGTCACCGTGGTTACTACCACTTTAACAAACTTAGGGATCATAGTTTTAACTTTTCCTGTTCAGGCTCTGAATTGGTCAATTCTCGATTTTTCTCGGTATAAGCAACACATATGGTGATGATTTAACAGAATTCAATCGTTGATTAATCGATAAAGCAGATCCAGCACTATCGCTTGAGTCTAGCAAACTTCTGATGTGAGTCATTATCCGATTAATATTTTTTATTCTATTACTTGGCTTTGTTACGCAGGTAATTCAATACCAGACTCGCGCATCTTAGCAAGTTTATAACGCAAGGTTCGAGCGCTGATGCCAAGCCGCTCAGCCATATCTTTACGTGAGCCTTCGCAAGACTGCATCACATCCAAAATAATTTGAAACTCTTGATGTTTAAGTTCACTACCAAGATTTTCGTCTGCTTTGGTTACCGCTGTCACCGGGGACGATGAAGGTTCTGCCAAGTAAATATGATCTTCAAGTAAAATATCATCATCGCTAATGTGTTCTGCTGTTTTGACTATTAACGCGCGTTGAATCACATTATCAAGCTCGCGAACGTTGCCCGGCCAGTGATACCCCAAGAGCTTATGTTGCGCGCAGTCGTTAATACGACAACCGCGACCATGATAACGTTCGACAAACGACTGCGCCAAAACCAAAATATCGCCGGGGCGCTTTGCTAAAGGCAACCACTTTAATGGGAAAACATTTAAACGATAATATAGGTCTTCTCGAAAGACCCCTTGTTGAACGGCCTCTTTGAGGTCTCGGTTAGAGGTCGCAACGACCCTTACATCAAGCTTAATAACTTTACGCGAACCTAATCGCTCAACTTCTCTCTCTTGAATAACACGAAGAATTTTGGCCTGCAAAGCCAAGTCCATCTCGGTGATTTCATCAAGTAAAATAGTCCCGCCTTGCGCTTGTTCGAACTTACCTGGACACGCGCTAATGGCCCCTGTAAAAGCCCCTTTATCATAACCAAATAAGGTTGCTTCTAACATATTTTCAGGGATCGCAGCACAATTTATCGCAACAAATGGCCCCTGTTGACGCCGAGAACGCTGATGAATATAACGAGATAAAACTTCCTTTCCTGAACCACTCGGTCCTAAAATCATCACCGATGCATCTGTTCGGGCAACCTTGTCAGCCAAACTGAGTAATTTTAAGCTACTCTCATCTTGGACAATAGGCTGCTCTTTATCAATGACTGGTAGCGGCATATATTGCTCTATCATATTCAGCAACACCTGTGGGGCAAAAGGTTTAGCGATGTAATTACTGGCACCACCTTTAATCGCCTCAACCGCATTGTCGATGCTGGCGAATGCTGTCATAACAAGGACAGGCATAGCATGCCATCGGGCGCGAATATTTTTAAGTAACGCTAAGCCATCCATCGACCCCATTTGCACATCCGTAACGACTAAATCAATTGGTTGTTGATTTAAAATAACCAACGCCTGCTCGGCACAATCTGCCGTAAGACATCGATATGAGGATAAAGCTATGGTATCAACAACAGCTTCGCGTAAGCCTGAGTCGTCTTCTACGACCAAAACAACTTGCTGGGACATACTTGGTCTCTTATTCTTTTTATACTTTCAGATTTCTGCACAGTGATATTAATCAGTCAAAATCACAGCATTGAAGTGATCGGTTACTAGCTTTTTCGTTCTTGCGCTGTTGCTAATATTTAATAACCTACGTTTAACAATGCGATTAACCAATGCAATTTATATTCGTTTACTAGCAACGTATAAAGGTAAACTCAAACGAAAATGTCCCCCATCCACAGGGCTACAAACTACACTCGCATCACCATGATGTGCTTGAGCAACGGCTTTAACGACCGCAAGCCCAAGCCCTGTACCTTGAATTTTTGAGGTATAAAAGGGCTCAAAGACTTTGTCTACGTCTTGTTTTGCCACTCCATCACCGTTATCAATCACATCAATCCAAACGGTTTGTTTATCGACTACCACCGTAATTTCTACGACAGCGTCAACATTAACCGCTTCAATGGCATTTTGAATAAGGTTTTGTAATGCCCCCATAAGGGCTGTTTCATTAGCAACTACGTTAACCGGCGCAGGCCCTGCCCCCTGATAATGTAGCTCTGCATTAGATTGCTTTTGCGAATGCTCTAACTGCTGTAATGTTTTGCGGATCATATCATCAACACTAACCACGCCAACCACTTGTTTGCGACCATCTTTAGCATACAACAGCATGTCACTGACTTGCTTTTCAAGCTCTTGTAGTCGCAACAACAGCTTATTCTGAAATTTATGCTTGGTCTCGCTCGATAAATTATCGGCTTGTAAGTTAGCACTATAAAGCAGTGCCGCAGACAGCGGCGTACGAATTTGATGTGCTAGCGTAGACATCATTTGCCCAAGTGCCGATAATCGTTGCAACTGACTAATTTCGTCTTGCAATAAACGAGTTTCTGTTAAATCGGTAAGTAAAATTAACTGCCCGGAGTTACCATTAAACGCGGCTATATCCAACTTTATACGACGACCATTAACTAGCGATATTTCATGGCCATCATCTTCTTTAGGTTGAAAAAACTGCTTGATCACGTCAACCCATACTTTGCTTACTAATGTACATGCAAATAACTGCTGTGCCGCCTCATTAGCATTAGTTATGACACCGTCATCATTAATAACGATAACGCCCATAGGCATCACGTTGAACAACTGCTGTAACTGCCCTGCCTGCACACGCAATTGCGCTAACTCGCCGGCAAAAGCCTCTTGTTGCAAACATGGTACAGGGTTGAACACTGTGGCCGCGGACTGCGGACTCGCGCCACTGGTTACATCCATTATCGTCTCCCGTTAATTGTAGGGCGTGTTTACACCGACCACAGCCCCGTATTCAATATTAAAATCACTAAAACTTTTATCTTATGGTAATTAACCCGGCCGCTCAAACATTCCTCGCCAGGTGTTATTTTCGCTCTATATATTGCACATCACTTAGCTGTACAGTTTGTCCATTAGCCAACCACAAGCACGTTTCTTTTCGGCTCGTGGCGACCGTTACTTGCGTTACTTGCTCAGCTATTAGTGGCGTTAACTGCATCACTTTGCCATCAACAATCGCTGAGACAATTAACTGATATTGACCTACAGGTGCTTGCTCACCTGAACGCATATCGCCTTGCCATATAAAGCTAACAAGAGCCTTTTCGCTGTCTCCAAGAGGAATGATTTTTACTATTTCTGCTTGCGCATTCTCGATGTAAATAAATATATGCAAACACTTTTTAGGTAGCTGTAAATAACCTTTAAGTTGTTTAGCGCGAAAGTCCCACTGTGCGCAAGCGATCAATACTCGGCGACCAATCAAACAGGATGCTCGTAAGGCTTGCAGCGACCTATTGTCGTTATGATGTTGTGGTAGCGGCGTATGGTTAAAGTCTCTAATACCATAATAAATGCTATTGGCTAGGATACTTGAAAAGCTGTTTTCTAATTCAGGAATATCGGTACGTGATGTCGCAATAGGCAAAGGAACAATATCGGCTAAATACTGCTGTATCGGGATTTGCTGAAGTTCTGCAAGTCCATGGTTCTTGCGATAACCCTTAGTTACTTTTACCGAGCCGATGCTGTCATGATCATTTTGCACAGTATTTTCCAAAACCAATAAAGATGGTGAGACCATCAACGTAAAGTGTAAAGCGCTATTGATTAACCATCATAATACTTTGCGATATGATTTTCGAGTGGCTTTATGGCAGCTAACATCCTGCTTCTAGGCCGTGCCGAGTATTACGACGCGGTTCATTAACGCTTTATTTTAAATCTATGCGTAAAAGGCACTAAGTCGTTTACAATCAAATAGATGTTCGCTAACGTAGACATAGCTAGCACCAATAACGATGCCTACAACGTATGTCCCTGTAGCTCAGCTGGATAGAGCAAGCGCCTCCTAAGCGCTAGGTCGGAGGTTCGACTCCTCTCAGGGACGCCAGCTCCCCCCGGTTGCCTGCCAAGTGAGTTTCACAGACATAAAAAAACCCTGCTTCACAGGGTTCAATGACGCTCGCAAAAACTATTTATTATTTTTGTTCTACTACAGAGTCGCTAACGTCTAACTCTTGAGAGGCCTTACTACTAGACAGTCCAGCACTTATCGCCAACAACAGTACGGTAATAAACACCGTTGCTAAATTGACACCTCTCAAAGATTTTCGATTCATGACACAGGCCCTGAACAACTTAATTATTATTGATAACAAAAAACACTCTATCGCCTCACAAGTACAGTTACAAGCTTTTAACAGATTAAATCGTTATAAGGGAGAAAGTTTATATAACAGTAACCAGCACTTAAAACTTACAAAAAAATGAAACTCATAACATTCAATAACTTACAGGCAACCATCATTGTTGAGGCACACTTCACCTCTGCCAACAACACAATTTAGACTATAATAATCGCCAAAATCGCCCTTGCTCTGGAAGCAAAAGAAAGGCAAAATAAAACCTTTCATAACGAGTTACAACAAGTTACTACAGTGCTATTTCACTTTGCTTTTCAGCTCCTTGTAACGGTGATAAAACATTCTACCCCGAGTCAGTGCCAAGGTACCCACTGAGTAATGTAATATTTTCTTGATAAAACAAGGGTTTTACATTGCACATCAACGCGTACTAAGCGAGAATACGGGCGGTTTTTAATAAGTATATCTATATCAGTGGAGCGACAATGCCAACACGTCAACAACAGGCAAATGCCATTCGTGCGTTAAGCATGGATGCCGTACAAAAAGCGAATTCTGGCCACCCTGGTGCCCCTATGGGCATGGCGGATATTGCACAAGTATTATGGTGTGATCATTTAAAGCACAACCCAACTAATCCTAATTGGAGTGATCGTGACCGGTTTGTTTTGTCAAATGGTCACGGTTCAATGCTCATCTACTCGCTATTACATTTATCTGGCTACGATGTCACTATTAATGACTTACAAAGCTTCCGTCAGTTACATTCACGTACGCCTGGCCACCCAGAATTTGGTTATACACCTGGCGTAGAAACAACGACAGGTCCACTAGGCCAAGGTATTACTAACGCTGTCGGTTTTGCCATTGCCGAGAAAGCCTTAGCAGCCCAATTTAACCGCGATGGTTTTGCAATTGTTGACCATTATACGTGGGCATTCATGGGTGACGGCTGCTTAATGGAAGGCATCTCGCACGAAGCCTGTTCATTAGCCGGCACACTAGGCTTAGGCAAGCTCATCGCTTTTTGGGATGACAATGGGATTTCTATCGATGGCCACGTTGAAGGTTGGTTCTCTGATGATACCCCTGCTCGCTTTGAAGCCTACGGTTGGCACGTTGTTCGTGACGTTGATGGTCACAACCCGGAACAAATTGATGCGGCCATTAAAGCAGCGAAGGCTGAAACCAATAAGCCTACGTTGATTTGTACGAAGACGGTTATAGGTTATGGCTCACCAAACAAAAGCGGCAGTCACGACTGTCATGGTGCGCCACTAGGCGACGCTGAGATTGCCGCAGCTCGTGAATTTTTAAATTGGCCGCACGCGCCGTTTGAAGTACCAGCGGATATTGCAAGTGCTTGGGATGCTAAACAACAAGGCCAAGCGTCAGAAACGGCTTGGAACAAACTGTTTGAAGATTATCGCTCAGAATATCCTGAGCTTGCAGGTGAATTTGAACGCCGTATGCGCGGTGAATTACCTGCTAACTGGCAAGCTCATGCACAACAATACATTGAACAACTGCAAGCAAACCCTGCCAATATCGCCACTCGTAAAGCAAGCCAAAACTGTTTAGAAGCATACGGCCCTGTACTACCAGAGTTTATTGGTGGTTCAGCTGATTTAGCAGGTTCTAACTTAACTTTATGGTCTGGCTCTAAAGGTATTTCAGCAGAAGACGCATCAGGCAACTACCTATTTTACGGTGTACGTGAATTTGGTATGTCGGCAATCATGAACGGTATAGCCTTACACGGTGGCTTTGTCCCTTATGGTGCAACCTTCTTAATGTTTGTTGAATACGCTCGTAATGCTGTACGTATGGCGGCGTTAATGAAGCAGCGCAGCATTTTTGTTTACACACATGACTCTATTGGCTTGGGTGAAGATGGCCCAACTCATCAACCTGTTGAGCAACTTGCTAGCTTGCGTCTTACCCCTAATTTATACAACTGGCGTCCATGTGATGCGGTTGAGTCAGCGGTAGCGTGGAGAATGGCAATCGAACGCAACGATGGTCCATCGTCGTTAATTTTCACTCGTCAAGCTTTACAACAACAAGAGCGTGACGCCGAGCAGCTAGCAAACATTGCTCGTGGTGGTTATGTTCTAAAAGACTGTGAAGGCAAGCCTGACTTAATCTTTATTGCCACCGGCTCTGAAGTAGAGTTAGCAATGCAAGCAGCTGCCCAACTTACTAACCATAAAGTCCGCGTTGTTTCTATGCCATCAACCGATGCCTTTGATGCACAAGATGCCGCTTATCGCGAGTCAGTGTTACCTAGCGATGTAACGGCTCGCGTGGCTATCGAAGCAGGTATTGCAGACTTCTGGTACAAATATGTTGGTTTTGATGGCCGCATTATTGGTATGTCTACATTTGGTGAGTCAGCACCTGCTGATGAACTATTCGCCATGTTTGGCTTTACCGTAGACAACGTGGTTAATACCGCACGCGAGTTACTCGACTAAAAAGATATAGGCCGGGGGATCCCGGCCTTTTTTACAATGACAATAAATATTGCAATTAATGGATTTGGCCGCATTGGCCGCAGCGTATTAAGAGCGCTTTATGAAACAGGCCGTACCGACCAATTCAAGGTAGTAGCAATCAACGAACTTGCCAAACCTGAGGGTATTGCCCATTTACTGAAATACGATACTAGCCATGGACGCTTTGCGTTTGATGTCCGGTATCACAACAATCATTTACAAGTAGCTGGTGACGATATTCGTTTACTGCATGAAGCCGACACCCAAAAACTACCTTGGCAACAATATAACGTTGACATTGTGTTGGACTGCACAGGCATCTATCACAATCGAGAACATGCCGCGTTACATTTAGCACAAGGAGCGAAACAGGTCTTATATTCTCAACCAGCAAAAAATGACGTAGATACAACCATAATATTTGGCATTAATCATAAGCAGCTTACCGGCCAACACCGAATCGTCTCCAATGGTTCTTGTACTACCAACTGTATTGTTCCGGTTATCCAAGTATTAGATCAAGCGTTTGGTGTGGAGAGTGGCACGATAACCACCATTCACTCATCAATGCACGATCAACAAGTCATTGATGCATATCATGATGACCTGCGTCTATCACGCTCAGCAAGCCAGTCTATAATTCCTGTAGATACTAAACTTGCCGCTGGTATTGAGCGCATATTACCCAAATTTTCAGGTCGTTTTGAAGCGATTGCGGTGCGAGTACCGACGGTGAATGTTACGGCAATGGATTTAAGTGTGACGGTAAATACTGACGTTGATATCGAACAAGTAAACCAAGCCATTAGTGATGCCTTAAATGGTCCTTTACAGGGAATTCTTGGTTTTACTAAAGAGCCTCTGGTGTCTATTGATTTCAACCACGACCCACACTCATCGATTGTTGACGGTAACTCAACTCGAGTCAGCCATAAACGCTTAGTGAAACTGCTTGTATGGTGTGATAACGAGTGGGGCTTTGCCAATAGAATGCTAGATACTGCATGGGCCATGAATCACGCCCCCCATGAAACCGAAAAACAAAAATATTAGCGAAATACATAGGTTTAACGGAGAACTATTATGTCTGTTATTAAAATGAGCGATCTGGATTTAGCGACTAAACGCGTATTGATCCGTGAAGATTTAAATGTACCTGTAAAAAATGGAGCCATCACCTCAGATGCTCGCCTACGAGCAGCACTACCGACCATCAAACTCGCGTTAGCACAAAACGCAAAAGTGATGGTGATGTCACATTTAGGTCGCCCAACAGAAGGCGAATATAGTGACGAGTTTTCAATGCACGTTGTTGCCGATTATTTAGCAAACGCGTTAGGCATTAATGTCCGTTTAGAGAAAGACTACTTAGATGGCGTTGATGTGGCTGATGGTGAGTTAGTCGTATTTGAAAATGTTCGCTTTAACAAAGGTGAAAAGAGTAATTGTGATGAATTATCACAAAAGCTAGCGAGCCTTTGTGATGTCTATGTGATGGATGCATTTGGTACCGCTCATCGTGCACAAGCAAGCACTCATGGTGTTGCCAAATATGCGCCGGTAGCCTGTGCAGGACCATTACTTGCCGGTGAATTAGAAGCGCTAAGTAAAGCACTTGACAACCCTAAACGCCCACTTGTTGCAATTGTTGGCGGTTCCAAAGTATCGACCAAGTTAACTGTATTAGATTCGCTAGCAAAAGTTGTTGATCAGCTGGTTGTTGGTGGCGGTATTGCCAACACTTTTATTGCAGCTGCTGGGCACAACGTTGGTAAGTCATTATTTGAGGCAGATTTGATTGATGAAGCAAAACGCTTAACTGCCGATGCGAGAGCTAACAATGGTGATATCCCGGTACCAACCGATGTTGTCGTTGCAACCGAATTTAGCGAAGCGGCGAGCGCTACCTTAAAAGCAGTTAACGATGTTGCAGATAACGAAATGATTTTCGATATCGGCCCTGATTCAGCGGCGGCACTGGCAAGTATTTTAGAGGACGCAGGAACCATTGTTTGGAATGGTCCTGTAGGGGTATTTGAATTTGATCAATTTGGCGAAGGTACTAAAGCCATTGCCGAAGCGATTGCCAAATCGCCAGCGTTTTCTATCGCCGGAGGTGGTGACACCTTAGCGGCGGTTGATAAATACGATATAGCCGACAAAGTATCTTATATTTCAACAGGTGGCGGTGCTTTCTTAGAATTCTTAGAAGGTAAAAAACTTCCAGCTGTGGCTATTTTAGAAGAGCGTGCAGGCAACGCTTAATAAAATCAAGAGCCTGGTTTTAAAAACAAAAGTAAGCAGCAAAGACTGCCCAACAATATTACAACTTGAATCATAATAATAGCGCCGTTAGTTTCTATTTCGGCGCAGCTATCACACAGAAAAGGAGTGTTGATAATGGCTTTAGTTTCTATGCGACAGATGCTTGACCACGCGGCAGAGCATGGTTATGGCATCCCGGCATTTAACGTAAACAACCTAGAGCAAGTGCGTGCCATCATGCAGGCGGCAAACGATACCGACAGCCCAGTTATTTTGCAGGCGTCGGCTGGCGCTCGTAAATACGCTGGCGCACCGTTTTTGCGTCACTTGATCTTAGCCGCAGTAGAGGAATTTCCACATATTCCGGTGGTTATGCACCAAGATCACGGTACCTCGCCGGCAGTATGTCAACGTTCAATTCAGTTGGGCTTCTCGTCCGTTATGATGGATGGTTCACTGATGGAAGATGGTAAAACCCCATCAAGCTATGAATACAACCTTGACGTTACTCGTCGTACCGTGGAAATGGCGCATGCTTGTGGTGTTTCAGTGGAGGGCGAATTAGGTGTACTTGGTTCTTTGGAAACCGGCTTGGCTGGTGAAGAAGACGGCATTGGTGCAGAAGGTATTCTAAGCCACGATCAACTATTAACCGATCCAGAAGAAGCAGCGGATTTTGTCGCCAAAACACAAGTTGATGCCTTAGCTATCGCTTGTGGTACCTCACACGGTCCGTACAAGTTCACCCGTCCACCAACAGGTGACATTTTAGCTATCGATCGCATTCGTGCCATTCATGAGCGAATTCCCAATACGCACTTAGTTATGCACGGTTCTTCGTCTGTTCCACAAGAGTGGCTAGCTGAAATCAACGAATTTGGTGGCGATATCCCTGAAACTTACGGGGTACCGGTTGAGCAAATTCAAGAAGGCATTCGTAACGGTGTTCGTAAGGTAAACATCGATACTGACTTACGTTTAGCGTCAACGGGAGCTATTCGCCGCTTTTTAGCTGAGCACCCAAATGAATTCGACCCTCGTAAATACTTAACGGTATGTACTCAAGCGATGTATGACATTTGTAAAGACCGCTATGAAGCGTTTAATACAGCAGGTAACGCAAGTCGTATTAAGCCTATTTCATTGAATAAAATGTTCAAAAAATACGAAGCCGGCAAACTTAAAGCCATCATTAACTAAGCTAAATTAGCAACTTAGTTAATTTAGAAGTCTACAAGGGAGCCTCGCTCCCTTTTTATTATCTCACGCTTAACTAAAAACCCTCACTACAGGTTCAAATTGAGCATTTTATTTCATATAATCATATCGCTTTTTGCTTACCCCTGTATGCAAACGGATTCGTGGTTCGACAATAATAAAAACTTTTAAGCTGTGTATGAAATTTCTGACGCCATTAACTATCGCCTTACTTATTCCTACAATCTCGTTTGCGGCCTCTAAGCCGGTAAGCCAAAACGCTATTGCTGATATCATTGACGCTTTGAACGCCAAAGAAAACCCAACGTGCTATCACTTTACTGATGAAGTTCCGCCTGAAGAATTTATTGGTTTACCTGAATGCAGTCTTCAGCCACCCGAAGTAACCGGTGCAGTTGAAATAGGCGCATTTTTTAATACCAGTGATAATGATTATTTTATTGCAAAAGTACGTTCTGACTTAAACCATGAAATAGGTAAATTACGCAGTAACTGGATTTTTGATATGTTTGCTCGAAAGTCCGAAGTTACTGACGGTAATAGTGGGGAAAAAGATTATGAAACAACCGATCAAAAATGGCTAACTTCCCTACAAAGTAACTACACCATCGAAGAAGGCGGGCAAAACTACTTATTCGGCTTTGCTGCCTACGAGGATGATCGCTTTAATGCTTTTGATTATCAATCTTCGGTTGCTGCTGGATGGGGTCGCCGATGGTATGAAACAGATACAGCCTATTTAGACGCCGAAGTTGGTCCCGGTCTGAAAATAGAAAAAGTTGCGGCAACAGATGACCAAAACGGTCGAACAGATAGCGCTGCTATTATTCGTATGGCGGCTACATATGAGCAACGTTTTTTTGCAACCATGCAATTTAAGCAAACCTTAAGTGCAGAAATTGCCCCTGAAAACGGCGAAAACAGTAAACTAAAATCGGTAAGCTCGATTACCACTAAACTTATTGAGTCGCTCGCATTAAAGTTTGCCTTTAGTGCTGATCATAATACCGACGTTGAAGGCAATGTAGCGAAAACGCGTACCGAAACATCGCTAACGCTAGTCTATAGTATTTAACGGGTTGGTCTTCGGATATCCCTGAGAACCCCTAAATTTCCGACTGTAATCGTTTGGTTAGCAAATAACTCAATACAAAAAGTCCACATCAACTATTTATTATTCATATGCTTTATAGTTAAATAAATCATATGAATATAAAAGATATCGACTTAAACCTACTTAGCGCTTTTGATGTGCTGATGCGTGAACGAAATGTCACAAAAGCCGCGGGTCACTTAGGCATAACCCAGCCAGCGATGAGTAATAGCTTAAAAAGGCTGCGTGTACTGCTAAATGATCCTGTGTTAGTACGCACGTCTGACGGCATGGTACCAACCGACAGGGCCAGCTATTTAGCCCCAAAAATTCGCAAAATACTGCTTGATACCAAAGAGGCGTTACAGCATATAGAGGCCGATTTTATTCCTCAAACCTCTTCTCGTGTCTACCGTATTATGGCTAGCGACTATGCCGCATCAACATTACTACCGAAACTGTTACGACAAATAAACTCATTAGCGCCAAATATCACCATTGATATCATGACCCCTAGCGATGTTACCTTTCGCGACGTTGAAGATGGTAAAATTGATATGGCAATTAATCAATTTAACGAATTGCCGCTCTCGTTTCATCAAAAACTGCTTTGGCGAGACACTTTTGCTTGTTTAACAGCCGCTAACAACCCAATACTAGCTAACTTTAATTTGGAGTCGTATTTAACGGCAAAACACGTATGGGTATCGAAAACAGGCTTTGGCGTGGGGTTGGGGATGACACCAAAAGATATCCAAAAACTCGGCTGGGTTGATGAGGCATTAGCAAACATTGGTAAACAACGAGACATAAAAATTTTCACTCGTAATTACCATGTTGCCATGCAACTGGCACACGATGATCAAATCATTGCGACCTTGCCAAGTAAAGCGGCAAACCTACAAAAGGACAACCCCTCATACGCAATTTTACCGCCACCATTTGCCATTGCAGATTTGGAATTAAAGATGATTTGGTCACCGCTGTTACATCACGAGCCAAGTCATATTTGGTTTCGTCAGCTGGTTTCAGATGTTGCAACAACATGTTAGTAACCAAGCTAAATTGCAGTAAAGTAAATAAAGGCCAATCATAAACCTGAGCCAGCAGCAAAGCTGGCTTCTTTGTCTCGTTCCGTTTAACTCAAAAAACAGGCCGTTTAACGTATAGCGCTAGCACTTTACAAACAATTAACATAGCCTTAATCATTAATAAAAGTCCATACCATGTCACCAGATAAACTCATTACAGGCTAAAACGGAACAAACATGTTAAGAGCAATACAAAACACATTACTTGTCGCTGTATTAACATTTAGCGGCTTATACCATACCTCTAGCAGCGCTGTTCAAGGTCATAAATACGTATTAAGCAACGATATACAAATGAGTATGACACTGGTTAATCTACATGGTGATGATTTGCACGGCTATGACAGTATATTCAATAAACCTTTAGTGCAGGTTTTTAAAGCAGATCCTACTAGCGTAATCAGTACACCATTGAACAACACCAAGAAAGCTAACAGTGTTTTTGCACTAGCAATGGAATGGCAAGACAAAGCGCAATATTACTACGCCTTGGTTGAAGATATGTTTGGCGGGTCTGAAGACCCGTATGAAGTGAACGATTGTAAAAGTTCGCGTGTGGCGCGCGCGTTAGGCTGGTAATCAGGAAAGCTCTGTTAAAAAGCATTTACGCGTCTTTATCACTACCACTTCGCAACGGATTAACCCTGCCACCGGTAACCTTATCTGCTCGGCCCTCGAGTTTCGCTTTTTCAGCTCGGCGCTTTCTCACTTCTTTAGGATCAGCAATCAGTGGACGATAAATCTCGATACGATCACCATCCTCAACGACTTGTGATAACTTCACTGCACGATTCCAAATGCCGACTTTATTTACTTTTAAATCAATTTCTGGATATTGCGCACAAATACCCGACTCTTGGATAGCTTGTTCAACTGTCGCGCCTTGATCAACAAGTAGTGACAACAATGTTTGCTCGCTTGGTAGTGCATAGACAAGCTCGATTGATATTTGCTCTGATGACATAATTAATATACCTGTTTAGCGCGTTGGGTGAAGGCATTAACCATTGAGTTAGTTAAAGCATCGAACACTTTGCCAAATGCTAACTCAATTAACTTACTTGAAAATTCGTAATCTAAACTCAGCTCAATTTTGCACGCTTCGTCACTTAACGGTGTTAACAACCAATGCCCCGACAAACGCTTAAAAGGCCCATCTTTAAGAGTCATTGATACTTTTTGATTGTGAATTAGCGAGTTTTCGGTAGTAAACCATTTTTGAATACCACCTTTTGAGACTTGCAAAGACGCCGTCATTGATTGGCTGTCTTGTGCAAGCACTTTAGCAGCGCTGCAGCCTGGTAAAAACTCAGGATAAGCGGCAACATCATTAATTAACTGGTACATATCTGCGGCACTATGCATAACCAGTGCACTGCGATTAATAGCTGGCATTAATACTCCCCTATAACAGCGCTTATAATATCAAAGCATTATAAAAATCACACCATGAAAATTTAACGACTTTTTTGTTGTTAAGCAGTACCATTAAGCCATTGTTTGCGTATAATAGGCGCCACTATGGCAAAGAAAAAATCGAACAAACAACCAAGTAATACTATCGCGTTAAATAAAAAAGCGCGTCACGAATATACTTTAAGTGATAAGTTTGAAGCGGGAATAGAATTACAAGGCTGGGAAATAAAATCTATTAGAGATGGTAAAGTTAACATCTCTGATTGCTACGTATTTATCCGCAATCGCGAAGCCTATTTGCTTGGCGCCGAAATTCAGCCACTGATTTCAGCCTCTTCTCACGTGGTTTGTGATCCAAGGCGAGATAGAAAGCTTCTCCTAAACCGTCGAGAAATCGATCGTCTCGTTGGTGCGGTAGAGCGCCAAGGTTACTCTCTCATTGCTACATCCATGTATTGGAAGCGTAACTGGGTAAAACTGGAGTTTTGCTTAGGTAAAGGTAAAAAATCACACGATAAGCGCAGTGACATTAAAGAGCGAGAGTGGAAGGTCGACCAAGGTCGTATCATGAAGCACAAGAACAGATAGTTAAAAGCCTGCAAATAGCAGGCTTTTTTATACCTCGTCGTTAGCTGTTCGCTAAAACTCGATTATTTTTTCTTTTTGCTCACCCAAACAGTAATCACGCCTTTAGCAACTGAAACACCGTTATCATCAAAGGCTTCAACGGGCACACCAAAGTCACCAGGCAGCCACTCGATGCCATCGAGATCGGCAACGCACGTTACATCGGTGCCTGCTTTAGCGGTGTAATTAACGGTCATCGATTTGGGGATCCAACGCAAATCTTGCGGAATACTCGCTTCACACACAGCCCCCATCGCCATTTCTAAACCGTTGCAAACGGCAATCGCATGCACCGTGCCTATATGGTTTTCAACACTTTTGCGTTTTGGAATAACCACTTTTGCATAACCATTTCTAAGTTCCACCACTTGTGGATTAATGGTCTTGAAATATGGCGCCCAACGAGCAAAAAACCAAGAAAATAGTCGGTTGCCAAACGGAAACTTGCCCCATTTCTCATAAATTTCCAATAGTTTATTCTGGGCCATCATTACCTCTTATTGTAGTTTTTGTAATCTCCAGGGCAATCAGTATACCGTATTAACACTAATTTAAAAGCTCTACAAATAGACTACACTCGTTTAGAAAATAAGAAGTAGCAGACTGAGTTTTTCAAATATCCCCACCGCTACAAACATCAAAGTCGTATATAAAAGCAACTCACCTTAAGAACATAATTAGGTCGCTCATCAAAGCTCAACTTCAGATTGGCCAGGTTAATGAGAATCTTTAGGCAGAATCCTAAATAGTCACATCAATAAGATTCATAAAAACAAAAGTTTAAGCTAAAAATGAATCTAATCGAATAACATTTGTCCAAATAAATAGTGGTACACAAAGTGAGACACAAGGGGCATAAATTTAACGCTTGCTCATAAACCTCATACGGGCTAGAATGCTCGCTATCACTAACTTTAACGTTAAATCGTAAAAGTTTACACCAACGGTGAAATGATATCTGGGGCGGATTTAGGATTCTTCTAAACCCAGAAAATTCAAAGCCTCCAGCCAAATTCCTTTTTCTCTGGTACACACACTGACACATTTTATGCAATTAAAATGGGACATTCGGTGTATGAGAGCTACCAACTCATTTGCAAGCAAAAATTCTCAACTTAATTCGCAAATAATCGGGGGAAAACGATCCCCCTACCTGTTTTTGCGAAATTCAACATATTATCTCCGCAAGCGACTTAACCATCGCGTTAACGGACGAAATGTTTCAACAGGCCAACATTACCCTAAAGAGATAAAGTTTAGCCTTAAAACGAAAGACTCAATTAGAGCTCATTTGGCAGCACAAATATTCTCAGAGCTTGTTGAACATTACGCCCACTTAATTAAAAGTGATATTGTGGAGAATGTTATTTTGGGTATTTCACTCATTACTCGGCATGTTAAAAAAGTCCTTACCATCACCAATGTAGGGCACGTTTTAGCTTCAATGCCATTACCGGACTTCGACGCGGAAGCTAACTTACTATGCGGTTTGGAAGACGATCATGAAACGCTTGCTACGAAAGCATCGCCATATTTACGAGAGCAAGCCGAAGAAGAGTTTTCTGGTTATTTAGATTCAGAAGAAATTTTCTTCAATAGAGATGAGATTCCCTACCAATCAGGTGTAGAGAAACTTGTTCGGAGAAAGCAATTTATCGGCAGTCTAGCGCAAGCGAAAAGCTCGTGTGATTTTGAAAAGGAAATGGAGCTCATTGATAAACAAGACAAGTTTGCTCATTTTCCAATGCCTGCGAGTGCGGCATCATCACTCAAAGACGATATTGAGCTGATTTGTCTAAGTGAATTAAAAAAAATCTATTTAGAGAGTGAATACGACATCGACTGGGAGCGCTGGCAGAACTCGCCAGAATATCGAGGCCATAAAGATAATGACCGCGCCAAAAAGATGTATGAATCGCTCAATGAACTTGAATTTTACCTAGGTAACCGACAACTGCACCAATACAAAAAACGAGACTTCAAAGGTCTGTTTAAGTTAATGCTGTCGATGCCAAAAGCCCGAGCAAAAGTTTATGCTAATTGGTCTCTCTCTGACCTAGAAGCTAAAGACTGGACTAAATTCCTAAACAAGGATGGTCGAATTGTAGATATAACGCTGCAGCTCAGTACGGTCGATAAACATCGTCAAAGAATACGCCAAGTTTTCAAATGGGTACTAGAGCAACTAGAGGATATTGATGGTGGTGAAACCATTATTAAAAGGAATCCTGTTCCTTCTCAGCCTCCTGTATCGAATAAACAATTAAAAGAGATTAAAGGTAAACCATGGGCTAGGTTTAGCGAGTCAGATCTTGCGTCTATATGGCAATGTGATGCTATCATTCAACCAGAGAAGGACTGGCATTACTGGATCCCTGTCCTACTTCGAACATCTGGCGCCAGACCTAACGAAATCTGTCAACTAGCCATTCAAGACATCTACTTTGAAGATGTGAAGTTAGATGACGACAGTACGGAACGTATGTGCTACCTAAAGGTAACTGAACAATTATCTGATCAGAGCGTTAAGAACAGCCAAAGTACACGAGACATTCCTCTACACCCGATCGCCTTAAAATTGGGTTTTGAAGCTTTTTACAATCGTCAAAAATCATTGAAAAGTCCGCACCGTTCCCTTTGGACTGATTTAAAAGTTCGTGCAGGATATTACTCGACCAACTATCGAGAATGGTTTAATAAATACATCCTAGATAATACAGAAGTCATTAAAGAACGTTTTGATGAGGATGGTTTGAAGAAGGTTCCGTATAGCTTCCGCTCAACGTTCATAACTAGCTTTCGAGAGCAAGGTTTGGCAGGAGCTATAAGCTCTCAATTAGTTGGTCACATTGATCAAAGTACGACCCGTATGACTGAAAATTACACGAAGCCATTTTATCGTAAGCACCTGTATTTAGAACTAAAAAAAGACTCTATGGAAGACTTAAAGCTGTTAAAAGAGTTTTCCTAATAACGTATTTTATAGCCCGCAATGTGCGGGCTTTTTTTAACTTCTGTGACTAAATCATTAGCGCATTACACCTCTTACCACGATATTAATTTTAGGCTAGCAACATAAATCTTTCAGAAAATTAATACCGTTAATATCACTACTATAACTTTCCTGTGTACGCTATTAGAATGTCGACGCCCCCCATAAGGTAATACGTCTCGCGGTATCGTGCTAGTAACCTAAATAATATTCGTTGAATATTACCTAATTTTCATTAGAATGCTCGATCAAGCCACACCATCAAAACAAATTTATTACAATAAAGTTACACACCAAAGCAACAACAATAATAGGGAAAACATGAAAAATATTATCTTACCAATAATTATAGGAGCCAGTGCATTATTAAGTGGCTGTGCAACCACACCAGAACAGGCTCGCCTTGATGCGAAAGAGATGGAATTGGAACTCGCACAAAATCATGACGGATTAAATGCTCTAAGATCTTCAGGCATAAAAGTTAACTTTAGAAAATTTCAATACCGCCCAGTTCTTTCATATAAGAATACATTTGGTGACTTCAAAATTAGTAAACAAACCCAAGCAGGTCTTGGTGATCTCGTAAATCTAAATTTGGCTGCATTAAATTATACTGTGTGCGGTAACATTGATTCCTCTTCTATCGAACACTCTACAAAATGTACAGATCTTCAGATAAGGAACCATCTTCTCGAACATACCATTTGGGGGACTAAAAAAGCATATGACAACACGAAAGACTCTCTAGATAAGATTTATGACGAATTAAATAAGATCGACTCATTTCTTAAGCCAATGTCTAGTGAAGAAAGAGAGTTTTGGGGAACGGCGTTCGTCAACGAAATGGAGGGTCGCTATACTGCTGAAGAATTGATTGCGGCGCTAAAGAAGTATTCCTCAGCTTCTGATAGCAAGTATGCAGATATGATTGCTTTCGAAAAGGCACAATTTGCAAAAAATGAAGCCAAACGTATTCACGATGAAGAACTTGCTAAAGCCCATGAAGAACAGCAGCATCGAGAAAGATTATTAGCGGCTGAGCGCAGGGGTCGCGAACGACAACAATATAACTATCAACAACGCCTTGTATGGAAAATGAGGCATGATGCTGTATATACGCCCGGTGATCTTGTCTGTACAGCTGATAATCAATTTGGTTATGTCGAGACATCCAATAGCAAAAACACTAAAGTATTAATCAAAGGTACTGCGCATAAACAACCAGACATGTTCTTCTTCGGTAATCATTTACAAGATATCGGAACTGAATTCACTACCGTTAAACATGAAGAAATAAAATGGTTCTCGAATTCAGATATTGCCAGCTGCCAAATAAAAATTTAACAACTATAAATTACAATAGCTCAGAACTAGTCTGAGCTATTTAGCTCCTGTTTTTTTACTTTGCTAATAGTATGACGGGAACAACCAAGTATTTTCTGGATATAGGTGTAGCTCTTGCCATCGCTCAGAAGGTTACTAATATTTTCATGTAAGGCTAGATTTATGGGCCTGCCTTTGTATTTCCCTTCCAGCTTAGCTTTAGCTATTCCTTGCTTCTGTCGTCGGCGTCTGTCCTCATAATCTTTGCGAGAAATTGCCGCGAGCATATCAAGCATCATATTATTCACCGCGTCGAGCATTCTTTCGGTAAACTCATCTCCAATAACCTTTAGCTGCTGATGACTCGTTGGCAGGTCGAGGGCAACAAGCCTTATTTTCTTTTCGTTAATTATCCCCCTAAGGCGCTCCCAATCAGCCTTATTCAAGCGACTTATTCTATCTACTTGCTCAACAAGTAACACATCACCGCTGGCAGCGATATCCAGTAAACGAAAAAGTTCAGGACGCTCCAGTGTCGCCCCGCTTTCATTCTCACTAAACCAATGACAGACATTCTGCCCTAGCTCTTCAGCAAAAGATTGTAATTCTTGTTTTGACCGTTGTGCATCTTGTTCGCTAGTTGATGCCCTCAGGTACGCATATATTCTGTTTGACATTGTTGTTCCCAGTTCATTTTAAATAGTGCTCATACGTTGGTGCACTATAAGTAGGGATTCAACCATTACTGCACTTGTTTTGATTAAGTGCGCTTAAGGTATACCCAAAACAAACATCAAGAGCTATCTTTCCCTGCCCTAGCAAAGATTATTAAAACACCGTTAATTTAGCTGTCGTTTCAAATAATGAAGAAGTGATTTACGAGGTATTCTATGCACATACAGTTAGTTGTCAGGTTGATATATACCTTTCGATGATTGTTGGATTCTCGCTTAATTAAATAACGCGAGGCGGTATCCAAGCACCGCTAAAAGTTGCTTGATACAAACCTCTTTGAGGTGATGTGTGGGGGTGGCAGTCCTCGTTAGAGTTAGCCCGGCATCCAGTAAGCCGACATTTAACTGGCACCAAATGCAGCTTTTTAGCTGCTTTTGGTGTTTATGCTATCAAAGACATTTCCCTACTACTAAACAAAAAACCAACTAGTTATTCTCTGCTTCAAGAAAGTAATACTCTAATGTATTAATGACCCGGATTGCCTTTAATAATATCTCGCTAAATGCCTCGTAATAATTGTCAGCATCTAATTTGAAGTACGATATAACAGATTTATCTGGTCTACTTCCCTTACGATGAGCGACATTCGTTGACCTTAAACGTTGCAACATTCTTAGATACTCAATCAGCTCCGTAAATGAGGCTCCTGTATGAGTCTCTAGGTAAGCTTGTAATTTTTCGAGTCGCTTAGCTTCCTTCGATAATTCAGCAATGCTTTTTGTTAGCTCTTTATCATTGATTGAATCAATAATTATTTTTGTAAGTGCTAAAACTTGCTCTTCAAATTCCTTTTGGTTGCCTTTTGATGGCACATGCAAGGCTGTCAAATAATGCATATCTCCTTTAGCTAATGGCTTAAAGATGTACCAACCGTATTTTGCATGCCAAGTCTCATTGAAAGATTTCAACTTATATTTAAAATAATTATCTACAGCATCTGGTGTTGCAAAATCACCGTTAAACGATCTTGATAGATTAGTTTTGCTGATACCGCCTTGAGGGGGAATATTATATGATTTCCAGTATTTCTGCTCCTTCGTTGGCAATCGACTTAAGTCTCCAAGAAAAACAGATACATACGAACCAATGTTGTTATCTACTGGTAAACTCCAGAAGCCGTCAAGACTGACTTTACCATCTGCCACAGTATATTTAGGATTGTCGTAGTACTTTTTTAATACGTCTCTATCAAAATAGACAGGAGTCAAAACAAATGGTGCCCCTTCAATTCTTTTATAATAATTGCTTAATTTTGACTCTTGGCACGTAAAGAATACGTCGTCTCCAGACTCATCATATCCGATATGATATTCTTCTGGCTCTCCTTCGGTAAAATGTTCAAAACTACTAGGGGTGAAATCTTTAGTCCTAGTTATTACAATTTTTCCCATCATCCAACTATGTGTTAAGTCGTTCCTTATGCCGTAATCAGCAATATCTCTGCACCCATCACTGTAGATGGCTTCTTCGGTCTTTATGAGATCATTTTTGGCAATTAACCCCAACTCCTCAAGGCTGCTCTTTGAATACTGAGAACTATCAAAGTAAATACACAAATTCATTTTTCTGATATTCAAGTACTGCCGTAAGAATTTAGTTTTAACCTTAGCTTCATTAGCGTTGATAACAACAACATCATGACTCTCAGCATTATCGTCGAACCAACAGTAAGTAATTGAGTCGTCTGTTTTTGTTTCGAAAAGATTAAAGTACAGTAAGAACTCATCAGAGAGAGTAATAATGCGTTTATTTGTTATAGGATGACGTCGGTATATTAAAAGTGGTTCAACGCAATTGTCTGAAAACCTATCATAACGCCAGTTCCTTTCTCCATTTTCAAAGCCGAATATTAGCCCTGGTGCAGCTCTACAATATGAAATTCCCCAAGAGTTATCTTCTAGCTCCTTGCTCAAGAATTGATCTGAAACCAATCCACAATATATTCCACAACTATTACCGACACTATCGTCATCCTCTAGAGCATAAATTTTAGTCCAACCGTTACTTGTAAACTTACTATTTATTTCGCTTTGAAGAGCTGAAAAGTTGATATCCATATACGTCTCATTTTGCAGTTAATATAAAAGTTACCGCATTAATCCTATCAGTTACATGAAAAAGATTCATTTTAAACTGCAATGTCTAAAAAACATATTATTGCTCTGAAAAACCACTATAAAACAAAGCATTTCAAGATAAAAAAACTCATTACTCCTCTTAAAATATACCTATCATTCGTTAACAGAGAACTGTTGCTCCGATACTCAGTAAACAGAGTCAAAACCCAATTGCTGCGGTAGTTACTATCTATCGTGAAAGTTTGCACAGCGTCGCTGTCGGCAAAAATATAGTCGCTTAGGTATCGTAGTGCCTCACATCGTCCCAACTCATATTACTCAACTCAACCTCATGCCTTCTCATTCTTCTTTATCTGAGGTGTTTGAGTAAATGATTGGTCAACGATGTGCACGAGTCTGTCTCTATTGTCGCGGAGCGGCATAAATAGAGACAGACGGGGATAGAATCACGGTGCATCCAGTGCTATCCCAATCCGAATAGGCTTTGTAGCCATTTGCATAACGCTATCTCTGCGATATGCAAAACGCCATATTCGATGAGGTGTGGGTAACAAAATAAAGGATTAATTTGTTACCAGCTTACTCCTATAGAAAGGTAAGTCAACACACCGCCTACAGGGTGCTTTCATGAGGGTCGACCGTCCCATTTTAATTCGGTTTATTACTTACCAATTAAGGGGAATACATGAAAAAACACAACACACACTCTGGACGAAATTTTGGCTACGGAAAGCAACTCGCCTATGCGGGTAAACAAGCACTAAATGATAGGTTTGGCGATGATGGCAAGTATGCAACCAAAGCGAGTCATCACGCTCGCTTTAAGCAATTTGCCACATGGTGTAAAGCTATTGGCATCGTCGATGCTAGATACATTGATAGTCAACATATTGCGGCTTATTGCAAAGAACTCAACGAGCAAATCAACTCAGGGGACAAGTCGATAAGCTATGCACAGAATCAAATATCATCTGTCAATGTCGTACTATCAACGATGCGTAGTGACAATAAACTCACAGTCTCACCATCGAAAGTTTTGTCTCAGCGAACACATATAAGAGAGAGCGTTCCGCTGTCATTAGACAGAAACCAATATCAACAAGCTTTAGGGAAATTACAAAACGACGAAGCAAAAGCAGCGGTAATGTTAGCGCGTGAATTTGGTCTACGTCTTCGCGAAGTAGCTTTGTTTCGTCCGGGTGAAGCAATTAAGCAAGTTAATCAACTCGGACATATAAATATACAGCGAGGAACCAAGGGCGGACGGACAGCCGATCGCCTGATAACTCCGAATAATCGACAACTGGAAACCCTTCATTTTGTGCAAGCCGTGGTTGGTAAGGATCACTGCCTTGTTGATAAAGTTGGCAAGCTCACCACATGGCGAAACCAACTATACAAAGAATACAGAGATTCTGGTGCTCAGGCTCTGCTTGGTAAGTTCCACGATAACCGTGCCGCCTTCGCATGTGAAGTCTACAAACAGCTCACCTCCAAAGACGCGCCTGTTGTTTATGGTAAGCGAATGGCTGACAAACAATCCGACTTGATGGCTCGTAAGCATTGCTCTCAATTACTGGGACATAACCGAGTAGATGTTATGGCGAGCTATATAGGTTCGGCGAAATGACGACTTTCTCAACCTCAAAAATTGAGAAAGACGTCTTTCGCATCATGCGCCACAAGTTAAAAGGCAAGAGTAGCGCTGTCGAGCTAAAGTGTTGGCAAATGGTCACAATAGCCAAAGCCATTCATGAGCGATTCGGCGTCTATCCTTACAGCATAAAACTTAAGCATTTGATTTGGTATATGGAAGAACGATTGCTTTGGATCCGCTCTGCACACACCAGTTATCGATATTATCTAGCGATTAAAGGCTTTTGCGAATGCACTGGAAAATGGCCTCACTGGCAAAACCAATTAAATATAAGAAAACCAGAGATATAAGCGAAAAATGAATCAAATCGAATAACATTTGTCCAACTAAAAGGTGGTACACAAACTGAGACACAATGAGCTTAAATATAACTCTTGCTCATAATCCTCAGACGGGCTAGAATGCCCTTTATCACTCACTTAGCGTTAAATCGTGTAAGTTTGTACACCAACGGTAAAATGATACTCGGGGCGGATTTAGGATTCGACGGGATTCACGAAACCCAAGGTGCATGCCCAGGGGCGGTTGGCCTGGTAAAAAGCCGCAAAACAATAGTTGCAAACGACGAAACGTTCGCACTAGCCGCTTAATTTAGGCTAGCCATCCTCTCAAAGCCTTTCCTGTTGGCTTGAGAAGCGATGGTCACCCCAAACAGGATAGCGAGGGAACCTTGTCTGAGGGTGAACCGCGAAACCGTATCAGACTCACCAGAAGGAAGCCTGTCGTTTGGCGTCTGACTGGTTAAACAGTAAAACGACTAAGCATGTAGGACCGAGGATGTAGGTTTTTCGGACGGGGGTTCAACTCCCCCCCGCTCCACCACCTCCATGATTAAAGACGCTCAAGGGCGTCTTTTTTTATGTCTGAAAGTCTTGTTTTATAAAGATTTTGTTATAAATCGAGTGCCAATAAGAATGTTTAACGGGTACCGTGACAACCAACAATTTAAGTAGGTAATTTGAAACTGAAATTAAAATAAGAGAGACACACATTCTGGGACGGTACCTAGCAAAAGGCATAGATCCAAAAACTACAAAGACGATCAGCAACGCCAGCAACAAGAACTTCATGCCAATACATTTGAGCAAGTTACTAAAAATTGGTTTGAAATTAAGAAAACTGAAATCCAAGAAAATACCGCTAACGATCTGTGGCGCTCGCTTGAACTCCATATCTTGCCCGAGCTTGGTAAGTAGCCCGTCAGCCAGATCACCGCACCAATTCCATGATTAAAAACGCTCAAGGGCGTCTTTTTTGTCTTCAATTAAGATTTTCTGATCAGCACTTTAAATCCACTTTAGTGTCAAAAATTTTTACAAAACTTACACGCCACTTACCCCGAATCGCCAGAACCAAAACATAAAGCATTGATTTAATTACACTTAAAATCAATGGAATGTTTTTTGCTTTTACAAGGCAGAGGTCTTTATTAGCTCAATTCGGGGCACTATTTATTATGAAAAGCACGTTTATTATATTGTTGATATTGACAATAGTTTTTTCTATTTCAGCCAAAGCAGGTGTTATCGAGGCTAACACATGGAATAGTAATGAAGAAGGAGGTACAGTTGTTGGTAACTACAGTGTACAAATAGATAATGAAACTCATCCTGGTTTCATATATTTTTTCGTAACTGTCGAACCATGGAATGCTGAAGCTTTAGGTCTATTTATTGATTTTGGTGATTTTGATGCTAGTTTGGCGGGTGATGTCGATCCACTCTCTAATGTGATAGTGCAGTTAATACCTCAATCAGATGATGGTGACCCTGTAGATGTTTCGCTACTTGCTTTAGATACAGAGTCTAATGACTGTGGTAATGGTTGTAATTTGAACGGGTTTCCTATTGATGGCGTTGAATGGGAGATGGTTTACAGATTAAACACTAATGGTTCAGCAGATCCAGTTCAGACAACCGCTTGGAAAATAGATATCGACGCGTTTTCTAACGAAACTTTTAAAAACTTTTTGAGAAGTGATGACGCCTTAAGTGCCGATTATATAGCTTTACGCTCACAATCGGTATGTTCTGGTGATGGTACTTTAGATGGTAGCACTACGTGTGGAGGGAGTGAAAAAACTTATTGGACTGGTGGCCCTAGAGATCCACGAACCGACATACCTGAGCCTCATATTTGGTTAATGTTTGGTTTAGGATTTATTGGGCTTATGATTAGCCGCCGGAAAAACCTACAACGTTAATATCTTAACCATTCATGTCATATTGAGAGGACTCGTTATGCTAGGCATAGCGAGTCCTTTTCTTGTCTAACTCTGCATAGTAAATGCTTGCTTTTAACTGCATTTTTTGTCATCTTACCTTTATAACCGCTTAAAATAACAACAAATGATATTGATGCAATCGATATCAACACAGGACAAGCGCATGACCACTCTATTTTCGAGCATTCGTAGCCGTATTTATTTCTTTTTTGTATTGCTTCTTATTGCTGTTCAATCGGTTTCTTTCCTAACCTCATACTATTCTAATAAACAAAGAACGGAACAACAGCTCGCAACTCACCTAAATAATGCCGAACAAATACTTAAAGAAAAGCTCGATAGTCGCAGTTACTATCTAACCGCATTCACTGAAATATCAGCAACTGATTCAAGCCTTATCGAACAGTTTGAGTTAGAAAATAACAACATCACCTTACCGCTTAACAATCATCGTAAGCGCATTGACGCCGACATTGCCTTAGCTATTGATATTAATGCAAAAGTTATTGGCCATTTGCAGGTAAAAGATAGCAATAAGGAAATTAAACGGGTCGAAACTGGTGAACTTATTAACCTCCAGTTTTCGCAAACAGATTGGTTGATGGACCACCCTATTGAAGTACTTTATGCCGACAGTAATACCATTTACCAAATGGTGATCAGTCCCGTGCAACAACAATATGAAACCATCGGCCACATCGCCCTTGGTTACTCTATTAATACTGCACTAGCAAATGAGCTTGCTGGTTTGAGTAATTTTCATGTTGGCTTTGCTCTTGAAACAAACAAACAATGGCAATGGATAGCGCATAGTGACTCGATGACTGACACCACGGAATCGACGTTAACCGTGTCTCCATTTAATAGTAACCATAGTGATAATTTAATTGGTAAAAAACTGCCACTCGGTAGCATTGACGACAACCAAGTGAATGCGACGTTCTTTCAATCACGTTCGAACCTGATCGGTGCGATCCGCCAAGACAGTTTCAATATTTTTGTTTTAATCACTATTACGCTGGCAATCTCAATGCTCGGAGCATATTCGATAGCTAATGGTATTACCCGCCCTATTCGTTCGTTGGTCACCATTGCCAATAAAATTGCCAAAGGTAAATACGCACCAGCGGTTACTAGCGAAGTTGGTACGACATCCGAATTAACCCTTCTTGCCGAACAGTTCTCAATGATGCAGGACGCCATCAAAGAACGGGAAAAGGAAATCACTAGCCAAGCATTTCGCGATATGTTGTCAGGTTTACCTAACCGAAGTCAGTTTTATCGTGATGTGAACGATCTAAAACAGCCATTCTTATTGTGCCAAGTCAACTTACGTAGGTTGTCTGAAATCAATGATACCTTGGGACATGAAGTTGGCGATGAAGTCATTTTAGAAGTGGCTCAACGCTTACAAAAACTTGAAAAACCGCTCTATCACACGTCAGGTAACAGCTTTTTGGTACGTTTTGATAGTCACTCAATTGACGATATAAAAACATCTATCGATGCCATTAGCCAAGAGATGGAGCCAATTTTTGTTTACCAAAATATCTCAATCCACTTACAAGCCAATATTGGTGTAACCTTAAGTGATGGTTGGACACATGCTAACCAAGTGCTTAAGGAAGTCGACTCAGCTATGCAGTTGGCAAAACGTAATAATGTTATTTACCAAGTATACGATCGTCAAATCGACTTAAATACCTTAGATAGATTACAACTGGTCAACCGCCTGCGAGGCGCGATAGAAAATGATGAATTTGTCTTATTTTATCAGCCTAAATTAAACTTAGCCGATAACTCAGTGCAAGAAGTCGAAGCGTTAGTCCGCTGGAATCATCCAGTTAATGGCCTTATTACACCTGACTCTTTCATTCAAATAGCCGACCAAACCGGGCAAATGTCAGCGCTCAGTAAATGGGTGCTTAATGAAGCAATCAAGCAGCATAAACGCTGGCGAGATGACGGTATCGACTTGAAGGTCGCTATCAATATTTCACCAGAAAACCTACTTGATGATGAGTTTTGTCACTACTTGATCAACACCTTATCTGAAGATAGTCAGATCATCGATGCTCTTACCTTCGAAATCACCGAAGATGCGTTTGTCGATAACAACTCTAAAGCCATTGATAACCTATTAATGCTACGCCAGCACGGTGTTAACTTATCAATCGACGATTTTGGTACGGGCTACTCTTCGCTCGCTCAGTTGAAAAATCTACCGGTACAAGAGCTAAAAATCGATCGAGCTTTCATTCAACATTTAGTGCACCAGCCTGAAGATCAGTTGATTGCTGACTCCACCATCAAGCTGTCACATCAACTTGGCTTAGTGGTTGTCGCTGAAGGTGTAGAAAACCGTCAAACGCTCGACTGGTTACGTGAACAAAATTGTGAAAAGGCGCAGGGCTACTTTATCAGTCGCCCACTTTCTAGCGATAACCTAGAAAAATGGCTAGCGAAGACCGAATATAAGGTTAAGCAGCGTGTTGATAAAACGACTAAAAAGGTCAACGCAAAGGCGACGCCTAAACAGCAAACTACGACCGAGTAAGTCATCGTTCATTGCCACGACGGAAATAGTGTGAACTAATTCAAGTATCAAACTATCCAGACCACAAAAAAGCCGCCATATAGGCGGCTTTTGCTTTACCTGCATCAGCGATGCTTTAATTACTATTAGCTTTTACCTTAGCAAAGTCACCTGCAACAAAATAGTTAAAGTCCATATTGCCAATGTATTGTACAAATACACGTTGAACCTCTTGTTTCGTTAAGGTCTTTACTTTTGCGATTTGCGCATCGTAATAGTCAAGATCGGTACCAGTGAAGCTGGCATCGTTAATCACGCCTGCAATCGCCTTATCACTTGCCCACGCTCGTTTACGATTAGCAATAAAGCCTTGTACTGCTCGCTCTAGCTCTTCATCCGTAAAACCATCCGCAACCACTTTTGCGACTTCTTCTTTATACGCGGTAATAACCGCATCCATGTTTTCTGGTGCAGCGATAGCGATCGCATAGAAAATACCCTGCGGGTCAACCATATCAAGTTGCATGCCTGCCCCTACCGAGTAGCTGTAGCCCTCTTTTACACGAATTCGTGCGCCAATGCGCGACGTAAACGGATCACCACCGAATATGGTATTGGCTATTTGTAGTGCAACATAATCATCATCCTGGCGAGTCATGTTCAGCGGATTAATGACAAACAACTGAGCATTAGCTTTGTCAGGCGTTTCCGTCTTCAGCATGGTGCCTGCAACGTTTTTTAAATCGGTTGGCATTTTTTGCCATGGAGTATCATTAACATAACCCGCTAATACCGATTCAAGTTGATTTGATACCGCATCAGCATCAACATCACCAACAACAGTAATATGACCATTATTAACGTTAAAGTGTGATTTAAACAACGACTGTAACTGCTCACTCGTCACCGCTTTGGTGTTAACGATTTGCTGGTCTAAATCAAGATACGCCTTAGGGTGTCCTGCAGGATAGTTATATAACGTTTTACGATACATGTTGGCAGCGATTGAACGCGGATCATTACGCTGCGCCTCAATGCCGGCAATCGCTGAACGTTGCAATACTTCAAGCTCTTTTTCAGGAAAGGTTGGTGTTGCCAGTAATTCACCTAAAAACGTTACGGTTTCTGCCATATTTTGCTTATCAGTGGTAATAGATATATTCGTTTCACCTGCTGACGTACCAATATTAATTGAACTTTTTAGCTGATCTAGACGTGTCGCGATCTGCTCTTTTGTATAACGTTCGTTACCTAATTTCAGCAAATTGCCAACAAAACCAATCGCAGTACCTTGGTTATGCAAGCTTTGCGCGCTTCCTGCTGGAAAATGCATTGAAATTACGACCTCATCTCCACGTAATTTTTTCGGGTAAACATTCACTTTGGTACCAACCGGCCACTGCTTTTGCACCAAGCGGGCTTTAATATTACTTACCGTGTTGTCGTAAATTTCACCTTGTGCAGCAACCTCTTTACCTTTGTAATCTTTTAACACATTATCAAGGTTTGGAGCAGCCGGAATTTCAGCTCGTACAGGCTTATCGGTAGGAATGAAACGACCTAACGTGCGGTTACTCGCAACAAAATATTTTTCAGCGACCGCTTGCACTTGCTCTGGTGTTACCTTTTCAATGAGATCTCTAAAGTAAAATGCGTGGCGATAATCACCTTTAGCGATATATTCAGATAACTGCATGCCCACTTTGGTAACATCACGCATCGCTTGCTCTGCTTGTTTCGCTAATTTCAATTTAGCTAGCTTAACTTCTTCTTCGCTGATCGGCTGCGTTTTAATATTTTCAATAAGCTCGATCAAAGCGTTTTCAATCGCCGCAGTATCTTTGCCTTTTTCACCCTGTGCTATTAAGAAGTACTGAGAACTGTCTTTAAGCATAAAGCTCATATTAAATGCCATACTGGCAACACCGGATTCAACTAAACTCTTTTGTAAACGGCCACGAGTATAATCACCCATGATTTCTTCAAGCACCTGAATAGCCGCTGCATCGGGGTGTAAACCACTTGGAATATGATACGCTAAACCAACATATGGTAAGTCGCCAACGCGGCGCAAATTGACTTCGCGTTCGCCATCTTGCGTAGGCTCAACCGTGTACAAGGCTTGGATCGGTTGTTCCGGCTTAGCAATGGCGCCGAACTGTTTCTCGATGAGAGCAATGGTCTTTTGTTTATCAAATCGACCGGCAACCGTTAGCACAGCGTTATCGGGACGATAGTGGGTTTTATAAAACTCGCGTAGGCGTTGAAATGGGAAGTTTTCAACATCAGAGCGAGCTCCTATCGTTGAGTTACCATAGTTATGCCAAAGGTATGCTAACGATGACATACGCGCTAATAACATGCGGATGGCGTTGTTTTCGTTGCGTTCCATCTCGTTGCGCACAACAGTCATTTCGCTTTGCAGCTGTTGTTCCGTAAAGGTTGCATTGACCATGCGGTCGGCTTCCATACCTAGTGCCCAAGCCAGTGAGTCTTCATTCGCGTCAAACACTTCAAAATAGTTGGTGCGATCTAACCAAGTTGTGGCGTTAGTCGCCATACCACGCTTTTTAAATTCTGTATCAATGCTTGGGTAGTTAGTTGAACCTTTAAACAACATGTGCTCTAACAAATGCGCCATACCGGTTTCACCGTAATTTTCATGTACGGAGCCAACGCGGTAGGTTATGTTTACTAAGGTTTTTGGTTGTGCCGCATCGGGATAGAGCAACACTTTTAAGCCATTTTCTAAAGTGTATTCTTCAATACCCTCTACGCTTCGTACATACGTTAGCGGGCTCACCGATGATTGAGTTGCCGCCGCCGTTGTTGCTTGCTCTGCGGTTGCTGTACAACCAGTTAAGCCAATCGCTAAAGAAACCGAAAGACCAACAAGGGTTGGTTTTAAAAATCTCATTATTTAACCTTTTATATTATTATGATTATCAAAGAGCTCTGCTCTAACCTGTAACGCTAAATCACTAAAGCTATTATCGAGTAGTGTGCTGTACGCTAATCGACAAGCTATAAATATCGCTAACTTAACACTAACCAAATACCTTACCAACCATCAACCAACAAATTGTTAAAAAATATTTTCAACAATGCTTACATGCCATTCTGAGTCGCGTAACCATGCGTCATGGCAAGTAACGAACCTATTCTTTATTACAACCAGACAGTTGTTCTAAACCACGATCTCAGTAAACGCTTTATACTCATCAGAATTTTGTTTTTCAGTCCTAAATTAGTTGCTACAATTGTTTATTATTCAATAGAATCTTGCTGTTATGACATTTTTACAAAAGCTCCGCTTAATTTTTACCTTTGGTCAAGGTGTTGCCCTCCCCCTACCTGAAATTAGCGACGAGCAAGACCCAATAGAGTTTTTTAAGCATTGGTTTGAAGAAGCAAATGATTCAGGTATTTTGCTGCCTGAGGCTATGTCAGTAAGTACCTGTTCGGCCGATGGGCAGCCATCGTCACGTATGGTGTTGTTAAAAGACTTCGACCAGCAAGGGTTTGTTTTTTACACTAATTATGGCAGTAGAAAGTCGCAAGATTTAGCCGAAAATCAAAAGGTGGCGCTGCTATTTCACTGGAGCGTGCTACAGCGTCAAGTCCGTATTGAGGGTGTTGTTGAAAAAGTCGACCGTGACAAATCAGAGGCTTATTTTCATAGTCGCGATCGAGGCAGTCAAATTGGTGCCTGGGCGTCAAAGCAAAGTCAACGACTAAACAGCCGAGACGAATTAAAACAGCGCGAGCAACAATTTAAAGAACAGTTTTCAGCCCAAGAAGTGCCACTACCCGAGTTTTGGGGAGGCTTTCGTATTCGTCCTCAATACATGGAGTTTTGGCAAGGGCGCGCCAATCGTTTACACGACAGAGTCTGTTTTCAAAAACAAGACGATGCATGGCAACATTTTAATTTATACCCTTAACAACAGATAGCGCGAATAAAAAGCCAGTGACAATGTCACTGGCTTTTTATTCGCGTTGGCGAGCAATGCGCAATTACATATTCGGGTAATTCGGACCACCGGTACCCTCAGGCGTTACCCATGTAATATTTTGACTTGGGTCTTTAATATCACATGTTTTACAGTGCACGCAGTTTTGTGCATTAATCACAAACTGCTGCTCACCCTGTTCATCTTCAGTAACTTCATAGACACCGGCCGGACAGTAACGCTGTGCCGGTTCATCCCATTTATCAAGGTTCACTTTAATTGGGATTTCAGTATCAAGAAGTTTTAAATGACACGGTTGCTCTTCTTCATGGTTGGTATTCGATAGAAATACACTGCTCAATTTATCAAAGCTCAACACGCCATCTGGTTTAGGGTAATCAATTTTTGCACATTCACTGGCAGGCTTAAGTTGGGCGTAATCATGACTCTCATCACGGAAATTAAACGGTAACTTACCTGCAAAGAAGTTTTGATCTAAGGTATTGTATGCCCCGCCCATAATCGTGCCTAATTTATGAATCGCTGGCCCGAAATTACGGGTACGATACAACTCATCATATAACCAAGACTGTTTAAATTTGCTGGTAAAGGAAGTCAGCTCTTGACCACCTTCACAACCTGAAGCGAGTGCTTCAAACACAGATTCTGCGGCAATCATGCCCGACTTCATCGCCGTGTGATTGCCTTTAATTTTAGCGAAATTGATGGTACCGGCATCACAGCCGACTAATAGACCACCTGGCATAGTCATTTTAGGCAGTGAATTAAAGCCACCTTTGGCAATAGCTCGTGCACCATAAGAGACACGCTTACCACCTTCAAGATATTGAGCAAATTTAGGGTGATGCTTCAAACGCTGGAATTCATCAAATGGGCTAAGGTGAGGATTTGAGTAATTTAAGTCAATGATTAAACCCACAAACACTTGATTATTTTCAGCATGATATAGATAACCACCACCAGTCGTATCTTTATCTAACGGCCAGCCAGCCGTGTGAACCACTAAGCCTTCTTGGTGTTTTTCGGGATCAATGTCCCAAATTTCCTTAAAACCTAGGCCATAGTGTTGTGGCGAGCTGTCTTTATCAAGCTCAAATGAGTTGATTAATTGCTTACCTAAATGGCCACGACAACCTTCGGAAAAAACAGTATATTTCGCGCGCAGCTCCATACCTGGCATATATGAATCTTTTGGTTGGCCATCTTTATCAAGCCCCATATCGCCGGTGATCACACCAGCAACTTTACCGTCTTCAATAATGACTTCTTGGGCAGGAAAGCCTGGAAAAATTTCAACGCCCAAGCTTTCAGCTTGCTCTGCTAACCAACGACACACATTGCCCATAGAAACAATATAATTACCATCATTGTGCATGGTTTTCGGCACCAACGCGTTAGGCAGCTTCGTTGCCGCATCGGCATCTTTTAATAAATAAATATCATCGCCCGTCACTTGCGTCGTTAGTGGTGCGCCAAGTTCTTGCCAATTTGGAAATAATTCATTCATGGCACGCGGTTCAAAAACCGCACCCGACAAGATATGAGCTCCAACTTCAGAGCCTTTTTCAACCACACAAACCATTAACTCTTGTTCATTTTGCTGAGCTAATTGCATTAACTTACATGCTGTCGATAAGCCCGATGGACCGGCGCCAACAATGACAACATCGAATTCCATAGATTCTCGTTCCACGCTATCCCCTTAATCTAAAATACTGAGCTCTTTTAGTTTTTTAGAGCTTTTATTATTAATGGCCATCCGTTATACCACTTTTATTTACGTTGCGCGACTCCCAAACGGCCCTAGAATTGCGATTTATTAACATTATGATAATTTTACATTGACCTTTTAAGGACCACTTAGTAGTCTGTCCGGCAACTTTTCGAATACGTTTTGGTCAAAATTAAAGCGATTACTTCAAACACTTGTTTGACTATCACCCTTTAATCGTTTAATAAATAAGATACACAACATATTCTCATAATAAAAAACACAACAAGACTTCCCCTATAGGGATATATAACGAGGTAGCTATGAAAGTACTTGTACCTATCAAGCGCGTCATCGACTATAACGTCAAAGTACGTGTAAAGTCAGATAATTCAAATGTTGATCTGACCAATGTCAAGATGGCCATCAACCCATTTTGTGAAATTGCCGTTGAAGAAGCGGTTCGCTTAAAAGAAGCAGGCACCGCAAGCGAAGTAATTGCCGTATCTATTGGTGATAAGAGCTGTCAAGAACAGCTACGCACTGCACTAGCGCTGGGTGCTGATCGTGCCATTCAAATCGATACAGATGCCAACTTAGATGCACTTAATGTCGCTAAGCTATTGCAAAAGATCGTCGAAGAAGAGCAACCAGACATTGTCTTACTAGGTAAGCAATCTATCGATTCAGACAACAATCAAACAGGTCAAATGCTAGGTGCATTAACGGGCATGCCACAAGGTACCTTCGCATCTAAGGTTACCGTTGACGGTGACAAAGTTGCCGTTACTCGTGAAATTGATGGTGGTCTACAAACCGTATCACTGTCTTTACCTGCTATCATCACCACCGATCTTCGCTTAAACGAACCTCGTTACGCATCACTGCCAAATATCATGAAGGCAAAGCGCAAGCCACTAGATGTTAAGAGTGCTGCTGATTTTGGCATCGATTTAAGCCCACGCGCGACGTTACTTAAAGTGACCCCGCCAGCAGAGCGCCAAGCAGGCATCATTGTTGATAGCGTAGCCGAGTTGGTAGAAAAACTTAAAACTGAAGCGAAGGTGATCTAATGTCTATTCTAGTTATTGCTGAACACGATAATGTAAGCTTAAAATCTGAGAGCTTAAAAACCATCGCTGCGGCAGCTGCGATTGGTGATTCTATTGATCTACTGGTCGCTGGTTACAACTGTAACGATGTTGCAGAGCAAGCAGCCAAAGCAGCTGGTGTTAACAAAGTACTTGTTGCAGATGATGTCGCTTACGAACATCAGTTAGCTGAAAATATCTCTTTGTTAGTGACCGACATTGCGTCAGATTATTCACACATTTTAACGCCTGCTTCAACCACGGGTAAAAACTTTATGCCACGTGTTGCCGCGTTATTAGATGTTGCGCAAATTTCAGACATCATCGCTGTAGAAAGTGCAGACACTTTTGTTCGCCCTATCTATGCAGGTAATGCGATCGCAACAGTACAATCACACGATAGCACTAAAGTTATCACGGTTCGCGCAACAGCATTTGATGCGGTTGAACTAACCGGTAACGCTGAGCTGGTTACGTTAGCTATCGCCAAAGACGCTGGTATTTCAAGCTTCGTTGGTGCAGAGCTTACCGAGTCAGAACGTCCGGATTTAGGCGCTGCAAGCGTGGTTATCTCTGGTGGTCGCGGTATGCAAAATGGCGAAAACTTCCAATTACTAGATGGCATTGCCGATAAGCTTGGCGCAGCGATTGGCGCGTCTCGAGCCGCTGTTGATGCTGGCTTTGTACCAAACGACATGCAAGTTGGCCAAACGGGTAAAATCGTTGCCCCAGACTTATACATTGCTGTTGGTATTTCTGGTGCTATTCAACACTTGGCAGGTATGAAAGACTCAAAAGTCATTGTTGCTATCAACAAAGATGAAGAAGCACCTATTTTCCAAGTTGCTGATTATGGTTTAGTTGCCGATTTATTTGACGCACTTCCTGAGTTGGAAAAAGCACTATAAGGCACTAATGCCGATCAGTTAGGCATTATTAAAAGGATCAGTTGAACGATCCGCACAGTATGTAAAAATCCGATAAACATCGTTTATCGGATTTTTTTATGCACGTATCTCAGGCTCTAGACATCATCAACAACTTCAAGCCCAATCAAGTTGAAACATTGGCAGACATGCTGCCGTTAAAACTCATCGAAGAGGCCTATCAGCTTTCGGATACTGTGACGCTGAGAAAGCGAAAGTTAACTTTAGAATCTATGGCATGGTTACTTGTCGGTATGGCTATTTATAACGACAAGTCTATGGCAGATGTAGTAAACATGCTTGATATTGTTGATAGAGAAGGTAAGCCTTTTGTTGCTCCAAGCGCGCTCACTCAACGTCGAAAGGATTTAGGAGAGGCGGCTGCCAAAGCTTTGTTTGAATGTACGGGACGTCATTGGTATGAACATGCAAAATTACCGACGTGGAATGGGCTAACGTTGTTAGGCGTAGACGGGGTAGTTTGGCGGACAGAAGATACGCCACAGAATAATGAATCCTTCCTTAAGCCAACTAACCGTGATGGTCTTGAAACCCAGTATCCACAAGTACGTATGGTCTGCCAAATGGAATTAAGCAGTCATTTAATTACCGGCAGCGCATTTGATTGTTATAGCGTGAATGAAATGGTACTGGCCCAGCAATTAATTGAAACGACACCAGATAATAGTCTGACCCTATTTGACCGTGGTTTTTACTCGCTTGGCTTGCTGCACAAATGGCAAACAACGGGGACTGAACGCCATTGGCTTATACCGTTAAAAAAGAATACTCAATATGAAGTTATACGTAAGTTAGGTCGTCAGGATAAGCTTATCAAACTGACAAGCAATCCCCGAGCGAGAAAACTATTTCCTGAGTTACCAAAAGAGCTTATTGTCCGACTGATATCCAGAACGGTAAAGGGAAAGCAATATGATGTGCTTACATCCATGGTTGACCCTATGCGCTATCCTAGTGCGGACATAGCCGATTTATATAGTCATCGATGGGAAATTGAACTTGGCTACAGGGAGCAGAAGCAATATATGCTTGGCAACAGATTGACATTGAGAAGTCGTCTACCCGAACTCGTCAAACAGGAGCTCTGGGGCGTACTGTTAACCTATAACCTCATTCGGTATCAAATGGTCCAGATGTGCTACAGTCTCAAAGGCGACTATTTACCGTATCAGCTCAGCTTTAATGGCGCGCTTGCTCATATTATGAGATTGCTAGTCGGTCTTCCTTACTCATCGCCAGGCGCAGTTCCACAGCACCTTAAAAGCTTCTATAGTATGGCTGGAAGCCTCATATTAGAACCGAGAAGACAAAGAACATTCCCAAGGAGTGTAAAAAAACGACCTAGTCGTTATCCTAGAAAAAACAATGCCGCTCACCTTAAGTGAACGGCATTAACTATAAGGCACAGTCTTTTTATTGGCGTTAACGACCTACGCCAAATCTAAGCCACATTTAAGTAATAATACAAATGTAAAAGCCGATATTAATATCGGCTTTTTTGTTTTTCCAGAACACTAGCGATACAATAACGCATTATATTTTTATTGCAGTGCACACGTTATGCCATCATTACAAGACCAATTATCTCAACTTGTCTACTCCACCGACAAGGGACGTATTAAAGAAGAACCAAAGGCCGCTGAAGTCACCCCTAGTGATGGCTTTGCTTATGTTCGTCGCGAAACCAAAGGCCGTAAGGGTAAGGGCGTCGTTACCATTACTGGCTTAGGATTAGAGCCCAAAGAGCTTAAAGCTCTGGCCAAAAAACTAAAGCAAACCTGTGGCACTGGCGGTACTGTCGTTGGTGAAACCATTGAAATCCAAGGTGACAAACGAGACGTGATTAAACAAGTTCTTGAAAAACATGATTTTAAGGTTAAATTTATTGGTGGCTAAGCTGGTACAGCGAAGCAATGAGCATCAGCTGCTAAAGCTAAGCGAATAAAAATAAATCCCTAAAACTAAGCGAGCAACAACTAAGCCTTATCACGATGAGCTCCCACATGCTTGACAAATTAAATGGCTAGCCAAGCGTGCTCAATCAGTTGTTGCTCACCAACAAATACTTTGCCAACAAAACGGCTGCCCGCGTTTATTTCTCCAACTCCTTTTGGGGTACCCGTCATCACCACATCGCCGTCAACTAAGGTAGTGTATGATTGCAGTTGCGCTAAAATATCATCGGGCTTGTACATCATTAGCTTAATGCCACCGCTTTGCACTAATTGCTCATCAATCCATAACTCTAAACGCAAACTTGGCTCTATTTGCTCTATAGCAACAAAGTCACTAAACACGGCTGAGCCATCGAATGCCTTAGCTCGCTCCCAAGGTAAGCCCTTACTTTTTAGCTGACTTTGTAATTGACGCTTGGTTAAATCAAGTCCTAAGCCGACAGCTGAAAATCGACCTTGCTGGTATACAAAACATAGCTCGGCCTCGTAATGTAGTGGTTCACCGTGGACACTATTAAGCTCATGGCTCAAAGATGAATTTGGCTTGTTAAATACCACCATTTGCTCAGGTATTTCATTATTTAACTCTTGGATATGTTCGACGTAATTACGACCCACACAAACTATTTTTGATGGGGTAACACTTTGATTATTAACACAAATAGACTGCATGTTATTCTCTTGTATTTATTTTTAACGAAGCGACATTACTCGATTTAACTTAATCGCGCAAATAAGATTAGCGGACTCAAATTAGCGTGACGGCTGTATATCATAAGCACGCAATTTTATCGCAATGGTATTGTGAGAAACATTTAAACGCTGTGCAAGCTTTCTTGTACTCGGATATAAGGGGTATAGCTTGGTAAGTAAATTTCGCTCAAAATCTTGTTGCGCTTGTTGCCAGCTGTTTATCTTATCTATGTCTTGATTACTGATATTGTCAGCCGTTTCTAAACTGGCCGATGATACCTTGGTTAAAGGCTGATCCTGGGCCCCTAATACTTGACTTGGAATATATTCAACAATCTGACTGTCTGTCGTCGCAGCGATATGATAAATCACATTTTGTAATTGCCGTATATTACCCGGCCATTGGTAGCATAAAAGTTGCTCCATAGCTTGCTCAGACAATGTCATAGTCGGGCGGTTAACTTGTATTGCGGCATTATTTAAGAAGTGTTCAATCAACAACTCAATATCTTGCCCTCGTTGCCTTAGCGGCGGTAACGACAGCTGTAAAACATTCAAGCGATACAACAAATCTTGGCGAAATATGCCTTTATCAACCAAGCTTGGTAAATCCTGATGGGTAGCACTAATAATACGCACATCAACTTTTTTATCTTTGACATCACCCAAACGACGTAATCTTAAATCTTGTAAAAAACGAAGCAACTTTGCTTGCAACTGCGGTGTCATTTCAGCGATCTCATCAAGAAATACACTACCGCCATCGGCAAGCTCTAACAATCCCGGCTTGCCACCGCGCTTTGCATCGGTAAATGCTCCTGGTGCATAGCCAAACAACTCTGCTTCAAGCAAATGCTCGGGCATAGCCGCACAGTTTATCGCCAAAAACGGTTTACTCGCCCGCTGACCGCTATCATGCAGGCCTTTTGCTAAAAGCTCTTTGCCGGTGCCTGTTTCACCGGTTAACATCACTGGAAAAGGTAAGTTCGCAAAGCGCTTTAACTGCTGCTTTAGCTCACACATAGCAACGGATTCACCAATAACAGCATTAAGCCCCGACGGCGTTCCTTGTTGGTATTGACTTAACTGACGACCAACTTGGCCAATACTGCGCAAAATAATCACAGCGCCATTGATTTGGTTATCTGACTTTACTGGGGTGATATCGGCGTAATAATCGTTGCCAGCAAAGTTTACTTCTTGTGTCGTCGAATGACCGTTTAAATAAATGCGTAAACGCTGTTTAATGAATTGCTGTAACGTTTTGCCGACCAACTCAGTTTGCGCCATATTAACTTGCGCCAAAGCAGCCTCATTTGCACTGATAACTCGCCCTTGCTTATCTATATCAATGATAGGCTCAGGTATTTTTGCAAATAACGCCTGCAGTTGTTGCGTTTGCCGCTCACCTGGCAATAAAAATATCGGTTCAATACCATGAACACCATCAATTGCTAATATTTGTGCCGATAAACTGTCGTCGTATTGCTCTTCGTTTAGGTGTAAGTAAATATGATTATGCACCACCTCCATTGCAACAATATCGCAAGCATGCTCTGCGAGCACCGTAAGGATCTCTTGGGTGATCCCTAGCCTATCGGTGGAAATAATGTTTAAACGCATAATGACTCCGTATTTATCGCCAATAACATGGTACTAAGGTTTTAATTAAATCGGCATTAATACAGCAACTGTAACTCGCTATGGCGATGTAAATGAACGCGTCAATAGCGAATATGTAAACGTTCACGCCCTTGCTTTTACCTACAGCAAAAGCAACCCAATAAATTGCTAGACTCCAAATCTAACAAGAACCTTAATGTAACAAAAACCATAACGTAATAAAAACATTACACAGTAACAAAAATATTACAATTATAGATATAACATAAAAGTAAGCTAATCAATCAACTTTTATCGAGTTATCACGACACATAGCAATATAAAAACATGTCAGCTTACCCCCCTTTACAGTATCAAATGGACAATCGTAATAAATTTATTACAAATAAGTAGGGAGGCCCTTTAAAGTCAATTACTACAGCCCTTAGAACGCTACAAACATCAAGAAGATATATATAAACCACTGATAAACAAATGAAATATTTTTAAGGCAAGGTTTTTGCATTAATGGTATGACAAGGTTATGCACTGCGATAAAACACAGTTATGCATTCAATTTAATAATAACAGCCCCAAGTGTGAGAAAAACCATGAAGCAAGCAACAAAAGCGATTCACGCAGGAAAAAGTTCTGATTTACACGGCGCATTAACAACGCCGCTATACCAAACATCCACCTTTACGTTTGCAAATACAGAGCAAGGCGCAGCACGCTTTGCCGGTGAACAACAAGGTTACGTATATACCCGCTTAGGTAACCCTACAACCTCTGAACTGGAACAAAAGGTCGCTGCGCTAGAAAACATGGAAGATGCCGCTGCGACCGCAACCGGGATGGCTGCTGTATCATCCGCTATCCTTGCCAATGTTGGTGCCGGCGATCACCTTATCGCATCAAAAGCTTTATATGGTTGTAGCTATGCGTTTATTGCGCATCAACTTACCCGCTTTGGTGTAGAGGTAAGCTTTGTTGACATGAATAAACCGCAACAGATAATCAATGCCATTAAAGATAATACCCGTGCGATATTTTTAGAGACACCTATTAACCCGAATATGACGGTTGTTGACTTAACGATGATAGGTCAACTTGCCAAGCAATATCATCTTATCTCTATTGTTGATAACACCTTTCTTACTCCAATTTTGCAGCAGCCAAAGCAGTTTGATATTGACCTGGTTGTACATAGCGCCACTAAGTACTTAAATGGCCATGGTGATGTCGTAGCAGGCATTATTTGTGGTAGCCAAACGATGATCGAGCATATCAAACAAACTATCCTAAAAGACTTTGGTGGTACCATTAGTCCGCATGATGCTTGGCTGATAATTCGCGGTTTAAAAACACTCGACTTACGTATGCAACGCCATTGTCAAAATGCCCAACAGATTGCTGAATTTTTACAACAACAGCCGGAAGTAAATCAAGTTTACTATCCGGGTTTAGCGTCGCACCCAGGCTACCAGTACATAGGTAAGCAAATGAAGGCTGCGGGAGGGGTTATTGCTTTTGAACTTGACGCTGATCTGCAACAATCTACACAATTTATTAATCAACTAAAGTTATTTTCTATTGCGGTAAGTTTGGGGGATGCGGAATCGCTGATCCAGCACCCCGCCTCAATGACTCATTCAGCCTATTGCCCTGATGAGCGACGGAAAGCAGGGATCAGCGATAATTTAATACGGATATCGGTAGGCTTAGAAGACGTTGAAGACATTATCGCTGACTTATCACAGGCATTAGCATTGTTTACAGCGCAACAGTCTAAGTCTGCTCATCTAAGCATGTCGCGCTAAGGTTGGTAATGCACTAATCGATGTATGACCGTCTAGGCAAGCAAAGATTGTGACATCTGAACTAAAGGCAATGTCGTTAGCATTGCCTTTAGTGTTATTTTTTTGACACTAATACAACACCAACGACAATACATACCGCACCAATAACTCTGGTTACTGACAAGTCAATTTTGGGATAACCAAGTAAGCCATGATGATCATAAAACAGTGATGCTAATACCTGACCACAAACAATAGCAACCGCTAACACCAAAGCGCCAAGCTTTGGCGCTAAATAGATAGACATAGCAATATTAAACGCCCCTAAAAAACCACCAAGCCATGCCCACCAAGGAATAGCTGCCATTGATTGCCCACTAAACCATGGTTCATTTCGCCATAGCGCAATAATGCCAAGCACGATAGTGCCGATTAAAAATGAGATGAACGCGGCTTGTATGGGAGAATGTAAAGCTGTACGCAGCTGTGAGTTAACCCCCGCTTGTGATGCTAATGAACAGCCAACAACAACAGCAAAAACAACCGCTAAATTTAAACTAAGATTAAGCAACGAAATACCCTACTTTTAGATAGCCTCTGCAAAGTGATCTAACCACTCCCTTATACAACTAGTTAAACACTTTATTGGTGTTTCTCAAAGTGCTATGACATTAAATAGAGTAACTCAAAATGTTAACGGCGAGCTAAACCGATAAACAAAACGCTTGTGGTAACTGAAAACGATAAGATTTCTTATCCAAGTCAAATGCCAATAACACAGAGCATAACTGCAAATTTTCATCTGCTTGATAGCTACTGACATCACCATATAATCTATCGCCAATGATTGGAAAACCCATTGCGGCTAAATGTTTGCGAATTTGATGTTTGCGGCCGGTTCCTAGCTGAACATTAAGTAATGTGCGCTGTTGCTCATGGTTAAAATGAGCAAGTTCGAACAGAGTAAGTGCCGATTTGTCATCAATAGGTAGCTCACTTTTACACGGCAATTTTTCCCGCATATCACCGCTTACCAACGCTTGATAGCGCTTATCTATGCCTCGCTGCGCAAACAATTGCGTTAATGTACGAGCCATCGCCTTAGTGTGCGCCAGGACAATTAACCCCGTCGTCGCTCTATCAAGCCTATGGACCAAAAACACCGGACGTTGTGGGGTCAAATGCGTCTCAACAAAACGGTTAATGGTGGTGTGATCGCCCCATTTAGAACCATTGCATTGCATCGCAAACGGCTTATACCAAACACTAAAGTCGCCTTCATCGGCAATAAGTACAGCGTCTTCGACTTGTTGACTCAGTATCTTTTCGTCGTAGTAAAGCTCTATGCTATCGCCAATTTTCAATGCTTTTTTCGCACGACGCAAACGCATTAGCGTGCGCCCTCGCTTATGCCAAACACAACCTTTTTGCATCGCCTGCTTAATGGTTGCTATCGACAATCGACTTGCTGAGGCTAAGTATTGAACGGCGTTTACCTGCTCATCGTCAACGGTTACCTGAATATGTTGGCGAGAGGGACTCAAAAGTGGTGTCATATTAATTACGTATCGGTGTTACCGTTATTGACGAAGAAGATTATTGTAACCAATGCCACCTATATCAACAATGTCGATGTCGATGGCATTGGTTACAAACTAACTGAGCCAGCGCTGAAATTTATTTTTACGCCACAGCAACAACAAGAAAATTATTGCTAAATAAATGCTCGGCTCAATAGTTTCCGACTTTACCGACCAATAAAAATGTATTCCAACCAATAACGTTAATAGATAATTAAGGTTATGCAGTGTCTGCCAGCGTTTGCCCATTGCCCGGCGGATTTTAGACCAAGATGTCACAGCTAACATGTTGATAAAAATAAAAGCCAGCATACCAACCGTGATATAGGGTCGTTCAATAACTTCTCCGACAAACAGGCTAAGATCGAGTTGCAATTCAAACAAAAAGAAATTCATCACATGGAGCAAGGCAAATAATGCAGCATACAAACCCAGCAGTCGCCGAGTGCGTATTAATCGCCCCTGTTGCAACAGTTTAGCCAGTGGCGAAACCGATAACGTCAACAGCAATAGGTTTAATGAACTTATTCCAGTGAAGTGAATAATTGCCTCTACGGGATCTGCGCCAAACTGATCGGTAATGGCAAGAAAGTAATAATAACCAAGCGGACAAAGGCATGCCAAATGAATGATGATTTTCAGTATTACAACGTTTGCCTTCATATTAATAATCAATCACTTATATTCATCAAGCTACCTTTAGGTCATAGCCCCTAGTAATTTTTCCGTAAATCAATATTGCTATACATATCCGCAACAAACTTGCCGTACCCATTGAACAAGGTGGTATCGATACGATTACGTGCAAATAACCCGCCGGTTGTAATGCGTCGCTCACTTTTTTGTGACCAACGGGGATGATCAACATCAGGATTCACATTAGCATAAAAGCCGTATTCATGTGGTGCCAGCATATTCCATGTCGTTTTAGGCTGCTGCTCTGTTAGCTCGATATCGACAATAGATTTAATGCTCTTAAAACCGTACTTCCAGGGGACCACCAGACGTATCGGAGCACCGTTTTGTGGTGGCAATGTTTTACCATAGAGCCCTACCGACATTATCGTCAGATCATTCATGGCTTCGTCTATACGCAGGCCTTCTTGATAAGGGTAATCAATGCCGCCGCCTAAAAAGCGGTTTGCTTGTCCGGGCATTTGTTTCGGATCGTATAAGGTGGTGAATTTGACATACTTAGCCCGACTAGTCGGTTCAACCGAGCGCAGCAAACTTGCAAGACTAAAACCAAGCCAAGGGATCACCATTGACCATGCTTCAACGCAACGCAGGCGATAAACCCGCTCTTCAATATCAAAACGCTTGAACAGATCATCATAATCAAGGGTGCGCGGCTTATTCACTTCACCATGCACTTTAACTTGCCATGGATTGGTACGAAAGTTTGTAGCTAACTCTGCGGGTTGGTGTTTCTGCGCGCCAAACTCATAAAAGTTGTTATGGCTTATCACTTTCGCTTCAGGGGTTAAAGGCTCGTTGATTGTTTGCTTATTGGAGCTATTAAATGCTAATGGCCGGCGATTGTCATTACTTCTCGCCAATGCTTGCATCGGTGCCACAGAAGACAACAAGGTGCCGGCACCAATAAACCCCATACCTTTGAGCAGGTGCCGACGTTCGATATAAACCGACTCATCTGTAATCGAACTTTCGGCCTCGTTAAAGCCTTTAGCTTTTATCAACACATATCACCTCAAAACGTATCCGTTAATCATTAGATAGTTTTTATACGCATATTATTTCATCATAGATTGATACATACCTGGTTTTGCTACTTTTTAATGCCAAATAAAAAAGCCGATAGTTGGATAACAACTATCGGCTTTGAATGTCTCTTTGCCACATTTATTTCTCCCTTATAAGGAGAAGAAATAATCTGAACATATTATACGCTGGCAGCAACCTTATCTAAGTATTGCACAATATCTTTTGACTCATACATCCACTCTGTGCGCCCGTCTTGGTGCTCTATGCGCAAACATGGTACCGTGCGTTTGCCGCCGTTTGCGACTAAGTCATCCAAATGTGAACCTGTTTTAATATCGCGTAATTCAATATTCAGGCCTTGTCGCTTAATAGCGCGACGAACTTTGACACAAAACGGACAGGCATTTAACTGATATAAGCTAAACGATGCGGTTTGCTTATCGAGCAATTGTTGCTTTTGCGCATCGCGTTTTACTGACTTAGGTGAAAAAATAAAGTTAAACAATAAAATCAGGCGTCCGAGGATAAATCGTACTACAGCCATGTTTACTCCTAGCTTGAAAAATATAAATAAAATAAAGGTCGCACTGACGCATGCTTGTTGTCAGCTAATACAACCTTAATGATAAAAAGCGTTACCAGCCAACCGTTACCACATTAAATCGTCTGGGATCTGGTACGCAGCATATGGATCGTCTTCATCAACGTCATCATCAACCTTGTCGTTAGCAAGTAAGATTACGCGACTATCAATTGTCGCCAGTTTCTCTGCTGTTTCCGCTGTGACTAAGTAGCTGATATCGTCTAACGCACATATCGCCAAACGGCCATTTATTAAAGCTTGCTGTGTTTTTGGGTTAACAAATAACTTTTTAACTTTACCGTTATCCGTGTAGTTATATTCAATTTCACCATCCGTTTCTTTAATGTGATGATGTTCAAGAATTTGCAATAAACGGTGATGTTGCTCTTTGTCAGCCAGCTGCTGCTTACGCTGCTCGTTCAAAGCTTTATCTTTTGCCGCTTTTTCTGCTTTCGCTTGAGCTAAGTCTAGCTTTACTTGCTCTTGCAATGTTGCTTCAACTTGCACTCCGCTGCGTTGCTGTTTTTTCTTTTTGCGTCTATCGCTATTGGCTTGACGGGTCTTTTGCTTGGTGGTTAGACCCGCTTTTAATAATTGATCCTGTAATGACGACATAACTTGCTTACCGAATAATAGTTACCGAACAAATGTTAAATACGGCGACATAATAACAGATTAAAAGTTTTTCGTTGACAGTTTTCACCATCGTCAATAGAGTAATTGCATAAGCAGATGAATCCTAATGCCTTTATTGTGTCTGTATGTTTATGTCGACGCGCCGGGATACACTGTTCTATCAATACATCTAACAATACGCTGCAAACCTCCTATAGCGGAGGTTTTTTCATTTTTATCGAGCAGCGAATAAATGCAACAAGGTAATCAACATGACGGACACATTAGATTTAAATTTGATCAGAGAGCAAATCACCGAATTAGATCAAGAGTTGCTCAGCTTATTTGCTAAACGTCGCTCGCTTACATTAAATGTTGCTAAAAGCAAGGCCCATCAGGTTCGTCCGGTTAGAGATCAGCAACGTGAACAAGAGCTACTGATACGCCTTATTCAACTTGGCAAAGCGCAAGGTTTGGACGCTCATTATGTAACCAGCATTTTTCAAACCATTATTGAAGACTCGGTGCTCAATCAACAAGCGTTTTTACAACAGCTGAAAAACCCTAACATAAAAACCCCGACAGTTAGTGTTGCCTTTTTAGGTGATAAAGGCTCATATAGCTATTTAGCCTCACATCGCTATTTCTCTCGCCGCGCGGAAGAAATTATTGAATACGGCTGTGACAGCTTTGCCGATATTCTGCATCAAGTTGAGTCAGGTAACGTTGATTACGGCATGCTACCTATCGAAAACACCAGCTCTGGCTCTATCAATGAAGTATACGATTTGTTGCAACACACTAACCTCAATATCGTTGGTGAGCTTTCTCAACCTATCGACCACTGCTTACTGACCCCAGTAAACAGCAAACTGGAAGATATCGAATTGATTTATGCACACGCTCAACCGGCGGTGCAGTGCAGCAACTTTTTGCATAAGCAAGAAGGTATTCGCATTGAATATTGCGACTCAAGCGCACAAGCCATGCAAAAAGCTGCCGAAAGTCAAAGTAAGCATGTCGCTGTTATTGGCGCACAAGAAGGTGGCAAACTTTACGGTTTAATGCCACTGATTAAATCCATTGCGAATCAGCAAGAAAATCACAGTCGCTTTATATTGGTCGCTCGCAAACCTGTTGATGTAGCCGAGCAAATCCCGGCAAAAACCACGTTCATTATGGCAACAGGGCAAAATCCTGGTGCATTGGTTGACTGTCTTATCGTATTAAAAGACTACGGCATTAATATGACGAAATTAGAATCGAGACCAATCCAAGGGCGTCCATGGGAAGAGATGTTTTACATCGATGTAGAAGCCAATTTAAAGACCCCTGAAATGCAAGAAACGTTGTCTAAGCTGACGCAATTAACCCGCTTTATTAAGGTGCTGGGTTGTTACGCAAGTGAGCAAATTAAACCGACCCAAGTTCCAGCTACCATCATCGACTAATGTTAGCTAGCTTATAACGTAAAAAAGCGCGGTAAGATAAATCTTATCCGCGCTTTTTGCATTTTGGAGCCTAAGTTATAGCTGATACCTATTTACTGTGCTCAATTTGTTGCTCTAACTGCTGGCTAATCGTCTCTGGTGACTGAGTATTACGACATAACCAATAATAAGCGCCTGGCACAATAAACAAAGTAAATATGGTAGCAATACTTACCCCAGCGAAAATAACCACTCCCAATACCATACGACTTTCAGCACCTGGACCAATGGCAATCACGAGTGGAATTGCACTCATCACCGTGGTAAACGTTGTCATGACAATAGGACGCAAACGACGCTTTGATGCTTGAATAACTGCCTCGCCAAACTCAACTTGACGGTCTCGTAATTGATTCGCAAATTCAACGATTAAGATACCGTTTTTCGCAGCAAGACCAATCAACATAACAATGCCGATTTGGCTGTAAATATTTAAACTCATCCCCATAAGGTGTAAACCAAGCAAACCACCGACTAATGCCAATGGTACGGTTAGCATGATCACCAATGGGTGAATAAAGCTTTCAAATTGAGCAGCCAAGACCAAAAAGGTAATAAGAATGGCTAAGCCAAAGATAAACACCATAGAGCTACCGCCCTCTTTAAGCTTCAATGACTGACCTGTGTAATCAACTGATGCTTCAACCGGTAATTCTTGTTTAACCACGTCATTTAAAAACTCAAGTGCTTCCCCTAAGGTGTAGCCCTCAGCCAAGTTGCCTGACAGGGTAATTGAGCGCAAACGATTGTATCGATTAAGTTGTTTGGCACGAGCGTTTTCACTGAAGCTAACTAAGTTAGACAAAGGGATCAGTTCGCCGGTTGCTTGCGAGCGCACGTAAATATTATCAATCGCACTTGGACTACGAAAATCGCTTTCGTCACCTTCTAGCACTACATCGTATTCTTCACCACGTTCAATATAGGTGGTCACGCGGCGGCTACCCAGCATGGTTTCTAGGGTTGCGCCAATATCGCCTACCGATACACCTAAATCTGACGCACGCGCGCGGTCAATATTAACTAAAACCTGTGGAGACGTTTCTTTGTAGTCACTTTCTAGGCCAATAATACCTGGGTTTTCAGCAGCTTTAGCTAAAATGATATCGCGCCAGCGAGCTAACTCGTCATAACTATTACCTTGTAATACAAAGCCAATCGGACGGCCGCCGCCACTGCGCCCACCTAAACCACCGCGGCTCATAATAAAGGCGCGTACATCGGTAACTTCTGCAAGCTCACGGTTAAACTTAGAAATAAACTCTGTTGTTGAGATTTCACGTTCTTGCCATGGTGGCATACCAATAATGGCAATACCGCCGGTACCACCAAAGCCAGGAACACGAACAATAACCCGTTCTAAGGTCCCCTGTTGATGGTGATGCAACAGCTTTTTCTCAATCTGCTGCATGTTGCTGACATTACTTTCATAACTGGCGCCCTCGGCACCACTCATAATCAAAAATGCACCGCCGCGATCTTCTTTAGGCGCGTATTCATTCGGCAGTTGGTTAAATAGGCTATACAGCAACGCAAAAGCTAGCATCATAACAACCGTTAGCATAATCGGTTGCTGAATTGCCGAACGCAGCACATTTTCATAACGTTGCTCAAACTTAGCAAAGCCACGATCAAGTAGTTGTCCAAATGACGAGCTACGTTGGCGATGTTTGAGCAACTTAGAGCACATCATAGGTGTTAGTGACAATGCGGTTAAACTCGAAAAAACAACCGCGGCAGCGATAGCCAAGGCAAATTCTGTAAATAAGCGCCCGATGTCACCCGACATAAATACTAATGGCACAAATACCGCTACCAACACAAGGGTGGTCGCAATAACAGCAAAGGCAACTTCACGTCCGCCGTTATAAGCCGCCATCAATGGCGCCTCACCATTTTCGATTCGACGGTAAATGTTTTCAAGTACAACGATAGCGTCATCGACAACTAGACCAATGGCTAAAACTAAGGCAAGTAGCGTCAATAAGTTAATAGAAAAACCAAACGCACTTAATGCCAGCATAGAACCAACTAATGCAACTGGCACAGTTACCGCTGGGATCAAAGTAGCACGAATATTACCAAGGAAGACGAAAATGACCAAAACCACCATAAGCATGGCTATACCTAAGGTTTGATATACTTCATCAATAGATTCTTTAATAAAAATAGACGAGTCGTAACTCGGTACAATGGTCGTGCCTTGCGGTAAGTTATTCTTTATAAGCTCCATTTCTTTGCGAGCTGCTTCGACGACAGAAATGGTATTGGCTGTAGACTGTTTAATGATGCCTAGTCCCACCATGTTACGGCCATTACCTTTAAACATGGTGTCTTCATCTTCAGCCATAACTTGCACACTGGCCACATCTGCTAGACGCACCAGAGAGTTATTGTCGCCGCGCGCAACAACCATATTAGCAAAGTCCTGCTCCGTTATATAGCTACGGGCGACACGAACACTGAAGTCGCGTTCAACAGACTCAATTTCACCGGCGGGTAACTCGACGTTTTCTTTGCGAAGCGTAGACTCGATATCGCTAACGGTAATGTTGCGCGCTGCCATCGCTTGTCGGTTTAGCAAAATTTTCATGGCATAGGTGCGGCCACCGCCAACCCGAACTTCAGCAACACCATTAACCGTGGCAAATCGGTCGGTTATATAACGATTGGCGTAATCCGTTAACTCAAGTGTATTAAACACGTCACTTTGCAAGGTAAACCAAGCGATGACGTCACCGTCATCATTGGCTTTTTGAACCTCTGGCGGATCCGCTTGCTCAGGTAAGCGCCTTACCGAAGAGGATATTTTATCTCGTACATCGTTGGCGGCACCATCGATGTCACGATCAATTTCAAACTCAATGGTAATACTCGAGCGTCCATCACGAGAACGTGAAGTGATACTTTTAACGCCTTCGATACCATTAATTTTGTCTTCAAGGATTTGCGTGATTTTGGTTTCGACTATCGCCGCAGATGCACCAGGGTAACTGGTTGAAACGGTGACAATCGGCTTGTCAGTATCAGGGTATTCCCGCAACGGCAATGTTAAAAAAGCAACAATACCAAATGTGACAATTAATAAGTTTAATACGGTGGCAAAGACAGGACGCTTTACCGATAAATCCGATAAAATCATCCGATTTACTCCTTCGCGTCTGCGGTGCTAACTTGGGCACCTTCACGTAACTTCAATGCCCCTTCAGTTACCACTTGCTGACCTTCAACTAGACCCGCGGTGATTTCAACCGTGCCTGGCTTGCGGCGGCCAATTTCAACATTGATACGCTTTGCCACACCATCTTGGTTGATAAATACAAAGTGCTTGTCCTCAAATGGAATGATGCCACTTTCTGGAATTTGCAATACTCGCTCAATATCTCGTTGTAAGATGATGCTCATCAGCATACCCGGACGCAGTTTTCTTTCGGTATTGGCAAGTTCAGCACGAACCTTAACCGTGCGCGTTGTCGCATCGACGCGTGGCGAAATACTGGTCACTTTACCGCTAAAAGCTTGTCCTTTGAACGCAATATTGCTGGCGTTGATAATTTGGCCGATGGCGATGGTATTGATAAAGCGCTCAGGTATAGTGAAATCGACTTTTATAACAGAGATATCATCCAATGAGGTGATTTCATCGCCGTTGCTAACTAATGCACCGTTACTAACCTGGCGAAAACCTAACTGGCCGTCAAACGGCGCGCGAATGGTTAAATTACTCAATACCGCTTTAGCGCTTTGCAGTTGCGCTTGTAGCGCTGTGACTTTGGCTTTTTGCTCATCTACTTGAGCAACCGAGGCCACATTGGACTTTAACAATTCACGAAAACGCTTTAATTGCGCAGTGGCAATATCAAGGTTGGCTTGTAATTCAGCAATCTTTGCTTGCTCTTCGTCTTTGGCAAGTTCAACAAGTACTTGGCCTTTGGTCACCGACTCACCATCTTCAAAATGGACAGACTCAACAATATCGGAGTATTGCGCAGTGATCATTACCTGTTCATTTGCCTTAGCTGTACCTAAGGCTTCAAATTCATCACTAAAATCAGCAATAACTGCAGGGCTTGTGACAACACTAACCACTCGTGCACCGCGAGAGCGTGATTGCTGTTCTTCAGGCAGATTAATATAGATAAGAAGCGCTAATAAAATAGCGGCGAGGATGAAAATCGGCCAATGAGAGGTTTTGTTATTTTCCATGATCAAGGGTATCCAACAATAACAATGATAAAAAGTGCCGGCACTATATCGCAATTTGTAACAACAAACGATTCTTATTCGCTGAACAACCGATTTTTTAGGTTAAAAATCATCTCCATATATTTGCTAACGCTCGTTACAAACGCGTGTTAGTTTGTTAAAGATCACTGCCATCGATTATTTAACTCGACCTTGATAACGTTTATAATCGATGTTTGTAAATAACCACTTATCTCAGCATACGGAACTTTTATGAATAAACTTGCGATTGTCGCTGCCAGCTTACTGTTAATTTTTGGCGCCGCTTTATGGTATTTAGCCTCGGCAGATTGGAACGGCTTTGTTCGTAGCCAAATCGAAATCCAGGGCAGTAAGCTAACACAAACCCCGGTAACGGTTACCGACGTAAAGATTCATGTAAACGAAGGTTTTGGTGGTATTTACGGACTTGCAATCAGCAACCCTCAGCAATATCAAAACGTTAATGCCATGTATGTGAGCGAAATTTCGCTTGATATCGATTCAACCACTTTAGGTAAACAACCGGTTGTGCTTGATGCCGTTAAATTAATAAACCCGCAAGTGTTTGTTGAGCTTGATTCAAAAGGAAACAATAACATTGAACAGTTGCTGGCAACCATCAACAGTCAGTTTGATGAACATGGCGAGCCCAAATCAACCGAGCCGGAATCAAAGCGCAAAAGCGATAAGCCTGAAACGCGTATTGTTATTAATAACCTTGAACTTTCGGGCCTGGTACTGACTTTAGATTTTACCCAAGTGAGTGGGAAAACCCATAACATTGAAATCCCATCGGTCACGTTAGGAAACATTGGTGGTGAGCAAGGAATTCCAAGCAGTCAATTAGGCGCGGTTATCGCTAAAGAGCTACTTCAAGCCATTATTACAGAGACCGATAAACAATATGGTTTACAATTAAAAGAAAAGTTTAATGAGACCAAAAAGCAGCTGTTGAACAAGTTGAAAAGTAAACTGATGGAAATCCTTTGAGCGATAAAAAGCCAACATTAAAATATCAGATTAAAAGTAATGCGATAGCCATTATATCAATGATTATCGCTATCACCTCGCTATCGTACAATACTTGGCGTAATGAGATGAGCGAACATAATCGTAATGTCCGCACCTCATCTTTCCAAATATTAATGGCACTGGCCGATCTGCAACTGCAAGTTGATCACGCCTACTACAGCGATGGCCAGTTCGATAACATTAAAGGCTGGCGCAACGTGCTATACATTCAAGACTTATCCCATACCGTCAATCATGACGTCGAGCAAGCAGCCAATACTCTGCACAAAGTATGGAGCGAAAATTGGCAACAGCTTACCCTCGCTGAAGACAGTAACAAGAGCGTTAATAATGCTATCGAAAAAACTCGGCAACATGTACTCGACACCCTCAATCGCTTAAACTAAAGCGGATCGGCGCTAAGCTCGTACTATTCCTCGTAAAAACATTAAGACTTGTCAACAACATTAAGCTTGGGCCAAATTTGTAGCCAGTTTTTAGTCGCTATACGTTTTTCAAAAAAGTGTCTAGGTCGCTTGTCATTGTAAGTCAGCTGCAAAGCAAATAACGAGTCAAAGCCATAAGCCGCAATACATTGAAATTTATCATCGCTCAGCTTGCGAATGGCAACCGCCGTTTCTTTTTCGATCCAATACGATAACGCATCTAAGGTGTTTTTATAAGGCGCATGGTGGTTACGAACATGCATTAACGCTTGATTTTTCACCTGCCAGTTTAGCTCTGGCATTTGCCGGTTAAGTTGTTGCTGATAAACAAGGGCTTGTTGCTTATCAGTTTCTGCGCTATCAAAATAAACCACATCAACATCATTTAACGGTGTTGGTGTCGCCTTATCGTGTAGGTGATCCCAAACTAAATTACGTACAAAACCGGCGCCAATATAAGCATCGAGCAAATTTAATTCCCGTACGCACTGCAAAGCCCGTAGCCGCGTTTCATCGGCTCGCACAAGGGCAATGATTTTATCGATAAATGGTTGTTGATCCTGCATGATTAAACTTATATCAGTGGCTCATAAACTAAAAAACGGCTGTAAGTACAACCGTTGTTAGATAGCGATGAGACTGCCAGTCACAAACTCACCGGCACAGACATTCTCAAGGTTACAAGCTAGCTTGGTAAATCGCCCAAATATCTTCAGCTAAGCTTTGTTGCGGGCGTTCAATAATGCGCCCTAGCACATGCTCATTCACCTTAACAATGATCGTTGGCGTGAATTCAACCCCTGCCTGTTTAGCGAGGTTTTGTGGGTCAGTCTTTTGTCGGTCCAGACCAACCATATTAATCACCACATTGCTATTTGCATAAAGTTTCAATAATTTTGGTACTTCACGCTGACTATCATGACACCAAGTGCCCAAGTACACATCCATGCTCAACTTGGTACCTGCGGCAATGGCACGGTTCAGCTTCTCTACTGCGGCGAGCTCACTCGAGCTTGGTTGATATTCTGTGTAGTTATCGGCAAATTTAGGAAAATCCTCGAGTAATTGGCCTTGCTCTAATGCACCGATGTGGTCTGTCATGCCTTCATCAGCACGGGTTACTGACATACCGAGCAAACTGCACGTGAATAGCATCAGCACAACCGCTTGTTGATAGCCTTTATTAATTTTTTTAGAGAAAATGGCGCGAAACATCATAGTCTATCCTTGTTTGAGTACCTTGTCTGTTAATCTCTATCAGAGATTATGGCAATGGCTATTTGTCTTTAGTTTTTGCTAGCATTTTACTCGACTCTTGTAAAAACAGTTGAGCATCATCTCCAAACCATTCAGCCACTTGATTAAATTTGTCGATGAAGGCCAGCTTATCACCTTGCTCAACATCTGCCAACATCGCGAGAAACCGATCGGCAAAGCGTTTCATCATGGCAACATTATCTTTATTCGCAAAAATAATATCTGCGTATAACTGTGGATCTTGGGCAAATAAACGCCCGACCATAGCAAGCTCTAAACGATAAATAGGCGAGCTCATGGCCAATAACGGTTGCAAGTCAACCTGCTCTTGCATTAAATGGTAACCATAACAAGCCGTAGAGAAGTGACGCATAACCTGAACCATCGCCATAGCTTGATCATGATCGCTTGGGCTGACTTCATATAAATTGGCGCCCCAAACTTGAAACTGTTGCAGTAACCACTGATATTGGCTCGCTAAGCGACCATGACAAACAATAATCGTTTGCTTGATAAATCCGGTGACATCGGGGCCAAACATTGGGTGCAAACCAACAACAGGACCTTGGTGAGCCGTTAACATTGCTGCTAATGGTTGCTGTTTAATACTGGTAATGTCTGCCAAAATACAGTCATCGCCCAGAGAATTTAACTGAGCAATAATTTTATCGGTTTGATTTATCGGCACTGCAACAATCACTAACTGTGCTCCAGCTAATATTGCTCTAGCATGCTGCCAATCGTTTTTGTCTAAAACTTCTACCCGATAACCCGTGCGCTCAAATAAATCAACAAACACAGCACCTAATTGCCCCTGGCCACCAACCACTACCACCTTGTTGATACTAGGCTGAACACACTGGTATCCTTGCTCGTCTTGGGATTGATATGAATCATTCATAATCCGACGATAAATATCATCAATTAGCTGCTCGTTAACACCTAGCTGGTGGCCTTGCGCCTTAAGTTTATCTAACAATTGACGCTCACGCTCCGGCGCAAAAATAGGCATACCAACTTGGCTTTTAAGTTCGCCTACTTTTTGCGTCACTTGCCGACGTTTTGCTAGTAGAGCCAGTAATTGACTATCAATGTCATCAATATCCTTGCGACAAGCGTCGAGTTTTTGCTGGAAATCTTTCATCGGCTATGCTTCTTATTTCTCTAACGTTCTTATAACGATTGGTGTCGAGACATTAAGACCGGTTTCAGTTTATTGTACATGCTCGCCATCAATTGCTCGGTAGTTTGCCAACCGATACAAGCATCAGTGACCGAGACGCCATAGGTTAATTGCGACTTATCAAGATCGGCACTTTGCTTACCATCATGTAAATGACTCTCTAACATCAAACCGATGATCGATTGGTTGCCTTCACAGATTTGATTCACCACATTATCTGCAACCAAAGGTTGACGGTTATGATCTTTACTCGAATTGGCATGCGAGCAATCGACAATCAAGGCATTGGCTAACCCAGCCTTTGTTAACTGTTGCTCACAAATAGCGACATTCACCGAGTCATAATTCGGTTGCTTACCACCACGCAGAATCACATGGCCATCGGGGTTGCCTGACGTTTTAATTAACGCCACTTGACCATCTCGGTTTATGCCCATAAAGCGGTGTGATGAGGCGGCCGATTGCATGGCATTAATGGCGACATCAAGAGATCCGTTGGTACCATTTTTAAAGCCTATAGGCATCGATAAGCCGCTCGCCATTTCTCGATGCGTTTGTGACTCGGTCGTACGTGCACCAATTGCTGACCAACTAAATAACTCAGCTAAATATTGAGGTGAAATAGGATCTAACGCTTCGGTTGCCAGAGGCAAACCCAACTCGGTTAAATACAACAATAATTCACGTGCTGTTTCTAAGCCAGTTGCTACGTCAAAACTGCCATCCATATGTGGATCGTTAATCAGCCCTTTCCAACCCACCGTGGTGCGCGGTTTTTCAAAGTATACGCGCATAACAATATACATACTGTCTTGATACTTATCGTGTAATGATTTTAATTTGCGACCATACTCTTTGGCCGCCTCAACATCATGTACCGAGCATGGACCACTGATCACGAGTAAGCGTGGGTCGCGCTTGTGGACGATATTGCTAATGGTTTGCCTAGCATTGAGAATAAACTGACGATCTGCATCCGTTAGTGGTAGCTTAGCCTTAAGCTCATTTGGGCTGATCAAAACTTCTTCGGAATTAACGTGAATATCACTTAATTTGATGCGTTGCATAATGGTTTCCAGGTTGTCGCGTTAGATATAAAACAGTATTTATTAGGGTAAATAAATTGCCGGGTGCGGCAAAGGTTACTAGCTCAGACTAGTAATACAGGTAGGTATAGCGATAATATCGAAAAGCAGAAGATTGGACGATCATATATCTGGTTATCGCTTAGATAATTAATAATGAGCCAAATGGCTACAAATAACAAATCGGGTACTTACAAAGCTAACCCGAACCCTATGAAAATAGTTTTACCAAGGTTTTGGCATATTTGGCAAGTATTAATTACACAAATGTATCAGTTTGTTTTACAAAGCTAAAAATCAATCAACTTTCATTTACTAAACTGTAGGCGATCACGTAAAGCTCTTCAGTATCGGGATAAATATCGCGAATCACCGACTTTAGCTGAGCTAATGTCATGTTTTCTTGCGTTGCATGGAAATCATTTAGCTCGGAGAATTGAATAGGGGTTACCGAGTCAATCTTTAAAGCGCAAAACCAGCGATTGTCTTCATATGTCGATACTTGCACTATCGAATTGGCTTGGTAATTGTTTTCCGATTCATCTCGTATGGTAATGGTCTTTTGGCCGGATAGAATATCGGCTTCAAAACGTTCGAAAAACGTCATTTCTGTTCGGTACATTACGCTCTCCATATAAAGGTTCGTTATCATCAACAATGACAAAACCAAACAAAAAGGGAGTAGCTAGACTCTAATGCCGTTCACTTAAGGTGAGCGGCATTGTTTTTTCTAGGATAACGACTAGGTCGTTTTTTTACACTCCTTGGGAATGTTCTTTGTCTTCTCGGTTCTAATATGAGGCTTCCAGCCATACTATAGAAGCTTTTAAGGTGCTGTGGAACTGCGCCTGGCGATGAGTAAGGAAGACCGACTAGCAATCTCATAATATGAGCAAGCGCGCCATTAAAGCTGAGCTGATACGGTAAATAGTCGCCTTTGAGACTGTAGCACATCTGGACCATTTGATACCGAATGAGGTTATAGGTTAACAGTACGCCCCAGAGCTCCTGTTTGACGAGTTCGGGTAGACGACTTCTCAATGTCAATCTGTTGCCAAACATATATTGCTTCTGCTCCCTGTAGCCAAGTTCAATTTCCCATCGATGACTATATAAATCGGCTATGTCCGCACTAGGATAGCGCATAGGGTCAACCATGGATGTAAGCACATCATATTGCTTTCCCTTTACCGTTCTGGATATCAGTCGGACAATAAGCTCTTTTGGTAACTCAGGAAATAGTTTTCTCGCTCGGGGATTGCTTGTCAGTTTGATAAGCTTATCCTGACGACCTAACTTACGTATAACTTCATATTGAGTATTCTTTTTTAACGGTATAAGCCAATGGCGTTCAGTCCCCGTTGTTTGCCATTTGTGCAGCAAGCCAAGCGAGTAAAAACCACGGTCAAATAGGGTCAGACTATTATCTGGTGTCGTTTCAATTAATTGCTGGGCCAGTACCATTTCATTCACGCTATAACAATCAAATGCGCTGCCGGTAATTAAATGACTGCTTAATTCCATTTGGCAGACCATACGTACTTGTGGATACTGGGTTTCAAGACCATCACGGTTAGTTGGCTTAAGGAAGGATTCATTATTCTGTGGCGTATCTTCTGTCCGCCAAACTACCCCGTCTACGCCTAACAACGTTAGCCCATTCCACGTCGGTAATTTTGCATGTTCATACCAATGACGTCCCGTACATTCAAACAAAGCTTTGGCAGCCGCCTCTCCTAAATCCTTTCGACGTTGAGTGAGCGCGCTTGGAGCAACAAAAGGCTTACCTTCTCTATCAACAATATCAAGCATGTTTACTACATCTGCCATAGACTTGTCGTTATAAATAGCCATACCGACAAGTAACCATGCCATAGATTCTAAAGTTAACTTTCGCTTTCTCAGCGTCACAGTATCCGAAAGCTGATAGGCCTCTTCGATGAGTTTTAACGGCAGCATGTCTGCCAATGTTTCAACTTGATTGGGCTTGAAGTTGTTGATGATGTCTAGAGCCTGAGATACGTGCATAAAAAAATCCGATAAACGATGTTTATCGGATTTTTACATACTGTGCGGATCGTTCAACTGATCCTTTTAATAATGCCTAACTGATCGGCATTATAGCTAGACTCCCTTTTATCACATTGTCAGCTTCGTCTGTGATAAATTTAACGTTAACCGACTAGCGAAGAACAGCTAGGTTAGCGCACTAATCGATGTTCAATTAGGCTTTCAACCACACTTGGATCGGCCAAGGTTGTCGTATCGCCCAAACTGCTTAGCTCGTTCTCTGCAATCTTACGTAAAATTCGACGCATAATTTTACCAGAACGCGTTTTCGGTAAACCCGGCGTGTATTGAATCAGCTCAGGTTTTGAAAAACTGCCCAGCTCTTGCGAAACCAAATCCGTTAGTTGCTCGGTTAACTCTGCTGTTTGCTCGGCACCTTTCATAAGCGTCACGTAAGCGTATACCCCTTGGCCCTTTATTTCATGAGGGTAACCAACGACAGCCGCTTCCGATACCAATGGATGCAAAACTAATGCACTTTCAATTTCAGCGGTGCCTAAACGATGCCCGGACACATTAAGTACATCATCTAAACGGCCTAAAATCCAATAATAACCATCTTTATCCCGTTGCGCGCCATCACCAGTAAAGTAATAGCCATGATACTGACTAAAGTAAGTTTGGTAGAAACGATCATGATCACCAAATACGGTACGCATTTGCCCAGGCCAGCTGCCTGACATCACCAAAGCACCACGCGCTTCACCTTCAAGAATTTCACCATCTTTATTGATGATTTGAGGCTTTACGCCAAAAAACGGTAAGCCGGCTGCCCCTGGTTTGGTTGGTGTGCTGCCAGGCATAGAAGTAATCAACACCCCACCCGTTTCTGTTTGCCACCACGTATCTACGATTGGACAACGCTCTTTGCCTACAATATTGTAATACCACCACCATGCTTCTGGGTTAATAGGCTCACCAACGGTTCCCAACAAACGCAGCGAAGATAAGTCTTTACAGTTGACATAGTCATCGCCTGCGCCCATTAAAGCGCGTATTGCTGTAGGCGCGGTATAAAATATATTTACCCTATGGCGCTCAACCACATCCCAGCAACGTGATTCATCTGGGTAGTTTGGCACTCCTTCAAACACCAGTGTTGTCGCGCCGTTTGCTAATGGCCCATAAAATACATAGCTATGCCCAGTGATCCACCCTGCATCGGCAGTACACCAATAAATATCACCATCTTGATAATCAAAGACGTATTTAAAGGTCATCGCCGCATATAAAATATAACCACCACAGGTATGTTGCACACCTTTAGGCGTGCCCGTTGAACCGGACGTATAAAGAATAAACAGAGGGTCTTCGGCATCCATAGGCTCTGGCGGACAGTCAGCGTCAACTGTTTTTACGATGTCTTGATAACACACATCAATCTCATCATTCCACGCAACATCGGCGTTACGGTGATTAAACACTAGTACCGTATGAACATTTGGGCATTCCGCAACAGCGGCATCGACACTTTCTTTTAGCGGGATCTCTTTACCACCTCGAATACCTTGATCGGCGGTGATCACTACTTGGCAATCAGCGTCAAGGATACGTGATTTAATCGACTCACTGGAAAAGCCACCAAACACCACTGAATGCACCGCACCAATGCGCGCACAAGCGAGCATGGCGTAACCCGTTTCGGGGATCATCGGCATGTAAATACACACCCTATCGCCCTTTTTCACACCTCGCGCTTTTAACACGTTAGCAAACTTACACACCTCTTGATGAAGCTCGTTATAGCTGATGTGGCGTGTATCTCCCGGTTCATCTCCTTCAAAAATGATCGCCGTTTGCTCACCACGTGTCGCTAGATGGCGATCAATACAGTTGTAACTGACATTCAGAGTCCCACCTTCAAACCATTTAATATTGGCGCTATGGAAGTCGACATGACTGACTTTTTCAAACGGTTTAAACCAATCAATATGTTTTTCAGCTTGCTCGCCCCAAAAGGTGTCAGGATCATCTATGGATTGCTGATACATAGCTTGATAGGTTTCGGGGGTTAAATGACTGCGACGAGCAGCCTGCTCTTTTACCGGATAAAATTTTTCTAGTGGGGTCATAATATTGCCTGAACGAATTTACTTGTTGTTATTAAGTCTTTCTATGTCGTTATTTTAATTAAACTTTTAACTGCTACTGCTTATTTATCGCTAACTTTGCCAAGGTTTGCAAGTATTAACAACCAAAACACCTTACCAATAAAAAACCGTACTATAGCGCATAGCCATGACATATATAGCTAATAAAACACAAAATGACAGCGTTATCATTTAAGTCAAAGCTAAGTAAAATCTACAGGCAACAAAAAAGGCCACCCGAAGGCAGCCTTTTTCAGTGAGTAAGTAATGTAATTACTTAGCCAACTTTTCTTTGATACGCGCTTTCTTACCAGAAAGAGCACGTAGGTAGTAAAGTTTAGCTTGACGTACATCACCGCGACGCTTAACAGTAATTTCCGCTACTAACGGGCTGTGTGTCTGGAATACACGTTCTACACCTTCACCGTTTGAGATCTTACGAACAGTGAAAGAAGAATGCAAACCGCGGTTTTTCTTAGCGATAACAACACCTTCAAATGCTTGAAGACGCTCTTTTTCACCTTCTTTAACTTTAACTTTAACTACTAAAGTATCACCAGGCGCAAACGCTGGTACGTCTTGTTTCATTTGCTCTTCTTCAAGAGCTTTAATGATATTACTCATGATTTTCACCTTATACCCTAGATTACACCAAACCGATCAAGAGTTTTGTTTTGCCTTTATATCGGCTAACATTTTCTCCTGCTCCTTGGTCAGAGCTAGGTTATCTAAAAGTTCAGGACGTCGAGTCCAAGTTCTTTCTAATGACTGCTGCATGCGCCATTGACGAATATGTTCGTGATTACCACTAAGTAAGACACTCGGTACCGATTTACCGTCCAGAACTTCTGGTCTTGTGTAATGAGGACAATCTAATAAACCGTCAGAAAATGAATCCTGCTCGGCCGATTGATTATGCCCTAGTACACCCGGAACAAATCGCGCTACCGCATCGATTAAGGTCATCGCTGGCAACTCGCCACCGGTTAACACAAAATCGCCAACTGACCATTCTTCGTCAATATCTGACTCGATCAGTCGCTCATCTATACCCTCATATCGGCCAGCAATTAATACCAGCTTTTTATGAGCAGATAATTCACGTACACCCGCCTGGTCAAGCTTTCGCCCCTGTGGTGACATATAAATCACGTGCGCGTCATCACCTAGTGCATTTTTTGCTTCGGTAATGGCATCACGTAGCGGTTGCACCATCATCAACATCCCAGGGCCACCACCGTAAGGTCGGTCATCCACTGTGCGATGTTTATCATGGGTAAAGTCCCTAGGATTGATACAATTAAAGTCAATCAGGCCTTTACGAATCGCTCTTGCTGTCACCCCAGACTCGGTAATGGCAGTAAACATTTCTGGAAAAAGGCTTATCACCTCTATCCGTAATTTACTCTCACTCATCGAGTTAGAAACCTGGGTCCCAGTCCACGTTAATTTGTTTCGACTCAAGCGATATTTCTTTAATCACTTGGTCTTCTAAATAAGGAATCAAACGTTCCTTCTTGCCAAACGCGTCAGTGCGATTGGCTTTAACAACTAAAACATCATTCGAGCCGGTTTCCATGATGTCGCTTACTGTACCAAGGTTATAACCTGATTCATTAATGACTGTCATACCGATAAGATCACGCCAATAAAATTCACCATCAGGTAAATCTGGCAGTTTCTCACTCGACACCATAATTTCTGCACCGGTTTTAAGCTGTGCTTCATTACGGTCACTGATACCAGCAAGTTTAACGATCAAGCCATTGTTATGACGTCGCCATTCGCTGATTTCAACATTTTGTTGTTTGCCATTGAGGTTTAACACCCAAGGGCTGTATTCAAAAATTGCTTCCGGATCTTCAGTATAAGAATGTACCTTCAGCCAGCCTTTGATGCCGTAAACAGCACCGATTTTACCTAGGATGACGTTTTCCATCTTTATCTAAATCTCTTTCAACAAAAAAGCAGTCATTACGCTTGCGCGTCTTTAACTAGCTTAGCAACACGATCAGAAAGTTCAGCGCCTTGACCAACCCAGTGGTTGATACGATCTAGGTCTAAACGAAGCTTTTCAGCGTTACCTTGTGCAGTTGGGTTGAAGAAACCTACTTTCTCGATGAAACGACCATCGCGAGAGTTGCGGCTATCTGCAACAACTACTTGATAAAATGGACGCTTCTTAGCGCCACCACGAGCTAAACGAATGGTTACCATACCGTCCTCTATATTTAAGTTATAAAACGAATTTTCCAGACACTTTCCTAACCACCAGGGTTGGAAAAGCTCGCAGATTTTACGCTTTTGTCGAAAAAATGCAACTTAAATAGTCCACAGACATAAAATTAATCAAAAAAAACACGAGATAAGCTACAATTTCTGCGCTAAAATCGCGCTCTTTTTACAGGTTTATACATTTTTAAACAGCTAGTTGATATAGACACCTAGTTTAGCAGATATTTATTTGTCTCAGGAACATTCACTATGAGCAGTGCCGTTAACAATAACATTACAGGTTTGGTTTTAGCCCTTATTACCGCCATCATGTGGGGCTTATTACCCCTCGCCTTAACCAGTGTGCTGCAACTCGTTGACGCGTATACTATCACTTGGTATCGCTTTATATTTGCGGCGTTCTTTGTCAGCTTACTGTTGTATCGTAGAAAGAAAATCCCAACAGCAATATTTAAGAGTAAAGGACTGTTTAAGCGTTTATTCATCGCTACGGTATTTTTATCATTAAATTATATTCTATATTTAACCGCGCTTTACTATGTTCCGGCAGAAACTGCACAAATGCTTATCCAAATGGCACCTTTTATGATGCTGATAGGTTCAGTTGTCTTTTTAAAAGAAAGCTTTAGTCGCGGGCAAATGGTTGGTTCGGTCGTATTAATCAGCGGCTTGTTATTGTTTTTCAATCAACAACTGATACAAACGAGCGACATTGATAATCAAAACTTTGTCACTGGCTTTTTATTTATGCTTGGTGCGTCTTTGACTTGGGCAATATACGCCATTATGCAAAAGAAAATGCTTATCCATTTTAGTTCGAACCAAATTATGTGGTTTATTTATGTCTTTGCCAGCTTATTCTTTTTACCCTCGGCAACTCCAAGCGACATAATGCCACTCGATACGATAGCCTTATTGCTGCTGTTATTTTGCTGTGCTAACACACTTATTGCATATGGGACATTTGCCAAAGCCATGGAGCATTGGCCAGCAACCAAAGTCAGCGCCGTATTAGCGATCACGCCACTTTTGACCGTACTATTCGCCAGCATCGCGGCTGCAACATGGCCAGAACGCTTTAGCTCGCAATCATTAAATGTTGTAGCCTATATTGGTGCTTGCCTTGTTGTGACGGGCTCCATGCTTACCGCACTAGGTAATAAAATTTTAAGCCGAGAAAAGTTTCGGGCGTTAAAGCGTTTGGTACGTTTATAAACAGTCGTTTCATTTCGTTATCCCAAGTAAAAAGGCTGGTTGCCATAAGCACCAGCCTTTTTATTCGTGTCAAACTTTTTGAAATGCTTTGAACATGCCGATCAATTTAGCAAGTTGTAATACTCTGGATGGGAGCTCAATGCCTTTTGCGAGCCTTTTAGCGAGAACTCATAGGCGCACAAACTAAAACTACCACGTCGGGCTATCAAATCAATTAACTGATTACTATCAAGTGGCGAGAATGTTGCGTAATAACTACCACCATCTTCGCTTACCACATTTATGGTGCGTAGCTTATCACCTTTATTAAATTCAATGTTGGCACAGGTGTCATCACCTTGTCCTGTCAATTGTGACCAAACCTCGCTATCGTCAATGCGATCCGCTTTCCAATGAATAACCAAGCCTTGATGCTCATTAAGCAACAGATAGTAATTGTCTGGCATTGCTAATAAATGACGGCGAATAACGGGTTGAGGGGCCGTGATAAGCGACGTTTTCTCAAGATTATCACTCGCTTGGACAACGTCAGTATCGGGTGGCGTTAACAACGGAGACAGCATGGAAATAACCGAAACAATCGATAACACAACAGTAACCGCCAATACCGACAGGCGATTGTCACCAATAAAGCGATGTATTCTTTGACCGATATCATTTTGACTTAGCACCGGCTGTACCGAACTAGACGGTGGTTTCGATGCCGAGCTTGTCGATGGCGTTGCATCAACAGTTAACTCATCATGAACAACATTTTCGCCAAACAAACTTGGTTCAACCCGCTCTCGAGCGACTGTCTGCTGTACTTCGATAGTTTGCACAAACTGACTTAAATCAACCGGACCGTGATAACCGCTTAGGTATGGACGCGCCTGTTTGGAAGGCTGTGAAAACAAATATAGGGTACCAAGCAATGGCAATAATAACGAAAAGTATGCAACCGGGCTTTCAGCAAAACTAATACTAACAAATGCCAAAAACAGGGTAGCACTGGCCACGAGTGCAGCACCTTGTTTACAGGCAGCATCTCGGCATCGACGCAAAGCACTACACACATAAATAGCAAAGGTGGCAATGATAACGAGCACCTTTGCCCAACTGCTATCAATTAACCATGAATTGGCAATAACGCAGGTTATCGCCGACAAAATAGATAACGACAAAAAGCGATGGTCATTATCATGACCATGAAAACAAAACAGAGATTTTATAAACTGCACGAACTACATCCTTAGCCATGTTCGTTAAACTAATACCAATCACATGAAGTTATTGCTTACTCAGAGTTGGGCACAAACTTAATGTAATTGGTATAAATACACATCCGACATTTCAGTCTGTACTCACTGTACTCTATATTTAGGGTGTAAAAAAGCCAGAAAAATCTGGCTTTTATTGGGTCTGTTGCCCCTAATAACTTAGCGGCGGAACATACCGCCCATGCCGCCCATACCACCTGGTGGCATCATGCCTTTCATTGAGCGCATCATTTTTTGCATGCCGCCCTTGCCAGACATTTTTTTCATCATTTTCTGCATTTGCGTAAACTGCTTAAGGAGCTTGTTTACATCTTGGATTTGTGTACCAGAACCCGCGGCAATACGACGTTTTCGAGAACCTTTAATGATTTCTGGACGAGCACGCTCTGCAGGGGTCATAGAATTAATGATGGCTTCCATACGTACGGTAAGTTTGTCATCTAACTGACCTTTGACTTGATCCGATAAGTTACCCATACCCGGTAATTTATCCATTAAGCCCATCATGCCGCCCATGCTTTTCATTTGCACTAACTGCTCACGAAAATCTTCTAAATCAAAGCCTTTGCCCGATTTTACTTTTTTCGCTAACTGTTCAGCTTTTTTCTTGTCAACTTTTTGTTCGACTTCTTCGATAAGCGATAAAACATCACCCATACCAAGAATACGACCAGCAACACGGTCTGGGTGGAACGGTTCAAGTGCATCCGTTTTCTCACCAACACCTAAGAATTTAATAGGCTTACCGGTAATGTGACGAATCGAAAGCGCCGCACCACCACGCGCATCACCGTCGGTTTTGGTTAAGATAACACCCGTTAACGGCAATGCATCATCAAACGCTTTTGCCGTATTCGCCGCATCTTGACCGGTCATCGCATCAACAACAAATAGTGTTTCAACCGGATTGATATTGGCATGCAGCTCTTTGATTTCATCCATCATATCGCTATCGACATGCAAACGACCGGCGGTATCGACAATGACTACGTCAAAAAATTGCTTTTTAGCATGCTCAATAGCCGCGTTGGCAATGTCTTTTGGCTTTTGGCTGATATCACTCGGGAAGAACTCCACACCGATTTCGCCGGCTAGCGTTTCTAGCTGCTTAATCGCCGCAGGACGGTATACATCGGCACTTACCACAAGTACTTTTTTCTTTTCGCGTTCTTTTAAGAACTTACCAAGCTTGGCTACCGAGGTGGTTTTACCTGCACCTTGTAAACCTGCCATAAGTAAAACTGCTGGCGGTGTAGCCTTAAGATCAAGCGCTTCATTCGCTTGCCCCATTGCAGCTTCGAGTTCGGTACGAACAATTTTTACAAATACTTGGCCTGGCGTAAGGCTCTTACTTACTTCTTGACCTACAGCGCGCTCTTTAACTTTCGCAACAAACTCGCGAATAACAGGTAACGCAACGTCAGCCTCAAGAAGTGCCATACGCACTTCGCGCAAGGTTTCTTTAATGTTATCTTCGGTCAGGCGACCACGGCCGCTAATATTTTTTAGCGTTTTCGATAAACGATCGGATAAATTCTCAAACATAAGTATATTCTGCTATAAAGCCGTCTTGTGACGATTATATCATTTCTAAGCTGACCCCATTATACCGCCATAAGCTATAAGCGAAAGGCTTAAATCATCAGCAACCGGATTATTTATTCAATTAAGTTATTATTGCGACCATGTCACCGCTTTATCCCCTCACATAGGTAGGATACAATGGCTACAGTTTATGCATAGTCGTTGTGTGCTTTATATGGATACCATAAGTCTGTTTTTCAATAACTTGGTCGATTTACTTAACGAAGCCAGCCCTTGGTTATTATTTGGTTTGCTAATAGCGGGGAGCATGAAAGCCGTTGTTCCCAGTCAAATCTTAAGTAAACATTTAGGGCAAGGTAAATTGGCCATAGTGAAAGCGGCATTTATTGGTGCCCCACTGCCACTGTGTTCATGCGGTGTCATTCCGGTGGCAACCCAATTAAAACGCTCTGGCGCATCATCACCGGCAACCTCTTCATTTTTAGTTGCCACACCGGAAACAGGCGTTGATTCTATATCGGTTTCTTATGCGTTATTAGGCCCGGTGATGGCCATCTACCGACCAATAGCGGCAATCACTTCGGCGATAATGACCGGCCTATTAGTAAGTACTGACAAGCAATTCGACGCTAGCGAAAAAGATGAGATAACGTCGTGCTGTGCATCGAAAAAAGCCGTAGAGCAAACGCCCCCTAAAGCGTCATGTTGTAGCAGCAAGCTGCCTGCAAAAAATAGCTCATGGCGTAAGTTTATAACCGGGGTTCGTTACGCGTTTACACAACTTATCGATGACTTAGTTAAGTGGCTGGCTCTAGGGCTTGTGTTCGCGACCTGTATTCGTACTTTTGTACCTAACGAGTTTCTATTGCAATACGGTAGTGGTTTAACCGCTATGTTGGTGATGATTGCTATCGCCATTCCTATGTATATTTGTGCTACCGCATCAACCCCGATAGCCGCTGGTTTTATCTTATCTGGCATATCGCCTGGTACCGCACTGGTATTTATGATGGCAGGCCCTGCCACCAATATTTCGACCCTTGGCGTAATTAAAACCGAAATGGGTACAAGTGTACTCGTGCGCTATCTTATTGGCTTGATTGTCTCTGCAATTGCCTTTGGTTACTTGCTAGACTATTTATTGGCGTTCTACAACATTGATATTATTGAGCAAATGAGTCATTCACATGAAATATTACCTGGCTGGTTTGCCTATTTATGCTCGGCCATATTAATCACCTGTACGATTAAGCCGTTACGCAACCTCCTAATAAAACCATAGCGGTACCCTATGAAAGTTTGTTACTATCGAGAAATTACAATAAAACCAAGCACTAAAGGAGTTGATAATTGGACATGGTAGACGTTTTTTCGTTACTTTCTGTGGTGTTATATATTGCTGCAACATTAGCAATATCAATGAAGTTGTTAGACCCACACGGACCAAACCCTAAAGTCTACCTTAGCTTGGGTACATTGGCGGTTATCTGCCACATTCTTTTGCTAACCAACAGTCTATACTTTTTTGAACGGGTTGATTTCAGCCTTCCCAACGTGGTGCTTTTGGTTGCATCAATGATCTCTGCTGCGGTTACGACCATTGCCTTAAAATATCGTAGTCACTTTATTCTACCGGTTGTATATAGCTTCACTGCTGCGTTAATCGCGCTGTTTTGGTTTATCCCTAAAAACCAACATGTGATGATTGATAATTCAAGCTTTGCGTTAGTATCTCACATTACCTTTGCATTGCTTGCCTACGGTATCCTAGTGATTGCCACACTGTACTCATTTCAAGTGAACTACATTAACTACAAATTAAAATCGAAGAACTTGACCGCAGTAAGTCACTTGCCACCCTTAATGCAGGTAGAGCAACAATTATTTGCCATAATGATGTCTGGCACCGTGTGTTTGCTAACATCACAACTTATTGGCATGATGTTTATCGATAATTTCTTTGCTAAAGAGAATATCCATAAAACCGTATTATCGGTTCTCGCGTTGGTTATGTACCTAACCATTTTATTTGGTCATTATCGATTAGGCTGGCGTGGACATCGAGTTATGGTGCTATCGGTGCTTGCCACAGGCATTTTAACGCTGTCATACTTTGGTAGCCGATTTGTAAAAGAAGTTCTCTTATCTTAGTAATTAAGGTATATATACACATTAGCAACGTTTGACTGTAAAAGGACCCCTGCTTGGACGACATATCGACGAGTATGCTACTCACCATACTTGCAATCCTTATTCTTATTTCCGCGTATTTTTCAGGCTCAGAGACTGGCATGATGTCGTTAAACCGATATCGTCTGCGTCATATGGAAAACAACGGCCACAAAGGTGCGAAACGCGTTAGCAAGTTACTAGACCGACCTGACCGCCTTATTGGTTTAATTTTAATTGGCAATAACTTAGTCAATGTATTTGCTTCCATTATTGCCGGTATTATTGGCGCTCGCCTGATTGAAGGTGAAGCTGGTCCATTTGCTGCTGGTTTAATTTTAACCTTTGTGATTTTGGTGTTTGCCGAAGTAACCCCTAAAACCCTAGCGGCGTTACACCCTGAACGCGTTGCCTTTCCAAGCTCGATTATTCTCAATATCTTACAAAAATTATTTTTACCGGTCGTCGTCGCCTTAAACTGGATCACCAATGGTATTTTAATTTTATTGCGCGTTAACCAACACGACCGCGAACAACACAGTTTAAGCTCGGAAGAGCTGCGCACTGTGGTAAATGAAAGTACCGCGTTGTTACCAGAAAAAGATCAAACCATGTTGGTTGGTATATTGGATTTAGAGAAAGTTACTGTGGAAGACATCATGATCCCACGTAACGAAATCCAAGGCATTGACATAAATGATGACTGGAAACTCATCCAAAAGCAGCTAACACAAGCTAACCACACGCGCATTATTTTATATCGCGATAGCATTGATGACGTGGTCGGTTACGTACATATGCGCGATGTGGTCAATATTTTATCAAAAAGTCAGTTCACCAAAGCCACCCTATTACGTGCTGTTCGCGAAATTTACTTTATTCCTGAAGCGACTCAACTTAACGTGCAATTACTAAAATTCCAGCACGCCAAAGAACGTTTAGGTCTTGTGGTTGATGAATATGGCGATATTCAAGGCTTGGTTACTCTTGAAGATATTCTGGAAGAGATCGTCGGCGACTTTACCACCACCATGGAGCCTGCACCAAGTGACGAAGTACACAAGCAACCTGATGGTAGTTATCTCGTAGAAGGTAGCGCAAACGTTCGCGATATAAATAAAGAAATGGACTGGCATTTACCAACCGATGGGCCAAAAACCATGAACGGTTTAATACTGGAATACCTAGAAGAAATTCCTGAGCCTAATATCAGTATGCGTATCGCCGGTTACCCGATGGAAATCATCGATGTAACCGATAACATGGTGAAAACTGTGCGCATTATGCCTGAATATTTTCAAGCGGAATAAATACGGATAACAGACTAATATGCTAGTCCATCAAACGACTGGCATATTGTTAATATGCAGGCCATAGTAACTTACATATTCTCGTTCACTGAGTGTCTAGTGCAGCATAGTCCAAACAGGTTACTTAAAACTATATTTTTCCGGTGTTCAAGCCTAGATACCTTATTGACTTTTCTCTTCATTTCATTAGAATTTTCCGCTTCATCTGATTGATGTAGGGCTATGGATAGTTAAATACTAAAATTTTAGTGAACACCTATTCATAAGTTTTACTTCAATAAAATAAGTGAATAGGAATCACATGAAAAAAAAATATCTCAGTGGCTTGATAGCTACTCTTCTAACATCAGTTCCAACTGCGTCATTAGCAAATGTTATCGATATCCAGGTTAACTCAGACAATAACCAGTTTATTGTATCTCCAACAACTTCTAACGACGACGCATACCAATACCGAGTTGTTTTAAAAGATCTGGCAACAGGTGAATCAATAACGTCAAACTGGCAATCAAGTAAGTTTGTCCGTATCAATGCTGAACTTAGTAAAAAATACGATATCACTTTACAAGCTAAAGATTTAACCTCTGGCACTGTGCACAGTTTAACCGAAGAGCAGGCATCTCTTTCCTCTGGAACTCAATTTAAAGGCTCTCGTCAAACCCCTGCTACACTATCAATTAAGCAGACTCCAATGAATAGCACGCTTTGGGATAGTGCTTTCAATGTTGACTCAAATCAATTTCCACAAATAACTATCACCTCAGATCTGGTTTATGATGGTTTAAACTTTGATGGTACAAATACCCAATTACCTTTGATTGACAAAAGTGGTATTACAATTGAAGAAGATGGACGCTTTGAAACTATTACTCGTTTTGTTCAGCCTTCAGCGAGCTCTACAAAAAAAATTGTAGATATTGTTTTTGTACACGATGACTCGGGGAGCTTGGGTGATGAAGCAGCACAAGTTCGCGCAAACATTACAGCTTTTGTACAAGGCTTAACTGACGAAAACTTTGATTACAGAATAGGTCTATTACCGTACGGTGGTGACGGTGGATATTACTCATTTAGCTCGCCAGGCGGCACCTTATTACACAATGGCGCATTAAGTGACAACGCTACAGATTTACAAGCCGACATCGACAACATGAAATTCGATGGTTATCGCGAACAGGCTTTCGATGCCTTAAGCCTAGCAGCAAAAGAAACTCTTTGGCGCCCAAACACTCAAAAAGTGATCATTTTAGTCACCGATGAAGATAATGACATTGGATTGGTCGACGAAAGCACTCTAACCAATACATTGGTTGATAATAATGTTTTATTTTACGGCCTAACCGCTGGTCATGACGAATATGACCGTATCGCTGCAGCAGTATCAGGTAAAGTATTTAATATTAGAAGCGATTTTTCATCGATCCTTACCGAGATTGGCGCAGATCTTTCATCTCGTTACATTACACAGTATGAATCTGACAATTCCAACTTTGACGGTGTGGAACGTGTTATTGACTTTACCGTTGATGCACTCGATGCCAACAACAACAATATTACTGAGACATTTGAACTACGCTACACACCAACTATTCCTGTAGAGTTAACTCTAGATAGCGCTACCTCAGATTTATTATCACGCGGACAATTGCCATCTAAAGAATTACCAATTGGTGTTTCTGTTATATCTGAAGTACCTGTTTCTTCGGTAAGATTGGGCTACAAACATAGCTCGCAAAGCTATTTCACTTTAGTTGATATGACGAACCAACAAGCTGGTTACTGGACAGCTGATATACCTTCGCATATTGTAGACGAAGGTGCTGTAGAGTTTTATCTAAGTGCTATAACAGATAACGGGATTAAGACTCTCCCTTCAATTGACCCGCAATCAGCTCCTTATGTTGTTACCGTTTTACCAAATGTGCCTCCGGTATTCACACACACTCCAGTAAAAGAAGCTGAACTTAGTTCAGATATTCAGATCGACGCTTTTGCGGAAGACGCGTCAAATGAAGTAACTGTAATCAAATTATATTATCGTGAAGTCGGCTCGCCTGTATTTACCGAAGTAGAAACAATGGTAAATCAAAGCCAGGTAAATTATACAGGAATAATTCCGCAAGAAGCCGTAACAAGCAATGGTGTCGAATATTTCCTAGTTGCTATTGATGATTTTGGTAGTGAAACATACCTTGGAAGTATTGATAATCCTTACGTTATATCTGTAAATAATACCGATACTCCATCGCAATGTAGCTCTGTAGGTACTGTCGAAGTTTGTGCTGACCGTATTACTATGAATAGTGACCAAACTGCAGGTACTGCCAGCGGTAACGTTCAGTTTGGACTTGATTCAGGTGAGAAGGTTCTTGCTTTTTCAGGAAGTCTTGTGTTGGATACGGTTAATGAAACTGTGTCTTCTTTAGGACCGGGGCGATTACGTGCAGTTAACATGTTACTAGATAACTCGAACGTTAAAGATGTAGCATTAGGTTACACCTCATTCAATTTATCTGCCGACAGTTCTGGCACAACGTTATCATTTATCAATCCTATTGATTACTTATTCAATGGTGTTGAGTTCATCGGAGATAAGATCACTTTAGACCATGATGCGGTATACATTACAACGTCTGTCGATTTACCTTTGTATACTGACTTCTCTGGCGAGCATGGTAAAATCATTAACGCGGTGTCATTAGGTGATATTAAACTTTCTCAATTGAATGGCGACTCTAGCGCTGAAATATCTTTAGATCTACAAAATACGCTACCAGATAACTCGATTCGTATCGGCCGCTTTGGTAAGAGTGGTTTATCAACACAAATCGATACTGTAAAGTTTGATCTATTACAACCAGGTGTTGGCGCGGCAGGTTCTCTCTCATGGAATCAAGCACAATATGGATTAGACGTAGACTTCGCTTTATCCCCTGTTGAATTAGAAAAATTCTCATTTGTTTATACTGATTTAAAGAAATCTTCATTTAATAATGCTCTAAAACTACCTCTTGGTACCACAGGTTTTGTTGTTGCACATTCAAATACATCTCTTGAGTGGCAGCGTCTACCTGAACACGCGATTTCAGGCTCTGTGCATGGCTATTTTTCAGATGCTGCAGGTGGCATGGCATTAGCTGGAGACATTATTGGCAAAGATATTTTATCAGGTGCGTTAGGTGTTTCTATTATCAATGGCGGTAACACATGGGTAGGTTCTGGCGATCTAACACTGCTTGACGACTTCAACCTATTCTCTACGAAGTTAACAGCTGGCTTACTTTCATCTGGTCAAAAGGGAATGCTGCTTGACGCAAACTTAAATATTGCTGATATATTAACTGGCTCAGCGTTGTTCAACGCACAGTCTGGTGCATCATATACCCAGTTCTTGAGTCGCTCTAATGTAACAGTTTCATTCCCTGACTCTGTCGCTATTGTTGGTGGTACAGCTTTACTCGGTGCACTTACTGAGACCTTAATAAAAGTTGACCATGCTAAACAAGATGCGCTTACCGCATACACCTTTGCAAATATAAACATAGCTGCATTATCACTTGGTGCCAAAGTTGATTTTTCAGATCCAAGCAATATTAATGTTTCTTTACTGGCAAAAAATAAGAGCTTAGCGAAACCAGCTGTTTCTTCTGCTCCAATGAGTACCCGTAATGCAAACTCTACTTACGACATTGCAGTTGCTAGTGATGTTGAAGGTCTATTCATTACCGTGAGTGCTCAAGGTGGCATTCCTGAAATGCAATTGACTGCTCCTGATGGTACAGTGTTGTCTGGAAGCGATTTTGAAGTACAAATAGAAGACTTAGCATCAACCGCATCTGATATCGTTTACTTTACTAACGGCTCAAATAAAGCGACATTTGTATTAAATAACGCTTTAGAAGGTGATTACCAAGTAAATATTCTGAATGCGGATAGTTTAAATAATATTGAAGTTCAGTCTATTGAACCATTAACAACTCCGACAGCCTTGATTTCATCATTGCCAAGCTCAGCTTCTGCTGGTCAAAGCTTTGATGTGGAATTCGAGCTATCTGATTTAACTGCAAATGCAGAAATTGAATTTTCGATGTTCCTAGAAGGTGCTCCAGAGTCGGTAATTTCACTGTCTGTTGCAGACTTCGTTAACGGTCAACATATCCAGACAATAGACGTACCAGCAAATGTTGCTCCAGGTACATACTATGTAGCAATGGATGTCCGATCCCCTGACGGCATACTGATGAGAGCAACAAGCTCTACAAGCATTGCCATCGACAACCTAAGTGTGCCAGAAGCTCCAACGGGACTGTCTGTTGATTGGTTAAACAGTGCAGCTACTGTAAATTGGGACACGTCAAGTTTAGCGAATATAACGACTTATGTTATTCGCCTACGTAATGATATTACAGGAGAATACAAAAGTGTTGTTGTAGACCAAAGCAGTGCCCCTTACACGATTACAGGTCTCGTTAATGGAGAAACCTATTCGATTGCCATTGCAGCTATCACTCAAAATGGTGAAGTTGGTGCATACAGCTACGAAATTAATGGTACTCCTAGTGGTAACTTTGTGAGTGGTTCTCCAGACCTTCAAGTCTCAGCAAACGGTCTGCAAATAACATCTTTATCAGGTAATAAAGGTGAACCAATCACGCTATCAGCAACTATTGAGAACATAGGTCGTTTTGATGCATACTCTTCGCGAGTCAACTGTTACTACGGGATTATTTCTGAAAAGACATTAGTATCTTCTCAATTAATGGCTAACATAGCATCTCAAGCGAGTAGCGATATTGAGTGTGTGATTAACCAGAAAAGTTTTGCAATTGATGGTGGTAAAGTATTTGTAACTATTAGTGACGCCGTTTTGGAAGAAGTGAATTTTGCTAACAATGTAGCTGTTGCTAGTAATCCATATGCTCCAAACCTCGCTCCTGTTGCAACAGATGATTCTACAATTACAAACGAAGACGTTGCTGTAGATATCACTCCATTGGTAAACGATACTGATGCTAACCGTGATGACTTAAATATTGAATCATTCACTCAACCTGCCAATGGTACAGTCAAACTCAGCGGTAATACTCTAACTTACTCACCAAATAAGGACTATTATGGCCTGGATAGCTTTACCTACACCGTGACAGATGGTGAAATGGTAAGTAATACAGCTATTGTGTATGTAGACGTAACTGCTGTAAATGATGCACCAGTTATCGGTACGATACCTGCGCTTAATTTGGATGAGGATACAAACGGTACAATGGTTGTTATTGCGTCTGACGTGGATAATGATCCATTAACCATTGATAATATCACCCAACCTCAATTTGGTAGTGTGAGTGTTAATGAAAACAAACTTATTTACACGCCAAATAAAGACTACTTCGGTCAAGATACTTTTAGCTACACTGTCACAGATGGCGTAGAAATCAGTAATGAAGGCAATGTAGAAGTTAATGTAGCTTCAGTTAATGATGCTCCAATCATCACAGCTATTGATCCAATAACGATCTCAGAAGGTGAGACAGCAACAGTAAATGTTGTAGCGACTGATATCGAAAATGATACCCTGACCTATAAAACTATTGCGGTTGATTCTAACCCTTTAGGTTTAGATAACGCAGATAGCTCTACTGTCCATGTTACATCAAGCTATGTATCAGAGGAAACAGTTGTAACTCTAACTGTTGAAGTATCCGATGGTACTGACTCATCTACATTCGATGTACCTGTTACGATATTAAATGACAACCAAGTACCATCAGTCGAAGTGACTGCACCGAGCAGTGTTGATGCAGATAGTCAAGTTGAATTTACAATAGCTATCACAGATGACAGTAAGCATCATGGCATTGTGTGGGAGCAAACCGGTGGAACATCTGTTTCAATTTCTCAACACGAAGATGGAACTATCAGCTTCACAGCTCCAAATGTTACTAGAAATGAAGTATTATCATTCTCTGTTACAGTAACTGATGGTGAGCATGAAACCAAATCCGAAGTAAGCTTAAAAGTTATGGCTCCTGAGCAAGAAAAAGACTCTGGCGGCAGCTTAGGCTCGATGATCTTAGCTTTCTTAATGCCACTAGCGATTACTCGACGCTTTTTAAAGAAACGTTAATGTAAGCCTACAAGTTAGACTTTATAAGTCTTTAATGTGAAAAACCCCGCTGCTCAGCGGGGTTTTTTGTAGGAAAAGATGATTTTTATAAGTTCGAGTTGTTAACTATAACGAGTTATAAATCAATCACTTTTTAGGGCTTTGCAACTAACGATAACCTACATGAAATGTAGGCTAATTAGTACCCCCCAAACTAGTAGAACAACGCTCGCCACAACCAACTGCTGTCTAATTCATCTTTACAGCTTTTTAGTTGGCTACTGTAGGTTTTAGCTCGATTATCAACTTTGCGAGCGACTTTAGTAAGCCACGCTTTTTTCTGGTAGGTTTTGCGTTTATAGCCACCCCAACCTTCGTGGTAGTTTAAATACTGATTATAACCATCCCACTTCGACACCCCATTTACCTTGTGGGTTTTATAAATAAACCAGCCCATAAAATCGATTGCGTCATCAAACTCATCGCGATCTGCGCCGCTATTATCGGTTTCGCGCACATAATCATCCCACGTTAAGGTTTTCGCTTGAGCAAAACCGTAGGCACTACTGACGCGCCCCCATGGAATAAAACCTAATAAATAATCGCGCGGTGGTAGCGCATCGCCACGAAATGAACTTTCTTGATACATCATACTCATTGGCACATGGATAGGTACACCCCAGCGCTCATTCATATCTTGTGCGTCGTCGTACCATGAGTGATGTTCGCGGAAAATATCACATAGGTTGTCAGGATTCTCAGGAGGCGGTGTAATACATCCCGACAACAGGGTGGTTAACAATAAAGCAGATATTTTTGTTTTATTTTTCATCGCTATAGGATTTAAAGAGGCAATACCGTAAGTTTGCCAGATTTAGCAAACTTTTTTAATTTATTTTGAACTAATTTAGATATACCGGGTCATATATTATGAAATATTTATTTCTCCTTGGTTTAATTTTGCACCTTCAAGTAAGGTGCTTTTTTTTGCCTAAAACTCAACGAAAAAAAGCCTATCGCTGTATAAGCCTACAATACTCTACCTTTGCGCGTTAACCTCAAATAGCTCTACATCAGCATGTTATAAACTTGTATAAAAAAACAAAATAATTTTGAACTTTTAAACTGACGCGACGTCTTACTTCATGAAAGCAATTTTTCCCTGGACTGCTTTTACATTAACAGCGCGTCAAGTAACGCGCTTTTTTTTGTCTGCGATTTATTTACTTTATTGTGCCTACCGGTAGCCTTTTGTTGGCTTGTTCTAAACAAACAGGGTGCCCTGCCGCCAGAATATCGGCAACGTTTGTTACAAAGGGTTAGCAAGACCAGCCATATTTAAAAGTGACATCCCAGAACGCAACATAGATAAACAACATAGCTCAGTTCCACAGATAAGCGCTATAGAGTAGATAAAAACCATAGAGAGACAACGTCACTATCTGTATTCCCAGTTGTAACCCCATCACACGTTATAAATAATACGTAGTAAGTGTTGCGCTTATACCAATCACATTAAGTTATTGCTCACTCAGTGAGAATTTAAAGGCTTTTAAGCAAGGCTTTGATTGCAGAGAATGGTTATTCCATTGTCAAAATCAGTTACGCAGCATAAAAGCCTTTAAAACTGACCCATAGGGAGTTTGCCTGAGGCCTATTTACGGCCCTATATTTCATTAATATAGAATGACTATTTCAATGAAATCTATGTTGTAGCTGAACCTCTGCTCTAACTCAGAGTTGGCCACAAACTTAGTGTAATTGGTATTATGTGTGGTTTTAAATCAAAAGGGAGGTTCTAGTTGTTTTTATATGACCAAAAACAACGCTGAATTTCGTAACAAATACCTCAAAAAACAGCAACTAAAAAAAAGAGCACCTAAGGAGGTGCTCAAACTGCGTGTGTCATTCATAAGGAAATCAAATGTCTTACATTATCTAAGAGTTACTGCGGTTCATTTAGTTCCCAAAAAATATTACTTTTTAAAATAATCTTGCAAAAAATCATCAAAGCTCAACGTATCGCTTTGCTCTATCTGTAATTGTTTGTCTAAAGACGCTTGTGCCATCTCACCAAATTGTTGTTCGCTGAAGTAGCTATAAGGGTGATCTTTTAACTCTGCTCGAAACGCCTTGGCTTTATCCAGTGCCCAACCGACAATGCTCTGCTCACCGCGCATCAAGTCTTGTAATATTTTCGCAGATGGCGTCAATGTTGGGTCATTTATCTTGCTATGCTCAGCAGCAATAACAGCAGAGTAATCGCTGGTGTTATAAGCCTTATCAAATAACTCAGCAATGTAAGTTAACTCCGTAAAGATCTCGTTGCCCCATTCAGGAATCGTTTTATCAATGCCTTTGTCATTGAGCCGCAATCCAAGTTTGCGCCCTTCAACAATCACTTTATTGGTGTTTTCGATAAATACGTTTTTTTGTTCAAGTGTCACTGCGGGACTCTCTTTTAATAAACAATACGTAATGAACACATCTAAGAACTGCATTTGTTGCTTACTGATACCTGTACTTGTAAACGGGTTGACATCCATCGCTCTAACTTCAATGTACTCAACTCCACCTTCTTTTAACGCCTCTGAAGGTTTTTGTCCTGACTTAGCCACACGTTTAGGACGGATTGGTGCGTACAGCTCGTTTTCAATTTGCAGTACATTGTCATTTAACTGCTGATATTCACCATCAACCTTGACGCCAATTTTAGCAAATTCCGCAGAAGGTAAGGTAATGGCGTTTTGCACCGACTCAACGTAGCTTTGCAGTGAGTTGTTACAGATTTTAAGCGCTGACTGCGATGAATTGGTGTAGCCTAAATCACTCATGCGCAGCGATGTTGCGTGCTCTAAATACAAACAACCTTTTGGCGTTTCTTTAAATGGTAAATTGTACTCGCGGCCTTGTAAAAAACTAGGGCACAGCGCAGGTGAGCTACCGAATAAATACGGAATTAACCAGCCAAAGCGTTTGTAGTTTCGGATCAAGGCAAAGTAGCGATCCGAGATAAAGTCTTGTGCCGTTTGTTTATCGCCTAATATCGACTGTAAGGTCGCGAAAAAATCGTCTGAAAAGGAAAAGTTAAAGTGAATACCGGCGATTACTTGCATCATAGAACCATAACGATTTTTCAGCCCTTGGCGATATACGGTTTTCATTCGACCTATATTCGATGTACCGTATTGAGCTAATTGGATTTGCTCTTCGCTTTCGACGACACAAGGCATGCTCATTGGCCAAAACCAATCACCATCGATGTTATCTAAGGTAAATTTTTGAATATCTTTTAATTGATCTAAACTATCGTCAATCGACTCGGTCGCTGGAGTGATAAACTCCAGTAAACTTTCTGAGTAATCTGTGGTAATCAAGCTATGAGTTAAAGCACTGCCGAGGGCCTTGTTATGACCTTGTAAGGATAATTTACCGTCAGGTTGGATGCGTAGCGTTTCTCGTTCCACACCACGTTTAATCGAGGTTAATGAGTCAAGGTTCTGTTCAGCAATAGCCGAGGTAATATCTGCAATAGTTAACGCCAAAATTGCTCCTAAAGGCAGTGTTATGCCAAACAATCATAGTGTTTATGAGGGTTTAGCAATTATAGTCTGATAATCTTATATGCGTACGAGTATACCTAAATTCAATCAATTCATGGACTTTTTTTCAAAACTCATCGTTGGTTAAGGTAAAAATCGTTGCATCAAATAACGACGACCGTTGCTAACCTATCGTTATATCGAATTGTGTTGCGATATCCGTTTAAGATTAAAGCGTTATAACCGCCATAAGTCTGTTTAGTTGAGTTATTCTTTGTATTTAGCAACATAGCCTTGTAAAGTTAACGACAGAATTTTTTTGGTTTATATGATGCATGCTTGATTCAGCCTTAACTTTACTGCCGCCAATTGCCGCAATCGCCATAGCCATTTGGCGAAAAAATGCCACCATAGCCTTACTTTGCGGTATTTTTTTATGTTTTCTCCTGATTGCGAACTATAACCCGTTTACCGCAACTGGTGACACAGCGATGTCGATACTGAACATTTTCAGTTCGACCTATAACACGCAAATTATTGCCTTTAGTTTATTAATAGGTGCCTTAGTCGAGTTAATGAACCGCTCTGGTGCCGTGCATGGTTTTATCGATAATCTCGCCAACCTCAATTTAGTAAAAACCAAACGACAAGCGAGCTTGCTACCGACCGTTGTCGGCACCAGCATATTTACCGACACTAACCTATCGATGTTTTCTGCCGGTATGGCTTCACAAAAGCTATTTGATACCCATAAAATGAGTCGAGCCAAACTTGCCTATTTAATCGACTCGACCTGTTCGCCTATCAGCGTATTATTTTTAATTAACGGCTGGGGGGCTTATTTACTGGGGCTGTTAGACGGATACAATCTTGGCGACCCGGTAGGCGTACTTATTGGCACACTTAGTTATAACTTTTACGCCATCATTGCCGTCCTGCTAGCCTACTACACAGCTTATACAGGTAAACTATATGGGCCATTAGCGCTGTCTGAAGCAAAAGTGCTAGAACAAGTTGCAGATACAGAGCATAAAACGGCAAAGGCACGGGTAATGTGGCTGCCGATGTTAACCTTGTTAGGGCTAACCATTGCGCTTATGTACATTACTGGTAACGGTGATATTCGCCGTGGCGCGGGGGCGTTTTCAGTTTTTGTATCGAGCGTTACCGCTATCGCACTATTGATGGTAATGATTTTCGCTTACAAATTAATGAGCGTAAAAGAAGTCGCTCAAGGCTTCGTTGCAGGCATTAAAAATATGGCTCCTGCGGTGCTTATATTAGTGTTATCGTTTGCCTTTGGTGATGCGATTGGCGCATTAGGCACGGGCACCTATGTTGCCAACTTAATCAATCCTGAATTTCCAGTTATCTATATCGCACCGCTAATATTCCTGGTCGCTGGGCTTATGGCCTTTGCCACTGGTACCTCGTGGGGTACATTCGCTTTACTGATCCCGATAGCGGTACCTATTGCTCTGGATGTGAACGTTCCTGTGTCATTTTTAGTGGCCGCGGTACTCTCTGGTGGTGTGTTTGGCGATCACGCTTCACCAATTTCAGACTCGACGGTTGTCGCGTCCATTGCCTCAGGTTGTGATCATTACGAGCATGTGCGAACACAATTACCGTATACTGTCTTTGCTGCACTACTAACCATCATCGGCTTTTTCATCGTTGGTGCGTTTCTGTAAATAAGGTATCCGTGCCTAATAAGGCAATACATACTATGACGATAAAAATTGTATATGACCACGCTGATTTTTTGGTCATTAATAAAGATGCCAACGTCAACTTTCATGATGAAGGTGATGTTGGCTCGGGCGTATTTACTGCGCTTAAACAACAGCTCAATATCAGCGAGCTATATCCTGTTCATCGCCTTGATAAAATAACCTCAGGCATTTTAATCTTTGCTAAAAATATTGAAGCAGCAAGACTGTTTGGCGAGTTATTTGCGAGCCACAGTATCGAAAAATATTATCTCGCCGTGAGCAAACACAAACCGAAAAAGAAACAAGGCTTAGTCCAAGGGGACATGGCTAAAAGCCGACGCGGCAGTTATAAATTACTGCGCAGCACTGACAACCCGGCGAAGACACGCTTTTTTAGCTACAGCATAAGTAATGGCTTACGCTTGTTTTTACTTAAACCGCTGACTGGCAGAACCCATCAAATTCGTGTCGCATTAAATAGTTTAGGCAGTCCTATTGCTGGCGACCCAACATACAACGGCCAAGACAAATGTGACCGTGGTTATTTGCATGCCTATGCCATTGCCTTTGATTATCAAGAACAACGCATTGAACTTGTTTGCGATGATATGCCTGGTGAATTATTCGACCTTGCAGCACCGATTATTAAGGCCGAAAAACTGGATAAACCTTGGCAATTGGCATGGCCTAAAGGGAGAAATAGCTAAAAGACTGACAACAATGTGCTCGCCACCAGTTCAGGCTTGCGTATAGGGCAAAGTAAAATTACCACTTAATTTTGACATCCCAACGAACTTTGTAACATGGTGGCACTTTTTATGTAGCTAAACCAAACTCAGAATAAGAGTTTGATCTAAGGGTAATTCGGCGAACAGGACGCTCAGCTAAAAACAGTTAGAGTGAAAGTTAGCAAGAACTAAATCTCGTAGCCCAAAAATCATAAGCTATCAACTACTTCAAAATAATTGATAGCTTAGATCGTTTAGTTTTGAAAGAAACTATAGCTACTAGCTTTAATATATCAGTGTCAAATGGTTACTGTAACTTGCTTATTATAGACGTCATTAAACCTTCAGATTTTGACGTAAAGCCCTTAATTTCATCAGATAGCCATTCAGAGAACGTTCCCATCTGCTTCTTCAACTGAAAATAACGAATAGCTTTAACAATACCTGCTACACCTATACCGATAGCCGATAGAGCAAAGCCTACGTTTTCAAAATATCGGGCTCCCATCATAAAGCAACTGGCAATTGGTAATAGCCAAGCAAGATGCCAAAAACCAATGCCATTATCGGCAATAGCATCTTGAAATTTTTCAGCTTTCATCCATTGTGCCGATGATAAACCATCAGATTCAGCTTGCGGGTGAACTACAATAATGGTTGGCTGCAGTTCGCCATCCCAATTTTGACCAAGCACACTTCCTTCAGATACAACATCATTTTTATCTGAATTGGTTTTACTGTGGTAGACCCAACCTAGAGTAATAATATGATCACGAGGCAATTTATCTAATTGCATGTCTTGCAATCTAAAATTATGCAAATTGCCATCATGATCTTCAGCGCTAATATAATCGTAATGAATGGTTGTTTGCTGAACATCGACATCCTTAACATACTTAGTACCCCGAATAGTCTGACCTTTGGTTTGTCTTACGGTGGTGATAACATCTTTGTCTTTTTCGTGCTCACGTAAAATGAAATGACGCCATTGTATTTGAATGTACTCCTTTCGCCCTTTATTGGTTACTTTATAAAACTTTTCGTGAATACAACTTCGGGAAAATTCTTGAATGCCTGAAAAAATCTTCTTTTCAAGCACTTTCTTTCGAGCTTGTAACACCATTTCTCGTTGCATTTCTTCTTGAAACGAGATCTCTTGAGGTTCTTGAGCTAGTACTGCTGAGTTATTATCGGTCATAGTTATTTCCTTGTTCTTATTATTTTCCTTAAACATATTTGATATTTGTTAGACTATTGGTTGCACATACTTAACCATAATATACACAAGCATATCCACCCAACCACCATAAAACCAAAAAAAACCATTAAAATCAACCAACAAAACCACCAAGTTATTTTGACAAGTATGATAAGTGACAAATTTGGCAGTACAAATTAACCTCACACACATGCTAGGACACTCAAATATCGAACGTACAAAGTTAGGAGTTCAATGGGATCTTAATGCTCTATAAAAAGTAAGGACTTAGGCCACAAAATTCTTCAATAGATAGCCTCATCATTACAGATGCTTTCCAGCTAACAATCTGCCATATTTTTACTACACTTTGCCCTAAAATGCCCAAAACCGAGCCAATACCAACTAACTACTAGCGCCATTGTTAGTGGTTATTTTATTTGTTATGGAGTATCGAATGAGTAATGTGCTAATCATTAATGCCCACGAAAAATCGCCATTTTCCTAAGGCCGTTTAAATGCCTCTTTAGTTGAGCAAGCTAATGCCAATTTACGTGGTAAAGGCCATGATGTACGTATAGTCACCATGCAAGATGCCATTGATGTTGAAGAGCAGCTTGTGCACCTCGCTTGGGCCGAAAACATCATTCTGCAAGCACCAGTCAATTGGATGACTATCCCTTGGTCGTTTAAAAAGTATATGGATGAGGTGTTCAGTGCTGGTATGCAAGGCGTGTTATGCAACTTTGACGGTAGAACTTCTAAACAACCAAAAAAGAACTATGGCACAGGTGGTACGAAAGGAAATGCTAAGTACATGTTGTCGCTAACATTCAATGCCCCAAAGAAGCCTTTGAGGATGACGATGAGTATTTATTTCAAGGGAAAAGCGTTGATGATTTAATGCTTCATATGCATGCTAATTTTCGCTTTTTTGGTATGAGTCCGCTGCCTACCTTTGTTTGTTATGACGTATTAAAAAATCCAGATATCGAAAACGACTTTAAACGCTTTGCTGAGACCTAGATACTCACTTTTAGCGTTTAGAGCTGACTCAGCATAAGCTCCGATAAAACAAAAGGGCGCTATGTTATTAGCGCCCCTTTATATTCATTTAAGATCTGCTACGCAGCTCTATTTAGCCTTGGAATTTTTTCAATACTAAGGTTGAGTTCGTACCACCAAAACCAAAGCTGTTCGACATCGCTAAGTCAATATTCGCTTCTTGTGGTTCACGGATAATATTCAAACCTTCTGCTTTTTCGTCAAGCTCATCAATGTTGATTGATGGCGCGATGAAGTTATGCTCCATCATTAGCATGGTGTAAATGGCTTCATGAACACCAGCGGCACCTAGGGCATGACCAGTCATGGCTTTAGTCGCAGAAATCGCTGGGCAATCGTGACCAAACACCTCTTGAATAGCGCCAAGCTCTTTAACATCGCCAACAGGTGTTGATGTACCATGGGTGTTTAAGTAATCAATTTTACCTTCAACGCCTTCCATTGCTTGTTGCATACAACGAACGGCGCCTTCACCACTTGGTGCGACCATATCATAACCATCAGAGGTAGCGCCGTAACCAACGATTTCAGCGTAAATGTGTGCGCCACGAGCAAGAGCGTGCTCTAACTCTTCAACAACAACCATACCGCCACCGCCAGAGATAACAAAGCCGTCACGGCTTGCATCGTAGGTACGCGATGCTTTTTCTGGTGTGTCATTATATTTAGTTGATAATGCGCCCATGCCATCAAACATCATGGCTAATGACCAATCAACTTCTTCACCACCACCAGCGAAAACAATATCTTGCTTACCTAGTTGAATTAACTCCGCCGCATGACCAATACAGTGTGCAGACGTTGCACACGCTGAACTGATTGAGTAGTTATTACCTAAAATCTTAAACGGTGTTGCCAAGCATGCTGAACATGTCGATGACATAGTTTTTGGTACCGCATATGGGCCAACACGTTTAACGCCTTTTTCGCGAAGGGTATCGGCAGAGTTAACAACGTTAAGTGATGACGCACCACCAGAGCCGGCAACTAAACCAGTACGGTAGTTTGATACTTGATCGTCAGTTAACTTAGCGTCTTTAATCGCTTCTTCCATTGCGATGTATGCATAACCTGCCGCATCGCCCATAAAGCGAAATATTTTGCGGTCGATGTGATCTTTTGGCTCGATGTTTGGCTTACCCCAAACTTGGCTACGAAGCCCTTTTTCTACAAAGCTTTCTGATTTACTAATACCAGAACGACCAACTTTTAATGAATCCAGAACTTCTTCAGCATTGTTACCAATACTCGATACAATACCAATACCTGTAATTACGACACGTTTCATTAGAAAATAACCATGTTGATTGTTTAAACTGTGGCTATGATACATGGTTTACAAGCCAATTCTGGTCTATCCAGTATCCCTGTGCTCACTGTGCCACCTTATATGACAATGTGCCATGCTCATAGCGAATAATACTTAGCTATTAATACCATGAATCTCGTCTAGGAAAAACAGCAAGCACAATAAAACCCGCAAATTGCGTGTTAATGATCAAATAATTACGTCAGTTGGTATAAAATAGGCGTAGCCCGTTTATTAAAGCAATGTAGCAAGGTTTCTTCGTGGTAAACATTAAAACCGCCGACGTCAAATTCGACCAACATGGCGCCCCTTATTCAGAGCAATTTGATGATATTTATTTTGATAGCAAGCAAGGGTGGCGACAAAGCGAACAAGTCTTTATCGAAAATAACCAACTTCCGTCGCGTTGGCATAATTTTAATAAGCCATGTTTTACCATTGCCGAAACAGGTTTTGGTAGCGGTCTTAACTTTTTTCTAACGGCAAAAGCTTTTACCGAGTTTTATCAGCAACATGACTCTAATCTCAGCTTACATTTCATCAGTGTTGAAAAATATCCGATGACGCTTGCTGATATCAGTAAGGTATTGGCGTTATGGCCTGAACTTAGCCATTGGACAGAGCAGTTTATTGCCCAATACCATTTAGAAAAACCAGTATTAGAAATGCACTTTGGCGATAATATCCGCCTTACCATATACCTTGATGATGCCTTAAAAAGTTATCGCGCCCTTGCCGATGTTGCCAGACAAAGCGTTGATGCCTTCTATCTCGATGGTTTTGCGCCAAAGCGTAATACCGATATGTGGTCAGAAACTTTGTTCGCCGAATTTGCCCGTTTAGCTGCCCCAAAAGCCACTTTAGGTACCTTTACCGTTGCCGGGTTTGTCCGCCGCGATCTTGAAAATCAAGGCTTTAACGTAACTAAGAGAAAGCACTCGTCGAGCGTTCAGCAAGGTAGTGTGTCACCAAGCGAATCCAGCAATACTCAGGTTGGTAAGCGAGAATCGTTGCAAGCCGAATATGTCGGTATCAAGCGGGCAAAACCATTAACGGGATTTAAAGTGCGCAGTAAAACTGAAGCGTCGCAACATGCTACGATCATCGGTGGTGGCATTGCCAGCGCCTGCATGGCACTTGCGCTTGTTAAAAAAGGCATCAAGACTACCATTTATTGCAAAGACGCGACCTTAGCACAAGGTGCATCTTCTAACGCCATCGGTGCGGTCTACCCGCTGTTGCATGTTGAAACCGACACCATCAGTCGTTTTTATCAACAATCGTTTGACTATGCTATTGCCTTATACCAGCAACTGCTCAGTCAAGACTACCAATTTAGTCATGGCTTTGATGGGCTCATAGAAGTTGCTTATAAAGCGCCCTTAATTAAGCGCCAGCAAAAGTTCGAAAACAGTAACCATTGGCCTTATGATTTAATTCATGGCGTTAATGCCGAACAAGCGAGTGAGCTTGCTAATATATCCCTGCCTTTTGGTGGCTTGTTTATGCCCCGCGCTGGTTGGGTATCTCCACCAGAGTTAGTACAAGCGGTGTGCCAAGCCGCCGAAGATAGCGGCTTATTAACAGTAAAATATCAGCGTCACTTACAAAGCGTCGTTGCTACCGATAATGGTAGATGGCGCTTCACCACCAACAAAGAGGCAAAAACCGTACAAAATCTGATTTTTTGTACCGGCGCCGACTCACTGAATATCGATATCCTCAACGATTTGCCATTATCCGCGGTGCGCGGCCAAGTCACGCAAATGCAAAGCAATGAGCATATCGCGCCATTAAAAGCGGTGTTATGCCACAAAGGTTATTTAACGCCTGCTCATCAAGGAGTACATTGCATCGGCGCAACCTTTGATAAAAACAATCAAAGCATAGAAGCAACAGCGCACGATGATATTTTCAACCTCAATATGCTCACCACCTGCCTTGGCGATATTGCCAAATGGCAAGCTGACGATATCGTCACTGCAAAAGCCCGATTGCGCTGCTGTACACCCGATCACTTACCTATCGCTTCGCGTATGCCGATTATTGATAAGCACATTGAGTACTATGAGCATTTGCGTTACGACAAAAACTGGCACTTTGAACAAGCAGCACCATTAAAACATGGCTTATATGTATTAACCGGGCTAGGTGCGCGCGGTTTATGCAGCGCGCCGCTACTGGCAGAAATCATCGCCTGTGAAATCACTGGACAAGACTACCCTGTTGATGATGAGATGCTATTTAACCTGAGTGCCAATCGCTTTATTGTACGCGACTTAATACGCTCAACTGCTTAAGTCAGAGGTAAAAGCCACAGGCATTGCTCAGGTATGGCTATCAGTAAAACCAAAGGGGAAATTATTGACTAAAGCATTAACTTTACGAGCGTATGTAAAAAAACGCAGCGGTCTGCCATTAGGTGCCAAAGGCTCATTAGCAAACATGCTAAGCCGTTCATTGGGTGCTAGCTCGTTACGTACAAAAACCGTTAACGGTTTGGCTGCCGAAATCACTGGCCAATATCATGACCTTTACTGTTAGTGGCTTATTACATGATATTGCCGTTACCCTCATTAAGGGGCAGCAGATATATGTCATAACGCCTTGGTTTACCTTAATGGGCGTCGCAATGGTGGCTACAAGCGGTTTAGAAATTAATTATCAACAACGCCCTTGGCTGATAAGAGCGTTGATTAACCTTATGATTATCATAACCTGCTATGGCGCCAGCCGTGGTTTAATGTCGTTGATATAAGATGTAGTAAAAACCGTGCAGGCGTATCTAGTACGTATTAGGTAGTTAAATGTTAAAAAAGAGGCGCATTACAATAAAGGCGAAGCATGCTATTAGCAGCATGCTCCTGATAACTTAATGACTAAAAGCGCCTTTTAGCTGTAACCAAAAATCATCAACGATAAGGCGATCGCTCTCATTCAGCTCATGACTTGCCGCCGTTAATTGCTCGCTCACCAGATGCGCTAGTTGCGCCGTTAAAGGCTGACTGTCGTCACCAAACTGCACCGCGGCAACTTCAATAAAGCCACGTAAATAACTGCTAGCAAACAGTACATCATCATTATCAAGTTCAATCAAACTGTCAAAATACTGCGCTAGATGTTCAAGGTGAGTAACCTGAGATAAATTCATATAAAGCTCTGTAAAATCTATGTATTAAATTCGGAAAGTTATCAAGTATCGTTTAAACAATGCCAGGACTCGCGACTGGGTATAACACCTGATCATGAAATCCGGTCACCACTGGTAGGTAACCCGTTAACTCGGCATCAAGCTCCGGATCACCGGTATCAACAATGAGTGGTCGTTGCTCAAGGGCTTGTAATTTTCGTTTGGTAGCTACCACAACAATATTATCTTTACCGATAGCGCGAATAACCCGCGGACTGAGTTGCTGATTGCCACGGCCAAAAATATGACCTTGGCCACCAATCACGGTGATTACTAACTTCACCTCACCGTCAAATTCGCTAATTTTTTCAAACAGTTCAGGCTCGGTAATATCGGCGTGGATCAGCGCTTGCTCACACACTAAGTCGACACCCAACAAGGTATTATCAAGTGCGAGTTCATCCATTACCGCAGCAACCGTTGAGCCTGAACCCATCACAAACAATTGCTCTTCCATCTCTTCAATAACATGAGCGGCAATATCCATCAATACCAGTTCATCTGACTCTTTACCGCCAGACTTTACCGCTTGAATGTATTGTAACTGACTCGGTATTTGCATCTCACCGTAGCGCTTCGCTTTCACTACGCCTTGGCGAAACGCGGTTTCGTCAATATCCATAACATCGGCTTCGGTAAATGATACCAGTTCGTTATTGATCATTTGTTCAACGACGCGCCCGGCGGCACTTGGCGTTAGCGCATAAACACCGGAATGAATCTTACAACCGGCGGGAATACCTAACACGGGAAAATAACCATCAACTTGATGACTGACGTTACGTGCGGTACCATCACCGCCAGCAAACAACAGTAAATCGACGCCAATAGTTTGTAATATATTGACTAAGTTCTCGCTATCTTGTGGGCTTGAATGATCGCCGTCATATTCATAAACCACTTGCGTTTGAAACCCTAACTCAATCGCTGTATCACCGCCCATATCGCCATCTGCGGTATAAATAGTGATTTGATCTCTGTATGGTAATAACACTTCTAAGGCAAGCTTAGCGCGTAAATTAGCCTTAGGCTCTGCACCTAATGCAATTGCTTTGGCTGGAGTATCTACACCATCGCTGCCTTTTAGTGCAACACTGCCACCAATACCCGCAATTGGGTTAACTAAAAAACCAAGTTTAAACTGTTTCATAACGACTACTTTCTCTGTTATGGCTAAACGATGTTTCAGGCGCAAACGCTTGTTGCTGAAACCCAGCCAGCGGATCACGAAACTCGAATAAGTTCGGTGTTAACGTTAAGCCAGGGTTATAAAAAGCAATCAATGCGTCGATCAGCTGTTGCGCTCGCGGCGGAAAGCCATGTTGCAAATAGCTCAGCACTTGCTGATGGACACGTTGCTGAAAACCGTAACGGTCAATCTCAATTCCAGACAAGTTATCAACCGACACGTTAAACGCAAAACCACTGGCAACGCAAAACGCCCACTCGATGGCTTGCGGTTTTACTTCGACATTTTCAAACGCCGCTTGTTGCTCGGCATCGCGCCCATCTGGCGCATACCAATAGCCATAGTCTTCCAATAATCGACGTTCGCTGCCAGCAATACACCAATGGGAAATCTCATGAAAAGCACTGGCATAAAAACCATGAGCAAAAACCACTTGATGAAACGCTGCGCCTTGCCCCGCAGGCAAGTAAATGGGTTCATCACCGCCTTTTATCAAACGCGTGTTATGCAATTGATAAAAACAGCGATCAAATATATCCATCAAATCTTGATAGCGATGCTCGGTCATGTAAGGAAAACTCTGGTTAAACGAATAGCGCTATTTTATCGGATTATACGCTCAAAATTAATGCTTTATTCTGTATTTAACGAAAGATTGATAAAAAATTTCAAAAACAACGGCGTATTCCGATATAGTTACAGAAAGCGTAGCATCAAGGTCGCTAGCCTCTCTGCTCTATCACACGTAGAACAAACGTGTAGTGCATATTAACTGAGTTAACATTTACCATCACTAGCGACATCGATGTATTTCATAGTAAAAACAACAACGATGACCATATGAAAAAACTTGACGATATCGACTTACAAATACTGACGTTGCTCTATAACGATGCTGACATCACCAATAAAAATTTAGCCGCTCACATTGGCATCGCCCCTTCAACTTGCCTTGAGCGAGTTAAACGAATGAAATCTTCAGGCGTTATCAAAGGCTCATTTGTCGACGTAAATTACAATACCATCGGCGGTAATATAGAGGCGATTGCCGCCATTCAATTACAGCCCTATTCCGAAGAAATCGTTAATAGCCTACGCGATGAGTTACTGCAACTGCCGGAGATTGTCTCCATGTATCATATGGGTGGCGCTTTCGATTTTTACATTCACATGTCAGTAAAAGATACCGAGCATCTGCGTCGCTTTGTTTTTGAAGCCATCACCTCACGCGATGAGGTAACAAACGTTGAGACGGCGCTGGTCTTTGAGCACAGCCGCAGCCCAGTGATGCCAAACTTTAGTGATATGAACTAATTCAAAAACAAACCAAGTGATTAGTTAACGCTTCATCTTCGCTTTGTTAATTAGCTTAGTAAGTTGAACAGACAAAAAAGGCGCCTAGTGTAAATACAGGCGCCTTTTCTATTGATATCTATAAGTCGATAAGGACTGTTATCTTAGCCTCGGCGCCAAGTGGTTTTACCGGCACTGTCTTCTAAGATAATGTTCATCGCTTTTAATTTATCACGTGCATCATCCGCCTCTGCCCAATCTTTATTGGCACGCGCTGTGTTACGTTGCTCGATGAGCTGCTCGATTAACGCCGCATCATCGTCATCGCTACCCGCGGTAAAAAAGCTTTCCGGATCATTTTGCGCAATACCGATAATCGCCCCTAACTGCACTAGAACATAGGTCAGCTCTGCGGCTTTTTGTGGTTCGCTTTGTTTAATGCGATTCACTTCTTTAGCAAGCTCAAAAATAACCGGCAATGCTTCTGGCGTATTAAAATCATCATTCATCGCTTTTTCAAAGCGCTCAACATAATCGTTACCGGCAAGGTCAACAGCAACCGGTTCAATACCACGAATAGCGGTATAAATACGCTCAAGCGATGCACGCGCTTGCGCTAAGTTCTCTTGCGAGTAATTTAATTGACTACGATATTGGCTCGATACTAAGAAGTAACGTACTGATTCAGCATCGTATTTTTCTAATACATCACGCAAAGTAAAGAAGTTGCCTAGTGATTTTGACATCTTTACTTTATCCACTTGCACCATACCACCGTGCATCCAGTAGTTAACGTACGGTGTGTCGAACGCACAGCAAGACTGGGCAATTTCATTTTCGTGATGCGGAAACTGCAAATCGCTACCGCCACCATGAATATCAAAGTGCTTACCTAGGTGCTTTGAGTTCATTGCCGAACATTCAATGTGCCAGCCAGGACGACCTTCGCCCCACGGTGATGACCAGCTTGGCTCACCAGGTTTTGCCATTTTCCAAAGCACGAAATCTAACGGGTTGTTTTTCGCATCATCGACATCAACACGTGCACCGGCTTGCAGCATATCTAAGTTTTGCATACTTAGCTGACCGTAATCTTTATATGACGATACATCGAACATAACATCGCCGTTACTGGCAACATAAGCATGCTTACGTTCAATTAAGCGCTCAACCAAATCAATGATCTCTGGCATGTGTGTGGTTACTGTTGGAGCTATATCTGGACGAGCAACATTCAGCGCATCTAAGTCGGCGTACATTTCAGCCGTCATACGGTCAACTAATGACTCACAGGTTTCATTGTTTTCTGCCGCCCGTTTAATGATTTTGTCATCAACATCGGTAATGTTACGTACGTGAGTTACATCATAACCAATGTGACGTAAGTAACGGGTAATAACGTCGAAAGCAACATAGGTACGGGCATGACCGATATGGCACAAGTCGTAAATTGTTATACCACAAACATACATGCCCACTTTGCCTGGGGTGATTGGTTTAAACTCTTCCTTTTTACGGGTTAAAGTATTGTATATCTGTAGCATCGTTTCTCTCGATTATAAAAACATGGGAATAGCAATTTGTCGCAATTCTACCGTAACTTAGTTAGATTCACTAGATAGAAGGCGTAGATTTTAGCATCCGTTTGCTATTGATTGGGTATTAAACAAAAAATCGTCATATTCTTTGTAATGGCTTGCGTAAATTCTGAGGATGTTTTTGGCATCCCTAAGGTGATTTTGATGCGTCAAATTGGCGTTTTAATAAGCTTTAATCGATGCCATTAACGCCATTAACGCTTTACAGACGCGCGGAAATGGTTACAATCTAGCGCTGATATTATTGCGATTAGACCAAGTTAGGAAAATCAATGATCACATTTAAAACCAATTTGGGCGATATTAAAATCGAATTAGACTTTGATAACGCACCAAAAACTGCTGCTAACTTCAAACAATACTGTGAAGAAGGCTTTTACAACGGCACTATTTTTCATCGCGTAATCAAGGGCTTCATGGCTCAAGGTGGTGGCTTTGAATCTGGCATGGGTGAAAAAACAACTCGTGAAGCCATTGAAAACGAAGCAAACAATGGTTTAAGCAATGTTCGTGGCAGCCTAGCCATGGCACGCACTCAAGATCCACATTCAGCAAGTGCACAATTTTTTATCAACCTAGTTGATAACACTTTCCTAGATTTCAAAAATGAAACCGTACAAGGTTGGGGTTACTGCGTATTTGGTAACGTTGTTGAAGGTATGGAAGTGGTTGACAAAATGACCCTAGTTGAAACCGGTCGTTACGGTTTCCACGATGATGTACCAAAAGAAGACATTATTGTTGAGTCAGTTGAGGTAGCGTAATTGCTCACCTACTTTATTGCTGATTTACATCTAACTCAGGAGCGCTCAGATATTACTGAGTGTTTTCTGAGTTTTTTGCATAATGAGGCGCCAAAAGCTGAAAAACTCTACATTCTTGGTGACTTTTTTGAGTACTGGATTGGCGATGACGATAATAACCCGTTTGTGTTGGATATCGCGAATAAATTAAAAACGCTAACCAATCAAGGTACAGAGATATTCTTTATTGTCGGCAATCGCGACTTTTTGCTTGGTAAAAAATACGCTGAGAAAGCGGGTATGACTCTCTTACCTGACACCCAAGTTATCGATCTTTACGGAAAAAAAGCACTGATTATGCATGGCGATACCTTATGTACTCGTGATATTGCGTATCAAAAATTTCGTAACAAATCTCGCTCATGGTGGTGGCAAGCCATTGTCAAATCATTGCCGTTAGCTACCCGTCGTAACATGGCAGAAAACTACCGTAAAAAATCTGCCAGTGCTAAGCAAATGACATCGCAAGACATTATGGATGTTACTCAATCGGAAGTTGAGCAACAACTTAGACAAGCGAACTGTCAGTTACTGATCCACGGTCATACGCATCGACCTAACGTGCATCAATTTGAAGTCGATGGTCAACAAGCAACACGCATCGTGCTTGGCGATTGGTACGATCAAGGCGCTTGGCTAAAAGTAACACCTGACGGCTTTGAATTGTTGAACCGCTCTTATACCAGTGAGTAACCTCATATCCTAGTATCAACAGTGGCGTAGCAGAAAAAACTTACCAGAAAATATAAGGGCATAATAACATTCGCTATTATGCCCTTTTTATATTGCTTAATACCCCTCATCAAGCTAGGTATTGTGCAATGCTCTGTGATCAATTGAGCGACATGGACTCTGGCGCAGCCGATTGTTGCTCAGCGACCCATTGCTTTACCCGGCGCTCGAGAATATCAAGTGGCATAGAGCCTCCGCCCAATATAGTATCGTGAAAGCCTCGTATATCAAACTTGTCACCAAGCTGTTGTTCGGCATCTGCGCGAAGTTGCTGAATTTTCAGCATCCCTATTTTGTAGGCTGTTGCTTGTCCTGGCCAGACTAGGTAACGTCTTACCTCTGATACTACCGCATCTTCAGCAACCGGCGAGTTCGCTTTAAAATAGTCAATCGCTTGTTGCTCAGTCCAACCTTTGGCGTGTAAACCAGTATCAACCACCAAGCGCACCGCACGCCATATTTCAGTAATTAAGCGACCAAAGTCTGAATATGGATCCTGATACGCGCCCATTTCTTTGGCTAAGTACTCTGCATACAAGCCCCAGCCTTCAATGTAGGCAGTAAAGCCAGCTTGGGTGCGAAACTGTGGAACAGAGGTTAACTCTTGAGCAATAGATATTTGCATATGATGGCCTGGGTTCCCTTCATGATAAGCAATCGCCTCCATCTCATTTTTCGGCATTGAGCGCATATCAGATAAATGCGCATAATAAACCCCTGGACGCGAGCCATCTGGCGTACCAGCATTGTAGTGTTGCGCCGCCCCATCTTGCTCTCTAAACGGCTCAACCCGTTTTACGACTAAATCGGCTTTTGGTAAAATACCAAAGTATTTAGGTAGTTGATGATTAATAAAATCAAGGTAGGTTTCGGTATCGCTTATATAGCCTTGACGCCCGTCATCGGTATTTTCGTAGTAGAATTGATCATCTTTTTTAATGAATGCGAAAAATTCTTGTAAGCTACCCTCAAAACCGACCTTATCCTTGATCGCCCGCATTTCTTTTTGAATACGAGCGACTTCTTCTAAGCCTATTTGGTGAATTTGCTCGGCCGTTAAATCTGTGGTGGTACTTACCGCTAAACGGTAATCGTAGTAGTCTGCTCCGTTAGCTTGTTGGCCTACACCGGTAGCGTTATCTTGAGCATTAGCCATATCTTCTTCAAACCAAGCAACCAATGCTTGGTAAGCCGGTAACCAGTCTTGTTTTAGCGCGCCTTCTGCTTCGGCTAACAATGCGTTGGCGCGATTTTGATCAACTTTATCCGCTGCGAGTAAGCCATTAACTTTTCGTTGGGCATCGCCATATAGTGCCGATGGCTCACCGTCAGTAAACGGTGCGCCAGTAATCAAATTACGGGCCTGTTGAATAACACCTTGGTAAGCAAATTTAGGTGGGCGTACACCTTTTTTGGCATGTAACTGAGCACGCTCTAGCAACAAAGAAATCGCATTCGCCATACCACTAATACGTTTAGTATAGGCCTGCATGTCTTCAACACTGTCGACGCGATGAAAGCTAATCAGGAATTGCGCAGCAAGTGCTTGCATACCTTGCATTTGCGTAAAAATATAACCATTGTAGCGAAACGCTCGACCTTGTTTTTGTTGCTCATATTGATATAACCAAATATCGTACGAAATTTTTGCTTCATCACTGAGCTTATCGTAATCGAAACCACTTTTTAACTCTGCAACCGACTGCTCAAGCCAAGCAAATTCAGCGTCTTCAGCTTGAACACTAACATCATCGATTTCATCGTATTTGTCTTTGCGCCCCAACATCGTCATGCGCAGCGGGCTACGCTGCAGTTGTTGTTCATATTTCTCTGCAAACCATTGGTTAAGGCGCTGAGATTCAGAAAGCTGTTTCGATGTCACAACAGCATCAGCCTGCACGGATTGCGAAGCGGTTAATGTATGGGCTGGCGAAGCTTGTACTGCACAAGCGGCAAAGGATAGGCTAACAATTAGCGCGATAGGTGTTTTTGTCATGGTGGTCTCTGCTTATTATTTTTGTTTAAATAACAACCAGAAAACCACATAACGAGAAATACTGCAACAAGGTAATTGTTGCAAAATTATACCGGGGCACCACTATGGAATTTAAAATCACTATCTGATGTGCTAATAAGTTCCGCTTCAACCTGACCAAATAAAGCCACACGGTCACTAATATCTTTACCGGCTATTTGCTCAGCTAAGGTTAAATAATCTTGATAATGCCTTGCTTCGGAGCGCAATAAGCTAACATAAAATTTATTCAGTTCATCATCTAAAAACGGCGCAAGTTTGGCAAAACGTTCACATGACCGGGCTTCAATATATGCACCACAAATCAGTTTATCAATCAATGTTTCTGGCTCATGCGTTTTTACATGGCGCATCATACCTTTCGCGTAGCGCCCAGCAGTAATATTTTGATATGCAATGCCTCGTTGTTCCATGATCTCCAGCACTTGATAAAAATGGTGCAACTCTTCTTTAATAAGCAACACCATTTTATCGATAAGATCTTGGCCATAAGCTGAGTTAGCTTTTGGTACAATCGACTTGGTTAATTTATTCGCCTTAGCTAATTGTTCCAGACTGCCATTTTTCTTGTAAATGAACTCTTCAAACGGCTTTAACCAAGCTAACAAGGCATCGCCACTGGCTTTATCGACCGCATATTTGCGAATTAACCACATGGCCGTTTGTGCTGCTTTTAACTCGCAAACCATATGGTCGGTTAGCAACACTTGTAAGTTCTGAGGTTTTTGCGCTTCTTTGATCCAAGCATCTGGCGTATCGCACTGCAAAAATTGCTTAATTGGCGCCAATAAATCATCGTACATGATAAACATCACTAGCAATAAAGTTTAATGGGGCAAGTTTATCATAGGCAAGTGAACAAACGAGTGGAAATCGCCAACAAATTTACCTAGATCAAACAATATCCTGGCAATGCTTGTTGCGCTATGACGTGAATGATCTTCACTCAGTTAACACTGAGTGAATGAGGAACCAAAGTTATTGGCAACTTTAATCGCCAAGCAATGCCGTTAAGTGGTTCATTTACCTCCTTAAACAAGATATTCTTTATTATTAGTTCAGGTACGCTTACCGTAGTGATATTAGCTGATTACCATCTGCCCATAGGAGAAGCTTGTTTTGTCATACCTATCGATACAAAAACAACAAACACAATATTTTAATCAAAACATTACTCGCGACTACCAATGGCGTAAGCAACAACTGCTGCAGATTAAAAAATTAATTGCGGATAATGAATCTGCCATTATTCATGCATTAAAAAACGACTTACATAAACCAGTTCAAGAAGCATGGTTAACCGAAATATCATACGTCAGCAAAGATGTTGATCACGTACTAAAGCATCTGAAGTCTTGGATGAAGCCTAGTAAGGTCTCAACCCCTATCGTCGCTCAACCTGGTCGGTCTTTTATCCAACCTGAACCACTTGGCAGCGTGCTTATCATCGGTGCATGGAATTACCCCTTTCAATTGATTTTTGCGCCACTTGTTGCCGTTATTGCGGCCGGCAATTGCGCCTTACTCAAACCATCTGAGCTGGCCCCCAATGTCTCTGCCCTGATCGCACAGTTAGTTCCCAAGTACTTAGACAATAATGCCTTTGCCGTCGTTGAGGGGGCTGTCAATGAAACGACCGAACTATTAACGCTAGCTTGGGATCACATTATGTATACTGGTAACGGAACGGTAGCACGTATCGTTATGGCTGCTGCCGCTAAGCACTTAACCCCCGTTACCTTAGAGCTTGGTGGAAAAAGTCCGGTATACATTGACACTTCTGCCGATTTAACGATTACTGCAGAGCGCATTGCTTGGGGCAAATGGATGAATGCAGGACAAACCTGTATCGCGCCCGATTACATAATGGTTGAAAAAGAACTGCTTGAACCGTTGCTTGAGCAACTAAAACAGCAAATACATACTATGTTTGGTGACGACCCACAACAAAGTGATAGTTATGGCCGCATTGTTAATCATCGTCATACTGAGCGTATTGCAAGTTACCTAGAGAAACAAAACATTGCCCATGGCGGTCGAATCGATCTAAATGATAAGTACATTGAACCAACCATTATCGTCGAATCAAAGCTTGACTCGAAAATCATGACTGAAGAAATCTTTGGTCCACTATTACCTATTATTGTTGTTGATGACTATCAGCAAGCCAAGCGTTATGTTTTATCCAATGATAAACCATTGGCAGCGTATTTATTTACTAAGGACTCAGAGCAGCAACAAGATTGGATAAACACTATTGCCGCAGGTAGCCAATGCATCAATGATGTGATGATGTTCAACGCGGTCCCTGATTTACCATTTGGTGGTACTGGGTCTAGTGGCATGGGCCAATATAGTGGCTATAGCGGTTTTACAAACTTTAGCCATATGAAGGCCGTATTAAAGCGGCCATTTTTAAAAGACTTGCCACTAAGGTTTGCCCCCTATAGCGACTTTAAATTGTCGTTGCTACGTAAAATTCGTTAATGGCTAAAGTTCATCGTACCAACATAACACGTGCTGCAGGTAACATAAATGAGTGACGCTGCAGCGTGTTACATCCCCCTTAACAAATCGATAGCGACCGCCCTGAATAACCATAACTCGGTTGATATCAACCGATAAGCAATTTTCAATCAAAGTGACACGACATGACTCTTAATAAAATACAAAAAAATTTACTTAATCGTCACCAGCAGCTTAATCAAAGCAATAATATGAAAGTCGTAAGCCATGTACAGCGTGAAGACGGCGAATGGTTTGTAAATACTTTAATGCTAGAAAACATCAGCACACCATTTAAATACAAGCGCAAACAGCCCTATCAGTCGTTAACTGGCTGTCGCGTTAACCTAAGTTATTATCGCGATGTTGAGGCGGTTGCTGGTCTTGAATTTGAATATATGAAAGTGGTTCGCTTACGCAAAAGCTAATATGAATTACTTGCCTCTCTCGGTTTATTCGCATTATTTTTTGTCTTAAATATCGAATGGATCAATATTTCTGGTTATTTTTCAAACAAAGCTTGACGAATACTTGAACGTATTACATAACTAGAATTAGCGCCGTATAACATAATAATGATAACCATACTTGTAGGCGCAAAAAATCGTTCAAATAAAACCACATAATAATGCGTATTTTTTGAACATGGGGACAGCGAGAGAGGAAGTTAAACATGATACTAAATCATATATGGGGACTATATGCTCATCCAAAAACGGAATGGGCAGATATCGACAATCGCCACGAAAGCATGATCTACGGTTTAAGCCACATTATGTTAGTGGCGTTAATACCATCTATCTGCGGTTACTTTGCCGCAGCCTACATCGGATGGCAAATTGGCGTTGGCGATCCAATTACCATTACGAAACAAAGTGCCTTGATGCTGGCAATATCTATGTATGTTGCCATTATGGTGGGTATTTTTGCCCTTGCCTATCTTATTCGCTGGATGGCCAACACTTTTGACTCCAATCCATCTTTCACGCAATGTTTAGAGCTTGCCGCCTATACAGCAACACCGGTGATGATGGCCGGATTAGCGGCGCTATATCCTGTATTATGGTTTGTTGCATTAGTTGGCTGTGTTGCCGTCGCTTACTCGGTATACCTGTTGTACTCGGGTATCCCTATTATGATGCACATTCCTGAAGAAAAAGGCTTTATTTATTCAAGCTCTATCGTCACGGTAGGCTTAGTATTGTTGGTTTGTATTTTAGCGGGTACTGCAATCATGTGGACAAATTTCGGCTTTATACCAACCTTCAAACAGTAACGATTTACGATACACAAGAGTAAATAACAAAAAGGCCGCTTAGCGGCCTTTTTTAACTCTCATAGAGCCAAGTGGCTTAGAACGGTTGAACCGGTGCACTTGTTAAGTTGCGAGTGATCTCCGCTTGCTCTTTTAAGCTGTTTAACAAACTTTCAAATGCCGATTGTGCCAATTGGCTTGCTTGCATTTGCTGTGCTTGCTCATCTGCCTCAGTTACCTCACCTTCGGTTACTGCAGTCACTTGTACTACCGCATAATCACCAGTTAATAACACGGTTTCTGCAACAGATAACTGCTCTTGTGCTGGGTGTGGCATAGTAAATGCGTGACTTACGATGTTACGGTCGATGTCGCTTGCGTTACGCTCAAGGTTAGCTACGTCGGTAAAACTCGCGTTATATTGTGCTAATAACGCCGACGTGTCTTCACCAGCAAGAACGGCATCAACTAATGCTGTTGCAGCGTCTTGTGCTGCCGTCGATGCTTTTTGGTTTACTAGCTGCGTTTTAATTTGCTCTGAAACAGATTCTAACGCCTTAGTACTTGCTTCTTTATACTCAGCTAGGCGAACCACCATAACAAGTTCGTCACTGGTTACTTCAATAACATCAGAGTTTAAATTATCAAGCAATACTTCATCTGAAAACGCCGCATTGATCAAGTCAGCATTGTCAAACGGTGCTGGGTTGTTGCCACGTGTTATCCAATTGCTGGTTTTTACTTCGCTATTTGCTACGGCTGCAACATCATCTAATGAGTCAGCTGCTTCAAAAGCAACTTCAGCCATTTCACCTTGAATTGCATAAAATTGTTCAAGAGCTTTGTCATTAACTAGCTGAGTACGAATATCGTCAGCAACGTCAGCGAAAGCTTTGGTCGATACCGGCTCAATATCAGTCAATTTAATAATATGAAAACCAAAGTCAGACTGAACTACTGATGACACGTTATCATCCATTGTTAACGCAAAAGCTGCTTCTTCAAACGCAGGGTCCATAACACCTCGTTCAAACCAATCTAAATCACCACCATTTTCACCAGAAAACGTGTCGTCTGATTCCGCTTTTGCTAACTCGGCAAAATCTTCACCATTACTCAATTTAGCTAAAACCGATTCAGCCTTGGCTTTAGCTGCTGCTTCATCATCGCCAAATTCAATTAAAATATGTGATGCTCGACGACGTTCTTCGGTTGAAAACGAGTTAACGTTGTCATTGTAGTATTGCTCAACTTGCTCATCGCTCACTTCGACTTGGTCGCGAAGGTCTTTGATGTTCAACGCTACGTACTCTAACTTAGCTTGTTCTGGCGTTGCAAAGTTCGCTTTATTTTCTTCGTAGTATGTTGCGATTTCAGCGTCATCAACACTCACTTGCGCTTTAAATGGCTGGGCAGCAATCGTTGCGTAACGAATATCACGTGTTTGATTGGTTAATTTTGACGCTAACTGCTGCTGATAAGGTAAGCTAAAGTCAGTCGCCATTACACCAATTTGTAATTGACGACGAGCCATATCAGTACGCAAGTAATCGCGAAACTGTGCTGGCTGATAGAAGCCCGCTTGGTTAATGATCATGATGTAACGGTCATTATTAAACTGACCATCAACCTGAAACTCCGGCATATTTAGAATAGCATCTTTGATTTGCTCATCACTGATCTTGATGTCCAATGCGTCCACTTGCTGATCTAGAATTTCTTCGTTAATAAGGTTTTCTAGTACGTTGCTGCGCATTGATTGCATATATACGTCGTTATTCGCTAACTGAGCGAACATTTCACCGTATTGCTGTTCCATTCGTGCACGTTGATTTCGGTATGCCGACTCAAACGCTTGTTGGCTAATTTTTTCGCCATTTACCGTTGCTACTGACGTGTCTACTGAATTGGTGTATGTACCAACACCAGCAAAAACAAAGGTCAAAATAACCAAACCTAAAATTGCTTTTGCAGTAAAACCCGTAGAGCCTTCTCTAATTCTCTCTAACATGTGTCTCTCGTTAATAATAAAGCCAAAATTTTATAAACGTTATTTGCGTCATTTGGCATTCGACATAATTTTCGATGCTCGATTGTAGCAAACCCATTCGCCGCCTTGAAGTCAAAAATTGGAAAATATCAGATAATTTTTAGCAGCTTATCAAGTTTGCCTAAAGCCTCTAAATGTACAGGCTTAGAAACAAAAAAAGCTGGCTAAGGCCAGCTTTTTCAGCAATAAACTAAAATATTAGTTAACTGCGTCTTTTAATGCTTTACCCGCTTTGAAAGCTGGGATTTTAGCTGCTGCGATTTCGATAGTCGCACCAGTTTGTGGGTTACGGCCGGTGCGAGCTGCACGGTCACGTACCGAGAACGTACCAAAGCCAACTAGAGCTACTTGCTCACCAGCTTTTAGTTCATCAGAAACTGCGTCGATAAAAGAATCTAGTGCACGACCAGCTGCTGCTTTAGAAATATCTGCGCCTTCAGCGATTTTTTCGATTAGTTGAGACTTATTCACTATGTCTTCCCCTTTAATTGTTATTATCTGGAGCCTGTCACTTTGCCCGTTGAATTTTATATCAGGCATTACTGACAACTTCAAGCCCCGAACCAGCAAAATATAAAAATTTATCTTTGAACTGCCAAACCCTTGTGGTCATTAGCCTGTAGCGATGTTCAGCAAGCGTTTCAGTATCCAGACTACCACAGTTTTTGCCTTTGAAAAGCCCTTTATTTCGATTTTTTTGCAATTTTTTCGATATTTTTGCAAAAAAACAGCGAAAAAGGGCTTACTTCGCCTAGTTTAGCTAGCCACAGACCACTTCGACGGTGACTCTGCGAGCGCTAACTCAAGCACTTCGTCAATCCATTTAACAGGGTGAATGGCAAGATCGGCCTTCACGTTATCTGGTATTTCTTTTAAATCACGTTCATTATCTTTCGGGATAACCACGGTTTTGATACCACCACGGTGTGCCGCCAGTAGCTTCTCTTTTAAACCACCGATAGCCAACACTTCACCACGTAAAGTGATCTCACCGGTCATCGCCACATCAGCACGAACAGGGTTACCGGTTAAACTCGATACCAATGCGGTACACATGCCAATGCCTGCACTAGGACCATCTTTTGGCGTTGCCCCTTCAGGTACATGCACATGAATATCGCGTTTCTCGTTAAAGTCAGCATTAATGCGCAAAGCATCGGTACGAGAGCGAACAACCGTCAGCGCCGCTTGAATTGATTCTTGCATCACCTCACCTAATGAGCCAGTAAAGCTTAACTTACCTTTACCAGGCACGGAGGCTGCTTCAATGGTGAGTAGCTCACCACCCACTTCGGTCCAAGCAAGGCCCGTTACTTGACCAATGCGGTTTTCATCTTCTGCTTTACCGTAATCAAAGCGTTGTACACCTAAGAATTCTTCAAGGTTCGCTTGATTGATATCAACCACTTTAACGTCATCGTTTAGCAGGATATGTTTCACGGCTTTACGGCACAGTTTAGAGATTTCACGCTCTAGGCTACGCACACCAGCTTCACGAGTGTAATAACGAATAATGCCGATAATTGCGCTATCTTCGATATTAATTTCTTTGTCTTTTAAGCCATTACGCTTGATTTGCTTAGGCATTAAGTGGCGTTTGGCGATATTTAATTTTTCATCTTCGGTGTAACCCGATAAGCGAATCACTTCCATACGGTCAAGTAATGGTCCAGGAATGTTCATGCTGTTAGATGTAGCCACAAACATCACATCAGATAAATCGTAATCGACTTCTAAATAGTGATCGTTAAACGCGTTATTTTGCTCTGGATCAAGTACCTCAAGTAATGCTGACGCCGGATCACCACGCATATCAGATGACATTTTGTCGATTTCATCTAACAAGAATAACGGGTTTTTAACTTCCGCTTTCGCCATTTTCTGAATCAGCTTACCCGGCATAGAGCCGATGTAGGTACGGCGATGGCCACGAATTTCTGCTTCATCACGCACACCACCTAACGCCATGCGCACATATTTACGGCCCGTTGCCTTGGCAATCGATTGGCCCAGTGACGTTTTACCAACACCTGGAGGCCCCACCAAACATAAGATTGGACCACGTAATTGAGTAACACGTTGTTGCACCGCTAGATACTCAATAATACGTTCTTTAACTTTCTCTAAACCGTAGTGATCTTGTTCAAGCGTTTCTTCAGCCAACTTTAAGTTGCGCTTTAATTTGCTGCGTTTTTTCCATGGTACCGATACCATCCAGTCAATGTAACTGCGCACAACCGTCGCTTCAGCGGACATCGGTGACATCATTTTCAGCTTTTGTAACTCGGCAAGCGTTTTCTCTTTCGCTTCGGCCGGCATCTTCGCTTCTTCGATTTTTTGCGTTAATTGCTCAGCTTCGTCAGGAACATCTTCCATATCGCCTAATTCCTTTTGAATGGCTTTCATTTGCTCATTCAAATAGTATTCGCGCTGGCTTTTTTCCATTTGCTTTTTAACTCGGCCACGAATTTTCTTCTCGACCTGCAGTAAATCAATCTCACCTTCCATCAAAGCCATAAGATATTCAACACGCTCAGTCACATTGCTGATTTCTAATACGTGTTGCTTGTCTTGCAGTTTCAGTGGCATATGTGCTGCCATGGTATCAGCTAATTGTTCGGCATTATCAATAGCAGAAACCGATGTTAATACCTCAGGTGGGATCTTTTTGTTTAGCTTAACGTAGCCTTCAAACTGTGAAACGGCACTGCGAACTAATACTTCGTGGTTTTCATCACCTTCCATATCCGACTGGATAAAGTCGATATTAGCGGTAAAGTAATCTTCCGTTTCGATGAACTCAGAGATTTTTGCTCGTTGAACACCTTCAACTAAGACTTTTACTGTACCATCCGGTAACTTCAACATTTGCAAAATAGTCGCGACCGTACCGATCTCGAATAAATCACTTGTTTGTGGATCATCGACACCTGCGTCTTTTTGTGCGACTAAAAAGACTCTTTTATCGCTGTCCATTGCTTTATCTAAACAACGAATTGATTTTTCGCGACCAACGAAAAGAGGGATAACCATTTGTGGGTAAACGACGACATCACGCAAGGCGAGTACTGGGGTTTCAATCTGTCCTGAATGCTCTACTGTCATGGAAAATTCTCTTGAAAGTGATGTGTTTCTCAGCTTTTTAACTCTGTTCGTATCACCAATAGACACTTGGCTTGAACAATTTATTCTGAGGCTTATAACGAGTATATGGGGATTCGTCTTACAGATTCAACAGCAAAAATAAAAAACCAGCAAGGATGCTGGTTTTTTATTATTTGCGATACGATACAAGCGTTGTTTATTCGTTTGCTTGCTTCTCATCTGGCGCTTCAAATAGCACCAAAGGTTTTGACTCGCCATTAATGACCGCTTCATCGATAACCACTTTGGTTGCATCGGTCAGAGATGGTAATTCGTACATGGTATCAAGCAAGACACCTTCAACAATCGAGCGCAAACCACGAGCACCGGTTTTGCGGATCATCGCTTTATTAGCGATTGCTTTTAAAGCATCTTCACGGAACTCTAATTCAACACCTTCCATATCAAACAGTGCTGTAAACTGTTTAGTCAATGCGTTTTTAGGCTCTTGAAGGATTTGAATCAATGCGTCTTCATCAAGTTCGCTTAACGTCGCAACGACAGGTAAACGACCGATAAACTCGGGGATCAGGCCGTATTTAACCAAATCTTCAGGTTCCACTTCTTGGAAACGCTCTGTTAGTGACTTTTCCGTTTCTTTACCTTTTACTTCCGCACCGAAACCGATACCAGTACCGGTTGCCATACGTTGCTCGATAACTTTATCAAGGCCAGCGAACGCACCACCACAGATAAATAATATCTTTGACGTATCAACTTGCAAAAACTCTTGTTGCGGATGCTTACGACCACCTTGTGGAGGTACTGCGGCAATAGTGCCTTCTACCAGCTTCAACAATGCTTGTTGGACACCTTCACCCGATACATCGCGGGTAATTGACGGGTTATCTGATTTACGTGAAATCTTGTCAATTTCATCAATATAAACGATACCACGTTGCGCTTTGTCGACATCGTAATCACATTTTTGCAGTAGCTTTTGAATGATGTTTTCAACATCTTCACCGACATAACCCGCTTCGGTTAAAGTGGTGGCATCAGCCATGGTGTACGGCACATCTAGCATACGCGCAAGTGTTTCGGCTAGTAACGTTTTACCTGAGCCGGTAGGGCCTATCAGCAAGATATTTGACTTACCAAGTTCAACACCGTTGTGCTTATCACCATTGCGTAAACGTTTGTAATGGTTATAAACCGCCACACTTAATACTTTTTTAGCGTGATCTTGACCGATAACATAGTCATCTAAGTGGGCACGTATTTCTTTTGGTGTAGGTAGTGATTCGGTTTCCGACTTAGGTGAAACTTCTTTTATTTCTTCACGAATAATATCGTTACACAATTCAACGCACTCGTCACATACATAGACAGATGGACCTGCGATTAGTTTGCGCACTTCATGCTGGCTCTTACCACAAAACGAGCAATACAATAACTTTTCGTTATCACCGCTACCTTTTATGTCGTCGGTCATACGGTTAATACCTCAATTTCAAATTTAGAACTATTAGCAACACATGTGTGCTCTAATTATAGTCTTAATACGGGGATGGTAATGAAATGGAGCTTTTATGCTCCAATTTCAACTTTGATATACGCTTAAAATAACAGCGTAGCTGATTAACGCTTAGTTAAGATTGAATCAACTAACCCGTAATCTACCGCTTCTTGTGCACTTAAGAAGTTATCACGATCGGTATCACGAGCAACTTGCTCGTAGTCTTTACCGGTGTGCTCAGCCATCAAACGATTTAATTTTTCTTTAATTGATAGGATTTCTTTGGCGTGAATTTCAAAATCAGAAGCCTGCCCTTGGAAGCCACCAAGTGGTTGGTGAATCATCACCCGAGCGTTTGGTAAACAAAAACGTTTACCCTTTTCACCAGCCGATAATAAGAATGCGCCCATACTTGCAGCCTGCCCCATACAAACCGTGCTAACGTTCGGCTTGATGAACTGCATGGTATCATAAATCGCCATACCTGCGGTTACGCTACCACCTGGCGAGTTAATGTATAAGTAAATGTCCTTTTCAGGGTTTTCGGATTCAAGAAACAACATCTGCGCGACGATCAAATTGGCCATATGCTCTTCGACCTGACCACATAAAAAGATAACGCGCTCTTTTAACAAGCGAGAGTAGATATCGTATGAACGTTCACCTTTGGAAGTTTGTTCAACCACCATAGGTACTAGTGCGTTTTCAATCGGTGAATGATTATTTGAATGAAACAACGAAAATATCCTTAAAAATAAAAAATGGCTTATATGGGATCATATAAGCCATTTAAAACGATTGAAGCTTGTTTTGTCAATGCAAAACAGCTGTATCAGCATTAATTCCTAACGAATTCGCTTAGAATTACGCTTGTGGGTTCATTAAGTCTTGGAAACCAGTTTCTTTTTCAGATACTGACGCTTTTTCCAAGATGAACTCAACTGCTTGCTCTTCTAAAGCAACATGTTGCATTTGCTGATGAAGTTCTTTGTTATTCATGTAGTAATCAATAACTTCTTGTGGATCTTCGTATGCCGATGCAGCTGACTCGATTAGTGCTTTAACTTTCTCTTCGTCAACTTTAAGTTCGTTAACCTTGATTACTTCACCTAGTAATAGACCAACTTTTACACGACGCTCAGCTTGCTCAGTGAACATTTCAGCTGGAAGTTGTGGCATGTTAGCTGGGTCGATTTGACCACCAAAACGCTGCATCGCTTGTTGACGTAGTACGTCAACTTCTTGATCGATTAGTGCTTTTGGAAGCTCGATGTCGTTCGCTTCAACAAGACCGTTTAGAACTTGCTCTTTTACTTTGCCTTTAACAGCTTGAGTCAGTTCACGCTCCATGTTTTTCTTAACTTCAGCGCGAAGAGCGTCTAAACCGCCTTCTTCGATACCGAATAGCGTTGCGAATTCATCGTCAAGCTCTGGTAATACTGGACCTTCAGTTTTGTGAACTACGATATCAAACTCAGCATCTTTACCTTTTAGGTTTTCTGCATGGTAATCTTCAGGGAAAGTTACTGTGATAGTTTTCTCTTCACCAACTTTCATACCAGTGATTTCTTTTTCAAAACCTGGGATCATGCGACCAGAACCTAGTTCTAATTCAAAACCTTCAGCTTTGCCACCTTCGAATTCTTCACCGTCTACACGACCGTTGAAATCGATAGTTAGCTTGTCGCCTTTCTTAGTTTTACGCTTGTTTTCTTTCCAAGTTTTGTGTTGATTTTGTAGCGTCTTGAACATCTCTTCAAGATCAGCTTCAGTTACTTCAACAACTGGCTTTTCTACTTTGATCTCTTCAATGCCTGAGATCTCAACTTCTGGGTAAACTTCAAAAGTTGCTTCGAACGCTAACTCTTTACCTTCTTCGTTGCTTTTTGCAACAAATGCAGGACGACCAGCTGGGTTTAATTTTTCAGCAACGATAGCTTCAACAAAGTGACGCTGCATTAGTTCACCAGCAACTTCCTGACGTACAGATGCACCAAAACGCTTCTGGATAACTGCAGGTGGAACTTTACCAGGACGGAAACCTGGCGCTTTATATGTTTTTGCGAATTGACGCAGACGGTTTTTAACTTCTACATCTACTGTTTCGGCAGGAACAGTAATAGAAACCTTACGCTCCAAACCTTGAGTAGTCTCAACTGAAACTTGCATTTTTATACCTCAATTTATGGCGATGATCGCCTTGAATGCATCTCTATAATTATCAGTAAACAATCTGCTTACCGCCATATCACTCACCTAGTTAATGAGCGACCTAAGGTCGTAATGACAACCTTAACGTAAAGATGACGTCCGCCCATAAAACATGAGCTCAATTTAAATGTGACGCGGAATTATAGCGATGCTATAAGCCTGTGTAAACACCTGTTGCTCAACAATTCTGCAGGTAAAGTTTATTAACGGTTTGTTCGTGTTGACTTAAAAAAATAACGACTCTTGTGGCTAACGAATACATCACCACCAAAAAGCGTACAAAAGATAGACAACCGATATGTCTTAATGATAACGAGGACGGTGATACCTTGCCCGTAAAGCACGCTAAAATAGGGGCGCTAACTGTTTCCTCTAATTACTCGAACGTTGACTATAAAGCTAAATTTCGTTCTGATTCTACAACAAGTTAGGCAAACGATAGTATCAGTAAAATCACTGTTTATACCAATCAGAGGTTCAGTTACAACATAGATTTCATCGATATAGTCATTCTGTATTAATGAAATATAGGACCGTAAATGGGCCTCTGGTAAACTCCCTACGGGTGAGTTTTAAAGGCTTTTATGCTACGTAACTGATTTTGACAATGGAGTAACCATTCTCTGCAATCAAAGCCTTGCTTAAAAGCCTTTAAATTCTCACTGAGTGGCAATAACTTAATGTGATTGGTATTAGATAACCGTGACCTAACCAAAAAAACATAGCGGAAAAAGACAAATATGACGTTGCTAAACACAAGCGAGAGATTAATTATAAATACGAAAACGTATGAAATGGAACAGAATAACAAGATAAAAGAGGTGGTCGGTGATGCAAGATTCGAACTTGCGACCCCTTGGACCCAAACCAAGTGCGCTACCAAGCTGCGCTAATCACCGATATTGTTTCAAAGTAAATCGACAGTTTAACATTAAGATCAATGTTGCTATTTGCCAACTCATATGAATAAAGAAACTTCAGGAAGTGGTCGGTGATGCAAGATTCGAACTTGCGACCCCTTGGACCCAAACCAAGTGCGCTACCAAGCTGCGCTAATCACCGACATATGTTCCAAAGTGGGGTGGCTGATGGGACTTGAACCCACGACAACCGGAATCACAATCCGGGGCTCTACCAACTGAGCTACAGCCACCACTATGGCACGCCCTGCAGGAGTCGAACCTGCGACCCACGGCTTAGAAGGCCGTTGCTCTATCCAGCTGAGCTAAGGGCGCATAACACCTTACAGGTATATTAACTTTATTGTGAGAAAAAGTTAATACTGCATTTTTAGAAAGTGGTCGGTGATGCAAGATTCGAACTTGCGACCCCTTGGACCCAAACCAAGTGCGCTACCAAGCTGCGCTAATCACCGACTAATTCTAACTATTGAACCGCTATTGCGTCTCAACGGGGCGCATATTACCTAGCCACCGTGTAGCCGTCAAATGTTTTTTTATAATTTTTTTTGGTTTTGTTATTGTTCGTTCACTTTTAGCGCACTTTGCTATAAAAGCCACCAAACCACGACACTTTTTACTATTATTATTAACGCATTTTTATCGCGACAGGATCATCAATTTGAGCTTATGAATAAAGCGCATAGCAAATTGCTCATTAACGCTTGTAAATACTATAACACCAGCCAATTTTATACTAAAATAGCGCTGCATTTCAGCTAACATTATAAAAACCACTTATGTCTGCAAAAATTATAGATGGTAAAGCCATCGCCCAACAAATTAGAACGGATATCAAAGAGAAAGTCGCTAAACGTTTAGCAGAGGGAAAACGAGCTCCTGGCCTTGCCGTTGTCTTGGTCGGTGAAGATCCTGCTTCACAAGTATACGTTGGTAGTAAGCGTCGTGCATGTGAGGAAGTTGGCTTTGTCTCAAAATCTTTTGACTTGCCAGCAACCACTACTCAGCAGCAACTATTTGAGCTAATTGATCAGTTAAACAACGATGATCAGATCGATGGTATCTTGGTACAACTACCATTACCAGAAGGGTTAGATGCTAACCTTATTATCGAGCACATTCACCCAGACAAAGATGTTGACGGATTCCACCCAGCGAACGTCGGTAAGCTGGCGTTACGTCAACCGGGTTTACGCCCATGTACGCCAAAAGGCATCATGACGTTGATCGAATCTACCGGTGTTGATCCTCACGGTTTAGAAGCCGTTATCGTTGGCGCATCCAATATCGTTGGCCGCCCGATGACACTTGAGTTATTACTTGCTGGTTGTACTACCACGACAACTCACCGCTTTACCAAAGATTTAGAAGCGAAAGTGCGTGGTGCTGATCTACTTGTTGTGGCTGTCGGCAAACCAGAGTTCATTCCGGGAGAATGGATCAAAGAAGGTGCTATCGTTATTGATGTAGGTATCAATCGTTTAGATAGCGGTAAATTGGTTGGTGACATCGAATATAGTGTTGCTAAAGAAAAAGCCGCATTCATTACCCCTGTGCCTGGTGGCGTAGGGCCGATGACGGTAGCAAGCTTAATTGAAAACACCTACCTTGCGTGCGAAAACTTATCAAAGTAAGTATCAGCAATAGGTTTTAAAACAACATAAAACGGGAACTCAAGTTCCCGTTTTATGCCATACAACACGGCTTCAACGATACATCTGTCCTTATCCGCACCTTTTAATGCGATTGCCTCCACCACTGATTGTTTTTGTGTTTATTCGGATCTCAACTATGCTGATAAAAAACACAATAAAACCAATGAAATAAGAGGCCACCATGCATCATTTCCTAAAACTGCTACCGTTTGTTTTTATCTTTGTACTGTCTGGTTGTGTGACCACATCACAAAGTATGAGTAAACAAGAGAAACGCCAAGCCGTTCTTAACATGAAAGACGAGACCTTAACGCAACTTTATAAAGATAAACCCGATGTACGCAGTCAAATTAATGCTGCCGCTGGCTATGCGGTGTTTTCCAATGCAAACGTGAACATCATTTTTGTTGCCGCCGGTGGTGGCTATGGTGTTGCGAAAAACATGAAGACTGGCAAATATACGTATATGAACATGGCAGAGGGTGGTGTTGGTTTAGGGTTTGGTGCAAAAGACTATCGCATCGTTATGGTATTCCATTCGGAGCAAGCGTTAAATCAATTTATCGAGTCGGGTTGGACCTTCGGCGGTAATGCCGATGCTGCAGCCAAAGCAGGAGATAAAGGCGGTTCGGTGGAAGGAGAGGCGTATTATGGCGATGTAACCGTATATACCTTTACCGAAGCAGGCCTTGCCTTACAAGCGACTGTTAAAGGCACTAAGTTTTGGAAAGATTCTGATTTGAATTAGCGTACACTACTTAGTAAAAAATAGGAGGTATCCCCTCCTATTTTCATGTTTTATAATCAAGGGGACCTTGTATACGCTTAATTACTCCAGCTGTAGGGCTTTACACTGTCAACATCTGGAGCAATTTTTAAATACAAACGATCCGCTTGTTCACGGCTACGCTTAATTTGGTCGCGCGATAAATGCGTCGCATCCATTTCCATACTTTGCTCGGCAGGCGAATAACCGTTGTAAGCAGCGATACGATTCCAAATATAGGACTGTTCAATACTTTTTGATACACCTTTACCGTCAAAGTAAAGTAAGGCTAAATTAAACTGAGCTAATGCATAATTTTGCATGGCCGCATCTTCGTACCAGGTTGCTGCCTTAACGTAGTTTTGAGCAACGACATCACCATTTTGATACATTACTGCCAAATTATATTGCGCGGCAGCTAAACCTCGCTCTGCCGCTCGGCGAGTATACTCAAAACCTTGACGGTTATTTTTCGGCGTTCCGCGTCCTTCCAAGTACATTTGGGCTAAAGCAAATTGCGCTTCAGGAATACCTCGGTTAGCAGCGCGCTGATACAATGCAAACGCTTGCAGTAAGTCTTTACTTACCCCTTTACCTGCCTCGTATAATGTCGCTTGATGGTAAAGCGCTTGCGGATAACCTAAGTCAACCATTGGCTTTAACTCTTCAACCGCACCAATAAAATCACCACGATTAATCATTTCAACTGCTTGGTTTACATCCGCTAAAACCGGCGTGCTGAGCATTGATGCCAACACTATGGCGATGATTTTTCTATTTGTTTTCTGCATCATTGATAACTACCCCCAATGCCTACCTGTTTTATAGTCACTTCACTTCTATAGTTTAGTACGTTATTGAAAAATTTACTGTTTTGCAATTCGGTCATACATCACGATAGAACCTGCAACCGATACATTGAGACTGTATTCACCTGGCAACTGCAACAGTTGATGACATCGTTCAACAGCAATTTTGGGTAATCCTGACTGCTCATTACCGAGTAAATATACACAACGGTGTGGGTGTGCATAGTCAATGATTTGCTCTGCTCGGTCATCTAATTCAACACCAACTAAGCGAGTATCATAAGGTAAGTGAGCAATTAGGTCGTCCATATCTTGATAATGATACAGAGGAATTTTTTGCCAAGCATTAACCACATCAGAGGTATGCTTTTTATATTTGCTATCAACGGTAAAAATAAATGAAGCACCCATAATGTATGCACTTCGCCACAAAGTACCAATATTACTTTGCTCTTTATTGTTATAAATACCAATGCCAAAAAAGCCATCGGCAGGATATTGCTGTTTTAATCTAGCCATAAAATCACGCTAAGTTAATGTATTAAAAAAGGCTGCAAGGCAGCCTTTTTTATCACTATAAAGAATCAAAGAATTTCTTTACCCCGTCAAAAAAGCCCTGCTCTTTTGGACGGTATTTCGCGGCTTCTTTGCCTTCACCCATACTTGCTTGAAGTTGTTCAAGTAAGGCTCTTTGCTCAGCATTTAAATTAACAGGTGTTTCCACTACAACCTTACATAGCAAATCACCGGTTACCGCACTACGTACCGATTTTACACCTTTGCCACGCATACGGAACATTTTACCGGTTTGCGCTTCAGCAGGGATCTTCAGTTTCACTTTACCATCTAAGGTTGGTACTTCAATTTCACCGCCTAACGCTGCTGATGTGAAGCTGATTGGTACTTCGCAATACAAGTTATTGCCATCACGAACAAAAATTTCATGATCGCGCACATGTACTTCAACATATAAATCACCCGCTGGTGCGCCCATTTCACCGGCTTCACCTTCACCAGATAAGCGAATACGGTCTCCTGTATCCACGCCAGCTGGGATTTTGGCTGATAAGGTTTTGGTTTTCTTGATGCGACCTTGACCATGACATGAATTGCACGGGTCTTTAATCACTTTACCACTACCAGAACAGGTAGGACAGGTTTGCTGTACCGCAAATAAACCTTGACGCATTTGCACTTGGCCGTGACCATGACACGTTTGACAAGTCGTCGCCGAACTGCCTTTTTTCGCGCCAGAACCATCACAAGGCTCACAGTGTACGTAAGTCGGTACTTTTAGCTCTACCGTTTTACCCTTAACCGCTTCTTCTAGCGTCATATCTAGGTTATAACGTAAGTCGGAACCACGACGCGCTCGGCTTTGACCGCCACGACCGCGGCCACCACCGAAAATATCACCAAACACATCACCAAAGATATCGCCAAAGTCAGCACCGCCGCCACCAAAGCCGCCACCACCAAAGCCACCTTGTTCAAAGGCTGCATGGCCATATTGATCATACGCGGCACGCTTTTGACTGTCAGTTAACACTTCGTGGGCTTCTTTAATGACCTTAAAGTGCTCTTCTTTTTCTTTGTCGCCTTTGGTACGGTCAGGATGGTACTTCATCGCCAAACGTTTATAGGCTTTTTTAATCTCGCGCTCAGTCGCTGACTTATCAACACCTAGCACTTCATAATAATCGCTTTTTGACATATCTTCTTTACTTGCTCAAAGGCAACCATTTGGTTGCAGCTGTATTGAAACAATAAAGCGCTGATATCAACAAATGACAGCAGCGCTTTCGTTTTAATCAATCAACGATTGATTATTTTTTGTCGTCTTTAACTTCTTCAAACTCAGCGTCAACAACATCATCAGCAGGTTTTGCTTGTGGTTCAGCTTGTTCTGCGCCACCAGCTGCACCGGCTTGAGCCTGGGCTTTAGCTTGAGCAATTTCCATTAACTTAGCTGATGCTTCCATTACTGCTTGAGATTTTGCTTCAATTGCGTCTTTGTCATCGCCTTTGATAGCCACGTCAAGTTCCGCTAATGCTGCTTCGATTTTCTCTTTGTCTTCCGCTGGCAAGTCATCACCTGCTTCAGTGATTTGTGTGCGAGTAGCGTGCGCCATTGCGTCTGCTTGGTTACGAGCACCAACAAGTTCTTCGAACTTCGCATCTGCATCAGCATTTGCTTCTGCGTCACGTACCATTTGCTCTACTTCGTCATCTGATAAACCAGAAGATGCTTTAATGGTGATGTTTTGCTCTTTGCCAGTATTTTTATCTTTTGCTGTTACGTGCAAGATACCATCGGCATCGATGTCAAAGGTTACTTCGATTTGTGGTACACCGCGAGGTGCAGCATCGATACCTTCAAGGTTGAACTGACCAAGCGATTTGTTAAGTGATGCTTGTTTACGTTCACCTTGTACAACGTGAACCGTTACTGCTGCTTGGTTATCTTCAGCTGTTGAGAACACCTGTGATTGCTTAGTAGGAATCGTAGTGTTTTTCTCGATAACTTTAGTCATTACGCCACCCATGGTTTCGATACCAAGAGATAGTGGTGTAACGTCTAGAAGTAGTACGTCAGTTACGTCACCAGCAAGAACACCCGCCTGTACCGCTGCACCTGAAGCTACTGCTTCGTCAGGGTTAACGTCTTTACGAGGCTCTTTACCAAAGAAGTCAGTAACCGTTTTTTGTACTAGTGGCATACGTGTTTGACCACCAACTAAGATAACGTCAGTTACGTCAGATGTAGATAAATCAGCATCTGCTAGAGCTGTTTTTAAAGGCTCAAGGGTTGCTTTAACCATATCTTCGACCAAAGACTCAAGCTTAGCGCGAGTTACTTTGATGTTCATGTGCTTAGGACCTGTTGCATCAGCTGTGATGTAAGGAAGGTTTACATCAGTTTGTTGTGCTGATGAAAGCTCACATTTTGCTTTTTCTGCAGCTTCTTTTAAACGCTGCATTGCTAATGGATCTTTAGTTAAGTCAATAGCTTGGTCTTTCTTGAATTCTTCAACTAGGTAGTTGATTAGACGGTTATCAAAGTCTTCACCACCTAAGTGCGTATCACCGTTAGTCGCTAGTACTTCAAAAGTGTGCTCGCCTTCAACTTCGTCGATTTCGATGATTGAGATATCGAATGTACCACCACCAAGGTCATAAACCGCAACAACACGGTCACCTTTTTGCTTGTCCATACCGTATGCAAGTGCTGCGGCAGTTGGCTCGTTGATAATACGCTTAACGTCTAGACCCGCGATACGACCAGCATCTTTGGTTGCTTGACGTTGTGAATCGTTAAAGTATGCAGGTACTGTGATAACCGCTTCAGTTACTTCTTCACCTAAGAAGTCTTCAGCTGTTTTCTTCATTTTTTTCAGTACTTCAGCTGATACTTGTGGTGGTGCCATTAACTGGCCTTTAGCTTCAACCCATGCATCACCATTGTCTGCTTTTTTGATAGCAAATGGCATGATTTCGATATCGCGTTGAACTTCTTTGTCTTCAAAACGACGACCGATAAGACGCTTGATAGCAAACAGTGTATTTTCAGGGTTGGTTACCGCTTGACGCTTCGCTGGTTGACCAACAAGCGTTTCACCTTCAGCAGTGTATGCAATGATTGATGGCGTAGTACGATCGCCTTCTGCGTTTTCAATTACACGAACTTTGTCGCCGTCTAGTACAGCCACACAAGAGTTAGTGGTCCCTAGGTCAATACCGATGATTTTGCCCATCTTGAGGATCTCCGAAATAAAAAATTAGTTACATCATTAGTTAAATTGTTAAGTGGGGGACGACAATTTATTTTTCAATGGAAAAAATGAAAAAAAATTAAAAAAAGTAAGGGTATTGTGATTTGTGCAGCAAACATCACGGCTTCACGCGGCGTTAAAATGCATCAAAGAGCACCGCAACACATTGATAATAAAGTGATATCACCAATCCGCTTTAGCAAACCACCGGCTACTCGATTGAAGCGTAATAATCACGGCATAACACTAAACCTTGTTAGCGACATTGTGGTTCAGTTAGCCGAGTGCCATAGACATCTTGCTCGCATTCGTCTTTGTATTGCAACATAACTTGGCGAATATGTTGCTCACAGGTAGCAAAAGCAGTGACTAAATCAGGGTCAAATATTTGCCCTGATTGCTCATGTAAATATTGCATCGCTTGCTCGAAGCTCCATGCCTCTTTATAAGGGCGCTTTGATGTTAACGCATCAAATACGTCAGCAATGGTAACAATGCGTGCACTCAATGGGATATCCTGCCCCTTGGCACCGTGTGGATAACCACTGCCATCAAATTTCTCATGATGGTACAAGCAAACCTCACGAGCTAAGGACAACAAAGGGGAATCGTTATTACCCAAAATATCGGCGCCATATTCGACATGTTGTTGCATTTCTTGGCGCTCATCACTGTCTAATCGCCCAGGCTTTTGTAATATTGCATCGGCAATACCTATTTTGCCAATGTCATGCATGGGTGCGGCATCGAAAAGTAACGCGCTCCATTCAGGGTTAGCACCGATTTTGTCTGCGAGCATTTTTGTATAAAAGCTCATGCGCACAACGTGCATGCCGGTTTCATTATCTTTGTACTCGGCTGCGCGACCTAAGCGACGAATAATTTCTACCCGAGTTTGTTCTAGTTCATGAGTTCGAGCAATGACCTTGCGCTCTAGTTCACGTTGCTGATCATATAACGCAATATGCGTTTTCACCCTTGCTTGCACAAGAGGCGCGCTTACGGGCTTAGTTATGTAATCAACGGCGCCGAGTTTAAAGCCGGCCATTTCATCGGCAACATCGGATTTGGCGGTCACAAAAATCACCGGAATATCGGAAGTAACCGGATTCGATTTTAGTTGCCGGCAAACTTCATGGCCGTCCATATCTGGCATCATCACATCCAGTAAAATCAAGTCTGGTTTGGGCGTGTTAGTCGCTATTTTTAATGCTAATGGTCCATTGACTGCCGCCTTAACCTTATAGTCAGGTCGTAAAATCCCGCCTAAAACATCGATATTGTCAGGATTATCATCGACAACCAAAATAATCGGCTGCATCTCCGTCATACATGCCCCAATAAAGTCCCCATATTATCTATCAGTATAGAAACTTAGAGCGTATTTTCGATTTTATCTAGTGATCAACAGCTCGATTAACTATGCGATTAAGCACAAGCGAATCTGGCTGGTATTTGATACCATAGATATATGAAGCCATTAAATTACCTCAACAGCTATCCGCAAGCCGTGCAAGACAAAGTGTCGACCCTCCTCAATGAGCGACGGTTAGCGAATTACCTCACCAATAAATACCCCAATGTACATCAAATCAATAACAACGATTTATTGCGCGAGTATGTGTTGGACATAAAAAACCGTTTCTTAAAAAAATCAGCACCGTTAAGTCAAATTTGCTTTGATAACAAAATTCACGTTATCAATAACGCATTAGGATTACATACCTATCGAAGCAAAGTGCATGGCAATAAAATTAAAGCGAAAAACGACATCAAAATAGCCAGCTTATTTAAAGCAACACCTGAGCCGTTTTTACAAATGATCGCCGTCCATGAACTCGCTCACCTAAAAGAGAAAGAGCATAACAAAGCGTTTTATCAGCTTTGTCAGCATATGATGAGTGACTACCACCAAGTCGAATTCGATTTACGCGTTTATTTACTCGAATGCGAGCATCATGGTGATCCGTATTTGTAAGATCTAAGTCAGTATTAACAACACGACTATTTACCAAAACATCCGGTCCCCATAGCCGTAGCGGGTATGCAAACCCTTGCTGAGATTGCTATAATCTGCGCACTTTGAAAAAATGGATAAATCATGAATTATATCGCCATCGATGACCTGAAATATGCTTGGGTTTTTCGCTTTAAACAATTACCTATTAGCGATGCTGATTTAGCACAAATAAAGCCTATGTCGCCTTCTCGCAGCGCTACATTATGGGCGCAATCGATTGCCACTCACGCCGATCACCCCGACTTTATCAGTGAAGCCGATTGGCCAGGTAAAGACAGTACATGGAGCGAAACCGGTATCTGGCAACAAGCATGGGAAAGTGATGACCAGGCATTACCTGATGCACTATTAGAGCACCTTGACTGGCAAGACAATACCACGGTTTATTTTTGCAATTCTCGAAAGCAAGTTATTGAGACCACTTTTGGCGTATTTACTCGTTGCTGGAAGAATTTTTTAATGATGGACGATGGACCAATACTCATTGCAAAAAAACGCCAGCAAGCTATTCAGTTTTTCCCGGATGGCAGCTATCGCCTCGGCATAAAACCTTAAGTGATTATTCTCTGATGCATCCAAGAAACCGCCATAAAAGTCGTTACGATTTAAAAAAGCTATGCCAGGCAGTACCTGAACTTAACGCGTTTTTAATAACCAGACCAGAGCAGCAAAAAACCATAGACTTTAGCAATCCCCAAGCGGTGATTTGTCTAAATAAAGCCATTTTAGCGCTAGACTATGGTATTAAACATTGGTCTATTCCTGATGGTTTTTTATGCCCCCCCATTCCTGGTCGCGTTGACTATATCCACTATCTAGCGGACCTGCTAACTCACAGCAATGGTAACCGAGTACCGACGAAGCCTGAGCAAACCCAGCTACTGGATATTGGTTGTGGTGCGAGTCTTATTTACCCGCTGTTAGCACATCAAGTTTACAAGTGGCGAGCGACGGGTGCAGATATCGACCCACTATCCGTGGCCAATAGCAATAAGGTTATTAACGACAATAATCTCAGCAGGGCGATAAGCGTTCAATTACAAAGTGATGAGAGTAAATGTTTTGCTAATATCATCGGCGATAACGATCGTTTTGATGTCACTCTGTGCAACCCACCATTCCATGACAGCCTAGCCACAGCCCTGAAAGCGAATCAAGCAAAGCGACAAAATTTGGCAAAAAATTCAAACCGTGCCAACCACAACAAGCAATCGATGCCAGACCTTGTGTCTAGCAAGTTAAATTTTGGTGGCCAAAAAGCAGAATTGTTTTGTGACGGTGGGGAATTAAAATTTGTACGCCGAATGATTATGGAAAGCAAATATTATGCAAAGCAAGTATTGTGGTTTACCTGCCTTGTTTCTAATAAAGAGCATTTACGACCGCTAAAGCTAGCACTAAAAAAAGCTAAGGTGGTCGATACGCGCACAGTCACCATGCGCCAGGGACAAAAAACCAGTCGCTTTATTGCTTGGAGCTTTCATAATAAGCAACAACAACTCGACTGGTGTCGACATTACCTAAATTAGCAACTCAGAGTAACCATCTAAATTAGCTGTTTGCCTTAGAATCGAGCAGATTAAGTGCACGTAGCTCTTTTTCTGTTTGCTCAATTAACTCTTCTGCCGTTTTACCGTGTGCAATAGGTTGACGTGTTTGTGGATCAACTTGAACAAAGACAATATCATCGGCAAGACAAATGGTTTTCTTGGTGACCTTATTGCGCACCAAACATGTAACGGTAATCGACGTACGACCTACCGCTTTAGTCGCCAAACCAAACTCAACGATATCGCCTTGCATCGCCGGTGATTGAAAGCTAATTTCGCCAATGTGCTTAGTAACCAAGCAATTGGTTTCCAATTGACAGATGGCATAAATCGCAGCCTCTTCGTCAATCCATTCCAATGCACGACCGCCAAACAGCGATTGAGCATAGTTTAAATCGTTCGGCATCACCAAACGTCGAGATAAAAAGCGCATAGTTACTCCATACACTGAGCGAGCATATCAAAAGCCGCTATTATACGGATTTTTGCATTGATACCAAAGCCGTTAACTGGCTGTAAAGGCAATAAATTAAGTTTTGGCTCGCTATGAGACTCGATGCGACAGCATAATACCGTCACATCGCTATAAACAATACTACTGGCATACATATTAGTGTTGCTTTAGCCAAGTTACCAATTGTGGGAAATGATCTGCTCGTGCTTTTGGGTGCGTTAGAATATCGTTATGATCATAATCCACTAAATTACCGTGCGTGGTACCTAGCAAACTAAATTTCGCCGTTAAGTTATTACTCTCTTCAATAAAGTGCTTTACGTCTTGAGCATGACCTAATAATGAATCATTAACCCCGGTTAAGTGCCATGTTGGTGGCCAATTTAATAAACCTGCTGCATGGCCGTAATCAAAGCCATCTCGAGGATCTATCCATGGTGCTCGCTTTACCCAAGCGACACTGTGAGCAAGTGATTGACGTGTTTCACTATCGGCACCAACACGCCACTTTTTGGCATCAAAATAACCAACTTGCTTAGCAACAAACGGCAATAAGCGATTCCACATAATGTCTACTTTCAATACTTTTTCTAACGTTTGTCGGGTTATACTGCGTTTGGTACCAAAGCATATATTGCTACGCACTTGGTCAAGGTAACTAGGGTAACGAGCAAGTAAACTTGCTAGCAATACGCCGCCCCAAGAATGACTAATAAGCTGCATTGGTTGCCCACAGCGTTGCCAAACAAAGTCGATGCAAGCAGGCAGATCTATATTAATGGTTTCATATTGACCAAAATCAGATTCAGCGTTGATTTTCGGCGTACTTAAACCTCTACCACGCATATCCATAACATAAACATCAAAGCCATTTTCCGCTAAATATGGGCCCAAGCCTTTACCTGATGTGGAATAAAAAATACGACCATTTTCGATTGCCCCATGGACCATCAAAATAGGGACGTTAGTTTGGTCGTTCGCGTGTTCGCTGTAAATATGGCGTATATGAAGTTGGTGTCCGTTATCAACGTCAATATACAAAGACTGCTGAGGCATAATTTCAACCTTACTACTACTGGTTTGACCTGAGAGTCTAATCGCATTAGGCGCTATTGTAACTATTTTATTGAACAATAACGCTAATAAACACAATGCGTTAGTAAAGCATTAACTAGCGAACACGCTCTTCGCTAACTAGCCAGGTCCATTTAACACCGAGTGCTATGGAGTATGTCACATTTTGCTGATGCAACGGGCTCGACGCATTTTTAGCGCCCTGCCAAAAGCCTATTTGCGCGGCGGTAAATAACATCCATTCATTGTTTAATTCAATGCTATTGGCGATGCTTAGTTCTGTGCCTAAATAACCACCTTTACTCTGATAAAAAGCTCGCTCAGCAGTGACATAAGGCAACTCTACATCGTAAAAATACGCTTGAGTCTTATCTGTGGTGAAAATGGGGGCAACCGAGGCGAAAAAACGAGATTGTTCTGCAAACAGATCATCTACCGTAAATGCCAGTTCAGGTTGGAATACATAGCCTTGATGATCGACAGCCGAAAAATCTGTTGAAAATACGCTGCGCAATGGCAGCTTCAACCATAATTCGTGACTGTGCTCTAGGAATAAGTTATCAGTCAATAAAAAGCTCGCTTCAGGGCCTATTTCAAACATAAAATCTAAATCGGGCATCCCTTCGCGTACTCGCGAGTCTTCTGAATCCGCATTAAATGCGCCGCTTAAACTAACATCCAATTTAAAACGCTCTTTTTCAACGGCAATGGCTTTTACAAATGAATCATCACCTAAGCGTATTGTTTTGCCACGATAGATCACCAAGGGCACAGGAATAAATTTATTTTGAGAATCTTTCGCTGCAGGATACATAGGACCTCGAAATCCAGCAGAAAACACACCTAGCTCCCACAGCGGTTTACCCGCCTGAGTATCTATCGATAATGGCCCTGTTGTGTTGGCGTAACTGGCTTGGCTAGTCAGCATCAATCCCGCAAGCGAGAGAGTAGAAAAAATCTCTTTAATCATAAGGTTATTATTTTTTATAAGATGTTACTTAAACTGCAAAGCTAGGCGATAAGATCACTTTACGCTGTTTTTAAATTCCATAAAACGACAAATAACAAAAATTCGCTTTAACCGAATAGAAGAATCGATATAAAAGCATTTTTATTCGACAAATGTTAATACATCATACTATACCAATACAGCATATCGATGCAGAAATGCCAAATACCTCTGTGTCAGCTACGCTATTCAACACAGTTAACCGCGATATAAACCTGTCATTTTAGGGAGAAACATAGTGAAAATTATCGCCTTTGCAGCCTCTTCAAGCTCAAAATCTATAAATAAAATTCTGGTCACTTACGCCGCCAACTTAGTATCAGGTGCAGATGTTGAAGTGGTTGATATTAACGATTATGAACTGCCTTTATTTAGTGAAGATAAAGAAGTAGAACTCGGTAAGCCAGCATTAGCTCAGCAGTTTTTCGATAAATTAGGGAGTGGCGATGCCATTATGATTTCCTATGCTGAACACAATGGCAGTTACACTGCAGCGTTTAAAAACTTATTTGATTGGACTTCTCGAGTCAACATGAAGGTTTATCAAAACAAACCTATGATATTGTTATCGACCTCACCAGGCCCTGGCGGTGCAGCTAGTGTATTAGCGACAGCGACAGACTCAGCTCCATATTTTGATGGTGACGTTCAAGGCACCATGTCTATCCCAAGCTTTTACGATAACTTTGATATTGAAAACAACTGTTTAAAAGACGAAGATTTACAATATCAACTGCAGCAAGTAGTCAATTCACTGCAAGATTAAGTTATCATTCATCAAGGTGCAGCAAACAACGACGGGTTTGCTGCAGCATGTAATCGTTTACTTTGACGTGATCAGCACACCACCCAGCTAAAAAGCGATGAAAGTCAGCCCAGCAATAGACGTAAAGCTCTCGCCACTCGCGTTCCACATCTGCGACCGTTTCGGTTATGCCATACAAGGCAAATGCATGGCGTAAATGCTCAAAATAACGATCCACATACTCATTAGCATGCTGGTGTAATTGGTCATTATCAAAAATACTGGTTAACAAATACATGACATCTTTGATACCGACACCAAGTCCTGGGTATTGAAAATCAACCGCTGCCACTTGTTTGCCATCAACATCAAAGCAAAAATTAGCAAGCTTCGCATCGCCATGGATTACCGTTTGATATCGCGCACGACTAAGCTTCTGGTCAATCCGCTGCGCCTGCTGTTTTAACGGGCTATCAGCCATACTCAGGTATTCATCAGGGCGTGTAGCTAAATGCCAATAGCTGCCTGTAGACCATAACGAATCGACTATTTGTGGCGCGTCTTTAATTGCCTTAAGGCTATTGGCATGAAAATAGGCAAGCCAGCGCACGCATAACCCCGCCGCTTTAGCCGTCACCTCATCTGGCAACACCATAAAGCCACTGTCCGCGAGATCTTCCATAATAATTACTTGCTCTGCACCCGCTCCCAAAATGGCATGTAACTTAGCTACCCGAGCATTGTCATCGAGCAATGGTGCTAACTGGCGATAAAAATCCGCTTCAACTTGGTACGAGGTCAGTTTGCGTTGATGAGCAATATTACTATGCCAGCCACGAGGGTGATAAACCGAATCAGGAATGGAGATTTGCTTAGCGACAAAAAAACGATCATGGCCAACTTGGTAACGAGCGATTTCACCATAGCCACTCCAAAGAGATTGAATAACTTCTACTTTAACAGCTTGTTGTGATGTGAGGTAATGAGTAAATGATGACACAGACGATTCCTGATAGTGTGGTCCTAGTAATGTATTTACGAGCAATAACATAAGCGCCGGACAACGCATACTGGTGGCGAAGAGGTGGCTCGCCAAAGCAGGATATTAGACGATTATCAACCACGATAACCGTCATAGAAAGCCACTAATTAACGGCGCAGTAAAAAGTCCAAACCACCGGTAATGGCGGCCACTTGTGCCACAATACAGTTTTCATCATCTACTTTGGGACTGTCTGGATAAACTTCAGTTGTCGTTTTATAGGTTGCGTCGGTCATTCCCATGCATAAGCCAAGTGGTCTGGCATCGTAATTAACAACACCAAGTTGAGCCAAATCGACACCAATAAGCTGGCCGTTATCATCGGCAGGGGCAATATGTGTTACTTGCTTAACGGCAGTGATCACAGCCTGTTGAAATTCTGCTTGCGGACTGCTGCTATCGCCAACCAAATAAAAGCCGTCTGGTATATTCCAGTTAGTTTGGAAAATACCATCGCGAGCCGCCAACGCTGGGCGAAACTCTGAGTTATCTGTATCAGTTGTTTCATGTAAATCAATATGCATGACAAACTCTATCTCAAGTTTATCAACTAGTGCCATCGCTGCCGCAGACTCAGTAGCTGGTGAATCGGCGTAAAATGAACGATTTGGATCAATCGCGTGTTGATTCCAACGATTAATGGTTTCGTATCCCCATGGACTGATACATGGCAAAATCAGAAAATTAAAGAACGCTTGATATTCTTCAGCTGAAGTCTGGGCAAAACGCAAAGCACCATGCACACCAGAGGTTTCGTAGCCATGCACACCACCCGTTACCAATACCCATGGTTTGTTAATGTCGATGTCTTGGCTAATTAATGCCAACAACGGATAATTTCCAGCCTGATAATTAAGCTCGCCATATTGCTCAACCGTAAATTTATCTGCCAGCGCTTGCACTTGACTGACAACGTCTTGTTGGTAACTGCGTTTAATGATTTGTCTTGCTAACCATTGCTGACGCTCATTATCTTGCCATTTTTGCCCTGGTGTACCGATATCATATTGTCTAACTTGGCTCATAATTATCTCTATTCTTTGTCGACTATCTGGATGAGGCTTTTATACCATAATCTGCACGCTGAGTGATCCATATCAACCAATAATCGCGGTAATTTATCTTTGCTGGGAGTATAAAAGAAAACTTGAATTACCTATTAGAGTCTATTACCCCGTTCTATTGATAAGAGGCTTCGGCCTTTGCATTTACTTTGACTTTCTTGGCTTTACCCGTAAATTAGACAAATTCGTTGGCAACGAGGATCGCTAAATCGCTAGCGCGATATTTATCGACTAATTGGAGTAAATACGATGATAAAAATTAGGCCGTATGCTGAGCATGATGCGAAGGCATTATGGGATATCCACTTTCACACCATTCAACATATAAACATTGGTGATTACTCTCAAGCTCAAGTTGAAGCTTGGGCGCCAGAGAATAAAGATTTTTCACTTTGGCAAACTCGCATGCAAAGATTATCGCCTTTCATAGCTGAAATTGATGGAGTTATTGTTGGCTATAGCGACCTGCAGACTGATGGCCTCATCGACCACTTCTTTTGCCACCACGAATATCAAGGACAAGGTGTCGGTAAAGCTTTAATGAAGCATATTCTAGAAACGGGAAAAGTGCGCGGTTTAAAACGTTTTTACTCGCAAGTGAGTATTACCGCCAAGCCGTTTTATCAACACTTTGGTTTTGACGTTGTGAAAGCTCAGGAGGTAGAGATACGTGGACAGGTATTAAACAATTTTGTTATGGAAAAATACGCTGACTAGAGTGCACATACTTAAAACAGAGACTGTTGTGCCTCCTCTATTACTACCTTTGAATACCGCCTTTTCATCGTTTCTTTTCCGATAACCCTTTAGTTAATGATCTGCAATAGAAAAAACGCCAAACAACCGAAGATTGTTTGGCGTCTCTGGTAAGTGAGTAACTAGATAACTAAATGAACCTCAGCAAACAATTCAAGTCAATCAGGAAATCAATCGATCGTTCCCATTCGACCGGCATGATAGTCTTCGACTGCTTGTCTTAACTCCGCTTGTGTATTCATGACAAACGGTCCCATATGGGCGATTTTTTCACGGATTTTATTACCTGAAAAAATCAGTGCGCCAGCATCCTCTTTGGCGGTAAAAATCAAAGGTTGACTCGAATCAACGCGAATCAAATGTGCCGCCTTAACGTCATTAATCTCACCACTATGAATATAAACAAAGGCCTGTTCATAGGCGCTACGGTCAATGCGTATCGTTTGTCCTTGTTTAATACGTAAGTCCGCAATCGCCGCATCTGCCGATAGCTCTGACAATGGCGAGCGCACCTCGCTATCCTCTATGGCCCAGGTTCCAGCAAGTGCTTTTAAATAGCTCCCTTGGCCAAGTTGAATAACGGGTAATGGCGTTGCTACCGAATCCTTATACATAGGGTCGCGCAGCTTGTCTTTAGCCGGCATATTGACCCAAATTTGAAAACCATGCATGCCGTCGTCGCTGGCTATCGGCATTTCTGAATGGACCACACCAAAACCGGTGCTCATCCATTGCACATCGCCTTCGAGTATAGCCTTTTTGTTACCCATTTGATCTTGGTGCTCAAAACCACCTTTGATCATATAAGTAAAGGTTTCTATACCTCGATGCGGATGGGCTGGAAAACCACCGATAAAATCGTTTTTATCGTCAGATTTTAACTCGTCAATCATCAAAAAAGGATCTAACCCTTTACCGCTAAAATCAGCCACTCGAGAAATTTTAACGCCAGCGCCATCTTGAGTCGCTGATGCTTTGGTTATGTCTATAATTTTCATAATTGATATTCCTTGATTGCTACCAATTAAAGTAAATTGGTATTAGTTAACGCAAGCTTATCAAACCATTTTTCAGAACGATATTTGCATTTTTAGCGCAAAACATTCCCTTTAATAGAATACCTTAACGACATAGACATTTGTACTTTAACCAGTGCGGTAGCGGTAGCGCTAACCTACCATAGACAGCCCTAACGCTGTCATAAGTAGGTTAATCAATACCAAGAAAACCACCGGTTTGATGCGCCCATAGCTGTGCATAAATGCCACCTTGAGCAATTAATTCTTGATGACTTCCCTGCTCGACAATTCGACCTTTATCAAGAACAATGAGACGGTCCATAGCGGCGATGGTTGACAGTCGATGAGCAATAGCAATAACGGTTTTACCTTGCATCAATTGATATAAACTTTCTTGAATCGCCGCTTCAACTTCCGAGTCAAGTGCCGAGGTTGCTTCATCGAGTAACAAAATCGGTGCATTTTTTAATAACACACGAGCAATCGCAATACGTTGACGTTGCCCGCCGCTGAGTTTAACACCGCGCTCGCCAACTTGTGCATCTAGGCCGACGTTACCTTCTGGGTCGGTCAGTTGATGAATAAAATCAGACGCCTGGGCCTGTTCTATTGCCGCCATCAAGTCGGCTTCGCTCGCATCCGGTTTGCCATATAAAATGTTTTCCCTAATTGAGCGATGCAATAACGAGGTATCTTGGGTAACCATACCAATATGAGCTCTTAACGAGTCTTGTTTAACGCGACTAATATCCTGCTGGTCGATACAGATTCGACCGCTTTCAACATCATAAAATCGCATTAATAAATTGACTAAGGTTGATTTACCAGCGCCCGAACGCCCTACCAAACCGACCTTCTCGCCGGCCTTAATATGCAGGCTCAGATCACTGATAACACCAATATTTTCACCGTAATGAAAACTCACTTTGTCAAAGTCTATTGCACCTTGGCTAACCTTAATATCGGCGGCATCGTGCCTGTCTTCAACCAAAACAGGCTTAGCAAGGGTAGACATACCATCGGCCACGGTACCAATGTTTTCAAATAGACTGCTCACTTCCCACATGATCCATTGACTCATGCTTGATAAACGCAACACCAACGCAATGGCAACAGCAATTGAGCCGGCAGTAATAGCCTGCTCCATCCATAAGAAGATGGCGATAGCGGTAATCGAGAAAATTAATAAATAATTAATCAGCTGAACAGAGAAGTTGATCCCTGTAACCAGACGCATTTGTCGATAAACGGTATCTAAGAAACCTTGCATACTACGCTTGGCGTATTGCGCCTCTTGTTCGGTATGGGCAAATAATTTTACGGTGGTGATATTGGTGTAACTATCAACAATTCGTCCAGTCATTAATGAGCGAGCATCGGCCTGTTCGGTTGATACACGCTTTAATCTCGGCAAAAAGTAAGTTTGTAGCCCGATATAAGCGATAATCCAAACCAACATTGGCCACAACAAGCGGCTATCGGCATCTGCAATCATTACCACCATAGTTATCACGTAGACGGCAATATAAACCAGTACATCGAGTAATTTGGTTACCGTTTCTCGCACTGCAAGCGCAGTTTGCATAACTTTCGTTGCGACTCGCCCGGCAAAATCATTTTGATAAAAAGCGACGCTTTGATTTAGCAAATAGCGATGGGCCGACCAGCGTATGGCCATAGGGTAGTTACCAAGCAATCCCTGATAGATGATTAATGCATGCAATAACACCAAAACTGGGATCACCACCAAAACGATAACGGCGTAGCTGACAAGCCGATGTCCTTCTTCTTGCCAAAGCGTTTCAGGGGTGTGTTTTGACAACGTGTCAACGAGCTCCCCCATCACACCAAATAAAGACACTTCAAGCACCGCCAAAGCCGCTGTGAGCAGTGACATCAACAGCAATGGCCACTTAAAGTCACGAGTGTAGTGCAGGCAAAATGCCAGCAAACCGGACGGAGGACGAGTGACTTTTTGCTCGGCGAGTGGATCAATCCAAGATTCAAAACGTTTAAACATAAGGCTCCAAACAAGGTGTCATGCTTGTTACGGTAATCGCAAAGGGTGAATGATAAAAACTATAGCTATACACTAGGCATAATCATGTCGACATGCAACCTAGCTTTTTTATATTGGAGTCTGCAGCATCGTTAATCTTTATCACCCGCAGATAAGTTACATTGTTTACTGTCGCAACGACTTTTTCCGGTTAACATTAACGATAGAGGATAGCGATAGCGGGCAAATACCCGGTACCCTAGATCGGTGACAGGTTTTAGCCAGCGCCAACGTAACCAAACAAACCAGTGCCCGCGTCCTAGTAGCGCCCAAGCTTGATATGTCACATCTAAGCCCAAAATAATGTCATCCGATGCATCTATCGCATGCAAAATTCGACTTGCTTGTTGCTTGCTTATTTGCGGATAACGTTGCTCGAAGTCGGGCTGATGAATATCGACAAGCAACAGTTGTTGTTGATCATCTCTCGCGGCTAATGAGCGCATTTCTTTAACACAAAGAGGACAATGGCCATCATAAAATATGGTCAATTGCTGAGTCATTGTGTCCTCCTTTAAAGTCATAGTTACAGATATCGTAGAGTGCGCTTTGTTTGCTCTTCATTTAAACATGAATGAGCTTTTCAGTTTAGCTAGCGAAAAAATCAATCATAAATCGCTCAAATCTTCCTGCTCTAGATCATTAATTGAATTAAATTCACTATCAACATCGTACGCTGTACTACGATATTGCGATCAGCTATTTGCTCAACCCTACCACCTTTGTTTCGTATCGAACGAGTCCAAGATACATTCTACCTGTAACTGAATGTCTATTGAATTCGACAACTTTAAGGATGCCTTTCGCAGCGTAGGCTCGATTGCACACTTTAAACGTCATTTGATTTATTAAATATCTGAAAAACGACTACTATTTAATGTTATTACTCTTGCTCAAAAATAGCACACAGGCAAAGGATACTTAGGTTATGAGCTCAGCTTCGAGATTAACTTTAACAGCACCAATGAAAGGTGATTTTATCCCATTGGAGTCGGTGCCCGATCCGGCATTTGCTGAAAAGATGGTCGGTGACGGCGTCGCCATCGATCCTGTTGAAGGCAAATTATTTGCCCCTTGTGATGGTGAAGTCGTGATGATTCACCCTGCAAAGCACGCACTTTCATTAAAAACCCAATTGGGTGTCGAAGTATTAATGCACATAGGCATCGATACGGTAAAAATCCGTGGTGAAGGCTTTGATGTAAAAGTGGCACAAGGCCAGCAGGTTAGCGCCGGAGATTTACTGATTGATTTTGATATCGATTCTGTCGCGTCACAAGCAGCCTCCCTTATCACCCCTATTCTTATCACTGATCAAGAAGCAGTCGCTCACTTTGACATTCAGGCGACTAATCAGCTAGAGCCTGGCGATACATTATTTGATGCTCATATAAACACAGGTCAAAGCACCGCCGATAACGCTGGGCCCGTTGTTCAATCAAAATTGTTAACGGTTGCTAATGCCACCGGCATTCACGCTCGACCGGCAGCTTATTTAGTAAAAATAGCCAAACAACACCCTACCAACATTACGTTACTTGCTGGTCAACGCTCAGCGAATGCGAAAAGTGTCGTTGCCATCATGGGATTAAATATTGGCTTTGCCGATGAAATACAGTTTCAAACATCAGGCGCTGATGCCGAACAAATACTTGGCCAATTGGAACAAGCCGTCATTTCTGGCTTAGGCGAAGATGTCCAAGCCGTAGACACAGAGCAGCAAGATAGCATTGAACAAGAGCCTTCATTATTATTTAGCCACAATGACAATGCCAATGAACTCACTGGGATCTGTGCTTCACCAGGGTTTGCCCATGGTCCATTATTTAAATTAGAAAAAATGACCTATGACTACCCGAAATATGGCTCAGATATTGAAAGTGAAGCAAATCTGTTTGAAATGGCTCTTAAGAATGCAAAACAACTGCTGCAACAAGCGCTGCAAGAGCAACAAGCTGAAGAGCATAACGAGCAAGCTGAAATATTAGCGGCCCATATGGAGTTGCTCGACGACCCTGCGCTTGCCACCGACACCCTAAACCAAATAGAACAAAAACTTTCCGCGCCGGCCGCATGGCAAAATGCTATAGACAGTCAAGTAACCATTCTTGAAGGACTCAACAACCCTTTGATGCAACAACGGGCTGCAGATTTACGCGATGTCGGATTTAGAGTGTTGCGACAATTATTAGGAATTGATGAAGCCGATTTAAGTAAGTTACCTCCAGGCTGTATATTAGCTACCGAGGAGATGACCCCTTCGCAAATAGCTAAAATTGACGCGAATTTAGTCAGTGGCGTATTAACGGTAACCGGCAGTGCTTCCTCTCATGTTGCTATTATTGCTCGCTCTCGCAGCATTCCGATGCTCGCCGCAGTAGACGACTCAATCATGAACACAGTAAATGGTACCGATTTATTAGTCAATGCAGACGAAGACTTCGTACTATTAGAGCCAAGTGATGACCAGGTCGCTCAATTAAATGCAAAGAAATTAGCTGCCGAAGCATTACAAGCCAAAGCTCAACAGTCCGCAATGGAGTTAACCACTACCCTTGATGGTGTAAATATAGAGGTTGCTGCCAATCTTGGTGATGTTACTAAGGCGCAAACCGCCGCCGAGCAAGGCGCAGAAGGCATAGGCTTACTCAGATCGGAGTTTCTGTTCTTAGACCGAGTAACAGCACCGAGCGAGGACGAACAAGTTCAAGCGTATAGCACATTACTTAACGGGATTGGTCGGGAGCGCTCAGCAATTGTGCGGACCTTAGATGTTGGTGGTGATAAACCACTTCCTTACGTGAAAATCCCCTTTGAAGAAAACCCTTTTCTTGGCGAACGTGGTATTCGTATTTGCCTTGATAGACCACACTTACTGCGAACCCAATTCCGTGCTCTGTTACGTGCCTCTCCAGGTTATAAATTACGCATTATGTTACCCATGATCTCGTCATTACGTGAATTGACCATTGCCAAACAAGTACTTCATGAAGAAGCCGATAAATTGGGCATTCAGGCCGTCGAGCTAGGCGTGATGATTGAAGTGCCATCGGCGGCATTAATGGCCGATGTACTCGCCCAAGAAGCAGACTTTTTTTCGATTGGAACCAACGATTTAACTCAGTACACCTTAGCCATTGATCGTGGCAATGCACGGCTTGCTAGTCTGGCTGACAATTTACACCCTGCGGTGTTAAGAATGATCGATCACACCGTCAAAGGCGCACAAAAGTATGGTCGCTGGGTTGGTGTATGTGGTGGCATGGCTGAACAAGTCAGTGCGCAGCCTATTTTGGTTGGCCTTGGTGTTAATGAGCTATCGGTGAGTATATCTTCGATTGCCGAAACCAAATATCGAGTACGCACATTCGACAGTAACGTTTGTCGGCAACTGGCAGAGCAAGCCTTATTGTGTGACGGTCCAGAGCAGGTAAAACACTTAATACAACAATCAAATCTGCTTGATGTTTAGATAAATAATTGAGGAATCATTAATGAATATCGCGCATTCATTATTTGCATCGCTACAAAAAATTGGTAAAGCCCTAATGTTACCGGTATCGGTACTACCGATTGCAGGTATTTTATTGGGGGTTGGCTCTGCAGATTTTGCTTTTATCCCCGAGATTGTTTCATCTATCATGCGAGTGGCCGGTGGCTCCGTATTCGATAATATGGCGCTATTATTCGCCGTTGGTGTGGCGCTTGGTTTTACCAATAACGATGGTGTTGCCGCCTTGGCGGCAATTGTTGGTTTTGGCATTATGACCGCTACCGTCGCTCTCATGGCACAAGCCGAAGTCGACTCATTAATTGCTGCAGGAACCGCCCTTAGCGCAGTTGATATTGAAAATATTAAAAAGACCTATCAAACAGGTGTCGCTGGCGGCATTTTAGCTGGTGGTGTTGCCGCCTTTATGTTTAATCGTTATTACAAAATTCAGTTGCCAGACTATCTTGGCTTTTTTGCTGGCAAACGATTTGTCCCTATTGCCACCGGTTTTGGTACCATTGTATTGGGTCTTGTGCTTTCGTTTATTTGGCCACCAATCGGTTCAGCAATCAGTTCGTTCTCACATTGGTCAGCCAATCAAAACCCCGAATTAGCCTTTTCAATTTATGGCTTAATTGAACGCGCTATGATCCCATTTGGTTTGCATCATATTTGGAATGTACCGTTTTTCTTTGAAGCAGGCAGCTGTATCGATTCGGCAGGGAAGGAAGTGACAGGGGTATTAAACTGTTACTTACAAGCCGATTCGGCATCGCGCGAAGCAGGTAATGGCTTTGGTCAATTAGCCGGCGGCTATATGTTTAAAATGTTCGGTTTACCGGCAGCAGCGATTGCCATTTGGCACACTGCCAAACCTGAAAATAAAGCCAAAATTGGTGGCATTATGGTTTCTGCCGCTTTAACGTCATTTTTAACCGGCATTACCGAGCCTATTGAATTTGCGTTTTTATTTGTAGCCCCACTTTTATATGTTATCCATGCTTGCTTAGCTGCTACTGCATACTTTTTAAGTAATACCTTAGGCTTAGTCCATGGTACTTCGTTTTCACATGGCTTAATCGATTTTATCGTTTTATCCGCCAATGCCGACAAAATTTATATGTTCTTTATTCTCGGCGCAGCCTACGCCATTATTTATTACATTGTCTTTAGAGTCGTCATCGTCGCCTTAGATCTGAAAACGCCTGGGCGCGAAGACGCCATGATCGAAACCGAAAGCCTTGCCGATAAAGGTTCAGAAAAAGCGAAAGAGATCATTCTTGCGTATGGTGGTGCAGGCAATATAAAAGTTCTTGATAGCTGCATTACCCGATTACGAATTCAAGTTCACGATGTGAGTAAAGTAAACAAAGACCGTCTCAAACAACTTGGCGCATCTGGCGTTGTGATTATGGGCAATGGTGTGCAAGCGATTATGGGCACCGCAGCAGAAAGTCTGCGCACTGAAATGGAAGCGGTTATCGCCGCCGGCGGTGCACATATTCATACGACTGTCGATATCGATGACAGCTCGGCAAACAGCGCTGAAAACACTGGTGATACTAGGGTAACTGTTTCCGAGTTTACCAACGCACAAGCGAAAAAAATCATTGAAGCACTTGGCGGTAAAAATAACATCAGTAAAGCCGAGCAATGCGCCGGTAATCGTGTCCGACTGATTGTAAAATCATTACCACAACAAGAGCTGGATGCAACTAACTTAAATGTAAGGCGCATTGCCACCATCAACGATAACGTATTGCACTTGATGCTCGGTAAAGACGCGGCAGAGTTATCCGCAGCGTTACAACAACATATATAGTTATCATTAGAAGTATTAATGCAAGTAACAACCAGCTACCCGTGGGTAGAAAAAATTCTCGCCGACGATAAATCGGTAATTGCTGATGATTTTGACGGGTATCGTAATCACGTTACCCGCATGCTTAATTTTTGCCACTTTTTAGCTGCCGATATCAGCGATGAAGACAGTAAAAAATTACAAATTGCTGCGGCGTTTCATGATATTGCCTTATGGACACACGACAGAGTCGACTACCTTGTTCCCTCATATCAAGAATGCACAAGCTACCTAGAAAAGCATGGATTAAACGACTGGATATCAGCGATGCAAATCATCATTGATATGCACCATTTATTGACAGAGTATCAAGGTCCACATCAACGCTTAGCTGAGTTATTTCGCAAAGCCGACCTCGTCGACTTTTCATTAGGGGTGATCAAAAACGGCGTTGACGCCAGCTTTGTAACGCAAGTAAAACAAACAATACCGAATGCAGGGTTTCATAAAACGTTATTACGTTTTTCGTTAAAACAATTAACTCGAAACCCGCTCAATCCACTCCCCATGCTACGCATAAAAAACATCTATAAATAAACGGTTTCGTACGCACTAACAAGATATTGAGCTGGGTTACAATGGCCCCCTGCTCAATTACATATATATCAGTATGGCAATCACATCTCATTAAATCATTTCATATCAATGATGAGCCACATCAAGCGTTTGACGAATGATAACGGCATCATTGACATGGAATGGCTCTGGCATCAAACCAACACCTCTTGGCTTAACCCAAGGAAATTGCTGATAAAGATCATAGCTGGTTGAAAATAAGACCAGTTGTGGCATAACCGGCATTGCACCTGCACCACCTTTGGCAATAGTTAATTGCAACTGCACCGACTCACGAGGTTCAGACAAGGTATAATGCATAATCATCCCCATCGCGGCAGGCTTACTCATAAACTGCGCTTTAGCAATAGTATTACCACCGGTAGTTATTGCTTGACCATTGATGGTTACCGATACGATATCAATAGCACTAAGACTCGCAAGCTGGAACATATTGGTATCACGCTGAGGTTCAATTTGAACATCGTATGTGATTGTACTTGATGTTTGCTCAGCGTGTGACACAGTGACCTTGGCTGGCTCTACGTTTATGGGCTTAGCCTCAGCAAAAAACGTCACTTTAGTACGACGATAACTAGGGTACAAAGGCTCAGGCCAGTCTTGTTGACTGCCTTGGGTAAAAAACTGCTCAGTAAAACTATCTAGTCGTTTACTGCTGCTAAACCAATAAGCTTTATTAGAATCGCTATTGATCAAATAATTTATGCTTGAAGGCTTTGTTTGCCTAACATTATAGTCTGCAGCCTGTATTGCCATCGACGCTGTCACAGCTGCTACACTGACCATTAACCATTGCAGCAGTGCCAAGCTTTTGGCCATGATTAAGCCCGGCAGTACTAAGCTCATCATAAGAGCCAGCAAGAGACAGGCAATCACCAGAGATTTTAAGCCTAAACCAACCACCAATGATGTTATTAGTGGCCACAATAAGGCGACCGATGGTAGCGCTAATACAACAGCGATACTGGCTATCTGCGACTGGGTAAGGGTATGTTGCCAATGCACTAAGCCCAAATACAGTAGCAACATAAACAACACCGGTATGACTAAAAAGCCGGCCCCTGGTAAATAAAGCGCCAGAGCCCCATTGACGATAAGCCAAACAAAAATAGATGCCATTAACAGAGCGACCAATGACACTTTGTTAATAAAAAGGCGATAAATCGATATAACCAAGATAACGCTCACACTGAAAAACAGCCCTATTATGTAGTGTCCGTTATAGGTGAAATTATGGGGACTTTCCGCGTAAGCCGGCCAAAGCGTAGGAAGTAGCGATAAACTGACAAAAGCTAAGCCTGCAACACTGATGATACTAAGTAACAATGCCGTAAAGCCAAAGGCAACATCAGCTATATAAAGCTTACCTCGCCTTACGGCAACAAAGGTAGACCATAACCATAGTCCGCAAGCTAACAATAACATAGGCACAACCCAGCTAAACGGATAGCTGATCAGCGTCCAATTAAATACGTTAAAAAACACCAAATCCTGCTCTGAGGCAAAATCGCTTAAGTCAGCGACCGCAAAGTAAGCAACTAGTGCTTGTAAGTAATCGGCTTGATGATTGAGACTCGATTTATCTAAATTATCAATAGAATCATTAACGGTGTGATAGTCAAAATGATCATCGATAAACGCGAAGTTATACCCTTGAATATCACCATCTTCACGAAATATGGTTAAATCCGTATCATTGGGTAACATTTTATAAACGCTATACATCAATGAATTAGCCAGTGGGTATTGAATATCCGCAGCAGCAAAGGCTTCTACCAGCTTTTTATTACCTGCATTGGTTTCCAATAAGGTATAGCTCGGGCCGCCTGAGCCTCTGGCTTCAAAATTAAGCGCAACTTTAATGTTTTTCGCCCAAGGGTGGTGATTAACAACCGCCTTAGCACCAAGTAAGCCACGCTCTTCCGCATCGGTAATGATGATAATAATGTCATTATCTGGTTGCTGCTGTTTCGCTAAAAACGTCCGAATACCTTCTAATATCGTGACCACGCCACTACCGGCATCACTAGCGCCGGGTGATGAGTGCAATGAAGAATCATAATGGCTCACCAACGCCAAAGCATGTTCTGATTGTTTACCAGGGATCTTAGCAATAATATTATGCGTATTGGCAGCCATGTAACTATGGCGAAAATGCCCACCAACATGGCTAAAAACTTCGGCTTGCAAGCCAAGTTTGCGTAACTCCAGCAGTAAGTAATCTCTCACTTTAGTGTGTTCATCGGTACCGACAAAGTGCGGTTTTTGAGCTATCTGTTGCAGATGCACAAATGCTCGTTCAGTTGAAAACTCACTATCTTTATTCGATGCATAAGCATCCTCTGCTGGTTTTTGTGATGTGATGCTAAACCAAGCAACCAACAGTAATAGAAATACGGGAAAAATGGCACGAATCGCACCAGAAAAACGCGTGGTTGTCATTATTATTCTCATTTTAAACCCAAAGCGACCTTATACTAAAAAATCTTCAGAATTTTAGCGAGCAATATTAATCACTTGTCGCCAATTCAAATGGTGATAAATCAGAAAACAGATCGCAAAAATATTTTTAACCAAGTGTTGTATCTTTAGTTTTCACCTCCATATCAAGCTCTATCAATAACCTATTGCTAGGTTTCTTTCACTTTCGGAGTAATTTATGTCTCATTTTCCACACTTGCTTAATGAAATACAGCTTGGTGATATTACCTTAAGCAACCGTGTCCTTATGGCACCATTAACTCGCACTCGTGCAAGCGGTGACATTCCTAATGAATTAATGGCTGAACACTATGCTCAGCGTGCCAGCGCAGGATTACTGATTGCGGAAGCGACCGCGGTAACAGAAAATGGTGTTGCATTCTTTAATGGCCCAGGCATTTACTCACAAGCTCATGTCGACGGCTGGAAAAAAGTCACTGACGCTGTACATAACAAAGGCGGAAAAATCTTTTTGCAAATCTGGCATGGTGGTCGCGCCTGTCATCCTGACTTAAATAACGGTATTACCCCAGTCGCCGCCAGTCCGTTAGCCATCACCAATGATGAAGTACACACACCTGAAGGTAAAAAAGCCTACACAGTGCCACGAGCGTTAGAGCTTGATGAGCTACCAGCAATCATCGATGGTTTCAAACAAGCGGCCATTTACGCCAAGCAAGCCGGTTTCGATGGGGTCGAGGTTCACGCAGCAAACGGTTACCTACTCGATAACTTTTTACGTGATGGCAGTAACCAACGCAACGATGAGTACGGCGGTAGTATGGAAAATCGTGCTCGCTTGTTATTTGAAGTACTTGACGCTGTGGTAGAGGTATGGGGGGCTGGCCGTGTGGGTATTCGTACATCACCATTAAACGGTTTTAACAGCATGAGCGATAGCGACCCTGTTGGCTTAACCCGCTACATTGCTGAGCGATTAAATGACTATAACCTTGCTTATTGGCACTTAATGCGCGCTGATTTTTTACAGCAGCAAACAGGTGATGTAATGACGCCAGCGCGAGAAATTTATCAAGGTAATTTGGTTGGTAACATGGGATACAGCGCAGACGAAGCCGAGCAAGCAATCATCAACCAGCAAATGGACGCTGTTGCCTTCGGTGTACCATTTATTGCTAACCCTGATTTGGTTGAACGCTTAGCCGCTAACGCTGAGTTGAACGAAGCCGATCCTAACACCTTCTACATGGGCGGCGCGCAAGGTTACACCGATTATCCATTTATGAACGATCAATAATGTTTGCGACAACGTTATAACGGATAATAAAAACTCCTATGGAGATCTTAACTTAAGATCTCCATTTTTTGCCTGTTATTAAATAAGACTATTTATATCATCCCATTACCCAATCCGCTGTTAAACAACTATTATTTACTGAGGTGTTGATTAAAAAGCGCTCGACAAACAGCTCAACGGCTCTTGGTTCGTTGTAGCCGATAAACCTCTAATAACATCAAACTTATCATCTCACCTAAGCGCTTTCTTTCAAGCCAGCACTATCCCTATAATAGTAATATGACATAGAGGTCAAGATGAGTTCAGACTACACCATTAAGCTGCATCCAGGCGTTTCCTTTCCTAGTATCACCACCACGTTACTCAATGAAGAACAGGTAACTCTAGGTCAACCCAAAAACAATTGTGACTGGCAATTGGTATTAATTTATCGGGGACGTCATTGCCCGTTATGTACAAAGTACTTAAATCAGCTACAAACCTACAAGCAAGCTCTATTAGATATTGGTGTTGATATCGTTGCCGCGTCAGGGGACAGCAAAGCACAACTGGAAAGTCATATTGAGCAGCTTGAGGTCGATTTCCCGTTAGGTTATGGCTTGACGACAAACGAGATGAATCAACTCGGCTTATATATTTCTGATCCCCGCTCACCACAAGAGACTGATCACCCCTTTGCCGAGCCAGGACTTTTTGTTGTCAATGACCAAGGTAACATCCAAGTTGTTGATATTTCAAACAACCCTTTTGTTAGACCGGAACTAGGCGCCTTAGTACGAGGTCTTGCTTGGATACGAAACCCAAAAAACAACTACCCCATACGTGGTATGCACCGTTTATGATAACGACAACATGGTCATTCGCGGTTAACCAATGTTACCTCACCCGATGTTTCGCTAACTAGGAGAGTCCAGGCATGAGCTCAAAAGCATTGAAAATCGACATAATTTCGGATGTTGTTTGTCCGTGGTGTGTCATAGGTTATGGTCGTTTAAAGCGCGCTTTAACGGACTTTGGTGACGATCTCAATGTGAACATTCAATGGCACCCATTCGAATTAAATCCAAATATGCCCGACTATGGGGAGAATTTACGCGAACATTTAGCAAAAAAATACGGCACCAGCAAAGAGGACAGTATTCGCGCCCGGGCTATGTTAACCGAAGAAGGTAAAAAAATTGGCTTTCAGTTTAATTTTTTTGATGAGATGAGGATCTTCAACACCCATGATTGTCATCAATTGTTACTGTGCACTGAAAGTTCTGACTTACAAACCGAGCTTGCCGAAGCGCTCTTTCGCCATTATTTTAGCGACCAAGGTACGTTTGAGCTAGCAAGCTTAGTAAAAATTGCCAATGAGGCTGACTTAGCAGCGAATGAAGCTCGACAACTACTGGAAGAGCAAACCCTATCTGCACAAGTGCGTGAAATAGAAAAGAACTGGCACCATCAAGGCATTAACGCCGTGCCTTTATTTGTATTTAATAACAGCCATGCATTGTCAGGTGCTCAAGAGGTCGATACCTTTAAAAATCTTATCGCCAGTATTATCAAAAAAGCGCCATAATTAAACATCGAACAATTAGCGCACCCATGCAGTTTTTTAAATTGATGCGGGTACGCTAACGTATTTGCTGTAGGTGATTAAAGCGTTAATCTCCTCATACATAATCTGATCACAGGATAGGCACGTATCATCGTATACAGCAGGAGGAAGTTCATGACTGGCTTTTTGATGCCTATGTTTATCTCAGTTTCATTGCCTTGGCTGATCGCTACCTTGATACCAGCTCTGACGATTGCCCTGTTGTTTATTTTTAGCTTTAGCGTCATAAGCCATGTCGACGCTCAGCAACAACAGCTTGGTATCAGTGAGCAAGCACGTCAGCAACGTTCAGATCCATTATCCGCCCTGCGCTGGCAAAAACGTTTGCTTATCTTTAACAGTGAGCATATCAATCATATTCCTAAAATCGACTCGGCAATTGTACAAGAGTATCGCCTCGATATAATCGTCATTAACAAGGCTCATGCTTATCGTATCAGCGATAAACATACATTACAGCCACTATCAAATGATGAACAATGGCATGTCACTGATATGTACCCTCAAGCTGAAAGAGTTTGGCTAATAGGCCTCGATGGCACCTTAAAAGCCACCTATGCGCTGAGCCAATTTAATCTTGAAGAGGTAACCGCGCTGATCAATACCATGCCAATGCGTCGCAACGAGCTTGGCCAGTAATACCCGCTATGTGCCCTGCATCGAAATTTTATCTCACCATTCGACACTATTTTCATCATTGCTATCAGCGACAAGGTTGTTTTACGATAGCGGCTTGTCAATCAAGCCTCTGACAACTAAATTTTAATGAACACTTCTGTTCACCGTTTGAGGCTACAATGTATAATCCTGACAACTTTAAAATGTACGGCGCGGTTGCCCTGATCACCGGCGCAGGCGCTGGGATTGGCCGAGCGATAGCAGAAACATTTGCCGCTGCTGGTGCTAAAGTTGCAGTGTCAGATTTACATAAAGAAAATGCCGAAAATGTAGCGCAAGCTATAAACGATAACGGCGGCGATGCCATTGCATTAAAGTGCGACATCACCAACGCCGATGATTTAGAGAAGGTGGTTCAAGATACCATAGCCGCATTTGGTGAGCTTACAACCTTGGTAAACAACGCCGGCGGTGGCGGACCCAAACCATTTGATATGCCAATGAAAGACATGCATTGGGCGTTTGAGCTTAATGTGTTTTCTGTATTTCGTTTATGTCAGTTAGTCGCCCCGCATATGGAAAAAGCCGGTGGTGGCGCAATCCTGACCATTACCTCAATGGCGGGTGAAAATAAAAATAAACGCATGGCATCTTATGCTTCCTCAAAGGCTGCTGCCAATCACCTTACCCGCAATATCGCTTTTGATTTGGGTGATAAAAATATTCGCGTTAACGCCATCGCTCCGGGGGCGACCAAGACCGATGCCTTAAACAGTGTATTAACCCCAGAAATCGAAAAAGAAATGCTAAGAGAAACGCCAATAAAACGGCTTGGGGAAACCGAAGATATGGCAAATGCGGCATTGTTCTTATGCGCACCGGCTTCACGTTGGGTCAGCGGGCAAATATTGACGATATCAGGTGGCGGTAGCCAAGAGCTCGCATAACCTTATGGGGTATAACACCTCGCAGTAAATTAACGTACCTAACGTAAAACTAATAAGCGCGACCTATATCGCGCTTATTATCACAGCAAAGCAATTTTAGGGGCTATCTGGCCAAGTCGACTCGCCATCAACCAACACTGCTGGTTGCTCTAATGATGAGCAAAAATCGGCGCCATTTGCGGCATAAAATACTTGCGCTAATCTTTGATAACCTTTCGACTGAACTTGAGCTTTCGCTTTATCGCTAACAACAAAGCCATACATCGCAAACCAATCCACTAAGTCCATTTGCATGATTTCAGACAGCGAGATATACAGCCATTCATTACGGGTTATCGCAGTGAGTTCATCGTAGCTATAAAGACCGAACCCGAGTGCTTCTCTTTTTTCTAGCCAGCTTTGCTCTGAATCATCTGCTCGATAAAATTCTCGCTCCCAAATATGTAAACGAGGATAAATGTACCAACCATTGCTCACTTTATTGTTGGCTTGCGCTGCCATCATCAATTGCACATATATCGCGTGGTGTTCAGACCAACTTTTGCTGAGGTTTTGTTGCACATAAGCGATAGGATCTGCTTGTAACTTACTTTGCTTTAACACATTAAAGGTCGCTTCAAATGGTAACGCTTGGCAACTTGCATTTTGCCCAGTGTCATCCTCGTAAACCGACTTAGCAAAGTAAGAATAAAAATTGGTATTTGAATGAAAGCCATAGCCTTCAAAGCGCATACTGCTGCGCTCAATGCCATGACCCAACTCATGTAAATCACCATGCCCTGTTGGCGAAAAATTCCAGCCTGCATCATAAGGGTTACCAGAGCAGCCCCAACCACACGTGGGTTGATCGGCATTCATATGCTTAACAATATCTATTGTATCAATCAGCAAACCGCGCTGTTTTGCAAAGTCATGAATTTCAGCGACTTGATCAATACCTGGACCTTGAAAGCCAGCTAACATGTGAACCATGTTATGTGTATAACGCGAAGTGGCATTAGCAAAATCAGAGGCATTGGGCCAAAGCTCTTTGCTAGCATCCAAAGAGGCTTGCATTTTGCTATGTTTTGAATGCACTTCAAAACCAGCCGTGGCAATTTCAGCCCAATCGTAATCACCACGCTGCATACGCTCGGCAAAATCGGCATCGTCTGCAGGCGAGCGCCAATGAGGGTGACGGCCAATATATTCAAAGGTTAAGCTAACCTCAATATCTTTTACGTCAAAGGCTACTTGTATCGGGCCGCCATAACTTGAGGTAAATTCAATCGTTTCGCCTGGCTCTACCCTAACCTGCTGTGACCACAAATGATAAGGGCGATTATAACCATTGTTATTAAAGATGTGTGTCGCACCGGTACGTAAGGTGTTTATGAAAATCGAGGTAGCTACCGACTCGCTATCGTTGCGAGTCACTTTAAAGGTTTGCCCTGGAATTGCGTAAACACCAGCTGATTTAAAAGATGGCTTTGATATTAATGTCACTGTTTTAGTTTCAGGGCTGACATGACTGAAATCAGAGCGACTAAAATTGCCCATATCGGGTTGTATAGGGTTTACTGAACGAACATTGTAAACGGCGTAATCGGCGTACAATGATTTAAAAAACATCACCGTATCAGAGGTGATTTTATCCATTGGGTAAGATACCGACTGACGGTAATGATCGGCTAATAAGATCAACAACTTGGGTAGACGATATGTATCTGTTGTAAAAATATTGAGCTTGCGTTTATCAAAATCATTAAATAGGGTTTTAACAACATTGGCAGCGGCAAAAAATTGCAGTTGGGTATTGGATTGCTGCGGACAACTGCGCGTTTCACACCCGCTTAAATCGACATCAAAACTGTGATTTGCAAAGTTATTCAATAACCGTTTGAGGTTAGCTAGTGCGCTTAGTTTTATCAACTCTTCGCTATTAAAGGTATTAGGATTAAAACCTTGTAACGAGTCTCGCGACCAGTAATTATCGTGCGCATGCTTAACGTTAAATACATTCAATAACGCTCGACCGTGCTCACCTATACCACCATCGAGTTGTATATAAACAACTGGGATATCATCTGCTAGTGCTTGCTCAATGGCCGCAATGACATCGCTAGAGTGATTATCTGTATAGAGCTTGCGAGAGACGATAATAACATCAGGTTTTTCAGCGATACAGCCAGCTAGAGCCTGGCCATCACAACTGCCAACATCATTGTAATTAACATTGTCGTAATTCGAATCGAGCCACGCTCGTGTTTTGCTTCTGTCTTTAAAATAATAGCTTTCATCAAGCTGAGCTAACACAACATCAAACTGAGCTAACGATTTAGTGTTTTTTTGCGACAACCAGTCAAAGGCATTAACGAGAAACTGTTGCATTTGCTCATTGATGTCATTACGAAATGGGTTACCGCCTAGCACCAAATAACGCCCTATGTTTTCTTGTTTACTGCCGGCAATGGCAATAGCACGTTTGGTTTCGTTGTTATTGGTATATAGCACGGCGTCATTGAATAGGAAATCTGAGCCATACATAGCGGCATCATGCGTTGGCTGCCAGTCAATGCTGGTTAATGCATCATCGCTATCAAACTTAAAGAGCTGACGCTTGATATCCTTATGTCGCTCATCAATTTGCTCAACTTCATGAATTGCTGCATCTAAAATCGTTTCTGATGCTTTAACGACTAAGGCATTACCAGTGCTAATCGCGACGTCTAACCAACTCGGTTCAACCGTGATCGCGATTTGTTGTTGCTGAGTTTGTTTACCGTCACTTAGCTCAATAGTAATCAGCTGTGTACCTTGATGTTCCTTGCGAGGTAAGCCACTCAGCTGCCCTGTACTCGTATCAAGCGTTAACCAATCTGAGGTGTTGGCTAAAGTAAAGCTGACGCTATCACCGTCTGCATCACTTGCCAGTAACGTAACAGCAAAGGCTTCGTCCACACGAGCTTCGACAACCGCAGTCATTAAAGTAGGCAATTGGTTAGGCTTAGGCTTTACTTCAAATGAAACCGTAAAGCTGTTTTCCCCTTTACCATCGGACAAAATAATAGAAAAACTGACCAAACCAACATCTTGTTCTGTTGGTATACCGCTAATACTGTCGCCATCAATTGCTAACCAGCTCGGCATCTCATTAGTCGAGAAAGTAACCGCATCGTCATCGGCATCAGATATAACGGGTGTATAGGAATATTGCTGCTCGGCAATGGCATCACTGGCTGTTCCCGTTAAAATCGGCAAACTATTTGATTGTTCAATAACGACGTTACTGTCATTTGGATCAGAGCCGCCACAAGCACTGAGTAAAAATAAGGTAATGATAAAAAAGCTATGACGAAACAACATTATTCGATCCATGCCAAAATAAAAACCACATAATATCAACATTTTAAGCTTTTTAAAGCTTTAAAAATCTTGCTAACGTATTTTCCCGTAACAAGGGTGCGATCAATTTTTTCGCCACAAGTTTCTCAAACAAAGTAACGCAACCAGAGTGAAGCAAATATCCCTGCATATTGATTTATGCTAACTCCTTATTGCAAGGTGGCACTTACCTCAATGGTTTCGTTATCTCGCAATACGCCAAGTAACACTTCTTCGCCGACTTGATATTTGTCTAACTCAGACATTAACCCCTTAACGTCATCAATACGACGGCCATTTATCGACTGAATCACATCACCGAGTTCCATGCCATAGCGCGACACTTTAGCTGCACGGAACGAGGCTTTTTCTGCTGCCGAGCCAGACTCAATAGTTAAAATAACCACACCGTCAATGCCCAGTTGCTGACGTACTTGTCGGTTAATATCATCGTCTACGCCAATACCTAACGATGGCGGGGTATAACGCCCGGTTGCAATGAGTTGTGGAATAACACGATTTACGGTATCAACCGGTACCGCAAAACCAATACCGGCGTAAGCGCCTGATGGGCTATAAATGGCGGTATTGATACCAATTAACCGTCCAGCACTGTCTAACAGTGGACCACCTGAGTTTCCTGGGTTTATTGCCGCATCAGTTTGGATCAAATTATTAATGATTAAATCAGAGTCCGCCGATAAGGTTCGATTTAACGCTGAGACAATACCGCTGGTTAAGGTGTAATCCAAACCAAACGGGTTACCTATGGCGAAAACCGATTGCCCTACTTGCAAATCACCACTGGTACCAATAGGCACCGCCGGTGGCAAATCAACGGGCACATCAATTTTTAATACGGCTAAATCGTGATTAGGACTTACCCCAACTAAACTTGCTAGATAACTGCGCCCGTCATTCAAGCGAATAGAAGCTTCAGAAGCGCCTTCAATCACATGATAATTGGTAACAATATGACCATAGCCATCCCAAATAAAACCAGATCCAGTGCCACGAGGGACTTTGCGCACATCACGGGTCCAAAAGCTGCGAACGATTTTATTGGTTGAGATAAACACAACCGAAGGGCTGGCATGATGAAATATATCGATCGTTGATTGTTCACTTGGCGCGAGCTCACCACGAGCGGTCACAGCCCTTGGTTGCTGTTCATTAGCGATAAAATAACGTTCGGCCACCGGCAAAATAAGTTTAACTAAATACACTCCAGCGACTAGCCAAATAAGTAAGCGAACAAGTTTTAAGATATCCAATTTACCTGACATAAACATCCCCTTGTGGTTTCTCAGTAGTATTTATTCCTTAGTTACTGTACCGTCAACATTCGATTGTCAATAAGCACTAAGCAATACTTGGATATAACCTCTAAGCATTGCGGCGAGCATCGTAATAGCCTGAAAAGTGGAGCTAATTTTTTTATATGGGCAAACGGCAATAGTTTCAAGAGAGAAAAACGTCGAGCTGATATTTATGTCTATAACATTCACAAAGGAAGTTTATAGTGACCACGGCGCACTAAATCAATGGTCCAAATCACACCGGTTATGGACAACCATAGCATCAACACCGCGAAAAACATGATTTGCCAATTGTTAAAGCTGCCTTGGTGGTTATAGTCCATAAAGTGCAGCATAAAAAAGATATCAGCAAAACGTTTATCATCATCGCTATGGCCTACAATGCGGCCAGTATCCGCTTCAATGTAAACACTGGTGTTTACCTCATCGCTAAAGTTTACTCGCCAACTTGGGTTTTGCTGTTTGGGGATATCTTCAATATGGTGTTTGAGCAAGGTAGTCGAGGTCACCTCACCCGGGCCATTGTATGATTGCAAGGCCAGCTCACGGGCAAAGTCTGCGTCTATGTGTGTTCGGTTACCCGTTTTGGCGTGATACAAACTGTAGTGATTGGTAAAATGTGGATACAAACCTTTTTCGTGGTTGAGCAAATAGTATGGTTGCCCTAATAACGCTACTAATTTGACTGAGGTGACGGGGTTAGTTTTAACAATAATTTCGCTGATATCAATGAAGTTATCACTCACTTCAGGCGGGTGCTGTTGAACATGAGCGCGGTATTGATGACCACCAGCTTTATGGTGATCCATCAAGGTAAAATACATACCCGATATCAACCAAATCAGTAGCTGAACACCAACCAATAATGACGCCCATTTATGAACTTTCCTTAACCACTGCATGATGTTTTTCCTTCTCCATCCACCCCAAAAACTTACTTTATCTGAGCATGCCCTAAATACCAACTTTTTGCAAAATCGCTTGTTGAGGGCATGTTGAACTTTGCTGTATGTTTTTGCAGCTGTTTAGTGAGTTTTTTTACAAGGCTGCGCTTATGATGTGTGGTTATTCCACATGATTAAGCAATAACGCTGTAAAAATGCTCACTAAACGTTGTCCAAAGGATTCGCTTAAAAGTCATTTTCTCATTGTTGCAGTTCGTTGGTATGGAATAACCATACCTCTCTCGCTGCACCTCGATTAAATACCTTTTAACGCAAACAAAATTTATACCACAAAGTTCAACGCGCCCTCATTTGTCTAAACCTTCGCCCCAAAAATAAGTGAACGGTTAAAATCGTTCCAGCAATAGCCGCTAATATGGCAATCACCGAACTCCAGAATAGCAACTTATTATCGACTTCACTGTCTTGATAGTCCATCACATGGAAACGGAACATCCAGTCAAATAAACGCCACCACTCATGCCGTTTCGTCACCACCTCGCCAGTTAACGACGATACGTAAATAGCCGGTTCGCCAAAGTCATCAAAATCAACACGCCAAGCTGGTAATCTTCGCGCACTTAATTCAAACGGAGGATTGTCTTCGATTAGCTCAACCGATAATACCGCACCACTACCGGTGTATTCATGTTGTGCAACAGCAATTGCTTGTTGTTTATCTAGTGGCGCTAACTGCTCGCCGGTTGTCGCATCAACAAGGTATTTTGTTTCTCCAAGTTGAAAACGGTATGCCGGTTTATCAATCAACACGCCCAAACTTAGGTTTTGTACCTGCCCATATTGACTAAGTAAATCATTGAGTGATAACTGAACTTGCTCTGGATTCACTTTGGTTTGGTGGTTTTCTACTAAGGTATTGCCATGAATATAGTTAATATCAAAAAATACCATATAGGCGCCGGTAACCGACCAAATCATAAATTGTGCGCCAACAAACGCCATTAACCATTTATGGTATTTGCGACTGCTATGCAGCAATTTAAAAGGTGGCTTATTATTGTCCTCTAAGGATCTGCTTTTCCACAACAAATACACCGCAGGCAATACCAACAAGGTGAGAATAACCGCACTCGCCATACCACCGACCATAGGCGCAGCAATACGACTCATTACCTCAGAGCCGGTACCGGTACCGTATAAAATCGGCAATAAACCAATAATAATCGTTGCAACCGTCATCATCACCGGACGCACACGAAGGCCAGCACCCTGCATAATCGCGTCAATCAGGTCCTTATGGGTAAATGAGCGTTGTTCAGCTTTCGCCTGCTCGATGGCTTGTTGATACGCTTGGTTTAGGTAAACCAACATGATCACGCCAATTTCTACTGCCACCCCAGCCAGCGCGATAAAGCCAACCCCCACAGCGACTGAAAAGTTAAAGCCCTCAAGATACATCAGCCAAATACCACCGATCATCGCCAACGGTAGCGTCGCCATAATGATGACCACTTCGGCGACGCTTCGAAAGTTGAGGTACAACAACACAACGATAATGGCTAAGGTTAATGGCACCACATAACTTAGCTTTTGCTGCGCACGTTGCATGTATTCATACTGCCCTGCCCAGCTAATGGAATAACCCGCTGGTAACTCGATGTCACTGGCGACTTTCGCTTTTGCGCCTTCGACGTAACGACCAACATCAACACCTTCAATATCGATAAAGGTCCAACCGTTGATTCGTGCGTTTTCACTCTTAATGCCTGGCGGACCATCTTCGACATACACGTTAGCGACATCGGCTAAGGCAATACGTTGGCCGTTGGCGCTTACTATCGGTAACGTTTTTAACTGCTCAGGCGAGTCACGATAATCTTGCGGGTAACGCAGGTTCACCGGATAGCGTTCGAGACCTTCCACCGTTTGCGCAACATTCATACCACCGATAGCGGTTGCCACTACCTGTTGCACATCACTGATGTTTAAGCCATAGCGAGCAGCTTTAATCCGGTCGATATCCACCTTAATATAACGACCGCCAGCTACCCGTTCAGAATAAACCGAGGCAGTACCCGGGTAGTCCTTTAGTACCTGTTCAATTTGTTGACCGATATCTTGAATAACCGCCAAGTCTGCACCAGCAACCTTGACACCAACAGGCGTTTTAATACCGGTTGCTAACATATCGATACGGGTTTTAATCGGCATAACCCAGGCATTGGTTAAGCCCGGAAACTTAACCAACTTATCAAACTCTTGCTTGAGGCTATCGGTGGTAACGCCTTCACGCCACTCTTCACGAGGCTTTAACTGAATGAAGGTTTCTATCATGGTCAGCGGCGCTGGATCGGTTGCGGTTTCGGCGCGGCCGACTTTACCAAACACGTTTTCAACCTCTGGTACGGTTCGGATTAGCTTATCAGTTTGTTGCAGTAACTCGCGCGCTTTACCAATCGATATACCTGGATAGGTAGTAGGCATATACATCAAATCGCCTTCATCCAGCTCAGGGATAAACTCACTGCCAATATCATCAAGCGGCGTAAAACCAAACCAAGTGATGATAACCGCTGCAATAATCGTTGCTTTCGGGTACGTTAGCACTTGCTTTAACAGCGGTTTATAGCCGCCAATCAGTAAACGGTTTACTGGGTTTCTATGCTCTGAAATAATTTTGCCACGAACAAAATAGCCCATCAGTACCGGAATTAAGGTTATTGCTAAACCCGCAGAGGCGGCCATCGCGTAAGTTTTGGTGTACGCCAATGGCGCAAACATGCGCCCTTCCTGCGCTTCTAAAATAAATACCGGCAAAAAGCTGACGGTAATAATCAACAAACTAAAAAACAGCGCAGGACCTACTTCCGATGCCGACTTGGCGACAATTTCCCAGCGGTTTTGCTCTGTTAATGGCGTTTTTTCTATATGCTTATGCATATTTTCAATCATCACTATGGCGCCATCAGTCATAGCGCCTATGGCAATAGCAATACCGCCTAACGACATGATGTTGGCGTTAACGCCCTGAAAATACATAATGATAAACGCCACTAGAATACCGAGCGGCAAACTGATAATGGCCACGATCGATGAGCGGATGTGGAACAAGAACACCACACATACAAGGGCGACTACCGCCAACTCTTCGAGCAGTTTTGACCAAAGATTATCAACCGCACGTTCAATTAAACCTGATCGGTCATAAACCGTGACGATTTCAACACCGTCAGGTAAGCCGCGCTTAAGCTCTTCTAGCTTTTGTTTAACGCCAGCTATGGTTTGCTGCGCATTTTCACCAAAGCGCATGACTACCACACCGCCAACCGTTTCACCTTCCCCATTAAGCTCAGCAACACCGCGACGCATTTGCGGACCAAGGTTAATGTCAGCAACATCCCCCAGCAACAGCGGTGTACCATTAACATTAAGTCCTAACGGGATGGCTTCTAAATCGGCTATTGATTGGATATAACCTGAAGCGGTGACCATGTACTCGGCTTCGGCCATTTCCACCACCGAAGCCCCCACTTCTTGGTTACCTTGTTTGATGGCGGTTTGAATAAGGCTAAGCGGTATATCGTAAGCGCGTAGTTTTTCAGGGTTAACCATCACCTGATATTGCTTAACCATACCGCCAATCGCGGCTACTTCAGATACACCGTCGACGGTCTGCAGCTCATACTTTAAAAACCAATCTTGAATACTTCGTAACTGGCTAATGTCATGCTGACCGGTTTTATCAACCAAGGCATACAGGTATACCCAGCCAACGCCAGTGGCATCGGGACCAAGCTCTGGTTTAGCCGTTTGTGGTAAACGCGGCGCAACTTGCGATAGGTACTCTAATACGCGCGAACGTGCCCAGTACAAATCGGTGTCATCATCAAAAATGATATACACATAAGAGTCGCCAAAAAATGAATAACCACGCACGGTTTGCGCGCCTGGCACCGACAACATCGCGGTGGTCAATGGATAAGTAACTTGATCTTCAACAACCTGTGGTGCTTGCCCTGGGTATGAGGTTTTAATGATCACCTGCACATCCGATAAATCCGGTATGGCATCAACCGGGGTGTTCTTTAACGCAAAAACGCCAGCGCCGACTAATATCGCTGTCGATAACAACACAAAAAAGCGGTTAAAGACCGACCAATGAATAATACGTTCTATCATTTATGTCTCTCGCTTTAGTGATGTTTGCTGTGATCCATATGTTCCGAATGGTCCATATGCTCATCTTGCGTTGCAACGTTGCTCATGTCGACAATGATAAAGTCATCTCTCACTTCAAAAGTAAAGGTGATTTCATCGCCTTCTTTAAATGTCGTTAAATCAATCGCGTCGCTGACAACAAAGTCCATGGTCGCCGCTGGTCGGTCCCATTTTTCGATTGCCTCTCGACTGATATTAACCACGCGAGATTGACCATCAATAGCATTGATCACCCCTTTTACGGTTGCCGTTGATACTGTTTCTTCTTCGTCAGAAGGCTCTGACATAATGTGAATGCCCGTGACTTGGTACTGGCCGTCACCGCTTTTGGTTACTTCAAAATGTAAGGTTTGCCCTGCTTTTAAGCTGTCTATGTCAACACTGTCGGCCACCGCAAAGTCCATAGTCATTTCAGGCCAATCCCACTCTGTTGCCGCTTCATGAGTAATGTTAACCATATTGTGATCGGCCATCACATTATTCACTTCACCTGCCATCCACACCGATGCTGGTTGCTCGGTGACACTCATGCGTTGAAAATCGGAGTTTTTACTGGACTCAGAATCAATCAAAAACTGCGCTGAGGTAACCACTTCATCACCTTCTTCGATGCCATCGAGAATTTCAATATGCTCAGAGTTCACGCGGCCAATGGTTACCGCAACAGATTTAAATTGACCATCGCCTAGCGCCAGTACGACACGGTCTTGTTTACCTGTGCGGATCACCGCTTGCTTGGGCACCAACAAGCTGGCACGGTTTGACCCGGCATCAATGGTTACTTGGGCAAACATGTTCGGTTTTAATAAATACTGCGGGTTAGCAAACTTTAATCGTAAACGTAGTGTACGATTGGCGCGGTTTAAACTGGGGTAAATATAATCCACCATCCCTTGCCAACTCCTGCCAGGCAAATAATCAAGCGTCATCGATACTTTTAACCCTGGCTCTATAAGCTCTGCGTCACGTTCGAATACTTCTGCTTCAACCCAGACTTGATCAAGCTTAGCGATACTTAACAGGGTATTGCTTGGCGTAACATAAAACCCTTCTCGGATCTTTAAACCATCGACGATACCAGCTTGTGGTGCATAAAAGGTGATATGTTGCTGCGCTTTGCCAGAACGCTGTAAACGTTCAATAAACTGTGGCGATAATTGCAGTGCTGCTAAACGACTTTTGGCGGCCTCAATTAAGGTACGGTTGTTACGTTTTATGGCGATCAGCAATTCTTCTTGGGCATTGACCAACTGCGGTGAGTATAAGCTATATAAGGCTTGACCTTTTTTGACCGGGTCGCCTTCGGCTTTCACATAGAGCTTTTCGATCCAGCCATCGACACGAGGATGGACATGAATCATGCTGTCTTGATCATACTTTACATAGCCAACCGTTGTGATTTCTCTATCGATGTAGTTTTTCTCAACCTTATCGGTACGCACGCCCAAGTTATTAATAACATGTGGGGCAATTTTTACCGCACCGGGACCAAAATCATCACCAGCGTTGTCTTCTTCATATACCGGAATCAGATCCATACCCATTGGCGATTTACCTGGTTTATCGCGGCGATAATTTGAATCCATTGGTGCAACCCAATACAGTGGCTTTTTCTCTTTTTCTTCACCTGCAGTGGTATCTGTTGCTGTATTGTCAGCGAACAAAAGCTGCCAGCCAGTTACACCAATGGCGGCACCGACAGCAACCGCAACAAGCAGTTTCATCACAGATGTATTATTGTTGGTTGACATTATTGTTCTCCCGAGTTTTGAGCAGATACAGACGACACGCGCTCACCCGTTTTCGTCTCGATATTGATATTTCTATGTGAAGATTGAGGTAAAAAGTAGTTAATACGAGCAACGGTTTTTAAGGCATTAACATCGATTTGTAGCGCAGAAATGCGTGCATTTAATTCGCTAATTCTGGCCCGCACCACATCGGCAAAATTGCCATTATCATTGGTGTAAGCCGTGAGCGCCGCTTCAGCGTGATCATGCGTTTGCTTTAATAGCTGTTGCTGATAAAGCGCTTGGCGTTCAGCTAAACGGTTAAGTTGTTTTAATTCGGCGTCGACGGCGCTGACCATTTGCTTTATTAGCAATAACTTTTCGGTTTTTACCGCTTCGCTTTCGGCCACCGATGCGGCGACAGTTTTATCTTGTTTATTGGCTGTAAATAATGGCACATCAAAACTCACCCCAAGCGAAAACAAATCCGCTCTATCGTCGCCTGTTGGAGTGTCAGCACGGTAACCATAGCTAGCATTGACCGCCCACTGTGGCTTATATTGTTGTTTCGCCAGTTTAACGGCTTGTTGTTTTACTTGTTGCTGCACATCAATCGCCATTACCGCTGGGTGACCGGCAAGCTCCGTTGCTAATGCATGACGAGAGTAACCATCGTACTTTAACAGCGAAGGCTTATTTAGCACGAGTGGTGGTAGATTAGTATCGACCGTCAATGACGTTAGTTGTTTGTTAACGTCATATGCTGACGATGCATTGCTGGCTTCATATACGTACAGCCACTCATGCAAACGCGCCAATGCCGTTTCTAATTTTTGTTGCTCAACCGTGATCCTATCATCAAGTTGAATCAACTCTAATTGAGCGCGAATAACGTCTTGTTGCTTGGTATTACCAATCACGTTGGCATAGTTCGCTGTAGCTATCTCCGCCATTTGCAAAAACAAAGTACGGTCAGCCTCAATTAAGGCGAGGGTTTGTTGCGCTAAGTAGGCATCTAACCATAACTCAGAAACAGTGCGCTGTACCTTAGCCTGTCGATTTTCTCTGAGTAAGGGATATTTACTACTTTCAATCGCCAGTTGCTGCTGTTTAATGGCAAGGCTATCGCCGCGAACAAACTTTTGCGTTACGCCAACTTTTAATTGAGTCATGCCTTCTTGCGAAAAATCCCAACTATTGGTTGGCATATTCATTAAACTCAGCGATACCGTGGGATCCGGTAATGTGCCGGCGGCAATACTTTGCTGTTCAAGTGATTGTTGTTGTAATTTACTGCTGCGTAACCAAGGATCGTTTTGTTGTGCGATGGCTACTGCCCGCTCAAGCGTTAACGATTGCGTGATAGCATCGCTATTTTCGGTTGCGGCATTCACCATAGTGCCATGCATTACACTGCAATACAGCAAACTGAGTACAGCAATAAATCTAGCCTTAGAAAAAAATGACATTAAAGCAGCTCCTTATTGCTCTTTTTAGCGCCGTTAATTGTGCCGGTGTTATCGACTTTTGACAGCGTCATCGCTGACCAAATTAATAAAAAATGTTTCATTATGCCCAAAGTAAACAGGTTATATCGTGACAATAAAATGTTGAAAAGATGAAAAAACGCGCGGAATATGTGCAAGCACTGTGTTTTCAACGAAAAACAGGCGCACTAACCCCGTATTAGGCAAAAATGGGTGGGCGATATAAGGATCTAGAAAGGCGCATGGCATGCTGCTGCTCGGTAACGATGCGAGCAGGTAAATTCACCAGGTACGCTATGGAATAAGCGTGTGATGCGACGGCACTGGTCGATGAACAAGCGTTATCAGGGCATGTACATTCGGTGCCACAGCAATTTTCGGCAACGGTTGCGCTATAACTGGCTATGTCACTATCCCCTAGCATATGCTCGTGCATCGCATGGTGATTCATTTCGCTGTGTTCTGTTGCGCTATGTGTTACACGATGTGGCATAAAATCATGCTCTGCTGAGCTGCGTTTGCTTGTCGCACTATGCTCGCTACTATGGCCTTTATGGTGTGCCTCATGACTCGCCATATCACACTTTGTAGTCGCGAACGCAAACGATTGCCCAATCAAGGCAATCATCGTAACCATCAGCAGTATGTAAGTAGTAATTGATTTAGACATAGTATTATCAATAGCGAAAAACTTAGGGGCTGTTGATCTTTGTGGTATTAATTTTGTTCTAATTAAAAGGCATTTAATCGAGGCGCAGTGAGAGAAGTATGGTTATTCCATATAAGCGAACTGCAACAATGATAAAATGACTTTTAATCGAATCCTTTGGACAGCGTTTAATGAGCATTTTTGCCGCGTTATTACTTACTCATGTGGAATAACCACAATTCATAAGCGCAACCTTGCATAAATGCTCACTAAGCCACTGCAAAAAAAATACAGAAAAGGTCAAAAGCCCCTCAGAGAGTAAGACAAAAACAGCTAAATGTAAATAGTGTGCACTGGCTGTGAGGGTCGCAAAAAGTTAGCTACATAACTTTAGAAAAGTAAATAATTTCTTATACTTGTAGATACCTAGCGAAAAAGTTCGAGACTCAAACAATGAGTACTGGCAATACCTTTGTGGCTACAAATGGTGACATCTATACCGATAACAAGCGCTACATGTGGCTTGTGTCACTGCTTATTCCTGTTACTGCGATAACAGGACCGCTACTGTACATCCAATTTAACAATGAATTGTTTTTATGGGCTTTTTTACTTATTTGGTATGGTCTGTTTCCATTACTTGATGTGATCTTAGGAGAAGATACCAGTAATCCACCTGAATCGATTATTCCACAATTAGAAGCCGATACATACTATCGTCTTATCGCCCTAATTCATGTCCCCGTGGTTATATGTTCGTTTATTTTTCTTGGCTGGTTTGTCGCGCACTTTGATTTATCGCCCCAGGGTTATTTGGCGACGGCATTGCTTGCCGGCTACATTGGCGGTCATGGTTTAAACATTGGTCACGAGCTAGGTCATAAACGCCATAAATTAGATAAGTGGATGGCGAAATTAGTATTAGCGATTGCCGCTTATGGACACTTTTTTATAGAGCATAATCGTGGCCATCATGCCCAGGTTGCCACTCCAGAAGATCCAGCCTCTGCGAAAATGGGCGAGAGTATTTATCGCTTTGTATTACGTGAACTACCTGGTGGCTTTGTCCGAGCCTATCAACTCGAAAAGCAACGATTTATGCGTAAAGGGCTTTCCCCTTGGACCATCAAAAATGAATTTATCCAAACCATATTAATGACGCTTTGCGTTTATATCGCAATGGGATTATGGCTCGGATTAGAAGTAATTCCTTATTTGTTGATCGCCGCATTTTGGTCGATGTGGCACCTTACTTCGGCTAATTATGTTGAACATTATGGGCTAAAACGAAAAACATTGGCTTCAGGGCGTTACGAGAGACCGCAACCGCATCACAGCTGGAACAGCAATCATATATTTTCCAACTGGGCGCTGTTTAATCTGCAACGCCACTCAGATCACCACGCCAACGCATCACGCAGTTATCAATCGTTAAGGCACTTTGAACATTTACCGACATTACCGAATGGTTACTTTGGTATGTTTTTGCTCGCCTACATCCCTTGGCTTTGGTTTAAGGTAATGGATAAGCGACTCATTGAGGTTACCCACGGCAATATCGATGAACTCAATATTTTAACAAGTAAACGCTCAAAACTTATAGAAAAACACCAGCTAACAAAACACTAACATGGTCACAAATGTAGCCGTTAGTCTGGCTGCAAGCCCCACTGTAAAGAGGGAACAAAGCCAAATGCAGAAGCTTTAATCGGCGTCCAAAATATAATTTGAATAATGTTTAGGCATTTCCAAATTAACGTGTTACTATAGCGGAGTTAAATTTGTTCTACCCTATATCGATCATCGCTTCAACGCACTAGTTCTTCGTTCGTCACTTTTAGTTTCTGTCCTGAATAATTGTTACAAGCTATTCGCTTATGTTAGTTCCTCTTTAGCAATACTCGTTGCAATGCAACATCAATAAATTTTATTTAGGAGACAGTTATGTCTAAATCTACAGGTACTGTAAAATGGTTTAACGAAACTAAAGGTTTCGGTTTTATTGCTCAAGCTGACGGTGGCAAGGACGTTTTCGTTCATTACCGTGCAATCGCTTCAGAAGGTTTCAGAAGCCTAACTGAAGGTCAAGAAGTTGAGTTTATCGTTGAGCAAGGTCCAAAAGGTCCTCAAGCAGCTAACGTTACTGTTATCTAAGCTGACGATATAGTGTTAAGCCAAGTATAAGCTTGGCTTATTATCTCTTAACCATTATTGGGAGAACCAATTAATTAAATTTTATCAGGATAAATATGTCTTTATTAACAAGTGCTTCGGGTAATGAATACCGAAACTCACCAATTTCAAATGTTGTTATAAACAAAAATACCGTTACCTTTCACAACGCTAACGGAATACACAAAGTTGAATTAGCCTCCTCTGTTGAACGAATCCATTTTGTCAATTGGCTGTTGTCATAACTTTGCACATTCACAGTTAACAACCTCGCTTTATCACTCACCCACTGACTCTGATAGCCGGTTAGATTATATGTAGTAGCTGAATCCTCTCTCTTTACAGAAAATCTATAGTTGTCCCGTGTTACCCGAGTGATCCAACATGAACTCTCTTGTTGTGCAGTGATTGCTTGTGCCGTTAAGTCAAAATACTCACTCAACCCAGTTCTAACAATCAGTGCTTTAAAAAGTCATTCTGACTAGCTTGAGCCCTATTACCTTTTCACGTTTTACCATAAAACGTCATTATTTGACTGGCGCGTATTAATTATCAAAGTTTTTAATGAATTTGTCGCCAAGAAAAACAAAGCAGCAGACAAAAAGCCTATGACGTTTTAGAACACGGCTTTGATGGCTCAAAAGCCAGCAAATTGCTCAGTAGCTTTATTGTGGTGCTGATAATTGTCAACGTATTAGCGGTTATTATTGAGTCCTACAAACCTATCGGCGATAAATACCAGCAACAATTCTATTTATTTAACCTATTCTCAGTCGCTGTTTTTACTATCGAATACCTCGCAAGAATTTGGGTGTGCCTTGAATCAGAGCACTTAAACGCAAACGCTCCACTCAAATCTAGAATTCGCTATATGCTAACGCCAGTATCATTAATCGATTTTATCGCCATAGCACCATTTTATTTATCTTTCCTATTTACCGTCGATTTACGCTACTTACGCATGCTGCGCATGTTACGGCTACTTAAGCTCACCCATTACTTTAAAGGGTTACGATTGTTTATTGATGTGATGATAAAAGAGCTACCAAGCGTTGGCGCGGCAATTATCATTATGGCGGTGCTTGTTATTCTCGCTGCTGGCGTGATGTATAGCGTTGAGCACACCGCACAACCCGAGGTATTCGACAGCATTCCAAGCGCCATTTGGTGGTCGGTCGTTACCATGACCACAGTCGGATATGGCGACGTCACCCCGGTCACCTTTTTAGGCAAATTTATATCAATATTTATTATGCTACTGGGCGTTGCCATTGTTGCCCTGCCAGCGGCAATGATGGCAGCAAAGTTTGGTGATGAATTGCGATCAAGAAAACAAAGCCTGGAACGCGAAATTGTCACCGCCCTAAAAGATGGCGTAATCAGCTATTCAGAGCAACAGGCCATTGATGAGTTATCAGAATCACTCGGCATATCAGGCAAAGAAGTGGAGCTACTTATTCAAGACTGCAAAGCACAAAAAACACATTCAATAACCTGTGATAAATGTGGCAATAAGATCAAGATACCGAGTGACAAGCCTATATCGAGTAGCAAACAATAAACCCAATAAAGGCAATTCTGATTTTATGGGAAGGTTACATACCACAAATGTGTTGAATAAATAAACACTTATATCGTAACATCTTATTTAATAAATAATGTGATTTTAAAACTATGCAGGCAAAAGCAAGTTCGACACATTGACTAGTGGAGTAATCATGAGAACCCTGAACTCAACCCGTAAGTTTTTTACGATTGAAAGCTTGTCTGGCATATTGCTATTAATAATGGCTGTGCTTGCCATGCTCATTAAAAATACGGGAGGAGCAGAAGCCTATAATGCTCTGCTTTTTGCTGAGATAGAAATCAGAGCAGAAGCCTTTAGTATCAACAAACCGTTATTGCTGTGGATAAATGACGGTATTATGGCGATTTTCTTTTTTGTAGTCGGGCTTGAGTTAAAAAAAGAGCTTTTGGTTGGTAAGCTCTCAGATCGACGCACGCTGATGTTACCCGTTGTAGGAGCTTTAGGTGGAGTACTGGTTCCTGCATTAATATATTTATCCCTTAACTGGGGCAACACACTATCAGCTCATGGCTGGGCAATACCTACGGCAACAGATATTGCGTTTGCCCTAGCAGTACTTTCGATATTAGGAAATCGGGTGCCAACGAGCCTAAAATTATTTTTGATGACGTTAGCTATTCTAGATGATCTGGCTGGCATTATTATTATCGCTTTTTTCTATACCGATTCTATTTCTTGGCTGTCGTTACTTTTGGCAAGTATTGGTTATCTTATCCTATTCACATTCAATCGAACTGGTGTTAATCGAATAGCGCCTTATTTGTTAGTTGGTATTTTTATCTGGATTTGTTTTTTAAAGTCAGGTGTTCATGCCACCATTGCTGGTGTGGTTAACGCCTTTTTTATTCCTTTAACGCTTTCCAAAGCAGGAAAAACAGATCATAAAAATGGCCTGCTCAGTCAACTGCTTCACAACTTACATCCTTACGTAGCAATAGGTGTGTTACCCCTATTCGCATTTGCTAATGCCGGGGTTCAACTCGATACTACGAATTTGAGTAATCTATTTACATCAGTGCCTGCCGGTATTGTATTGGGGCTTTTTATCGGTAAGCAATTGGGCGTATTTAGCTTCAGTTTTATCGCCATTAAACTCAAGCTTTGTCAGTTGCCTCAAGGAAGTAATTGGGGACAGCTTTATGGAACGTCAGTATTATGTGGTATTGGTTTTACAATGAGTCTATTTATTGCTTCATTGGCTTTTGCTCATGGCGGTGCAGGTGAAGCTAGAATTGATCGATTGGCAATTATTTTAGGATCAATCTTATCTGCCTTATGGGGTGTTATAGTTCTCTATCTCTCAAGTCGGCCTCAAAAAAGCTCTATAGAATGAGCAAGACTTTAAGAGGAGTATCAACTGCTTCATTTCACCGTATTGGGACTTCCTCTGGTAATAGATGCTCCGTGCTTACGATTTAAATAGAGTACCGTTAATCCGCCCCTTTCATCTTCTTTCAAAATGGCGAAGATTTGTGTTTCCGTGAATCGTTGATTTTCATATTGTTGTCTCCGTTAGGTTAACAGTAAACGGAAAACTCTATAAAAGCGATTCTGAATTTAAGGGAGGGTTACAATTTTTTCTTTAAAGAAATGCCTTACCTCTGTATAAGCCTCATACAATCTAATTGCTTGGGGTTTGCTAACGTTATAAACTGTTAATCTTCACCATTCAACTGTAGTAAGGCAATGAAATATAATAGCTGTTTTATTTTTACTGCCCATTTCCATTGTTCTTGAAGCGTAGATTTATATATAGTTTTCCAGTTATCTCGATACCACCAAGAAAACCAGATGACCAAATTATAAGTTAAACCTTAAAACGTTGACTTAACGCTACGCCGATAAATACAAGCATAAAAATGAGAGCTTCAATGACTGAGCCATTACCCGATTTAATTAAAGAAATATTAGACAAAGACACAAACGCCGATATTGCAAGTGATGTTGTTATTCAGACGGATGCGAGTGAACTTTCTCTTTTACTTGAATCGTTACCAATAGAAGAGCGCATATCTCTTTGGGAAAAAATCCCGGTAAACAAAAAGCTTAATGTGCTGATAGATATGCGCGGTGACCCTCGTGAGGTGTTAGTTAATGCAACTGATGAAGAACAGTGGGCAGAAATTTTTCAAGAGATCAATGCGGAAGACTTACTAGAATTAGCCAGCTCCTTTCCTCATGAGTTGATGGAACAAGCATATAATGCTCTGGATAAAGTACAAAAATCTTACTTTACAAAAGCCAATGAATTTCCCGAAGATCAAGTTGGACATTGGGTTAATCATAATTTTTTAATTCTTCCTATTAACGCTCGTGTAAGGGATGCAAATAGATTATTACGTAGAGATGTGCCAAAGCTTTGCGACACGATATTTTTGGTTAATCGATTTGGTCATTTTTCTGATGCCATTTCAATCGTAGATATATACGGCCAACCCGAGCACATTCCATTAGCCGACTTAACTATTGAAGAATTTCCTGTCTTAGAAGCAACATCATTAACTCACGAAGCCGCAACTAATGTTCACCATTCTGGCTATAGTGCGTTGCCTGTTATAGATGAAAATATGAAGCTGATAGGAAGACTAGATGCCTTGGCTGCCTCCGACTTGATTAGTGAGTACTACGAACGGCAGTTAATGGCCAGCGCAGGTATGAATGAAGATGAAGATCTATTCTCACCTGTGAAAAAAAGCGCTCAAAGCCGCGCGCTATGGTTAGGTATTAACTTAATAACGGCCTTATTAGCCAGTGCTTTTATTAGCATATTTGAAGCTACAATACAGCAAGTTGTCGCACTCGCAGTGTTAATGCCCATAGTGGCGAGTATGGGAGGAATTGCAGGCAGCCAATCATTAACTCTAATAATTAGGGGCTTGGCATTAAATCAAATAACAAAGGCGAACCTTGGGGCATTATTAAAAAAAGAGCTTAAAGTCGGTGGATTAAACGGGGTGGTCTGGGCCGTGGTTATTGGGTTGCTGGCAATGTTTTGGTTTAATGACAGCCTGATCGGTGCTGTTATTGCTGTCGCGATTTGTTTAAACATCTTAGCAGCGGCCTTAGCTGGTGTTGTTGTGCCTGTCGCCCTAGATAAATTTAAAATCGATCCCGCATTATCTGGTTCTGTAATATTAACGACTGTAACCGATATCGTCGGCTTTGTTGTGTTTTTAGGTTTAGGCACCCTGATTTTATTGTAATAGTGGGTTATAAAGTTTTTATAATATGAATCAAGATATTGCGATTTGGCTTGTTATCGCATTTTGTATACCTCAACCGGAATGTTTTCAGGATTAAGTTTCTGGGATATTTGGTTTTATTACAATGTTTAAAACATAAAAAACGAGCTCTATTGAGCTCGTTTTTTCGAAGTTTAACTTTCAAACTTTATTCGAAAGTGACAACAACAATTATTCAGCGTCTACGTACGTCTCAACTGCTGGGCATGAACAAATTAGGTTACGGTCACCGTATACGTCATCGATACGGTTAACGGTTGGCCAGAACTTGTTAGCCGCGGCTGCTGGTACTGGGAATACGGCTTCCGCTGTGCTGTACGCACGATCCCAGTTAGCATCAGTGATGTCCGCTAAGGTGTGTGGTGCGTTGTGAAGTGGGTTATCTTCAACAGTCCACTCACCAGATTCAACTTTGGCAATTTCAGCGCGAATTGAGGTCATCGCTTCAACGAAACGGTCAAGTTCAACTTTGCTTTCAGACTCAGTTGGCTCAATCATTAGTGTGCCAGCAACTGGGAATGACATCGTTGGTGCATGGAAACCGTAGTCCATTAAACGCTTAGCAACGTCCATTTCGGTAATGCCAGAGGCTTCTTTCAGTGGGCGAAGGTCAACGATACACTCGTGCGCTACGCGGCCATTGTTACCCGTGTATAAAATTGGATAGTGCTGGCTTAGTTTGTGCGCTAAGTAGTTAGCGTTGGTGATTGCGTACTTAGTCGAATCAGTCACACCTTTCTTACCTAACATAGCAATGTACATGTAAGAAATACATAAGATACCCGCTGAGCCAAATGGCGCTGCTGATACCGCACCGTTGCCGTTAAGGTCGCTGTTAAACTCAACTAACGCATGTCCTGGTAAGAATGGCGCAAGGTGAGATTTAACACCGATTGGGCCCATACCTGGACCACCGCCACCGTGAGGGATAGCGAAGGTTTTGTGTAGATTAAGGTGAGATACGTCAGCACCGATGAAACCTGGGCTAGTGATACCAACCTGAGCGTTCATGTTGGCGCCATCTAGGTAAACCTGACCGCCGTTAGCGTGAATGATTTCACACACTTCGGTGATGGTTTCTTCGTAAACACCGTGTGTCGATGGGTAGGTGATCATGATACACGATAGGTTTTCAGCGTGCTCTTCCGCTTTAGCGCGAAGATCTTCTAGATCAACGTTACCGTCTTTATCACACGCTGTAACAACCACTTTCATACCAACCATTTGCGCAGAAGCTGGGTTAGTACCGTGCGCTGAAGATGGGATCAAACAGATGTTACGGTGACTGTCACCACGGCTCTCGTGATACTTGTGAATCGCGATAAGACCTGCGTACTCACCTTGTGCACCTGAGTTAGGTTGCATTGAGATGTTGTCGTAGCCTGTAAGCTCAACTAACCAATCGCCAAGCTCGTTAATCATTTCTGAGTAACCTTGCGCTTGGTCTAGTGGTGCAAACGGGTGCATATTGGCAAATTCAGGCCATGATACTGGGATCATTTGCGCCGTTGCGTTTAGCTTCATGGTACAAGAACCTAGTGAAATCATTGAGTGGTTCAATGCAAGGTCTTTGTTCTCAAGCTTTTTGATGTAACGTAGCATCTCTGTTTCAGAGTGGTACGAGTTAAATACTGGGTGCGATAAAATCGCAGACTCACGTACTAATTCTGCTGGAATTGACGACTCACCTTTAGCGATAACAGCAGCGTCTAACTCTGCAACGTCTAAACCGTGGCCTTCACCTAGTAAGATATCAAATAGTTTGGCTACGTGTTCACGTGTTGTTGTTTCATCTAAAGAAACAGATACTTTACCGTCAACGTCTGTACGTAAGTTAACGTTCGCCGCTAATGCACGGGCAACGATAGCGTCTTTGTTTTCTACTGCGAACGTTAGCGTATCAAAGAAGTTAGCGTGTAATGCTGGCAAACCTTTTTGCGCAGTACCTAACGCTAAAATGTTAGCGAAACGGTTAATGCGGTTAGCAATAGTTTTTAAGCCTTTTGGACCGTGGTAAATCGCGTAGAAGGCAGCCATGTTCGCTAGTAGCACCTGTGCTGTACAGATATTTGAGTTAGCTTTTTCACGACGGATGTGTTGCTCACGCGTTTGCATCGCCATACGCAAGGCATCTTTACCGCGGGTATCTTTTGATACACCGATGATACGGCCTGGTAATGAACGCTTGTGCTTATCTTTGGTAGTAAAGAATGCCGCGTGTGGACCACCGTAGCCCATTGGTACACCAAAGCGTTGGCTTGAACCAATTACTACGTCTGCGCCTAGCTCACCCGGTGCTTTTAATAGCGTTAACGCCATAATATCGGCAGCTACCGCAACAACACCTTTGTTGGCTTGTACCGCAGCGATCAATGGTGCGATATCAACAATCTCACCTTCTGCGCCTGGGTATTGTAATAACGCACCAAACACATCGTGATTAACAACATCCGCTGCATCACCTTCGATGATATCAAAACCAAACATTTCAGCACGTTGCTTAACAACGTCAATGGTTTGTGGGTAAACATTGTTAGCGATAAAGAAGTTATTGCACTTTTTGTTTTTAGAAACACGCTTAGCTAATGCCATTGCTTCAGCGGCAGCAGTACCTTCGTCAAGTAGCGACGCACTTGCCAAGTCTAGACCGGTTAGGTCCATACACATTTGTTGGTAGTTAAGCAGTGACTCTAAACGACCTTGTGCAATCTCTGGCTGGTAAGGTGTGTACGCTGTGTACCAACCTGGGTTTTCCAATACGTTACGTAAAATAACGTTTGGCGTTAACGTTGGGTAGTAACCTAAACCAATGTTTGATTGGAATACTTTGTTTTTACCCGCTACTGCTTTTAAGTCGCTTAGCGCTTTTACTTCGCTCTTGCTCTCACCAATGTTTGGTAAGTTATCAAGACGAATGTTTTTAGGAACAATTTCATCAATTAATGCGTCAACACTATCAGCGCCAATTTCTTGTAACATGGCGGCAGTTTGTTCTGCATCCGGGCCAATGTGGCGACGGATAAAATCTTCAGTTTGCTCTAACTGACTCAAAGTTTGCGTAGACATAGACTTTTACTTCACTTTCTTTGAAATATTGATACCAAGGGTACGCCGTTTTAGGTAGCTACCCACAAGGCACTTGGTACACTGCTAGGCGCTAACCGTTGCAATACCCTTGGTAAGAAACAATAAACCCCGAGTTTCAACTCAGGGTTTATACATACTTGTTTATACGAAATTATTCGTCGTCAACAACGTTTTGGTAGCCTTCAGCATCCAATAGTGAATCTAATTCACCTTCGTCGTTAAGCTTAATTTTGAACATCCAACCGTCACCGAATGCGTCAGAGTTAACTAGCTCTGGAGAGTCTTCTAGCTCTTCGTTCACTTCAATGATTTCACCGCCGATTGGTGCGTAGATATCAGACGCTGCTTTTACTGACTCAGCTACGGCAACATCGTCACCAGCTGCTACTTCGTCACCAACTTCTGGTAGTTCAACAAATACCATGTCGCCAAGTAGTTCTTGTGCGTGCTCAGTGATACCCACAGTAACGGTACCGTCGCCTTCAACGCGAACCCACTCGTGAGAAGATGCATATTTTAACTCAGAAGGAATGTTGCTCATTTTCTTGTTCCTGAAATATATAGATTAAATATTAATTAATTCTTTTGTTGTGCTGAAATCTTTGTCTATGTTGCTGCTAAGACCGAGCAATGGATCGAGCCAAGCCAGTTGAGCAAACTTCATTTTAGTCAAAAATTATCAGATGAAAAGCCCTGTAAAATATTCTTTTTTAGATTATCTACAGCGAGTTGACAATCGTTTTACAGCGCTTTTCTGTAACCTTGAGACGCGAACAGTTGTTACGCAGACGCGCCTAACGTCAATTAAAATGCTTTTTTGCCCATACGAGCAAAACTTGGCTTAATCACTTGCACGTCTACTAGCTTTTTACGCATTTCAACTTGTACCGTATCACCAAGTTGCGTTGCACGTGGTACACGGGCCATCGCGATAGAATGACCTAATGTTGGCGAGAACGTACCAGAGGTAATTACACCTTCACCGTGTTCGGTGATCACTTTTAAACCACCGCGCAATACACCTTTTTGCTCCATCACTAAACCAACTAATTTTGGCTCAGTGCCTGCTTCACGAAGTGCCGCCAATGCGTCTTTACCAATAAAGTCACGCTCTTCATCCCAAGCGATAGTCCAAGCCATGTTTGCCGCTAGTGGCGTTACTGACTCGTCCATATCTTGGCCGTATAAGTTCATACCCGCTTCAAGACGCAAAGTATCACGCGCACCTAAACCACATGGTGCTACACCAGCGTCGAGTAGTTGCTGCCAAAAATCAGCGGCCATATCGCTTGGCATAGCAATTTCGTAACCCGACTCACCGGTGTAACCTGTAGTCGCAATAAATAAATCACCAGCTTGTGCGCTAAAGAACGGTTTCATACCATCAACAGCAGCAATTTGCTCACCGTTTAATAGTGTCGCAACTTTTGCTTTCGCCTGTGGGCCTTGTACGGCAATCATGGCAAACTCTGGGCGTTCAGTAATGGTCACATCAAACGCTTGGGCTTGCTTGTTGATCCACGCTAAGTCTTTTTCACGCGTTGCTGAGTTAACCACTAAGCGGTAATCAGTATCGGTAAAGAAGTAAATGATCAAATCGTCAATCACGCCGCCTTGCTCATTACACATACCTGTGTAAAGTGCTTTACCCGCAACCTCTAATTTAGCCACATCGTTAATCACTAAACGACGTAAAAAAGCTTTCGCTTGGCTACCGTTCACATCAACAATAGTCATGTGTGATACATCGAACATACCTGCGTCGTTACGAACCGCATGATGCTCTTCAATTTGTGAACCATAGTTGATTGGCATTTCCCAGCCGTGGAAGTCTACCATTTTGGCGCCAGCTTCTATGTGCTTGGCATGAAGGACGGTTTTATTTGTCATAATTTTCACTTTTTCAAGGGGTTAGCTATGGCGTATTTAATCAGTAAAAAAGCCTGCTAACGCGCAAACGAAAATGGTAACGGGAGTGCTACCAAAGCGTTAAAAAATTTTACCGCGGATTATACTGAAAAGGTTTTACCCTTTCAATTTTAAAATCACGCAAATTAAAACAAAAGACAGCTATGCGAGCCAAAGCAGAATTAAATTTCACATTAACAGGAAAAACTAAATTATATTTCGAATATAACTTTGCTTTGTATGATTTTGCTAAAAAAACGGCAATCACTACATAAGCGATCGCCGTTTTCGTTAAAAATATCGTGTTCAATAACAAAGACCTTTGTTGTTGAACACCCTAGGCTGTTGCTGGTTTTGCTGTCACTTGAATGCCCATTCGGCGTTTTAAGCCTTCAACAAGTAGGTAGTTAACTGGCACAAGCACCAAGGTGATAAAGGTGGCAAATAAAATACCAAAACCTAATGACACCGCCATTGGAATTAAAAACTGCGCCTGAGTTTGGGTTTCAAACAACAATGGCATTAAACCAATAAAGGTGGTTAACGACGTTAGCATAACCGGTCTAAATCGTGCTTGCCCCGCTTCTAATACCGCTTGCATCACATCGTGTACTTGTTCTCGGCGTTTATTGATAAAATCAACAAGGACCAGCGAGTCGTTAACCACAACGCCAATGAGCGCCATTAAGCCAAGCATACTCATGATGGTTAAATCCATGCCCATGATCCAATGTCCTAATACTGCACCGATTGCGCCAAATGGGATCACTGACATAACGATGATCGGCTGCAAATATGACTTAAATGGGATCGCCAGTAAGCAGTAAATGGTAAAGAAGACAATAATCAAGCCCCAGAATAAACTGCCAAACGATTCCGCTTGCTCCCGAGCTTCGCCCTCAAGTGAATAACTCACCCCAGGGTATTGCTGTACTAGCTGTTCGAGATACTCTTTAAGCTCTGCGTTTAATATGGTCATGTTGGTATTTTGCTTTTCAACGTCAGCAGTTACATTAACGGTACGATAACGGTCAATGCGGTTAATCGACGACGGGCTCTTACCTGGGATTAACTGCGCAACATGTGACAACGGTACTTTATCGCCTGTTGGCGTGCTTACCAACATATTCGACAAGTTCGCTACCGATGCGCGCTCTTCTAGAGGGAAGCGCAACATGACTCGCACATCATCACGGCCACGCTGAATACGTTGTACTTCGGCGCCAAAAAAGGCATCTCGCACTTGACGCGTTAACTGTGTGGTTGACATACCCAACGCATGCCCTTGCTTGGTAAGCTCTAACTGCAGCTCTTCTTTACCGTTCGATAAACTGTCGCTGATCTCAAACACCGTTGGGTAGGTGGTCAAGCGTTGCTTGATATCGTCCGCGGCTTGTTGCAACAAACGCAGATCAGTTGCGCTTAATTGAATATCAATCGGGTCGCCACCACGGCCAATCTCAGCTCTAAAGGTCGAGCTTTCTGCACCAGGTAACTCGCCAATCAATTCACGCCATTCACCCAGCAATTCACGAGAGCCTATGCCTGTGGTATTTTGCTCAGCAGGAATAATTTCAAAACGCACTCGTGATTGATTCCCTTGGGTGGTCGCTAGAATATTCAAAATTAAGCTGCCTCCGTCATCATCACGGTATTTATCTTGTAATTGCTGCGCGGCATTAGCCATACGTACAGTGTAGTTATCAACCACCTCAAAACTACTACCTATTGGCATGGTAACATCGGCACGAACTGTTTCACTTGGAATGCGCGGGAAAAAGATAAACTTAGTCCAACCACTGACAATAAACGATAAAATCAACACAAACACGCCTATGAATAAGGCAAGGGTTGTGCCTTTATGTCGCAATGCTTTTGCTAATACCGGTTTGTAGTAACGTAAAATAGCGTTTTCAAAGCCATCGGCAAAATTCTGCTGCCATAAACTTAATTTCGACTGTTTTTTCTTTTCACTGCGAAGTTTTAGCGACGATAAATGCGCCGGTAATACAAACTTTGACTCAATCAGTGAAAACAACAAAACAGGGATCACAATCGCCGGGATTTGAGCGAAGATAGCCCCACGAAAACCTTCAATAAAACCGAGCGGCAAGAATGCTGCAATAGTAGTTAAAATACCAAAGGTAACTGGTGTGGCGACCTCTTGAGTGCCTTTAATCGCCGCATTAATACCACTGCTATGCACACCGCTTTGGCTATGGCGGTAAATATTCTCACCGGTGACAATGGCATCATCAACAACAATACCAAGCACCAAAATAAAACCAAACAAGCTCATGATGTTTAATGTCACGCCAATCATCGGCATGAAAATAAACGCCCCCATAAAGCTTACCGGGATACCAACAGACACCCAAAAAGCAATGCTTGGACGCAAAAATAGGGTCAGTAACAGCAACACCAAAAAGCCACCCTGCAGGGCATTACTGATCAAGGTATTTAAGCGGTTTTTAACAATTTGCGAGTCGTCATCCCAGTAACTAATGGCAAAGCCTTCGGGTAACGAGTCTTGTCTGTTTTCAATATACGCTTTCACCGCATCAGCTACTTCAATGGCGCTTTGATTACCAATACGGTACACCTCAATTAATGCACCTTGCTGACCGTTAAAGCGGGCACGAATTGGCGTTTCTTCAAAGCCATCATTTACCGTGGCAATATCGCGCACTAATAAACGAGTTCCGTCGGTATTGGTTCGAATGACAATATTTTCAAAATCATCTTTACGGTAGGCTTGGTTTTTACTGCGTACTAACACATCGCCACCGTCGGTCCGAATGTTACCAGCCGACATATCGATGGAGCTATTTTGAATAGCGCTAGATATTTCACTCAAGGTTAACTGATATTGCTGCAATTTATCTTGATTAACATTGATGGCGATTTCGTAATCTCGCACCGCGTCTAATGACACCTGTGTGACTTGTGGCAAACGCAATAACTCATCGCGCACCGTTTCAGCAAACTCACGGATTTCACGCTCACCAAATACCGATGATACCGTCACAGCAATGACTTCTCGCTTACGTTGTAAAGTCGATATCACCGCTTTTTCAGCATCGGCTGGAAAGGTGTTAATGGCATCGACACGGGATTTTACATCGGCGAGTAATTCCCGCACATCATAGCCACTTTCAGCTTCAATACGCACCGAGGCGTTGCCTTCGGTTGAGGTACTGTAAATTTTCTCAATACCCTGTAAATCTTGTACCGCCTCTTCAATACGAATCGCCACGCCTTGTTCAACATCTTCAGGAGTTGCACCGCGTAATGACACTTGCACATTCACCACATCGAATTCAAACGACGGAAAGACCTCTAAAGGGATACGAGTATTAATCGATAATACACCCGCTAGTAGTATTGATATCATCAACAAGTTAGCGGCAACATGATTTCGAGCAAACCAAGCAATCATGATTTACACTCCCTGTCCTGTTTGAGTTCCTGCAACTTGAGCGCGATTATTATTTTCTTGCGATTTTTCTGCTTTGCGCTCGTCACGCTCAGCCGTTGGTTTCTGTTTATCATCATCTTGGGGTGAATGTTTGTTGGCGACGGCTGCTTCACCATCACCTTTATTTTTTCCCAAAATTGCCACGCGAGTACCCGAGTTAACTTGCCCCAATGGAGTGGTCACAAGCATTTGCCCTGCTGCTAAGCCAGATGCAATCAATGCCTGCTCATTGTTTTGCCAAGCAATGTTGACGTTCTGACGTTTTAATTTACCGTCTTCAACCAAGTACACATAGCTGCCTTGATAAATCGCCTTATTGGGTATCACTAGCGCGTTACGAATGCTTTTTCCTTTAATGGCTGCGCTAAAATATTGACCAATTTTAATTGGCATTTTATCGCCCATCGCCGTACCGTAAGGATCGTCAATTTGCGCGACAACAAACAACTGCTGTGATTGCGTATCAAAAGCACCTTCGGTGCGCACCACCCGACCTTGCCATGTTTGTGAAGTCAAATCAGAGGTAAACGTGACCTGTGGTTGCTCGACTTTGGATACCGTTTTTACACGGCTGCTTTCGGGTAATTGCATGTAACGCAAATCACTGTTTTTGATTGGTAAACGAATTTCGACGTAATCAACAGCAAACATTTCAGCTAACTGCGTACCTGAGGACACCACTTGGCCAATATCAACGTGTTTTTTCAAAATACGCCCAGTATAAGGAGCGACAATACGGGTGCGCTCTAGTGCAAGCTTAGCTTTGTCCAAACCCGCTTGCGCTGAATAAACGGCAGCTTCCGCGGCCATTAGCTGCGGCTTACGTAATACCAAGTCCGGCGCTTTTTCACTGTTTCCTAAACGAGTCCAGTCTTGTTTGGCTTGCTCAACTCGCGCTTTTTCTTCACTTAACGCACGCTGTGCCGATAACAAATTTGACTCAGCAATTTTCACTTCCGCGAGGTAATCCCTTGCATCGAGCTGCACCAGCACATCACCTTTTTCGAAAAAACCACCATCACGAAAATCATCATCAATGGCGACAATTTGCCCTGACACCTGCGGAAAAAGCATACTTTGCGTACGCGGGCGCACCACACCGTAGCTATCAACATTAATGGTAAATGCTTGGTTTTGTAGTTGTATCGCTTCAACTTGCAATTGTGGCGTAGCGCTAGGTCGGCCACGCTGTGAGCCTGGCGGGTTGTTCATTACCAGGTAAGCTGCCACAATAAAACCGAACAGGACAACAAAAGGTATTAATTTTTTCATAATCTTAATCTTTCTCTGTTTTAATAGCTTGGTTGCGATGACTGTTGCGTCGAACGAGCTAAAGAAGAAGGAAACGAGCGAGAGTTATCGTAATTGTCGGCTTGAAAGCCACCTACCGATAACGCTAGCGCCAACTGGTTTTGTAATAATTGTGCTTTAAGTTGGATTAACGCCGTTTGCGCATCAAACGCACGGCGCTGTGACTCTAAAACGGTTGTGTAACTAACGATACCTTTCAAATACTGATCAAAAGCAAGCTTTTCAGCGGCACTGGCATTTTCGCTGGCATCGGTAAAATGCTGTAAGCGCTCGGTTAACGTCGATTGACGCTCAATGCCGTTTTCGATTTCACTAAAGGCTTGATATACATTGTCTAAATAACGTTGCTCAGCAATTTTTACATCATTAAACGCTTGCTGCTCGAGTGCTTCGAGACGTCCTGCGTTAAAAATAGGTTGGCTAATGTTACCTATCAACGACCATGCTAACGAACTTCCATCGAGTAACTCATCTAAGGCGCTAGCACTGGTGCCGCCACTGGCGCTGATAGCAAAACGCGGGAAACGATTTTTATGCGCAACCGCTAAGGCGGCATCTTTTTCTAGCAGAGCGAACCAACTGGCATTCAAATCATAACGTCTAGTGACTAAATCAGAAGGCATACCAACATAACTATCAGCGGTTAAATCAGGCAACTGAGCATCGCTGCGCAAAGATGCCGATGGGTAATCGCCTAACACTAACTGCAACGCTCGACTTGCTTCGTTCACCGCCTGTTGTTGCTGAGCTAGGCGAGCAAGCTCAGAGCTGACATCGTTTTGTGTTAAATAAACATCTAACGCCTGATTTAAGCCGAGTCGATAAGAGGCTTTGATTTGTTCAAGGTTTGCCTGTAAGTTTTCTGCTCGCTCGCTATAAAGTGATAACAATTGCTGTGCTTCTGCAAGCGTGTACCACTTACTGACAATATCAGCGGTTAAGTTGGCAAGTGCTTGCGCGTAGTTTGCTTTGGCGATTTTAAACTGCAACTGACTTTGTTGCTGCTGTGCCGATAGCTTGCCCCAAACATCCAGTTCATAACTCAAATCAACACTTAATTCGGCTGAGCTCGTGTAATTTTGTTGCTCTCCTTGAACATTTTTACGTCGAGCTTGGTTAACGTTTAACGATAATTCTGGCCAATCTGTCGCGCCGCTAATGATCAAACCTTGCTCGGCTTGCTGTAACTGCAAACGAGTAATTTTTAACTGTCTATTATCGGCTATAGCCTTACTGATAATCTCGCCTAACGCTTGATTATCAACGTTTGCTAACCAGCGATTTAAGGTAAGTAAGTTTTGTTGCTCAAGCTGAGCTATCGCAGTTTTTGGGACCGCGACAAAGTTTTCAGGCACATCCAGTGCCACAGTTGAATCATCAATAGCCGAAGGTGTCTGGCATGCAGACAGTAGCATAGTTGCAACGGCTATCTGCCATGCTCTGGCTATCTGATTAGGTAATATAGGCATAATGCTTGTCGTTAATATTGTTAATTATTGTGTTGGTGAAGTAAGTCGTACGCTCAGCATTGCATTTTAGATTTTTTAATTGTTATCACAATGTTATTTACATAGCTTTACATAGGCTTCTGCCTATACGTATAAGACCATTACTTCTTATGATAGCAATCAATAACATGTTACGAGAATGTTGAATATAAATAGAAATTAAGAATGCGACAAATCGCTATAAATAAACGATAAAAGCGAAATGCCAAAGCATTAAATAAAAGACATTGGCTAAAAATCCATGACGACGTTGACAGTTTTAACTGGTGATTGGGAAGCGAGATTCAGTAATAAATACAGCATGACATTGCATAGAACATCATGCTGTTAAGCGGTTAGAAATATAAAACCGGAGAAAATTAAAAAGTGCTAATTTCAAAGAGGCGCGATAAAGCTTAAAGCTGCTGCTGATATTTACAAAGCGCAGGTAAGTCACTGCGCTGACCAATCGCTTTAGCAATCATTAATTGTTTGGCTGGGGCAATGTTGTTGACTAGTGACATGCCCATGCCGCGAATAAACTTAGGTAGTTTTTGCTGCAATGCAAAACCTTGCTTAATGGCTTCCATCGCCACCATCATTTCACTGGCATCACTTTTACGCCAGCGACTAAAGGCATTCCAAGCTTGGCTATCATCAAGCGCTTTGCCGTCGCTAATTATCTGTTGCAAGGTTTGCACAAGCGCCGCCACGTCAACCAAACCTAGATTCACGCCTTGGCCAGCTAATGGGTGGATTGTATGCGCTGCATCACCAATTAAAATGACACGCTGTTTTACAAAGTCTCGCGCTAAACGCATGGTTAATGGAAAGGTGACACGTTTGCTTTGTAATTGTACGTTAGCGAACTTACCATCGGTTGCCGTGGTAATACGCTTATTAAACTCATCGTCATCAAGTTGTTGGTACTCAGCCGCGAGCTCTGGTGGCAATGACCAAACAATCGAACATAAATTTGATTGATACAAAGGTAACAATGCCAGAGGTCCGGTATCGAGGAACACTTGCCAAGCGGTGCGTTGGTGATCATTAACCTTAACCGTTGCCACTAACGCATGGTGGTCGTAATCACGGAACGTGACCGGCATATCGATTTGTTTACGCACCCAAGAATTAGCACCATCTGCACCTATCAGCAGTTTTGCCAATAGCGCCTGGCCGCCAGCAAGACTAACAAACACTTCCGACTCGCCCATCGCCAAATTGGTAATGGTGTCGCTAATAATGGTAATACCCTCGGTTTGCTCGGCTTTATGGTGAAGGCTATTGCGGATGATGTCGTTTTCAATAATGTGACCGATATCGTTTTTCTGTTTAGCCATTTTCGGTAAATGTTGGCTGTCAAAATCTAAATGACCAAAACCGTCTTTATCCCAAACATGCATGTGCGTATAAGAACAATGGCGTTGTTCACTGATCTGCTGCCAAACGCCGATGTTACGCAATAAGTTTTGCGAGCTATCATTAATGGCGCTAACACGAAGCTGCGGCGACTCTTCAATCGCATTTAATGGTTTAGGCTCAATAACGGCGACATTTAATTGAGTTTCAACACGAATAGCAAGCGCTGCAGACAAGCCCACCATACCGCCACCAACAATAATAACGTCAAAATGTTGCATGTAATTATTATCCCCTTTCCTTGCCCTAGCGATGACCCATTGTTTTATGCGCCAACAGCTGTTTTAGCGGCGACAAATAATTAAGCGCTTTTAAACCTACGCCTCTGGCAAGTGCCAATGGCGGGTAATTGTTTGAAAATAAGTGAACCAAAGAATCGGTTAAGCTGATCACTTGTTGATGATCAACATCACGATCGTCAGCATAGCCTTGCAAGGTGTTAAAACAGCCTATATCTTCATCATGAGCTAACGCATTAGCAACAACATGAACCAATTGCTCAACATCGCGGACACCTAAATTAAAGCCTTGCCCAGCGATAGGGTGTAAGGTGTGTGAGGCATTGCCTACTAATGCCATGCGATGATAAGTAGATTCGCGTGCCCTAAGCAAACGTAGCGGAAAGCTAAAGCGTGTCCCTACTTTGTTGATGGTACCTAAATAATGGCCAAACGCTTGCTGTAACTCAGTAGCGAACTCAGTATCGTTGAGGGCCATTAATCTGTCGACTTGCTCTGGTGATACCGTCCACACCAATGAGCTGCGGTTATCGGTCATCGGTAGCATGGCAATTGGCCCGGTGTCGGTAAAGCGTTCAAATGCTCGACCTTGGTGGGCTAACTCGGTACTAACATTGGCAATAATCGCCACTTGCTGGTAATCGTATTGATCGCATTCAATACCCGCTAATTGACGACACTGCGACTGCGCGCCATCACAGGCGATAAGCAGCGATGCTTGCAGCTTTGTATTTGAAGCTAACGTCACGTTAACAGAATCCCGCTGCCAAGTAATATCGGTTATTGATTCTGGCGAGAAGAACTGCACATTGTCATAACTCTTTAAGGCTTTGAATAGGCCATTGCCAATCGCTTGCATCTCGACCACATAACCAAGTGCGTTAACATCGTAATCTTGGGCATACATACGCGCTTTGCCATAATGACCACGATCAGAGATATGAATCGTCTCTATCGCCATCGCATCGGCCTGAATGTGTTGCCAAACATTTAACTGATGTAGGTATTGGCCACTGCCATTGGCCAGAGCAATCACTCTGGCATCAAAGCTTGATGGCAAATTATCATCGATGGCTAGGTTCTCAATGACTGCTATCGATAAACGGCTGCCATCCTTTTTTTGTAATTTCGCCAATGCCAAAGCCATCGTAGCGCCAGATAAACCGGCACCCGATATAATGACATCAAATGGCTTTATGTTATTGTCCATATCAATGGCGACTATTGGTAACTCAAAAGTGTCTCGACTATGTTACTCGTTAAGCGTTTTGCGCTGCTTGAGACCCTTGATACATTAGGGCTTCAATATCTTCAACCGTTTTCACGACGTTCACCGATAGGTTTTCATGTCCCGTTTCGGTGACCAAGATATTGTCTTCGATACGAATACCGAGACCTTGGTAATTCTCATCAACATTGGCTTCGGCATCAATGTACAAACCAGGTTCAATAGTTAATACCATGCCCGGCTCGAAGGCGCGCATTTGTTGCTTATCTTCATTCATCTGATAATCACCAACATCGTGCACATCAAGGCCTAACCAGTGACCTAAACCGTGAATAAAGTATTGCTTACAGGCTTTTTCAGCGATTAGCTGATTTAAGTCGCCAGTAAGAATGCCTAACTCGTACAAACCTTTAGTTAGTACTTCACAAGCAACATCGTTCAACGCCGCAAAGGTTATACCAGGCTTAATCTGCTCAATAACGGCGTTTTGTGCATCAAGTACCACGTTATACAATGCCGCTTGATGGGTATTAAATTTACCACTTACAGGAAATGTACGGGTAATATCGGCGGCGTAACCACTTAATTCAGCGCCAGCATCAATTAACAGTAATTCTTCATCGATAAGTACTTCGTCATTGTCGGTATAGTGCAATATAGTGGCATTTTCTCCACCACCGACAATCGAGCCATAAGCAGCTGTGCGCGCGCCATTTGATGCAAACTCGTGCAGGATCTCGGCTTCAACTTGATACTCAAACACACCGTGCTTGGTAAATTTCATTGCCCGCGTGTGAGCATTGCCAGTAATCACATTCGCTTCACGCATGATTTCAATTTCTGCCGCTGATTTAATTAAACGCATCTCATGGATAATCGGGCGAATATCGATAATGGTTGTCGGCGCAGTGAAACCTTGCTTAAAGCCGTTTCGTAAAATATCTAAACAAGCAAACACCATAGAATCAAATTCAGGCTGTGCACCTTGGGCAAATAACAAGGTATCACGACCATTAATGTACATAGGTAATACTTGTTCAAGCTCGTCTAAGGTGTACGTTAGATCGAATTTAAACACTTCTTCAGCTTTTTCTGCGCCTACACGGCGACCATGCCACACCTCTTGCTGTGGGTCTTTATCGCGGCAAAATAGGATCGACTCTTGCTGACCATCAATTTTCACTAGTACCAATAGCGCATCTGGCTCATGAAACCCGGTTAGATAGTAAAAGTCTTTGTCCTGGCAAAATAAAAATTCGGTGTCACGCGAGCGGGTCACTTCTTTATTAGCTGGGATCAAAGCAACAGCGTTGTTTGGCATTTGCGCCATCACGCGCTCGCGACGTTCAATAAATTCAGCCACATCAATACGGGTGTGTTTCATCATGATTTCATACTCTTTGGATATTGCATGTACAGCCAGTCATGGCCATATTGATTCAATATTAATAATTCTTTTTAGCCTGATAAAGCCTTTACCAGTGTGATTAATGTAAGGTGTTTTTTCCGCTACGCTGGGCCGGTTTTGCTCCGAGTTCAGCAAAGCACAATAGCGCCGATATACGCACGTACTCGAGCAATTCAAAGTAGGCGTTCTCGGTTTCTTCATCATCGTCCATCTCGGTCGACAAATTGGCTATATTGGCAAAATCATTGATGATTTCTTTCACATCGGCAGAAAAGTCTTTATTGTCTTTTTGCTGTAAACCAAAACCTAAGTTATAACCTTGCACCCATAGACCTAACGCTTGGCCGCGTTCGGTTAGTGATTCATCATCATCAGGGATCAATAATTGAAAACCAAAGCTGTCATCAATCATTGCTTGCCAAATATCGGCATACATTGACTTGAGCAAGTCTTTAAGGTTTTTACCTAGCCCTTCACCATTATTGAAAAAGTCACTAATTAAAGTAAGAAAGCTTTCGTCTTCAAATGGAAAACCGGCAGAGATAACGCCAGTCAGTAGGCCGTGAATTTCCGATGCGTGGGCAGAAAAGTTTTCCCCCCCCATTACAGCGGTTACTTGAGCAAAATCGATTGTAGGATTGTTAGCCATATGACATATCATCAAATACATTATTATTAACTGCAAATACTACCACTTGCAGCAAGGTTTCACCACATTTGTCGCGATTTGCACAATAATGCGACAGTTAATCTGCTTGTAGGGGGATTGGGCAAAAAAGTGATTGATTAACAGCGGCCCTTTTTAGTAGAGTGCGCGCCGTTAACCGCAAGCGCTGCATTATCATTGTATAAGCACTCAACGGTTGACTCATCTCGTTATAGAAATGCTCGCGCATTAACATTTTATTGTGCAGTTAGGTTTAGATTAAAACTGTGACGTGTATAATAAAGAAAGGTTGTGGTGTAGCTCGCAACCTGTCGCTAACCAGATTAGCGAAGCACTATGTTCCCTGGGGTGTTAGTTAATTAACTATGTCCCTGAGCCGATAATTCTTTCTTTAGGGGGCCCCGTAGTTACTATTGAGCAGGCCCACATGATGGGAAGCCTACGGTGATTACACGGTCTCCGCCTTGAACACACGGTGTTCAAGGGCTGACGTTGATAACGGCACCTTGGGGAACACCACTTCTCTTACACGACTGCTATCGATTGCAAGTCATGTATAGGGCGTTCAGCCAGTCCCTTGTATGATACACGCTCTCTTTTTACTTACTTTGCGATAAACAGCAAATAAACGATATAATCGCTGCAAAGGCAATAATATAGAACGTACAGTGACCTTAGCAAATAACAAACAAAACGCTCGTCAGCAATTACGACAACAGATTCGGCAAAAGCGTAAGGCCTTGAGCGCCAACCAGCAACAGTCGGCCAGCCGCGAGATAGTCAAGCAGTTAGCTAATAATCGACATATCGGTGCCGCGCAGCACATTGCCGTTTATCTTGCTAACGATGGTGAGCTTGATCTGAGCTTATTTATTGACTGGTGTTGGCGACAAGGTAAGCACGTTTACCTACCTGTTATTCACCCATTTGCGAAAGGACATTTGCTGTTTTTGCATTACCAGTCAACGACCAAATTACAAGCCAACCACTATGGTATCGCTGAGCCAGCATTAAATGTTACTCAAGTTCTGCCCGCTAGCCAGCTTGATGTCATTATCACGCCATTGGTTGCATTTGATAACGCAGGTAACCGCATGGGCATGGGTGGTGGCTTTTATGATAGGACCTTTGCTGCGATTGCTACATCGAAACAACGAACTCAGCAAGCAAACCCGCCTGTTGTCGCTCGAATCGGTGTCGCCCATCGATGTCAGCAAGTGGATAGCATTCCTATTGAAGCGTGGGATATGCCATTGACGGACACCTTCGCCGTTTAAGCATACATTATCGGCCTCATTCGCCTCAATATTGTCATAAATTAGCAACCCCTTGCTTGGTATTCATAGGCAAGACAGTTATAATTTCGTCGACGCTGTAACGTCTTCTAACAACAAAATAAATCACGCTAACAACCGCTGATTGCAACTCTTTGCTAGGAACATCAATGACACAAGATGAAATGAAAAAACAGGCCGCCATCCGTGCCTTAGACTTTGTTGAGCACGATACCATTGTTGGGGTTGGTACCGGTTCTACGGTAAACCACTTTATCGATGCACTTGCCACCATCAAAGATAAAATTGTTGGTGCCGTTTCTAGTTCAGAAGCGTCAACAGAGCGCTTAAAACAATATGGCATTGAAGTGTTCGATTTAAACAGTGTTGATGATCTGTCTGTTTATGTTGATGGCGCCGATGAAATTACCGAGCACATGGCAATGATCAAGGGCGGTGGTGCGGCATTAACCCGCGAAAAAATTGTTGCAGCCGTAGCAAAAACCTTTGTTTGTATTTGCGATGAAAGTAAGCAAGTTGGAGTATTAGGCGACTTCCCTCTGCCTGTTGAAGTGATCCCAATGGCACGCAGTTACGTGGCGCGCGAATTAGTCAAACTAGGAGGGGACCCGGTATACCGTCAAGGCGTGGTTACCGATAATGGCAACGTTATATTAGATGTTTACAACATGAGCATCGTTAACCCGAAAGAACTCGAAAGCCAAATCAACGGCATTGTTGGCGTGGTAACCAATGGTTTATTTGCCCATCGCGGTGCGGATGTTTTGGTACTAGGCACGCCAAATGGCGCTAAAGTCATTAAGCCCTAAGCACCAACAACTAAAGTCATTATTTAAAAGCAATTCCTAGCGGATTGCTTTTTTGTCCTTAACAACCACCACTTCCCCCTGATTAATCATTCTCAACGCCCCCTCCGAATAATATTCGAAAAACCAATAAAACTTAGCACATCCAACAACAAAAGAGATTTTCACCGATTATAATTTAAACAAGCCATCACAGACCATTAACCGCTGAAAGCCCTTTAGTTATCAGGCTTTCTACACTGGTTACGATGAAGCAAAATTGCTGTAAATATTACTTTCGAGTTTTAGCTCTATATGCTAATTTAGGCGCTTACCAATCTGATCTACAAAATAAAATTCATCAGATTACCACTATCATTTCAAAGACGTTGCGATACGAGTAAACCATGAAACAAAACTCTCTCAATAAAGACAAAATCAAAATCTTACTGTTAGAAGGTGTGCACCAATCAGCACTCGAGGTGCTAAAAGCCAATGGTTACTCAAACATTGAATATTTAAAAGGCTCTATTAGCGACGCTGAGCTGAAAGAGAAAATCAAAGGGGTTTACTTTTTAGGTATTCGCTCACGCACGCAAATTACCGAATCAGTACTTGCACATGCCGATAAACTGGCGGCTATTGGTTGTTTTTGCATTGGTACCAACCAAGTAGAATTACCTGCGGCGCAAATTCGCGGTATTCCTGTGTTTAACGCGCCATTTTCAAATACTCGTTCGGTTGCTGAGTTAGTATTGGGCGAGTTATTACTGCTATTTAGAGGCGTGCCTGAAAAAAGCACGTTAGCCCACCGTGGCGTTTGGCATAAATCGGCAGCAGGCTCTGTTGAAGCGCGTGGCAAAACGTTAGGTATCGTTGGATACGGTCACATTGGTACACAGTTAGGTATTTTGGCTGAGCATATTGGTATGCGCGTTAAGTTTTATGATATTGAAACCAAACTACCGCTTGGCAATGCCGAACAAGTAAATAGCCTAACCGAACTATTAAATACCGCCGATGTGATTTCTTTACACGTACCAGAAACACGTGAAACGCAAAACATGATTGGTACTGCTGAGTTTGAACAAATGAAGCAAGGTGCAATCTTCATCAACGCATCACGCGGGACTGTCGTCGATATTCAAGCCCTTGCTGAAGCGCTTGAAAGCAAGCACATCGGCGGTGCAGCGATTGACGTATTCCCTGTTGAGCCAAAAACCAATGATGATGAATTTATCTCACCATTACGTGGCTTTGATAATGTGATATTAACACCGCATATTGGTGGTTCAACTAAAGAAGCACAAGAAAACATTGGCCGTGAAGTAGCTGGTAAGATCGTTAAATACTCTGATAACGGCTCGACCTTATCAGCCGTTAACTTCCCAGAAGTATCGCTACCAGAGCACACTGGCAGCTCACGCTTATTCCATATTCACAAAAACCAGCCAGGTATTTTAAACCAAATTACCCGTGCCTTTGCCGATCGTGATATCAACATCAACGCGCAGTACTTACAAACTGATGATCAAATTGGTTACGTCGTTATTGATGTGGAAGCGAAAGACAGTGAAACCGCATTACAACAACTGCGCCAGATTGACGGCACCATCCGTGCTCGTTTGATTCACTAGCCAACACTCTATTGATTATCATCTATTTGGCCATAAAAAAATGCTCACCGAGGTGAGCATTTTTGTTTTACCTATGATTAGCAAGTAGATACTATTTTACTGCTGACTTGCCATAAAGCTCTCGACAATAAGGGCTGCCGACATACAGTCGATATTATCTTTTTGTAAATTACGATAACCACCATCGTCAAATAACTGTGCTTTGGCATCGGCTGTCGTTAAACGCTCATCTTGCAATGCCATTTCAATGCCAAAGCGACCATGCAAGCGGTTGGCAAACTTGCGCGCTCGCGCTGTTAACGGTTGCTCAGTACCGTCCATATTCAACGGCAGACCAACCACTAAAACATCCGGCTGCCACTCGTTAATTAATCGTTGGATGTCATCCCAATTAGGAATACCGTCTCGCGCTTTAATCGCTTTTAAGCCACGTGCACTTTGTGTGAATTCTTGACCGATAGCAATGCCGATGTGCGCCGTACCAAAGTCAAAGCCCATCAGCGTTCGCTTGCCAATAGCTGTTTTACTGTTCATATAAACCTATTGTTAAGATCTGCTGTCGCGAATTATAGCCTAGCTGCTAGTCGCAACAGAAAAATTTAAACGACAAAAAAGCCGCTTTTTATAAGCGGCTTTTAATATCACATATTACGTCGATATATGCAGATTACTCAGCTACCGGACGCATGTGCGGGAATAAAATAACGTCTTTAATCGTTGGTGAGTCAGTGAATAACATCACCAAACGGTCAATACCAATACCTTCACCAGCCGTTGGCGGTAAGCCATACTCTAGTGCGGTCACGTAATCTTCATCGTAGTGCATTGCTTCATCATCGCCAGCGTCTTTTTCTTCCACTTGCTTTCTAAAGCGTGCTGCTTGGTCTTCAGCGTCGTTAAGCTCGCTGAAGCCGTTGGCCAATTCACGGCCACCAACGAAGAATTCAAAACGGTCGGTAATGAACGGGTTTTCATCATTACGACGAGCTAGTGGCGATACTTCCCATGGGTATTCGGTGATGAAGGTTGGTTGGTCAAGCTGATGCTCAGCCACTTCTTCAAAAATTTCACATAGGTACTTACCTGGGCCCCAAACATTGTCGCCTTCAGGCTCTTTTACACCAACTTGCTTAGCAATGGCTTTTAGCTCGTCAAAACGATTTTCCGGATCACGGATAACCGCCTCATCAAGGTGTGGTGCGTACTTGATGATGGCATCCATCATTGATAAACGTGCAAATGGCTTACCAAAGTCGTAGAACTTCTCTTCCACCACGTTACCATCAGCATCTTTTACGGTGTTGCGAACAACCGCATCACCTAAGATATCTTCCGCTAATGTGCGTAACATATCTTCAGTTAAGTTCATTAAGTCTTCGTAAGTCGCGTACGCTTGGTAGAATTCAATCATGGTGAATTCTGGGTTGTGACGGGTCGATAAACCTTCGTTACGGAAGTTACGGTTAATTTCGAATACACGCTCAAAGCCACCAACAACCAAACGCTTCAAGTAAAGCTCTGGTGCGATACGCAAGAACATATCGATGTCTAGCGCATTATGGTAGGTTTCAAATGGTTTTGCCGTTGCACCACCTGGGATGGTTTGTAGCATTGGCGTTTCCACTTCCATAAAGTTGCGATCAGTTAAAAACTTACGGATACCGCTAACGATTTTTGAGCGCACTTCAAAGGTTTTACGAGTTTCTTGGTTAATGATCAAATCAACGTAACGTTGACGGTATTTCATTTCTTGATCTGATAAACCGTGGTATTTCTCTGGCAACGGACGCAGTGATTTGGTTAGTAACTTGTACTCTTGCATGTCGATGTAAAGATCGCCTTTACCCGACTTGCTTAATACACCTTTAACACCAATGATGTCACCGATGTCTAGTACACCGTAGCGTGCTTTGATATCTTTTTGTACATCTTTGCTCGCGTAAGCTTGGATACGACCGCTCATGTCCTGTAATAACAAGAACGGACCACGTTTTGCCATAACACGACCTGCAACAGCGTAGGTGTGCGCTTGAGCTTCTAGCTCTTCTTTATCTTGCTCACCATGTTTTGCTTGGATATCCGCAGCATAGTGCTCGCGAATAAAATCGTTTGGGTGTGCGTTTGCAGAGCAATTCTGGCGAATATTCTCCAGCTTGCTGCGACGCTCGGCAATTAACTTGTTTTCGTCTTTAACTTGTTCTGTCATCTTTATATCTCGTTCATTACAGGCCAGATTTCAAGCTGGCTTCAATAAATGGGTCTAACGCACCGTCGAGTACCGCTTGAGTATTGCGTGATTCAACGCCAGTACGTAAATCTTTAATGCGACTGTCATCAAGCACATAAGAGCGAATTTGGCTACCCCAGCCAATATCCGACTTGCCTTCTTCTAATGCTTGCTTATCTTCGTTTTGCTTTTGAATTTCTAGCTCGTACAGTTTTGCTTGCAACATTTTCATCGCTTGCGCTTTGTTTTTATGCTGCGAACGATCCGCCTGACATTGCACTACCACGCCGGTAGGTTCATGGGTTATACGAATCGCTGAGTCGGTTTTGTTTACGTGCTGACCGCCGGCACCTGACGCGCGGAACGTATCGATACGTAAATCGGCCGGATTAATATCAATATCAATATTGTCATCAATCTCTGGGTAAACAAACGCTGAAGCAAACGATGTGTGGCGACGCGCATTTGAGTCAAACGGTGATTTACGCACTAAACGGTGGACACCTGTTTCGGTCCGTAGCCAGCCGTATGCGTATTCACCAGAAAACTTAATGGTACAGCCTTTAATGCCAGCCACGTCACCATCGGTTTCTTCCATCACTTCAACTTTAAAGCCATGTGCCTCGCCCCAGCGAAGGTACATACGCATTAACATGCTCGCCCAATCTTGAGCTTCGGTACCACCAGAGCCTGACTGGATATCAAGGTAACAATCATTGCCATCTTGTTCACCGGAAAACATACGGCGAAATTCAAGTTTGGCTAACTGTGCTTCAAGGCCTTCTAGCTCAACAATCGCTTCGTTAAAGGTATCTTCGTCTTCGGCTTCAACCGCCAGCTCAACTAAACCTTCAACATCTTCACAACCGGCGTCCATATCATCAATGGTTTTAACCACTAACTCTAAAGAGCTACGCTCTTTACCTAACGCTTGCGCGCGTTCAGGCTCGTTCCAAACATCAGGTTGCTCAAGTTCGCGATTAACTTCCATTAAACGTTCAGCTTTTAGCTCATAATCAAGATAGCCACGTAACACTTCGGTACGAGCTTGAATATCTTTGATTTGATTTAATATGGGATTGATTTCAAACATCAAAACTTACAAAAATCGCATTGTTGACAATAATCGCGCATTGTAGCGTATCTATCACGCAGAATACAGAATGAACAGCCGTTTTGCGCAAAAAAAACTAGCCAAACAGAGCACCTACTTAACTATAGCCAAGTATAGACGAGCTAGAGTTAAGTAAATGGCCGATATAAGGGAGAATAATTGTCGATAAGTAACGTTTAAGCTGCGCTCAGATAATCAATCAAAAGCTGTAAGCTTTGTCGGCCGCGAAACTCATTGATATCCAATTTAAACGCCACATGCACCCATTGACACTGCGGATTTGGCCATTGCTGCACATCGACATTAAAGGCTATGGCATCAACGACTACGTCGCCATATTGGAGAACCATCTTCAAATGTTTATCACCGACAATACGCTGTTGTACAAGTTGAAAATGATTATCAAAAACAGGTTCAGGAAAGCTCTGTCCCCACGGGCCTGCACCCTTAATCAGCGTAGCAAACTCCTCACTAAAACATTCTGCGGGTAACTCACCATCGGTAAGTATCACCCCTTGCAATAAATCGTCGGTCAGTTGTTTACTGGCATATTCTGCGAACAGCTGCTCAAAACGTTTAAATTGATTTGCCTTAATGGTTAGCCCTGCGGCCATAGCGTGACCACCAAATTTAACGATAAGTTCAGGGTGCTGACTGTCAATATGCTCGAGTAAATCACGGATATGTAAGCCGGGAATTGAACGGGCACTGCCTTTGATTTCACCATCATCGCCATCAGCAAAAACGATGGTCGGACGGTGGTATTTTTCTTTAATGCGGCCAGCAACAATACCAATGACCCCCTGATGCCAATCGTCTTGATACAACGCCAAAGCGCTCGGGATATTATCGTTTGAAAATTGCAATTGCTTGAGGATTTGCTCGGCTTCAATTTGCATGCCCTGCTCTATTTCGCGACGCGCTTTATTGAGATCATCAAGCTCGGCAGCGATTAATCGCGCTTGGTACATGTCATCAGCCAGTAAACACTTAATACCAAGGCTCATATCATCAAGTCGCCCTGCGGCATTTAATCGTGGCCCTAAACCAAAACCAAAATCACTTGCGGTGAGCTTTTGCTGATTTTTCCCAGCCACTTCAATTAAGGCAACAATACCGGGGCGAGTTGCACCTGCGCGAATACGTTTTAAACCTTGGGCGACTAATATTCGGTTGTTTTGATCAAGACTAACCACATCGGCAACAGTACCTAAAGCCACTAAATCTAGCAGTTGCGCTAGGTTTGGCTCTGCGATATGTCGCTCTGCAAACCAATTGCGCTGACGCATATGTTGTCGTGTCACCAGCATTAAATAAAACGCGACACCAACCCCTGCAAGTGATTTGCTGGGGAACTCACAACCGTGTTGGTTCGGGTTAACAATGGCGTCGGCATCTGGTATTTTTTCACCCGGTAAATGATGATCGGTAACAATAACCTGGCACCCATGTTGTTTCGCTCGGGCAACGCCTTCAACCGCACTAATGCCGTTATCAACGGTAACAATCACCTCAGCCCCAGTTTGCTTGGCTAAATCACTGATTTCCGGGGTTAGCCCATAGCCATATTCAAAACGATTAGGAACGATAAAATCATGATTACTTGAACCAAGTAATGATAAGCCTTGCATCATCACAGCTGTACTGGTTGCGCCATCAGCATCAAAGTCACCAACAATGATGATGCGTTGCTGCTTGGCAATCGCCTCGACAAGTAACTGGCTAGCCTGTTCGATTCCTTTGAGTAACGTAGGAGCTAACATCACTTGCAATGTTTGCTCTAGCTTAGCGTTATCAGAGATACCACGACTTGCATAAACTTGCTTTAAAACAGGGTGTATTGTGCTATTTAGGTGTGAATCGTCAACCTTGTGACGACGGCGAATTTGCTTGTCCATGCGTATAATCTGACGTTGGCTAAGGTCTGTCGACCCTAGGTGATGATATAACAATGCTCTAAGGGTAGCGTAACAGCAAAGGCTTGAAAACAATTAAGGCGCTTGATAGCGCCTTAATTAACATGTGTCACACGCTGATAAGTTTCGATTAACCTTTACGCGCCGAATACATTTGTAAAATTTCGTGCATATCTTCTGCTGACTTATAGCCTGGGATCATTAGGCCATCGTCCAACATAATCGCTGGTGTGCCTGTTACCCCTACTTTTTTACCAAAGTCGTATTGTTCAGCTACCGGCTGATTACACACTTTTTTATCGACTTGTTTACCGGCTTTTGCTGTTGTCATCGCGGTTTGTTGATCTTCACTGCACCAAACACTGCGGATATCACGGTAGCCTTGACTGGCAATACCGCCACGCGGAAACGCTAAGTAACGCACAGTAATACCTAACTCATTAAAGGTATCAACTTGCTCATGCAAGCGACGACAATAACCACAGGTTAAATCAGTAAACACCGTTACTTGGTATTTTTCCTCTTTGGCAGGGAAGACAATCATCGACTCTTTAAACTGTTCCATGCCAGCAACACGCTCTGCAGATAGCGACTCTTCGGTTAACGAGTTGATACCCTCATCGCTCATTTGATACAGCTTACCTTGGATCAAAAACTTGCCATCCGCCGATGTATAAAACAACCCTTGGTCGGTGAATGCTTCGTAAAGATTGGCCATCTTTGACGGTTTGATTGACTCAACTTTTAAGCCAACACGTTGCAGGTTGGTTTTGATTTGTGCATTAATGTCTTGCGCATAAACGCTTAGGGAGAACATGGTGGCTGCACAGAGACCTGCCACAATTTTAATTAACTTCATAAAAAACCTTTTTGAAAACTTCTTAACCAACAATATAAATCAATAGCAAACCGAGGCTACGATATCACAATGGCTTCAGCTTAATTCGGTCAAAATGACGACATTAAAGCAAACTTAAAGCTCGTCAATATACTCATTCCATCATTTAGACCAACAAACGGCCGATAAAATTACTGCCTTATTGATGTAAATGCAAGGTAAACCCCCAATTACTTCAACGCAGTACAGCTAACAGACCCCTTAACAGCTAACTCGCGTGTTAAGTATAACCGCTAACGCGCAAATATAATGACCAATGCGGTTAGCTAATATCGGTGCTTAGTAAACAACAGTAACTGATAAAATCTTACCGGTGAATATCACCGATAAGTAAACCCCATAGGGCAACAATGTTACACTGCAGTTATTGCCTAACAGCAATACGCTAATCAAGCGACTTTAGGTTAGTATCTTGTTGTAATTTACGGTAGAATCGCCGCAAATTATCTAACGGTGCCCGCACGGTAATGAAAATAGGCTTATTTTACGGATCGACAACCTGTTACACCGAAATGGCAGCTGAAAAAATTCAGGCTGAAATCGGTGCCGATTTAGTCGACACCATTAATATAAAGGATGCGCCATTGGCTGATTGCCAAGCGTACGATATTGTCATTTTTGGTATCTCTACTTGGGACTTCGGTGAACTGCAAGAAGACTGGGAGTCTACTTGGGATGACATCGCCAGTTTAAAGCTTGACGATAAAATTGTTGCCCTATTTGGTTTAGGTGACCAAGAAGGCTACGGTCAATGGTTCCAAGATGCGTTAGGCATGTTGCACGACGAGGTTATTGCCCACCAGGCAACCATCGTCGGTTATTGGCCAAATCAAGGTTACGAATTTGAAGCATCCAAAGCCCTAACCGAGGACGGCGAATTTTTTGTAGGCTTGAGTCTTGATGATGAAAACCAATACGACTTAACCGAACAACGCATTAAGGATTGGTGTGAACAAATCCTCAGCGAAATTAACGACATTCTAAATAACGCCGGTTAAAAAATCGGCGTCTTCATTGATATTTACGATATACTCTGTAAAAGCAACAACAAAGGTACACTCCATTCATGTTTGCACAATTTGATCTTGATGATGCTTTAGTAGGCGGCTGCGATAAAGCCGGCTTTAAAAAGCCCACTTCCATTCAACAGTTGGTTTTGCCAGAAGCAATGGCAGGCAAAGATGTTTTAGCATCGGCCCCCACTGGAACGGGTAAAACTGCGGCATTTATTCTTCCTTGTGCGCAACACTTATTGGATTATCCTCGCACCAAACCAGGTTTCCCGCGTGTATTAGTGCTTGCGCCAACCCGTGAACTTGCGACACAAATTTTCGAGCAAGCAGAATTACTCACCCAACATACGGACATTAAAATTGGCTTAATCACTGGTGGCGTTAACTACGGCTCGCACAAAGAGATCTTAACCAAAAACACCGATATGCTAATTGCCACGCCGGGTCGTTTACTTGAGTACATTGAAACCGAACAATTCGATGCGCGCGAAATTGAAATCTTAGTATTAGATGAAGCCGATCGTATGCTCGATATGGGCTTTAGCGAATCCATTAACCGCATTGCCGGCGAAGCAAGATGGCGTAAGCAAACCCTACTATTTTCGGCAACCTTAGCTGGGGCTGGTATTATTCGCTTTTCGAAAGAGATCTTAACCGACCCAGTGTTTTTAGAGTCTGATCCATCACGTAAAGAAAAAGCCAAAACACATCAGTGGGTCCACCTTGCTGACAGTAAAGAGCACAAGTTCCAGTTATTAACGGCATTGCTAAAAGACGAAAGTGCAAAGCGCGTTGTGGTATTTGCCAACAAGCGTGAAACGGTGCAGTATCTGTCGGGTAAATTGCAAAGTGAAGATTTACCAAACGCCTGGCTTGAAGGTGAAATGCCACAAGATAAGCGTAACAGCGCCGTTGCTCGCGTTAAAAATGGCCATGTCAATATTTTGATTGCTACCGATGTTGCAGCCCGCGGTTTGGATATTGATGATGTGACTCACGTGATTAACTTTGATATTCCACGCAAAGCCGATATTTACGTGCACCGTATTGGTCGTACCGGTCGTGCCGGTAAAAAAGGTACGGCAATTTCATTAGTTGAAGCACATGACATGGCATACATTGCCAAAATCGAACGCTATATTGAGGAAAAACTACCTCGTCGCGTGATTGAAGGTTTGCGCCCGCTACATAAAGAAGCGCGAGTACCTGCGAAGAAAAAGCCTAAAGCGAAAGTTAAGGCAAAGAAAAGCGCAGGTTTAACGCGCCAACAAAAACTGGCGAAGAAAAAGAAAAAAGAGAAAAAAGCGAGAAAGAAAGCCCAGAAATAGTCACTGTGGTAATTCACACGCTAAGTAACATTAAAAAAGGCTGCCTTAGGCAGCCTTTTTTACACACTAAATTTGAGTTTATTAATCAATGACTTAGCTAACTTAAGAACCCCGCAAAATTAGCGCTACATTAGCTCTAGCAAATAACGCCAACAACTATGCTTCAAGCTTACGGGTAAATACCGGCTCATTCGCGGTCGATAGCGCGTCGTTATACTGATAGCCATCAACATCAAACTGCTTTAGCTGTTGCACGTCGGTGATTTCATTATCGATAATGTAACGTGCCATCAAACCTCGCGCTTTTTTAGCGTAGAAGCTGATCATTTTATACTGACCATTTTTCCAATCTTTAAACGCAGGGGTAACAATTTTGCCTTTCAGTTGTTTCTTCTTAACTGATTTAAAGTATTCAGTTGATGCAAGGTTAATCAACACGTCATCACCTTGTGATGCAAGTGCTTGGTTTATGTGATCAGTAACAATGTTTCCCCAAAACTCATACAAGTTTTTGCCACGTGGGTTTTCTAACTTAGTGCCCATTTCAAGTCGATATGGCTGCATTAAATCAAGTGGTTTTAAAACCCCATAAAGCCCAGAAAGAATGCGCATGTGACGCTGTGCAAAGTCAAAATGTTCAGCTTTAAAAGACGGTGCATCAAGCCCTGTGTAAACATCACCATTGAACGCAAGCACTGCAGGTCGAGCATTAGCTGGTGTAAAAGGTTGTGCCCACTCGGCAAAGCGCGCCGCATTCAAACCGGCAAGTTTGTCACTAATACTCATTAATGATGACAATTGTGCGGGTGTTAATTTGACACATACATCAACGAGCTCTTGGCTATGCTCAAGCAGCTCTGGCTGAGTATATTGCTCGGTTGCAAGGGGAGTTTCATAGTCCAGATTTTTAGCGGGAGATACGACAATTAACATAAGTTGCTCTTTCTAAATTGAATTTTAGTTTTTATGCAGATAAGGCAACTATATCACGTAAATGCGACTATATTCAGAGGTGGGAAGATAAAATTTTCTGATAACACAAATCCCAAAAATCGATGCAAACTCCCTCAAACTCGGAAATTTGTGGTGATTGTTTGCGCCGACAAAAGTAACGGTGGTGAAAAAAATCTAGAGCGGACCATTTAAATTTGCTAATTTTACTACATATATAAATAAGATAACGCTAATTAAGCGTAACCAAGGTAAAAACCATTCGCCTTGATGTTTTTTTTCATCAAATTCTAACACCTAATTAAGGATTGCTGCTGTTATGACTTCGCAACTTGCCCAACTAAAAGAAATGACTACCGTTGTCGCCGATACTGGTGATGTCCAAGCGATAGCAAAATTCAAACCGATTGATGCAACCACCAATCCGTCTTTATTATTAAAAGCGGCCGAATTAGACAATTACCAGCCGCTTATCGAGCAAGCTGTCGCCTATGGTAAAAATCAAAGTAACGATAAGCAGCAACAAGTCGTTGATGCTGCCGATATGTTATCTGTTTTAATCGGTTTAGAGATATTAAAAGAAATTCCAGGTCGCATATCTACCGAAGTTGACGCTCGACTGTCATTTGATACACAAGCCACAGTGGAAAAAGCGGAAAAATTAATCGACCTGTATCAACAGCACGGCGTGAGTAAAGATCGCATTCTGATTAAAATGGCGTCAACTTGGGAAGGTATTCGCGCTGCTGAAATATTAGAGCAAAAAGGTATTCAATGTAACTTAACGCTGTTGTTCGGGTTTGCTCAGGCACAAGCGTGTGCTGAAGCTGGGGTTTATTTGATATCACCTTTTGTTGGCCGAATTCTTGATTGGTACAAAAAATCGACCGGCAAAGACAGCTACCCAGCTACAGAAGATCCTGGTGTAGTCTCTGTGACCAATATTTATAACTACTACAAACAGTATGGTTACAACACTATCGTAATGGGTGCTAGCTTTAGAAATAAAGAAGAGATTTTAGAGCTGGCTGGCTGTGATCGCCTAACCATTAGTCCGCAGCTACTTGATGAGCTTGAACAAGCTGATGGCGAGGTTATCCGTAAACTCGATGCCAGCATGGCTAGCGGTGAGCGCCCTACTGCTATTACAGAGCAAGAATTCAGATGGCAAATGAACGAAGATGCTATGGCGACCGAAAAACTAGCTGAAGGTATTCGTGGCTTTACCGTTGACCAAATCAAACTTGAAGAAAAGCTTACCAAGATGCTGTAAAAATAGATGAATTAATTTCAACCTTAGCTAACATCTAGCACCAATAAGAGACAACAAGGCGTTGTCTCTTTTTTTATGCCGAAAATCCCCCTCTCTAGCCACCAGTTAGTGTAAAAAAAATGTTTCACAAACAAATCTATTGTGTTATTAAAGAACAGAAAGCGGTTGAACAATAACCTACACCTTTATTGAGCTCTGCTTTATTGACGTAGAAGAACAACTAGGGAGCTTTATCATGGATACAATTGAAAGCATTATGGAAATCATTGAAGGCAAACCCAAGTCAAAGGGAAAACCAAAACGTAAATGGCGAGAGATTGAGCAACTAAAAGAGCAAATGGAATTGGAAAAAGAGTTAGCCTTTTATGAAGGTGAACTCGAAGCGCTACTAGAAGACTAATCACGTTGTGCTACATAGATAAAAGCCTGCAATAAGCAGGTTTTTTATTTTAGTGGCATTGCACAATGAATGAGAAACTTAACCAAAGCGGTACCGCGTCGATTAACAACAACAAATATGATGAAACTCTATCAGCTAACAGCCGCGATACTTTGCGTGATAATCGTCGGCTGCTCTTCTGCACCAACGGTCCATTTAAATCGACTATATTTAAATGAAAATTTGGCTCTTTCTATTCAAGCTAAGCTAGAGAAACAAGGTTTTAATGTTGAAATAAATCAACACGAGTATCCTGCAGATATAACCTCGACAAGTATCGTTTATTCACCATTCGTACGTGATGAGCAAATTGTAGATACTGTTAAAGAAGCCTTACGTGAGCTCAATATTAACGTAGATAACGTCAATTCATTGTTTTCGTCTAATCATTGGTACACGCAAAATACACTGGGCTTATTTATTGTTCCTCAGGGTGTTACCGTCAACAGTGGAAAGAATGTAGCGGATTTAGCAAAACGTTATGAATCGTCACTATGCGAAACGGATATTGCCATAGATTTAATGCCTAATGGTACGTTCAAATCCTTCGAAAAAGGCAACCAGAAGCTAAAAGGTGCATGGTCAATTACAAGTTACCCCTATATCCTTTTGGAAAACAAGCCGACCTATTTTAATTACTATTTTGAAGTTGAAGTGACTGAAGCTACCGATAGAATAGGTAAAGTTCACATCACTTCACTAAAGCCTCTTAGTAATAATCCTTCAATTAAAAAATGTAAGGTGAATTATGGTGTTCGAGCATAAAGTGTACTAGATCTGACCGTTACATGACCGTTACAACCTGAACACGATGCAAAATATCTACTATCCCACCATGCTCATCAAAATAGCTGTAAAACTTATAACATCGACTGATTGCAAATACGCCGTAACACAACGCCTAACAATTAAACAAATGTGACAGACTTCTTTTCAAACAAGCACGAATCCAGCCTTAAAAAAATGTAAACACCAACAACACTTTGTAAAAAAATATTTCATTTAATTATTAAAAATGTTATTAATATGAAAAAACATTGCTAACGAGCTTTATCCGACTTAAGAAATCGGTAAGTTGCTCTACCACAAAACGAAGTAGCATTTCACTAAACAGCGCGTTTCCCGCTGTCAAAAATAATAAAGGTATTTACATGCGCAAGTTTAATCTATTGGCACTTTCTGCCATTACTTCTGCCGTATTATTGACCGGCTGTAGCACCACCCCAGATACGCAAGCACAAAACATGGGGATGTCCATGCCTAAGTGGGTATTAACCCCGCCAGAAGGCAGTGTTTCCTCGTGTGTACCAGCATCAAGCAGTTTCAACATTGACTCGCAACAAGCCGCCACCATGGCGCGGGCTGAATTATCTACCGAGCTGGACATGATGATAAGCAACTTACAGAAAAACATCGCTGATAAAGCTACTGAAGCTGGCGTAACCTTTTCCACCGAAAAGTTCCAATCCGACACCAAAAGCATCACCAGCTCATCACTGCGTGGTACCCGCATCATCCAGCGTGATTATGCTGACATTAACGGTGTGCGTAACTTCTGTGTCCAAGTAGGCATGGCACCAGCGGATTTCGAGCGCATGAAAAAGCAAGTTATCGCCAAAGCGCCATTAACCTTAAGCCCAGAAGATGAATCCAACTTATTGCTGGAATTCACTCGCGAAACATTAAATAACTAATACAAATAGGTTCGAAATGATCTCCTTATTTCCCTTTAAGGATCTACCAGCTAGGCTGAAAAGTGGCTCTTTAGTGATCCTAGGTAGCCTTATTGCGCTTGGGCAATGGGGTGACACCAAAGAAGTGTTAGCCGATGTGTATGTTACGGTGAAATCTGAATTCACCCACGAATACGAATATCAACAATTGGCCAAGGTAAATGTTGGCAACAATATTAATTACGTTGAGCAGTTTTTTGGTGCCCCACAGTTTGTAAAAGCCTCGAAGTATGAGGATACGTTAAAGTTTTATTATTATTTTAACGACAAATTCTTACTGACTTTAGTGGGTAAAGAAAATCGAGTTATGGGTTACACCATTACGTCACTAGAAGACGATTTTGTGCCATTAGATCTGCTCAATAAAGAAACCTCGATCGCAGGCCAAGCCTTAAATGGTAAAACTGCAAAAATTGACGATTACACCCTAGATTACAATAACGTTGATTACCTCTTGATCAGAGAGCAGCAAGGGCGAGAAAACCTATACATCAACAAGTATTTCGGTTCGATTGGCTACGATGGCATATCAGCATTGAATAAAACTGAAGTCAAGTCGATATACGATGCATTGGAAATGGACGTGGAAGATCCGGCCCAAATCAATGACCGCTTAGCTAAGCTTATGGCCAAAACCCAAACTAATTTATATGGCGTGGGGGAATTGGAACTGTCTGTCATCGCCGATTCTGTATTAACCGAATTTGAATTTCTTCTTTACACTAAAAGTCACTAATTAAAGGATTAATTTATGAAAACCATTGCTCTGTCCGTAGCCCTAGGATTGTTGACAGTACACCCGATTGCCGCCGAAGCGTCGTCCAATGGAAAGCCGACATTCGCTGAGTTTTCAAAAAAGCGACTGAAAGAATATCATACTTTTAAAAATGAATACTTAAGTCGATATCAGCAATTTAAGGCCGAAGTCAGAGCAAAATGGGGGGTCGCCGATGTTAGTTCCTCATCTGAATTTATTCATTACTCAGACGATATGAACGTGAAACTCATTGGCGATTTTCAAAATGATTTTGTCGAAGTAAGTATATTAGATACAGAGGGCTTATCCGAACAGCAGATCAGTCAAAAAATAGAACAGACATTAGCACTCAGTTTGGATAAGCCTATTGATGAGGTGGTAAAAGCCGATCCGGTGCTCTCTGCTCTCCCCAAAGCACCAAGCAGTCCACTGGCAGCAGCAAACAACACATTGCTAGATTACTTATCGTCGGATATCAGCACCAGTCCACAAATCTTGTCACAAAAGGCGATATTAGTCACACCTCCTAATCCGGGCCAGGCACTTATTGACAAAAATGTTGGAAAACTTGAACAACAAATTCAACAGCTTGAGCATTACACTGAGCAAGTCAGCCATGCAAATCTTAAAGAGCGCATGCGACAAAAAGACGAAATGGCCGATGCCAAAAACTTGATCACCGAGCTGGAAAAAGAAAAAGAAACATTGACCACCGCCGATGCCGATAAAGTGAATGCCTTATTAGGCAAAAACATGAAAACCTATCGCATTTCGTTGGACGGGGCTCGTGTGAAGCGGGCGGAGCATTTTCTGGCATCGGTAAAAAACAACGCGAACAAATGGCAACTGGATCCAGAATTAATTTTGGCGATCATGGAAACTGAGAGTAGCTTTAACCCGGTGGCACAATCGCCTATTCCAGCTTTTGGTTTAATGCAAGTAGTGCCCTCAACTGCTGGCCTAGATGTGAATCGCCGTAAGTTCCAAGACAATAATAAGCCCTCGCAAGCCACCTTGTTTAACAGCACCGAGAACATTAAGTTTGGTAGCGCTTATCTCAACATCTTATTGACCAGTTATTTAAACGAAGTAAAAAATCCCGTAAGTCGTCTTTATTGCGCCATAGCAGCCTACAACACTGGCATAGGCAACCTAGCTCGTGCCTTTAACAAAGGCGATAAAAACCGTAAAAAAGCCATTGCCGTGATCAATACTCTAACGCCCGATGAAGTGTATCAGGTCATTCAAAAACGTACTCACACAGAAACCCAGCGTTACCTGGTGAAAGTGCTAAACAGTAAGCAATATTTTGCCGAGAAAGTTCAGAGTTTGTAGCTAGGATTCGATCAGTACTCAAACTCTATAAACTTTTATTTAGGGATCACAAAAGCCATGATGAAAACATTATTTTCGACCATCATTGTAACGGTGTCATTCGTCACGAACGCCTATGTCAAAGACATCCAACCACCTTTAGATACCGACGTATTTATCTATGGTGTTGGTTCGGACAGTGTCTATGAACAGGCCAAACAAGCGGCCTTTGCCGACGTATCGCAAAAGCTGTATTCCAAAAACCAGGTCGACACTGAGCTGCATATCGTCAAGGAAAATCACCATGTTTCTGACAAAACCGTGTTTAGAACCCGATCAAAAACCATTCCTATTCAATTTCCACGGGTCGACATTATCCAATCAGAACAGGTGGATAATCGTTGGTGGGTGGTAATCAAAATTGACCGTACCCAACTGTCTCAATCACTACTAAATCAAGTACATGAGAGTGCCGAAGAACTGAGCTGGATGATGGAAGAGTTCATTGATGCGCCTGGCCCTGCCTGTTGGTTTGAACTGTCTAATACCTCTACCGATCAATCCAATCTTTCCGGGCTTATTGGTGCCTATCTGGGCAACGGTGGCTCTGAAGACCAAGTACAAGAAGCCAAGTCGACTGTCGCAAGCTTTGCCAAATTATTTAAAAAATGCCAAAAGCGCAACCTTTATCGCCTAAACATAGTTGGCGACAGTAACGCCAAATTAACTGCCAGCCTCAGGGAACAATTGCAAGGCTCAAAAATACAGCTCACCAACCGCAAAAGCCGCACTGGAGAGGTCAGAATTGTACTAACGATGTCAACCGACGTTGCCTTTAGTCAATACTACGCGAATTACGAAGCTAATATATCATTACTTGATGAGCATGGCAGCGTATTGCAACAGCAAACCATTACATCGCGTGGGGTATCATTTTCTAATACAGCTGGCGCCCAAGCCATGGCCCAAAAGCAACTATTAGAAAATGTGAAAACTCAATTATTGGGAACATAATAATATTCATTTCATGGAGAAAAAAAATGAAAAAACAAATAATAAAAATAGCATCACTCACCGCATTAGCGACCTTAATTACTGCGTGTGGAACGACACCTAAAATCGCCCTGCCAACAGCGCCAATTACCAACATTCCAGCTTTATCGACTTGGAGCGACGATAAGGCTAATTCAGAAAACCTGCAAATATTGGTAACCAGCACCAAACATAAATCGGACTTGTTTGTATCTAATGTTGAAAACATCATCAACACATCTGGTTCTGAAACCGTTGACCGTAACCTAGCTAAAGGTTTGCAAAAAGAAATTGAATTTGCCCAGCAAAATGCTGGTGCCAAAGCCAAGCCTTACACTGGTGAGCAAGTTGCAGATTTCGTGATTATTGCCGATGTCACTTCAGTAGGTTGGTCTAGCGAATATGAACCAGCCAGAAGCTGGACCGACAAAGACGGTAAATCACATACCAGTGCTCCTTACTGTAGTTACAAAGCCAGTGCCAAAGGTACACTAACCATTCGCTCTCTACCTTCCATGGAACGTGTTTCTTACCAGCAGCTAGAAGGTAGCGATATAAGCACCCAAGACAACCCAGCAAGTCGTTCTTGTGATGTGAAAAGCTATGCCTTAGGTGCGATGAATTCAGCGGTTAATGACTTAATGGTGCAAGGGACAGACGAATACCAAAACTTGGTTAAATTCGTCGGTGCACAAGGCAATATCGTTGGTGCACGTACCGCGGAAGGTCGTACCTACTTTGAAACCACTTTAGGTCGTACCAAAGGTGCTAAAGCGAAGTTGGATGTGAAAATCTACCAATTAATTGACGGCGATTTGATTGAGATTGCTGAGGGTGAGCTTTTGGACGACAAAAATGTTCTGCAAAAACGCTCGTTTGTTTATGTGGATGAAGATGTCGTTCCTGCCATCAAAAAAGGTATGATCGTAAAAGCTTCCGGAGGCTGTGAAGGCATGTTCGGTTGCTTAGACACCATCGTTAAAGACGCCAAAACAGGCTTGGGCAACTTATAATTTATTGTTGCACTAAAATAATAAAGAGCCTATGACCATATTATGGCGTAATTAAAGTTAATGGTGTCTTTTTGATTTCCAGAAACTGTTTGGGCTCTTTTTCATTGTATTGCGATCAACTTTGATAATAGGTTAATCGCTCCAAATCATCATGCACAATCCGTAATCAGAGAACTGATTACGGATTTCTTTGAATATAGCCCCCCATTACCGGCGACTTTAGAAGAAAGAGCTCGTCACCATCCAATTGGGATCCGTCATTCAATATGAGAATCTCGGTCAATAGAGTTCTTGTATAGTATGCGCTGCAGAGAAGTACTCTGAAAAAATATTTCCTTCCTAGTGAGAATTATTGTCAATAATCTCATTATTTACGACAGCTCTTGATTGATGTCTTTTTGCTAATGAAACTAATGCGCTAATTCAAAAAGACGACGAGTGATGAATAATCAGCACACCAATCCTTATAAATAACAAATTATATGTGGTGAGCAAATTTCTTGGGAAGGCATTGCGAAGTTAAGTTGGTTTAATTTGTTGAATAAATGACAAACAGATCGTATCTAAAAAGACCGGCTACTGAAACGTTTTGCCCTCGCTAGTGCTGATGCACTGTAAAACAAACAGATCGTATCTCAAAGAACCTGCTACTAAATATATTGAATAGCTTTATAACGTCTTATTCTGTTATTGCTCGCGCCCTTAACAAATCAGTATCCTATTTTTATGCACTTCTGCCAGATTTTTGTAAATTTATTTATTGACTGAGATTCTCATATTGAATGACGGATCCCATATGACATTTCTGTGATTTTTTCATATTTCCTCCGAGATTAATCATCACAGAACTACCTATGTTTGATGGAGGAGAAATTAGCTTTAGGAAGATACTAATTAGAGTCTATTCTGGCAAGATAGCGTGATTTCTATGAAGAAACCTAATGTTTTGCCAAATAAAATAGCTATTTTATTTGCTACAACTGACTACCAATCATAAATAAGCTTTCAACTGTATTTGATATTTGCGATATTAGAAAACAATGTTTAAGTGTGCCTGTTCTTATTGAACTGAAGGTTCACATTAGCAATGTTTTATGACCATGGAGCAAATGATGTTTAAGGAACTTGAACTATACCAATTAACCTCTCTAATTTTAGCTGTTTTAACTGCTGTAACGCTTTTTATAGTGTATTCAACGTCACGGAAACGAAATGAGCTTATAAGTGAAATTGAGCGCAAAGAAAAAGCGCTTGAAAACAAGTCTGTAGATGACATTGTCAGTGAGTTGCAACAATCGTATAAAGAGATTGAACAGAAAATTGTTGCGGGAAAACCTATATTTAGGCAGTTGACTGAATCATTGAAGCAAAAAAAAGAACAACTCAACTATATTGATGTTGGATTGTTACCTCCTACCTATAAATTTGATGACCGCGAGTCGCTAAAAGAAAAAATTGGCGAATGTCTTGATAATCAGTTTAATGTAATAAAACGCGGCGGCGCCACTACTGCGTATTCTGATTGGGAATGGTTTGGCAGCAAAAGCAAAGGTACCCAAATGGTTAATGCGTACCAGAGCCTGCTACTTAAAGCGTTTAATGCAGAGTTTGACGTTATTAGAAAGCAGATGCGACATTCAAGTTACGACACCGCAATCAAGAAATTATATCGACTTGACGAGCAACTAGAAAAACTCGGTGAGACAGCGAATGTAGCTATATCACATGAGTACTTTAACCTGAAAATAGAAGAGCTCCGCATTTGGCATAATGAACTAAAACATAAAGAAGACTTAACGCAAGAAAAGAAGAAACAACAAGCTATCTTGCGTCAACAAGCTAAACAGGCAGGCGGTGATACTGAAGAACTTGAAGATGATATTTATTACCGTAAATCTGATTTGAGAAAGGCTCAAAAACTTGCTCAGCAAATGCACGGTGCTAGCGCTACAGCCATGGAACATGAGATTAGTCGTATGCAAAAAGAAATAGAAAAGCTAGAGACTCAATTTGAAAGAGCAACTTCACAAGCTCAGCTCACAAAAGCCGGTTACATCTATGTCATATCTAATATTGGTAGTTTTGGTGAAGGCGTAGTAAAAATTGGCATGACACGTCGATTAGAGCCAATGGACAGAGTAAACGAGCTTGGTGACGCCAGTGTCCCCTTTAAGTTTGACGTTCATACATTAACGTTTGTTGATAATGCCCCTCGAATAGAAAAAACACTTCATCGTAAATTCAATGATAGACGCGTAAATGTTGAAAACCACCGAAAAGAATTCTTTAAAGTGACTCCACAAGAGGTATCTGACGCAATGGAAGAGCTCGGTATTGAATGCGATTGGTATTTTGATGTTGAGGCTAAGGAATATAGAGAAAGCCTGCTAATAAGAGAGGCGCTAAAACAAGAATCATCTCAAGCCAAAACTGTTTCTAACAAACTGCCAGAGTCAATCTAAAGGAGTCTATGATGTATATTACTATTGGTTTATCGATACTAATTTCAATTTCGATATACTTTTTATTGACTTCACGGTCAAAATTAAATGAGCTTAAAATACAATATGCTAGGGTTGAAGAAACATACGAACCTGCATCTCGTGAAGAGAAAAAACTGGCTGAATTAACAAGTGAGTATCAGAAGTTACAGTCTGATTATCAGGAAAAATTAGCTAACTTGAGAACAAGCGAAAAGCGTTTATCCCATTACTATTTAGGCGTAGGAACCACTGACTCTGTTTCATATAGAAAGCTAGCTAAGGACCATGATATTGGTGACATAGAAGGCCGACTTCAAGACGTCAAAGCTTCGCTAAAACGTCTAATTAGCGAAAAGAAAGCCTGTGTCTGTAGTATGGGTAAAGATGTTGTTGTAAATGGCAAAAAATCTGAAGCAAAAAAGTTATTTAATCGAGAAATTAAACTACGTCTTCGTTGCTTGGATAATGAGTTTAAAGCAGCAAAAGCTCTGGTTGACTGGAATAATGTTAATAGACTCATTCAGAGAACCCAAGAAACGTTCAATGAAATCAATGCATCGGGTGCGATAGTACAAACCTACCTTAAAGATCAGTATTTGAAACTGAAAATTGAAGAGTTAAGGTTAACCTACGAACTAAATGAAGCTAAACAGGACCTTAAAGAAGCTGAGCGAGAAGAAGCTAGTTTAATACGGGAGGCGGAACGGGAAGAAAAACGAATAAAGGCTGCTGCTGAAAAAGCTGAGAAAGATCGCAAATTAATGGAAAAGCTCGTTGCAAAAGAGTTGGCCAAACTGGAGTCGAGTTCTGCAGAGCAAAAAGCCTTATACGAACTTCATAAGCAACAGCTAGAAGAGTTAAAAGAAAAAGAGAAAAGAGCTATCTCCTTAGCCCAAACAACTCGTGCTGGTTATGTGTACATTATTTCAAATACGACTTCATTTGGCGAAGGTGTTGTAAAAATTGGCATGACACGCCGTGCAGATCCAAATGATCGCGTCAAGGAGTTAGGAGACGCATCTGTACCTGAACTCTTTGAGGTACACGCTTTCGCTTTTAGCGATGATGCACCGTCGTTAGAGAAGCATCTTCACAACACGTTTTCAGAACAAAGAGTCAACCTAGTGAATAATCGAAAAGAGTTTTTTACAGTCTCACCTTCGGAGGTTTTAGAGGAACTGAAAGAGTATAATGAGCCTGTTGAGATTGAATTATTTAATGTTGAAGCTATCAAGTGTAAAGGTGAAATGAAATCGCCCAATGAATCATTAACTAAACCAGTTGAGTTACGCTCTAATAAAAAATGCGCAGAACTAACGCCAGTAAATACACCTATCGCCACTTTCCAAAAAAACAAAAAGAAAGAGCACAATGACGTTGTAAAAGAACAAGAAAACGTAAAAGAAAAGCAACAAAAGAAAGAAACAAAGTCTAAGAGTGGTTCTCCACAAAAAACTAATCAGATCAGACTATTTGCAATCAATAAATATCCCAACGATGTCGAAATGCAGCAATATGAATATGAAGAACAGGTAGAGGCAAAGGAGTTCATGGATAGAGAAGCATCTCAGCAAGAAATTAAAGCTTTTGCCGTAAAGAAGTATCCAAGTGATTATTCAATGCAACAATATGTATATGAAGAACAAGTTGAGGCAAAGGAGTTCATGGATATCGAAGCAACTCAGCAAGAAATTAAAGCTTTTGCCGTAAAGAAGTATCCAAGTGATTATTCAATGCAACAATATGTATATGAAGAACAAGTTGAGGCAAAGGAATTTATGGATAAAGAGGCAATTCAGCAAGAAATTAAAGCTTTGGCTGTAAAAAAACACCCTGATGATTTTTCAATGCAGCAATATGTTTATGAAGACCAGGTGGAGGCTAGATAACACTCTGAATCGAAGGATTTAACTAGTGTAGTGGCCAATTTAACTTGACCACTACATACCAAGTTTTGGGTAGCTAGATTTAATCAAAAGAGACTTTTATCTATTGACTGAGATTCTCATATTGACAAACAGATCGTATCTCAAAAGACCTGCTACTGAAACAAGCCTGCGAGCTATTGATAGCCGAACATTTACTGCAAACAGATCGTATCTCAAAAGACCTGCTACTGAAACCTGATAACCTGAGTTACAAAATAAAAGCCTAGAATCAAACAGATCGTATCTCAAAAGACCTGCTACTGAAACACAGGCATTAGTTTACATACGATTAGCGATAATAATACAAACAGATCGTATCTCAAAAGACCTGCTACTGAAACTTCAATTGTGGACGAATTAGGCAATCAATCTAAGGCAAACAGATCGTATCTCAAAAGACCTGCTACTGAAACCTTGGCTCTGGCTTGCCCGTGCGCTCTATTGCGACAAACAGATCGTATCTCAAAAGACCTGCTACTGAAACTAAGTATCTATGCCCAGCTCCTCCGCTACAGCGGACAAACAGATCGTATCTCAAAAGACCTGCTACTGAAACGGTGTAACGTCAACGCTTTAATCTGATCGTCAGACAAACAGATCGTATCTCAAAAGACCTGCTACTGAAACTATCAAGCTGAGTTAGATAGAGGCGGCGTCTATGCAAACAGATCGTATCTCAAAAGACCTGCTACTGAAACCTAGATCCAACTGGTCTATTTGCAGTATTGCTCGACAAACAGATCGTATCTCAAAAGACCTGCTACTGAAACTACTGGCACTCGTTTGGTCGATGAATACGCTGATGTGCAAACAGATCGTATCTCAAAAGACCTGCTACTGAAACTAAACTCCGTTAACCTTTCGGCCTGTGCCATCATGCAAACAGATCGTATCTCAAAAGACCTGCTACTGAAACTACGGAACAGCGTTGATGTTTGGTGGTGGTTCAAACAAACAGATCGTATCTCAAAAGACCTGCTACTGAAACCCATATAAGGCCATCATATAGGGCCAGGTTATTAACAAACAGATCGTATCTCAAAAGACCAGCTACTGAAACTAAAGTTCCAGACAACTAACTATCATTTCTACTAACAAACAGATCGTATCTCAAAAGACCTGCTACTGAAACGCATCCTTATCGACCAAAGTGGCGCGACACATTAACAAACAGATCGTATCTCAAAAGACCTGCTACTGAAACGCATCCTTATCGACCAAAGTGGCGCGACACATTAACAAACAGATCGTATCTCAAAAGACCTGCTACTGAAACTACTTCTCAATGATAAACTCGGCGTACTCTTTACGCAAACAGATCGTATCTCAAAAGACCTGCTACTGAAACACATTTCCGACAACGTGGGGCGAGGGTGTTTGCAAACAGATCGTATCCAAAAGACCTGCTACTGAAACTGTTAACGAAATGTTAATTTATAATACCGTATAATCCAAACAGATCGTATCTCAAAAGACCTGCTAATGAAACCGTCTCTAAGGTCGAATAAACAACTAGCTAAGTTTGTAAAACAGATCGTATCTCAAAAATTTCTGTTAACTTTTTTATTGACTGAGATTCTCATATTGAATGACGGATCCCACTGATTAAATATTTGCAGTTTAACTTGCAACTGGTCATACTTGTCATCCATAGACCCACTATAAATTTATCGGCAATTTTGGTTTTACTAGGTTTTTTATATGACTGTCGCTAATGTCTCGTCTCGAATGGCTCAAGGCTATTCTTTTGCTGAAGAACTCGTCAACTCGATCACCCATGGCGTAGGCGCTTTATTGAGCGTTGCTGCGTTAACCTTAATGATCATTGTTGCCAATGACGCCTTTGAAATGACCAGTGCCATTGTATATGGTACGTCTATGGTACTACTATTTTTAGCATCAACCTTGTATCACGCCATAACCCATCAGCCCACCAAAAAAGTACTCAAGTTGGTGGATCATTGTGCTATTTATTTGTTAATCGCCGGTACTTACACGCCGTTTATGCTAATTAGTATTAAAGGTGCTTGGGGTTATGCGCTATTGTCCGTTGTCTGGACCTTAGCGGTTGTCGGTATTGGTTTTAAGATTACTTTTAAGCAACGTTTTCCCAAGGTATCACTAACAACCTACTTAGCGATGGGCTGGTTGGTGATCATTGCCGCGCCACAAATGTTAGCTAATGTGGCTACAGGCGGGCTAATTTTGTTGGCCAGTGGTGGCGCTGCCTACACCTTAGGTGCCGTTTTTTACGCATTCAAACGATTACCATTTAATCATGCCATTTGGCACGTGTTTGTTCTTGCTGGCAGTATATGCCACTTTTTAGCTATTTACCTTTACGTAATAGGCTGATCTTTGTAATTATAAAACAGTGACTTAAGGCTATTACATCACGGCAACGTTAGCAGGCAAGAATCGCCGAATAACTGCCTCTATACTTATTTCATCAAATACAGTCACTCAACATCAATGATGTGAGTGAGCGATAATCAGGATACTTTATGCAATTTGCAGAAATCACCGGCTGGGGCAAATATACGCCACCAAGCGAACTAAGCAATCATGATTTAACCACCTTTATGGATACCAGTGACGAGTGGATAACCTCACGCACCGGCATAAAGAGTCGTCGTATTTCGCATATTAATACCGCTGAAATGGCATCATTAGCAGCCAAACAAGCTCTAGCGCGTGCGGGCTTAAGTGCTGATGATATTGATATGATCGTTGTTGCAACATGTACTCCAGATATTTTAGTGCCTAATACGGCCTCTAAAGTACAACAGCTACTCGGTTCAAATAACGCTGCATGTTATGACATCAGCGCAGCATGTTCTGGCTTTTTGTATGGCTTGCAATCGGCAACGGCACAAGTGCGTATGGGCATGGCGAAGAACGCTCTGGTTATTGGTGCAGAGCGCATGAGCTGGTTTATTAACTGGGCTCGTCGTGATACGGCGGTATTGTTTGGTGACGGTGCTGGTGCGGTAGTTGTGCAAGCAAGTGACAAACCAGTAGGCTTATTACAGTCAAAGATTGGCTGTGATTCATCAGCTCGCGATATTTTAGCGGTGAATAATTTCGGCACAGACATGGATCGCTATGTGAACCCACCAGGTGCTCTTGATCTAAGTTTCCAAGGTCCGGAGATATTTAAGCGTGCCGTTAAAGGTATGGGCAGAGCAACAGAGCACGTGTTACAAGCGGCTAACCTATCCGTTGACGACGTTGATGTATTAGTGCCACATCAAGCTAATGCGCGAATTATAGAAACGCTACAAAAGCAATTAAAAGTGGCCGATGATAAAGTCATGGTCAACATCGATAAATACGGTAACACCTCTGCCGCGACCATCCCAATCGCCCTATGCGAAGCTGTTGAGCAAGGTCTAGTTACCCCAGGTGCAAATATTATGAGCGCTGCTTTTGGTGCGGGCCTAACATGGGCTGCTGCCTACATAAAATGGGGTGAGCGAGTGACGCCTATCAATGACTATGAGCAAAGCGAACAACAGTGTGATAAATCGGCGTTAGAATTAACGGCCATCGCCCGTGAGCATTGTTTGCAAAATCAAGAATAAAGCGCATCAATTAAGTGTTTCCAAACAAAGGCATATAACAACTTATATGCCTTTGTTATTTTGCGCCAGCAATGACTGACAAGCCAATTTCAACGCCTTTATGCAAGCCTTCCTTCCCGGTAAATTAAACATCTTACTTAGCTCTGGCCAGCTTTTTCTGTCGATAAGCTTGGCAACGAGAATATCTTGCTCGGTTTGGTTTAGATTGATTAGCAACTGTTCGTTAATGGCTTTTGATAGCAGTCGGTACATTGCAGGGGCGCAGCTTGAATAAACTCGGGCACCGTTAATAAAATCAATACACGCTTTGGTATCGCGCCGATACGCGTTTTCATCATTTTGTTGTACATCAGCGTTATCGCTTAATGAAGCTGATTGACAGGCTCGCATAGATAGCATCGTTTGCTTAGCTTGCTGTGCCAACACATCTGCAATTAACTGTTGTACCTCCGGTTGCAAGCCTATTAGCTCTTCACCGAGATAAAAATCAAAATCCTCGCCAAATTGATGTTGTACCGCCTGACAAAATTGTTTACCTCTTGCAGTAAGTCCTTTTATGACCATCGCCGAATGCTCGCCACTGGCCTTATCTTTGGTAAATCCGATGCGAGCTAGAGAAAAGCGGTTATCAAACCAAAAATTCCCCAACTCTTCGTTTATGCCAAAGCTAGAACCAAGGACATCGGCTCCCAGTCGATTGGCATATTCTTGATTTGCCTTTAATAGCTGATGACCAAGCCCTTGGCGCTGCAAGCTAGGGTGGACAGCGATACGAACAATGCGAGCATAACGATATTCAAAAGCTTGTGGAAAACCACAATGAGTTAATAGTGACTGCGGTAATAAATGCCCTTTTGGACGCCGGACTCCCCGTTTAATGTCCTCAACCAAGTTATTATCTATGTCACCTTCGACTAAAATCAGTGATACGGCCACAACCTGCTTACCAGTACGCAATAGTTGAATATAGACATCAGGATTATCCAGTAACATTTTTAAGTCGCTGGGCTTGGTTTGATAGTGTGCGGTAACCAACAAGGCAAACACTTGGCGCAGTAAATCAACATCATTAAGTAAGTGCTCACCAGGCATCTCAACAATATCTCTGCTCTGTGGGATTTGCTTGTTAACGTCGTCGTTAACATCGGCATTTAGCAATAAGGCATCAAAACAAAACTGCTCAAGTAAATCATTACTGGCCCAGCGCACCGGGTGTTTAAGGTGAAGCAATTGAGGCGTAGCAAAACGCTCGCGTAATGAGGTTAAAAATTTTTGACTAAAGCCACGTCCGGCTCCCTCGTAACCATGAATCGTCGAGGAAAACACCACTGGTTTATAGCCTTCAACCAGTTCACTTAGCATAGGAACAGGTATGCCTGCAGCTTCGTCAACTAACAGTAAATCACAGGCTCTCGGCTCGCGGAGCAATACGTCAATGGGTACAAATTGAATCGTTGTTTGTCCATATTCCAGTTGCCAACTTTGCCATGTAAGTTTAGGAAAGCATAGATTAAGTTGGCGAAAAAACACCTGCAAGTTATCAGTGTGCGGTGCGGTGACAACGATATTTGCAACTCGAGCATGGTGCATATTGGTTAACGCCAACTGAGCACACGCTATTGCCAATGCTGATGACTTGCCTCTACCGCGATCAGCAGTAACAACCAAGGGCGCATATCGTTGTTCTCTATAACGTCTATGTTCAGTGTTATTGTTATTAACGCAGTTAACAATGCATTGCACCGCATAATATTGCTCATCACTGATACACCAACGGGCAACAATCTCTTGTTGCTCAGTCAATGATATTGGTGCCGATGATGAAGGTAATAGAAGAGAGTTTTTTTGCGGGATTGAGGCAACCGGCAAAGATATATCATCTTTAAACTGAGATACTGCTTTTGAGAATTTCGGTTGCTGTTCAATAAGTTCTGCACCGTTATGGTGTTGGCAACATTCTAGCAAATACTGCAAAAAACAACTGTCGTTAATTGCCTTAGGACTTATCAAGATGATCGCTAAACCACCTTGCATTACCGTGCCAGATAACGCTGCAAAAGCATCGACATGGAAATCGTCCCCTGCATAAAAAAATAAATGCTGACATTCACGTCCTAAACTTTGTCGATAAGTTTTATCGCTAACATGGCGCGTAAGAGCTGACTTTTGAGCACTAGCTGATACATTGACTGTCGAACCGTTGTGTAATCCTGTCTTGGCGTCTGGCAATGTTTCATCATAAATACAAACTTCAAACGGCTTAGATGTAAGCATCTGAGCGTTCAGGATGTCATCGCAAATAGCCTTGTGCCATGTTGAATCGCCTATTGCAAATAGCAACAATCGTTGTTTTTTTATGGCAACTTGTTGGGCAATCGCTTGCACACAATGATTAACGGAGACGATAAATTACACCTGTATTTTGATAATTAAACGATGGCATTTTAGCAAATAACATTAACCGATAAAAAGCATCAGATTATGGTTAAATTGACGATAGCATTTTATGGCTAAATAACCGCCAACGTCTACACTTAAAAGCAGTGGCGCGAATAGCGCTCGTCGTCGCTGTGCAACAATCTCCAACTTGTACGGCGTCGTTAACAGCAAATTTGCTAGGTGTATTATGACGAACGAAAGTTACTCAGAGGTGACCAAAAGGGATGAACGTCACAGTTTTATTTTTTTAGCGGTTTTTCTTGCCCCAATCCTTGCCGTGATGGTCGTTGGTGGCTATGGCTTTATTATATGGATAAGCCAAATGATTTTTGGACCACCTGGTGTATAGCTAATGAGCGACGCACGCGAGTCAATCAGCATTTCTCGGCGAAATTTTTTTCGCGGTAAAAAGATGTTATCGACACCTAACTTTCGCTTACCTTGGGTGCTCAATGAAGCAATATTTTTGCAAGGGTGTACTCAATGTGGCGATTGCATTAGCAGCTGCCCGGAAAAAATCATTAGCAAAGATGACGATGGCTTCCCTAAAATCGATTTTTTTCAAGGTGAATGCACCTTTTGTCAGCGCTGTGTTGATGTGTGCCAACAACCATTATTTACCGCACCTAGTGAAACCACTCCCTGGCAAGGGCACCTCAATATCAAAGACAATTGCTTAGCCAGCAACAATATCTTATGTCAAAGCTGTCAAGATAGCTGTGAACAACAGGCGATAAGCTTTGTTTATCGCAGTGCTATTCCAACCCCCGAAATAAATCAAGACAACTGCAACGCATGTGGTGCATGTATTAGCGTCTGCCCAAGTCAATCCATTGAACTGCTCAAACTAGAGAGTAATCCGTCATGAACGTAAACAAAGAATATCATGTCGCAAGCTTTGTGAGTCAAATTGATCCTGGTGCGAAGCAACAGGCAACCGAGGCCATAGAGTCTATTCCTGGCGCTGAAATTCACATCACCAGTGAAACCGGTAAAGTGGTATTTACTATCGAAGCTGACAACCACCGCGTTATCGGTCAATTTGCCGACGAACTTAAATTACAACCGGGGATATTAACCGTTGCCCCCGTTTATCATCAATATTTACAGGAGTAAGCATCGATGGCTATCAAACTCAATCGCCGCGAATTTATAAAAGCTAATGCCATAGCAATCGCCGCGGGTGCTGCCGGTGTCGCGGTACCCGCTAGTGCGTCTAATTTGATTACTAGCTCCAACATTACTCGTTTAAAATGGGAGAAAGCACCGTGTCGCTTTTGTGGTACCGGTTGTAGCGTCAATGTCGGCACATTAGACAACAAGGTTGTCGCCACCCATGGCGACATAAACTCGCCGGTAAACAAAGGCTTAAACTGCGTTAAAGGGTATTTTTTATCAAAAATAATGTACGGTAAAGACCGTTTAACACAACCGTTATTAAGGATGAAAAACGGCCAGTACGATAAAAACGGCGACTTCGCACCAATCTCTTGGCAACAAGCTTTCGATATTATGGAGCAAAAAGCGAAAGCTGCACTTCAAGAACATGGCCCTTCTGGCGTCGGGATGTTCGGCTCCGGGCAATGGACAGTTTTTGAAGGATATGCTGCAGCCAAATTATATAAAGCAGGCTTTCGCTCAAACAATATCGACCCCAATGCCCGACATTGTATGGCTTCTGCGGTGGTTGGCTTTATGCGCACCTTTGGTATTGATGAGCCGATGGGTTGCTATGATGACATTGAAAGCGCAGATGCCTTTGTTTTATGGGGTTCTAATATGGCAGAAATGCACCCCATTTTATGGACTCGTGTCACTGATAGAAGATTAAGTGCACCACACGTTAAGGTTGCCGTACTATCCACCTTTAAGCATCGCAGTTTTGAACTCGCCGATAATCCGATGGTGTTCGTACCACAAACCGATTTAGCGATTCTCAATTATATCGCCAATTACATCATCAAAAATAACAAAGTAAATAAAGACTTTGTTAATAAACATACCAAATTCAAACTCGGTAATGTAGATATTGGTTATGGCTTACGCGACGAACATCCGTTGCAACAAAAAGCTAAAAACGCTGACAAAGCTGGTGGCGCACAAGATATTTCTTTTGCCGAATACGCTGAATTTGTCAGTGCTTACAGCGCTGATTATGTCTCTAAACTATCTGGGGTTCCTATTGAGAACCTTGAGCGATTAGCCGAAATGTACGCTGATCCAAATACCAAAGTTACGTCATTTTGGACCATGGGCTTTAACCAACACACCCGTGGCGTTTGGGCCAACAACATGGTTTACAATATTCATTTGCTCACAGGTAAAATATCCACACCTGGTAACAGTCCGTTTTCACTCACGGGTCAGCCATCTGCATGTGGTACCGCCCGAGAAGTCGGCACCTTTTCACACCGTTTACCGGCCGATATGGTGGTAACTAACGACAAGCATCGTGAATTTTCTGAGAAAAAATGGAAACTCCCAGCGGGTACCATCCCCGCGAAACCAGGCTACCATGCGGTACAACAAAACCGTATGTTAAAAGACGGCAAACTCAATTTTTATTGGGTGCAATGTAATAACAATATGCAAGGTGCCGCCAATATCAATGAAGAAGGTTTCCCTGGCTATCGTAATCCGAAAAACTTTATTGTTGTCACCGATGTATACCCTACGGTAACAGCCCAGGCGGCCGATCTCATTTTGCCTGCGGCTATGTGGGTTGAAAAAGAAGGCGTTTATGGCAATGCTGAGCGACGCACTCAGTCTTGGTATCAACAAGTGTCTGCTCCTGGCGAGGCAAAATCTGATTTATGGCAATTAGTTGAGTTTTCAAAACGCTTTAAAACCGATGAAGTTTGGCCCCAAGAGTTACTAGATAAAAACCCCAAATACAAAGATAAGACTTTATACGATGTATTGTTCGCCAACGGCCAAGTCGATAAATACTCGCTTGATGAAGTCCCCGACGATAGACTTAACCAAGAAGCTCGTGATTTTGGTTTTTACATACAAAAAGGCTTATTTGAAGAGTACGCTAGCTTTGGTCGTGGCAAGGCGCACGACTTGGCACCATACGATGAATATCACAAAGTAGCCGGTTTGCGCTGGCCAGTGGTCGACGGTAAAGAAACCTTGCGCCGATTTAAAGAAGGATCGGATCCTTATGTAAAACCTGGTTCTGATTTTGAATTTTACGGTCACCCAGATGGCAAAGCGGTTATTTTTGCTCTACCTTACGAACCACCAGCCGAAGCACCGGATGATGAATACGATATGTGGCTATCAACTGGACGTGTACTAGAGCATTGGCATTCAGGTTCAATGACCCAACGAGTCCCTGAGCTTTACAAGGCAGTTCCGGATGCCGTTCTGTACATGCACCCTGACGATGCTAAGGAACGCGGCATGCGCCGAGGTGATCTCATTAAGGTTATTTCACGTAGAGGAGAAGTACAAACCCGAGTAGAAACACGTGGCCGCAATAAGCCACCTAAGGGTCTTGTCTTTATGCCTTGGTTCGATGCGAGTCGACTTGTTAACAAAGTAACATTAGACGCAACCGATCCATTATCTAAGCAAACCGACTTCAAAAAATGTGCGGTTCGACTTGAAAAAGCCTAAGGAGAAGATCATGAAATCACCTAAACTCATTCTACTCACCTTGGGATTTATCGGTGGCTTCTTCGCGTTGCAAGGTATTGCGAACGAAGTCGCAACGCTAAGGGATTTCGAACCAATAGATTCCCAGAAAAAGCCATCGGCGATAATGCCGATGAACAACAGCAGTATCAAGCAAAGACGTGCTTATCCGATGCAACCACCGTTGATACCGCATCAAATAGAAAACTACCAAGTCGACTTGAAAGTCAACAAATGTATGTCGTGCCACGCACGAAATCGAGTCGAAGAATCGCAAGCGACTATGGTCAGTGTTACCCATTATATGGACCGCGACGGCAACTTTTTAGCAGAAATATCACCAAGACGATATTTTTGTAATCAATGCCATGTTCCTCAATACGAGAACAAGCCATTGGTGTCGAATGAATTTGTCGATATGCACACCTTAATTAAGGCAAAACAGGCAAATCAAAAGACCGAAAAACCATAAGGTGAGAGGTAACCTGTATGAAAGATAAAATTGTAAGAATGTGGAAGACCCTGCTACGCCCTAGTGTCCATTACAGTTTAGGCGCATTAGTGATGGGCGGCTTCTTCGCGGGGGTGATCTTTTGGGGTGGTTTTAACACTGCGCTAGAGCTAACCAATACTGAAGAATTTTGTATTGGTTGCCATGAAATGGAAAATAACCCGTATGAAGAGCTAAAAACCACCATTCACTTTACTAACCGCTCTGGTGTAAGGGCTACCTGCCCTGACTGCCATGTACCGCATGAGTGGACCGACAAAATTGCCCGAAAAATGCAAGCTTCGAAAGAAGTTTGGGGTAAAGTATTTGGCACCATTAATACCCCAGAAAAATTTGAAGCGAAACGCCGCACCTTAGCTGAACACGAATGGGCTCGATTAAAAGCTAACGACTCCTTAGAATGTCGTAATTGTCACAACTTCAATTACATGGACTTTACCGCCCAGAGCCCTAGAGCCAGTTACCAACACTCAACCTCGCTCGCTAACGGCGAAAAAACCTGTATTGATTGCCATAAAGGTATTGCCCATCAGCTACCCGATATGGAAGGTGTCGAAGGTTGGTAATGACAACATTGCGGGTGTAAAGAGTGATCGGCGTCACTATCCCTCAGAGCAGAACAGATAACTCATTGCCACTTAAGGTTAGTTTTCACTTAAGTTTATTTTGCGAAGAGTTATCTGTTTACGAACCATTTCGCTAACAATGTGGGGTGTTAGCTGGGGTGTTAGCTGAGCAAATAATCAAAAGGCTCAACCCAAACCTGCTCTTGATCAGCCACCGCACCTTGCTCTCTCGCCAGAATAATAAAACAATTCGCCTGATCAAAACTCGACAATATCCCCGAACCTTGCCCACCGGTGCTAGATACAATGGGTTGCCCATTAGGGTAACTTAATATGCCACGTTGAAAATCCATCCGCCCAGGGCGCTTTTTCAAAGGGCCTTGGCAGCTAGCCAAAAACCGCGGGCGCTCAGTCGGATGTTTACCTTGCATTTTCTCGATAGCCGGAACAACGAGCTGATAAAACGTCACCACCGATGAAACAGGATTACCCGGCAAACCACAAAACAGGCTCTCAGATAAGCGGCCAAAAGCAAATGGTTTTCCAGGTTTCATAGCAATTTTCCAAAAAGTTATCTCACCTAACGACTCTAATACCTGCTTGGTGTAGTCCGCTTCGCCAACCGACACACCGCCGCTCGAGATAACTATATCGGCCTGTTGATTAGCGAGCAAAAACGCCTCAGCAAGTGCTTGTTCATCATCGCCAATAATACCTAAATCAATAATATCGACATTCATTTTGCTTAATAAAGCATGCAGAGCAAAACGGTTACTTTCATAAATATCACCAGCTGTTAATCTCTCGCCAGGGCTTTTTAATTCATCCCCTGTCGCCATAATCGCTACGCTGACTTTTTTGTACACATCAACATGAGTAATGCCGAGCGATGCCAGCATGCCTATATCGACCGCTGTAAGCTGATGCCCGCATTTAAATATTGTTGCGCCTAGCGCGATATCTTCGCCAGCATATCGAACGTTTGCCTTTGCTTGTGGCCAGTGATTGATAACAATATGATCTTCCCTCGCGGTGACGTTTTCTTGCATCACCACCGTATTACAACCGTCAGGAATGATGCCGCCAGTCATAATACGCACGCACTCACCTAAGTTGACTTCTCCCTTATATGGATTGCCAGCAAACGACTTACCAACAACCTTGAGTGATGTACAACTCGGTTGCTTGTCTAAATAAAACGCATAACCATCCATTGCGGAATTATCGTGACCAGGAACAGCAAGCGTTGATTGCACATCGATTGCTAATACCCGGCCCAGCGCATCATTTATTGCCAGCATTTGCGTTTTCTTGATTGGTTTCACTGACGCCAACAACTGTTGCTTCGCATCGCTAAATGGCATCAACTCTGGATTAGCACAAGGGTCTATCATCACCGTCTCTTACTATCAATTTACTATTGTTTTCACATTTAAAATAAAGAGTAACTCATTCATTGTATTGATGTTAGTGTTTTCATTACGTGAACTTTGTCGAAAAACCAGAGTAATGAGTCAGCATAGTTGTAACTATGCTGACTAAAACACACTTACAACGCCGTTAACGGCCTTATTTTTGGCACATTTTGGCAATAAGTGTTAGGCTTATTAGCAATGGTTAGACTCTGTTTAGCCCCAATAAATCGCCGAGCCTGGCTGTCTAAGCAAACGCTTTAATCGTCTTTGTATGATAATCAGGCCGTAATAATGGTCGCTCAGTAAGCTCATTATTACCAGGGTCATCGTGGAAACGCGCTGGCCTCCCGAACTTGGAAAGGTGACATGTTACAAGACTTATTTGGTCGTAGGTTTTATTACCTGCGTCTCTCCATTACCGACGTTTGCAATTTTCGTTGCGATTATTGCCTACCTGATGGCTATCAATGTGATCATGATAGGCAATTTTTAACATTGCCAGAAATTTCGCGAATCGTTCGAGGCTTTGCTCAACTTGGCACCGAGAAGATCCGTATTACCGGCGGCGAACCGGCGTTGCGTAAAGACTTACCTAATATCATAGAGCAATGTAAACAAACACCAGGCATTCGCACCGTAGCTATGACCAGCAATGGGTTTAATATGGACTCGCAACTAGACAACTGGCTAGAGGCTGGCCTCGACGCATTGAATGTATCGATTGATTCATTCGATCCTCGTCAATTTCAAGCTATTACCGGTAAGGATAAACTCGATAGCATCTTATCGGCCATTGATAACGCCTTGTCTAAAGGGTTTAAAAACATCAAAATAAATACCGTGTTGATGCGTGAATATAACGCCAACGATTTGGCGCAATTTTTTCACTACGTAAAAGATAAACCGATCAGCCTGCGCTTTATTGAACTCATGCAAACTGGCGATAATAAAGCGTTTTATGAGGCACAACACGTAAGTGGGCAGCATATTAAAAACCAGTTACTCGCCAATGGCTGGATAGAAGCTATTCGCGATAAAACAGCGGGCCCTGCCCAGGTGTATCAACATTCTGACTACCAAGGTAGTATTGGCCTCATCATGCCGTACGCCAAAGATTTTTGTAGCACCTGTAATCGACTACGAGTGAGTAGCTTAGGTAAACTACATTTATGTCTGTTTAGCGAGCAAGGTTTAGATATAAGACAGTATCTACAAGATGATAACAGCCAACCATTGCAGCAGCATTTGCAACAACTTTTGCAAGATAAAAAAGTCTCGCATTATTTGCATGAAGGGTTGACTGGTGCCACCAAGCATTTGTCCATGCTCGGTGGCTAGAAAGTGAAATCATAACGAACAGTGCAAGCTGTGTGCTGCTTCGTTTCGTTAGGGATTGCCTATGGTGCAAATCTCAATAATAAAGAAAAATAACAAATGAATAATTGTTTAGAATGTATTGGTGTTGTACTTGCTGGTGGCCGATCATCGCGGATGGGCCGTAATAAAGCGCAGCTTAAATTAGGTGAGCAAACCATGCTCAACCACTGTCAACAACTATTGCAACAATGCCATGTCAGCAAAGTCGTCATATCAGGTGCCAATAACGGTGGTATCGCCGATGTGGTCGCCAATGCAGGTCCCTTGGCAGGTATTTACTCGGTGATCCAACAATATCGGCCAAGCAGCCTGCTCGTGCTACCTATCGACATGCCATTTATCGAGCAACACCACTTGCAAAAACTGAAACTAAAAGGCTCACTTGCAAATAAGGTGACGCGCTATCAGCATTCAAGTTTACCCGCTTATATCCCCGTTTCGGCTCCTTTACTTGACTACCTCGAACGCTCGTTTGCCAGTGAACAGTTTGTCCAACATGGTAAAGGACCGTCATTTAAACAAGCTTTTGCTCGAACAAGTGTTATCGATCTTGATATTGATTCACCACAAGCACTGGTTAACACCAACACGCCAGAGCAATGGCAACAAGCACTAACGCAATTAAAGCAACAAAAAATGAAAGGACGTATCTAAATGGCTAAGCACTTGATAAATAAATTTTCGCCGTTAAATATCGCCGTTTTAACGGTTTCAGATACGCGTGATGAACAAACCGACACATCGGGTCGCGCGTTAGCGGATGAATTAGTCGAATCAGGCCATCAATTGGCTGAAAAAGCCATTGTCAAAGACGATATCTATCAAATTCGTGCTATCGTCAGCCAATGGATAGCAGACGATAACATTCATGCCATCATCACTACCGGCGGCACCGGTTTCACAGCACGGGACAACACACCAGAAGCTATTAGCGTGTTGTTTGACAAGCAAGTAGAAGGGTTTGGCGAACTGTTTCGCTATATCTCATACCAAGAAATTGGTACATCGACCATACAATCTCGAGCATTTGCCGGTATGGCCAATAAAACCGTTATTTTCTGCGTGCCTGGCTCAACCAATGCGTGCAAAACCGCTTGGCGTAAAGTCATTAAAGAGCAACTGGATGCTAGCCATCGCCCATGTAATTTTGCACCGCATTTAAACCGAACCAATGAGTGTGATAGTCGAGGCTAGGATGAGTGAATCAATACCACAATTTAGTCACCTTAATCGCCAAGGCGAAGCCAATATGGTTGACGTCAGCGAAAAACCAATAACAGCACGTGTCGCTCGCGCAGAGGGTTTTATCAGCATGAGCGAAGAAACCCTTACTCTATTAACACAAGGCAAACATGCCAAAGGCGATGTGTTTGCCGTCGCGCGTGTTGCGGGCATTCAAGCAGCAAAGAAATGTAGTGATCTTATTCCTTTATGTCACCCTCTCATGCTGTCTAAGGTACAAGTCGATTTTCAAATCCTCAATGAATGTCAGCAGGTTCGGGTTGAAACAATGTGTAAATTAGCCGGTCAAACTGGGGTTGAAATGGAAGCATTGACCGCCTGTAGCGTTACCTTGCTAACACTATTTGATATGTGTAAAGCAGTCGATAAAAGCATGCAAATTGGCGACATTCGAGTATTAGAAAAACACGGTGGTAAATCTGGAGCTTACTACGCACCGGCAAAGGAGATATAAATGATAAACGTATTGTTTTTTGCCTCGCTGCGCGAACAACTCAAGCTTGCAAATATGCAAATAAGTAGCGATAACATTGCTACTGTCGCTGACGTTAAGCAGCATTTAATCGGCCAAGGTGAACCCTTTTACTCGGCTATCCATGATAAAAGGTTACTGGCAGCGATTAACGAAGTTATGTGCCATAACGATGATAGCCTAGTAAACGATGGTGACACACTGGCGTTGTTCCCGCCGGTCACCGGAGGCTAGCTATGACCAATACGTTAGTAAAAGTGCAGCGCGAAGATTTTAATTTTGCAGACGAAGTCGCTCAATTAGAAGCCGATAATGTCTGTGATGGCGCTACGGTTACTTTTGTTGGTCGAGTGCGAAACCATAATGATGGACAGCAGGTCTTAGGACTGCACCTTGAGCACTACCCAGGCATGACAGAAAAGGCATTACAAAACATTGCTGTTCAAGCGCGTGACAAATGGTCGCTAGGCAAGGTAACCATCATTCATCGCTACGGTGATTTGGCCCTAGGTGAGCAAATCGTCTTTGTTGGCGTAACTAGCAAGCACCGACAAAGCGCTTATCAAGCAAATCAATTTATTATGGATTACTTAAAAGTTGCTGCACCGTTTTGGAAAAAAGAGCTAACCGCACAGGGAGAGCGTTGGCTTAGTGCCAAGCAACAAGATAATGATGAGGCGGCTAAATGGTAAAAACTTGGTTTTTCGCTGTTTGCTGTTACTGGACAGTGATAGGCTTTGCTCAAGCTAATACCTTACGTATTGCTAGCTCAGCAAACTTTAGCAATACACTTCAGGCGCTGACCAAGGAGTTTGCTAAACAGCATCCTCACCGTGCGAAAATATCAACAGCTGCAACAGGTGTGCTCTATCAACAAATTCGTCACGGCGCACCCTTTGATATATTTTTTTCCGCCGATGTTCGCCATGCCCAATTACTTGAACAACAACAGCTAATTGACGAGTCTTATCGCCATACCTATGCCTATGGTCAATTGGCTTTATGGTCAAACACCGAACAAAGTCCTATCAGCTTAGATAAGCTAACTGATTACCGCGGGCGTATCGCGATTGCGGCACCACATATCGCCCCATACGGCCTAGCGGCGAAGCAGGTATTGTTTAATAAAAATTTATGGTCTAAGTATCATAATCAACTGATCACTGGTCATAACGTAAATCAAACGTACCAGCAAACCTTAACTGGTGCGGTTGCATACGGCTTCATTTGCTATAGCCAGTTATTAAGATCCAATCAAGGTCATGGTGTATTAATAGATCATCGTTTACACCAACCGATTGAGCAACAAATGGTGGTACTGAAGAATGCGAAAAACCATGACTTAGCGAGGGCATTTTTTGATTTTGTATTATCCGATGCAGGACAACAACTGATCACTGAGTCCGGTTACTTACCGGCCAAGCACATCACCACTGATGCAAATTCTGCGGCGACAGCTAGCACCGCTCATCATCAGATGGTCAATCAGCAATCTAATAAGTAGACGTGATAATGGAAAGTTACAACGAATATTTAGCGCTTGCGACTACCTTAAAGCTGGCATCGATAACCACCATAATATTGCTGATTATTGGCACACCTATGGCTTGGTATTTAAGTCGTATGCGCTCCCGTGTCAAAGTCGTGCTAGAGGCTATTGTGGCGCTGCCCCTAGTGTTACCACCAACGGTTTTAGGCTTTTACTTGTTACTGTTGTTCTCTCCTAATACCGCCAGCGGCGCGTTTTTGCAATCGATTAGTGGCTATTCTCTGGCATTTTCATTCACAGGCATTGTTATTGGCTCGATCATTTATTCATTACCGTTTGTGGTGCAACCATTACAAAAGGCCTTTGAGCAAATTGGCGATACCCATATTGAAGCCGCAGCAATGCTTGGCGCTGGGCCTATTGACCGCTTTTTTAACGTTGTGGTACCGATGACCAAAGCATCGTTTATTACCGCAGCTAGCCTTGGCTTTGCGCACACGGTTGGCGAATTCGGCGTGGTATTGATGATAGGCGGTAATATCCCTGGCGAAACACGGGTACTTTCTATTGCCCTATTTGACCAAGTAGAAGCGATGAATTACCAAGCGGCTCACGCATTAGCTGCAGGCTTGCTGATTGGCTCACTAGTGTTATTGGCTTTAATTTATTTACTCAATTTTCGTGTTGAACGAAAAGTTAAGGTTGTACGATGAATCACTGTGCTCAATCAAAGGTTCGTGAAACAGTTAATGACAACTCGAGCATGGTGTTAATTGTCGATATTCTGTTATCTTACCCAGAGTTTCATTTGCGTTGCCAACATGAGTTTGATTTGCAAGGAATTACTGGTATTCTCGGCCACTCGGGATCAGGAAAAACCAGTTTGCTTCGTTGTATTGCCGGCCTTAACCGTGATGCGCGTGGCGATATTAAGCTCAGTAATCGTGTTTTACTTGGCGAACAATACAATATCCCTGCCGAACAACGACACATCGGTTTTGTCTTCCAAGACGCTCGTTTATTTGTCCACCTCAACGTACTTGATAATTTGCGTTTTGCGCAAAAGCGCTGTCATACAACGTCTGTCTCGTTAGACGAAATTTGTCAATTAACGCACATTACCCCTCTGCTAAATCGCGATGTTACAAAATTATCAGCAGGAGAAAAGCAGCGCGTAGCCCTAGCTCGAGCGTTGTTAGGTTCGCCTAAATTACTGCTGCTAGATGAACCTCTAAGTTCATTAGATCCTAAAAGCCGAGGCGAGTTGATCAACTTATTACGTGATATTCATCAGCAACTCAATATCCCAATGATCTACGTAAGTCATTCGTTAACAGAAATTCAGCAGCTAGCAGATCACGTATTAGTCATGAGTCAAGGTGAAATTATTCAGCACGGTCACGTACACCAAGTACTCAACCACCTTGATCAATCCATTGCCAGTGAGTTTGCACAACAAACATCGTTGCAATTGACGGTTCAGCAACACTTGTTTAATTTTGGTCTCACGCAACTGGCGTTAGTCGATGGCAAGGGAAATAAGCTGACACTATTTGCTAACCTCATTAACCAGCCTTTGGGTAATACAGTACGTGCATACGTGCTTGCTAGTGATATATCAATAACCCTTGAGAAGGTAAATCACAGTTCCATTAACAATATCATTGCTGGCCATGTAGGCAAGATCCAGCGCCTCAACAATAACCTTGCTTTAGTCTCGGTACGGGTGTTAGATAGCGACTTTCAAATTACCATCTCACGCTATTCTGTTGAGAAATTGGCGTTGAATGTTGGCTGTGCCGTGTATATTCAATTTAAGGCATCTGCTATACGCCATTACTAGGGCGTGTTGACCTAACGGCTATAACCGCAGCTTAATCATGCTACTCATAAATTATCATATAGAAAAAAGCCCTCATAGCGAGGGCATTTTTCTATATGTTTAGTTGCGATGAATTCGTTATTTAAATAACCCCATATTGCGATCATTGATCGCCTCGCGCCAGCCACCGAGCCAGTGCATTTTTGCTTCTGTATTTTGATAAGGACAGTTTTCTCTATTTTTACCACTCAAGCCCGCTTGATAACCATTAGAATGCGCTCTATCTAGACGATCTCGTTTTTGTCTTTTCATAGATGACTCCTCTATATTTTGATTTATAAATAACCTGAAATGTTATTTTGAGGTGGTCGAAAAATACAGCATCGACCCTACTAATATAGACATAATTAGATCGGCTATGCAACCCCTAAGCTAGGCAAAAACATCACACCAAAAACCAACCATGGTGAAAGCGTTTTAACCATAAACGTGCAGTAAAGTGCGTTAATAAGCTGGCGATAAATAAGCGCCAATAATGCTGTCATTTATCTGTAATAAAAACATCACGTTAATTTGCCGTTGCAATAACGTGAAAAAGACACTGCCACGTAGCAGGTATTTTATTAATTGAAAAAAGTGATTAAAAAATCACTTAACATTGAAATATTTCAACGACAATCCGATGATATTTTGTCGGTTAAAGAGCGCTAGTGCCTGTTGCGATTACCGATCATTTAGTAATGGCATCAGCATCGACTCCAAGCCATTAAGCTTGACTTCATAAACCAATGCTAACTGCTCACCTAACTTGCCTGCAGGAAAACCAGTACTATGAAACCAAACAAGATAAGGCTCAGGTAATAGCAATAGCTTACGCCCTGCGTATTTGCCAAACGGCATGGTGGTATTAATCGCGGCTAATAAGGCTTTTTGATCCATGAAAGGTAAACTCGTAGTATATTGACAGAAGATAGCTATTATTCAGATTTGACTGAAAAAGAAAATACCGTGATGAAAAAATTAGATAAAGCGTATATAGCTGGTGGCTGTTTTTGGTGTATTGAAGCGCCATTGCAGCGTGTAGCCGGTGTAGAGCGTGCCATTAGTGGTTACATGGGAGGTAAGACTGCCAACCCAACCTATCAAGACATTTGCTCAGGCTCAACCGGGCACGCCGAAGTCGTTGAGATTGAATACGACAGCGATGTTCTCAGTTACCAACAGTTGTTATTGATTTTCTTCAGTATGCACGATGCAACGCAACTGAACCGTCAAGGAAATGATATTGGCACACAATATCGCTCAGCCATATTTTACAAAGACACCGAACAACAACACACGGCACAACAGGTCATTGATGCACTCAAACAAAGTGGTGAATATCAACGCCCTATTGTCACCACGTTAGAGCCACAGCAAACGTTTTATCCAGCAGAAGAGGCACATCAACACTACTTTGATCGAAATCCATGGCAACCCTACTGCCAAATCATCATTGCCCCAAAGCTAGAAAAACTACAAAGCTTATTTGCTGATTACTTGAAAAAATAATATCTAATGGTTTGGCTGATAAAAGTCTATCTAAACGCAGCCTAATTAATTCTAAATTTCACTCGTGGTTTAGTTAGGTGACTCTGCGTTTAGAATGACTTAGATTACCAAGGCGGCTTAAACAACCATGATTGGTTAGTACATCATAGCGAATAATTTTCGACGATAAGTCGTTGCTAACTTATCACCATCAGCAAGACCGGCAATCACATCTAATAATAACTTTTTACTATCAGCATCACTGCGATCTTTTGATAGCAAACCGTATAGCAATTCCAAGGCTTCACTTTGACGATTCACCTGCGAATACTGCACAGCTAACTCGCGAACTAATTCGCTGTTGTCTGGCTCATCAGCAACTTTTGCTTCTAACGCTTGAATTTCAGGTGAGTTACTGGCTTTTTCAGCGAGTTCTAGTTTTGCTAATAGTGATTGATAATAATGATCTTGATCCACCATCATCACACTATCAAGCAGCGCCTTAGCATCGTCTAATTTACCTAACTGTAAGTAAACATCGGCAAGCGCTTTTTTGATATCACCGCGCCCGCCATCTAATTGATATGCCTGAGCTAACGGAGCCAAGGCATCAGCAGCATTACCTTGTTCGAGCAATTGTTGGCCATTAGATAGCAAAATATCTTCTTGTTTTGGTAAATACTTACTTAGAAATTCATTGAGCGACTCATCGGTTTGCGGACCAGCGATACCATCAATAGGCTGACCTTGTTTCACCATAACCGCAGTCGGTAACGATTGAATACCAAACTGTTGAGCAATTGCTTGTTGACTCACACAGTCTACCGTCGCTAAGGTTACAAAGCTCTCGAAGCCTTGTAGCTTTTGTATCAACTTATCTCTTAATTCAACACTCTCTGGCATTTGCTCGGCGTAAAAATCAACGAGCACTAAACTTTGCTGAGACTGCTCAAGCACGACCTGCTGGAAGTTTTCTGGGGTTAGTGCAACAACGGATTCAGACATGATATTTCTCTATTTGAATAATTTATTATTAACATAAGGGCTTATACACTGATTACAAGGGTGACGAGCGGTTAAAGTATTGATTGGTCATTAACTACTTTGCCCACTGTGATGAACCGCATCAATGATCACTAAAATACAAATAGCAACGGGCGCCAGTTGCTGTTCAACTTCCAATGCATAATGATCCGTGAGGCTAGCCCAAGCTTTGCTTACTTGCGCTAGCACCTGTTCTCCATCACTTAAGGTGAATTCATGGCTTAAAAAATCGCCCACAATAGTGATTTGCTGCTCGCCAAGATAAGCCATAAAACGACTTTTAAATATTGGCGTAAACATTTTCATCACCTTCATTGTTACACCATTACTAAAGTGCACATAAAAGGTTGGCCTAAACGCCAATAACTTTTGTTTGATGGTCGCTAGTAATGCGTCGTTGGCGTCATATAAGTGTAACGTTTTCCCAAGGCTGAAGAACTGACCATCGACTTGATACGCCACTTGCTTATCAGCATCAAGAATTTGATATTTATCAGTGAGCGAAAAGAACTTTTGATTTAATTGGTATATCACTACAACGCCCTGTTGGTACAATTTATGGTGGCACACTTAACAAAAGTGTACAGGTGTTATTCTTTAGCTTACGTCAATAAGCCCTATTTACCAATATTATCAATCATCTAGAACAATGATAAAGAGTATCAGCTCAACTTCACGGTCATAATATTAACGACAACAATCTAAAGCAGTATTTATTTGCAATCACAATACATCGCTGATTGTAGAAAATACCAACAAAGATCAACACGCCCTAGCGTTTATTTGCTATTATTGCCGATAAATAACCCTCGCTATACAGTAGGAAACTTTATGAGCAACGAAACAGAGCAGTTTACCCCATTTGTCGATATGGTAAACGAAGAAGAAAAGTTATTTGCCTTGCAGGCAGAAGACGGTGAATGGGTTGTTTGTGACTCAGCTTTTTACGAAGACGCCGATGTTATGCCTTTGTGGGGCAGTGCAGAAGATGCAAATAAATTTTGCGTCGATGAATGGGCCGACTATCAAGTTGCAGAAATTCCATTAGAAACATTTCTTGAAGAGTGGGTCAGTGATCTTAATGATGATGGCGTGCTTATCGGTGTGAATTGGCAACTAGATGAAAATGCAGAGGAAATGGATGCCATCGAATTTGCCAAATTACTGGTTAAAGCGTTTTAGAGACTGCCAACGCATCCGCGCAATATAAACGCGTGATATGCTCTAACGCATGTTTTTTTGAGGACTATGATGATAGTCCTCATCTTGATATCCAGATAAGACTCTATTTCACTACTCTCTAAGCTAAATCAATCTAACAATAGTGACTACTTATTGGTGGGTGATGCACTGCTGCCCGCCAAGATACCACCATCGATAACCAGTTCACTACCGGTGACATACTTCGACTCATCAGATGCTAAATAAACAGTCGCATAAGCAACATCATCCGTATCCCCCATATGGCCCAACGGTATGTCTTTAGATATCATCGATATCGCGGCTTCGCGTTCAGCTCCCTGCCCCAACATTGAATCCCATAATGGCGTTAAAATAGCGCCAGGATGAATAGAATTACAGCGAATAGGATAGCCTTGTTGGGCACAATACAAAGCCACGGTTTTACTGTGATTGCGAACCGCCGCTTTACTTGACGCATACGCTGCAGCACCAGGAATGCCCACCATACCAGAGCGAGAGGAAATATTAATAATACTGGCCGCAGGTGAGGATTTCATCAGCTTAATGGCTGCACGGCAACCAAACGCCACACCGTCTAAGTTGACTTGATGAACTCGGTGCCAGCTCTGTAAATCAAAATGCTCAGGATCAAATGGCCCTGGTGTTTCATTAAAGCCTGTTATCCCAGCATTGTTGACCAATACGTCAAGTCGGCCATACCGTTCAAACAAATAGCCACACATGTCATCCCAGGCTTGCTCGTTTGAAACATCCAGACTTACGTATTCAACGGCATCACCTAACGCCTGACACACGTGCATACCAAGTTCATCGTCAATATCAGTCGCAATAACCGTTGCCCCCTCTGCGACAAATCGTTCGACGATAGCTTGCCCTATCCCTTTCGCTGCACCTGTGACTAAGGCAATTTTATTGGTTAGCCTTTGCATGTTACTCACTCCCTTACTCGCCTTTTCGACGTCTTGCCAACTAAAAACGAATCGATATCGATAACTACATTAAGTATGTCGTAAGTACGCTATTAAACAACACTTGTCGATTCGATATCATCAACCTAGCTTATCACTACACTAACCTCTGTCCATCATATATCCGTCTGTTTTTTACGTATTTTTTGTAAAAAACACGGTTGCATAAAAACTAGGCATAAAATATGCTGAGTTTACTGCGTTGAGGCTTTGCCACACAACAAACGCATCATTTTTGTGCAAACAAGATGATGCATTGCACTTTGAATATGCAACGTAGGGAGATAGATAATGCTTACTAAAAAATTTTTTAAAACAAAAGATGAAGCAGAAATAACATTCGACTTTTCACGTGATGACGTAGAGTCTGCGGCATTGGTCGGCGAGTTTAACGACTGGCAACCAATCAACATGAAATACGTGAAAAGCGCCAAGGTATTTCGAGCAAAAGTTCGTTTACCCAAAGATCAACAATTTGAATTTCGCTATCTGTTAAATGGCGACGAGTGGGAAAACGACTACAAAGCAGATAACTATTTAGCCAATGAATACGGCTCTGAAAACTCTGTTGTGTCAACTCGTGGATAAACCATTATGGCGAGCCGTTATATACACTCGCCAATTCTCGTAATATTAACTATGTAAACATTTCCAATATCGAAAAGCTCTTATAAAAGGATACGCTATGCCAATTACTTCTCATCGTTATATCAGTAACCTAACTCGGGATACTTATGCATTAATCCTCGCCGGCGGCAAAGGTTCTCGATTGCATGAGTTAACGGATTGGCGCGCAAAACCAGCAACATTTTTTGGTGGTAAGTTCCGCATCATTGATTTCCCTTTATCAAATTGCATCAACTCTGGTATTCGTCGCGTTGGCATTGCAACACAATATAAGTCTCACTCATTAATTCGCCATATCAATCGCGCCTGGGGCCACTTTAAAAAAGAATTAGGTGAATCAGTAGAAATATTACCGGCATCGCAACGCTACGGTGATAGCTGGTATACTGGTACCGCTGATGCGGTATTTCAAAATATTGATATCATTCGTCATGAACTCCCAAAATACGTGATGATTTTATCAGGTGATCATGTCTACCGTATGGATTACGGTGATTTAATCGCTAAGCATGTTGAAACAGGCGCCGATATGACGGTGTGTTGTATTGAAGTCCCTACCGAAGAAGCAGCAGGCTCGTTTGGGGTGATGACAGTCGATGAACAAAACCGTGTAAAACGCTTCGATGAAAAGCCAGCCCAACCCAATGAAGTACCAGGTAAGCCAGGCGTAGCGTTAGCGTCTATGGGTAACTACGTATTTAATACCGAGTTTTTATTTGAACAACTTCGCAAAGACAATGCCAAAGAGTCATCCAGTAAAGATTTTGGTCACGACATCATTCCTGCCATTATTAAATCGCATAAAGTATATGCATTCCCATTTGTTGACTCGCAAACAGGCGGTCAACCCTACTGGCGTGATGTAGGTACACTAGATTCATTCTGGGAAGCAAATATGGAGCTGGTAGAGCCAGAGCCGCAATTAAATATGTATGATGCTGCATGGCCTATTTGGACTTATCAAGAACAAACAGCACCGGCTAAATTTGTGTTTGATGAAGATGGACGCGTCGGTGCAGCGATTAACTCAACCGTATCAGGTGGCGCTATTGTGTCGGGTTCTACCGTAAAAAATTCGGTGTTATTTTCACATGTACGGGTAAACTCATACTGTGACATCGATCAAGCAGTGATTCTACCAGGTGCCACAATCGCCAGAAATTGCACCATTAAAAAAACCATCATCGATCGTAGCGTTAATGTCCCTGAGGGTCTACAAATTGGCATTAATCATGAGCAAGATAGGGAGAATGGCTTTCGCGTTACGGAAAAAGGCGTCGTACTCGTTACCCGTGATATGATCAGTAACTACCTAGAAAAGCAACTGAAAAAACAAGTTGCAGCCCAGGCAACAAGCCAAGTTGAAGCAAAACGTGATGAACAACTAGAGCAAATATAATAATAACTATGCGTATTTTGATGGTGGCATCTGAAAATGATGCACTACCGCGCGGTAAAGTCGGCGGTATTGGTGATGTCATTCGTGACATCCCCAAATTTTTAGTAAAGCAAGGTATGCAAGTTGATGTCATTACTCCTGGCTATCAATACCATGCATTTAATAACCCAAGCAAACACTTACACACCCTGTATGTACCGTTTCGAGAAAGTATTGAAGCGGTAGATTTATACCAACTAACCGAAGTTGGTGATAACAATGTGCGTCATTTTGTACTGGAAAGTAAGTTATTTTGCACCGATACGCCAGGTAAAATTTATCACGATGATGGCCATGACAAGCCATTTTATAGCGATGCCAATAAGTTCGCACTGTTTTGCGCAGCAACCTGTGAACTACTGATTGATGCATGGCATGAGCAATATGACGTGCTGCACTTACATGACTGGCATAGCGCCTTAGTTGCTATTTTAAGCCACTACGAACCGCGCTATCAGTCTATAAAAGATATCCGCAGCGTTTATTCTATTCATAATTTAGCGATTCAAGGGATCCGTCCATTACACGCAACACAATCGTCCTTACACAGCTGGTTTCCAACGCTAAGCTACGACAGTGAACTCATTGCCGATCCTCGTTATATTGATTGCTTAAATCCAACGCGAGCAGCCATTAATTTAGTTGACAGTGTGCACGTGGTGTCGCCAACGTATCGCCAAGAAGTGATGCTAGCCAGTGATCCGAGTCGTGGTTTTATCGGTGGCGAGGGGTTAGAAGCGGATCTGCAAAATGCTGCTGCGCAAAATCGTTTGGTGGGCATTTTAAATGGCTGTGACTATGACTCTACATTTCCAGAGCCGGTTTCTAGCAAAGAGTTAATAACGCTAATTCTTCAGCGGCTACAACGTTTACACGGTAGCGATGAGTACGTGAAAGCCGCTCATTACTTAGCAGAGCAACGCTGCCAAGATTGGCAAACGCAAAAAACTACAGGGCCACTGGTCATCAGTGTCGGGCGTTTAACAGGGCAAAAAGTTCAATTGTTGTTTGAACCGGGACATCAAGGCATCATTATTGACGATGTATTAAAGCTCTTAGCGAAATTTGGTGGCCGTATGATCGTATTAGGATCGGGAGACAGTCAGCTTGAACAACGCATGACTCAGGTTATGCAACGTCATAATAACCTTTTATTTATTAATGGCTTTTGTGCCGGTTTGGCTGAACATTTATATGTTAATGGCGATGTGTTTTTTATGCCAAGCTCATTCGAGCCCTGTGGTATTTCGCAAATGCAAGCCATGCGCGCAGGTATGCCGGTTATCGCTCATCAAATTGGCGGTCTTAACGATACCATAACGCATCTCGATACTGGCTTTTTGTTTTCCGGAAATTCCATCATCGAACAAACAGATGACTTATTAACACAAGTAGAGCTGGCGTTGCAGATGTTTAAAAACAGCCCTGCTGATTTTGCCAAAATGTGTAAACACGCAAAGGCACAGCGATTTTACTGGGATGCATGCATAAAACAGTACATTAGCGAGCTATATCAAATTCAGGCATCGTAACGGTAATAACTTCACTAGAGCGTGTTCATCTTTTGAGGTTGTTTTTGCAGCAATTTATGATGTTTTTATACAAGGCAGAGCTTATGTTGTGTGGGTACTCCACATAAGTAATTGATAAAACAATAGAAAGGCGTCATAAACGCTGTCCTTTGGATTCGTTTAAATGCATTTTTTTCATTGTTACTTGCTCTGTGCGTAGAATAACTATGCGTATCACAAGTGCCGCGATAAAAATGCATTTAATTCGAACAAAATTTAACCCTGAAAGATCAACACGCTCTAGAAAGCGAAAATGCCAACAACATATACAAACATGTTGTTGGCATAAACAATGTAAACGATATTTACACGTGTAAACTTGAAGTGACCTTTTGCATATCGATGCTATTTGAAAATACATCATCCGCAATATTAAAGGCTTTTGAATGAGTGATGTACGGGTGATCTTCTAAAAAAATCTCAATAGCGCGACGCACTTTCATAGAAATAAAGTCAATTTTGTCATCGAAGAAGTTTTTACGATGATCTTCACTGTCAAAAATACCGATAACTTGCCCATCTGGAGCAAAAATAGGACAACATAACTCTGACTTCACCTTTGCATCACATCGATAGTACGGCCCAGTGTAAGTCTCGACATCAGCGATATAATATGGGCGTTTTTCCATAATCACGCGGGTATTAATAGACTTCTCTAAATACGCTTCTGAAATTTCAAATTCCGCCTTACTCATCTCACCGTTATAAACATACTTAACCAACTTATCACCGTGTCGTAAGTAAATACCAAACCAAGCAACGTCGGTTTTAACGTGAATCCAGCGCACCAAGCGGCTTAAACGAGCCAATAAATCGAGTAAATTTGCGCGTTGTTCAGCTTCGCTAATACCTTCAACATCTGCGACATACTGTGCTAGGTCATAGGTATTTCCTGGCTCTTTGAAAATAGGACAAGTCCCGTCGTCATTTAATTTAGGCTCTATGTACGTGAGTAGGTGCTCATGATTATCAAGCACATTAATTGGTTCGTACAAAACACCAAGAATATCGAATAAGCGCATATATTTTTATTACCTACAGCGAAGTGTTATCGAGAAAGCTTTATTACTTTCTCACTACAAAATTAGACGTTTGGACGTCTAAACATCTTTAAATTATACATCAATCCATAACCTTGCCAACCTTTTTAACGCAAAACTCTGAATAAGTAAGTCATCGTTTTTCGCTATTACTGCGTATAAGCTAGCATTCGTTACTCAAATACTCTTTAATAAGAGACACTGCCATATGCCTAATATGGTCGTGTCTGTAAGCATACTTAACAGCAAAAATTTAACGATAACAATACTAATAACGATCACATAGAGATAACAATGGAAAACGTGCAAGCTATTAACAACCAAACAGAACAGTCTTCATTGACCCTCGATGAGGCGACTATCGACATCATCAATTTGCGACTACGCACATACATTGGCTTTAATCCTGAAGAACTCACTAAGCAACAAGACATTATTATTAACGCGCAAATTAAGTACCCCGCTGACGACGCCTGTAAAACCGACGAGGAATCACAAGCGCTAAACTATAAAACCATTACCAAAGCGATGATTCATCATGTTGAAGAGGGACATTTTAAGTTACTCGAAAAGCTCACCAAAGATTTGTTGGAAATTTGTATGCAACACCCTTCGGTAAGTCGCGCTAAAGTCACCGTTGAAAAGCCTCATGCGCTGCGCTTCGCCGATTCGGTATCGTTAACACTCAGTGCAAGCCGATAAAGCATGAGCAAAGGTAACATCATCATTACTGGCGCAGGCCAACGCCTCGGCTTGGCTCTTGCCAAATCACTGCTCAAGCAAGGCTATCACCTTATTGTCAGCTACCGTCACTTAAAGCCTGGCATCGTTGAATTACAACAACGTGGCGCTGACTGTATTCAAGCTGACTTTGCCACAAACCAAGGCATTAGTAGCTTTATTGATAGCGTACTAAGTCAATACAACAACATTCGCGCCATTATCCACAACGCCTCCGATTGGCACCCAGAAAATGACAATCAGCCCGCCGCCGACTTGATGCAACAAATGATGCAAGTGCATGTTCAAGCGCCATACCAAATCAATTTAGCCATGAGTGAGGCCTTGGAGACATATCATGCTAAAAATAATCAATGCGCTGACATAATCCATTTAACCGATTACATCGTAGAGAAAGGCAGTCACAAACATATCGCTTACGCTGCTAGTAAAGCCGCTTTAGACAACCTCACTCTGTCTTTTGCCAGTAAATTAGCGCCGAAGGTTAAGGTAAACAGTGTCGCGCCTTCTCTGCTTATGTTTAACGAATGGGACGACAATGCCTATCGAGAAAAGACCATGAAAAAGTCTTTGCTTGGTATTGTTCCTGGAGAGCAAGAAGGTGTTGAAGCAATAGAGTTTATTTTAAATAGTCGCTACTTCAACGGCCGAACCTTAAACTTAGATGGCGGTAGACACCTAAAATAACTTACGTTGAAAGACTGAATATCAGTACAGGGTCAAAGCTAGGAATACTATGAGTACACAAAATAGCGCAGTAACACTTTATCAGGACGACATGCAAATCAGTAATGAAGCGAAAGCCGTACGACAAGCATTAATTGATGCTGGGCTGGAAACGCCTATGCTCGACAAGCAAGTAGCTACGGAAGATAAATACCAACAACTCAAAGCTTCGTTCACCGAAATTTGTGAAACGCTTGGCTTAGACCTTAATGATGATAGTTTACAAGAAACCCCACATCGCATTGCCAAAATGTACGTTAATGAAATCTTTAGCGGTCTTGATTATCGTCAGTTTCCTAAAATCACAGTCATTGATAATAAAATGCAAATCGACGAAATGGTGGTGGTAAAAGACATTGAAGTGATCAGCACCTGTGAACACCATTTTGTGACCATTGATGGTATTGCCAAAGTTGCCTATATACCAAGTGATAAAGTTATTGGTCTAAGTAAAATTAATCGCATTGTGCGCTTTTTTGCCCGCAGACCTCAAGTACAAGAGCGTTTAACCGAGCAAATTGTTATTGCTTTAAAAACCTTGTTAAACACTGAGCACGTTGCTGTAAGCATTAACGCCAAACACTACTGCGTAAAAGCGCGAGGTGTAATGGACAGCAACTCCACCACGTCAACCACCGCCCTAAGCGGTTGCTTTAAAAGTAACCCTGCTAGTCGTAGCGAGTTTTTAACAACGTAAACGAAAGTTACTGCTTATGGCTCGCTGTTAATGCTATGCTTGATTAAACTCGTTAAGAAAGCAATCTGCATAGCCATGAGGAGACTAACGTGGCCATAAAAAAAATTAAAAATGAAAGCGAATTAGTGAAGATCGCATTGCGTGTTGGTGAGAGCTATGCGGTAAAGCGTGGATTTAATACTTTTGCAGCAACCGATAATGCCAAACAAAAAATTGAAGCTCTGTATCGCTTATTAGTGCACGATAAGCTGGTGGTTGCGGTACCCGAAGATCAAGAAAGCCAGCCTATGATGAGACATAAACTGGCGATTTGGATCAGTAAGCAATTACCTAAAGATCATCCGCTTGCGTCATAATAAGACGCAAGCTCCTGTTATAAATTAATATAGATATTTTGCGTACGACTTTGTCGTTCGCCTGCTACCAAAGCTTCAACCACAACCGTTAAGGTGTGATAGCCCTGCCCTTTTGGCAAAACAGCAATGTTCAAGGTGCCATTTTGTTGTTCTATAGGCATACTTTCATCAATCAATAATGCTAATTTACTCGACGTATTGAATAACACTTTCACATCGCTGCTATCAGCTGGCACTCGATAACCAACTTTGACCTCACCTGGTAAATCAGGCGTCAACCGTACTTGCTGTTGATAATCTAAACTGATGCTCGGTTTCGAAAACATTGGGTCGTTAAATTGGCTGGCATTAAAATGACCGAACATAGGGTCAAAGCCCGCGCCATGATTGTCACAAGCAAGAGCTGAGGCTGATACTAAGCCACAAGCTAAAATAAGATTTTTAAACGTTTTCATAACGAATCACCGAACTATATCTGATCACAGTGTTAGGCTGCTAGGCTCGCCACGACCAAAAACCATTGTAAATGTAGCTTAATTATAAAGACAAAAAAGCGTGATAGGAACCACGCTTTTTAGCGGTTAATGTCAACCATCGCAAATATTGGTTGTTTTAGCGTTTTACGGCAACAAAATGAACCGTAGAGATAGAACGCTCCAAGAAGGCGCCTTCACAATAAGCAAAGTAATATAACCATAAGCGCTTAAAGGTTTCATCATAACCAAACTGCGGTAGCTGTGACCAGTTTTGTAAAAACTTTTCTCGCCAGCAAGCTAAGGTTTTCGCGTAGTCTAAACCAATATCATCAAGCTGTTCGAGCACCATTGATGTGCGTTGGCGTAATTTTTTGGTCATTAACTCTATTGACGGCAAAAAGCCACCAGGGAATATATAACGCTGAATAAAATCAACGTTCGCTAAGTAATAATCAAAACGCTGATCGGCAATGGTGATGGCCTGGATTAGCATTTTACCTTGCGGTTTTAACAAGGCATTACATTGGCTAAAGAAGCTATCCATATATTCATAGCCAACCGCTTCGATCATCTCTATCGACACCAGTTTGTCGTATTGACCAGTAAGGTTGCGATAGTCTTCTTTAAGCAAGGTTATTTGTTGCTCTAGACCTTTTTCTTTTACCAGCGCTTGTGCGTGCTTAAATTGCTGCTCCGAAATTGTGGTCGTGGTGACTTTACAACCGTAATGCTCGGCAGCATAAATAGCTAACGCGCCCCAGCCTGTGCCTATTTCAATTAAATGATCATCGGTCGTTAGCTCTAATCGCTCACAAATCGTGCGTAGCTTCTGTTGCTGTGCTTGTGCTAAGTCGGTATTTCCATCACTGAAAATCGCACACGAGTACATCATCGACGGATCCAAAAAGCGGGTATAAAGCTCATTCCCCAGATCATAATGCGCTAAAATATTCTTTTTCGAGCCTTGCTTAGAATTGCGGTTACGGCGGTGAAACAGCTTATTTTTGACTTTGTTCAACCACGCAACGCGTCCCTCAATTTGATCCATATGCCCTTGCGCTTTGGCAAACAAACGGATCACTTCGGTTAAATCTGGACTTGACCACAAGCCGTCAATAAATGCTTCTGCAGCGCCAATATCACCGCCACGAACAAAGCGAGAGTAGGCTTCAACATCATTAATGTGAATAACTGCATTAATCGGTTTACCATCACCAGAAGATGGATGGCCAAAACGATAAACCTGATCACCTTCATGTATTTGCAGCTGGCCTACCTGCAACTTACCCAGTATAGAAAATAAAATTTGACGACATCGTTTTTGCCACCAAGTTAAGGTATTTATTTGTTGTTTGGAGACGATGTTTTCCACGTCATTTCTCCCTGCTTTGCTAAAATGTCATGATTAACGCAAACGTCTTTATGTTTATTAACGCGTTTGCTTGTCGTTTATTTGTTAGTTTAATTTTAAGCTTACCTACGTACCGCTTTATTGGTTTTTGCCGCCAATTTTCCACCCTGCTGATAAGGTACAAACTTAAACCTTTTAAAAAATAGTTTAAGCGCCTGATAGTAAATGCCCGCCACCACTTTTAAGGTCATCACCGGTAATTGCAACCAAACCGACATCATCGTTTTTGCCGTAAGAGGTTGTTGCGATAATGCTAAGGTGGCATCGAATAATTTGTCACCAGAGTCTCGCTTGTTTGCGATATGAATCAGTAAATTATCGTTGTTTTCACGCGGTGGATTTATGCGCCAATGGTATTGCATCGCCAAATCCATAAATGGCGACACATGAAAATCTTTATCAACGCACATATCCCCTTGCATATCGATAAGATAATAATGCCGCTCATTCCATGGCGTATTACTGACTTCTGCCAACATATAGCGACAAATACGATGCCCTTGCACTTGTTGATAACAAAAATAAAAATTCGCAGGAGAAAAATAAACACCAAAACAACGAGCTTGTACCAGCATAACGATATCGTGGTCTTGGTAATCTCCACCCAACTCATTTACTTTGCTAACAATACGCTGCTGCAAGGATAAAGGCTGACTATCTTGCTCATTGATAACATAATCAGATTCTACAAAGCGCACCGGGTTGTACCATTTGTAGCCAAAAATCCCACCAAATGAACGTTGTTCGGACACTTCTCTGACATCTAATGCCAGCATGTACAAACGATAATTGAAATGATGATTTTTAGGTAAAAAACGGCGATGACGAATCGTGCCGGTATACACTCTGCTCCGCAACTCTTGACTGGTTGATAGATTAACCTGTTCCATCACAATTCCATGCTATAAATGGCAATCAAAACGTTTACCCACATCAACAGCACTTTTCACACCGTCTTCATGAAAACCATTGTACCAGTACGCCCCCGCAAAATGGGTATGATTATGACCGCAAATAAGGTGACGTTGTTGTTGTGCTTGCATTGTTTTAACGTTAAAAACAGGATGATGATAAACGAATTTTTTCAATATCTTAGCATCATCTATCGCATCATTTTGGTTCAAGGTCACACAAAAGGTGGTATCGCTGCTTAGCCCCTGTAATATATTCATATTGTAGGTGACACTCGCAGGCCTTGCCCTGTCGCTCGACAATTGATAGTTCCAACTTGCCCAAGCTTTACGACGTTTGGGTAATAAATTAATGTCGGTATGCAACACCACATCATTAGCACTGTAAGGGATAGCACCAAGCACGGCTTGCTCGTTATCGGTGGCATCGGCGAGTAATGACAACGCTTGATCCGAATGACACGCTAGTATCAGTTCATCGAACTCTTGCACCTCTCCTGAGGCCATGTGTAACTGCACTTTATCGGCATCGCGAGTTATGTTCTCAATACGTGCATTCAAATAAATTCGCTCTTTAAAAGGTTCAATCAGTGGCTCAATGTAGTTACGTGAACCACCTGGAATAACATACCACTGAGGTCTATCGGCAATATTGAGCAGTCCATGATTGTGAAAAAAGCGGACAAAGAAATGAAATTGAAAAGCTTGCATTTCGGCCAGTGAACTTGACCATATCGCAGCCCCCATTGGCAAAATGTAATGCTCTGCGAAAAACTCGCTAAACTTATTGTTTGTTAAAAACTCGCCCAAAGTTAATGACAAATCGTGATCATTGGATTCATAGGCCATTTTGCAGGCTTTGTTAAAACGCAATATTTCGCGAATTAAATGCCAAAATTTTGGACGTAACAAGTTCCGTCGCTGAGCAAACAAGGTGTCTAAATTATGGCCGTTATACTCTAAGCCTGTCGCCAAATTATGAACCGAAAAGCTCATTTCTGTTTCTTGACGCGACATGCCTATATTGGCTAGCAGTTTGAGAAAGTTATCGTAAGTTTTATCGTTATAAACAATAAAACCTGTATCGATCGCATAATCTTTGCCATCGACATTGACATCTACCGTTGCGGTATGACCGCCAATATAATTATTTTGTTCAAATACGCTGACTTGGTGTTTTTGCGATAGCAACCAAGCTGAGGTCAAGCCTGAAATACCTGACCCAATAATAGCGATTTTTTTCATGATGCTTTAGCTCCTGCAAGCAATTTTTGTCCATAGTCGTGTGGGCAATAGCGCCAATAACGACAATAAGTAGGTCAATCTTTTCGGAAATTGAAGGTAATTTTTGCGTTTAGCGATGCCCTGATACATACGCTCAGCGGCGTCTTCGGCTGACAATAAAAACGGCATCGAAAAAGTGTTTTTGTCCGTAAGTGGTGTCTTGATAAACCCAGGGTGAACCAGCGTCACATCGATGTTGTGTTTAACCAGATCAATACGTAAACTGTTGGCAAGATAGTCCATCGCTGCTTTTGAGGCGCCGTAAGCTTCGGCTCTTGGCAATGGTAGTTTCGTTACACTGGACGAGACAAAAACAAGTTGTCCACCTGCTTTAATTTTCGGTAATAACTGTTCCAGTAATAATCCCACCGCGCCAATATTAATATCGATAATGCGTTTAAACAGCTCTGCATCAAATTGCATGGCATCGTCTATGTACTCGCAATCGCCTGCATTAATAACCACGACATCGACGTTATCTATCTTTGCTAACGCCTGAGCAGTGCCTTGCTTATCAGTGATATCAAAGCGTAGCGGTTGCATACCTTTTTGCTGCGCTTCATCAAGCGCTTGCTGGTTTCGACCGCAAGCAATAACGTGATGACTGCCTTGTTGGTATCGCTCCGCTAGCGCTTTCCCGATGCCGGATGTGGCACCTGTGATTAAGACTTTCATTAGCCCGCTCTGCGTTTAATTAAATGAATGAGTTTGCCGACCATTGGAATTTGCTCGTAAATCATTGCCCCTAAATCGACATAATCACGATGATAGGCAACCTTGCCATCACGCTCTCGTAAATGACTGTGCCCTTCAACACTCACCGGCTTGCCACCATTAAGCTTGTTATGGGTATACGTCATCAGCCAATATATCGCCGCTTGATTGCCTTCCACAATGGTATGCGTCACCTTAAAATCGCATGATGACAAATTGGTATACAGCCCTTCAAAATAGCGCTGTAATTCGCTAAAGCCTGACAACTCATGCATTGGATCTGCGAACTTAACTTGTGGATGATATATCTCTCGTAATAAGTGTAAATTGTCGGTTCCTAACCGCTGATAAACGTCAATAAAGTGCTGTAACCACAACACATTAGTGGTTGCCGGCTGAGCATCTTGTAGGTGCATTATATTTTCCATAACATTACTCAATTTAACATAAAAACAGTGACTTACAAGTTAGCAACGATGACAAAAAACAACTTTACTCACCGTAAGCTAATATCAGTACTCACCCTGTGTGTTTATAGAACGCTAGCGCTCTCAATCTTGCTTGCTTATGATCGACAATCGCCGGCCAGTAACACTCAAGGTTGTGCTGCTCAATATATTCATGCGGAAAATGAATATGTTTGTCAGGCACTTTATCTAATTCTGGTAAGTACTTACGGATAAATTTGCCGTCCGGATCAAACTTTTCACTTTGACTAATAGGATTAAAAATACGAAAGTACGGTTGTGCATCACACCCTGTACTGGCAGCCCATTGCCAACCGCCGTTATTTGCGGCTAGGTCCCAGTCAATAAGATGCTTAGCAAAATATTGCTCGCCATATCGCCAATCGATAAGCAAATGTTTGGTCAGAAAACTTGCAACGACCATGCGCAAACGGTTGTGCATCCAACCGGTGTTATTAAGTTGGCGCATGGCGGCATCAACCAAAGGGTAACCGGTACGCCCTTGTTGCCATGCTTGCAAGTTATCGGCGTTATTCTCCCAAACCAAATGTTCATATTTTTCTTGAAAATTAACGCCCATGCAAAGCCTTGGAAAGTGATGTAGTAGATGACGATAAAACTCTCGCCAAATCAACTCTGTTAACCACGTAAACATACCACCACGTTGTGTTGTGAGCAGATCCGGGTTTTGATTTAGTAGCAGGTGCAATAAATAACGAGGACTGATAGCGCCAATCGCTAGATATGGCGATAAGCCAGATGTTGCTTTTACTGAAGGAAAATCGCGAAGGTCGTCATAATCATCGATTTTATCTTGAATAAATGTGGCAATAACACGCTGCTGTACGTAGTCTGCTAATGGCCATGCACGAGAATCGGCAGATGGGTAGTTATGAGGTATCTTCGCCAAGGTGTTACTATCAACAGCACGGATGCCATCCGCAGATTCAACGATAAATTCAAAGCCACGTTCCGCAACGTGCTTTAACCAAGCTCGCTTAAACGGTGTAAACACCTTATACATGTGCCCTTGGTTCGTAACAACGCTACCTTTAGCAACAACCACATCCGCTTCAAATAACCTCAGTTCAACACCTGAAGCAATAATCTGCTGATCGCGACGCTGTTCGTTTAATTCCACTTCTTGGTTGGCGAATAATCTAAGAGGCTGGCCTTCGCCTTTCAAACGTTTTGCTAACGTATTGAAGTAATCAACCTGAGCGTTAAAGTCGATGGCTTCAACAACCTCTAAGCATATGCCTATTTGTTCGAGTTGCGCTTGCAATAACGCTACATGGCGAAGCATAAAGTCCACCTTTATTGCTGCCATATCGTGTTGCTGCCATTGTTGCTCGGTTATAAAAAATAAAGCTTTACTGACACCTTGTTGGCGGGCATAAAGCAAAGCGGGATTATCAATAACACGTAGGTCGTTGCGAAACCAAAGAATATCCATATAACGCTCTTTGTAGTGTATGAGGAGTGGTAACCATCAGCACTTGATGTGTGCTTCATATGCTCAAAGCTTGCCGATATTTACGGCAAGCTTTGGCTGGTTGTTAGTAGCCGTATCTGAGACGCAAATCTTGTGGATAGGGATCCAAATAAAACTGCTGTGCTAAGTACGGTTTAGGGTATTGCATTTGATAATGTTTAATCATTGTGAGTGGTACCATCAAGGGCACCAAGCCTTGGCGATAATCATCAATATGAGCAACCAATTCTTGTTTCTCTTCGGCGCTCAGCTCATTCGAAAAGTAACCTTGCAAGTGCTGTAGTGTGTTCGCATGCTTCTTGCGGGTCGCAATTTTTTTCATGGCGGTCATCAAACCCAAAATGTACTTATCAGCCATGTCTTGTATAGCGAGTTCTGTACTTGCCAATAAACGCCCTAAGCGCTTGTAAGCAACCAAGTCATGACTCATTAGCGTGTACTTATACCGCGCGTGGAACTGCATTAGTTTGTGTTTTGTCGCTCCTGATTTTAGCAGCATTTGCCAGTCTCGATAGGCAAAGACACGCGCCACAAAATTTTCGCGAATAAGCGCATCATTTAAACGACCATTCTCCTCGCAAGGTAATAAAGGGTTTGCTCGCATAACTTCTTTTGCAAAAGCACCGATACCATCTGAGGTTGAGCCCTTACCGTCTTCGCTGTAGACCTTAACGCGTTCCATACCGCAACTTGGGCTTTTGGCACAGAAGATATAGCCACTAAACTTTTCGGCCACTTTGGCGACTCGTTTACCGTACTCGGCTAACGCCTCGGTGACATCTCCACTACCATCGGGGCGCGCGACAATGATCATGTCATCTTTTTTGATTTGACGTATCGTCGGACGAGGAACAGGCATGCCAACAGCCACTTCGGGACAAAACGCTCGATACTGCACATGCTTACCAAGCTCTTTCACACAGAACTTAGAGGTTTTAGAGCTTGCATCAAAACGAACGTTTTGACCTACTAAACAAGCACTGATGCCAATAGTAATAGGAGCTGACATAACGTAATCCTCAAAATAAATACTCATAAGGATATACGCGACTTGATCACTGATGGATTAGTTAAAAATAAAAAAGGCTCACCTTAGCCAAGCGTTAGGTGAGCCTTTGCGTGAAACATTGTCAAGCGTTAAAGCTCTAGTAAATAAGGTTACCAAATGGATTCAATAACTTATTAAGACCTTGCGTGAAATGTAAGGCATCATTAGCAACAGTGAAACACAGACAGCCTTCTTTGGTGACTGGCTGGTGTTTATGGGAGCCATCTAAAACAATAAAATCGCCTTTGCTGTACTCGCCCATATCATCACTAAAGCTACCGTCAAGAAGTAGCGTCACCTCATACCCATTGTGAGTATGTTCAGGAACCGTACCACCAGGCTCAATATGTAATAAGCTTGAATGGACCTCTCCTTCATTTAATTCAACGCGTGCTCGGCTAAGCTTACCGATGCTGATCCAGCGGTTGATATCCATACTTTGCAATGCGCGCGGCAACTGGTATATCTTACCGTTTACCGTCGCTGTAACCGGTTTGCGAATGGCAATGGAGTCTACTCGCGAGTCTGTGGTTATCGAATCAATCATCGCGTCCATATCGAAACCCAACATGCTGGCATGGTCACTGTTGGCAAATCCGTCTGCAATTACATTGCTGTCGGTCAGTTCGAAACTGCATTCCGCGTGTTGCTCGGTGATCGACGTCACCGCACCTTGGCAATTTGGGCACATTTCGTTGTGCATAGCGATAGCAGCAGACATAGACGCTGGTAGATCACCGCATGCAAACGCTTGCAATAATTCTTTATTTGGGTGATGTTTAATCATTCCTGCTCTCCAATTTGCTGTCTTAACTTATTTAATGCCAAACGTAAGCGCGACTTGACGGTACCCAATGGCAAATCAAGATGTTCTGCAAGTTGCTCTTGCGACATCTCCATAAAATAAAAGCCCTTAATTACCTGCTTCTGGTTTTCCGGCAATGTATCTAAGTATTCAAGTAACTTTTTGTTTTGCAGATGATCATCGAACTCCATGTCCTCAGCTTGCGCGCCATCGATGATCGGCCAAATGTCATCACTGACATTGTCTTCCTTCTTGGCTTTCAACTTGCGAAGCATATCGAATGTCACATTACGCATCACGGTGTAAACCCAGGTTGTCGGCGCCCCTTTGTCGGCACTATACAGATGCGCTTTGCGCCACACATTGGTCATTGTTTCTTGGACAACTTCTGAAGCCATCGCTTCATTAGTGAATTTACTCGCAGCAATACGCTGGATTTTCGGCGCAAAAAACTTGAACAAGTGAGTAAAGGCTACTTTACTGCGGTCGTTTGCCACCGCGAGTAACCATTCAACGAGTTGCTTGTGATCTATCTCTGAAGACATCGTTTTATTTGCATACCTTTGCATTTGCTTCGATGTAGCAGATGTTAGCTCACCTGATGTCATAGTTAAAGCCATTGAAACCTCGAAATATCCTCATCGTTGAGCAAATTACGCAACAGTAAGACCAAAAGATCACTTTGTTGGTTATTTTTATCAAAAAATTTATTAACAAAGACAACGTGTTGACTAACAACTAGCCGAGTAAGCTGTCAGATTGACGCTGCTCAACAATAATCGCGGTTAGAAAATCAACAGCATCTTGTTCACTACCCGCTTTCGCAAAATGATCCTTGTCGTCAAAACTAATTGGAAATAGCTCCAACCAACGCGCACAAACCCAATTAGGGTCATTGTTAAATTCACCTTGATAAAGCTTTGCCAATTGCTCATTAGCCGTGAAAACACTTTTCAATTTACGACTAAATTCTCGGGTATTCTCGGACTGTTTAATCGGTTGCCAATGTGGCATTTCACGGAAACTTGCTAACAGTAAGTTTTCCTCCGTTCGCTCTAGCTCTGACAACCTAACCAAAGTGCGGCACTTAACATCGATAATCAATAAGTTATCCTCGCCCATTTGAAAATCGATAATATCAACCCAGCTCCCCCAATCTCCGACTTGTTGTGGCATCTCAGGGCGATGCAAGCTGATCACAAAGCCGTTGGTTTTATGCGCATTTTTCACCATATTCAAATAACGCTGTTCAAAAATACGCAGTCGCGTTATACCGCCAGGTAACAAATAAATGGGTAAGGGAAACACCGGAATCTTCATAAAACCTTTTCAAATAATCCATAGAATCTTTATGGCTAATACGTATTAGATGATGTAACTGATCACTAAAACAGAGGGGGAAATCACCAGCAATTAGCAAATATCAATTTGCAAAAAAAGCGAGCAATAAAATTTAAGCGTTGAATAAAACAGGAATTCGAGAAAGCTAAAATCAGTAAGCTATATAAAAAATAAGTGCCGACCTCTTAAAATCACAAAAAGTGCCTGGGTTTAAAGCGTGTTAGCCCAGGCACCTTTAAAGAGATACACAGTAAAGCACTTACTGCAGAGTTAGTGACTCTGACTTACTAATGTATTAGGGCGTGTTGATCTTTTGAGGTTGTTTTTGCAGCAATTTATGATGTTTTTATACAAGGCAGAGCTTACTTATGTGTGGTTACTCCACATAAGTAATTGATAACATAGTAGAAAGACGTCATAAAAGCTGTCCTTTGGATTCGTTTAAATGCATTTTTTCATTGTTACTTGCTCTGTGCGTAGAATAACTATGCGTATCACAAGTGCCGCGATAAAAATGCATTTAATTCGAACAAAATTTAATCCTGAAAGATCAACACGCTCTAGTTAATCTAGGATAACCGTGTCAATCACATGAACCACACCATTGGTAGCCTGAATATCGGTCACGGTTACCTTAGCACCATTAATCATTAGCATCCCCGTTTCGGCATCAATACTGACATTGACAGCGCCACCACCGGCGGTGTCAACCGCTTTTCCGTTAGCACCATAGGCATCAATAGATGATAGCGCAACATCACCCACTACATGTTGCAACAATACCGCAGTTAATGCATCGTTATCAGCTAATAAGGCATCTAAATCGGCAGTTGGAATTTTATCAAATGCTGCATTAGTTGGCGCAAACACCGTATATGTCGCGGTCTCGTCGGCTAATGTATCAACAAGCCCAGCCGCGGTTAATGCGCTTACTAATGTCGAAAAATCAGCATCACCTACAGCGATATCAGCAATCGTGCCCGTTGCCGCTTCAGCATCAATTGGCAAGATGACATTGTCGATGACATGAATCACACCATTGTCAGCGAGGACATCTGCACTACTCACCGTTGCACCATTGATGAACAACGTACTATCAACAATAGATAAGGCGGCATTATCACCATTTGCCATGGTCACTTGGTTATCGGCAGACTGCGCAACCGATATGGCTGCATCAGCGAGCACTTGTGACTCAAACACATGGTACAAAAGGATATTGCTTAACGCATCTGTATCGTTTAATAACGCATCTACGGTACCCTCAGGTAATTTATCAAATGCCGCATCCGTTGGAGCAAACACCGTATAAGTAGCATTTTTGTCGGCAAGTACGGTATCTAAGCCTGTCGCTTGTAGGGCAGCAACGAGCGTTGTGAAATTGCCATTATCCACTGCGACATCGACGATCGTCATAGCTGGGGCTGGTACCTGTACATCGGCAACAACAACAGCATCGATGACATGGATAATACCGTTTTTGGTGTAAATATCTGACATAATGACATTGGCACCACCAAATGTGAGGGTATCTGAATCAGCATTGATGTTTAACGGTATCATTGCCCCAGATGCCATTTCAGGTGATGTGCCGTTTAGAGAGTATGCCGTTACCGAATCAACAGCTGCGCCAGCAATAACATGCTGGAGCAAAATGCTCGATAATACATCGGGGTTTGCTAGTAGGGTATTAAGGGTCTGTTCACCAATAAGGTCGAACGCGGCATCGGTTGGCGCAAACACAGTAAACTGACTCGATTCGTCAGCTAACGTAGCATCAAGTCCTGTTGCTTGCAGTGCCGCTACCAAGGTAGTGAAAGCGCCTGAAGCAATAGCCGTGTCAACGATATTTTCGGTTGGTTCGCCCATTGCTGCGGGTGGCATAAGCACAGCATCAATTACATGGATGATACCATTGTCCGTCATAATATCTGTTGTTGTTACGGTCGCTGTATTGACGAGTAACGCATCACCACTTAGTGACAGTCCGACTGAGGCACCATTTGCTGTAGCAACTGTCGAACCTGCAGCAGCCAAAGCGTCCTCTGCAGGTACTTCGCCAGCCAAAACGTGGTAAAGAAGAATAGCTTCAAGCCGAGCTGGATCATCGAGTAACTCGTTGATGGCATCTTCACCCAGTAACTCAAACGCAGCGTCCGTCGGCGCAAATACCGTGTAGGTACTTGATGGGTCGGCAAGGACTTGATCGAGCCCAGTCGCTTCAAGTGCAGCTATTAAGGTGGTGAAATTGCCATCGCCTGTTGCTGCATCGACAATTGTCACAGGTTCAGTGGTTGGTTCAACTTTAGGGTCACTGTCGCTGTCACACGCAGAGATGACAGAGACAAGAAATAGCGGTAAAATGATCTTAATGATCCTTTTCATTTGATTTTCCTCATAGAAGTTATGTCGCAATGAGTTCTACGGCGATGCATTTGAAAGGGATCATCTCACCTAAAAACTATTCATAAACTTCAGATTTATAAGTATTTATTTCTAAACATAGCAGTAATCAAGAAAATTGCTCAACGTCTTAAAGCCACCAATTAGAGATACCTCTCTGATATTTAGCTAGTCGCGAATTTGCTCGCTTGCTAACAAAATTGAAGGTGCTTTTATATTGACCAAGGTGGCAAAAAGCATGCCGATATACCTTATACGGCCACTAAATGGTGAAAGCGCATACAGGTCAGGAATATATGCTTATTTTGAGAAAAACTAAGCCAGTTAATGTTAATAAAAATAACAGCAGTAACTCATTGCAGAAAATACAAACAAAGCTCAACCGGCGCTAGAGCGCTGGTTGAGTTTTTATTAGGTAGACGCCTGCCCCCTTGGTCAGGCGATTTATTTGAATGGTTCTGATGAGTCACTAAGACTTACCGTCAAATACCGTAACGACTTGTCGAGAAATTGCAATCAGCTCACCATAACTATCCCATACGTTTGCTTCAGTATGTGCATAGCCATCTGCCGCTTGCCGAGTCTGCACCTGATAGGCAAACCAATTGCTCGGGTTGATTCGACGATGCGGGTGAATAAATTCAATATTCCAGCTCATGGTGCTTGCTGGCGCTGGCCATTTTAGCATTTGCAACACCGCTGGAGGCCAGCTGTCTATCAAGGTTATGATATGAGCATCGGTGATGGACTGTGGAGCTTCGCTAAAACGCATCCAACCTCTTAAATCTGAGCGTTTACTGTTGGTAAATGGTAGGCGACTATCAACGAGGGCCAAATCAATATGTCGCAAGAACTTTGGGACAACTCCTGGAATAGGTGGTAAAAAACTTGGCTTTTTCGGAGGGGCCATTATTTGGCGATCAGTATTGGTGACAGTGATAGAGGATACTCTCTCTACCCCAAAGCTCGCCATGGCTAATAAGCATACTTGCTCATTTTGCATAATCCGCGCCTGATACTGTGATACGTTTTTACCGTGACGCAGCTGCTCAACGTAAATTTTTAACGATTCACCCACTTGAATTGGTGCGATAAAATTAATGGACAGCGAACGCAACAAGCGACCATCTGTGACTTGGCAAGCAATGGCTTGATAAGCAATCGCGCTCGTTAATCCGCCAAAAACAGTACGCCCTTGCGCCCAGCTTTTATCGATAACAATATCAGCGCGCAACGTATCGGTAGCAGCGTTATGTCCCTGCGTTTTATCAACGCTTAGCTGGCTAATAACTTGCTTTAAAAGAACATCTATATGCATACAGTCCCCAAATAGAATAACCCATTTGCTATGACGGTTGTGCGACTCAACACTAACAGGTCATACCAGAAAGCGTTCCAGTTTAGGTGTGCTGTTTAATAAAATCAATAGATTGTTTGTTGAATTCATGAGGCTTTTCAACGTTACATACGTGGCCACAGTCATCGATTTCAACTAATTTACTTTGCAACTGGCTATTGACCATTTCCCTTACAGGGCGCAAAAACATATAGTCATTTTTACCCATTAAGTACAATGTTGGTTTGTTACTTTGGTGCTTTTTGTAAAAGGCCATCAGAGGGTTAACATCAGATGCCAGCTTGAACCAGCGTTTAAACTCTTGCTGACACAGCTTTTTCGCATCGCGAATAAACATATGCCGCGATTCTCGTTGTCCTTTTTGCGGCATCAAAATAAACGCAAATAACCGATATAACCACATGTAGGGGATGATATGCTTACTTAAGTCGCCCACTTTGACTAGGAAGTTTGAGCGAAAATCAAAGCGTGTTACCGCGCCACCAAGTACCATGGTTTTGACTCTTGAGGGGGCAAGCTCTGCTAACTTATGAATCAGTATGGTACCCAGTGAAATACCAACGAAGTGAGCAACGTTGATCTTTAAATGATCCAGTACTTTAATGATGTCGTGAGTAACATCGTTAAAGGTATATCCTTGTCGCCACAGCTGCTTGAGCGGAATCGGTTTGGATCTTCCATGCCCGCGTAAGTCAATAAACAGCAAATTAAAATGCTTTTTGTACTCTTTTAACTGTTTAAACCAGATAGATGAGCTACCACCAGCACCATGCACAAATACAACCCACTCTGAACTGTGTGGATGTAGTACGGTTTTATGAAAAAGTAATGGGGCAGAAGACATATAATACTAACAATTTACTCATAACAAGAGGAACAACGCACGACTCAGTTCTCCTCAAAGTCCAAAGCCTACGCATATAAAACGATTTTCTCATGAGTCAATACGCTTGTAAACGTTTCGCGGATCGTCATGTAAAGCAATTATGGCTTCACATTCGTCGCTGAGCATTGACATGTGTGTAAATTATAATGAATTTGAATTCTTGGCTTCACAATCAGGGACTAAGTTAAGACCTTTACTTTAATCACAGATGTTAACCTCTCATCCAGTATTTCGATAGTTGTCCCCCTTTGTCATGAATCTAGGTGTTTTTGTTTCAACCAATGTTAAGCAAATTCGCAATCCCATGACTATACTCAAGAGCGTGTTCAATTAATCACTCAACAATTGACAACTGACGATTAAACAGCGGCTTATTGCCGCTGTTTTGCTATCGAACGTAGAGAAAATACGACTCATTATCAATCGTAATTGGTGCTTCACTAGCGTTTATTAGCAGACAATCACCGTAACAGCAAAAGAGAGAATAGGTTATGAAAGGCAGTGACAAAGTTATTGATAGTTTAAACGCACTGTTAGCCAATGAGCTGGCAGCCATAGACCAGTATTTTATTCATTCTCGCCTGTATGAAGACTGGGGACTTGATGCCCTGTATCAGCGCTTAGATCACGAACGGGAAGAAGAGACTCAACATTCAGACTGGTTGATCAAGCGGATATTATTTCTTGAAGGCACACCCAATTTAACTAAACGTCGTGAGCTTATTGTTGGCTCCAATGTGACAGAAATGATGCAAAACGACTTAACTCTTGAATTGGAAGTTGTACAAGCCGTTCGCGATGTGATTAAAACCTGTGAACAAGAGCAAGATTATCAAACGAGAGAGATCCTTGAAAAGCTCCTCTATGACACGGAAGAAGATCATGTTTATTGGTTAGAGCAACAGTTAGGACTAATCGAAAAAATTGGACTTGAAAACTATATCCAAATGCAGATGCGTGCCGACGCCCCCGCACAAGCTTAGGAGTAAAAAATGAAAGCAGATAAAGAAATTATTTTGCACCTAAACAATGCACTTGCGAATGAGTTAATCGCTATTAATCAGTATTTTTTGCATGCCCGCATGTTTAAAAATTGGGGATTAAGCGGCTTAAACGAGGCGGATTATAAACGCTCTATTAAAGTGATGATTAATGCCGATCACATAATCGAACGAGTATTGTTTCTAGAAGGATTGCCAAATCTACAGCATTTAGGTCGCTTACGCATCGGCCAACATACTGAAGAGATAATGCACGCTAATTTAGCGTTAGAGTTGCAGGCTCGTGATACGTTAATTAATGCTATAGCCCACATGGAAAAAGCACAGGATTATATCAGTAGAGATTTGTTAGAAAATCTGCTTGAATCATGTGAAGAGCAAATAGATTGGCTTGAAGCACAAAAGTATTTGATTGAAAAATCAGGTATCAAAAACTATTTACAAACTCAAATGGGAGATGACTAAGACCAAATAGCTCGCTAGGCGACTTGTCTCGCTAACTCATAGTCGTATGTAATCGACTGTTCAAGTACTTGCTTAGCAAACTGTGTGCATTTACCGCATTGATTAGCTACGTTAAGTTGGCTACGTAACTGCTGCATACTGTTCGCACCGTTCGCTACGGCTTGTTGAATATCATTTTCTGTAATGGCGTAGCAAATACACACAAACATACCGTTACCTACCTTTATATTGAATAATGCAGTCATTAGTAATTTATTCAATTACCAATTAATACGCCAATAATAGTGCAAATGATAATCATTATCAATACCATTTGTGTTGCCGATTTGTAGCAAAGCGTGTAAGAGGTCAATAATTAAGTAGTGAAAAACCTATCAACAAAACTATCAACAAGGCGCATCGCCCTACTCATATCTGTTAATAAAAGACATTAATAAAACAGAAAACCGGTTTGTATCGATGAATTGAACACGTTAGCTGATTTGAAATCCGCTTCGAAAATTAAAAATAATCCGTTGAATTTATTCTATTTCTGAATCTTATCGCTATTTATGTTAGCAATATCGTAAAAACGTTTACTTTGCCCGGTGTTTGCGCTATTAAATCTACGCACACATTACAATGACAAAATTTTAACATCAAGGTAAAGCGATGATATCAAAAAAAGCATTAACCGCATTAACTTTAACGGCAGCGGTTGCTAGTAGCAGCGTAGTTGCTGATGAAGGCATGTGGCAACCACATCAACTGCAAGAGATTAGTGATAAACTAAAAAAAGCCGGTTTAGAACTTGAACCGAGCCAAATGGCCAACTTAAGTCAATTTCCCATGAATGCGATTATCAGCTTAGGCGGCTGTACAGCATCCTTCTTATCAGAGCAAGGATTAGTTGTCACCAACCACCACTGCGCATACGGTTCTATTCAATACAATTCATCTGAAGATAACAACCTATTAAAGCAAGGCTTCGTTGCTAAAACAAAAGCCGATGAATTACCTGCAGCACCGGGTTCTCGTGTTTATGTCACGGAATCACTGACTAATGTTACCGACAAAGTTACCGGTTCAATAGACAGCAGTGTAACCGGCAAAGCATACTACGATGCAATCGAGAAAAATGAAAAAGCATTAGTCGCTGAATGTGAGACATCACAAGATTATCGTTGTGATGTTTATAGTTTCCATGGTGGTGCCGAGTACTTTCTCATAAAACAATTGGCTCTGCGTGATGTACGACTGGTTTACGCACCACCGTCAAGTATTGGTAAATTTGGTGGTGACACCGACAACTGGATGTGGCCTCGTCATACCGGCGATTGGGCATTTTATCGTGCCTATGTCAACAAAGATGGTCAACCTGCTGATTATTCAGAAGATAACGTCCCATTTGAGCCTGAAGCGTTTTTAAAAGTAAATGCGAACGGTGTTGAAGAAAACGACTATGTCATGGTACTTGGCTACCCTGGTCGCACAAACCGCTACAGAGTTGCTAGCGAAGTTGAAAACCAATTTACATGGGTTTACCCAACAGCCAAGCGCTATCGTGAAGAATTTATTGATATCATCAAAGAGGCAGCACCTACCGGTAGCGACGCGCGTATCAAGTATGAGAGCACATTAGCAGGGTTGGCTAACTACGCTAAAAATTATGGTTCTATGGTGGAGAGCTTCAACAAGGGCGACATGCTAGAGCGTAAGCAACAAGAACTGAAAGAGCTTCAAGCTTGGATTAACGCTTCAGCTGAACGTAAACAAAAATACAGTAAAGCGGTTGATGAGCTTAATGTTTTAGTGGCACAAAGCCAAGAAAACCAGGAGCGAGAGCTTATTTTAAGCTACATAGGTCGTACAACGATGATGAGTGTAGCCAAACGTTTATATCGCCTTGCCAATGAAAAAGCTAAACCCGATGCTGAGCGTAAACAAGGTTATCAAGATCGTGATATGAACCGTTTCACGCAAGCGATGAAACGCGTTAATCGTCGTTATGATGCTAATGTGGAAAAAGCAGTATTGACTCACTTTATTGCTGAATATGCAAACTTCCCAGCGTCACAACGTAACGCGACATTCGATACCTTTTTTGGCATCGATAAAGGCTTTGATGCTAGCAAACTAGCCAAGCAGCTTGATGACATGCACGCAAACACCCAACTTGATCAAGAAGCGGTACGTTTAGCATGGATGGATAAATCTGTTGAAGAATTTAAAAACAGCAATGACCCATACATTCAATTTGCCGTATCGCAATATGAAAATGACCGTAAACTTGAACAACAAGCTGAAGAGCTTGCCGGTAAGCTAGCTCAGGCTCGTCCTGCGTTTATGCAAGCTATGATTGCCTTTAAGAAAAGTAAAGGTGAGCCAGTATACGCCGATGCCAACAGCTCGTTACGCATTACCTATGGTAATGTTAAAGGCTACTCACCACAAGATGGGTTAGTGGCAACACCATTTACTACGCTTGAAGGCATGCTTGCAAAATACATCGCTGGTGATAGCGAATTTGATTTATTCGAAAATATCCGCAGTGCAATCGCAAGCAAAGATTACGGCAACTATGCGCGCCCAAGCTTAGGCTCTGTGCCAGTGAATTACTTATCGACGCTAGATATTACCGGCGGTAATTCAGGTTCGCCAACATTAAATGGCAAGGGTGAATTTGTTGGTTTGGTATTTGATGGGGTTTACGAGTCCATTATTGGTGACTGGGATTACGATCCTAAATTGAACCGCGCAATTCACACTAGTGTGCCATTTATGCTTTGGACCATGGAGCATATTGACGGTGCACAAAACATTGTTGATGAAATGACGATTGTAAAATAGCTCTCATAGCTACTATACATAGCAAAAGAGCCGCTTATAGCGGCTCTTTTTCATGGCTTATATAAATCAGATAGAGACTTATTTAGCTGATTTTTCTTGACGTTGGCGGTCAAGTTGCGCTTTTTTATCAGCTCGACGCTTAGCGATAACGTCACTCACATTACCACCAATGTGATCTTCACCACGTTGTTTCGCAAGATTAATTTGCTTTTCACGTTCAGCATAACGTGCACGTTGCTCGTCTGTTACTTTATCGATACAACGATGACAACTTACGCCTTTTTGATACTCGGGACGTAACTTATCTTCTTCAGTTATCGGTAAACGACAAGCGTGGCATTGATCATAGTGACCTTTTTCAAGTTGATGGTTTACGGTAACGCGATCATCAAAGACAAAGCAATCACCTTCCCACATAGTCTCTGCTTCAGGGACATCTTCTAGGTATTGTAATATGCCGCCTTCTAAGTGGTAAACTTCATCAAAGCCTTGCTCTTTCATGTAAGCTGTAGACTTTTCACAGCGAATACCGCCGGTACAAAACATTGCTACTTTTTTATGCTTGCTAGGATCCATGTTTTTAGCAACATAATCAGGAAATTCACGGAATGTGGTGGTATTTGGGTTGACCGCATTTTTAAAGGTACCAATTTCAACTTCGTAATCGTTACGAGTATCAACCAAAAACACCTCTGGATCGGAAATAAGCGCATTCCAATCTTTTGGCTTAACGTAGGTACCAACAACTTGGCGTGGGTCGATACCTTCTACGCCCATAGTCACGATCTCTTTTTTCAACTTCACTTTACAGCGCTTAAATGGTGCTTGTTCAGCGTAAGATTCTTTATACGAGATATTGGCAAGACGTTCATCAGCGTGTAAAAATGCCAAGACATTGTCAATTCCTTGACGAGTTCCGGCGATGGTACCGTTGATGCCTTCAAGCGCTAACAATAACGTACCTTTAACGTCATTGTTTTGCATGGTTTGATAGAGAGACTCTCTTAATTGTTCAAAATTTTCCAAACGGACAAATTTATAAAGTGCACATACAACATATTGTGACATGGTTTTTCCTCATGCTGTCCAGAACGTAAATCTGGCGCTAGGTTAGTAATTCGGCGCTATTATATAGCAATTCACTGCCTAAATGTTATCAATTAGCAACATTCACTCCAGACGAAATAAAATAGCTGAATCGAAAATTTATCTTCGAATAGTAAAAAGGCCAGCAACGCTGACCTTAAATTAACAAGCTCTTAAATTAGAGATTAGTCGAAGTTAATATTGGCCGTTTGCTGTGAAACTACCTCAACAACCGCGACATCAGGTGTGATATCAGCAGCAGATGGGATGGTTAAGCCGTCAAATTGAACGTTATCATCAACTTGTGTACCACACATTAATGCCAACTGATAACTACCCGCTTGAACAAAACCAATGCTGTACATACCTGTTTCATCAACAACAGCGGTAGCCAGTGGCGCTGATGCGGTTATATCGCCGTCCGGTTGAGCAAAGTTGCTGTCGGCTGAGTCAAACATATCACCGTATTCGGTAACCTCTTTGCCGTATAAGTAAACGCTGCATTGCCCTAAATTGGTGTAATTAGAGTCTACATTACCTTCGATATGGCCTGCTAAGCTGACAACTCGCACACCATGTGGTTTGATAATATAACCATTATTGTTGTTAGCATTACCACGCTGAACAAGCGATTGGCGTAAATCAAATTCGATGGTATACGCCGGCTCGTCATTGATTTGTACCGCTTCATTACTTACAGGAAATTCACCTAAACGCAAACGGCTACTTGGTACTTTAATCGGATGCTCCGTGGCATCGTCGTGAAACAGCACATAAGAGCCCGAATCAACTACGGTTAACTCCATGTCATAAGTGCCATTGTCTAACTCTATGTTTTGTGCCTCATCAACAATTTTTATTTGTGATGAGCCTTGGAAGTCCAATAAATTAACTTGCACGGTCTCAACCGTATCACCATTTTCATCAGTAAATACATCAACAAGTATTTCATCACTGCTACCGTCGGTGTTGCTTTTAGTTAAACGGATTGCATCAAGCTCAATAACCACAGCCTCAGCGTTATCCACTGGTGCATCACTGATACCTAAAGAAAACTTAGCTTTGTCGTCATCAGAGCCACCACAACCAACAACGGCCAAAACTGATAAGGCTATTAACGATTTTTGCAAGATACGTTTCATACATTTCCCCTAAACGGTCACATGCTCATGAGGCTGTGATTGATAAAATTATTATTTTTATAAGCGCTGAAAAAGCACTTAACTTGAAAAGGTTATTAAACCACAAAGGGCGACTAAATATCTATTACTTAACATTAATGGCTACTAGTTTGCCGTAAAAAAGCGCGTAGCAGTGAACGATTCTTAAAGACAATGCGTAAGAGGTTATCTATAAGACATTTTAATAAGGAAAAGAATGTTTAAATTACTCCTAACCCTGTTCATGCTAAGTTTAATAACTGCTTGCAGCAGCCCAATCCAAAATCGTTCACCTATCAATGAGCCCTTTCCGCTTATTTCAGGCACAAATTTAAACGATGAAAACGTAGAACTTCCCAACGATTTAGCTGGCGATCTAAAGCTGCTGTTAGTGGGTTATAAAGAGCGAAGTCAATTTGACATTGACCGCTGGTTAATAGCCCTTGATATGACACAAACCAACGTTACTGCTTACGAAATTCCAACAATTTTCGGAATGTTACCGCAAATGTTTGAGCCATTTATTAACGATGGTATGCGTAAAGGGATACCTAAATCACTGTGGGGTGGCGTCATCACTGTCTTTGATGATGCAAACAAAATCACGCAGTTAACGGGAACCGAGAACCCAACGAATGCCAGGGTCATACTGCTTGATGAAAAAGGTATGATTATTTACTTTTACGACCAAGGCTTTGCTGTTGATGCCCTCAATGATTTAAGAGATACGATTAATTCTTTGAGTTCCCACCCTAAAAGCATCACTTAGCCCACAACTTTGCAGTTACCCCTTGACTAAGACGTGGTCAACTAAGTCAGAGCTAACTTATGGTCGTTATGGTGCAGCGACTGCCGTTGTTGACAACAAGATGTACGTTTTTGCTGGTAACTACAGTGCTGACACAGCCGAAGTTTATGACCCAACTACTGATACTTGGCAAGAAATCACCGGCAACTCGAAACTAAGCGATCGATTTGATACAGCCGTGGTAAATGGAAGGTTTATCGATGTTGTCATATCACAAATCACTGAGAATTCTTTAGTGCTTAGATATAATACTTTGAATGATTCTTGGCAAGTATTCACCATAAACACAGAATCAACCGCCTATAAAGATACCGTTATATACAAAGGTAGAACATACCTTATCGGGGGGACTAACGACACCGAGAATACACAAAATGTCGTGTCGTATTATATCGGTGACAATTAATGCTATAAATGAGTTTGCTCAAGACCTAACAGCTCTTTCGCATAGTCACTCCATTATCACATAACCGTAATAAGTGATTAGCACCATGAGCTTATCAATGTTATAAATTAGTCATCATTATTGGCAATCGCATCAACGACGCCGATTATGGTACCGCCAACAATGATGCCACCAATTAAGTCATCTCGATGTTGCCATTTGTCATAGCGATTTTTACGAATCGCACGACGAATTTCACGACGTGCCTCTCGTTTTTCTCTAGCCACCTCTCTATGACCTTCACGTATTTCTCGAGCAGCACAGCGACGAGTTTTACAACGCAGAACTTCTCTTGCTGCTTCGCGCTTTTCTCGATTCACTTCAATGTAACCCTCTCGAATTTCCTTGCGTACTTCATATCGCCCAGCTTCAGCTACAGTTGGCATTAACAACGTACTGAACAATAATGCAATTGATATATAGCTAAAGTGCTTCATTGCATATCTCCTGCCCCTTGTTTAAATGCGTCAACTTGTTTCTCATAGCTATCAAGCACTTCTTTACATTCACTTTGTTCAAGTTGGATGTTGGTTCCATAGCCAAATGCCGCTGCAAATAAAAACGCCCTATCGGCACCTAATGTTCTATTTATATCACCATTAATATCCAACACTTCTTTTTCTAATTCGACTTTTTGTGCTTTCGCTACACAACCAAGCGCCAAACCAGAAATATAACCAAAGTTCTTTAGCCCTTGATCAACATTGGTTTCTAAGCCGATGCGATTTAATACCGCTAATTCAGCTTTGGTTTTATTTGTTGGCTCATCAGCTAACACGGCTGAGCAGATCAATAACGAGAGAGAACCGAGTAATAACAATGAGATTTTATGCATTTTTTTCTCCATGCTTTTTTCAAAGCAAAGGTGAATAAATTCGTGTATTAAATCTAGATGAGCAAATAAAATTAAGCAAACGTCACGGGTACTAACCAACTTTCCTTTTGAGATAATGCGACGTTTTCACGATTTTCACCAACACATGACCAATAAGCATTACGACCACAGGTTAAAAACAAGCCACTTGTTAACCTTTTGTGCGGACGCTGTATTTTCATTTGTTTCAAGTCCGTATAATCCGCCCGTTTTAGCAAAAAAAACAACGCTTACCCAATACTTTGTCTTGCTGTTTCCGCTGTAATTAAGGCTACGTTGTTCACTGAGCATAAGGCAGACAAAACAAAAACCTAATCAAAAATAGTGTAAAAGGAAATGCAATGCTCCGAGCTATTAACGCTGTATTATTAACTACAATCTCAATGGCCTCTTTGGCATCTACTAATGCAGAGACAAAATCAGACGATATTGAAAATATCACCGTAGAAGGCAAAGCAACAGCAAATACGGTTCCTGTTGGCACATTTGCCGCGCCAATATCCAATCTAGAATATGATCCACGTGTTGATTTGCAATCGCGCAACATGGCTGAGGCTCAGGCTGACATCAGTATTCGAGGTGGAATATTTGAAAATACAGGCTTCAGAGTCGGCAGCACAACCTTATATGACCCACAAACGGGACACTATTTTGCCGAAATTCCTATTGCTCCTGAAATGTTAACACCAGCAGCTATTTTAACCGGTGCAAATAATGCCTTATATGGCGTAAATAGCTCAGTAGGCTCGGTATCATACCAATGGAAACCTATCCAAACGGGTGGCGGCTTATCTGTTGGCGCGGGCAATAATGGCTTTAATATCCAGCGCATTTATAACGCTTATAGATGGCCGAGTGATTCAAACAATGACAACTGGGGAATCGAAGGCGAATACTCTCGTTCAGAAAGTGATGGAACAATCGAAAACGGTGATCATCAATTTGAGCGTGCATCTGGTCGTATTCAACACATTAGCGCCGATTCGCAAACAGACCTGTTTTTCGGTTATCAAGAAAAGTTCTTTGCTTGGCCGAACATGTACACCCCGTTTAATGTCAACGAAACCGAAGACTTACGAACTCGATTGCTGATGTTAAATCATACACAAACGTACGCGAAAGACAGCAGTTTCGAACTATCGGCTTATTATCGAAAGCACAATGATCACTACATTTTTTCAAGGGAAAACCCTGAAGCTTTTCAAGCCTTTCATCAAACAGAAGTAAAATCATTGGCATGGTCAGGCAGCCATCAGGTAAATAGCGAGGTTGCGATTAACTATGCGGGTCAATTGATGGCTGACTCGATTGAATCAACGTCACTTGAGAATAATTTTACCTCTCGAGATTACTACAAGTTGAGCATTGTTCCACAATACAGTAAACAACTTGCAGATAATCAAAGTCTAACATTTCGCTTAGGCGGTGCTTTTGACGACAGTAACCGAGATGACTCAGACGTTTCCGTGATCAGTGATATGTCTTTGTTCACCGTCCATGCTGATAACTCAACCAGCAAGCTCTACCTCTCATACGCAGAAGCGACTCAAGTCGCTGGCTATTCAGCGATTGGTGGCAGTGAAACAGGGGGATTATTTAGAAGTAACCACGATCTACAACGAGAAAGCAGTCAAAATTTAGAGCTTGGCCTGTCTTTAGATAAACTCGATTGGCGCTTAGATTCGGCTATTTTTTATCGTTGGGATAATGAACTGACCGATTGGACATACAGCTTTGATTCAACTTCAGCGCGAACAGCTAATCAAGTCGATATTGAAACCTTAGGGTTTGAGTTGATCGCCATTAAATCGTTAGATAGCGCGACGCTTGTTGCAAGTTACACATTCTTAGACAAGTCTGAAAATTATCTTGCAGAGAACATTGATGCCAGCTTTTACGCGTTAAATTATCCGCCACACCGTATTACCTTAGGTGCTGTTTGGTCGCCAATCGAAACGTTAGAAATTCGAATTGATAACGAGTGGCGTAAACAAGAAGGCAATGTGTTACGAAATGGCGATGATAGCGCGCTATTTACCCATTTAACGCTAACCTACTCACCTGCTCACTTTAATACACTAGATATTGTATTAGCAGCAGATAACTTATGGGATGAATCATTTGAAGAAATCCCTGGTACCCCAGGACGAGGTGAGCAATTTTCATTCACGGTTAATTACAGCTGGTAATGATATAAGCTGATCCTATTGTTGCTGAAACAATGATAGGATTGGCTGTTCGTTTCGAGCCAAACTAACCAAAGAAAATTAAGAGAATAAATACTTAAATGCTGTACTTGATAATAACAACGCTAATTTGGGCATTTTCCTTTGGCCTTATCGGTAATACGCTCAAAGGCATAGATCCGATGCAAGTTGCTGATATACGCCTGTTGCTGGCGGCGATTGTGTTTTTACCGTTTTTAAAACTTAATCAAACCAACACACAAGAAAAAGTCCAACTGATGGCTTTAGGGGCTGTACAGTATGGGGTTATGTATACCTGTTACATGTTAGCGTTTCGTTACTTGCCATCGCATTTAGTGGCGCTATTTAGTGTGCTAACGCCCTTGTATGTGGTCATTATTTACGATTTAAGCAAACGTAAGTTTACGCCTTGGTACTTGTTTGCTGCGTCACTATCTGTGATCGGAGCTGCGGTAATAAAGGCAGAACAATTTGCTGCAGAAGACATATGGTTAGGCTTTGCTTTAATGCAAATCGCTAATTTGTCATTTGCCTTTGGTCAGGTCTATTACCGAAACTGGCGAGAGTCTAGACCTGAGGTTAATGACCGTGCTATTTTCGGCTTGTTATATATTGGCGCGTTACTCTTTACAACCTTTGTCACCTTAGTTGTCTTTAAACAATCTCCGGTACCCATGGAGGCAAGTGCCAAGCAATGGGCTGTACTTATCTACCTTGGTTTAATTGCCTCAGGGCTTGGTTTCTTCTTTTGGAATAAAGGCGCCACCCAAACAACCGTAGGCACCTTGTCGGCCTTTAACAATGCGGTTGTACCACTTGCCATGTTTGCATCACTATTCGTGTTTGGTGAAGCTGATGCTGTCTCGGCTGAAGACTTAACTAAACTTGCCATTGGCTCATTTGCCATTGTTATAGCACTGATGATTGGTAACCGCGTAAAGGGTCGCTAGATAGCGCTTGATTTTAAGAACGCAACTTTATCTCCTCCATTTATTAAAAAACCCTAATGTTATATCACATTAGGGTTTTTCTTTTCATCTTATCGCACCATATTACGCCGTATGTGTTAACGCTTATATTTGTGTAATAAGTCGATAGGAATATGACAATAATCTTGAGGAAAACGAGTCAATCTATCTTGATGCTCCTCATCGCTTTTGACGTAATTAACTAATGGTAAAACTTCGACGACAATTTGCTCACTATCTTCACGCTCAGCAATATACTGACTCACTTGCTTAAGGTGGGAAGGGTTTTGGCTATATACGCCCGTTCGATATTTCTCGCCTATATCATCGCCCTGCTTATTCAGGCTGTAGGGGTCTATGATTTCAAAAAAATAGTCCATCAGTAAATGAATGCTCACTTGTTCAGGGTAAAACTCAACTTTGACGCATTCGGCATAGCCATCGTAAGGCGTTGCTGTAGATTGCGTTGTACCATTCGCTCGACCAGCTTCTGTTTGTTTCACCCCTGGCAAGTGTTTTAAAAACTCTTGCACCCCCCAAAGACAGCCACCTGCAAAATAAATTACGTCAGTTTCTGGGTTTGCATCGGAGTGAGAGTTTACGGTAGTTGCTTTGCTCATAATATATCAATCGAGGTTAGTACATTTCGGATTAAATGCGGCAATGAATGTAATCAAAAATGAATCTAGAGTCAAAGTGGACCAGTGATAAATAATTGTTCTTTGTTAAAGTGACAATTAGAAGCCTATAAGCAGTGCGCTGCGGTGATCATCCTATTTTCAGAATATACTGTAAATTTCATAGCTTAATAATTTTCTAGGACTACGAGGATAGGTTTAAAATACGAGCAAGAGAAGTAGCTCAATCCGATTAGTTACCGAAAGCATACTAGCGCAGAAACTAAAAGACCTAGCAAAAGCTAGGCCTTAAATAATACAGAAAATCGAACCTGAACGGATCGTCTGCAACAACAGATCACCACTTAAGGCTTACGAGTTGCTTTATCTAACATGCCCATAGCAAAAGCCGAAATTACAAATGTCAGATGAATGATGACGTACCAAAGCAATTTATCATTATCAATATTACTGGCGTTCATAAAAATTTTTAACAAATGAATCGAAGAAATGGCAACAATGGAAGCGGCCACTTTACTTTTTAACGAGTTGGTATCTAGCGTACCAAGCCAAGACAACTTTTCAGTATTTTCATCGATATCGATCCGCGAAACGAAATTTTCATAGCTGGTAAACATCACCATAATGATTAGTCCTGATACCAGCGCGATATCGATCAAAGATAGCACCATCAACACAAGATCCATTTCCTTCATAATGAGTATTTGCGGAAATATATGGAAAATCTCTTGAAAGAACTTTATGCCTAACGCGACAAGGGCAATACTCAAGCCAAAATAAATTGGTGCTAACAGCCAGCGAGAAGCATACATAAAGCGTTCGATCATTTTTTCTAGATTCATAATTAATGAAATATCCTAATTAAATTGACTCATCGAATCATAATCTGACTTAGTCCGACTGACAAGACGCCGCTCTTTTTATTACTGCCGAAACTTCATCGCTTGATGGCAACAAAACACTGCATATTACTGTATAAAAAGATTTAACAACCCAATGACATAGCGCTTTTTACTTGTAAGCATTCTCTTTCAAAACATATATTTCACCGTCAAAACTGCCTTGAATAGTCAAGCCTTGTCCTGCTAGCTCTTTTAAGTACTCGATATGCTCTTGGGTAATATTCTGGCCCGGCACCAGCAGAGGAATACCCGGTGGATACGGTGTGACTAAACCGGCACAAATGCGGTTGTTACACTTATCAATAGGTAGCGACTCTCTTTCACCATAGAAGGCTTCACTTGGAATACACGCCAAGTCTATAGCAGGCAAACTTTCAGGTAAGCGGGTTCTGCGCGTCGATTTCGACAGTTTGGCCTTACCGTTGTCTAGTTTTTTCAGGGCATTATATAAACGGATGATTTTCGAGCGAGTGCCACCTAAGGTCAATAAAACCAAGATGGTACTATGAGTATATTTTTCTATTTCTAGGCCTATTTCGTCCAGCAAATATTTGTGAATATCCTTTAACGAATAAGGCAGTTCACTAATATCGATGAGTATTTTTAACGGATCATGCCCCATATTGTCATCACTGAAATGCTCAAACATTTTCTTAAAATCTTTCTTGCCTAGCACTTTAATATTCTTCAGTGACGCCATGTGTTGTTTAAATTCTTCCACATGATTCAATAACGCATTCAGTAATTTATAGCCTTCCATCTCCAATTGCTTTTGGCAAACATCAAGAGACGCTATAAGTTGATACTTTGGCGATGTACTGGCATAGATACTGTAAATTTCTCTAAAGAAATCAGCATCAAAATCGGGATCGTTAATGTGTATATATGAAGCTTGAGAAAACGCCGATACAACTTTATGAGCAGAATGAGTGACATAGTCTGCCCCTGCATGAATCGCAGAATAATAGCGGAAACTAGGATGAAATAACGAGTAAGCAAACCAGGCTTCATCTATAAACACTTTAATGCCATGTTGATGAGCAAAATCTACTACTTGCTTCAGATCACTTAGCAGTCCATCGTATGTACACCCCGTGAGTACCAGTAATTTGGCATCGGTATTCTGTTCTATCGCAACTTTGATATCAGCCAACGATGGTGGTGCAAAGATCCCATATTTGGGGTTTAAAATACTCGACAAATAGATAGGGAAACTGGCTGATTGCAAAATGCCATAATGCACCGACTTATGGCAATTGCGGTCTATGATAACTTTATCGCCCTTACGCAACAGTGTTTGTAATATGATTTTATTTGAGGTTGAAGAACCATTTGTGACGAAATAAGTACGCTTAACTTCAAACGTCGCGGCCGCAGATTCTTGGGCTCGGCCTATGGTATTGGTGCTATCCGATAATGATCCTAGTGAGTCTACCGAAACGGAAAGGTCACCGACAAAGACATTACGCCCGTAAAACTGATAAAAGTCTTTGATATAAGGTGAATTCCTAAAACTAGAACCACCGCTATGACCGGGTGTATGCCAGGAGTCATTAGCCTCACCAACATAACGGCGATATGCCGTCCAGAATGGGGTTTCCGACCTATCATCGAAGTCGTTGATCATGTAGCCTAAAATTGCTTCAGGATCAGAAATCACCTCATCCTTAAAGAAAAAAGACTCAATATCTTCGGATTCGTTGACGATTTCTAGCCCTTTAGTATCATCGCCGATAACATAAACGGGTAACTCAATACGAATGTCCTTGAGCTGTTCGATAAAGCGACTGTAAATACGTTCGCCACTCTTATTATGAATATCCCAACTTAAAACTACAGCCTGAATATCACCATCTTCGGTGACATATTCCAGTGCCTTTGGTAAATCGAGACACTCAATAATATCGATATCAATATCCTGACGTTCAAAGTTAGGCACTGTTTTGGATAGATTCGTTGAAAGCTCTTGTAAAACGATTTGATTCTGTTCGATTAACAAAATTCGAAGGAGAGGTAACATAGCAATGTTAATTTAAATTTATACAGTATTTATTAGCATATACAAATAGCTGAAAGTTAGGAAATGAATACTTCACAAACACGAAATTAATCGTAATAAATCGAAGTCAATTTAACTTTACCACTACAAATAGCGCTCAATAGCCTCGCTTGCAGAACTGCAAAATATTCAGTGCTTATATTCAAAAACTATAAGCTTCACTAAAAAGTAAGCCAGTTGCTGTAAGTATATGGGATTTACACAAAGCCTAGATAAGAAATTTAATAGAAAGGACAGATTAGAATATTTTATTTAGGGCATAAAAAAACCTAGCAATAGCTATAATGCCGATCAGTTAGGCATTATTAAAAGGATCAGTTGAACGATCCGCACAGTATGTAAAAATCCGATAAACATCGTTTATCGGATTTTTTTATGCACGTATCTCAGGCTCTAGACATCATCAACAACTTCAAGCCCAATCAAGTTGAAACATTGGCAGACATGCTGCCGTTAAAACTCATCGAAGAGGCCTATCAGCTTTCGGATACTGTGACGCTGAGAAAGCGAAAGTTAACTTTAGAATCTATGGCATGGTTACTTGTCGGTATGGCTATTTATAACGACAAGTCTATGGCAGATGTAGTAAACATGCTTGATATTGTTGATAGAGAAGGTAAGCCTTTTGTTGCTCCAAGCGCGCTCACTCAACGTCGAAAGGATTTAGGAGAGGCGGCTGCCAAAGCTTTGTTTGAATGTACGGGACGTCATTGGTATGAACATGCAAAATTACCGACGTGGAATGGGCTAACGTTGTTAGGCGTAGACGGGGTAGTTTGGCGGACAGAAGATACGCCACAGAATAATGAATCCTTCCTTAAGCCAACTAACCGTGATGGTCTTGAAACCCAGTATCCACAAGTACGTATGGTCTGCCAAATGGAATTAAGCAGTCATTTAATTACCGGCAGCGCATTTGATTGTTATAGCGTGAATGAAATGGTACTGGCCCAGCAATTAATTGAAACGACACCAGATAATAGTCTGACCCTATTTGACCGTGGTTTTTACTCGCTTGGCTTGCTGCACAAATGGCAAACAACGGGGACTGAACGCCATTGGCTTATACCGTTAAAAAAGAATACTCAATATGAAGTTATACGTAAGTTAGGTCGTCAGGATAAGCTTATCAAACTGACAAGCAATCCCCGAGCGAGAAAACTATTTCCTGAGTTACCAAAAGAGCTTATTGTCCGACTGATATCCAGAACGGTAAAGGGAAAGCAATATGATGTGCTTACATCCATGGTTGACCCTATGCGCTATCCTAGTGCGGACATAGCCGATTTATATAGTCATCGATGGGAAATTGAACTTGGCTACAGGGAGCAGAAGCAATATATGCTTGGCAACAGATTGACATTGAGAAGTCGTCTACCCGAACTCGTCAAACAGGAGCTCTGGGGCGTACTGTTAACCTATAACCTCATTCGGTATCAAATGGTCCAGATGTGCTACAGTCTCAAAGGCGACTATTTACCGTATCAGCTCAGCTTTAATGGCGCGCTTGCTCATATTATGAGATTGCTAGTCGGTCTTCCTTACTCATCGCCAGGCGCAGTTCCACAGCACCTTAAAAGCTTCTATAGTATGGCTGGAAGCCTCATATTAGAACCGAGGAGACAAAGAACATTCCCAAGGAGTGTAAAAAAACGACCTAGTCGTTATCCTAGAAAAAACAATGCCGCTCACCTTAAGTGAACGGCATTATAGCAATAGCTAGGTCTTAATTATGGTACCGGAAGCCGGACTTGAACCGGCACGCCCGCAAAGGCAACGGATTTTGAACTTGACCAAGAAGTCAGAAAACGATTCAAGCTATTGATTTTATTATCAATGACACAGTTTCAACCATGTCATTATGTTGTCACAGTGGCGAAAAATTGTCTCACGTAAATACTAGCGACTTGCCCTATCATTTTCAGTGATTTTTGACGCTTTTTCCACGAAGGGTTAAATAGTTAAATCTACAAGTCACAGTGTGCTGACCGACTTATTTCCCTTCAAATTGAAAATATTGAACATCAAAATAAAAAATGTAAAATGAATTTCCATACTGAGGTTCGATCAATCAGCCTTATATCGGAATTATCAGAACACGGAGATGTTTTTGAAATGCATGGAAGCGCCATCTATTCTTGAGCACCTCTCACTCTTAAAACAACAATTTTCTTAGGAGCTAGAATGTTAAGAATCTTATCTGTACCATTCCTGTCACTATCTCTTATCGCCTGTGGCGGAAGCGACGGGGCCAGTGAACCTCAGGATACACCTGACACAACTGTACCCATTGTCAATATTATCGGCGATCAATCACTAACTATCGGCTTTGGCGAGATATATGAGGATGCAGGAGCAACTGCAGTCGACGATGTAGATGGAAACGTCAGTGTAACATCTGAAGGCAGTGTAAATACGTCACAGATCGGTGAGTATGAAATCACTTACTCAGCAACCGACTCATCGGGGAACACAGGCTATGCTACTAGGGTTGTCTACGTTGAAGATATTATGCCACCTACCATTAAACTTTACGGTGATGCTGAAATCAGACTTTCGTTTAATGAACCATATATCGAAAATGGTGCAACAGCATTAGATGATGTTGACGGTGAGATTGATGTCACTATTGAAGGAAGTGTCGATAATACATCTCTTGGCGAATACCTTCTTACGTACACCGCCACCGACAGCGCTGGCAATACATCTTCAATAACTCGAACTGTTACCATTATTGACACTGCCGCCCCCGTAATAACACTGTTCGGGGAGCCCTCACTCACTCATACATTTTTGACTGAATATATCGATATGGGTGCAGAAGCATTAGATGATGTTGATGGTGAAGTCGATATTACCCTTGAAGGTCAAGTTGACTACTCGACTATTGGTGAATATACCCTAACCTATATTGCTGTTGATAGCTCAGGAAACAAATCAACAAAAAACAGAAAGGTTACCGTTAAAGATGAAACTGCACCTATCATCACACTAAATGGCGCAATGAATATAGAGCTACCTCTAAATTCTGCTTATATTGAAGAAGGGGCAACTGCCTTAGATGACCTAGACGGTACTGTGGAAGTTGTCATTGAAGGTGAAGTTAACACATCTCAAATAGGTGAGTACCTAATCAAGTACGAAGCAACAGATAATGCAGGTAACAAGTCTTCAATAACTCGAACTGTACGAATTTTTGACAACACTCCTCCACAAATTACCGTGCAGGGCGACTTGGTTATATCTATAGAATTCGGAGCAATATTCGAAGACCCTGGCGCAACAGCATTAGATGACGTTGACGGTGAAGTTACGGTCACAACCTCCGGCTCAGTTAATACAAACGCCATCGGTACATACACAATCACTTACTCTGCGGTCGATGCTGCCGGCAATGTATCTTCTACTATTCGTACGGTTAACGTCATTGATAGCCTTCCACCGGTTATAACACTTGTAGGTGACAGTGTTATAACCGTTGAATATGGCTCAACTTTTAATGATCCTGGCGCAAATGCTATCGATAATGTCGACAACGACATAACCGTCACTACAATGGGCACTGTCGATACATTTAGCGTAGGCACTTATACGCTAACTTACACAGCCGAAGACTCATCTGGGAATATCACTCGCGCTCAAAGGACAGTTCATGTAGTAGATACCATTGCGCCCGTAATATCTATTCTCGGTGAGAAAGATGTCACCGTTACGTTTAGCAAAGAGTACATAGACGAGGGCGCAACAGCAACGGATAACGTTGATGGCAATATTGCCGTTACAGTATCAGGAGAAGTAGATACCTACCAATTAGGTTGGCAAACCATCACTTATACGGCAACTGATTCGAGTGGTAACTCAACAACCGATTATCGAAATGTACAAATTATTGATTTACCACCAACAATTAAACTCAATGGCGAATATCAAGTTAATATTTACCTATATCAAGAATATATTGAAAGCGGGGTAACTGTTACTGATGATGTGGATGACAACATCGCTGACTCATTGGTTGTTGAATCTACCTTAGATACATCTGTACCTGGTACGTATCTAATTACGTACACTGTAACGGATCAAAACAATAACGTATCCACCATTTCACGAACAGTTAACGTTATTAACCCAGATAGTAGCTTATCACTCAACGACCCAGATACAACGCTTTACGAAGCGAACTATAAACACAAGTTCCACTTCACTCTGAACGAGACACTGCCTGTTGTTCGAAAACTAACCTACGTAGTTACTGATACATCAACAGCTTCGGAAGGCTCTGACTATAATATTTTAAACCAAGAGTCACTAATTCCTAGCGGTAGCACTAAAGGTTTTATCGAAATTGAAATCATTGATGACGATAACCTTGAAGGCTCTGAATACCTTGATATTGTGTTCTTAGACTCAACAGGAGCAGAAGTTCATTCATTAACTATCACTATAGAGGATGAAACTACAACCACATATACTCATGCGGATATACCACAGCATATCCTTTCCCCAAGTGTTGGTGTAATCGATGACACTATGTGGGTCTTAGGTGGTACTTCTCTCGATCGATATAACCTGATTACAGAAACAAGTAATTTTTCATCGTCATTCTTCCCATCCCTTGGTGACTATTTTGGAGATGCTGTCGTTTACGATGGTCAAGTTTACTACTACAACAGCGGAACTTTATACAAGGTTAACCAAGATACCCTTGAATTTGAAGCTCTTTCAGACTCGCCGACATGGCTAGAGTGGATATCTGAACTTCAAGTTATAGATGGTGAGCTTTATGTTGTAGCAGGAAATACTCAAAATGAATATGCTTCCACAATTGTACAAGCGTATGACATTGAATCTGGTACTTGGAGCACAAAAGCCAACTTAAAGAACAAGAGATATGGAGCGTCCACTGCAGCAATTAATGGAAAACTATATGTTTTTAGTGGGAATTACGCTAGAGGTATCAACGAAGTATATGATCCTTCAACTGATACTTGGGACTTCATCGCATCAAATAGTCAACTTGGCAGTTCTATGGATACCGCAGTAACCAATGGACACATTGCTCAAGTAACTGTTTCAGACAACAACAACCAAACAACTATGGCTAAGTACGATACAGAGCTAGATACTTGGCAAACCTACCTTTTAGATTTCCCAGCAAAAACATATTTAGATTCATTCCTATACAAAGGGAGAGTTTACCTTGTCGGTGGCAGGGATCTACAAGAAAATTCAAAACGATTAATTTCTTACTATCAAGGGGATGATATCAACTAGCACCTTCAAACATGAAGCGGCATACAATATGCCGCTTCATTTCGTTAGGTAAGCTTACGCTATGTAGCTAAAGTACATTGTTGTGATTGTGTAACCCTCCCTTTAAAAACAGATCGATGTCCAAAAAGGTGTACCTTACTGGACAGCTTTCAAAAGTTCGGTAACGTTGTTCAAAAAGTATTGTTTCGGCTTTCGTGTACTGTACACGCTAAGCCTAAATACATAACGAACAGTAAAAAGGATATATCTGATGAAAATCGGTTACGCCCGTGTCAGCAGCAACGACCAAGATCTGAAACTCCAAATTAATCAGCTTACTGATTTGGGTTGCGAAAAAATCTTCTCTGAAAAAGTATCTGGCAAGTCGTTAAATCGACCAAAGCTAAAGGAGCTCATGAGTTTTGCCCGCGAAGGCGACACCGTTATAGTGACCAAAACTGATCGCCTAGCACGGAATACCATCGATGCTCTCAACATTGCTCAACAACTAAAGACTGCCGGCATCGGTCTTAAACTACTAGACTTGGGTGACATCGATATAAACAGCGACCTTGGCCATGTCATTTTCACCGTCATGTCGACATTTGCCGAGCTTGAACGAAAACGGATCAACCAACGCCGACAAGAAGGCCAAGATAAGGCGAGAGCCGAAGGTAAGCACCTTGGGCGCCACAAAAATATAGAGCTAAGAAAAAAAATAGCTGAATTACTTAAGTCTGATATTTCTAAACACAGCATAGCCAAGCAGCTAAAATGTAGCAGAACTACGGTGTATAGTGTTGCAAAGGGGCTTACCCAATAGATTGCAATTTTAGATTCGTGTCCTTTCAATTGTTCTAATATAGATTACCTCAAATGTTTGTACGACTACCCCTCTACAGGCACCGCAAAAATGTAACGAATCCACTGCCATAGTGCTTTATAGAAAACAAATATCACTAGGCTACAACAACTTTAATTCCGGCTCATTCGTGAGGGTCCTTCCGTCGTCAAACCTCATTTTAAGTCTTTCAATTTAGACCTGATGTCGAGTAGCTAAATTTGGGCAAGCCCGAGCATCGAAGCTTTCCTAAGCCGCGGTTTTCGCTGTATGTCCAATTAAAATCTAAGAATCAAAGAAGGTTATACTTCTGCTCCCGCTCTTTGAAAGCATTGATCCCCCCTTCAAGGATATGACAAACATGCTGTCGAATACCCAACTCATCAAGTGATTGGTAGTCGTAGCTGTTATCCGATTTTAAGCTATGCTCTAGGCTACCGCCAAGATATTCAAATTGATGTTTACCTGCTATTTCTGACTGCCCTCGCTGGTCAGCAACAACAATACACTCTGCATCTGCTGCAACCACTAGGTTTGCGTTGTGTGTCACCATGATAATCTGTCGCTTACTCTTACATTTACGGACGAAGTCTTTAAGTTCTGAGTAAATCGTTCTGTTATCCAAGTTATCCTCTGGTTGATCAATCAATATTGGGTGCGTTGAATTACTCAGCTCAAGCATCAAACTAAGTAAGACCAATCCACGTTTACCCGGAGACATATGTTCAATGCTGTCATTCTTGTAGGTAACAATGAAGTCGATCCCAAAGTAATCAGCGTATAAAAACTTGTATGCGTCCTTTAGGCTCTTGTTCTTGCGTAAGTTCGGAGCTTGACTACCTCTAATTTTGTTAGCCGTCTCCGATACAAACACAGCCAGAGTATCAATGTCAAAATGGTAGTTACCATTCTCATCTCGAACATCACTAACGACCGCGCCAATTGCCCCTGATTTATGGTAGCAACTAACGAATGAATCAAACTTGCCAGCATCGACAACAACTTTTGCCTCTATATTTATGTCGTCATCCATTTGATGATCACGGACTATAACACAGTGAGATTTGTACAGGTTTATGAGAGAGATGAACTGGTTATTTAATTCTTTAATGCACTCTTCACCTTTCCGGGTTATTGCTTCAAGCTCTTTTTGTTTGACATTGATTCTTGCAAGTTTCTCTCGTTCAACCTTGAGTTGTTTGTTCAGTTGTTCTAGTGCGGCTTTGTCTTTCACACCTTCTTCTAAAGGATTCAGCTCACGCTCTATTCCATCTAGCTTATCATTTAAAGCTGCCAACCTTCCTGGAATCGACTGCAGTTTTTGATTGGCTTTATTCTTAGTTGCATTAAATCCAGCTACCAACTCATCTTGCATCGAGTCTAGCAAGCCTTTGAGGACAGTTGATTGTGCAATTAATCCTGAGTCCTGTTGCAGTTGATCTTGAATAGTATCAATCCATTTCTTTTGTCGGTTATCAATACTCTCTTTGAACTTTCGTAAACCAGACTGAATATAAGTGATCCTATCTTTGGCCCTGATAACGCACTGTCTTCTACGAACAAGGTAGGCATAATATTTCTCTTGTTCTTCGGTCCACTGAGATCTGTTTCGAATATCTTTTGCTCTAGTTTCAAGTGCTGCAATTTCATTCTTAACAGACTTGTCGTTACCAATTTCGTTCAGGTCGTTAAATATTTTTTGGTATTCACTAATAAGTAGGAATCTCGTGTCAATCTTCTCATTAATAGTGGAGTTAACTGTACGAATTCTGCTCTCAAGTGCGTTAACGGCATGTTTATATTTCTCATCTTGAAGCAGAGTTTTAGAAACCAACTCATTTAAATCGTCTCGGCCATCTTTATCAGCCAGTTGGTTGATGTAAAGTTGAGGTATATATGTAATAGCTTTTGCTTCGTCGCCAGCATCGGACAGTTTAGATACTTCATTATTCGACCATTCAACCTCGAAGTCTAAATATGGAATGTCGCTGTAGGTTGATGATTTCGACAGCTCTACCCTGGATGATACTTCGTTAGGGTTTATAGTCTTCGCAATGTGGTATAGAAGCATTGATTTACCGGAAGATTTACCACCAATAATAGTGTTCAGGTCTTTATTAAACGGTATCCACTTCTTCGAAAACCTATTGCTCCCTGAATTATCTATGTATCTTACCCTCTTGATGGTCTGATATTCAGCTTTCGTTTCAGGAGAGAGTTCGCCAATGAATGCTCGATCAGGCTCAAAGACGACCTGTTTTAGGCCGTTGAATGTAGGGTCAGCTTTAATCCAGCAGTATCTCTTTTGGTCTGGTTCAAATAACTTGTCGATTGCATGTGCGTCCGAACCATGAACACAAGGTACCAAACGACCAAGCTCACTTACAATATCTTCTCTGCTTTTAGAGCCTTGTCCTGTAAAGTAGTTGATGTCACTTGGTGTGGCAGAGAATACCATGTTGATAAACTGGTAGATGTCATTTTTTACGCCTGTAAATCCACCGTCTTTAATACCTGATACGCCATCATTAGAACCATTTGCAGCAATTATTATTGAGTTTTCCCTTAACCATTTCTCGTCGTTATACCACTTTTTGAAAATGTCATAAGATGGCTTGAAGTTATTAATACCTTCCTTTAACGATGCTTTTCGACAGTTCTCTGTTTGTGGTGCTAATACTCGACCATACTTTCTAAGCTGGTCTTCAGTGCAAGCATAAGGCTGACCGAGATAGTCAATCTTCAAATGACTCAATGCAATCTTAATTTCGTCAATGTGATTAGGGTCTTCTGGGTTTATTAGAAGATGAATGTTGATCCCTTTGTATTTTCCAGTAGTAGGGGTAATTCTAAACTCAATATTTGGGATGACTGTTTCGATGTTTTTAAGCCGTCCAAGTCCCCTATAATCCAGAACTTTCTCATAACCTGATATAGAGCAGTAATCAGTAATACCAATTACAGCAACACCAGAATCTGACTGCTCAATTGCAGTAATGTAACCGTCCCAATCACCTTTAAATTGTGTCTCTAATACTGAATCAGGGGTGTGAACATGAAGATCCCATCTTCTCCATTCTGAACCGTGCTCGTACAAGCCCATCATACTTCACCTAAACTTATAATTTTCAATACGTTATCTCGTAAGATAACACGTTTATGATAATTAGAGCATATACTTACTGAAAGATTAATTAGCAAGCCATGGAAAGTAGCAGCAAGGTAGGTGTTGTATTTGCTAGGCATTACTTATTATACGTGAAAACTAGCTGGCTCCCTGTAAAGGAAGTAAGAAGCGTATTTAGCATTTTATTCTCGGTATGTCATGCCAGCGTGTAGTGTAATGTGGCGACAAATATTCTCGCCGCATATGCCATTTGGTTTGTCTAGTGGATGCCGTATGCAACGCGCCGGCGCCATAACGGTTGTTAATCGCGTCTAGGCAACTCATTAATGCAGGGCTATCTTTGCTCGGACTTAACAGATCTGTTTGAACAAAGCCTGTTTGCAACTCCACCGCGCCAACGCCGCAGCGAATAAAGTCAATGCCTTCCATAAAAACGCTCGTGAGGCCGCGACGAATCGCATTACTAATCACAAGCGTATCGTTTGAAGGACTTACTAAGTCGATAGATAACGTTTTTGCATAATGACTTTCCTTAAATGGGGATGATGCGGCAAACATTATCAAGCGCTTAATATACGAGTCTTGCTGTCTCGCTTTATAGGCAACAGTAGCACCGTGTGTTGCAAAGGCGCTCGCTAATTGATCTATATCTCGAATCGGCTCACCAAACGAACGGGTACTAAATATTTGTTGTTTTGGAGCCTTAACATCGTCCCAATCTAGAGCCTTTATACCGTTTAGTTCATTTACGGTACGTTCGAGCACAACAGAGAATTGTTTACGGATATCTTTTGGTGGCTGCCTTGATAAATCCAATGCACTTGTCAAATCTAACAGCTTTAGTTTCTTCGCTAACCTGCGACCAACCCCCCACACGTCAGCAACGCCCATTTTTGATAAAACTTGAATACGGTGTTGCTCATCATCAATAACGCAAATACCTCGGTAACCATCTATTCGCTTAGCCGCATGATTCGCCGCTTTAGCAAGCGTTGCCGTATTGGCAATACCTACGCCAACAGGCAACTTCACTTCACGCCAAACCGCCTTGCGGATCTCTAGCGCGACTTGTGGATGGTCAGCATCGTCTGGCAAGGTGATAAAGCTTTCATCAATACTGTATATGTGTTGTCGCTGCGCGAAGCGGCCGATCACTGTCATCATGCGTTCAGATAAATCGGCATATAACTCATAATTACTCGATCGAATGACAACGCCTGCTTGATCTAAAAACTTACGAACTTTAAATAGCGGTTCAAATTTAGGGACACCTAACGCTCGTGCTATCGGACACATCGCCACGATACAGCCGTCATTGTTGCTCACACAAACCACCGGCTTATTGCGTATCTGAGGGTCATAGACCTTTTCACAAGCACTATAAAAGCCAGTTGCATCGATAAGACCAATCACGCCTTTAGCTCCCTTGGTTGACGGTGCAGGCGTATCGATGAAACCACGACACCTTCAATTGAAAAGCTATCATCAGAGGTGACGGTTACCGGCGCATATTCAGCTGACGCCGACAATAACTGAGCTTTTTGCTTATGAATAATTTTGCATACGAACTCACCGTTAAGAGCAGCAACAATCACATCGCCCGTATTGACATCAACAGAGCGATCAACAATGAGTAAATCACCATCAAAAATCCCAACCTGCTCCATAGAACGACCTTGCGCTATGCCAATAAATGTGGCGTTGGGATGCATGATAAGCAAACTATCTAACGATAACCCTATCTCTTTATACTCAGTCGCAGGACTTTCAAAGCCACTAATCCCAGCTTGAATGTAATAAGGACAAACTTTCATCTATCTCACCACTGTATATATATACAGCCATAATATATCAACATCACTATAACTAACAAGCTCAAACTGATTGGCGTTAGACAAGCAATGCTCAATACTTCACTTACGTTAATCGCACTCATCAACATTTAACCTCATGTGACGTGCTGTCATCGTTTGCGCATTCCTGAGACGTTTTACTCTTCTCACGCAGTCCACTCGTTACTGTGATACTAATCGTCACGCTAACACATGTACTATCCGCGGCTGAAGGTACCCCTTGTTCTAAGCTCTCATCACTCTTTGGCGAAGGCAATGATGCTGATGTATTCAACACCTTCGAGTTAGATGTTTCGCCAGCTTCTATTTCAGTAACTAAAGACTTCACGTCAGCCTTGCTTTCAGCGTCAGAAGTATATGTCGGCTCTTCCACCATCGCTGAATCAATATTTTCACGAGTCTCGGCCTCGCTCTTCGCGCCTTTTATTTTTTTAGGCGACTTGGATGCCGCACGTTTTAACTGTTCTTCGTCAGGCATAGACTTTAACCAGGATCTGGCCTTTGCCTTAGAAATACCAAAATCTTCTAACTGCTCTATTGATATTCCTTCAGTTGCGAGTAAAAGTGTCCAAGCTATTCTTTGAAAATGGCTAACATTCATAATATCTCCCCGTAGTGGTGAATTGTGGACAACGTACAACACGCAAGGATTGCTTTTACTCTAAAACACATCAAAACAATGTCGACTTACAGCAAGCCACGTATTTTTTAAGCAAATCAGTTTAATTCGCTTCAAATACCTTTAGATGGATGGCTCACCACGACAAATACACTGGAAATAATTAACCGAGTGTAATTGAGCAAAATGGCTCTGTTATTTAAGCTTTGATAGTGTTGCCCCACCTGAAAACGGCAGAGCAACAACTTCAAAACAGACCTCCCATTATCAAATTAAAATCATGAAGAATTGGGTTACCCCAATGGTGGTCCATTGATAAACCAAACACTCAAACCTTCCTCGTGATGAACCCGCGGTTATCCTTATATAATCATCAGCAGTTTAAGTTTTGTGTTAATCCTTGTCCTTCCCCCATTGAGTTTTTTGTATTCCTCCAAAGTGGAATACTCAAGTAGTTTCTTTTTGCAAAAATTATTTGAGTTACGAAAGTAAATTCACATCTGCATATTATTCCTCGCAGGAACGACTACTTCCTGCGGTACAGCAAGCATTTGCATTGGCTGCATTGCCTGCGATATATCGCAGAAGAAACGAATAGCCCAAAAACTTTAAAGTAGAAATGCCTGCGAGGTCTCGCAGAAAATAAAGCCTGTAATACAAGTGACGTCGCGGAAAAAGACTTGCTTCCTGCGATTGTCTCGCAGAAAACGCGCCTAATTAATATTTTCCTGATACGCAGATAAACACTGCAACCACTGCCTAATAATCATTACTAGTAAATTTTAAAAAGGATGTGAGTGCGCCAAATTTGCAATTAATTGAGTACAAAAGTTAATGCATATATCGTTCAAGAAAATTTTCCCGATTAGTTTTTGTATATGCCGTTTTTTACTTTTAATGAAGTCGTTAACATTCTTGGTGTCCCTGCACCAAGTTTGCTGTCGGCGATTGAAAGTAAAGAAATATCTGCGTGGAAGAAGAGCGATGGTAAGCATGATTATCACCTCGACGCGGCGAACCTAGCAAAGCTATTTGGGACACCTCTTGACGATATGATCAAGCAATTAGAATGGAAGCACAATAAAATAGTAAAGCAATACTCAAATTCTACTGTCTCCCCTGCGGCGGACGCTACTGCAGCCCGTCCTCCTATAAACTCATCGCGCGAGCAAACGTTACTTCCTGCACCAGTAAGCGATATAGAAAATAACGTAGAAAGTCCCGACATCGGTAAACTTGAAAACGCCCAAAAGGGACCTACAGATACTCAGAATCGTGAGCCTTTAATAGACAACGAACTTCAAAAGGAAAGCGACATCAATCCACCATTGCTAGAGAATACCCAAAGCCACGTCGATGAAGCTGAGGATGTCGAGCCTCTAGCGATCATCCAAAATAATGTCGATAAATATAAAGGCGACGTGAAATTTCGAACATCTCAGCGCAAAGCTTTTGATGATTATGCGGAAAATAACATTAAAGGTATTCCAGATTACGTCACGGCATACAATTTAAAAATAACGACAAGCAATGGCCGAAATTTAACCCTAGATACCAGAAAGAATAGCCTCCATATGCTCAAGAAACTATTCCCTAGTGGTAGGAAAAGCTTAGGAACTAAGTGTGAAAATGAGGCTATCAACATCGCCAACAAGTTAATTTATGAGGGACTTTTGGAGCATGGCTACCCACCCATAGAAAAGACTAAAGAATCCAATTTATGGCATCACTGCTTTAAAGATACGTACTTAAAAAATAAAGTAGCGAAGAATAAAACCATGTCTGACATGCAATCAAAGCTATCGTTTTGGTTTTATGTATTGAGCCCTATTTCTCCTGAGCAAATTGACACTTCGATGATATTGTCAATTTGTGATTACCTAATGGATAAGCATGGTATTAAAGGCTCGACGATTAGTGGATATTTTACCGAATTACGGAAGGTGCTAACGTACGCACATGAACGAGGGTTAATAAAATCCGAACTCAACATACCTTACATGAAGAGTGATCAGCGCGGATTTATTATGGTAGATCAACTTACTATGGCTTTATTTATTAAGTACTATGCACGCTATAATGGGGAGAAAAGACTTCTTTGGCTGCTTTGGCTAACGGGCCTGCGTTTAGATATGATAATAAGCCTGACTGTAGAACAAATTAACTTTAAAGAGCGAGTGATTACCTATGCACCTGACAAAAACAAGTCACAGAAATTTATATCTATCCCTATCAGTAGGTTGACGGCAAGGTTACTCGAATCACAATGGAAAAGTATAGGTTCGCCTATATCAGGCTATATATTCCCCGGTCTAAATATCGATTATAAAAGAGTGAGAAAAGCAGCGGAACAAGCAGGTTTAGGAAAGGAATTTGTGCCACATCACCTGAGACACAACGCTGTTAGAATGTATTTAGATGCCGGAATTTCTATAGAAGACATAAAAGTCATTTGTGGCTGGACATGCACAGAGTCTATGAACAGATACAAGCACAACCAGATTCAACAAACTGCTAAAGACGGTGTAGAAAAGGTTAGAAGTAAGCGCACCACCAACGAAGCCGTTAGTCTGGACAATAGCATATCTCATATTACTGTTACAGGTAACAACAACAGTATTGAGGTAAATCAGAGTAATGCTTTACAAAAAGCCTAACAGTAAATTTTGGATCACAAAGTTCGAGCTAACCCACAACGGCGTCAGAAAGCGCTTCAATAAAAGTACAAAGAAAACGAAAAAGTCAGAAGCAGAGAAAGTTGAGTTGGCTTTTAAACAGCAAGCTTGGGACCAGCTCATAAGCCCAGAGAAAGTCCAATATAATTGTTCTGATGCCCTCCCCATTTACCTACAATCAAAGCAATCCAATCGAACCCTTGCCGAGAAGAAAACCAAACTTGAATGGTGGGTAAAGAAACTTCACGACTGCTCACTCAAAGCTATCACGTCACAGACTTTGTTATCGATTTTAAGTCATAAGCAAGGCATAGCCGTTGCCACACGAAATCGGTATTTAGCCGAGATAAAAGCCTTTCTTAACTTTTGCTACCGCGACCTGGAGTGGATTGATAAAGTCCCAAACATACGACTCATCAAAGAGCCACCGAGAGATTTTTATAAACTCGATAGCAATGACATAAAAAGGTTACTTCATGCCAGCCCTGATTATTTAAAACCCGTTATATTATTTGCGCTTTTTACCGGCTTAAGGCGAAGTAATATATTAAACCTATGTTGGCGCAACATCGACTTTGCCGAAGGGCTTGTTTTCATCAGTAGCAGTGAACACAAATCAAAAAGCAGTGTGGCAACACCACTGTCGGACGATGCGATACGATTATTAAAAGCGATATACCACAATAGTAGCGCTTATGTGTTTCTCAACTCACGCAATAATCCAATACAGGATATCAAAGATTACATGTGGAAACGTATCGTCAAAAAGGCCGGACTAGAAGGGTTTCGATTTCATGATCTGCGTCACAACTGGTGCCATCAACATCTTAATGCACAAACCCCGCTAATGGCGCTTAAAGAGCTTGGTGGTTGGAAAACGCTAGAAATGGTGCAGCGATATGCTCACCCTAATGAAAGTTACTTAAAAGCTCACGTTAACAACGTGCACGTAAAACAGGTCATTCAAGATGAAATAAATGCGCTTACTATATTAACGAAAGATGTGACAAAAAATAGTGTGTCAAAAAAGGGAAAGAAGTCAGAGTGTGGCAAAAAATCGTCTCACTTCGAGGTTGTCACTGAGGACTATGTGATAATCGGGGAACCCCAAAAACTAAAAAACCTGCTTAAAATCAGCAGGTTAATTATGGTACCGGAAGCCGGACTTGAACCGGCACGCCCGCAAAGGCAACGGATTTTGAATCCGTCGTGTCTACCAATTCCACCACTCCGGCAACACGTGCTCAACGTCTCGTTGATGATTGGCATTATAAAGAAGAAAACCGGATGCGCAAGTGTTTTTATGGTGCAAAAAGTTTGAATGCACTTTTTTTAAACAACCCGGTTCAAGTTAACAAAAACGCAACAACAAAAGCTTTCGCTATTTTACAGCTGGTTAACAGACTTATGAGAGCTCAGGATCTATTATTATCATCGTTAACTATTCATAGTTTTCCTCCCTGAAATGCATATTTTGCCCCACTCCTTAGTGGGGCTTTTTTTTATTTCGGAAGGCGTTAAAGTGAACCTTGGCTAAACAGCCGTTTTGTTAGTAATACAGACGCAATACGGTTTCTGCAACGCAGCCCAAACGCTTACTATTTTCCACCTCTAAGGTCTGCTCGTTAACAATATCAATACTACGTTTTTGCGCTGTCACTTCAATTAAGCGCGTTCTAAAACGCACTCTCGCGCCAGCCTTAACAGGGTACGGGAAACGCACCTTGTTTAGACCTACATTAATAACCATCCTCGCGTCAGGATATGGGTTATTATCAGGGTTAACCGTATCGGTCAGCTTGGGAATAAGCGATAACGTTAAAAAACCATGAGCAATTGGCGCTCGAAATGGCGACTCTTTAACAGCACGTTCAGGATCGGTGTGTATCCATTGGTTATCACCGGTAACATCGGCAAATTGGTTAATACAATCTTGCTCTATTGTGTACCACTCACCAATGTGAGTTTCTTCACCGAGTTTTGCCACAAGCTCATCATAGGCCTTGGCAACTTGTGGAGATAATTTAACTGGTTGTTCCGCTTTTTCGGTTAACTCTTTTTCACTCGCTAGCTTTGATAACCATGGGCTATTTAAGGTGTTTTGCAGCGAGTGATTAACAGTACCACTGATTTTGTCAGCAACGAGCTTAATCTGTTTTAATTTAGGCTCGAGTCTCGCTCTAAATTCTTGGTTGCGCTGTTGCAGCAGCTCCTTTTGCTCTTGGATTATTTTATTAATGTCCATTATTCACCGTGTACTATATTGATTCGGAAGTACTTTTGTACGCTAATTTTTATTGTACTGGTGAATATTGTATAAACAAAGTACAGCTGTACGCTGAATACCCAAAATTAAGGTACAAAAAAGCCTTGGTAAAAACCAAGGCTTCATCGAACAACAAATAAAACGTCGCTTATGGACGGTAAACTTTTACGTTCATAAAGCCGTTATCGTGCAATAACAAGGCTTGTAACTTACTCATAACACCACGGTCGCAATACAATAGATACGTTTTATCTTGTGGCAAATCACCAAACTTAGTTGCTAACTTATAAAATGGAATATGCTCAACTTCGATATCATCTATTTCAAGCGGGTTAGCTTCTTCTTCTTCTGGGCTGCGAATATCTAAAATCACCTGATCATGACCTGCGCTATCAACAGTTTCAACTTCTTTTACTGTTTGAATTTCTTCTTCGGTTTCTTTGGCAATTTCTCTAATATCAATCACTTTAGCGTTGTCAACCACTTGATCGATAAGCGACATATCAAAGTTTTCTTCTTCAGCGATAATGCGTGATAATACTGCTTTAACCGTTGGCTTTTGTGAAATCACACCACAGTATTCCGGCATGGTTTTGGCAAAATCTTCGGTGCCAATCTCGCGAGCAATATCAATAATATCTTGCTTATCGTAAACCGTTAACGGACGCAAAATCAGCTTTTCGGTTACACGGTCAATAACGCCTAGGTTTGTTAGTGTTTGACTTGATACCTGCCCCAACGCTTCACCAGTAACCAATGCCTCAATACCTAATTTATCGGCTACTTTGGTCGCTGCGCGCATCATCATACGTTTTAGTACAACGCCCATTTGGCCGTTATCGATTTTCTCTAAAATCTCAGCGACAATTGGCTCAAAATCTACCGAAATAAATTTCACTTTGTGTGAAGCACTGTATTTATTCCACAAGTAGTAACTAACTTGCTTTACGCCAACTTCATGAGCGCTGCCACCTAGGTTAAAGAAACAAAAATGAGTACGCGCACCTTTTTTGATCATTTGATAGCTTGAAACACCTGAGTCAAAACCACCAGACATCAACGACAATACGTCTTCTTGAGTTGGAATAGGAAAACCACCGAGTGCTTTATGGCGCTCACTGATAATAAATAGCTTGTCGCCGTTAACTTCAATACGAATGGTTACATCTGGCTTTTTCAGCTGCACACGTGCCGATTCGACGTTTTGGTTTAAACCACCGCCAACGTATTGCTCTAACTCCAGCGAGGTGAAGTCATGCTGGCCAGTACGTTTAGCACGCACACAGAACGACTTATTTTCAATGGTTTTGGCATGAACTTGTAACGTTTTTTCGAAAATGTCGTGTAACGAATCAAACTCAAACTCAACCACTTCTAAAAAGTGGGTAAGCCCAGGAATACACTTTAACGTTTTGATCAACGTTAGGCGGTTTTCTTCCGAGGTATTTTTGCTGGTTACTTCAATGTTATCCCAGTTCATTTTGGTGCGGACATCTTCATCAACACGGCGTAATACGTTCTTAATATTCGACTCAAGAATCTTAGTAAAACGCTTACGTACTGGACGTGATTTGACCGTAATTTCAGGCTGTAACTTTACGATAAATTTCATTATCAAAACCAATCAGTTAAAAATCGGGGCGCATTATACACTATGCAGCAACAGAAGTGTTACCAACAATGTAAACGTCAGTATTTAAAGGATATACCATTTGTCGTGAATACAGGTTAAAATGGCCGATTAATAATGAAGTAGATCGATTTTCGTTTCGATACGACAAAGGTGGTTAGCGTGAAAAAGCCTGAAAATCAAAGCTTTGAAGAATCCATTAATGAACTAGAGCAAATCGTCACTAGCCTAGAGCAGGGTGACTTGTCATTAGAAGATTCAATGAAAATGTTTGAGCGTGGCCTGGCATTGAGCCAAGCAAGCCAACAGAAGTTAGAAAAAGCAGAGCAAAAAATCCAAATTCTTATGGATAAAGGCGGCGAACAAACCTTAGTCGACTTTAACCAAGCGGATAACACAGACGTCTAATGCAACTAGAAAACCTCGCACACTACCAACAGCGAATTGACGTTTTTTTGGAGCGTCAACTTGCCTCTATTGAGCGTAACGACGAGCAATTATTTGAAGCCATGCGATATGGCTTGCTGATTGGCGGTAAACGTATGCGCCCATATTTAGCATATGTTACCGGTGACATGTTAAGCCTAGAACTTGACGATATCGATCCTATTGCTGCGGCTATCGAATGTATTCATGCCTACTCATTAATCCACGATGACCTACCAGCAATGGACGATGATGCACTGCGTCGCGGTAAGCCGACATGTCATATTAAATTTGATGAAGCGACAGCGATATTAGCAGGCGATGCGTTGCAATCGTTAGCGTTTGATATCTTAGCTAACCACAGCTTTAAAACGATCGACAGCGCGACCGTGGTGCGTTTAGTCGCTATGTTAAGTAAAGCTGCCGGTTATCAAGGCATGTGTGGTGGTCAAGCCATGGACTTAGCTGCTACCGACAAGCAAGTATCATTAGAACACTTGCAAACCATTCATAAATTAAAGACGGGTGCTTTATTGCAAGCATCCATACTCATGCCGGCAACATGTCGACAAGACTTGCCTGCGGAAACATATCAAGGTCTGCTACACTTTGCACAGCAGATCGGTTTAGCCTATCAGGTACATGATGACATTATCGACATCACCGGTACGGAAGAAACCTTAGGCAAACCAGCAGGATCTGATCTTCAGGCGAATAAGTCTACGTATCCTGCTTTATTAGGGCTCGATGGTGCCATTAAAAAAGAGCAGCAATTATTTGAACAAGCAATTACAGCTTTACAAGGCCTGCCATTTAACACCTCTACCCTTGCCGATTTTTCAAGTTTTATTATTAAACGTGCACATTAAGAATTATTAAATTATGACTATAGATTTGTCTGATTACCCATTACTGGCAAAAATTGACGAGCCTGCGCAGCTACGCGAGTTTGCGCAAGAAGACTTGAGACAGATCAGCGATGAACTGCGCAGTTACCTGCTTAACTCAGTAAGTAAAAGTAGTGGTCACTTTGCCTCTGGTTTAGGTGCAATTGAATTAACTGTTGCTCTACACTACGTCTACAACTCTCCGTTTGATAATATTATTTGGGATGTAGGCCACCAAGCCTATCCACACAAAATATTAACGGGTCGTCGTGATCAATTGCACACTATCCGTCAAAAAGATGGCTTACACCCTTTCCCATGGCGTGAAGAAAGCAAGTACGATGTACTGAGTGTTGGTCATTCAAGCACCTCCATTTCGGCAGCACTAGGGATGACTGTGGCGGCCGAAAAAGAAGGTAAAGGCCGTAAAACTGTTGCCGTTATTGGCGATGGTGCGATGACCGCCGGTATGGCATTTGAAGCGCTAAACCACGGTGGTGATATTCATAAAGATATGCTTATCGTACTTAACGATAACGAAATGAGTATTTCTGAAAACGTCGGCGCCCTAAACAACCACTTGGCAAAACTATTGTCAGGTAGCCTTTATACTGGTCTTCGCGAAAGCTCGAAGCGTATTTTAAATTCGATCCCGCCAATTAAAGAACTTGCCTCACGTGCCGAAGAACACTTAAAAGGCATGGTGGTACCATCAACCTTCTTTGAAGAACTAGGCTTTAACTACATTGGCCCTATCGATGGTCATGATGTAGACGGCTTGGTTGATACCATGCGTAATATGCGAAACCTTAAAGGCCCACAAATTTTGCATGTGGTGACACGCAAAGGTAAGGGCTACGAGCAAGCAGAACAAGACCCTATCAAATACCATGCGGTACCTAAGTTTGATCCAGCGAGCCAAAGTTTACCGAAAAGCGCACCAAGCTTACCAACCTACTCAAAAATTTTTGGTGATTGGTTGTGTGAAATGGCCAGCAACGATGACAAGCTAGTAGCAATCACCCCTGCTATGCGCGAAGGCTCTGGTATGGTTGAGTTTAGTCAGCGTTTCCCTGACAAATACTTTGATGTGGCTATCGCTGAACAACATGCAGTTACCTTTGGTGCCGGCTTGGCTATTGGCGGTAACAATCCTGTCGTTGCTATCTACTCAAGCTTTTTACAGCGCGCTTACGACCAGCTTATTCACGATGTGGCAATACAAAACTTACCGGTATTGTTTGCTATTGATCGTGCCGGCGTAGTTGGAGCAGATGGCCCTACGCACCAAGGCGCATACGATTTAAGTTTTATGCGCTGCATCCCTAACATGGTCATCATGTGTCCATCAAATGAAGCGGAATGCCGCTTAATGCTAAGCACAGGCCATAAACATAATGGTCCTGCGGCGGTACGCTACCCACGCGGAAATGCAGTCGGTGTCGAGTTACCAAGCATCGATGAGACCATTGAAATTGGTAAAGGCGTGGTGAAACGAGATGGTGAGAATATTGCCATTTTATCGTTTGGCACAATGTTGGGCGCGGCAACACAAGCGGCTGATAAGCTTAACGCAACCTTAGTCGATATGCGTTTTGTTAAACCTCTTGATCAGCAGATGATCACTGAATTAGCCAAAACACATAGCCACTTTGTCACTGTTGAAGACAATGCTATTGCTGGTGGTGCAGGCTCTGCTGTTAACGAGTACATGCTAGCGCAAGGCTTAACAAGCAAGTTGCTTAATATTGGCCTGCCAGATGAATTCATCAAGCACGGCACCCAAGATGAAATTCATCACGAGCTCGGTTTAGATAGTGAAGGTATTGTTAAGCAAATAAATGCTTTTATAAACTAATTGCGTTTAACGCTGATCCCTCCCTAAAGCCCTGAACTTGTTCAGGGCTTTTTTCTTATAAAACAAAATCCTATCATCATTTCAAAAAACATATTGTTACCCGTTCAGCATGAGTAAAGCTGACAATCGGGCTGATACAGGCTATTATTCTCACACTAGCTATAAAGTCGCTTGCGCTAAACTAAGTAGCTAGCAAATAAGCAGTAAGGAATTAGAGAGGACACATGGCAGGTACCAGCTTATTAACACTACTCGATAAAATCGCCGTTGCTCTTGACGACATAGCCGTAATGACTAAAGTCGCAGCAAAGAAAACTGCCGGCGTACTTGGCGATGACCTCGCCTTAAACGCCCAGCAAGTACAAGGGGTGAGAGCAGAGCGCGAATTACCCGTGGTGTGGGCCGTTGCTAAAGGGTCGTTTATTAATAAGCTCATCTTAGTGCCAGCTGCCTTACTGATAAGTGCCTTTGCGCCGGTGTTAATCAACCCATTACTGATGATTGGTGGCTTATTTCTTTGTTATGAAGGCGTAGAAAAGCTTGTCCATACTTGGTTGGTCGGCAAAGAGAAAATGGAGCAAGAACACAAGCAAGATCTGCAAGCACTGGTCGATGAATCCGTAGACATGGTCGAGTATGAAAAGGACAAAATCCAAGGCGCGATTAAAACCGATTTTATTCTTTCTGCCGAAATTATCGTCATTGCCTTAGGCACTGTCACCGATAAGTCGTTAATAGAACAAGCAAGCGTGATCTCCCTCATCGCCATATTAATTACCGTTGGTGTTTATGGCTTAGTCGCTGCCATTGTCAAGCTTGATGATATGGGCCTTTATTTAGTAAACAAACCTAATGCAGGCAAACTCAGCACCGGTTTAGGTAAGGGTTTACTCGCCTTCGCCCCTAAATTAATGAAGACGTTAGCCATCGTAGGTACAGCGGCGATGTTTTTAGTCGGTGGTGGCATTATCGTGCATGGCATCCCAACGTTGCATCATATGGTGGAAGATCTCTACGCTAAATTTCCTGGTTGGGATATGCTTACCGGCTCGCTCAGTAACTTCACCACAGGTATTATTGCGGGTACAATTGTTTTATCGGTAGTACAAGTCATAGAAAAAGTGCGTAGTAAAAAAACAGCGTCTTAAAAAACATAATCACAGGAGGATATTTCTCACATTCCTCCTGCTATTTTACCAATAATCTTACTTTACAGATTTTTGCTAATCATCTGAAATTCATTCCCTATCATAGAGTTAGCTAAGCATATCGCCTCATGCCGCACTACAGTAACGTTTTTCCCTCAATGATTGCGCCGTTTTAATCAATTTTTTAGTGCTATTTATCGGCTCTATACGGCCTTACTTCAACTAAACTTTGGGGTGATGATGGTATCAAGAACCGCGTTTTGTGAGGTATTTATTATGAACGTACGACGCACTCTTGTATCTGTGACCACATTATTTTTAAGCTTTAACGTATTGGCAGATGACGTTGGATATCGTTTTATTGCTGGTGATGACTCACGTTATACACACATGTGTGTCAAAGCTGGTAATAATGATCTCGATGGTTTAAAGAAAATGCTATATCACGATTTCGATCCTAGATCAGATACAGTTAACACCCTTTACTGCAATGGACAGCTCATCTCTCACTTCTCCGCCCATTACGGTGCGGCAGACACAGCCAAGTATTTGAATAAATTTTCATCATGGAAAAACAGGCTGCCCAAAGATGTGCGGCAAAAGATCGACCTAGCCAAACACCAGGATGATGCGACACAGCTTATAACCCTAGTCGTGACAAGCAGACAGCGGTAAGTATTACTACACAATTTCGTTGTGTGCATTCACATACTAAACCGTAACACTAAGTCCTGTAACACTAAGTCGCATAATAGCAATAACATATACGAAAAAGCCGAGTCGCTCTAAAACGACTCGGCTTTATATAGTTCTTTTTGAGAGCGCTAAAGCTTACTCTGAAATGTATTCAACAATTTCTAAGCCAAAACCACCTAGTGAATGGTACTTGCTCTGTGACGTTAACAAACGCATTTTACTCACACCTAAGTTAGCTAAAATCTGCGAACCGACACCAACGTTACGAGAACCAACGTGCTTAACGACTTCATTAATTTCTTCGCCAGTATCCTGCGCGGCGTATTTTCGTACTTGCTCAAGCAGCTGCTGTGGTGATTCGTGTTTACCTAGTAACACCAATACCCCGCCTTCATTGCCGATTTTTTCTAAGGCGTTGTGAATTGGCCAAGTATTTTTACTATCTCGAGTAGAAAATAGTAAATCACGGAAGGTGTTTTCTAAGTGGACACGAACCAATGTAGGCTCATCCGCTTTGATTTCACCTTTGGTTAAGGCAAAGTGTGTCATGCCATCAATCGTATCGGTAAAGGCGACTAAGTCAAACTCACCATATTGAGTAGGCAACTTACATTCACTTACTCGGCTAATAGTGGTTTCGGTTGCGTTGCGATATTCAATTAAATCAGCAATCGTGCCCATTTTCACGCCATGCTTTTCGGCAATAACTTCTAAATCAGGGCGGCGCGCCATAGTGCCATCTTCGTTAAGAATTTCAACAATCACAGCGGCAGGTTCAAAACCGGCCAAACGGGCTAAATCAACACCGGCTTCGGTATGACCTGCACGGTTTAATACACCACCATCTTTAGCAATAAGCGGGAATATATGACCCGGTTGCACAATAGAGCGATGATCTGCATCCGCATCACAGGCCGCCAAAATGGTTGTTGCACGGTCAGCTGCTGAAATACCTGTGGTAACACCACGCGCAGCTTCAATAGAAACCGTAAAGTTGGTGGTGAACTGTGCATCATTTTTATCAACCATTAATGGTAATTTAAGTTTTTCGCACTTTTCACGTGACATAGGTAAGCAAATCAAGCCTCGACCGTGTGTCGCCATAAAGTTGATGGCTTCTGGCGTAACCATTTCCGCGGCCATAATGAAGTCACCTTCATTCTCGCGATCTTCATCATCAACCAAAATAACCATTTTGCCTTGTCTGATGTCTTCAATGATCTCTTGTGGGGTATTTAACTTCATATTCCTAACCTTTCATAAAACCGCTTTTCATTAGCAGCTCTTCTGTAACACCAGAGCTTGTTTGCACTGGCTCATTTTGACACAACAATAAACGCTCTAAATAACGCGCCATAACATCTACTTCAAGATTCACCATAGTGCCTACTTGATAGCCACTAATAATAGTCTCTTGCGTTGTATGTGGCACTATCGTTAAACGGAACTGACCATCACTCAACGAATTCACCGTAAGCGAAGTACCATCAATCGTCACTGAACCTTTTTCGGCAATATACTGGCGTAGTTCACTCGGTATTTCTAGCCAGTATTCAACAGCATTGCCTACCTGTTTTATTTGTTTAATTTGTGCGACACCATCAACATGGCCACTAACAATATGCCCACCAAAACGGGTGGTTGGTAACATGGCCTTTTCAAGGTTAACCTTTTGCCCGACTTTGTAATGGGCAAAACCTGTGCGCGTTAATGTCTCGACAGAAACATCAGCGCTATAGCTGTGCTGATCGAAGTCGACTACCGTTAAACATATACCGTTGGTAGCAATCGAGTCGCCTAACTTAACATCACTCATGTCAAGTTTACCAACATTAACCGTAATGCGTGCGCCCGAGGCATTGATATCGATAGCACCAATCGTACCAACCGCTTCAATAATTCCGGTAAACATAGTAATTCCTAAATTCTTATCGTTAATCTGATGCCGTTACTTGTCGCTATTGATCATTTTTAACATGACAAATAAAACGGACATCGTCGCCTATTTTGCGAATATCATTTATTTCTAACGCAATAGCCTGTGCTAGTGTGTCGAGTTCAGGTATATCTACTAAGCCAAGCGCAGCATCAGCCATTAATTTCGGTGCTTGATAAAGCACTAACTCATCAACTAACTGAGCTTTAAAAAATGCCCCACTAAGGACTCGACCGCTTTCTAGCCAAAGCTCATTAAAGCCACGCTTTGCTAATTGCTTCACTAAATCACAAAGGTCCGCTTGGCCATCTTTTTCCTTGACCAGCAACTGCTCTACAAAATGAGGCCAAACTACTGAGTTTTCAAGATTATGCCCAGCAATACGTACCAAGATTATCGGCGACTCTATAGAGAATAGCGCTAAATCAGGAGATAAACGTTGCTTGGTATCAATAATAACTCGAACCGGTTGACGAACTGTTTGCTCAGTAGCTAGCTTGAATGCATCACTGTCGCCATGCAAATACAGCTGTTCAGCTCTAACGTTTAATCTCGCATCATCGGTAAGTACGGTATCGGCGCCGCTAATAATCGCACAGCTTCGAGCGCGATAATGTTGTACATCGGCGCGTGCAGCTGAGCCGGTAATCCACTTACTCTCTCCGCTAGCCATCGCCGTTTTGCCATCAAGACTTGCTGCCAATTTACAGCGAACTAATGGTTTTCCTGTTACCATGCGTTGAATAAAACCAGGATTTAACTCCCGGCATGCTTGTTCAAGCACCGGACCTACACACTCGATTCCCGCTTCTTTTAGCATAGCTATGCCACGTCCTGACACCAATGGATTAGGATCTTGCATGCCATAAACCACTCGGGTGATGCCGGCATCAATCAAACCTTTAGCACACGGTGGTGTACGACCATAATGACTACACGGCTCTAAAGTGACATATGCCGTAGCACCACGAGCATCATCTCCTGCATCACGTATCGCATTCACTTCTGCATGGCCACTCCCAGCCTTCAGGTGGTAACCTTGGCCGACTATACCGCCATCTTTTACTAAAACACAACCCACACGAGGATTAGGTGATGTTGTGTATAAACCATGTTTTGCTAGCTGAACCGCTAGCTGCATAAAATGTTCGTGTGTATTAACCATGCTATGTTTTTTGCAGTGTGGCTTTTGCTCGCTGATTTCGCGAACGTGAAAGAGAGCTTATATTGACTGAATCGTTAATCATCACCCAAACGTGCGATTTCTTCACCAAATTCGCGAATATCTTCAAATGAGCGATAGACCGAAGCAAAGCGCACATAAGCGACTTTATCTAAGCCTTTTAGCTCATCCATCAGAATACTACCAAGTAATTCACTTTGCACCTCACGCTCGCCAGTAGCACGCAACTTCGATTTAAGGTTGTTAATTGAGCGCTCAATACTTTCAATACTTACTGGGCGCTTTTCAAGAGCTCGTAACAAGCCACTGCGCAATTTATCGTCATTAAACGGTTCGCGGGAACCATCGCGCTTAATAATACGTGGCATGACCAGTTCTGCACCTTCAAAGGTGGTAAAGCGCTCTTTGCATTCAAGGCATTCGCGACGACGGCGTACTTGATGGCCGTCACTGACTAAACGAGAGTCGATGACCTTAGTTTCAGTTGCTGCACAAAACGGACAATACATGATATTTCAGCTCATAAAGTTTCTTGGCGTCACTTTAGCAAAATAAAAAACGTAGCTCTATGTTTTTATTAATCAGCGAAAACCAGTAGCACAAACAAAAATTAAAAATATTAACGTCAGAGACAAAAATGGCCGCATGAAGCGGCCATTTTATCGATAATGAGGTTATCTGCTATTAGGCATAAACTGGGAAGCGTGAACAAAGCTCGATAACTTTTTCACGAACCGCGTCAATCGTCGCTTCGTTATTAATGTCATCAAGGATATCACAGATCCAAGCAGTAAGCTCTGCCGTTTCTGCTTCACCAAAACCACGACGAGTAATTGCTGGAGTACCTAAACGCAAACCTGAGGTAACAAACGGTGAACGAGGGTCATTTGGTACCGAGTTTTTGTTTACGGTGATAAACGCGCGGCCAAGCGCTGCATCAGCGTCTTTACCCGTGATATCTTTATCGATTAGATCAAGAAGTAACAAGTGGTTTTCTGTACCATTTGAAACAACTTTATAGCCACGCTCTTGTAATACGCGAACCATGGTCTTAGCGTTGCTTAATACGTTTTGTTGATACTCTTTAAACTCTGGCGCTAATGCTTCTTTAAATGCTACCGCTTTCGCTGCGATGATGTGCATTAATGGGCCACCTTGGCCACCAGGGAATACCGCTGAGTTAAGCTTTTTGTAAATGGCTTCGTCGCCACATGCCGATAAGATAAGACCGCCACGAGGACCCGCTAATGTTTTATGAGTAGTCGTAGTCACAACGTGCGCATGTGGTAGTGGGTTCGGGTATAAACCCGCTGCGATAAGGCCTGCAACGTGGGCCATATCAACCATAAGGTAAGCGCCCACTTTGTCAGCGATTTCACGGAAACGCGCCCAATCAACGATACCAGAGAATGCAGAGAAACCAGCAACGATCATCTCAGGCTTGTGCTCTAGTGCTAAACGCTCAACTTCTTCGTAGTCGATATCGCCAGTTTCTGGGTGTAGACCGTACTGAATTGGCTCGTACATTTTACCAGAGAAGTTAACGCCACTACCGTGAGTTAAGTGACCACCGTGTGCTAGGCTCATACCTAAAACTTTAGCGCCTGGCGTACAAAGCGCCATAAATACCGCAGAGTTTGCTTGTGAACCTGCGTGCGGCTGTACGTTAGCGTAATCTGCGCCGAATAGCTCACAAGCACGTTTGATAGCTAACTCTTCAGCGATGTCAACGAACTCACAACCGCCGTAGTAACGCTTACCAGGGTAACCTTCAGCGTATTTGTTAGTTAATTGTGAGCCTTGAGCTTCTAATACGCGTGGACTTGTGTAGTTTTCTGACGCGATAAGTTCGATATGATGCTCTTGACGCTCTACTTCTTTGGTCATTGCGTCGTACAACTCTGGGTCGAAGTCAGCAATATTCATATCACGAGTTAGCATGGATTTTCCCTCTGATTAATCTAATGAAGATGTGTAATTATTAGTCATATTTATAGTTGCATATTTTGCCCGATCAGGCAGACGTTGTACACGGTAAATTGCCTTTATTTTTGTGGCTTCCGAGGGATTTACAATTCAAGAGGGTAAAAACAACAAAGGCCCGAACGGGCCTTTGCATAATGAGCGTATAGAAGAGCGTGATTAGTGGTTTTCAGACACCATATTAACGGTGTACTTAGGGATCTCTACCACTAAGTCTTCGTCAGCGATTACCGCCTGACAACCTAACCGCGACTCGGGCTCTAGACCCCATGCTTTATCTAGCATGTCGTCTTCTAATTCATCGCTTTCTTCAAGTGAGTCAAAGCCTTCGCGAACAATCATGTGGCATGTGGTACAAGCACATACTTTTTCACAAGCGTGCTCAACGTGGATCTGATTGCGAAGCGCAACATCTAATAGCGTTTCGCCAGTTTCAGCTTCTACCGCTAAACCTTCAGGGCAAAGTTCATCGTTTGGAAGAAAAATAACTTGTGGCATGATTAAACCTCATCTACCGAATGACCCGCTAAAGCGGTACGGATTGACGCATCCATACGGCGCTCAGCAAAAGTCGCTGTAATCGTATCAACCGAGGCAATAGCAGCTTCAATTGCATCTACATCGTCACCTTGACTGATTTTTAATAATTGGGCAAGTGCGCTGGCTATGTCTTGACGCTCTTGCTCTGATAACAAGCGTTCGCCATCTTCAGCAAGTGCCGCGCTAACGCTTTCATGTACGCGAGCCGCTTCAACTTGCTGCTCTTTTAACATGCGTGCATCCATGTCTTGTTTGGCATTGCTCATCGACTCTTTCAGCATATTGATGATATCGTCTTCTTCAAGACCAAACGACGGCTTAACTTCGATTGACGCTTCAACGCCTGTTGATTTTTCCATTGCGCTAACGCTTAAAAGGCCATCGGCATCGACTTTAAACGTGACGCGAATATGGGCAGCACCGGCAGTCATTGCAGGAATGCCACGCAATTCAAAACGCGCTAATGAACGACAATCGTCAACCAATTCTCGTTCACCTTGCAGTACGTGAATCGCCATAGCGGTTTGACCATCTTTAAAGGTAGTAAACTCTTGTGCGCGAGCAACAGGAATAGTCGTGTTACGCGGAATAACCTTCTCAACAAGACCGCCCATGGTTTCTAAGCCTAGTGACAGAGGTGTTACGTCAAGCAGTAGCATTTCACTGTCAGGCTTGTTGCCAACTAAAACATCGGCTTGAATGGCGGCACCAATAGCAACGACTTTATCAGGGTCGATTGATGTTAATGGCTGCTTTTTGAAAAAGTTAGCAACCTCTTCACGAACTAAAGGTACGCGCGTTGAACCACCAACCATAACAACTTCAATCACTTCATCGGCAGTCACGCCTGCGTCTTTTAATGAGCGACGGCAAGCGCGCAGAGTTTGGCTCACTAATGGCTTGATTAACGTGTTAAAGGTATCGCGAGTAACCGCAAAGTTTAGTTTATCACCCGACTCTAGAGTTAGCTGGCAATCTGTACTTTCGCTTGCAGATAGTGCTTCTTTAACCGCTGTTGCTTGCATTAGAACTTGACGCTCTAACGAGTTAGACAATGGGCGTGTTAACCCTGCTTGAGCAATAATATGGTCCGCTAAGGCATGGTCAAAATCATCACCACCTAGAGCAGAATCTCCGCCAGTTGCCATCACCTCAAACACGCCTTTATTTAGGCGTAGAATAGAGATATCAAAGGTACCACCACCTAAGTCATATACGGCGATAACACCTTCTTGACCGCTATCTAAACCGTAAGCTACGGCAGCTGCGGTTGGCTCGTTTAGTAAGCGCAGTACATTAACACCCGCTAAGGTTGCCGCATCTTTGGTACTTTGACGCTGTGCATCGTCAAAGTAAGCAGGCACGGTAATAACCACACCTTGCAACTCACCACCTAATGACATTTGTGCACGCTGGCTTAATGCCTTGAGGATTTCCGCAGATACTTGTACTGGATTTTTCGCGCCAACCCGGGTGTTAATTGATGGGTGCGATGGCTCACCACAAAATTCATATGGCAACGAAGGGTATTTGCTTTGAATATCACTCAATGAACGACCAATTAAGCGCTTGGCCGATACTATGGTGTTTTCTGGATCGCTGATTGCGTGCTGTTTAGCAGCAAGACCGACAAGCGTTTGCTCTGCTTGATAGCTTACAATCGAAGGAAGAATGTCTTGGCCACTTGCGTCAACCAAGGTTTTAGGAAGACCGCTCATCACCGTTGCCACCAACGAATTGGTGGTGCCAAGGTCAATACCCGCGGCTAATTTATGCTGATGCGGTACGCTGCTTTGCCCCGGCTCAGCAATCTGTAGTAATGCCATAATATTGTCTATTTAACTCGTTATTAATCGAACAGGTTATCTTCAATGCGTTCAAGTTCTACATTCAATTTATAATAAAACTTAAACTTACGTAACGTTTCTGCAGCCTGTGTATTATCTTGTTCTGTATCTTTGCTTATCTGCGCTTTTAACTGTTGCCATAAATGCTGAGATTGCACATCTAAACACTCTTGTGCTGCAAATAATGCGGCATCAACATCGTTAGCATGTTCAATGTCCGCTAACATCTCACGCAGTTCCATTTGCTGCATTAAAAATTCGACATCAGCAAAGCTTTGTTGCTCTGAAGGCAACTCAGTGCCACGCAAGGTCAACAGATATTCGCCACGTGATATTGGATTTTTAAGTGTTTGAAACGCGTCATTAATTTCAGCAGATTTTTGCACTGCTAGCATTTGCTCTTTAGCAGAAGAATGCGCAAAACGGTCCGGGTGGACCGTTTTTTGTAACGCTTGATAAGTGGCAGATAACTCGGCACTATCAATATCAAATTCGGCTTTTAAACCAAACAGTTGAAAATAATTCAAAGGTCAAGTCCCGAAGCCATTACACACTGAAGCTTTCACCACACCCACATTCGCCTTTGGCGTTAGGGTTGGTAAACTTAAAGCCTTCATTAAGACCTTCTTTGACGAAATCAAGCTCAGTACCATCAAGGTGAACAAGTGATTTGCCATCAACGATGATCTGTACTCCGTCAACATTGAACACGGCATCGTCGGCATTAAGCTCATCGACAAACTCAAGAACGTACGCCAAACCAGAGCAACCAGTGGTTTTTACACCAAGGCGCAGGCCAACGCCTGAACCTCGGTTAAGCAAAAACGTTTTTACGCGCTCTGACGCCGCTGGGGTCATCGTAATCGCCATAGCTTAAGCTTCTTGTTTTGCTTTGTAGTCGTCAATCGCAGCTTTAATTGCATCTTCCGCTAGGATTGAACAGTGAATTTTTACTGGCGGTAATGCTAATTCTTCAGCGATGGCGGTGTTTTTGATTTCCGCAGCTTCTTCAATCGACTTACCTTTAACCCACTCAGTTACTAGCGAGCTTGATGCAATTGCACTACCACAACCGTATGTTTTGAACTTAGCGTCTTCGATAATGCCTTGCTCGTCGATTTTTAATTGTAGTTTCATTACATCACCACATGCTGGTGCGCCAACCATACCCGTTGCTACTGAAGGGTCGTTTTTATCAAATGAACCTACGTTGCGCGGGTTTTCGTAATGATCGATTACTTTTTCACTATAAGCCATAATTTACCTCAAACTTGTTAACTAATGTCTTGCCGTTGCCAGACTTAGTGTGCAACCCACTCTACTTTCTCTAAATCAACGCCGTCTTGGAACATTTCCCAAAGTGGCGACATTTCACGTAAGTGATTAATTGCTTTTTGGATTAACTCAATTGCGTAGTCCACTTCTTCTTCTTTGGTGAAACGACCAAAACTAAAGCGGATTGAGCTGTGTGCCAATTCATCATTCAAGCCTAATGCTCGAAGTACGTATGATGGCTCTAAACTTGCTGAAGTACATGCCGAACCTGATGACACTGCTAAGTCTTTCAGTGACATAATTAACGACTCACCTTCAACAAAGTTGAAACTTACATTTAGGTTACCAGGGTAACGCTGATCAAAATCACCGTTTACAAATACCTGCTCCATATCTTTGATGCCGTTCCATAAACGGTCACGCATGGCGATAACGTGCTCAAGATCTTGTTGCATCTCTTCTTTCGCAATACGACATGCTTCACCAAAACCAACGATTTGGTGAGTAGCTAAGGTACCACTGCGCATACCACGCTCGTGACCACCACCGTGCATTTGTGCTTCTAAGCGAATACGTGGCTTACGGCGCACATAAAGAGCACCAATACCTTTAGGGCCGTACATTTTGTGTGCAGAAATAGATAACAAATCTACTTTTAACGCTTGCATGTCGACAGGGATTTTACCTGCTGATTGCGCTGCATCAACGTGGAAAATGATTTTACGAGAGCGACATAATTCACCGATTTTCTCGATGTCTTGGATCACGCCAATTTCATTGTTTACGTGCATGATAGATACCAAAACAGTATCGTCGCGCATCGCCGCTTCTAACTTAGCTAAATCAATTAAGCCGTTTGCTTCAGGGTCTAGGTAAGTAACCTCATAACCTTGACGTTCAAGTTCGCGACAAGTATCTAAAACGGCTTTGTGTTCAGTTTTAGACGTGATGATATGCTTACCTTTTTTATGGTAAAAATGTGCTGCACCTTTAATCGCTAAGTTGTTTGATTCGGTCGCACCCGATGTAAAAACAATCTCACGAGGATCCGCATTGATTAAGTCAGCAATATCATTACGAGCGATATCTACCGCTTCTTCTGCTTGCCAACCAAATTTGTGCGAGCGCGATGCTGGGTTACCAAAAAAGCCGTCATTGGTCATGTATTGCATCATCTTTTCAGCAACACGTTTATCAACAGGTGTTGTTGCTGAGTAGTCAAGATAAATAGGTAGCTTCATCAATAATTCTCTCTAATTCACCGATTGGTAAATTTACCAATCGTTCATAATACTTTTCGTTGAAATAACGGTACCAATAGTCTTTTGTTGAGCCCCTTGATGGTTGCTCATGTACTGCGCATCTTGGCGCTCTGATACCTGTTGCACATCGCCTTGTTTAACCAGTTCACTTAAACTGATACCACTTAAAAAATCAGCGATACGCTCACTTAAATCGTTCCACAAATTGTGGGTAAGGCATTTATGGCCGCCTTGACAATTACCTTGTCCCTGACAACGGGTCGCATCAACGCTTTCATCAACTGCATTAATGACATCAGCAACAGCAATCTGTGCTGAGCAACGACCTAAACGATAGCCACCACCAGGTCCTCTGACGCTGCTAACCAATCCATGTTTGCGCAATTTTGAGAACAGCTGTTCTAAGTACGACAAGGATATGCCTTGACGCTCGGAAATATCAGCCAGGGGCACAGGACCACTTTCCGCGTGGATAGCAACATCCAGCATCGCAGTTACTGCGTAACGACCTTTTGAAGTCAATTTCATTAGTTCACCCTGAAGTTAAAACCCCTAAACAAAACGCCAAGCGTTTACAGTTTCTTACAAAGCTAAGGGGTGTTTAGCGCAAATTATGTGGCAAAATATCGCCTGGTTGAATAAAACACAGCGCATTTTACTTATCCGCATAAAATAGTCAACTAAATACCCGAGTAAAACAATCAATTAAATACCCGACTATTTTACTCAGGTTTTATCCATACGGCAAGTTTAAATTTTAGGATCGAATTTTTCTCGCTCTAACTGCCGACGCTTAGCAGCATCTTGTTCGGCTTCAGCAAATTCGCTAACGTGAAGTTCGGGTAACTCTTCTTCACAGACGTTACCACCGAGTTTATTGAGCTCACAGCTCATTTCTTTAAGTTTGGCATCCATTAAATGGACGTGATCGAGCACTCGACCGATGGCTTTGGCAACAGGATCGGGATTATCTGTTGATACGGCGTATGCATCAAAACCATATTTACTGGCCAGTTCATTACGCTTTTGTAATTCGGGATCGTTACTATTGCTAACGACGCGTCCGGGAATACCAACCACGGTGGCGCTCTCAGGCACATCTTTAACAACCACAGCGTTAGAACCAATTCTGGCGTTGTTGCCAACGTTTAGTGGGCCAAGCACTTTGGCACCGGCACCAATAACAACGTTGTTACCTAGTGTTGGATGACGTTTACCGGCGTTCCAACTGGTACCACCTAACGTAACACCGTGATAAACGGTACAGTCATCACCGATTTCGGCGGTTTCACCAATCACTATACCCATGCCATGGTCGATAAAAAAACGTCGTCCAATTGTCGCCCCAGGATGAATTTCAACCCCGGTAAGCCAACGTAAAATAGTCGATACCGTACGCGCCAACCATTTTAAATTTTTTTGCCATAACCAATGCGATATACAGTGTCCCCAAATCGCATGCAAACCCGGATAATTGGTGAGCACCTCAAAGGTATTGCGCGCTGCAGGGTCGCGATCAAATACACTGCTTATATCTTCTTTAATTCTGGCAAACATATAAATCCTTAAATAATAAGACTGTTAATTGAGTGTTATTATCAACAACCCTATCACTGTTGACTGTTAGTCTTTGTCAGCAACCTTATCAATTGATGCAAGAATACCCCGTAGCATCTTCAGCTCTTTGCCATCTGGGCGTGCACGGTTAAATAAGCGACGCACTTTGGTCATGATCATGCCTGGGTGTTTAGGCTGAATAAAACCGGTTTTTTGCATTGCTGATTCAAAGTGATCGTAAAAGCGCTCAGTCTCTTCAACTAATGGATACTGCTCTTCTTCATCAATAACATCTTTTTTATCAAAGCCTGCTTGTTGCGCTTCAAGAAAGTTCATGCGCACTTCATAGCTAAGCGTTTGTACCGCCATAGCTAAATTTAGTGAGCTGTATTCAGGGTTAGCAGGAATACAAACATGATAATGGCACAGTTGCAGTTCATCGTTCGTTAAGCCGCTACTTTCACGACCAAACACCAATGCCACAGGGTATTTGCTACCTTCTTCAACAAATTTAGCACCGCACTCACGTGGCTCTAACATAGGCCAAGGCAGTGTACGAGAACGAGCACTAGTACCAACCACAAGACCACAGTCTTCAATAGCTTCTTTCATGGTTGATACAACTTTCGCGTTAGCAAGTACATCCGTTGCGCCTGCAGCTAAGGCTTGCGCTTGGCCGTTAGGCATCTCAATAGGGTCGACTAAAACTAAATTTTTTAAGCCCATGGTTTTCATGGCGCGTGCAGCACTACCAATATTGCGACAATCAGAGGTATTCACTAATACAATACGAACGTTATCTAACATACTATTTATACATACAAAGAAAAATTGCCCGAATTTTATCACAGGATTTGCCATTATGTCGTTAAAATTAGCATACTTCGGTAACAAAAAAGAACAAAAAAACAGCGTCCGTTAGGTCGATATTTTATGTCTTGTGGCATTAATGCATAAGTTGATGGTAAGCGCCAACGCCGTGATTTAACAAGGTTTTCACAGTTGCAAATTAACCAGACTCAACTATACATAATAACCAGTTTAACAATTTTAAGTTGCTATCGCTTTTTGCTTAGGTGTTTGCTATAATTTGCCACCGTTTTTGACCTGGTCGGCGAATGCGATCGACCAAAATTGTTCTTTCTACAAATAGGGTAGTTGCAATGCATCCAATGCTTAATATCGCCGTGCGCGCTGCGCGCAGTGCCGGTAATGTTATCGCTCGCGCGTTCGAGCAAACAGACAAACTAGAAGTTGAAGCGAAAGGCACCAATGATTTTGTCACCAATGTTGACAGACAAGCCGAGCAAATCATCATCGACACCATTTTAAAGTCGTATCCAGATCACTCGATCGTTTCTGAAGAGCGAGGCGTTATTCACGGTGAAAATGCAGACTACCAGTGGATCATCGACCCGCTTGATGGTACCACCAACTTTGTAAAAGGGATTCCTCATTTTGCCGTATCTATTGCCCTAAAAGTTAAAGGCAAACTAGACCAAGCGGTTATTTACGATCCAATTCGTGGTGAACTATTTACTGCTAGCCGCGGTAAAGGTGCGCAACTAAACAATGCGCGTATCCGTGTTAACAGCATGAAAGATATCAATGGTACTGTATTAGCTACCGGCTTCCCTTTTAAAAACAAAGCAAGTACTGAAGCATACTTAAATATGTTCCAAGAACTGTTTGTAAAAACAGCTGACATGCGTCGTGCTGGCTCTGCAGCGCTTGACTTAGCTTACGTTGCTGCTGGTCGTGTAGATGGTTTCTTCGAACTAGGATTAAAGCCTTGGGATACAGCCGCAGGTGAGCTTATGATCATTGAAGCAGGTGGCATGGTGACTGACTTTAATGGTGGTCCAAATCATGCGAAGAGTGGCAATACTGTTGCTGCCAATGCGCGTTTGTTAAAGCAAATTTTAACAACTATTCGCCCACACTTAACACCGGCAATGAAGCACTTATAATTCTGAGTGAGTGTATTTTAAATGGCTGCATTTGCAGCCTTTTTTATAACCTGTAAACTGCGCATAGTAACTTATATTTCCGTCGTTAAAAATCGTCAGCATAATATTTAGCTACATCAAACTGACTCACAACATTCTTAATGGATTGTTGCTGTGACTCCGTTAACTGGGTTTGCCATTTATTAGCAGAGATCATCGGGTCCTTTTGAGTATCGTAATAAGAGTCGCTATTTTTGGATGTGGAGTATTCAATAAAATTTTGGGTTTGTTGTTCAAATGGAATAGCAAGCTTTTCATAAACCCCTTGAATTTTTTTCAATGGCGCCCCACAAACATCTTCATACTTTAGAGTAATAGCTACACCATCACCATAATCAGCTTGTAAGGCTGAATCATTGACAATTCCCCAACGGACGGCGAGACGCTCAATATCGGACATATTCTTGATATCATTTATATCAAATAAATCACAATCGCCTTGCTTTAATAAAAGCTCGAATAAAGGTAAGTCATCATAAATCGGAATTGTCCCTGAAAATTTTTTACTACTCTCTCCGCGTAACGTTGAGGCAATATGACCACATGGGTGTCTCAACAAATGAATACTGTCAGCGTTAGTCAGTTTTTGTATTAGTGGCATACGACCAAGGGACTCAATACTTTTCCAAACAGTTAATTGTGGTTGTTGCTGGTGACGTATCGGAGATAAACCTGGAAACCCTACTTTTAATGACAACTTTGTTAGGTAGGAAGAAGTTAGAAAAATTTGATGGTCGAGAAATGACATATAGGACTTACGAAAAAAAGGTCTTGATGCAATCACTTTTTCATCTTTAGATGCTAGCCACTCGCGAACAGATTGCTCAAGCAAAGGTGCATCATGATTTTTCGCGATCAAAGGAATATTATTTTTCGGCTGGGCAGAGTCTGGTTCATGTAAGTAGTACGTATGTTGGCTGCTATCCAAAAGCTTGCCAATCCAAGTTGTACCTGAGCGTGGCATACCGAATAGCAATACCAATTTATTATCAACCATGCTTCCCCTCTTTTTTTGTTATTTAGTTCAACTACTGGGCTTTACTGTTCGCTCAATTATAAGTATCAAATAGCTTTACAAACATCCACGTGACAAAAAATAAAAATCATCGCTGTAGATATATTCTTATAAAAATTTTTCTACCCGTTGTATAAGCGCATGTTTTTACAACAATAAAATAAGCATAGTCGAGAAATATTATTGTTGTTTGATTAATTCTCTCAAACTTAAATAACCAAAAGTTATATGCAATCGAATTTAAATAGTTTATAGTTATGTATTTGCGCGTAGTATTTATTATCACATCATTCAGTAAACGGCATGTCGATAATGAATTACAGTGCAACATCATCAATCCCAATAAAATCAAAATTCATCCGTGGCGAAGTTGCCTTGATCGGCGCGGGTCCCGGTGATGCTGAACTTCTTACCATCAAAGCAGTGCGCTTTTTACAGCAAGCTAATGTTGTGATTTACGACCGCTTAGTAAGTCGAGAGATTGTTCACTTAACGCCCGTCAATTGTCGGCGCCTGTACGTTGGCAAAGAGCTTCACAAGCAGTGTGTGTCGCAGTCACAAATCAATGAAACCTTATTGCAACATGCACGCAAAGGCGAAAAAGTGGTTCGCCTTAAAGGTGGGGACAGTTTTATCTTTGGTCGAGGTAGTGAAGAGGTCGAATATTTATTAACAAATGGTATTAATTGCCATGTTATCCCTGGCATTACTGCAGCCTCGGGGGCAACAACCTATGCAGGTATTCCGTTAACCCATCGCGACGTTGCCCACAGTTGTAGCTTTATTACTGGACACTTAAAACATGGTAATGAACTGTGCTTACCTTGGCATGAATACGCCGCTAGTAAGCAGACTTTAGTCTTTTACATGGGGCTCAGCAATGCGTTATTGATACAACAGCAACTACGAGCTCATGGTAAACCCAGCAAAACCCCCGTCGCCATTATTCATCGTGGAACCCAGCCGGGGCAGCAAGTTTGGCGTACCGAGCTGTGTTCATTGGCAAGCACGATTGCTCATCATAACATCCGTTCACCAAGCTTGATTGTGGTTGGCGATGTCGTCAATGTGTTAGCTGACTATCACGTTAATAGTGCGCACGGTGCTTACCTGACAGCTGATAAGCAGGTTTATGAAGATTTAGCGGTAACTCAGTAAAAGCTTTATAACAGACATAAAAAAACCAGCGTTAACGCTGGTTTTTTGCATACTGTAAGTCGCTGGTTAGCGCATGTGTTCTATAAGGGAAAACCTTCTTGATCTGCGCCTTCTTTTTCAATCACTTCCGGCATAAGATCTTCTTTTGAAATACCTAACCCTAAAGCAACCGTTGATGCAACATAAATTGATGAGTAAGTACCGATAACAATACCGAATAACAATGCTGTTGCAAAGCCATGGATCAATGCCCCGCCTTTAAAGAACAAGGCTAATAATACCAAGAAAGTGGTAAATGAGGTGATCATGGTACGTGATAAGGTTTGCGTTAATGAGATATTGATGATCTCTTCTGGCGTACCTTTGCGTAGCTTACGGAAATTCTCGCGAATACGGTCTGATACTACAATGGTATCATTAAGCGAGTAACCAATTACCGCTAATACCGCTGCAAGTACCGTTAAGTCAAACTCAAGACCTAATACCGAAAACAAACCTAACGTTAAGATAACATCGTGGGCAAGTGCGGTAACAGAGCCCAACGCGAATCGCCATTCAAAACGAAATGCCACGTAAATCAAGATACAGATCAATGCAGTTAGCATAGCTAAACCACCCTGCTCTGTTAACTCTTCACCGACATTAGCACCAACAAACTCGATACGTCGCATAACAACCTCTTGCTCGGTACCTTGTTTAAGCATGGTTAGGATTTCATTGCCTAACATCTCAGCTTTAACGTTGTCACGTTGACCTAAGCGGATCAGTACGTCATTAGTACTACCAAAAAGTTGTACGACAGCATCATCGTAACCACCGTTTTCCATAACAGTACGAATTTTGCTTAAATCAGCAGGCTGTTCAAAGCCAACTTCAAGCAAAGTACCACCAGTAAAATCAAGGCCCCAATTAAGCTTATTTACAGATAACGACACCAATGACGCAATCACCAGCACGATACTGATAATAGACGTCGCCTTACGAATTGACATAAAGGCAATGACGTCATCAAATTTAAAAAACTTCTTTATAAATTCCATTATATGACCCCTGCCTAAATAGATAGCTTATTGATGCGTTTACCGCCCCAGATGGCATTAACCACCGCACGGGTACCAACAATCGAGGTAAACATAGACGTAATGATACCGATTGATAAGGTAACAGCGAAGCCTTTAATTGGGCCTGTACCAACGGCAAACAAGATCAATGCAGCGATTAAGGTGGTAATGTTGGCATCGAAAATGGTTGAGAATGCCGAGTCGTAACCGCGATTAATCGATTGCTGTACCGATTGCCCGTCGCGTAACTCTTCACGAATACGCTCAAATATCAGCACATTTGCATCGACCGCCATACCAACGGTTAATACAATACCCGCCATACCCGGTAAGGTTAATGTTGCCCCTGGAATCAACGACATCACACCAACGATAAGCACTAAGTTCGCTGCTAGAGCAAGATTTGCCACCAAGCCAAACTTCTTGTAGTACATCACCATAAACAGCAGAACGGCTAAGAAGCCCCAAGTTATGGCCTGCATACCTAGCTCAACGTTTTCAGCACCAAGTGATGGACCAACTGTACGCTCTTCAACAATAGCGATAGGTGCAATCAAAGCTCCGGCACGTAATAATAAAGCAAGGTTATGTGCAGCAGCTGGTGAGTCTTGGCCGGTGATGCGGAAGCTTTTACCTAGGCGAGCTTGAATGGTTGCAACGCTGATCACTTCCATTTCTTTTTCAAATTTTAAGCTACCGTCAGGGTTTTTACCCACGGCTTTGCTTTCAATGAACACCGTTGCCATTGGCTTACCAATGTTGTCTTTAGTGGCGTTTGAAAACAGGCTACCACCTTTGCTATCTAAGTCGATATTAACTTGTGGACGGCTAGTTTCAGGATCTAATGAAGACTTAGCGTTAACAATGTGCTCTCCGCGCAACATAATGCGCTTTTTCAGCAACTGCGGGCGACCGTCTTGATCATTTACAACAAACGAACCTGGCGGTACACGACCATTAATTGCATCGACTACGTCGTGGTCTTGATCAACCATATGAAATTGCAATGTCGCTGTGGCACCTAAGATTTCCTTGGCACGCGCAGTATCTTGGATACCCGGTAGCTCAACCACAATGTGTTTTGCACCTTGACGCTGTACAAGGGGCTCGGCAACACCTAGTTCGTTAACACGGTTACGAATAATGGTGATGTTTTGCTGTAGAGCATACTCGCGAGTTTCTTTGATTTTCGCATCGCTCATGGTCACTTTAAGCGACATGCGATCGTCATTTTCAACGAATACATAATCACCGTATGTACGCTTTAAAACATCTTCAGCGGCAGCAATGTCTTCAACGTTGCGGAAAATAATCTCTACGCCGTCACCAGACTCATTAACACTACGATAGCGAATTTTTTCATTGCGCAACTGAGTACGAAAATCACCAACCATGTTCTCTTGAGCTCGGCTCATGGCCGTAGCCATATCCACTTCCATCAGAAAGTGCACACCACCAGACAAGTCAAGACCAAGTTTCATTGGCACACCGCCAAGGTTTGCTAACCAATCAGGTGTTGCAGGCGTTAAGTTCAACGCTACCGAGTATTCATTACCTAAATGTTCAGCTAAAGCCTCGTTTGCTTGTTGTTGATTGTTGTAATCCACAAAGCGCACCAAAACTTGGCCATTTTTTAATTCAGCTGCAGAGTAGCCAATACCTTGTGCTTTTAAATGTTCAACAACGGTATCCAGCGTAGCGGCATTAGCCTCAACGCCTTTGGTGCCGCTAATTTGTACTGCAGGGTCCTCACCATAATAGTTTGGCAACGCGTACAAGGCGGCGATGGCGATGATAAGCACCACCATCAAATTTTTCCATAATGGGTATTTGTTTAACACAACCTATCCTTAGAGTGACTTCATTGTCCCTTTTGGTAGTACCGCTGATACAGCTGCTTTTTGCACTGTTAACTCAGTACCTTCGGCGACGCTAACTACGATGAAGTCTTTTTCAGTCGATACTTTAACGATTTTACCGACAACACCACCTTGTGTAAGTACTTCATCACCTTTTGATAATGATTCCATTAGGCTTTTATGCTCCTTTACACGCTTAGCTTGTGGACGGTAAATCATGAAATAGAACACCACACCGAAAATCAGTAACATAATAAGCATTTCAAAACCGCCACCAGATTGTGGTTGCGCAGCTGCGTGTGCTTTACTAATAAAAAAGTCCATAAATTCCTCTTAACTTAATTAAATTTAATATTTGAAAAAAACAGGCCAGTAAAAGCTCGTTATTCTTCTTTTGCTTTTAAAGGTGGCACTTCCATACCGCGACGGGCGTAGAAGTCTGCCACAAATTCGTCTAATTTACCTTGCTCAATCGCATCTCGCAATCCCTGCATCACACGCTGGTAAAAACGTAAGTTATGCATAGTATTTAATTGCGACCCCAGAATTTCATTACACTTATCTAAATGATGTAAGTACGCTTTTGAGTAATTTTTACATGTGTAACAATCACACTCTGGATCCAATGGGCCGGTATCGGTTTTGTTTTTGGCATTGCGAATTTTCACCACACCATCAGTAACAAATAAGTGACCGTTGCGGGCATTACGGGTTGGCATTACACAGTCAAACATGTCGATACCACGACGCACACCTTCGACAAGGTCCTCTGGTTTACCTACTCCCATTAGATATCGGGGCTTATTCTCAGGAATCAAGTCAGGGGTGTGATCAAGAATGCGGATCATATCTTCTTTAGGCTCACCTACCGATAAACCACCAATCGCGTAACCATCAAAATCAATTTCTTGCAGACCCGCAGCGGATACTTCACGAAGGTCTTCGTACATACCACCTTGGACAATACCAAATAACGCATTCGGGTTACCTTCATGAGCTTTTTTAGAACGCTTTGCCCAGCGTAGCGATAGCTCCATCGAGTCTTTCGCTTCTTGGTGAGTTGCTGGATATGGCGTACATTCATCAAAGATCATGACGATATCTGAACCTAAGCTGCGTTGTACTTCCATAGAGCGCTCAGGGGTTAGCATGATTTTCTCACCGTTTACAGGCGAGCGAAACTCGACACCTTTTTCCGTGATCTTACGCATTTCACCTAAACTGAATACTTGGAATCCACCGGAGTCGGTTAAAATTGGCTTATGCCAGTTCATGAAATCATGCAAGTCGCCGTGCTGTTCGATAATTTCAGTGCCTGGGCGTAACATTAAGTGGAAAGTGTTCCCTAGAAGAATGTGTGCACCGGTTTGCTCAACCTCATCGGTGGTCATGCCCTTTACCGTACCATAGGTACCAACTGGCATAAACGCTGGCGTTTCTACCACACCTCGGTCAAAAATCAAACGGCCACGGCGCGCTTTGCCGTCTTTATTAATTAATTCGTATTTCATTATCTATCCTTACCGCAGCGAAACAGGCCACGGTGATTGTTTAACGTTACTACCTAGAATTGGTCTAAGTATTAACTAAAGTCGCTGGAAACGCTGTGGCGTTGCCCATCTATTGATTTATCATCTAGTTGTGCGAGTCGGTTTTACGCGTTAAGAACATCGCATCGCCGTATGAGAAAAAGCGATACTTTTCCTCAACAGCGACTTTATATGCGTTCATCATATGGTCGTAACCAGCGAACGCGCTTACCAACATCAATAATGTTGATTCCGATAAATGGAAGTTAGTTACCAAGGCATCGATTAATTCAAATTCATAACCAGGGGTGATAAAGATATCGGTATCGCCGGCAAACTCTGATAGCTCTTTGCCTTGCTGTTTCGCATGCTTAGCTGCACTTTCAAGGCTGCGAACCGATGTGGTGCCAACGGCAATAACACGGTTGCCGGCAGCTTTTGTCGCTGTTATTTGCTCAATAACCTCTTGGCTTACTTCCGCATACTCTGAATGCATCACGTGATCTTTAATGTCGTCGACACGCACCGGTTGGAATGTACCTGCACCGACATGCAAGGTAACGAAAGCAAGGTTAACACCTTTGTCTTTTAACTTATCGAGTAACTGAGTTTCAAAGTGCAACCCAGCGGTAGGTGCGGCAACTGCACCCGGTTTTTCATTGTATACCGTTTGATAGCGCTCTTTATCTGAGTCTTCATCAGGGCGGTCAATATAGGGTGGCAAAGGCATATGGCCAATATCTTCTAGTACCTCTAAAAAGCTATTGTCTGAATGCACTTCAATTTCAAACAGCGCATCATGGCGAGCCAGCATCGTTGCCGGCACCTTGCCTTCTAAGAGTAATTCCGTACCAGGTTTCGGTGATTTAGATGCACGAACGTGTGCTAACGCACGCTTATCATCAAGGATGCGCTCGACTAACACTTCAATTTTACCACCGGTCGCTTTAGTGCCGTAAACACGAGCTGGGATAACTCGAGTATTGTTAAATACCAACAAGTCACCAGGGTTAATCTGGTCGATAACTTGATTAAAAGTAAGATGCTGTAGTTCGCCTGTATTACCATCAACGGTCATTAAACGGCTCGCAGAACGTTCTTTTTGTGGATAACGAGCGATGAGTTCATCAGGAAGTTCAAAAGAAAAATCAGAAACACGCATAGTGGCCTTCAATCAAAAATAGTAGGAAAACGGCGACATAGTTACGAACAGTCATGTTATTGATAACCGTTAACCATGTTGAAAATCGGCTAATTTTAAAACTGGCAGGGTGTTAAGGCAAGCGAATTCACGGTAAATCGACCGAGAATCGTCTGTTTATCAAGTTACAGCCTCAGCCAACAGATCATGTGAAGGATTCACACGGCTAGCAAAGCGCATAATCATGAAAGACAACAAACGAAGCCGTAAACAATAAAAACGACCTTAATACAGTCGCTCTATACTGGACTAGGATTGGGCACGTGCAGATAAGAAGATCGCTAATCGCCTGTCAATGTGGCAAGGTCACCATGGCGAGTAAGCCCGACAAATTATATTACCTATAAATATTGCGATTAAAGATAAAAATACTATTCACAGGCATTTACTTACGATATCTGATTAGGCGTTCGTCTGGAGGGCGACTTATCGCGCTCTAATTCGCCAAATATACTATCTTGCTCAACAGTGGTATCAACGCAATTAAGATCAACTTCCACTTTTTGAGCACACTGGTGGTTACTTTTAACAAACCAGCGACTCACTTTTTGCAAAATTTTCATTGTTAAACTCCTTTTTAAGCGACAACTAACACTTTCAGGCAAAAACATACGCTCTGATCCTAGTGCGAAAATTCATCATAAATAGCCAGCGTTCAAAATTCAACCTAAATAGCAACGAGATCAAACTAAAAAACGCCAAACGCATAGTTTTATTTTGTGCAAAGTCGAAAACGATGAAAAAAACCGCCAAAACAACCAATAAAACATTACCTAGCAAGGGCTTAACAAAGATAACATAAGACTTATCACGCTCTACATATATGCATACAGCCATATATCACAACACCTTTCGGTTCACTATTTAACCACTTAGAAAAAAATTGCAAATTTTCTCTTTACAGCGAAAAACCCATATGTATAATGCACAGCCATTGCAGGGGTGTAGTTCCAATTGGTAGAACGGCGGTCTCCAAAACCGACGGTTGGGAGTTCGAGTCTCTCCACCCCTGCCATCTCTTTTCTGCTAAGCGTACTCGCTACATTTAATATCCTAATCAATCCGATAAACTTCTTTTAAAGCCAAGAAAAACATTCTTTCTAGCATCATATTTTGCGCTACCCGTAGATAGTCATAATGTTTATATCGAATACTCACAGGCTTAGATTTCAGTTATCGCTAAATAGCTAATAGTCATTGAGTCAAACCGCTAGGCATGTCATTATTATCCACCTGAGCTAACGTTATTTTCTCGCTACTTTGTTTACCATGATCACTACAAAACAGCTTTCTCATTTACAGCATATGGGCATAGATGTCTGGCAACGTCGGGATGGCTTTTTTGACGATCTCAAGGCAGACGAAACAGTGTCACTGAGTAACTCTGAAGCGCCTCTTAAGGCTGTAAACGAAGCTAAACCTCAAACGCTTGATGCAGATAAAACTGCTAAAGCAAACACACAAGCATCATCGCCAAGTTCGCAAACGCAACAAGATACGAACAAATCACCTCAAAAAGACTCAGCAGAGCAGTTGCTTAATGACGGTTTTATCCGCGATGTATTATTATCGATAGGCATCAAAGCGACAGAGGTGGAAATCACCGATTTACATGCTTTGCACCCTAAATTAAAGATGGGTAGCCTCGTATGGCAACTGAATGATAATGACAGTGTCGATTATCGCGATGGCATATTAACAACGCCATTATTGCCAATACTCTGTCAACAATGGCACCTAAAACGCCAATTGTGGCAAGCTTTGTGTCAACATCAACAATCGTAATAAGACCGCTTGATGGCAAATCTTAGTGATCACAGCAGTAACATAATGAATATTACCCGTTTTGACGAAACATCATTAACAGCCATTTATGACATTGAAGTTGCTTGTAACAGCCACCCATGGAGTGAAAAATTACTGGCAAGCTGTATTGGCGGCCGCTACATCACGCGACAATTACAAAGCGAGCATGGCAAAATTGTTGGTTTTTACATTGCAGATTGGGTTATTGACGAAATGACCTTAATGGAAATCTGTGTGCACCCAGCCCATCAAGGTCTTGGTTTAGGTCAGCACTTACTCGATGATTTATTCAAACAAGCCAGGCAAAACGATGTTATCGATATTCATTTAGAAGTTAGAGCGAGCAATCAAAGCGCCCTACACCTATACCAAAAAAATGGTTTTGTCGAAACCTATCGACGTAAAGACTATTACCCGAGTGCCACTCATATTAGCGGTAAAGAGGATGCCATTGTGATGAAAAAATCGCTAGGCTAACAAGAGCACTATTTTAGCCACCGATTTAACCACTAATAACCTGAAAAAATTATCACTTTTCTATCCTTAGCTAATGCCCTCGACTACTATCTTCTGTATAATATTGCGCCTTTATACAATGCGCTTTTGTGTGCTTTTTCATAAACGGCGCGAGTTAGTCGTAAAACTGAATAACAAACAGTCGCTAACCACTTGTTTTAATAGCTTTAATACAGAGTAACTTAACACCATGACAATTCAGCAGCAGGAAGTAAACAAACGTCGTACTTTCGCCATCATCTCTCACCCGGATGCTGGTAAAACGACGATCACCGAAAAAGTATTGCTATTTGGTCAAGCCATTCAGCAAGCTGGTACCGTAAAAGGTAAAAAATCAGGGCAACACGCCAAATCCGACTGGATGGAAATGGAAAAGGATCGTGGTATCTCAATCACCACCTCAGTAATGCAATTTCCTTATGCCGATTGCTTAGTCAACCTATTAGATACCCCAGGTCACGAAGACTTCTCAGAAGATACCTATCGTACCTTAACCGCTGTTGATTCATGTTTAATGGTTATTGATACCGCCAAAGGTGTTGAGGATCGTACCATTAAACTGATGGAAGTTACTCGCCTTCGTGACACACCAATCATCACCTTTATGAACAAAATGGACCGTGATGTTCGTGATCCTATTGAAGTTATGGACGAGGTTGAAGAAGTTCTCAAAATTAAGTGTGCGCCAATTACATGGCCGATTGGCATGGGTAAAGAGTTCAAAGGTGTATATAACCTTCTAACTGACGAGACCATTTTATACAGAACGGGTCAAGGCCATACCATTCAAGAGAAAGTGGTTGTTAAAGGTTTAGATAACCCAGAGCTTGATGAAAAAATTGGTAGCTTTGCCGAAGATCTTCGCGATGAAATGGAGTTGGTACAAGGCGCGTGTCACGAATTTAATTTAGAAGAGTTCTTAGCCGGTGAATTAACACCGGTTTACTTTGGTACCGCATTGGGTAACTTTGGTGTTGATCATATGCTTGATGGCTTGACTCAATGGGCACCAGCACCACAGCCACGCCAAACAGACACACGCGAAGTTACAGCACAAGAAGAAAAGTTCTCAGGCTTTGTTTTTAAAATTCAAGCCAATATGGATCCAAAGCACCGTGACCGTATCGCCTTCATGCGCATTTGCTCAGGTAGTTACAAAAAAGGCATGAAAATGCGCCAGGTGCGTATTGGTAAAGACGTTAAAATTGCTGACGCGGTAACCTTTATGGCCGGCGACCGTGCCAACGTTGAAGAAGCGTTTGCAGGCGATATCATTGGCCTGCACAATCATGGCTCAATTCAAATTGGTGATACCTTCACTGAAGGTGAAGAAATGAAGTTTGCTGGTATTCCAAACTTTGCGCCAGAAATGTTCCGTCGTATTCGCCTAAGAGATCCATTAAAAGCTAAGCAGCTACAAAAAGGCTTAATCCAGCTTTCTGAAGAAGGTGCGGTACAAGTATTTAGACCATTAGCCAACAACGACATGATAGTTGGTGCCGTTGGTGTGCTGCAGTTTGAGGTGGTTGTACATCGCTTGAAAACCGAATACAACGTTGATGCTATCTACGAGCCAATTTCAGTTGCCACAGCTCGTTGGGTACAATGTAACGACAGTAAGATCATGGCGCAATTTGAAAAGAAAGCTTACGATAATTTAGCGTTAGATGGTGGTGATAACCTGACTTATATCGCTCCGACTATGGTTAACCTAAACTTAACGCAAGAGCGCTACCCTGAGGTTGAGTTCCTTAAAACTCGCGAACATTAAAGATAATAGAGATCAAACAGACAATGAACATCCGTCAGTTATTAAGTGAAAAAGTATCAGCGGCGATGATTGCTGCAGGATTACCAGAAGATACCAACCCAGCGGTAAGTATTTCATCTCGTCCGCAATTTGGCGATTATCAAGCAAATGGTGTTATGGGCGCAGCGAAGAAGCTGAAAACTAACCCGCGCGAACTTGCACAAAAAGTTGTTGATAACTTAGATTTAGATGGCATCGCCGACAATATCGAATTAGCAGGCCCAGGCTTTATCAATATCCACTTAGATAAAAACTGGTTATCGAGCCAACTCGATATCGCTAGCAAAGACACTAAATTAAACGTGAGCCAAGCAAGCGAGCCAAAAACCGTTGTTGTTGACTACTCCGCACCAAACCTTGCTAAAGAAATGCACGTTGGTCACTTACGCTCAACCATTATTGGTGATGCGGTAGTACGTGCTCTTGAATTTCGCGGTGAAAAGGTTATTCGTCAAAACCACATGGGTGACTGGGGTACGCAGTTTGGTATGCTATTAGCGCACCTTAGCGATAAGCTAGCTGCCAATGAAGTTGCCGAAACTGCTCTAGCCGATCTAGAAAACTTCTATCGCGAAGCCAAAATTCGTTTTGATAACGAAGACGGTTTTGCCGATCGTGCCCGTGACTACGTGGTAAAACTTCAAGGTGGTGATGCAGATTGTTTGACCTTATGGCAACAATTTATCGATATCTCAATCCATCACTCTGAAGAAATCTATGACAAACTAAACGTTACCTTAAAACGTAGCGACATCATGGGTGAGAGTGCATACAACCCTGATCTACCAAAAGTCATCGATGAGTTAATGGCGAAAAATATTGCCGTTGAAGATCAAGGCGCGAAAGTGGTATTTCTAGATGAAATGGCCAACAAAGCCGGCGAACCGTCAGTATTTATCGTGCAAAAGTCAGGCGGCGGTTACTTATATGCAACCACCGACCTTTCAGCATGTCGCTACCGCAGTGGCGAGCTAAATGCTGATCGCATCATCATATTTACGGACGCGCGCCAATCATTGCACTTTAAACAAGTAGAAGTTACCGCTCGCAAAGCTGGTTTCTTACCTGAAACCACCGCTTATGATCACTGCCCATTTGGCATGATGATGGGCAACGATGGTAAGCCGTTTAAAACACGTACGGGCGGCACAGTGAAACTGGCTGAGCTACTTGATGAAGCGGTAACACGTGCTGAAGCACTTATGGCTGACAAAATTGCCGACTTCTCAGAGCAAGAGCGTAAAGAAATTGCCCATAAAGTGGGTATTGGTGCGGTTAAATTTGCCGATTTATCAAAGAACCGGACCTCGGATTATATCTTCAACTGGCAAACCATGTTGAGCTTTGAAGGCGCGACTGCACCATACTTACAATACGCTTACACGCGTATTCAAAGTATCTTCAAAAAAGCAGGTATCGATGCCGCAAGCATTAACCAAGATATGTTAATTGACGCGCCGCAAGAAAAAGCACTCGCGGTTAAGTTAATGCAATTTGAAGAAGTGCTTGATCAAGTCATCGCTGATTGTACGCCAAACTTACTGTGTAGTTACCTATATGAGCTAGCAAGCTTATATATGAGCTTCTACGAGGCTTGCCCTATCTTAAAAGAGGGGATTGAAGAGCCAGTGAAATTATCTCGTTTACGCTTATGTCAGTTAATCGCCCGTACCTTACAACAAGGTTTAGACCTGCTAGGTATTGAAGTGATGGAACGCATGTAAACAACGCTTAATCGCGAAAAAACGGTGCCTATAACGGCACCGTTTTTTTATGCTAAATATATATTTTCACAAATCAATAGCAAAATCAGTATGGATAAATAACCGCCTGTTATTATTGGCATTACTAACAATTTTGAACTAGCTTCAAAGTAACCATGCAATAAAGATGAATTTTAGCGTAATAGAGAATAATTATAATAAGCGATAAAATTGTCCTCACCGATAGCCATTGCCACCTCGACTTTCGTGAATTCGATGCAGAACGAGAGATACTCATCGAACGCTGTTATCAACAAGGCGTAGAGCGTTTTATTATCCCTGCAATTACCGCCGAACGTTGGCCTCGAGTATTAGGCTTATGTCAACGTCATCCTCAGGCTTATCCATGCCTAGGCTTGCACCCATGGTGGATCGAAGATGCGACCGATGAACACCTTTGGTTGCTCGAGCAATTTGCCGCTGAAGAGCCTCTCGTCGCAATTGGCGAAATTGGCATTGATGGCGCAATTGATGATCTTGACAAACAGAGCCACTATTTTGGCGCACAATTAACGATCGCCAACAATCAACAATTGCCTGTGGTTATTCACCACCGCAAAAGCCATCATTTGATCACGCCGAAACTCAAACAAGCCAAGGTAACTCACGGCGGTGTTATTCATGCCTTTTCTGGTAATTACCAACAGGCGATGACGTATATTGATATGGGCTTTAAGTTAGGTATTGGCGGTACCATTACCTACGAACGAGCGGCCAAAACTCGTGATGCGGTGAGCAAAATACCCATCGAAGCGATTGTATTAGAAACAGATGCACCAGCATTGCCATTGAACGGATTTCAAGGTAAGCATAACTCGCCTGAACAATTACCACGAGTATTAACAAGCTTGGCCGAATTGCGCCAGCAAGATGAAGTCGATTTGGCTAAGCAAATAGAAATGAATGTTGAGCAAGTATTTAAATTAACTCAATTTAACTCAGAAGTAAGCGCCCAATTAACCGCCTAACGTTTGGCAATAGGCAAACACGTTAAGAGCGTTGCCACATGTAAGCAGTGCGTCTATTAAAAGTGTGCTAATGAATACAGGAAAAATTTCCAAGAAGAGTTTCTAGCAACATAGTCTTAACAATGTAAGCTACCGAATCGCCATAATCGTATCGCAATAAGCGATTGGCTCAATGGCTAAAGCAATGACAAACCGGTAAATAATGCGTTTAACGTGACGGTGTTGATGCCTTGTTTTTCCGCTCGCCTTTGGCTTTTTTAGGAGGCCTGACGCCATGACGAGAAAAGCGACTTAAACCTCGCGTCAATAAAAAGCCAACCGCTAACGCCGCAATCAATATGACTCGCGAGTATTCAAATTGTTGCTGCATTTGCGCTTTGACTTCACCAATAATCTGCTCTTTCTCAAAGGTTAAGCGCAAATAGCCTTGTAGCTCATCGGTGCGGATCTCTTGCACAAACGGTAAAAAACGCTCTGTTTCATTGCGGCTGCCGGCATCTAAGCCATATAAGGTTTTAACAGAGCTAGCCCCTTTACTTTGTGCTATGACTTCACCACTTGCATCATACAAGTGAGCCTGCTCGACTAATTCTGATTCTGTTAATGACTGCACAAAGTTTTGCAGTAAGCCTTTATCATTTTGCTTTAACAAAACCTTACTAACATGAACGGCTTGTCCTAAATGCTGATTAGCAATACGTGAAAAGTGCTGCTCTAGCGTCTCGGCACCATCATCGGTGCCAACAACAGAGAGTGCCAACACAGCGACCAACAAGATCACCGCAGCACAAATTTCTAACAGCTTAACATAAACAGGCGTGACTTTTGGGTACATAATCTCGTACTGATCATCAATCGGCAACCATAACACATATGTTGTTAGCGCTTTTCACTAACAATCACCAGAAGCCGAAAAAAGTTATAAGAATATCAACATTGCTCTATACACTATAGAGGGTAATCTGCGATTATAGAATCACTTTTTGTTTTTACCTGTCGATTTTTACGATTTACCGTTATGGAAAACCTATCTCTTAAGCTTGTCCAAGCCGCTACCATTGAGCAATTATTTGATGGTATTACAGCATTACCTCACAGCTTTACTGTTGAAGAAGACGCACTAACAACCACTAAGTCAGCTACCAGCTCTGTAACTGAATTAGTGCTATTTAGTGATACTCCAGCGATGCAGCTCCAACAGATATTGTCACTGATTGATTGCCACGAAATTACCCTTAGCGCGATAAATCATCGTTCAGGTCGCAGCAGCTATCGTTTTCAGGTAGCAGATCAATGTATCCAATACAAAGATATCATCAACGATTTAGCGCTAGAGCATAAGTTTGAAGTGGCCCTTCTTAGCCATGCGCCAACACTCGCAGAACCGGGCCTGTTGGTTATGGATATGGACTCGACCACGATACAGATAGAGTGTATCGATGAAATTGCCAAATTAGCAGGGGTTGGCGAGATGGTCAGTGCCGTTACCGAACGAGCCATGCAAGGGGAGCTAGACTTTGCCGAGAGCCTAAAAGCAAGAGTTGCAGCACTTGCCGGCGCCGATGAGGCGATTTTGGCACAAGTTGCCCGTGATATTCCGCTGATGCATGGTTTATTACCGCTGATTGAAGAATTAAAACAACACGGTTGGAGAGTTGCCGTTGCCTCGGGTGGTTTTACCTATTTCACCGAGATACTGAAACAGCAACTTGATTTAGATGCCACGCAAGCCAATGTACTTGAAATCGAGCAAGGCAAGTTAACAGGCAAAGTGTTAGGTGATATAACCGATGCAAAGGTCAAAGCAGACACCTTAGTGAAGTTAGCCAAGCAATATCAAATTCCTAACGTTCAGACTGTTGCCATGGGCGATGGTGCTAACGACTTGCAGATGATGCAAGCCGCTCACTTGGGCGTTGCCTTTGAAGCGAAACCGATTGTATTAAAACAAGCCAGTGCGGCAATCAACATTACCGGTTTAGATACGTTATTACATTACTTGAAGTAACTAAGCAAGGCTATTTCTCTTGCTGCGCTAAACAAGCCACAGATAACCGTATATAGAGTCTTGCCATACTTGGCGACTCTATATAAACTGTACATTTATACATACCCAACAATCTAACTAATCTCATGGCTAAAACGAAAACCGCATACGTGTGTAACGACTGCGGTGCAGATTTCCCTCGTTGGATGGGTCAATGCACCGAATGCAAAGCTTGGAACACCATCAGTGAAATACGCTTAGCAAAAGCGCCTGCAAAGAATCAAAGCTTTTCCGGTTATGCCGGACAAACTGAGGCAAAGGTACAAGTATTAAATGCCATCGACTTAACCGATTTGCCACGTTTTACCTCCGGCTTTGTCGAATTTGACCGAGTACTCGGTGGCGGCATCGTTCCTGGTTCTGCGATATTAATTGGCGGTGAGCCTGGAGCAGGTAAGTCAACGCTGTTATTACAGACTATGTGTGAGCTAGCCGAAACCATGGGCGCTCTGTATGTAACCGGTGAAGAGTCATTACAGCAGGTAGCCATGCGCGCCAACCGACTTGGTTTGAAAACTGATAAGTTAAAAATGCTGTCGGAAACCTCGGTTGAAAATATTTGTAATATTGCCGACCGTGAGAAACCGAAAATTATGGTTATCGACTCGATTCAAGTGATGCACATGAGCGATATCCAGTCAGCCCCTGGTAGTGTCTCGCAAGTGCGTGAATCAGCTGCTTATTTAACGCGATTTGCCAAACAAAATCATGTCGCGATGCTCATTGTTGGCCATGTCACCAAAGATGGCTCTCTAGCTGGCCCTAAAGTATTAGAGCATTGCATTGATTGCTCTATCATGCTCGAAGGTAGCACCGATTCAAGGTTTCGTACCCTGCGCGGTCACAAAAACCGTTTTGGTGCCGTAAATGAATTGGGTGTTTTCGCGATGACTGGCCAAGGTTTAAAAGAAGTGAAAAACCCGTCGGCGATTTTCTTATCCCGTCAAGATGAACAAACTCCTGGCTCAGTGGTGATGGTACTTTGGGAAGGTACTCGCCCGTTGTTGGTGGAAATCCAAGCTTTGGTTGACTATTCTGCGCTAGCGAATCCGAGACGTGTCGTGGTGGGCGCAGAACAAAATCGATTGTCGATGTTGCTTGCGGTATTAAATCGCCATGGCGGTTTGCAAATGAATGACCAAGATGTGTTTGTTAACGTCGTAGGTGGTGTCAAAGTCAGTGAAACCAGTATCGATTTAGCGCTGATTTTGGCACTGGTATCGAGTTTTCGCGATCGCAGTTTACCAAGGGACTTAGTCGTTTTTGGTGAAATTGGTTTATCAGGTGAAATCCGCCCGGTGCCATCGGGGCAAGAGCGCATTAACGAAGCCGCTAAGCACGGCTTTAAAAAAGCGATTGTGCCTAAAGCGAATATGCCTAAAGACGCACCTGATGGTATGGAAATAATTGGCGTAAGTAAACTTGCCGAAGCACTCGAAGCCATTTAACTAGCGCCGTGTCGGTATCGTCTCGCAAGTTTTACAACAATTGCATAAACAATTTGTAATCAGCTTTCGACAGTACAATCTTGCCAAGGTAGAATAGCCATTTTACGTATAATTATTCTACCTTGGTAACTATGAAAACCTTTCTGTTAACGTCATTATCGTTACTGTCATTTGGTTTGAGCACTGCCCATGCCAATAGTGAAACCAGTAACCAACAACCAACCAAGCCTGCGTTGAGCATTGAACGCATTTATTCTGCACCGTCATTAAACGGGGCAAGCACCAAACAATTAAAATACAGCCCAGATGGTACGAAAGTAACCTACCTAAAAGCGAAGCAAGAAGATACTAACCGCTACGATTTATGGCAGTATGACATCCGTAAGAATAGCCATGCCCTGCTGGTTGACTCAAACAGTTTGTCACAAGGTAAAGAAGAGCTAAGTGACGAAGAAAAAGCCCGCCGTGAGCGTATGCGTGTCTATGGTACAGGCATTATGGAATATGTTTTATCAAGCGACGGTAAGCATATTTTATTCCCTATTGCTGGCGATCTGTATCTATACGATTTAGCTAATGCCCAAGCCACCCGCTTAACCAATGACGAAGCGTTTGAAACAGACATTAAATTCTCACCATCAGGTCGTTATGTATCATTCATTAAAGAGCAAGATATTTTTGTTATTGACCTTGATAGCAATCGTCAAATGCAGCTGACAATCGACGGTGAAGGTACTATCAAAAATGGTATGGCCGAGTTTGTTGCCCAAGAAGAAATGGATCGCATGACCGGCTATTGGTGGTCACCTAATGAGAAACACATCGCCTTTTTAAAAGTCGACGAATCAGGTGTTAACACTGAAATACGCAACGAAATCTATGCCGATGAAATTAAATTATTTGAACAACGCTACCCAGCTACGGGTACCAACAATGTAGAAGTTAGTCTGCACAGCGTTAAAGTCAGCAATGGTGATATTAAAGATTATTCATTGGGTAAAGAAAAAGATATTTACATCGCCCGTGTTAACTGGACTCCAGATTCACGACACATTGTTTATCAATGGCAAGATCGTGCCCAGCAAACACTGAAACTGATGTTCCAGAGTCAAAAAGGCAAACGTGGCAAGTCAGTTATTACCGAGACCTCTGAGCATTGGATTAACTTAAACGACGACTTAACCTTCCTTGATTCGCGTAAACAGTTTATTTGGGCATCTGAGCGCGATGGATACAAGCACTTGTATCTTTACGACTACGATGGTGACGTAATTACTCGCCTTACCGAAGGTAACTGGGTAGTTGATGAAATCGTTGCGGTAGATGAAGAGCAAGGTTATGTCTATTTCACCGGTCGTGCAGATACGCCTCTAGAAAAACACTTGTATAAAGTAACGCTAGACGGTAAATCACCAAAGCATGCGATTCGTGTTAGCAAGCGCAGTGGCTTCCACTCTGTTGCTTTTGCTAGCGACAAACAAAGCTACATAGATACGTTCTCTAATATCAATACACCAAAGCAAGTGAGCTTACATCAAGCCAATGGTGAAATGATCACGTTCTTAAAAGAGAATAAGTTGGATGAGGGCCACCCTGCATATCCATACATGGATGAGTTGGTACAACCAAAGTTTGGCTCAATTAAGGCCAGCGATGGCACAACCGATCTGTACTACAAACTTTATCAACCTAAAGACTTAGAGTTAGGTAAACAATACCCTGTTATTGTCAACGTTTATGGGGGGCCACACGCCCAACGCGTTACCAATACATGGCAAGGCTTAGACTTTACTCAGTACTTAGTACAGCAAGGTTATGTGGTATTTCAATTAGATAACCGCGGTTCAAACTATCGTGGTACGGCGTTTGAGTTTGCTATTCATAAGCACCTAGGCGAAGTAGAGCTTGATGATCAGATCAGCGGTGTTAAATTCCTGCATACCCTTCCGTATGTCGATAAACAACGCATTGGTATCTATGGCCACAGTTATGGTGGTTATATGGCGATTATGGCATTATTTAAAGCCGGCGATTACTTCAAAGCGGGTGTTAGTGGCGCACCGGTAACCGATTGGTTGTTATACGACACTCATTACACGGAGCGTTATTTATCACATCCACAAACCAACGCTAAAGGTTATGAATTAAGCTCGGTATTCCCGTATGTTGAACAATTTAACGATAAGCAAAACTCGTTGTTTTTATACCACGGTATGGCCGATGACAACGTATTGTTTACCAACTCAACTAAGCTAATTAAAGCCATGCAAGACGCAAACAAGCAGTTTGAGCTAATGACCTACCCTGGCAGTAAGCACAGTATGCGTGGTAAGAAGGTAAAAACGCACTTAAACCATGCCATTCTAGACTTCTTTAATCGTCGTTTAAAAACGCAATAAACTTGCCAACGACAGCAAACAAAAAGGCTCAGCAAGTGCTGTAATGCCGTTCACTTAAGGTGAGCGGCATTGTTTTTTCTAGGATAACGACTAGGTCGTTTTTTTACACTCCTTGGGAATGTTCTTTGTCTTCTCGGTTCTAATATGAGGCTTCCAGCCATACTATAGAAGCTTTTAAGGTGCTGTGGAACTGCGCCTGGCGATGAGTAAGGAAGACCGACTAGCAATCTCATAATATGAGCAAGCGCGCCATTAAAGCTGAGCTGATACGGTAAATAGTCGCCTTTGAGACTGTAGCACATCTGGACCATTTGATACCGAATGAGGTTATAGGTTAACAGTACGCCCCAGAGCTCCTGTTTGACGAGTTCGGGTAGACGACTTCTCAATGTCAATCTGTTGCCAAGCATATATTGCTTCTGCTCCCTGTAGCCAAGTTCAATTTCCCATCGATGACTATATAAATCGGCTATGTCCGCACTAGGATAGCGCATAGGGTCAACCATGGATGTAAGCACATCATATTGCTTTCCCTTTACCGTTCTGGATATCAGTCGGACAATAAGCTCTTTTGGTAACTCAGGAAATAGTTTTCTCGCTCGGGGATTGCTTGTCAGTTTGATAAGCTTATCCTGACGACCTAACTTACGTATAACTTCATATTGAGTATTCTTTTTTAACGGTATAAGCCAATGGCGTTCAGTCCCCGTTGTTTGCCATTTGTGCAGCAAGCCAAGCGAGTAAAAACCACGGTCAAATAGGGTCAGACTATTATCTGGTGTCGTTTCAATTAATTGCTGGGCCAGTACCATTTCATTCACGCTATAACAATCAATGCGCTGCCGGTAATTAAATGACTGCTTAATTCCATTTGGCAGACCATACGTACTTGTGGATACTGGGTTTCAAGACCATCACGGTTAGTTGGCTTAAGGAAGGATTCATTATTCTGTGGCGTATCTTCTGTCCGCCAAACTACCCCGTCTACGCCTAACAACGTTAGCCCATTCCACGTCGGTAATTTTGCATGTTCATACCAATGACGTCCCGTACATTCAAACAAAGCTTTGGCAGCCGCCTCTCCTAAATCCTTTCGACGTTGAGTGAGCGCGCTTGGAGCAACAAAAGGCTTACCTTCTCTATCAACAATATCAAGCATGTTTACTACATCTGCCATAGACTTGTCGTTATAAATAGCCATACCGACAAGTAACCATGCCATAGATTCTAAAGTTAACTTTCGCTTTCTCAGCGTCACAGTATCCGAAAGCTGATAGGCCTCTTCGATGAGTTTTAACGGCAGCATGTCTGCCAATGTTTCAACTTGATTGGGCTTGAAGTTGTTGATGATGTCTAGAGCCTGAGATACGTGCATAAAAAAATCCGATAAACGATGTTTATCGGATTTTTACATACTGTGCGGATCGTTCAACTGATCCTTTTAATAATGCCTAACTGATCGGCATTACAGCAAGTGCTGAGCCTTTTTATTTCGACAACACGATTAGTGCTATTGTAAGTCGCTAATTAGCGTTTTTAACCAGCGCTCTTCATTAATAAATGCCCAACTCCATTGTTGATATTGCTCGCCAATACCCGCCGCTAAAATAGCTTCTTCCGTTTGCCCCGCATCAAGCGCCTTTTGTACCCGTTCGATTGAGTATTCTATCATCGCGATAAGCTTCGCTAATTCTGTTTTATCGGCTAATGCGCCATGGCCTGGGATAATCTTAACGTCATCAGGGTAACTTTCGGCAATTTTCTTAATATTAGCTAAATAGCCTTTAACCGTACCGCCTGCGTTTAAATCAACATAAGGGAAGCGACCTTGAAAAAATAAATCGCCCATATGCAAAACGTTAGCATTTTTAAAATAAACTATTGAATCACCGTCAGTATGTCCCTTCGGTAAATGCATTAACTCAATGGTTTCATCTGCAAGGTAAATCGTTACCCCTGATTCATACGTGACAACGGGTAAATCAGCCTTGCTTTGTTTATCGTTGGCAGCAACACGCTTGCGAACATTCTCATGAGCAAAAATTGGTGCATGTCGAGCAAAGTGTGCATTAGCGCCGGTATGATCACCGTGATAGTGAGTATTGACAACATACTTTAACGGCGCATCGTTGATGTCTTTCATTGCGGCTTCAATTTTGTCGGCTAAGCCGGCAAATTGATCATCGACCAGTACCAAGCCTTCATCAGTGGCTAAAACACCAATATTGCCGCCCATGCCCTCTAACATATAAACATTACCTGCTACCTGCTGAGTTTTGATTTTCACGTTTGAAAAGTCTTGAGCTGCAGCAACCTGAAAGCTCAACAGGATAGTTGTCGCCAATGTGATTAATTTCTTCATTTGAGTTCCTTAGTTTATCTAACTTAGATACCGACTGCCGCTTGGTCATTGTCGGTAAGATCTGTTGATTGCACGACACGAAATTATTATGAGTCTTAACAACTATGTGCAAACTAGAAAAAAAGATCAAAGAAATTAATGAAATAGCCGTTTATTAGGCGGTATCAATTAGAGTAACTGTAAACTTAGCTGAGGCTCTGCCTCGACAGTAATCACCTCACTTTTAAAGCCAACATGTATGCCAACTAAGCGTACACGTTTGTTATCACCACGCGCTAAGGCTTTACTCAGTTGGCTGTGAAGTAATTCAGGTTGGAATTGATCGACTGTGTTATCGACAGTAGTTTGCGTAAAATCGTCAAATTTAATTTTTACACCTTGCGATTTTATTTGTCGGTCACTTTGTTTTGCTAATCGTTCGCTAAATTTAGGTAATAGTTGCAGTAATACATCAGCACACTCTGCAAACGACTTAGCATCTTCCATAAGTGTCGTTTCAAGCGCCAATGATTTTCGCTCACGCTCAGTTTCGACAAGACTTTCGTCAATACCGTGCGCGCGACGATACAGGCTACTACCGAATTTCCCAAATTGGCGTACTAAACTTTTCACGTCTGCCGAGCGAATATCGGCACAGGTATGAAATCCTTTGCGGTTAAGCTTATCCAATGTTTTAGGTCCAACACCTGGGATTTTGCTCAGCGGTAAATCTTTAATAAATGCTTCAACCTCACTGGGTTTGATCACACACAGTCCATCCGGTTTGTTTTCATCGGATGCAATTTTCGCCAAAAATTTATTAGGCGCTACACCTGCTGACGCCGTTAACTGCAATTCATTGGCAATATCTTGACGGATTTGCTCGGCAATCAAGGTGGCACTGCCAGCAAATATACGACACTCTGTTACGTCCAAATATGCTTCATCTAACGATAGTGGCTCGATAAAGGGCGTATAGCGACGAAATATTTCGCGAATATGCTTTGACGCCTTTTGATATTCATCCATTCTCGACGGCACTAGCGTCAAGTGAGGGCACAATTGCAGTGCACGTTTAACCGACATCGCAGAGCGCACGCCATATTCACGCGCGGGATAATTGCACGTTGATACCACGCTACGCTCGCTACGACCGGCAATAGCGATAGGAATATTGCGCAGGCTCGGATCATCGCGCATCTCAACGCCAGCATAGAAACAGTCAAGATCGACGTGGATAATTTTTCTTTTGTTAAATAAATGATGCGCCATAACAAGATCCGATATCTGTACAAAATACATATTGCACAACAACGATAACCGCACAAGCAAAAGGCTGTACAAAAACACAGTACCCGTATATTACCATACCTAACCATAATGGCAATTAGACAAATACTGCTATATACAGCTTCGGGGCTTACCACAGGATCTCAGCAAAGAAAAAGCCAATTGATTGAGAGCGCACTGTAGCACCGGATAGACGCCAAAAAGAGAAACACGGTTAATTCAACATGAACTCAATTGACCAGCTCTTGTCATAGTTATAGATATAGAATTGCTTTAGATGAAAACGGAAGGTGTTAAATGTTATCAAACACAGAGTTGCTGTTGGCAATATGACTGGTCAGATTTACCCTGATAATTGCTTAACGTATAATCACTCGCTCAAAAAAGCAGGGATAGCAAACATCGATAAGGCTGTGCATGTATCACTATTTACAATTACTAACCAAAAGACCACGCAAAGTATTTTTTAACGAATTTACAGTTGAGGTCCCTGTTGCTGCGTTATCGGCGAAAAAAATCACTGCTTTTCGTAACTTTTATAAGATTGACGACACGGCGCCACTCCCCTTAAGCTTTGCCTTTATTGCCGGTTTTAAAGCGATGATGAAAGCACTCGCGCACAAGCAATTTGCATTTGCACCCCTGGGCATGATCCACCTAGCAGCTGAGTTTAAAGCGCTTGCTGATATTGATTATCAACGCCCATTTTTAGTTGAAGTTAAAGTGAAACAAAATCGTCGTCATCCAATGGGGAAGTTGGTACAGCTTGAATCACGCTTTATTCAAGATGAGCAAGTTTGCATCATCAACACCAATACGATGCTGAAAAAACTTAAAGCCTCCAACACTAAAACGCTTGCCAAAGGCCTACAATGCTTTGTTGAACCAACTAGCATGCATGTCGATGAAAAACTTGCTAGGGCCTATGCCAAAATAAGTTACGACTATAACCCGATTCATATATCCAATCACCTTGCCAAACTATTCGGTTTACCTGGGACCATTATGCACGGCATGTATTTTGCCCACTTACTGTTACATAACAATAAGATTGATAGCCAGCGAGTAAAGTTTGAGTTTAAGAAGCCTTGTCTATTGCCTACCGATATTGGCTTTGCTAACAACGATGGTCAATATCAAATATTTTCGGGATGTGATGATTTGCACTTAACTATGCGAGTATTTGACGAGATAAAATCTAAGGATATCGCAGCATAGACGATATTTAGGAATATGTACTGACACTCCTTGTTATCTATAAATCTAGCAACTTGTACATCTTAGCGCGTGCCGCAACGATTAATAACCATCGCACGGTAAAATTGATTTAGGCACGCCATTACAATGCACCTCCCCCACTATACGACTTAGCCCACTAAATTTTCTAAACGATTAAACTATCGAATATGCTCGTAATCAGCCCTATTATCTATACTCTAACTATAAGTTGATTTCATTAGAGTATGATTATGGGCAAGCTATCGAGTATCAGGGTCATTGGCTTAACTGGTTTTCTGCTCATCATGGTCGGTTGCGCCGCCAATAATGCCGACACCGATTACCAAGCTAATTTTGACTTTAGCCAGTTAACGTCATATCAATTCGTCAATGAAAACTCTCTAAAACAACTTCAGAACGAGTTGTTAAACGAACGCATCCAGCTCGCTATTATCAGCGAGCTCGACAAAAAATCATTCCGCCAAGTTGATACCAACGCGGATATGCAAGTACGCTACAGTAGCTTCTCAACCGACAAGCCATCAAATTCGTCCATTAGTATTGGCATTGGTAGTGGCAGTCGCAGTGGACGCATGTCGACGGGTATCGGCATTGGCACTACGATCCCTATCGGTGGCGATGACGCCTACCTTGAAATCTCTATTGCCATGTATCAAAACAGTAAGCTGATTTGGCGTGGCAATGATCAAATGAGTTATCCGCAATCTGATACCCCTGAAGAGCGACAATTGCGTATCAATAAAACTGTTGCCAATATCTTAAAGCAGTTCCCACCGTTATAACGATAAGCGTTTTAGCAAGTTACGGTGAAGAGTCGCCATTATGGTTACCCAACTTGGCTAACCATCCCTGCATCGCTGGAAAAACATATAACATATAGATATAACTAGAGCGACATTTATACCTTAGTATTAAAACATTCAGCCATAAGTAACAATCCATTATAGGTGCCCCTATTCCATGCCGATATTCAGCAAATTAATGTTGACCGCACATATTGTGTTAGCTCCGATATTCATCAGTTTGGTTATCGCTGGCATTGTCTGTCTGCAGATATCCGAGCTCAACCTCGTCGTGTTAATTATTGCTAGCGTTATAGGGCTTTCTTGGGGTATTCATAACTTAAAAGTAATAAAGTCAGGGATTGGATTAAAAAAATACAAAATATTGTTAAAAAAGTTAAATATTTAACTCACAACCTTTGCAAACAAAGATTTACACCATGCTCACAGGGTTATTACGAGCAGGTCACAAAGCAACTATTTATGCAATAAATTATCCGCACATCGCTGATTTTATCAACAAAACAAGCCAACTACCCTCTACTTCTCCGAAGATGACAATGATGTTGTTAATTTGTAGTTCTTTGTCGGATTTTGTATATTCTCTCGATATTTTTATTAAAAGCCAATAAAGTAAGCGTTTGGTTAATATATGAGCAACCACATAAAACAAAAAATAATAAAGACACACGTATTTGCTGATAAGAAAACCAACGAGTAACAGGCTTTTATCTGACCCCTAACGCTGTAAACATAGGAAACTCAATGTCTAATGAAGCACTAGGTAATTTGCATAATTCTGAAAAGAAATCATCTGCATTTAATAAATTTTTAGCTGGCGTAGAGTGGCTTGGTAACTGTTTACCACATCCAATCACCCTGTTTGCCTTATTTTGTCTTTTCATTATTACAGTCAGTGGTATTGCCAGTTTATTTGATCTTAGCGTTATCGATCCTCGACCTGAGGGTACACCTGGCCGCGCTGCCGATGGTGTGATCAGCGTTGTAAACTTATTCAGTGCTGAAGGCTTACAAAAAATCGTAGCCAACTTAGTCACTAACTTTACCGGATTTGCACCGCTAGGAACGGTATTGGTTGCTTTGCTTGGTGTTGCCATCGCTGAAAAATCAGGCTTACTTGAAACCGCGATGCGCACGTTAGTTATGGGCTCATCGAAAAAGATGGTAACCTTTACGATTGTCTTTGCTGGTATTGTTTCAAATACAGCCTCAGAGCTTGGTTACGTAGTACTAATTCCATTAGCAGCAATGATTTTCCACTCCCTAGGGCGTCACCCGTTAGCGGGTCTTGCTGCTGCTTTTGCAGGTGTTTCTGGCGGTTACAGCGCTAATTTACTGTTAGGTACAGTAGACCCGTTGCTTGCAGGCATCACCAGTGCTGCAGCACAACTGATCGAACCGGGTTACAATGTCGGTCCTGAAGCCAACTATTACTTTATGTTTATTTCGGTATTTTTGATCTCCGCTGTAGGTACCTTTGTTACCGAAAAAATTGTCGAACCGCGTTTAGGTCAATATAACCCAGATGAAGCATCAATCGACCTTAATGCGCAAAAGATTGAAGATGTAACCGATAAAGAGCGTAAAGCGCTCAAAATGGCCGGTTTAACCTTTATCGCCTTATGTGGTGTTTTAGCATTAACCATCGTCCCTGAATGGGGTATTTTGCGTCACCCTGAAACAGGCGAAGTGAAAAACTCACCATTCTTAAAAGGTATTGTTGCCTTTATTTTCGTCACCTTTGCTATTCCAGGTTACGTATATGGCCGCTTTGCCGGCACCATGCGCACCGACCGCGACGTGATAAAAGCTATGAGCGACAACATGAATACCATGGGTATGTACATCGTGTTGGTGTTCTTTGCTGCGCAATTTGTCGCTTTATTTAAGTGGTCAAACTTAGGCACTATCTTAGCGATTAAAGGCTCTCAATTAATTCAAGCAATGGGACTGGCCGGTCCAGAGCTGTTTATTATCTTCATCATGATGTGCGGCTTTATCAACCTAATGTTAGGTAGTGCTTCTGCGCAATGGGCAGTCACTGCACCAATTTTTGTCCCAATGCTAATGCTGGTAGGTTATTCACCAGAAGTGATTCAAGCCGCTTACCGAATTGGCGACTCTGTAACAAACCTTATCACGCCAATGATGAGCTATTTTGGTTTGATCCTAGCAGTAGCGGTTCGTTACAAGAAAGATCTTGGCATTGGTACCTTAATCGCGACAATGTTGCCTTACACCATATTCTTTATCATCGGTTGGTCGACACTTTTCTACTTATGGGTATTTTTGTTTGGCATGCCTGTAGGCCCAGGTGCACCAACCTTCTATCCAGCAGGTTAGCAGTCGTCAATTGACCATTAAAAAAGCTCGCAAGTTTGCGAGCTTTTGTATTTGCGGACGGGACAAAAAATTTAGACCGATAATCGTAAAGAACTAGGCTACAAAATGTTCACGTTGCTCTGTGAGTGACAATTACGACTTATTATTGAGTCAAAATAGCGATATTTTTATTGGGTATTGAGTCACTATTTTTGAAAGACTGTTGCGATGTGCTATCAGCCGCTTGCTCATCATTATTGTTTGAGACACCTGATTTAGTTAAATACACCACCCAATATTCGACATGAGGGGCGCTAACATCTTTAACAAAGGCGACACCTATTTCATCTTGCTCAAGGTACAACGGATGCTCCCCCAATAGATGCTGACGATGCTGACTTGAGCGCTTAAATGCTTGCCATACTTCAGCAGCTGAGCTGTAGCCTCCTGCAATAGCTTCAACTTGGTTACTGTTAAATGTATTACCATAATAACTCGGCAACTCATAACCGTTCTCTCGTAAATATACGTTAGGACTTCCACCTAAGTTATGGGCAACGAGGCCAAAATCCGCCATTTTAGCGGCTTTCTGCTCAGCTAGTAGGGTTAGGGTATTATTGCAACGAATCACCTTTCTCCGCTGCTCTGAATCATCCACAACAAGGGCAAACAGGCGTGCCGCTGATTCACTGTTACCGCAACGTGGCAACTGCTCAGCCACTGCCGTTGATATCATTAGCATCGAGCAGCAAGCCCCTATCATTTTACGACGCATATAAACCTTAGTGTCAGTCAACCAAATACAACCGTAACACCGAGCGCAAAGATAAACAACAAGCAAGCATAGTCGGCCATTATCGAGCCGATGCCCGGCTTATAAATTGACGTGTTCTAAATAACGCATCGTTGTTAATTAAGTTTACTTAATAGCGTCGCCGTTTATTGCCATAAATTAATTAGAGCGTGTTGATCTTTTAGGGTTAAATTTTGTTCGAATTAAATGCATTTTTATCGCGGCACTTGTGATACGCATAGTTATTCTACGCACAGAGCAAGTAACAATGAAAAAAATGCATTTAAACGAATCCAAAGGACAGCTTTTATGACGCCTTTCTACTGTTTTATCAATTACTTATGTGGAGTAACCACACAACATAAGCTCTGCCTTGTATAAAAACATCATAAATTGCTGCAAAAACAACCTCAAAAAATCAACACGCTCTAGTCACAATGAAAAAGCCCCGACAACGTTAATTATCGGGGCTTTTTCATTGATTCACTGTATTAGCTTAGATATTTTTAATATCTATGGCGTTTTCTTTCAACGCTGCTTTGCGTTCACGCTCTTTACGTTTCTCACAGGGGTTATCACAGTTACAGGCCTTATCGATACCGATAGAGCCTAAACCACCACAGCTACCTGCTAAGGTTTTCTTCTGCAAAATATAACCAATAGCCATCGCGACAACGATAACCATGAAAAAGCCGAATGTTAATAAAAATAAGGTCATAATATATCTCGTTTAGCTGGCAAACATTATTCAGCCAGATACTGCTTAAACGTATCACTCATGGTTTCGATAAAATCGTCACCGTCTTTCGTAATTAAGTAAACCGCAAATTGGTGCTTTTGGGCAAAAGCTAAGCCTTTTTCCGGGCCCATAACTTCAATGGCTGTTGCTAAACCATCAGCAGTCATCGCCGATGGATGTACCACCGTCACCGAAACCAATTTATGGTTAATCGGCCAGCCAGTTGCAGGATCGATGGTGTGAGAATAACGCACACCATTGTCTTCAAAATAGTTACGATAATCGCCGGAAGTTGCCACGGCATTATCGCCCGGGATTATAACCTTTTGTACCGCCCTTGTCCCAGAAATTGGCTTTTCAACCGCAATACGCCAGTCTTTATCGTTAAACTTTTGTCCTTTAAGGCGCATTTCACCGCCAATATCAACCAGATAGCTATGATATCCTTGTTCTTCGAGAAAATCGGCAACCATGTCTACTGCAAAACCTTTGGCGATTGCCGATAAATCAACATAAACCTGCGCATCAGTTTTTGCCAGCATAGCGTTATTCAATTGAACTTTCTCAATGCCAATATGTTGCTTAGTGCTAACAATTAACTCATCGCTTGGCACGCGCTCAGGGCGCTTCTCAGGGCCAAAGCTCCATAAATTAACCAATGGGCCAACGGTAACATCTAGCGCGCCCTGAGTAATCTCTGCTAGCCTAATCGACTCGGCTAACACTTTATGTAACTCTGGTGATACTGAACGCGCTTCAAAACCACGATATTGATTAAATGCCGATAACTCCGAATTAGGATCATAAGTCGACATTTGGCCATTAATTTTCTTTAATAACTGATCAACCTGCTCTGCAACTTGTGTGTCTTCAAGCTGTTGTTTATTGGCGACGAGCTTAACCGTATAAACAATAGGCCCCATGGTTCGACCTGATAGCTGCAATTCTTGCAACTTAGCCTGCTCGGGTGCTTCGGAGCAAGCCAGAAGCATTAACAGCATCGTTGCTAAGACAATATTTTGAATGAATGCGCGCATGTCTATTAATTCCAGTGAATAAAAACCGAGCGGATTATAAGCGAAAACATAACAAGAAGACAGTGAAACACAATAACCTTAGTGCCTCACTTGCTTACACATAAAATCCCGTAGATACAAAAAGAGCGCTCTAAGGCGCTCTTTTTATTGATAAGTTCGATTAACCACCGAAGTCATCTAGTAGGATGTTTTCATCTTCAACACCCAAGTCTTTCAACATGCCGATAACAGCCGCGTTCATCATTGGCGGCCCACACATGTAGAATTCACAATCTTCTGGTGCTTCGTGGTTTTTCAGGTAGTTTTCATACAATACATTGTGGATGAAACCTGTGTAACCTTCCCAGTTGTCCTCTGGTTGAGGATCTGAAAGAGCTACATGCCACTGGAAGTTGTCGTTTTCTGCTGCTAGGCCGTCGAAATCTTCTACGTAGAACATTTCACGCTTAGAACGAGCACCGTACCAGAACGAAATCTTACGCTTAGATTGAAGACGCTTAAGCTGATCGAAGATGTGCGAACGCATTGGCGCCATACCAGCACCACCACCAACGAATACCATTTCTGCATCTGTATCTTTAGCGAAGAACTCACCAAATGGACCAGAAATCGTCACTTTATCGCCAGCCTTAAGGCTCCAGATGTAAGAAGACATTTTACCAGCAGGTAAATGTAAACGTCCCGGAGGCGGTGTCGCGATACGAACGTTTAGCATGATGATGCCTTCTTCTTCTGGGTAGTTAGCCATTGAGTAAGCACGTAACGTATCTGTGTCTACCTTTGACTCTACGTCGAAGAAACCAAAGTGGTTCCAGTCAGGACGGTATTCTTCAGGAATATCGAACTCTGAGTATTTAACGTGGTGCGCAGGAGCTTCAATTTGAATGTAACCACCAGCACGGAATGGTACCACTTCACCGTCAGGGATCTTAAGCTTAAGTTCTTTAATGAATGTTGCTTTGTTATCATTAGAGATAACTTCACATTCCCATTGCTGAACACCGAAGATTTCATCTTCGATTTCGATATCCATGTCCTGCTTAACAGCAACTTGACATGATAAACGACAGCCTTCTTTCGCTTCACGCTTAGTGATATGACCTTGCTCGGTTGGTAGAATATCACCACCACCAGAATGAACGTGTACACGACACTGGCCACAAGTACCACCACCACCACAGGCAGACGGTATGAAAATACCTTGGTCAGCTAATGCGCCAAGTAATTTGCCACCTGCAGCAGTCGTTACTGCTTTTTCAGGGTCGCCATTAATTGATATTGTTACATCGCCTTCTGCTACCAACTTCGACTTGGCAAATAGGATTACCAATACCAAAGCGACAACGATAGCGGTGAACATACCTACGCCTAGAATAATTTCTTGCATAGTTGTTTTCCTTTAAAACATCTTGCTTGGGAGCTTGCACTCCCTAGCCGCATTAACCTTATAACGAAATACCACCGAATGATAAGAAGCCAAAAGCCATCAAACCAGTCGTGATAAACGTAATGCCCAAACCTTTCAAGCCATCAGGTACATCAGAGTACTTCATCTTCTCACGAATACCCGCAAGAAGAACGATAGCTAATGCCCAACCGATACCTGAACCAATACCGTATACTACTGACTCGCCTAACGTTAGGTTTTTAGCAACCATGAACGATACCGAACCAAAGATCGCACAGTTAACGGTGATCAGTGGTAAGAAGATACCTAACGCGTTATATAACGGTGGGAAGAACTTATCTAGTACCATCTCAAGGATTTGTACTAATGCCGCGATAACACCGATAAAAGTGATGAACGACAAGAATGATAAGTCAACCGACTCAGCAGGATCTGTGATACCTAATACGCCATCAAGCGCACCTGGTGCCAAAATCGCTTGGTAGATGATTTGGTTAGCAGGTACCGCGATACCTAAAACCACAACTACCGCAACACCAAGACCTATAGCTGTGCTAACTTTCTTTGATACCGCAAGGAAAGTACACATACCTAAGAAGAAGCTTAGGGCGATGTTTTCGATAAAAATCGTTTTAATAAATAAGCTAATGTAATGTTCCATGTCGCTTAGTCCTTCTCAACTTGCTCTGGTTTCCACTGGCGAATTGCCCAGATGATTAAACCAATGATGAAGAATGAGCTAAATGGTAGTACTAGAAGACCATTAGCTTGATACCAGCCATCGTTTTGAATCAATGGAAGAATTTCAATACCGAATACGGTACCGAAACCTAATAATTCACGGAAGAAAGCAACTAGCATTAGGATCAAACCGTAACCTAAACCGTTACCGATACCATCCATGAAAGATACCACTGGCTTTTCTTTCATCGCAAACGCTTCTGCACGACCCATTACGATACAGTTGGTAATGATTAGACCAACGAATACCGATAGTTCTTTAGAAAGCTGATAAGAGAACGCTTTAAGAACTTGGTCAACGACGATTACCAATGACGCGATAATCGCCATTTGCACGATAATACGTACGCTTGATGGAATGTGGTTACGAATAATAGAGATAAACAAGTTAGAGAACGCTGTTACCAAAATTACCGCAAGGCTCATTACCAAAGCGTTAGCCATTGAGCTGGTTACCGCTAGGGCAGAACAAATACCCAGTACTTGTAAAGCAATTGGGTTGTTGTCAACGATAGGTTTCGTTAACACTTGTTTTGTTGATACATCACTCATTAGTTAAGCCCCTTTTCGCGAGTTTTAGCAATGTATGGGCCGTAGCCTTCATCGCCTAACCAGAAATGGATTGTTTTCTCTACGCCAACACTGGTCAAAGTAGCACCAGATAAGCCGTCAACACCATGGATGTCGCCCGCTTTTGCGCCGCCTTTAACTAAACGGATAGCAATGTCACCGTTTTCATCAAACAGCTTTTTACCTGGCCATAGCGCCTTCCACTTAGGATTCATAACTTCCGCACCTAGGCCCGGAGTTTCTTTGTGGTCAGAGTAAACAACAGATTTAACGGTGTTAAGGTCTGTATCTAAACCAATGAAACCGTACATAAGATCCCAAAGACCAGAACCAACGATTGGTAAAATAACGCTCTCAACAGTACCCGCATCGTTTTTCACTAAGTACACAACTTGTGAGTCAGCACGACGGTTGATACCAGCGATATCGTTTTCAGGCTTTGAAGATAATGCATTATCACGAGCATCACGACGCTCGTCGAACATTTCTGGATTACCTTCAACATACTCACCCGTTGCAACGTCAATCATTTTCGCTTCAACGTATTTGTTGTATGTACCAACGATATCTTTACCAGCAGTGTCTAGTAGACCAGCAGCTTCTAAGATTTTAGTTTGCTTATCAAGTAGCTTATTGGCTGTTTGTAGTGGTTTTAGCTGTACCGCAGAGATCGATACTAACGCAGCACAAACCAAACATACTGCAACAACAAAGCCAACGGTTTTGCCAAAAGTTTCTTTTTTATTAGACACGTGCAAGTCTCCGTTTGATGTTTGACTGAACCACGAAGTAGTCAAATAGCGGTGCGAATAAGTTAGCGAATAAGATTGCTAACATCATACCTTCAGGGAATGCTGGGTTAACTACACGGATTAGAACCACCATGATACCAACAAGGGCACCGAAGAAGTATTTACCAGTGTTAGTAAATGACATAGTTACCGGGTCGGTCGCCATGAACATCATACCAAAAGCAAAGCCGCCTAATACTAAGTGCCAGTACCATGGCATAGCGAACATAGCATTAGTATCTGAGCCAATAGCGTTAAATAAGAACGCCGTTGCTACCATACCAGCAAACACTGACAATACGATACGCCATGAAGCAATACCTTTGTACAAGATGTATGCACCACCAATGAAGATTGCTAAGGTAGATACTTCACCAACTGAACCTGGAATGAAACCGTAGAATGCGTTTAACCAATCTTGTGAGAAGATAGGTGCATACTCAAACGTACCTACAGCAGCTGCCGCAAGAGCGGTTGCACCAGAGAAACCGTCAACAGCAACCCATACTTGGTCACCAGAGATTTCTGCAGGGTATGCGAAGAATAAGAACGCACGACCAGCAAGCGCCGGGTTTAAGAAGTTTTTACCCGTACCACCAAAGATTTCCTTAGCGATAACCACACCGAAGGTAATACCTAGGGCTGCCTGCCATAATGGAATGGTTGCCGGTAAAATTAGCGCAAATAAGATTGAGGTTACGAAGAAACCTTCGTTAACTTCGTGCTTGCGCACTGCAGCAAACATTACTTCCCAGAAACCACCAACAATGAATACTGTCAGGTAGATAGGTAGGAAGAAACACGCACCGTAAAGCATCTTAACGAACCAGCCCGATTGCGCGGTTAACTCTGCACCAAACATGCTGAACAGACTCACCTGCCAAGTATCAGCTAATGCGTAACCAGCCGCTAATGCTTCAGCCGCTTGATGACCGATGTTGAACATACCAAAGAACATGGCAGGGAAAACCGCTAACCATACAGTGATCATGATACGTTTTAAGTCGATGCTGTCACGAATGTGAGTTTTACCTTTGGTTACGTAACCAGGGGTAAATAAACCCGTAGCAATGGCTTCGTATAAAGCGAACCACTTCTCGTGTTTGCCGCCTTTTTCAAAATGCGGCTCGATGTCTTCAATAAACTTTTTCAAGCCCATGACTAACCTTCCTTCTCAATGGTGGTTAACACGTCACGCAACAATACACCGTAATCCGTTTTACCAGGACATACGAAGGTACATAATGCTAAATCTTCTTCATCTAACTCAAGTGCACCAAGCTGTTGAGCACTGTCTGTGTCTTTGGCAGCAAGATCACGTAGTAACATGGTTGGTAAGATATCTAATGGCATAACGCGCTCGTAGTTACCGATTGGTACCATTGCACGAGATGAGCCGTTAGTGGTCGTTGTCATGTTGAACAACTTGCTCTTGAAGAAGTGTGCCATGTAGGCGCGAGTAACAGAGAATTTGTTCGGGCCTGGGTACATGTAACCGATGAACTCTTTTTCACGACCTTCAAGAAGCGCAGCAACCTGAACGTGGAAACGACCTAAGTAGGCATGAACACCTGACGCCGCTTGACCTTGTAATGGAGAACCAGAAATTACACGTACTTCACCATCAACCAACTGACCAGCAGTAAGTTCGTTGGTGCTTGTACCTAAAATTGTGCGAACTAAACGAGGTTCTTTAACCGCAGGGCCCGCTAAGGCAACAACTCGGTTAGAATCAAGTTTACCTGTGGTAAATAGCGTACCGATAGCGATAACGTCTTGGTAGCCTACGTGCCAAACAGTTTTGTTAGCCGAAGCCGGTGACAAGAAGTGGATGTGAGTACCCACTAAACCCGCAGGGTGTTTACCAGCGAATTCGTTTACTACTGCGTTACCCGCAGGAATATCCGCACCAGGTGCTTTTGATACAAAAACCTTACCTTCAGTAAGACGAGAAAGTACCGTTAAGCCGTGTTCAAACGCTTGTTTTTGCTCTGCAATAACAACTTGCGGATCAGCAGCCAATGGGTTGGTATCCATCGCACTAACAAAAATATCAGCAGCGACTGAACCTAGCATTGGTGATTTGCTGAATGGACGCGTACGGATAGCTGTCCACAAACCAGAATTAACTAGGTTTGCTTCAACATCGTCGCGTGACAAAGATGCTAATTGCTCAGCACCGTATGCAGCAAATGTTTCTTCTTCGTCGCCATTGATTTCAATAACAACAGATTGCAAAACACGCTTTTCACCACGGTTGATTTCTTTAACAACACCGGCAACTGGAGATGTGAATTTAACGCCAGGATTCTTTTTGTCTTCAAAAAGAACTTGACCTTTTTTAACGCTATCACCAGCTCTTACGAACATGGTTGGGCGCATACCCACAAACTCTTCGCCTAATGCCGCAACGGTTTTGATGGCCGAACCATCATGGATTACTTGCTGGGGAGCCCCGTTTACAGGGATATCCAGACCTTTTTTTATTGTAATCATAAACACATGCACTACGTTGAAAGGAGTTAAGAGCCAATACGGTTTCCCATACGACCCATTCTATCTTGCACGGCAAATCAACCAGTTACGATCGACTTTTCGGCAAGCCTTTAAGTTCAAAAATTTTCCGGCGCGAATTTTAGCACAAAAACCAAGGTGATATCTATGATCAAAACACAAAAATAGCATTTTCCGAACTGTGACTCATTATAGTCAAAGCCTGTTGAAACCCCGCATAGCAACAAGCTGTTTTCGGTATGAAAGGGCAAGCGTAAAGACATTTTACAACTGTAAAATAAAAAATGCCCAGCGTGCAACTTGGCACGTTGGGCATTTTAGCACACTTTTCTGGCAAACAATGCCAGCAGAGGTGTTGCTTACACTAAGTTATTAATTGGTGCTAATGGTGACACGTCAGCGTCATAATCTACGCCATCCACCTCAAAACCAAATAACTTCATAAACTCATGATTATAACCAACATAGTCGGTTAATTCGTCGATTGAATCAGTATCAACACTATCCCAAATTTGCTGAACACGGTTTTGTACATCGTCTTCAAGTTCTTTTAGGTTTTGCATAATGCGGTTGTGTTCATCTAGATCACGACTTGCACTATACAAATTGTCACGGAATAAACCTTGAATTTGCTGAATCGGGTTCTCATGCGTACCGTCTTGTTTCATCACTTTAAACAAACCAGAGATGTACAATGGCATAATTGGAATCGCAGAGCTCGCTTGAGTTACCACGGCATTTAATGACGTTACAAACGCTTCACCGTTCAGGTCAGCGGTTACGCTACGAATTTCGCTTGCAGCTCGGTCTAAGTCTTCTTTGGCACGACCAATCGTCGCTTTACCATATAACGGCCACGTTAATTGCTTACCAATGTAGGTATACGCTACTGTTTTACAACCGTCAGCTAACACGCCTGCATCTTTTAATGCGTTCATCCAAAGTTCCCAGTCTTCACCACCCATTACTTTAATGGTGCCAGCGATTTCTTCTTCATTAGCTGGTTCAACCGCAACTTCTTCAATAATACGCTTAGACGTGTTTAAACTCTTGGTCGTAAAACCACTACCAATAGGCTTTAGAGCTGATGCGTGGACTTCACCAGTTACCGGATCGGTGCGACGAGGCGCGGCCAGAGAGTAAACTACTAAGTCAACTTGACCTAGGTCTTGTTTGATGGTTTCAATCGTTTTTTCTTTTAACTCATTTGAAAACGCATCGCCGTTAATGTGCTTAGCGTATAAACCTTCTGCCGTAGCCGCTTTTTCAAACGCCGCAGTGTTATACCAACCAGCAGACGCAGTACGTTTTTCTGTCGGCTCTTTTTCAAAGAAAATACCAAGTGTTGATGCACCACCACCAAAGGCAGCGGTAATACGTGATGCTAAACCATAGCCCGTTGAGGCACCGATAACTAATACCTTTTTCGGCATGTTGTTGGCTTGTGGTTGAGATTTTACGTAATCGATTTGTTCTTGAACGTGCTGTGCACAACCAACTGGATGAGCATTGGTACAGATAAAACCACGTACCTTCGGCTTGATAACCATAGATAAAACCTTCGTTGTTATTAAATTGAACGGTAAATACTAAAAATTGCCACTATTGTACCTCAATTGGCAACAAATGAGGTCAGAGCAGCAATTTTTAATTGCGATAGACTGAGTATGTTATTGTCGGTTTTGCAAATATGCTTGCTCACTAATTTGGTGATAACGCTTTATCTGCTGATAAAAGTCATTATATGACGCCCATACCTTGGCAACGCTTACATCTTCACTGACCATGTCATTAATCACTGTCGCCGTTGTCTGTTTTAAGGTGTTGATAACCTCTGATGGAAACGTTTTTACTTCGACACCGTGTTGTTCGATTAACGCGGTTAAAGAAGAGCTATTACGGGCAGTGTATTCACTTAACATATCATCGTGCACTGCTCGGGCTGCCACTTTGACTATTTCTTGTAAATCGCTCGGCAATTCATTAAAAGCTTTTTCGTTAATCAAAAATTCCAAGGTCGCGGTAGGCTCTTGCCATGCCGTTGAATAGTAGTATTTCGCCGCTTTATAAAAACCAAAGGCTAAATCGTTATATGGGCCAACCCATTCACTGGCATCAAGTGCGCCGCTTTGCAGCGATGAAAATATCTCACCACCAGGCATATTCACAGGTACGGCACCGGCGCGACTCATTACCTCACCACCAATACCACCTATGCGCATCTTCAAGCCCTGCAAATCTTCCACAGAATTGATTTCTTTATTAAACCAACCGGCAAATTGTGCGCCCGAATTACCACCTGGCAACGGCATAATACCAAACGGTTTGTATAGCTCTTGCCATAACTCCAAACCGCCACCGTAATGTAACCAAGCATTAGTCTCTAGCGCGTTCATACCAAAAGGCACGGCAGCAAAAAATGATGCTGCAGGCATTTTGCCTTTCCAATAATAAGCACCGGAATGGCCCATTTCGGCGGTACCTTCAGATACCGCATCGAAGACTTCAAAACCTGGGACCAACTGACCGGCACCGAACACATCAACGGTTAGCCGTCCATTACTCATTTTATTCACATGCGCAGCGAATTTTTCTGGACCAACACCTAGGCCCGGAAAGTTTTTCGGCCACGAGGTAACCAGCTTCCATTTAAATGTTTGTTGCGGTGCCACTTGGCTAGTTGTCTGCTGTTGTTCACCGCAACCTGTTATGATTGCCAACAGTGACGCAATAGCAAGTAGCTGTTTGATTCGTTTCATAGCATTCCTTGTATTCTTATTATCTTGTCGGTTATAGATTTGATCATATTGGTGACACAAATCACTTGTAAATTATCAATTTAGCGTGAATATATTAACTCTGGCAACCAGGTAACCAACTCGGGCCATAGCGCTAGCGCCGCCAATAACAGCAACTGCATGACGATAAAAGGGATCACGCCTTTATAGATTTGCCCTGTTTTAATCGCCTTATCGGCAACCCCACGTAAATAAAATAATGAAAAGCCAAATGGTGGTGTCAAAAATGAGGTCTGTAAATTGACCGCTATCATGATGCCCAGCCATAGTGGGTTGATATCCATCATCAATAAAATCGGGGCGACAATGGGGATGACCACAAAGGTGATCTCGATAAAATCGAGAATAAACCCTAGTAAAAAGATCACCAACATAACAATCAACATCGCCGATATGGCACCACCCGGGAGCTGCTGAAAAAAGTCATGGATCAACTCGTCGCCGCCTAAGCCACGAAACACTAAAGAAAACAAGCTGGCACCAATTAAAATCAAAAACACCATTGAGGTGATTTTCATCGTGCCAATGGTTACTTGTTTCAGGTTAGCAAGTGTTAACGCACCATTAATCAAGGCTAATAACAGCGCACCAAAAGCACCAACCCCTGCAGCTTCTGTCGGCGTTGCATAACCGGCCAAAATAGAACCCAGCACCAATACCATCAGCAACAATGGCGGCACTAACGCGTTAATTAATCGCAACCAGTTAATCTTGCTCTGCTCTGATATTTTCGACTCTGCAGGCGCTGGTACTCCTTCGCTCGCAAACAGCGTCACGAAAATGGTGTAACATGTGTACATGGCCACCAATAGCAAGCCAGGTAATACCGCTGCGGCAAACAAATCACCGACACTGATGGTATCAGGGTTAAAATTACCTAACTTCAACTGCGCCAATTGGTATGAGTTCGATAGCACATCTCCGAGCAATACTAAGGCTATCGATGGCGGGATAATTTGCCCTAAAGTGCCCGTCGCACAAATAACCCCGGTTGAAAAGCGCGGACTGTAACCGGCTTTAAGCATGGTTGGTAGCGACAACAGTCCCATAGTCACCACGGTTGCACCAACAATGCCGGTACTCGCAGCCAATAACATACCAACGAAAATCACCGAAATAGCTAAACCGCCACGAAACCTGCCAAATAACTGTGCCATTGATGTTAATAACTCTTCGGCGATTTTGGCACGCTCAAGTACCATGCCCATAAACACAAATAACGGCACAGCAAGTAAGGTTTGATTGGTTAAAATGCCATAATAGCGTGACGGTAATGCAGATAAAAAAGCACTATCGAATGCACCAAATAACGTCGAAACACCTGCAAATAATAACGATGTCCCTGCTAACGTTAATGCGACTGGATAGCCAAACAACAACACAATACAAACACAAGCAAACATCACTAAGGCTAAAAATTCCATCAGCGACCCTCCTGCGTTGCATCGTCCGCTGTTGAAGACGACTGTGAGCGCGTAAGCAAAATATGTGCATTGCGGCACAACTCGGCAAGGCCTTGCAAAGAAAGGGTGACAACCAACAAAAGAATGAGTGTCTTATTTAAATATACTAATGGCAGCCCACCGGGTTCATTAGACTTTTCTAAAATGCGCCAAGACAAGGCAATATAGTCAAAACTGATGTAACCAATAAAAACACATACAGGTAGCAATAAAAAAATCGTTCCCAGTAAATTGACCAAGGCCTTTTTCTGATAGGAAAAGCGTTGATAAAAAATATCGACCCGAACATGGCCGTCATGTTTTAGGGTAAACGCAGCCCCCAACATAAAAATACAGCCATGGGCATATAAAACAGCTTCTTGTAAAGCAATCCAGCCTAGGTTAAAGCCATAGCGCAATACAACAATAGCAAAGGTTAACAAGACGATGATGAGAGTCAGCCAAGCAATAACGCGACCAAGATGCTCAGTAAAGGTATCCACCAAGCGGGTGTAGCGCAGCAGCAATGAGCAAAAAGCAGAGTGGGACATCGAGCCTCTGGATGATTTTTATTATTCGAGGCTTATTGATAACAAAAAATTAACGAATTGGAAATACACAAAACGCCGTAGATCCGGCGTTTTGTGTAAATAAAGTCAAAATTACTTTTTGCTACCACCAAGACAGTCCGGCGAGTTTGGCACCATCGTCGGATTCATTTCCTGCCACTGGTCTGGCGTGTAGGTGTGCATTGCTAGCGCATGAATAGTGTTTGCCAACTCGTCAGCAAGCACTTCATTCACCTGACGGTGACGTGCCAGCAAACGTTGGCCATTGAATTTATCTGATACAACAATCACTTTAAAGTGTGACTCACTGCCTTCAGGAACATTGTGCATGTAACTTTCATTAATCACTTGCAAGTGAACGGGTTGAAAGTAATCGTTTAATTTAGTTTCGATGATACTGGCGACAGTCATAATCTTTTCTACCTGTAATTGAGTGAATATACCGCATGCAATTAGCGAGGAAAGACATAACGGTAGGTTAAGTTAATACGGCCTTGCATTGCTTTACTTGATTTGGGTAATGCATGTTGCCACTGTTGTTGTAGTTGTCCCTGCATAATCAACAAGCTGCCAGATTGTAATAATATTTCGAATCGTTCTCCACTGCTTTTGTGTTTCAAACAAAAGCGCCGAGCTTGCCCAAATGACAATGAGGCAATAACAGGTGCGCTACCTAATTCTTTTTCGTTATCACTATGCCAGCCCATACTATCTTGCTGATGACGATAATAGTTTGCCAGTGTTGAGTTGAAAGGTGCTCGACATGTCTGCTCACACAACTCTTTTAGTTGCCATAATAACGGTGTCCACGGCAAGGGGTGCATGGTAACTCCTGAATAGCGATAGAATGCCTGATCATCACCATACCACGCTTGCAAGCGAGGAATCGCTATCACCTTACCGAACATTTTAATGTGCCCTTGTTGCCAATCAAGCGACTGCTCAAGCTGTTGATACAAGGTATCAGCAGAGCCGGCCAGAAAGTTGGGAAAATAACATAACTGTCCAGCGAATAACTGTCGTGATTCACTTAAGTCGACTTGTAATTGCATGCACAGACCATTAATACGATAATGGGCGCCATTATACCAAATTGAGAGTCATGCATGTTAAGCCCTTTTATCATCAACGATGCCCCTGTTCATTTAGATCGTTTCCCGTTAGCGCAAGTAAACCGCTCTTTGCAAGCCTGGGATGCTGCCGATGAATATCTGCTTAGCCATTTGCAAGACCATAACCTACTAGCAAAAAATCAACGCATTGTCATTTTTAACGACAGCTTTGGTGCATTGGCAGTGAACCTTGCTGAACACTCGCTACAGCTAGTCAATGATTCATTTATTTCGCAACAAGGTATTTTGCACAACTTAGAGCAAAACAACGTCAGCACAGATGATATCCGCTTGCTTGATAGCGTTAGTGAATTAGACACGAGCGAACCCATTGATTTAATTTTATTAAAAATCCCCAAAAGTAATAGCTATTTAGAATATCAATTGCAACAAATTCAGCGCATTGCAAGCGCTTCGAGCAAAGTCATCAGTACCGCACGAGCAAAAGATATTCATACCTCAACACTAAAACTGTTTACTAAACACCTCGGTGAAACAACCACGTCTCTGGCGGTCAAAAAAGCGCGTTTAGTGTTTAGCCAAGTCGATGCAAGCAATAAACGTTCACTAACGCAAAGCAAAGTTTGGCGTTTGCCAAACAGTAATTTTGACATCACCAATATGGCCAATGTTTTTTCCAGAGATAGTATGGATATTGGCGGTGGCTTTTTATTAGACCATTTACCAGCGGTCAACGACGGTGCGCAAGTAGCCGATTTAGGTTGTGGTAATGGCATGTTAGGCTTGATGATGCTGGCTAATAATCCTGGTTGTGACATGCACTTTTTTGATGAGTCACACATGGCCGTAGCATCGGCTAAACACAACATCATCAACAATGTACCTGAGCTTGAACAACAATGTCAGTTCACCGTTGGTGATTGTCTAGCAAGCAGTGGTAATAATAAATTTGATCTGATCCTTTGTAACCCGCCTTTTCATCAGCAAAGTGCGGTAACCGATCATATTGCGTGGCAAATGTTTAAAGAAAGTTACAAGTCTTTGAAAAATGGTGGTGAATTAAGGATAATAGGCAATCGCCAGCTTGGTTATCATATAAAATTGAAGCGGTTATTTAATAACTGCCAAACCATCGCTAGTAATAAAAAGTTTGTCGTATTGTCAGCGAAGAAGTAATGAAAAAAAATCTATTGATCGCCGTTGTATCGGCCATGTGTTTATTTGCTTGCGCACAAGAACCAAGCAAAATTAACCTTAACCCTATCGTTAAAATGGATGCTAACAAGGTGTATCAGCAACTGAATACCAAGGTATCCGTCTATGACTTGCGTAAAACAGCGCACGTGGTTGAGGTATTATCGGCAAATAAACCTTCAGTGTACATTAATGCCAATGGTTCGTTATCTTCAGTATTAAATAGCCAGTTTAGCGAGCAGCTGATGTCACAAGGCTTAACACTAGGTGAAGGCGACGATTTATTATTGCAGTTTCAAGTAGAGCGCGCTCGCACCTATGTAAATCAAGACGTACTTGATTATCGTGCCAATACCATTATCAAATTAAAGGTAGAGGCCGAGAACGCGAAGCAAACGTTATCTAAAACCTATACGCTAAGAGCTACAACCCGTGGCGCACTAACAGCGGATATCGATGAATTACAGCGTGACTTTAATCAGCAATTGGGAAAAATCATCGTGCAAGTGATGCAAGACCAGCAATTGCAACAATTTATCAAAGGTTAACTCAAAGGACAAAACGCTATGAAACGATTGTTTATCTTAATCAGTACACTATTCCTATCATTTAGCAGTTTTGCCGCAAAACAAAAAATCATCGATCCCAATAATTTGTACCCTCAGGTTAAGCTAGAAACGTCGATGGGAGTCATTATTGTCGAATTAGATCGCGTAAAAGCACCTTTAGCGGTTAATAACTTTTTGTGGTATGTGATCACCAAGGGCTATGATAATACGGTCTTTCACCGCGTCATAGAGGACTTTGTGGTACAAGGCGGTGGTTACGATGTGAATTGGATCCCGCGCAAAGAAGGTGAACCTATTTTTAATGAATCCGGCAATGGTCTTAAGAATGAAGTAGGTACCATCGCCATGGCACGCCAACATGATCCACATAGTGCTAATCGCCAGTTTTATTTTAATGTCGGTGACAACACTGAGCTAGATCCAGGGCGTAGTTGGGGCTATACCGTATTTGGTAGCGTTACCTTTGGTGACGAGGTGCTGACTAAAATGGCTGCAGTAGAAACCGACTTTCATGAAGGACAAGGTTGGCCCGATGTGCCGAAAGAGCCGATTATTTTGTTAAAAGCAACGTTACTCCCAGCGGATTATATTCACTCAATAGAATAACGATAAGTGGACAATATTGCGTATAAAAAAGCATCAAACGGTGCTTTTTTTGTTTTTGGTCAACGAACCATAAACTATTTAATCACTTTAAATGTAAGGCCTTTCATTTTTATTTAATTTTTGGCAATATCTGAGCTAACATATTCAATTAACAAAAAAATTACACCGATCTTTGGCTAACCCCTCCCCCACACATCGAGCAGTTCCGCTCGAATACAGCCAAAAAACATAATGGAATATACATAGAGAGCAACGTGTTAGTAGAAAACTTTATCAACGAAAAAATTGGTCAACTGGTTTATTTTCTTGATGGCCTTTTAAATAATGCTGTCCATTATACTGAAGTAGAAACGTTTATTTGGGACTGCTTTGAAGAATGGAATCAACTTAATGTCACTGATGACACACCAGGGAGCAGCAAAGAGCGCGTATTTTGGCACTTGATTCATGAAATTCAGATATCCTCGTTAGCAAGTGTTCAAGACAATAGCGAGTTACAAACCGAAATTAAAACCTGTCTCGACTTTCTAAAAGACAAAACAAGCTACCCAAAACATTGTGTTGGTTGGCGTCCTGTCGCAGCATTTTAAATACCAAAGTTCAACACCAAGGGAATATCGTGCAAATCAGCACATTCTCTTGGTATCCCCGTCAATGATTTGGTAGCCTAACGATATCGTAATAACTAGGTGTTTCCATGTCCGCTTCAGAACAATCATCGCCGGATAACCGCTCCATTATCGATAATGTTTTCAATAAGAGCATCTTCATCTGTATTTTTACCGGCTTTAGTTCCGGATTACCGCTATTTTTCTTATATCAACTACTTCCAGGCTGGCTGAGAAATGAGGGCGTTAGCTTAGCTGAGATTGGCCTATTTTCACTAATTGGGATCCCATATGTATGGAAGTTCATTTGGTCACCGGCTATGGATCGCTATACCTTACCTTTTCTTGGTCGTCGTCGTGGATGGATGCTCGTTACCCAGGTAGCGCTACTATTATCAATAGCGGCTTTTGCTTATATTGACCCTGCTATGTCCATATGGAGCGTCGCCTATTTAGCTGCAGCCGTGGCATTTTTCAGTGCTAGCCAAGATATCGTCCTCGATGCTTACCGACGCGAATTACTCACCGATCAGCAACTCGGCTTAGGTAATTCGGTGCACGTGCAAGCTTATCGCTTATCTGGCTTAGTTCCTGGCTCCCTCGGCTTTATTTTAGCGGACCACATGCCGTGGTCTTTGGTGTTTCTTGTTATTGCAGCGTTTATGCTCATTGGCATTATATTAACCTTGTGTATAAAAGAAGCGCATATCGAAGCTAATCCGCCAAAATCACTGCACGACGCTGTCGTGTTACCATTTAGAGAGTTCATTAATCGCGAAGGACTTAAATCCGCGCTGTTTATCTTGTCATTTTTGTTCCTTTATAAACTTGGCGACAACATGGCAACCGCCTTACAGACTCCGTTTTTTATTGATTTAGGCTTCTCTAATACTGAAATCGGCGTGATTGCCAAGACGGCCTCGTTAGTGGCGATGACGGTTGGTTTAGCTGTCGGCGGTATCATTATGATCAAGCTAAGTATAAACCGTGCGCTGTGGTTATTTGGCTTTGTACAAATTATCTCTATACTGGGTTTTGCCGCGTTATCGGTAATTGGTGATAACAATATTGCCCTCGCCTTTGCTATGGGTTTTGAGTATTTAGGGGTTGGTTTGGGTACCGCTGCATTTACCGCTTACATCGCTAAAAATACCAACCCAACATTTGCAGCCACGCAATTTGCCCTATTTACTGCGCTTACTGCACTGCCACGGACATTTGCAAACGCCAGCACTGGCTTTATTGTTGAGCAACTTGGTTGGACGTCGTTTTTCTTTGTTTGTACAGCGTTAGCAGTCCCTGGCATGTTAATGCTGTTCAAAGTAGCACCGTGGCATGAAAAACCAAATAGGTGACCGCTGCGTATAAATGTCATAAAAAAAGATTTAAGTTAAAAAACCAGCGTTTTTGTTCTATGCTGTAAACGAAAGCCGAACAATAAGAACATCAATTAAAACAAAAGGTAAGTAGATGCTGTTACGATTATTCTTTATCCTGCCAATTATCATGTGCCTCATTTGGTGGTGGTATTTGAAATCAAATAACTATACCGCTAAGCAAGGACTTAAAGGGTTTGCTTACATCATTTGTTTTAACCTCATCTTAGTAGCATTTTTTACGTTAATGATCCAAATCACGTCTTAATGCTGGCAGCCTTGTCATCTTGATAAGGCAATTCCTAACTACAGGGGTAGATAACAACTTAGTAGCAGGAAACAATGCAATTCATTGCATCCATATTGACTATACTGTAAAGTGCGCTCGCCTTGAGGGTGGGGGGTCACAGCAATAATTATTGTTCGCAACCAAATCGCTCTCGTTCACTTATACATATATTAAGAGAGTCTCTATGAGTTTTGATGCACTAGGCCTATCCGACAACATCGTTTCGGCGTTAACGGAAAAAGGCTACCAAACCCCTTCGCCAATTCAACAACAAGCGATTCCTGCGGTTTTAGAAGGTCATGATGTTATGGCCGCGGCACAAACTGGCACAGGAAAAACGGCCGGTTTCACCTTACCGATTTTGCAAAAACTTGATAACGGTAAACAAGTTAAAGCCAACCATATTAGAACCCTAATCTTAACGCCAACTCGTGAGCTTGCCGCACAAATAGGCGATAACATTGCTACGTACTCTAAAAACCTTTCGCTAAGCAGCTATGTTGTTTTCGGCGGTGTGAAAATCAACCCGCAAATGATGCGTCTGCGTAAAGGTGTTGATATTTTAGTTGCCACACCAGGGCGATTATTAGATTTATATTCACAAAATGCCGTTAAGTTTAACCAAGTCGAAGTACTGGTGTTAGATGAAGCCGACCGAATGCTTGATATGGGCTTTATTAATGATATTGAAAAAATCATTAAGCAGTTACCTAAAAATCGCCAAAACTTGTTGTTTTCAGCAACGTTTTCTGATGATATTCGAGCGCTTGCCAAAGGCTTGGTCAATGATCCTGTGGAAATTTCAGTAACGCCGGCTAATTCCACAGCTAAAACCATTAAGCAAAAAATCATCACTACCGATAAAAACAAAAAGCCACGCTTATTATCGTACTTAATTGGTCATAACAATTGGCAACAAGTACTTGTTTTCACTAAAACCAAGCATGGTGCCAATCGCCTAACCCGCCATCTTGAAGCCGATGGTATCAAAGCCTTAGCAATTCATGGTAACAAAAGCCAAGGGGCCCGTACTAAAGCATTAGCACAGTTTAAAGACGGTGATATTCGTGTATTAGTAGCAACCGATATTGCAGCTCGTGGTATTGATATTAATGAGCTAGAACAAGTCGTTAACTTTGACTTACCACATGTCGCCGAAGACTACATTCACCGTATTGGTCGCAGTGGCCGCGCAGGTAAGGCTGGCAACGCTATTTCATTAGTGTGTTTTGACGAATTTAAACTGCTCGTCGCAATAGAGCGATTAACACAAAAACTATTAGATAGAGAAGAAATTGAAGGGTTTGAAGCGGCTAACCCTGTGCCTAAGTCACACGACATTAGACCGTTTAAAGAGAAGAAACCTAAGAAGCCTAAAACCCCGAAAACAGAGCATCAAGATGGGCAAAAAAGCGGAGCTAATGCCGAAGGCCATAAACCGCCAGCGAAAAACCGTAAACACGGTGGCCGACGTGACAACCCGTATGCGAAAAATACCGGCGGTAAAGGCCGACGCTCTTCAGGTTCATCCAACTCTAACTCATCCAATCGGGGTCGCTCTGGACGACGCATCACGGGTTAATAGCCTTTAATAGGCGTACCTTTCTGATCATACGAAATAACCAGGCCTGTAATACTCTTGTATAAACAATGATGTTACAGGCCGAATTTACATTGTAACGCCGTTAACAAGCAACGGTGTATCCCTGAGCCCTCGGGTGATTAGCGCTAATCGTTTGAGCCTTTTTTAACAGCTACTTTTTGATAACACACATCAAGATTGCCATTACCTTTGTGATGATAAAAATCATGCTGATATAAGCGCCGCTTGATAAGCTTATCTTTAAAATGCTGAGTTGATGTATCTTCTACGAGCCATGTTTGTTGCTCTTTAGTGGGTTGCTGTGAACCAAGGTAAGCTTTGCTAATTAAGGTTGGCTTGTTATCCGACTCGGTTACAGAGTCAGTACGCGTTACTTGATAGAGCGTTTGCCAGCCATCAAGTAAACGGGCAAATATGGTCATGTTTCTATCAAGATGACGTGGTGAAACACCAAACATGATGGCAAAATCTGTGGTGCCAGAATTTAAATCATTACCACGCGCTAAATTCATTACCCCAGGGCAATGCACAAGCCATTCCTTTTGTTCGCTAATTGAGCGCCCCACGGCAAAGCCATTAATAAAGCCAGTTTGTTCAGCAAGCAAATCTGGAGTTTGCACTAGGGTAAACTCAGAGCTATTAAGCGCTGTGTTTTTATCAATTGCGCGTTGCTGCTCTGCTATCATCTCCTGTTTAACTTTGCTTACCCTTTTTTGGCTAGCATCACCACCTTGCACCACAAAGTTTTCGATAACCCGGTAAAACGGCAAACCATCGTAAAAACCATCACTAACTAATTGGCGAATATAGTCGACATGCTTTGGCGCAAAGAATTCGGCCAGTTCAAACGTCATGGTGCCATGTTCGGTTTGCAAGTACAGGATGTTATCTTGCTCTACCGTTCGCCACTTTTGTTGCACTGTTTGTTCGGCAGACACCGCGCTAACAGAAAAAGTCAAACCAACTAAAGTGGTCATTATAAATTTAATGGTATTGTCCATGCTTACAAAATATTTGGGATACTCATAACACTACGCTAACCAACTTGAGAACAAATGAAAAGCTTTAGCCAGTTAATATCTCAGTATTCAGCGTCAATAAAAAAGGGATCGATAGACGATCCCTTTAAAAATGACCGTAATACGGTATTGGGTTAGCCAACTAAGGCAAGTAACACACCCGCGGCTACAGCGGAGCCGAGTACCCCGGCAACGTTAGGGCCCATAGCGTGCATTAATAGGAAATTATGTGGGTTTGATTGTAAGCCCACTTTATTCACTACCCGCGCTGCCATAGGTACCGCTGACACACCTGCGGCACCAACTAATGGGTTAATAGGTTCATCCGAGAATTTACTCATAATTTTCGCCATGATAACGCCTGCGGCAGTACCGATAGAAAACGCAACGGCACCAAGCGCTAAGATACCTAGAGTTTCGACATTTAAGAACGAGTCGGCACTTAATTTAGACCCCACACCTAAACCAAGGAAAATGGTCACAATGTTAATCAGCTCATTTTGTGCCGTCGAGCTTAGTCGTTCCACCACACCACACTCGCGCATTAAGTTACCTAAACAGAACATACCAACGAGTGGAGTCGCAGCCGGTAAAAAGAAAATCGTCATCATCAGAACCGCTAGTGGAAATAAGATTTTCTCGATTTTAGTAACATGACGCAATTGCTTCATTTCTACAGCGCGCTCTTTTTCATTGGTTAGCGCTTTCATAATAGGTGGCTGAATAATTGGTACCAACGCCATGTATGAATACGCGGCAACGGCAATCGCTCCCAGTAGCTCAGGAGCAAGTTTTGATGCCAAGAAGATAGCAGTTGGGCCGTCGGCACCACCAATAATAGCGATAGCTGCCGCATCTTGAATACTAAAATCAAAGCCAGGAATAGCATTTAAAGCAATTGCGCCAAATAAGGTGGCAAAAATGCCAAATTGAGCGGCCGCACCTAACAATAACATACGAGGGTTAGCGATAAGCGCACCGAAATCGGTCATCGCCCCTACCCCCATAAATATCAATAATGGGAATATCCCGGTATCGATACCTGCGTAGTAAATGTAATGCAACACACCACCGACTTCACTAAAACCAGCTACTGGAATGTTCGTTAAGATGGCACCAAAACCAATAGGTAATAATAATAGCGGTTCAAACTTTTTGGCTATGGCCAAATACAGTAAGCCCAGGCCTACCAGCATCATGACAATTTGGCCAAGCTCAAAATTAGCTAACCCTGTGGATTGCCACAGAATATAAATGGAGTCCATACTGCGATCCCTATAACTGCAGCAATGCGTCGCCTACTGCGACGCTATCGCCTTCTTTAACTCGAACTGAGCTCACCGTACCAGAGGCCGTGGCGCGAATTTCTGTTTCCATTTTCATCGCTTCCATAACAACAACCACATCGCCTTCATTAACAAAATCACCATTATCCACCAGTATTTTGAACACGTTACCGGCAAGTGGCGCATCAATGCTAGCGCCAGATCTTACAACAGGGGCATCACTTGCTTTAGCGGATGATGAACTGGTTACGGCGCTGATTTGTTCAATGTCACCACCTGGCGCAACGACGACATCATATACTTTACCGTCAACTTTCACCGCGTAGCTTTCTACTTTGCCAGTGTTAACGGTTTGTTGTTCTGTTGCGGGCTTAACATCTGCTGCGCTCGGTTTTGGTTCAAACGCTTCTGGGTTATTACGATTTTCAAGAAACTTCAAACCAATTTGCGGGAACAACGCATAAGTTAAAACATCATCGATGACATCGTCAGCTAAACTAATGCTTTTCTCTTTGGCTATTGCCAATAATTCACTTTCAAGCTTGTCTAACTCCGGTTCAAGTAAATCAGCGGGGCGACAAGTAATCGGCTCGCCACCATCTAATACGCGAGCTTGCAAATCACTATCTACTGGCGCTGGCGTTGCACCATATTCACCTTTTAATACACCGGCGGTTTCTTTGGTAATCGACTTATAGCGCTCGCCCGTGAGTACATTAAGTACGGATTGGGTGCCAACAATTTGCGATGTTGGTGTGACGAGAGGGATATAACCAAGCTCTTTACGTACGCGAGGTATCTCTTCTAGTACCTGATCGAATTTATCCGATGCCCCTTGCTCGCGCAGTTGGTTTTCCATATTAGTCAGCATGCCTCCTGGGACCTGAGCTAATAAAATACGCGCATCGACGCCTTTTAAGCTGCCTTCAAATTTTGCGTATTTAGCGCGGACTTCACGAAAGTATGTCGCCACCTCTGCAAGCTTTTCCATATTTAGCCCAGTATCACGCTCACGACCTTGTACTGTCGACACGATAGACTCTGTCGGGGAATGACCATAAGTCATCGACATTGAAGAAATCGATGTATCGATAACATCTACACCGGCATCAATTGCCTTGATGTGGGTTGCCATACTCAAACCTGTGGTCGCATGACAATGTAAAGAGATTGGTAGCCCGACCTGCTGCTTCAGTTTAGTGATCAGCTCATGGCCATCGTATGGGTTAAGTAAGCCGGCCATATCTTTAATACACAGTGAATGTGCCCCCATATCTTGCAAGCGTTTCGCCATATCCAACCATGTATCAATGGTGTGCACTGGCGATTCGGTAAACGATAAGGTTGCTTGTGCATGTGCGCCAACATCAACAGTTGCTTTGATGGCTGTTTCTAAATTACGAATATCGTTCATCGCATCAAAAATACGAAATACATCAACACCATTTTTGTGAGCACGTTCAACAAATTTTGTGACCACATCATCAGCATAATGACGGTAGCCTAGGATATTTTGGCCACGAAACAACATTTGTTGCTTGGTGTTTGGCATCGCCTTTTTCAATTCACGAATACGCTCCCAAGGATCTTCACCAAGGTAACGAATACACGAATCAAACGTTGCCCCGCCCCATGATTCAATAGACCAGAAGCCAATTTCATCCATTTTTTGGGCAATCGGCAGCATATCTTCTAAGCGAAAACGCGTTGCTAATAATGATTGATGGCCGTCACGTAAAACAAGCTCGGTAATTCCTAGTTTAGAGTTAGCACTAGACATAGATGGCTCCTGATTTAGTTATTCTTATTTCGATATTGAGCGATTGCAGCACTAATCGCAGCGATGACATGAGGGGAAGGTTTGTCACCTTGTGGTTGCGATGTTTGAACTCGCATGGGCTCAGGTATGGTATCGGGGAAATGCTCGCCGATTTTAGCGAGCACTTGAATAGCAAAAATAAGCACGGTTAAAAATGCAAAGACAAAACACATACCGACCAGCAAAAGTACGCCAGCTTCAATAAATACATCCGAGAGACTTTCCATAGCTGATCCTTTTTGGTTAAAAAGAATTAGAATAATAACTCAAATTCTTTTTGGCAATGATTATTGTAAACATATTGGAAACAAGTTATCACAAAAACGTATCAAGCAGATAGTTTAAGCCAAATAAGCGACTGATATATCTGATTTATAGCATTAATAACCAAAGCACAGAGTGAGCCTATCCCAACATGCACAGGTAGAATAAAAACAAGCGTGAGCGTTTAAAAAGGATTTATATTGTCGAGCATGGGTGAGAAAGAAAAGCGCTAAAAAGCAAAAAGCCCGACTAAAAAGTCGGGCTTCTTTAATAGTGGCGGACACGGCAGGAGTCGAACCTGCGACCGCCTGGGCTCTTATGTTAGCGCCAGGCACTAGACCTGGCGAACCAGGTGAGTTGCATAGCAAAAAAAGATTAAGATTTAAAATAAAAAACAAAAAGCAAAAAGCCCGACTAAAAAGTCGGGCTTCTTTAATAGTGGCGGACACGGCAGGAGTCGAACCTGCGACCGCCTGGTTCGTAGCCAGGTACTCTATCCAGCTGAGCTACGTGTCCGCGGTCGGTAGTTTTAAGTGATACCTCACTTGATTGTATACCACTTTCAAAATTTTGAAAGTGGTGGACACGGCAGAAATGAATCCACACCGTCTGGGCTCTTATACTAGCGCCAGGTACTAAACCTGGTGAACTAGGCGAGTTTAAATACTAAATATTTTTAAGAGCTAAAAAGTAAAAAGCCCGACAGACTGTCGGGCTTTCTCAAATAATGGCGGACACGGCAGGAGTCGAACCTGCGACCGCCTGGTTCGTAGCCAGGTACTCTATCCAGCTGAGCTACGTGTCCGCGGTCGGTAGTTTTAAGTGATACCTCACTTGATTGCATGCCACTTCTTATTTAAAGAAAGTGGCGGACACGGCAGGAGTCGAACCTGCGACCGCCTGGTTCGTAGCCAGGTACTCTATCCAGCTGAGCTACGTGTCCGCAATCGAAACTAGTTTACTTGCTAGGCAAGCCCTGATTTTCAGGGAATAAAAAACCGACTTAAATAAAGTCGGTTCCTTGATAATAGTGGCGGACACGGCAGGAGTCGAACCTGCGACCGCCTGGTTCGTAGCCAGGTACTCTATCCAGCTGAGCTACGTGTCCGCGGTCGGTAGTTTAAAGTGATACCTCACTTGATTGCATACCACTTTCTATACCTTTAGAAAGTGGCGGACACGGCAGGAGTCGAACCTGCGACCGCCTGGTTCGTAGCCAGGTACTCTATCCAGCTGAGCTACGTGTCCGCAATCGATTTATCGAAATGGCGGTGAGGGAGGGATTCGAACCCTCGATACAGCTACAAACTGTATACTCCCTTAGCAGGGGAGCGCCTTCAGCCTCTCGGCCACCTCACCGTTTCGATGGAGTGCATATTAATAGATTCGAAAAATAAGTCAAAGGGTTTTTTTATCTTTTTTTACTGTTTGCTGACATTTCAAACAAACAGAATATTTTTCGGTCTAAAACGCAAGAAAGGCAACATAGCGTTAACAAAAATCAACACTAGTTGCCTTTCTAAAAAACAAAAATTATTGGTTACCAGCAGTATCCGGATCGCCTTTTTCTGCCTGTATACGCATATAAATTTCTTCACGGTGTACAGAAACCTCTTTCGGTGCGTTCACACCAATGCGTACTTGGTTCCCTTTTACCCCTAAAACAGTGACTGTTACATCGTCACCAACCATCAGAGTTTCACCAACTCTGCGAGTTAAAATAAGCATCCTAATGCTCCCTATGTTTGTTTAGTCAGAAACGGGCGTTATCTTACCAATAACACTGCATTAAGCATAGCGTTAGACCGTTTTTTACACGCCTTGATGTTAAATTTAGCAAAAAAAACAAAAATTCCTAATAAATTAAGCATTTAAATTAAATTTTTGGGTCAATGCCTTCACTGCTACGTCAGTAAACTGCTGCTTAATTAACACTGATACTTTTATCTCTGAGGTAGATATTAAATGAATATCAACACCAGCATCGTGCAAACAATTAAAAATATCAGCAGCAACACCACTGTGCGACTTCATACCATTGCCAACTATAGACACTTTCGTCAGTTCATCACGTATACTGAATGCGTCAATAATACGGCGACTTTGCAAAGTACTCAGTAAATCCGATGTCACATGAAGATCTTTACGAGCCATGGTTAATTTCAGATCTTTAAAATTCTCACCATCAAAATCGCTGATCATATCAATTTCAACATCCGCAGCGGCGAGCGCATTAAATAATTGGTTACGGATTAATGCAGACTCTTTACTCACACGAACATTCACCAATATCTCATCGCGCAAGGCAGCTACCGCCGTTACAGGATTGCGATTGTCAATATCGTCTTCATAACGTATTTGTGTACCAGAGCCTGACTCAAAGCTTGATAACACCCGGAGTGGCATTTTATTTTGCCCGGCAAATTCCACCGAACGCGATTGCAATACCTTAGCACCACAACTTGCTAACTCTAACATTTCATCAAAACTGATGTGTTTCAGTTTTGTCGCTTTGCTATCAATACGCGGATCTGTGGTATATACACCGTCAACATCGGTAAAAATTTGACACTCTTTTGCTTGCAAGGCTGCGGCTATCGCTACTGCTGAGGTATCAGAGCCGCCACGACCTAACGTGGTAATATTACCCTCCCGGTCAACCCCCTGAAAACCAGCAACAATCACCACATGGCCTTGTTGTAGCTCTTGCAACATACGGGTACAGTCAATGTCTTTTATTCTGGCTTTGGTAAAACGGTTATTGGTGTAAATACCCGCTTGGTGACCAAGCAATGAAATTGCCGCATAACCGCGTTTGATCAATGCCATGGCCAACAAGGCTGTCGTTACTTGCTCACCCGATGACAACAACATATCGAGCTCACGTGCCGACGGGTTATCATCAATGTCATTTGCCAGTGACTGTAAACGATTGGTCTCCCCTGCCATTGCCGATACCACGACAACGACTTCATGTCCCTGATTTTTGGTGGCTATTATGGTGTCTGCCACTTGTTCGATACGAGAAGGGGAACCTACAGAGGTTCCCCCAAATTTTTGTACGATTATCGCCATATGATTTGCGCCATACAGAGGTTACTCGCTTATAACTTTTCCGCCAACCAAGCTTCTACGCTGGCTAGTGCGGTTGGGATATTCTCTGGCTGGCTACCACCGGCTTGCGCCATGTCTGGACGACCGCCGCCTTTACCACCAACCTGTTCAGCAACCATTTTAACTAAATCACCAGCTTTTACTTTGCCAATTAAGTCTTTGGTTACACCGGCAATCAAGTTAACTTTACCGTTGTTGGCTAGCGCTAACATAACGATACCTGAACCCATTTTGTTCTTCAGATCATCAACCATATCGCGTAATGCTTTCGGATCGGCACCTTCGACATCAGCAATCAAGGCTTTAACGCCATTGATGTCGATGGCTTTTGACAGCAAATCAGAACCGGCAGCAGCAGCTAGTTTTTGCTGCAGGGCCGCAAGGTCTTTTTCTAATTGCTTAGTTTTGCTCATCATCTGCTCAACTTTGCCTAAGGTGTTCGCTGCGTCAGATTTCACTAAAGCAGCAATGGCATCAAGTTTCGCCGCTTGCTCGTCAACATAGTCAAGCGCTGCGTCTGCGGTTACCGCTTCAATACGACGAATACCTGCAGCAATACCACCTTCAGAAACAATCTTGAACAAACCGATATCACCGGTACGATTAACGTGAACACCACCACATAATTCAGTCGAGGTATCACCTAAGGTGATAACACGCACTTCGTCTTCGTACTTCTCACCAAATAATGCCATAGCGCCTTTTTCTTTGGCGGCATCAATATGCATCAATTCTGCTTGTTGACCGTGGTTAGCACGAATTTGCTCGTTTACCATGCGCTCAGCTTGTTGCAGTTGCGCAGCTGTTACACCTTCAAAATGCGAGAAGTCAAAACGCAGTTTTTGATCATCAACCAATGAACCTTTTTGCGTTACGTGCTCACCTAATACCGTGCGCAGGGCAGAGTGCAGCAAATGCGTTGCTGAGTGGTTTTTAATGATTTTAGCGCGACGTTCGCTGTCGATTACCGCTTCAGCTTTGCTGTTTAATTGGATATCCGCTTTTGCTTCACCGTGATGTGCAATCGCGTTACCTAATTTTTGTGTATCTGTTACGACAAACTCACCAGAGGCAGTTTTGATCACACCGGTATCGCCAACTTGACCACCTGACTCGGCGTAGAATGGCGTAGCATCTAAAATCAGCACGCCCTTTTCGCCCGCTGCTAACGTGCTTACTGCGCCTTCGCTGTTAAATAATTCAACCACAGTCGCATTAAAGCTGTGCTTGTCGTAGCCTTCAAAGTTCGATGTTTTGTCTGACTTTAACGACTCGTTGTAATCAGCACCAAAGTTACTGGCTTTTTGTGCACGCTCACGTTGTGCTTGCATCTCGCTATCGAAACCTTGTTGGTCGATAGCAATGTTATTTTCACGAGCAATATCCGCCGTTAAATCGGCAGGAAAACCGTAGGTATCGTACAACTTAAATACATCTTTACCGGCAATGGTATCACCTTCAAGGTTAGCGATAACGTCGTTAAGTAAGTTCATACCACGATCAAGGGTACGTCTAAATTGCTCTTCTTCAACCTTAAGGATTTTTTCCAGTACGCTGCGTTGTTGCTCAAGCTCTGGGTATGCGTCGCCCATTTGCTCAATCAATGCGCCAACAAGCTTGTAGAAGAATACGTCTTTAGAGCCTAAGATGTGACCGTGACGAATCGCACGTCGAATAATACGACGCAATACATAACCACGACCTTCGTTTGAAGGCATCACACCATCGCTAATTAAGAAACTACATGAACGAATATGGTCGGCAATAACACGTAGCGACTTATTGTCTAAATCACTAACGTTTAACACCTCTGCTGTCGCTTTGATCAAGCCTTGGAAAATATCGATTTCGTAGTTTGAATGCACGCCTTGCATAATCGCAGCAATACGCTCTAAGCCCATACCGGTATCAACCGCAGGCTTTGGCAATGGTTCCATGGTACCGTCGGCGTGACGGTTGAACTGCATGAATACCAAGTTCCAAATTTCGATAAAGCGATCGCCATCTTCTTCAGGTGAACCTGGAGGGCCACCCCAAATGTGCTCGCCGTGGTCAAAGAATATTTCGGTACACGGACCACAAGGGCCGGTATCACCCATTGACCAAAAGTTATCTGACTCGTATTTTTTACCGCCTTTTTTGTCGCCAATGCGAACGATCTTTTCCGCTGGAACACCAATCTCATTGTTCCAAATATCGAATGCTTCATCGTCGGTTTCATAAACCGTCACCATCAGTTTTTCAACTGGCAGCTTTAACGTTTCGGTTAAGAATGACCAAGCAAAACGAATCGCGTCTTGCTTAAAGTAATCACCAAAACTGAAGTTACCTAACATTTCAAAGAAGGTATGGTGACGTGCGGTGTAACCTACGTTTTCTAGGTCATTGTGTTTACCACCGGCGCGCACACAACGTTGAGAAGATGTGGCTCGTGTATAACTGCGTTTTTCCGCGCCTAGGAATGCATCTTTAAATTGCACCATGCCTGCGTTAGTAAATAGCAAGGTGGCATCATTACCAGGTACTAGCGAACTGCTAGCAACGACTTGGTGTTGTTGTTTAGCAAAATGGTCTAGGAATGCCTGTCTGATTTGGGCACTGGATTTAATCATCATCTTCGTCCAACTTAATCTAAGCTCATCGCAGCTGAAATCTGTTCGAAATCAAATCCGCGATATTGTAAAAATCTCATGCGTTTGGCTTTATCTTTTTGATCAACAATGGCGTTATCAGCAAAACGTTTTTGATAAACCTGCTGCGCTAATTCAAACCAGTCAACCGCTTCGCTTGCAAATGCTTGGCGGATCACACGGCTGTGTAAGCCTTTTTGTTTTAATTCATTGTTGATGTAGGCGTAGCCATAGCCTTTGGCAACCCGTTGCCGCAACATACTTTCTGCATAACGTAAATCGCTTTGAATATCATGCTCTTGTAACTTATCGAGCACCAGTTCAATGTCGCTGTCAGCAAATTCTTTTTGTCGTAATTTTTGCTTTAATTCGTCACGCGAATGTTCTCGGCGAGCCAAATAATTGTACGCTGCCTTCTTCACCGCTTTATTGATACTCGGCTCTGTATGGCTTGTCACGGATAACCTTTTAATGTTTGAAAACTCGCCTATTTTACCGACATAAAAATAAAAATACAGTTCAATAATTCAGTATTTCTAGCAAACTGAAAAAAATTGGCAAATTAACTAACTTTTTCCCAAACCATAACGTATTAACGCTACAATCGAAACACATCAATGTTGCGCTAACCACTATATTCATGGCGAGCAACAACAATAATAAACACCAATAAAGACATTAGATGAGGGATAGAATGAGGTTAAAGAAGTCGATTCTTGCCGGCATGATTGCTTTGGCGACAACCAACGCTTACGCTGAACAAAAATTAGGTTATTTTAGTTCACCTGCGTTACACAACGATTCATTGGTATTTACCGCCGAAGGTGACTTATGGCATAGCAAAATCAGCGCAGATAACAGCAACGTAGCTAAAGCTCAACGCCTAACGACCCATGCTAGTAATGAAACCATGGCGAGCATTTCACCCGATGGTAAATTTATCGCTTATGTGGCCAACTATGAAGGCACCGACGAAGCTTACCTTATGCCATTGAACGGTGGTACACCAACTCGCCTTAGCTATGAAAATTCCCGCGTACGTGTGCAAGGTTGGACGCCATCAGGCGAAGTTATTTACGCCACCAATGCCGGCTTTGGCCCAGCCAATTACTGGACATTAAAAACCGTCAATCCAAACACCTTGAAAACCAAAGAGATTCCGCTGGCAGATGCCATTGAAGGTGCTGTATCAAGTGATGGTAAGCATTTATTTTTCACTCGCTTTGGATTACAAGTAACCGGTGATAATAGCAAGGTTTATCGCGGTGGTGCGCAAGGCCAGCTATGGCGCTGGCAAATGGATAGCAAACAAGAAGCAATGTTATTAAGCAAAGATCACCAAGGTTCTGTTCGTGAGCCTATGTATTACAACAATAAGGTGTACTTTGTATCAGACGCCAGCGGTAGCGATAACTTATGGTCAATGAACATTGACGGTAGCGACAAAAAGCAGCTTACTAAGCACCAAGATTGGTCGATTCGTTTAGCATCGAATAACAACAATACTGTTGTTTACCAGTTGGGCGCGGATATTCATCAATTTAACCTAGATGATAACAGCGATAAGCGCATCGACATTTCACTTGTTTCCGATTTTAGCGAACGCCAAGAGCGTTGGGATAACAAGCCACTCAATTACTTTAATAATGCCGCCGTTGCCAAAGCGGGTAACAAAGTGGTGATTACCGCTCGTGGTAAATTGGCGGTCGCTGCTGCCGACCAAAGCCGTTTAGTGGAAATCAACACGCCTGCGCAAAGCCGTAACCGTGCCGCGGTATTATCCAGTGATGGTAAATATGTCTTCACCATTAATGACGCCAGTGGCGAACATGAAATTTGGCGCTTTGCAGCCGATGGTTCTGATAACGGCACGCAGTTAACCAAAAATGGTGATAGCTATCGCTGGAACCTTTATCCATCACCAGACGGCAAATACTTAGCCCATGACGATCGTAACGGTGATTTATGGTTATTAAACCTTGAGACGTTAGCCAACAAAAAAATTGCCAGCAACGGCAGTGGTTTTTCGGCATATAACTCTGTGGTTTGGTCAAGCGACAGTAATCTTATCGCCTTTAGCGGTGATCACACCGATCGCCAACGCACTAGCATACGCTTATATTCACTAACGGAACAAACCGAGCAATTTATCACCTCTGATAAATACGAAGCATTCTCGCCTGCGTTTTCGCCTGATGGTAACTGGTTGTATTTTATCTCGAATCGTCACTTTGCATCATCGCCAAGCTCGCCTTGGGGCGATCGTAATTTAGGCCCGGCGTTTGATAAGCGTGGTCTAATTTATGCCTATCAACTGACTGATCAAGCAAGTTTCCCGTTTAAAACATTAACCGAGCTTGATCACGCGGCGTCTGAAACAAACAAAAATGATAAAGACCAGGACAATAAGGATAACGACAAAGCCAAAGTAAACTGGCAAGCGATTACCGACAAGCTTTACCAAGTACCCGTTGCAAATGGTAATTACAGTGATCTAAGCGCCAATGATAAAGGCCTCTATGTCACGGTTAGAAATGGCAACAAACGCGATATCCAGTTTATTAAAAACGCCAACCGTAACATTAAAGCCGATACTTTTATTAGCGATGTTCGTGGTTACCAACTTGCCGCCGATGGCAAAACCATACTGGTAGCGAAAAAAGCGGGTAATGAAACCGCATTATATTTACTTCCTGCTGGAGAAAAAGCAGCAAAAACATTAGCTGATCACCAAGTCAATTCAAAGCAATGGCAACTGTCGTTTTCGCCAGCCGATGAGTGGCAACAAATGTTTGAAGATGCGTGGCTTATGCACCGTGAATTTTTATTCGATGCCAATATGCGCGGCCTAGACTGGCAAGCCGTTAAAGAAAAGTATCAACCACTGGTTGATCGCATCACCTCACGCAGCGAACTAAACGATATTTTCGCGCAAATGATGGGCGAGCTAAATGCCCTGCACTCACAAGTGCGTGGCGGCGATATGCCAAAAAATAGCAACGCACCGAAAGGCAGTACCTTAGGTGGTCGCTTTAGCGAAGTGAAAGACGGTATTCGCATTGATGATATATTCGATGCCGATAAAGATATTCCATCGTTTGCGTCGCCTTTAGCTAAAGCCGAAGTTAATGCTCTTGAAGGCGATATTATCACCCATATTAATAACCAAGCGGTTGATTCGCTAGTCGCTATGCACAAAGCACTGCGCAATCAAGCGGGCAAGCAAGTGTTGTTAACCCTAGAGCGCAAAGGCAAAACTCACCAAACCGTTGTTGTGCCGGCAACAACACGTAGCGATGCCAATATGCGCTACCTTGATTGGGTAGAGCATAATAAGCAATTGGTCACTAAAGCCAACAGCGATATTGGTTACTTGCACATGAATGCGATGACCTCGCGCGACATTAACAGCTTTGCCCGTGAGTTTTACGACAACATAGAAAAAGACGGTTTAATCATTGATGTGCGCCGTAACCGTGGCGGTAACATTGACAGCTGGCTAATTGAAAAACTGTTGCGTAAAGCATGGATGTTTTGGCAAGAGCGTGACAGCGCGCCATACACCAATATGCAGCAAACCTTCCGAGGTCACTTAGTGGTCCTCACCGATCAGCTAACCTACTCTGACGGTGAAACCTTCTCAGCAGCGATAAAATCGCTTGGTTTAGCCCCACTGATTGGTAAGCAAACGGCAGGTGCCGGTGTATGGTTAACGGGTCGTAACCGCTTAACCGATAACGGCATGGCGCGTGTTGCGGAATTACCACAGTACTCAATGGATGGCACATGGGTAGTAGAAGGTACCGGTGTATCGCCAGATATTGAAGTAGATAATCTGCCGTACGCCACCTTTAACGGCTTTGATGCTCAGCTAGAAAAAGGTATTGAATACCTAAATTACAAACTAAAAGCGGAATCAATTGCGCCATTAAACGCTAAGCCAATGCCGAAAACGGGCCCAGCGGCTGATGTGTTTAAGATTCAGTAATTGCTAGTAAATTAGAAATGTAAAAGGGCATCATAGATGCCCTTTTATTTTGTCTCGATTTAAACTGTTAGGTTAAAAGCCATATTCCAGCAAAATTTATTCTCGCTAGATAACTTAAATCCATGCTTCTCATAGTATGAATATAGCTCGGGTCTATATTTCTTAACCATAATCGTAATTTTATTTTTACCAAGTTCTTCAGCTACATGCTTTGCCTGGTTAATTAATCTTGTGCCATGCCCCTGATTCTGAACATCCGGATCAACAAAAATATTCAAATGTATCTCACTACTAGGGAAGTTTGGTCCCTCAGAGCTAAGTGTTAAATATGCTTCTAGCTTTTCGTTCTGTTCAAAAATCAGTAACCTATCGAATATAAACTCACTTAAATAAAAGCAATCTTGCTTAAGAATACTCTTTTCTTGCAATGAAACTTTTCTTCTCAAATTATTAACTTTCGTAAGAAGAGTTTTATCGCACTCCGTTAAAACTTTGCACATCACTACTATTTAACCCATCCAGTTAAATTATTGTTTATTCTATCTAAATTGAAGATATGACCTTATTAACCCTTTAATCATCATTACGGCTCGTAATTCAAATTTGGCGCGAGCCATTTTTCCGCTTCGCTTAATGACCAGCCTTTGCGCTCGGCATAGCTTTCAGCTTGTTGTTTATCAACTTTAGCAACGGCAAAGTATTTACTTTGTGGATGGGCAAAGTACCAACCACTCACAGCGGCTCCTGGCCACATGGCGTAGCTTGAGGTGAGCTCCATACCAATGTTGTTTTCAACATCAAGTAAATCCCAAAGGGATTGTTTTTCGGTATGCTCTGGGCAAGCAGGGTAACCTGGTGCTGGGCGAATACCTTGGTATTGCTCGCGGATTAATGATTCATTATCAAAGTCTTCGTTGGCGCTATAACCCCAGTAATGTTTACGCACTTGTTCGTGCAAATATTCGGCGCTGGCTTCGGCAAGCCTATCGGCTACGGCTTTGAGCAAAATCGAGTTATAGGTATCATGCTCAGCGTCATACTTTGCCACCAAGTCATCAACACCAAAGCCCGACGATACGGCGAACGCACCGATGTAATCGTCAATACCAGAATCGTGGCTTGCCACATAATCACTTAAGCAACGGTTAAATTGACCTGCTGGTTTTGCAGTTTGTTGACGTAAATGGGCCAGTCTTTTAAGTACCTGCTGTTTACTCTCATCGGCGTAAACCAAAATATCATCGCCATCACTCGCCGCTGGGTATAATCCAAAAATGGCACGCGCTTTGATGGTGTCTTTGGCTATTAGCTCATCAAGCATGCGGTTGGCATCGTTAAACAGCTTGCTGGCTTCTTCGCCAATCAGTTCGTGTTCAAGAATGGCTGGGTATTTACCCGATAATTGCCACGTTAGAAAAAATGGCGTCCAGTCGATGTAGTTGCGCACCACATTTAAGTCGAGCTTATCCAGTACCGTTACACCTAACTTATTCGGTTTAACAGGCGTGTAATCGTTAAAGTCAGCTACAAAGGCATTAGCACGAGCATCAGCTAGAGAGTGCAACTCGCTACGAGGGCCTTTTTGCGAATGACGCTGACGAACTGTCTCGTATTCTTTTTCGGTGCGCTGTACCAAATCCGCTTTAAGTTTGTCATTTAATAGCGCATTGACCACAGACACCGAACGCGAGGCATTGGCAACATACACCACGGGATGCTGGTACTGTTGGTCGATTTTTACCGCCGTATGCGCTTTTGACGTGGTCGCTCCGCCAATAAGCAGTGGTAAATCAAAATCAAGGCGTTGCATTTCTTTAGCAACATGCACCATTTCGTCAAGGCTTGGGGTAATAAGCCCTGACAAGCCAATGATGTCGACTTGTTCTTGTTTGGCTACTTGTAGGATTTTATCGCACGGTACCATTACACCAAGGTCGATAACCTGATAGTTATTACATTGCAATACCACGCCAACAATGTTTTTGCCTATGTCATGTACATCGCCTTTTACCGTTGCGAGCAAGATCTTGCCATTGGATTTACTGGTGGTTTTGGAGGCTTCGATAAACGGTTGTAAATGGGCTACCGCTTGTTTCATCACTCTTGCCGATTTCACCACTTGCGGCAAAAACATTTGTCCTTCGCCAAATAAATCACCGACGACATTCATGCCATCCATGAGTGGCCCTTCAATCACTTGCAGTGGATGCTCGGCGGCGAGGCGAGCCTCTTCGGTGTCGGCAACGATATATTCATTAATGCCTTTTACTAACGCATGCTCTAAACGTTTGTTAACCGGTAACTCGCGCCATGTTAAATCGACCTTACTGGTTTGCCCTGATGCTTGATTGCGATACTGCTCGGCAATGGTAAGCAAGCGTTCAGTAGCGCCGTTGTCGCTGTTAAGCACAACGTCTTCAACCGCTTGCAATAAATCTTTGGGAATATCTTGATAAATGGCCAATTGGCCAGCATTTACAATGCCCATATCCATGCCATTTTTAATGGCGTGATATAAAAATACCGCATGAATGGCTTCGCGTACCGGATTATTACCACGAAACGAGAATGACACATTCGACACACCACCAGAGATCATCGCATGCGGTAAGGTTTGTTTTATTTCTTTGGTCGCCTCAATAAAGTCAACGGCGTAATTATCGTGCTCTTCAATACCGGTGGCGATAGCAAAAATATTGGGATCAAAAATAATATCTTCGGGTGGAAAATTCAGTTCGTCGACCAAAATATGATAAGCGCGCTGACAAATCTCCACTTTGCGCTGCTTGGTATCAGCTTGACCTACTTCATCAAAAGCCATAATGATCACCGCCGCGCCATAACGACGAATAAGCTCAGCTTGGCGTTTAAACGCTTGCTCGCCCTCTTTTAGCGATATCGAGTTAACAATGCCCTTGCCTTGGATGCATTGCAGGCCTGCCTCAATAATCTCCCATTTAGACGAGTCGAGCATAACCGGTACTTTGGCAATATCAGGCTCACCAGCGATAAGATTAAGGAAGGTCACCATTGCAGCTTGGCTATCAAGCATGCCCTCATCCATATTGATATCGATGATTTGCGCACCATTCTCTACTTGCTGCAAAGCAACAGCAATAGCGTCATCGTATTTTTGCTCGGTAATAAGACGCTTGAAAATAGCAGAGCCGGTAACATTGGTTCGCTCACCAGCGTTAACAAACAAACTGTTGTCATCAATGTTTAACGCTTCTAAACCGGATAAGCGACAGGCAATAGGCTGCGCCGTAATCGTTCTGGGTTTAATGTTTTTTACCGTATCGGCAATGCCTCTGATATGTTCTGGCGTGGTACCGCAGCAACCGCCAACGATATTTAAGAATCCCGATTCTGCCCACTCTTTAATGTGTGCGTTCATGTCGGCAACAGTAAAGTCGTATTCACCAAAGGCATTCGGCAAGCCCGCGTTAGGGTGTGCTGAAATAGCAAAATCGCTGATATTTCTCAACTCTTCAATGTACTGGCGCAGCTCCACTGGCCCAAGCGCACAATTAAGACCTATCGCAATCGGGTTAGCATGACGTAGCGAATTATAAAACGCTTCGGTAGTTTGCCCCGATAGTGTCCGCCCTGATGCATCGGTAATGGTGCCGGAGATCATTATAGGTAAACGCAATTGGCGCTCAGCAAACACGTCTTCTATCGCGAAAATGGCGGCTTTGGCATTAAGGGTATCGAAGATGGTTTCAATCATGATTATATCGACACCGCCGTCGATAAGTGCCATGGTAGATTCACGATACGCCGCAGCGAGCTCATGAAAGCTGATATTGCGAAATGCTGGGTCATTCACATCTGGCGACAGAGAACAGGTGCGATTGGTCGGCCCTAAAACGCCCGCAACAAAGCGTGGCTTGTCAGGCTGTAAACTGGTTACCTCATCAGCAATTTGGCGAGCAATATGCGCCGCTTGTAAGTTAATTTCTGCCGATATCTCTTGCATATCATAATCGGCCATCGCAATGCGTGTGGCATTAAAGCTATTGGTTTCGATAATATCGGCACCAGCGAGCAAGTATTGGCGATGAATATCTTTGATTACTTCGGGCTGAGTTAATACCAATAAGTCATTATTGCCTTTGAGATCACAAGGCCATTTTGCAAAGCGCTCGCCACGAAAGTCGGCTTCGCTAAATTGATGCTGCTGGATCATGGTACCCATGGCACCATCGAGAACTAATATACGCTCAGATAATTGTTGTTCTAATAAAGTATGGCTAGATGATGTCACAATATACTTCCAGGATTACGGCACTAAACATGCTCTTATTAATGATTTAAATGATATGGCGTAATTTGATACACGTAGTAATTCAACCAATTACTAAACAATAAACAGCCATGACTTCGCCAATTATTGGCCGGTTCGCTATCAATACAGTCATTATCAAAGTAATTGACCGGTATTTGCGGGTCAATACCTGCGTCACAATCTCGCTGATACTCTTCTTTGAGTGTGTAAGAGTCATATTCAGGATGGCCGGTAACAAACACATGGCGTTTATCATTACTTGCTGCCAAGTAAACACCTGCTTGTGCTGAGTGTGCTAATACCGATAATTCTTCAATAGATTGATAATCCTGCAGTGGTATTTCGCCATAACGAGAATGTGGTACGTTAAAATGCTCGTCAAAGCCTCGCGTTAACTGCTCCATCGGATCTAAGGTTTTGTGCTGATATATCCCTGATAGTTTGTCATCACGCAACTGCCGCTCTAACCCATAATGAAAATACAACGCCGCATGAGCTGCCCAGCAAGAATATAGACTTGAGGTGACATTACTGTTGGCCCAGCGAAATACTTCTTCTATTTTATCCCAGTAGTTAACCTGCTGATAATCTAATTGGCCAAGCGGAGCGCCGGTAACAATAAGCCCATCATAGTGTTTGTGTTTAATATCATCGAATAATACATAAAAGGCATCCATATGAGCCTTGGGAGTATTTTTCGGTTGGTCGAGATGCAAACGCACCAAATCAATATGAATTTGCAATGGAGTATTTGATAGCATGCGCAAAATCTGGATTTCCGTTTCAATTTTATTCGGCATAAGATTGAGTACAGCCACCTGCATCGGCCGTATGTCCTGGCTGATGGCACGGGTTTCCGACATCACGAAAATATTTTCATTCGCTAGCACCGCCAGTGCGGGTAATTGATTAGGGATCTTTATTGGCATAACAACATTCTATTAACATAAACATATTCATAGTACGTGAGCATCGTAGAATGTCAACTTTAAACATCTAGACGTCTAAAGTTTATATTATAGATTCCTCTATAAAAAGAATTAAAGGTAGGGGTTTATGCTGATAAGTTAAATAAAACAACGTCTGTAGTGACCAAACTATTTAGCGATATTCTTTAACGCTACCTGTGGCTAGGAAGTATAAATCAGCTACAAGCACTCCCTAGCACCATCCATGGCACGGGAGTATAAGTACATCCATGACAAGCACTTCCTAGCACCATCCATGGCGCGGGAGTATAAGTACATCCATGTACAAAAAAGGCCACTCATTGAGTGGCCTTACAATACAAGATTAGAAACTGAGATTATTCAGCTTCAATTGTCTCTTCTTCGTCACTAACTACAGTGGATGTTAGTAATAATGCACGCAGTTTGGCGTCTAGGTCTTTTGCCATTGCCTTGTTTTCTCTTAAGAAATTACAAGCATTGGCTTTACCTTGACCGATGCGCTCACCATTACAACTGTACCAAGCACCGGCTTTTTCAACTAACTTGTGCTGTACACCTAAATCGATAAGTTCACCGATATTGTTAATGCCTTCACCGTACATGATTTGGAATTCAGCTTGCTTAAATGGTGGAGCAATTTTGTTCTTAACTACTTTAACGCGTGTTTCGTTACCAGTGATTGCATCACCATCTTTAACCGCACCTGTGCGACGAATATCTAAACGTACTGACGCGTAGAATTTCAATGCGTTACCACCTGTTGTGGTTTCTGGGTTACCAAACATAACACCAATTTTCATACGGATTTGGTTAATGAAGATCATCATGGTGTTAGATTGCTTCAAGTTACCCGTTAACTTACGCATTGCTTGCGATAGCATACGTGCTTGCAAGCCCATGTGGCTGTCACCCATGTCACCTTCAATTTCAGCTTTAGGAGTAAGCGCAGCTACCGAGTCAACAACGATAACATCAACCGCACCAGAGCGGGTTAGCATGTCACAAATCTCTAATGCTTGCTCACCTGTATCTGGTTGAGATACCAATAACTCATCAATATTTACACCAAGCTTTTCCGCGTAAATAGGGTCAAGTGCATGCTCAGCATCAACGAAGGCACACACTTTGCCATTACGTTGTGCTTCAGCGATAACTTCTAGGGTTAGTGTTGTTTTACCACTTGATTCAGGACCGTAAATTTCAATAATACGTCCCATTGGTAAACCACCTGCACCTAATGCAACGTCTAATGATAAAGAGCCAGTTGAAATGGTTTCAACGTCCATGCTGCGGTTCTCACCAAGTTTCATGATTGAACCTTTACCGAATTGGCGCTCAATTTGACCTAGCGCTGCGGCTAACGCCTTTTCTTTATTCGCGTCCATTAATGTCTCCAGAAGTTTTAATATGTATCCAGTAATTGATGACAGTATACTGTATAATCGTACAGTATCAACAGTTATTTCTAAAAATCGTTAAAAAACCGCAAAACAACCCAGTAACACACTGATTTAATTGAAAAACAAATAAAACCTTCGTTAGTTACACATGATCACTTTAATATCATATACAGTACATTACTGTAACTGATACATTATTATATACAGTAGTTTATGCAGTAAAGCTGACTCTGTTTAAAGAAATCATTTTTGCTCTTTAACACAGATTATTTTAACATCATTACATTGTAACGTTTACTCCTATATTCAAGGTTTCTAGGTAAATTTAATAAGCCTTTGCTGGCGCACACAAAATAGTTTGCTTGCCACTTATTTCACCTCGAATCCATAACAAAAAGCTAATAGATGACTGACAACCTTTTAAACAATGGCAATCATACGCCTATGATGCGCCAGTACCTGACCATTAAATCTGAGTTCCAAAATATTTTATTGTTTTATCGCATGGGCGATTTCTATGAACTATTTTACGATGACGCCAAAAAGGCGGCTGATTTATTGGATATCTCGCTAACCGCTCGCGGCAAATCAGGGGGTAATGCGATTCCGATGGCCGGTGTTCCTTACCATGCCGTAGAAGGCTATTTGGCCAAATTGGTGCAACTTGGTGAGTCAGTGGCCATTTGTGAGCAAATTGGCGATCCTGCGACCAGTAAAGGTCCAGTTGAACGCAAAGTAGTGCGCATTGTTACACCGGGTACGGTATCCGATGAAGCGTTATTAAATGACAAGCAAGATAACCTGTTAGTCAGCATATTTGAACATAAAACGGGTTTTGGTGTGGCCTACTTGGACATGAGCAGTGGCCGTTTTGTCATTGCTGAGCCAAATACAGCTGAGCAACTGCAAGCAGAGTTGCAACGACTTAATCCAGCTGAGTTGCTTTATCCTGAATCATTTAACCATGTTAGCTTAATCGATTCCATTAAAGGAACGCGTCGCCGTCCCGATTGGGAGTTTGATCTGGCAACCGCCAACAAAGTCTTAAACAAACAGTTTAGCACCAGCGAGTTAGCCGGTTTTGGCGTACAAGATTACCCACTTGGTCTGTGTGCCGCAGGTTGTTTATTACAATACGTTACCGATACGCAGCGCAGTGCCTTGCCACATATTCGTTCGATTAAAGCAGAAAGTTATGCTTCTGGTGTAATTTTAGATGCCGCTACTCGTAAAAATTTGGAACTCACCGTTAATTTATCCGGCGGTTACGAAAACACTTTAGCTTCAGTGTTAGATAAAAGTGCAAGCCCAATGGGTTCGCGCCTATTAAAGCGTTGGTTACACTTCCCTCTCAGGGATATTGATACGTTACAACAGCGCCAAGAGGCTATTGCCACCATCCTAGCCGAAGACATTAAAGACGATACCTTTGATGTGATAAAAAGCATGGGTGATATCGAACGTATTGTTTCCCGCGTGGCCTTGCGAAGCGCTCGCCCTCGTGATTTTGCACGTTTGCGTAATGCTCTTACCGCCTTACCCGAACTACATGAGTTAGCCAAACTTTGCCAGACGCCATTGATGCAAACATTAGCAGAGCAAGTTAAACCACTACCAGATACTCAACAACTACTTAGCGAAGCCATTGTTGATAACCCGCCGGTATTAATCCGTGATGGTGGTGTTATTGCCACAGGTTATAACGCTGAGCTCGATGAACTGCGCGATTTAAGCCAAGGTGCTACTGATTACTTGGCACAAATGGAGCAACGAGAGCGTGAAACCACTGGCATCAGCACGCTAAAAGTTGGCTACAACAAAGTGCATGGTTTCTATATAGAGATTTCTCGTAACCAATCACAAGATGTACCGGATCACTACATTCGGCGCCAGACATTAAAAAATAACGAGCGCTTTATTACCGAAGAGCTAAAAGCCCATGAAGAAAAGGTATTAACGGCACAAAGCCGTTATTTAGCCTTAGAAAAACGCTTATACGATGAGCTATTCGATATATTGGCTGAGCAAATTGATACCTTACAAACCTGCGCGCAAGCCATTGCCACAATCGATGTATTAAATACCTTTGCCGAACGCAGCGACACCTTAAATTATCAACAACCCGAGCTTAGCAATGAGCCTGGCATAGAAATAAATGCAGGTCGCCACCCAGTGGTTGAGCAAGTCAGTACTGAAGCCTTTATCGCTAACCCTGTCATGCTTAACAATGACCGCCGTATGTTAATTATTACCGGTCCTAATATGGGCGGTAAATCAACCTATATGCGGCAAACGGCGCTTATCACGCTGCTTGCTCACGTTGGTTGTTTTGTTCCTGCCGACAGTGCACGCATTGGTATTGTCGATCGCATATTTACCCGTATTGGTGCATCTGATGATTTGGCAAGTGGCCGCTCAACCTTTATGGTTGAGATGACTGAAACAGCTAATATACTAAACAATGCCAGCGAAAAATCATTGGTATTATTGGATGAAATCGGCCGAGGAACATCGACCTATGATGGCCTATCACTGGCTTGGGCTTGTGCAGAGTACCTCGCACTTAATTCTAAGGCATTTACGTTATTTGCCAGTCATTACTTTGAGCTGACAGAATTAGCAGAGCAAATGCCAAGCCTAGCTAATGTGCACCTTGATGCCGTTGAACACGGCGACAGCATTGTCTTTATGCATGCCGTGCAAGAGGGTGCGGCTTCAAAAAGTTTTGGCTTGCAAGTGGCTCAACTTGCTGGTGTACCTAAAGGCGTTATAGCTCGAGCAAAACAGCGCTTAGCGGAGCTTGAAAGCCAGTCAAAACCAACGATCATCAAGCCTGCCAGCGAGGTACAACAAGCCGACCTATTCGCTCCGTCACACCCTGTTGTTGACCAATTACAGGCCGTTGATGTGAATGATTTATCGCCGCGACAGGCGCTGGATTTATTATATAAACTAAAAGAATCGTTATAATACTAATGGCATCATTGTAAAGTAAAAGACCCGCATTAATGCGGGTCTTTTGTTTGTCTATATCAGACGAGGTTTATGCTTGGAACAACGATTCGATTGATAAGTTTTGTGATGACAAAATATCACGTAATCGCTTTAATGCTTCGACTTGTATTTGACGAACACGCTCACGGGTTAAGCCAATTTCATGACCAACATCTTCTAGCGTTGCTGGCTCATAGCCAAGCAAGCCAAAGCGACGGGCTAACACCTCTCGTTGCTTAGAGTTAAGCTCTCCTAACCAGTGAACAATATTTTGGCGAATATCAGAATCCTGTAAGTCTGATTCTGGGCCTTGGCTTTTTTCATCAGCAATGACATCTAACAACGCCTTATCTGACTCACCACCAAACGGGGTATCGACTGAGGTAATGCGTTCATTAAGTTTGAGCATTTTACTGACATCGGCGACAGGGACTTCAAGTTTATCGGCAATTTCTTCAGCGGTTGGCTCATGATCAAGCTGCTGCACTAACTCGCGTGCGGCACGTAGATATACGTTTAATTCTTTAACAACATGAATGGGTAAACGGATAGTGCGGGTTTGATTCATAATGGCTCGTTCAATAGTTTGACGAATCCACCATGTGGCGTAGGTTGAAAAACGAAATCCTCGTTCAGGGTCAAACTTTTCAACAGCGCGGATGAGGCCTAAGTTACCTTCTTCAATGAGATCCAATAACGGCAACCCTCGATTATTATAGCGGCGGGCGATTTTGACAACCAAGCGCAGATTACTTTCAATCATCCTCGCTCTTGATGCTTCACACCCTTTCAATGCCTTACGAGAAAAGAAAACTTCTTCTTCAGCACTTAATAAGGGAGAAAAGCCAATTTCACTCAGATAAAGCTGCGTCGCATCTAAACTTGATGGTGATTCTTCACTAGCAACCTTCTCTAGCGTATTGTCACTTGCAGTTTGCTTTTCGCTTGTAGTGACTACTTCTTTGGTTTTTTCCATCGATGTCTCCCAAACCCCCTATAACGGAGTTGTTGTTAATTGTTCACATTTGCCTCGTTCTTTTTCTTAATTACTACTTATCGCTTCGGTAAATAGCGTAAAGGATTTACCGATTTGCCCCTAAATCTAATCTCAAAATGTAGCTTTTCACGGTCTGTGCCAGTGTTACCCATTTTTGCGATTGTCGAGCCCGCTTTAACGGTTTCTTGTTCTTTTACCAGTAACTGATCGTTGTGAGCATAAGCACTCAAGTAATCATCATTGTGTTTGATAATGATCAAGTTACCGTATCCACGCAATGCATTACCAGCATATACAACCAACCCATCGGCGGCGGCTTTAACAGGTGTCCCCCGTTTACCGGCAATATCGATGCCTTGGTTGCCTTTTTCAGCAGTAGAAAATGTGGCGATAACAGGCCCCTTTACTGGCCACTTCCACGACTTCACTTGCTGCTTTAAAGATGGTACTTTCACCGCAGAGAATTTCCCACCCTTATCGCCACCATACTCCTCGGCATTGTCATTTGCAACATTTTTTTTACTTTTTACTTGGGGATTTTTTTCTTTTTTTAGATTCCCTTTAGCTACCGTTACCGTCGCTTTGTTATTGATAATTAACAATTGATTGGGGTAAATTTTATAAGGTGGTGTGATGTTATTTAGTTTTGCTAAAGTTTTTACATCACTGCCCGCACGAAAAGCAATAGAGTATAGGGTTTCCCCCTTTTGGACTTTATATGAGTCGCCAGAGATACGTTCTAACGACTCATAAATAGGTTGCTGTTGTGGACCACTTTTATTGCTCAAGTTAACCACAGGGGCTGGGCGAGTACGGTCAGCACAAGCCGAAAGTAACAACCAGCAGGCTGTTAATGCCAGTACCAAATAAGGTTGTTTGCTTGCCTTTTGTTGTTTCATAGTCTTGCTATTGATGTAACCTAAATAAGCTTGCGCGCAATTATCGAGTACTACTTAAATAGTACATAAAGCAATATGGCAAGTAACACCACTGCCCAACCGATAATATCCACACTGCCACGAATTTTGGCTTCCATTTTCGCGCCACCCGCTTTAATTAAACCTGCGACTAAATAAAAACGTAATCCTCGGCCGATGGCTGATGCCAACAAAAATGGCAAAAACATCATTTGCAGAAAACCTGCACTCAAAGTAAATACTTTATACGGAATTGGCGAAAAACCGGCGAGGAAAACAACCCAAACACCATACTCTTGGAACCAGTCCATGGCGTGTTGAAATTTATCCATATAGTTAAAATCGATAAGTAGTGGCTTAATTACAGGCTCAAATAACCAATACCCCAAAAAATAGCCTAAAATGCCGCCAAAGACGGATGCCAAAGTGGTAATAAAGGCAAAATGCCAGGCTTTATGAGGTTTTGATAGCACCATTGGTGCAAGCATGACATCGGGCGGAATAGGGAAAAATACCGATTCAGCAAATGATAACACTGCCAATACTTTAGGTGCTGCTTTATGCTGCGCCCAGTTCATAGTCCATTGATATAAAGGTGAAAATATTTTCACAGTAATGCTCCAGCAACAAGCGGTACAAAACGAACCGCTAAGACTTCTTTAACGTCAAAACGATCGCCTTGACGCTGAATTAATTTTAATACTTGGGAATTTTGTCCAACAGGGATGATTAGCTTACCGCCATCCGCTAATTGCTCGAGTAGCATTTGTGGTACTTCACTCGCAGCCGCGGTAACGATAATTGCCTTATAAGGCGCCTTGCTTGACCACCCTTTCCAGCCATCACCATGCTTCATTTGTACGTTATGTAAATCAATACTTTGTAAGCGACGTTTGGCTTGAAATTGCAAAGATTTGATTCGCTCTACGGAGTAGACCTTATCGAACAGCTGCGCCAAAATGGACGTTTGATAACCTGAGCCAGTGCCTATTTCTAGCACGCTTTCATTGCTATTGTTGGCTAATAACAGTTCGGTCATTTTAGCGACTATATACGGTTGCGAGATAGTTTGCCCTTGGCCAATAGGTAACGCTGTGTTGTCATAGGCTTTATGAGCAAGTATTTCTGGGACAAAAATATGTCGTGGACTTTTCGCAATCGCTTGCAGTACACGTTCGTCTTTGATCCCCTGGGCTTGTAATTGTCTTGCTAGCAGCTCGCCGCTTCGCGAAGATTTTCCACCAATACGTCGAGTCGCATTCATATGTCTAAATCACTAATCCATTGCTTCATGTTGGCCATACTGTTGTAGGCTGTCATATCAACCGTTAATGGTGTCACAGATGCATAGTTATTGGCAACCGCATAAAAATCGGTGCCAGGGCCAGCATCTAACTCACCACCTAGGGTGCCATACCAATAAATATCGCGCTTCCATGGGTCTTGCATTTTTTTCATGGTCTCAGCTTTATGACGATGACCAAGGCGAGTAACCTGAATCCCCTTTAATTCTGACAACGGCACGTCAGGTACATTGATATTAATAATTTGATCGTTGGCAAGCGGGTGTTGCTGTAACTTTTCGATAAACCGTGTTACAACCACTGCAGCTGTATCGTAATGTTGTTGCTCTTTACCCACAAGCGACACTGCAATAGCTGGCAACCCCATGTGACGTCCTTCCGTGGCTGCGGCAACGGTACCTGAATAAAGAACATCGTCCCCCAAGTTAGCACCATGATTGATGCCAGCGACCACTAAATCGGGCGGCGTGTCACTCAACTGGCTAATACCCAAATGGACGCAGTCGGTTGGCGTGCCGTTCACTGATACAAAACCATTTTCCAGTACTTCGGCACGCAGTGGATTCAATAACGTTAATGAATTACTAGCGCCACTGCAGTTTCGGTCAGGACCGATAACTAGAGTTTGTTCGGCAAATGCCGACAAGTGTTGGTGAAGTACTTTAATGCCAGGGGCATTAACGCCATCATCATTGCTGATCAGTATGTTCATGGTCACGTTCCTGTGCACTAATATCGTTATAATTGATAAGTTCTCTTAACACCGTGGTTGCAAAGCAGCCTGCCGGTAAGATAAAGCTCACCACTACCGTATCGTCATTAACCGTTAATGCTGGTGCTGTCATGGTTAAACGGCAAGCTCGTCGCTCTTGCTTTAAGCCAAACTTTTCAAGACCACGACAAAACTCGCTGTGTTCGCTTGCGGCTTGTGCTTCAAAGTCAGCAGCGTCAGCTTGCGTCATTAATTCACCTTTACCCCAAAGTGGTAAAGTGATGTTAATATCTTGTTCCTGCAAACGGCGTATAATCGTTTCATCAATCGTCGCTTCAGCAAATACCGAGCGAGATCCGGATAGCATAAACACATCGCCATTCATCGGCGTATCAAAGGCGCCCATATTAATGCGCTTAGCCAGCATTTGATTAAAAATATGCGACCTAGCGGCAGATAAATAAAAGCCGCGCCTGTTACGATCGTTGATACGACGCCCTGCAAACAGTTGTTTTGCACCCTCAAGGTTATTACCGTCGATACCAAAGCGCTGTTCACCGAAATAGTTGGCAACACCGCCTTCGACAATTTGTTGCCAACGAGCTTGTACTTGTTCAACGTCGCTAACGTTACGCAACGTCAAGGTAAATCGATTGCCGAGCAAAGCACCGGTCTTCAATTTTTTATTGTGGCGTTTGTACGATAGGATCTCGACGCCAGGACAGTCAAAGTCTGACAAGTCATACTCTGCTTTACCTGGAACATGGACACCAAAGTATTGTTCGGTTACCGCGTTTCTATCTTTTAATCCGGCGTAAGTAACAAAATGTGGTTTTACTTTAAAATAACGAGCAAGCTGTTTGGCAACGTAAATGGTGTTGGCGCCAGTTTTACGCACACGAATCAGTAAATGCTCGCCTTCACCGCTAGCCGTAAATGGCAGTAGCTCAATAACCTGAAAGTCTTCAGGTACAGTACGTAAGTCACCTGTTGCAGAAGGTTTCCCGTAAACATAAGCCAGTTCAGTCATTAGCCTGCTCCTCAGTGCCACTGCTTAGCAACAAGGCTACAGCGTGTACCTCAACCCCTTCTTTTCGACCAACAAAGCCAAGCTTTTCTGTTGTTGTCGCCTTAACATTAACATTATCAATATCAGTATTTAAATCGCTGGCTAATACCTGACGCATCGCCAATAAATGTGGCGCTATTTTCGGCGCTTGGGCGGCAATGGTAATATCTACATTACCGACCATATAGCCACGTTGTTGCATAAGTGACACAACGTGACGCAACAAAATACGCGAGTCAATGTTTTCATAATCACTATCAGTATCGGGGAAATGGTTACCAATATCCCCCATTGCTAATGCCCCTAAGATGGCATCGCACAGCGCATGAATCGCAACGTCGCCATCTGAATGGGCGAGGAAGCCCTGTGGATAATCGATGGCCACACCGGCAAGCATTACAGGGCCTTCACCACCAAATTTATGAACATCGTAACCATGACCTATACGCATGCTGACTCCTGCTGTTGCAAAATAAACGCGGCCAACGGTAAATCCGCTGGTCTTGTGATTTTAATGTTATCTTCTCGCCCAGACACCACATGAGCAGATTGACCAGCATATTCCATTGCCGAGGCTTCATCGGTGATATTAGCGTGCTCTTGTATGCCCCGCTCAAGAGATGATAACAATAAGCGGTGTGGAAACATTTGTGGGGTTAATGCATGCCACAAATTATCACGCTCTTCGGTAATCGCTATGTGTCCACTGGCGTTAGTTCGCTTCATGGTATCACGTACTGGGGTTGCTAAAATCGCCCCTTCTTGGTTTTGTTCACAAAACTCAATCAGTGCATCGATATCTGTATGAGTAACGCAAGGGCGTGCAGCATCATGAACCAATACCCAATCTTGCTCGCCAGCTGCTTTAAGACCAGCCAACACTGAATCAGCACGCTCTTTACCACCGATAGCGATGCTAACGTTGTCATGTTTAGCGATTGTTAAAGACGCAAAGGTGTTATCTTCGGCACTGATCACCACCACCACGTGGGCAATTTTAGGGTGTGATAGCACACGCTCCAGAGTGCGCTCGATAATGGTTTTGTTATCGATAGTAAGGTATTGTTTGGCCAGTGCTTGTTGCATACGACTGCCAATACCTGCCGCAGGCAATATCATGGTATAGCCTGCTATCATAGGTTGTTTGTTCAAGGTTATTTCTCTTGTGGGATAACACGGATGAAGGTTTCACCTTCCTTGATTAAGCCTAGCTCATTGCGAGCTCGCTCTTCAACAGCTTCTAAACCGTTACGCAAATCTTTAATATCTGCCCAGAGTAACTTATTACGATGCTGCAATTGCTTATTAATGTCTTGTTGCGCAACGACACTTTTTTGCTGTTGCCAATAATCAGGCACACTGTTTTTGCCAAACCATAGACGGTATTGCAACAAAATCAGAAAAATAGCCAATATCGCGGTTAAGATTCGCATCATATGGTCGCTGTGATAATCAATAATAACCACATTATAAAAGGCAGGTAAAACAAGTCCATAGCTAACGGCAATTTGATCGATTATTTGTGGGATTAGCCAGTAAAGCAATGTTATAAAATGATTAGATCACTAAAATATTTAGCCCACCATCAGAACAGACAATGACAACGTGCCACCATGTCGTTAATTTACGGCATTAGAGCTTAGTGGCAATGTCTTGGCCATATCTTGCCAATTGATTTGGCAAGATAACAATAACTCTCGCAAGGTTAAAGGCTGTGGTTGCGTCTGTTTCTCGCCTCGCCACTGATGGCCTGAGCAGGCAGCTATAAAGACTTTTTTATTGGGTTTGAGTAATACTAATTGTGATTGAGCGTCGATTTGTTGCGAGGTTAGCGCAAACCAGCCACTGTAATTACAGCGAATTCGTTGTCCCGCGGTATCAACCCGATCAATACAATCAATAATGATCCGTTGCCTATTTTCGTGTTGTTCTAAAACTGGTACCACTAAGCCTAGGGGGAGAGGGTGTTTGCTATACCACTGCCGAATTTGTTCACTACTCTGCCCTGCCAATGGTAATTTGCTCGCCTGTTTTTCACTCCAACTGGCATTTTGCACATCGATGCTGAGCGGTGATTGACTGGCCAACATTGAACCAGCAGTGCGACGAACATAGTGAGGTAAGCTCTTTAAGCGAGCAGGTAATGCCGAACATCTTGCCGGTGTGGTATCTGCAAGTTGCTTTACTTCTCGCTCATATAAAGCGCTGCACAGTTCGGAGAACTGTGGAGAATGCGTAATGACATTACTCAGTAAATCTTGCATATAAACAAACGGCTCGAATAAGATTATGAAAATACAGGCAAAACACCACCTGATGAAATAATAGACTACACTAGCATCGTAAAAAAGCCAAAATTGTTATTTACCCTGCCCGCTATCACCTTAGCTGACAATCGAAACCATCCCCCGCCACAGCATATACAGCAGATAAAATTTTAGGTATAAAAAAACCTGCCGAAGCAGGTTTTTTTATTTTATCGCAAGGTCGTATTATTGACCTTTGATTTCACTGCGGCCATTGTATACCGCTTTGTCGCCTAAGAACTCTTCAATACGAAGTAATTGGTTGTACTTAGCAACACGATCTGAACGACATAATGAACCCGTTTTAATTTGGCCAGCAGCTGTACCTACCGCTAAGTCAGCGATAGTTGCATCTTCTGTTTCACCACTACGGTGTGAAATAACCGCGGTAAAGCCTGCATCTTTTGCCATCTTAATTGCATTTAATGTTTCAGTCAGTGAACCGATTTGGTTAAATTTAATTAAGATTGAGTTACCGATGCCTTCATCGATACCACGCTTTAAGATCTTGGTGTTGGTAACAAATAAGTCATCACCGACAAGCTGAACTTTATCGCCGATCATATCAGTTAGAACTTTCCAGCCAGCCCAGTCGCTTTCATCTAAACCATCTTCGATTGATACGATTGGGTAACGGTTAGCAAGATCGGCAAGGTAACCAGCGAAACCTTCAGAATCAAACTGCTTACCTTCACCTGCTAGATCGTATACGTCATTTTTGTAGAACTCAGATGATGCACAGTCTAACGCTAAAGTTACGTCTTCATTCATTTTGTAACCAGCGTTTGTTACCGCTGTTTCAATAAGCGCCAATGCATCTTCGTTTGATGCTAGGTTAGGGGCAAAACCACCTTCATCACCAACAGCCGTATTCAAGCCTTTCGCGCTTAGCTCTTTCTTCAACTGATGGAAGATTTCAGCGCCCATACGTAACGCTTCTTTAAAGCTTGGTGCGCCAACTGGCTGAACCATGAATTCTTGAATATCAACATTGTTGTCGGCGTGCTCACCACCATTAAGGATATTCATCATCGGTACTGGCATTGAGTATTGGCCAGGCGTACCGTTAAGATCAGCGATGTGCTCGTATAATTCAACGCCTTTATCATTCGCTGCTGCTTTTGCTACGGCTAGTGATACCGCTAGAATAGCGTTTGCACCAAAATTTTCTTTATTCTCTGTACCGTCAAGATCAATCATGATCTGGTCAATTTCAGCTTGAGCGTTAGCGTCTTTGCCAAGTAGTGCCGGAGCAATGCTATCGTTAACAGCAGCAACCGCTTTCAATACACCTTTACCTAAATAACGTGATTTGTCGCCATCGCGTAGTTCAAGCGCTTCGCGAGAACCTGTTGATGCACCAGATGGCGCACAAGCACGACCAAACGCACCTGACGCTAAGCGTACATCGGCTTCTACTGTTGGATTACCACGTGAGTCCATAACTTCACGAGCAATAACCTTAATTATTTCTGACATGTTTACCTCTAACGATTAGTTGGCTGTATTGCTAAATTATTATTATTGATATTTAAAAAGCCGCAAGTTAAGACTAACTGCGGCTTTGGGTAATTAGTTGTTTTTTGATTTTTGCGCTTCATATGCCGCAGCAATAAAGCTTTGGAATAGTGGGTGCCCATCACGCGGTGTGGAGTTAAACTCCGGATGGAACTGACCGGCAACAAACCAAGGGTGCTCAGGTATCTCGACCATCTCAACCAATTTCTTATCTGCTGATAAGCCTGAGAAAACAAGACCCGCTTCTTCTAGTTTGTCACGGTAGTTATTGTTTACTTCGTAACGATGGCGATGACGTTCAAATACACTGTCGCTACCGTAAATGTCAGCCGCTTTGGTACCTGCGACTAAATGACATAGTTGTGAACCTAAGCGCATGGTACCACCTAAGTCTGAATTCTCGTCACGTGTTTCAACATTACCCGCTTCGTCTAACCACTCTTCAATTAGACCAACCACAGGATATGGTGACTGCGGATCAAACTCGGTTGAATGAGCGTTTTCTAGACCGGCTACGTTGCGTGCGTATTCAATTAACGCAACTTGCATACCTAAACAAATACCAAAGTAAGGTACCTTGTTTTCACGTGCGTATTTCGCCGTTAAAATTTTACCTTCAACACCACGTTCACCAAAACCGCCAGGCACTAAAATAGCATCAACGCCTGCAAGCTCTTCTTCGCCTTTGGCTTCAACGTTTTGTGAATCAATGTACTTGATGTTCACGGTTAATTGGTTTTTCAAACCTGCATGTTTTAATGCTTCGTTTACCGACTTGTATGCATCTGGTAGTTCAATGTACTTACCAACCATACCAATGGTTACTTCACCTTTTGGATTGGCTTCTTGGAATAGAACTTGTTCCCACTCGCTCAAGTCAGCTTCTGGTGCTTCAATACCAAAACGCTTACATACGATGTCGTCGGTACCTTGCGACCTTAACAATGCTGGGATTTTGTAGATGCTGTCAACGTCACGCATAGCAACAACAGCTTTTTCTTCAACATTACAGAACAATGCGATTTTCGCACGTTCATTCGCAGGGATAACCCCTTCACTACGACATACTAAGATATCAGGGAAAATACCAATTGAGCGCAACTCTTTAACCGAGTGTTGCGTTGGTTTGGTTTTGATTTCACCACTTGCAGCTAAGTAAGGAACTAAGGTTAAGTGCATAAACATTGCACGCTCACGACCAAGCTCTACACCTAGTTGACGAATTGCTTCTAAGAACGGTTGCGATTCGATATCACCTACTGTGCCACCAACTTCAACCATGGCCACGTCATAACCTTCAGCGCCTTCAATAACACGACGCTTAATATCATTGGTAATGTGTGGGATAACCTGAATGGTTGCACCTAAAAACTCACCGCGACGTTCACGAGCAAGAATGTCTTGGTAAATACGACCTGTGGTGAAGTTATTTTTCTTGGTCATTTTGGTACGAATAAAGCGCTCATAGTGACCAAGGTCAAGGTCTGTTTCAGCGCCGTCATTAGTAACAAATACTTCACCATGCTGAATAGGACTCATAGTACCCGGGTCAACATTAATGTAAGGGTCTAATTTAAGCATGGTCACTTTAAGACCTCGGGCTTCCAATATAGCTGCCATCGAAGCCGCAGCAATACCTTTACCTAGGGATGAAACCACCCCACCTGTTACAAAAATATATCTCGTTGTCATGTGAAACCCGGAATTAAGGAATTAACAGAAATTGTGTGTCTATTGTGCGCTTAGGAAATTCAAATTAAGCATCACGATAGATTGCTAGCAAATAAACTGTAGCGCAGGACATGGTAAAACCAAGCCGCGTGTAAAATCACAGTTAAGTTGTTGTTATGTTTTTAGACATAAACCGTAACAAGTACAGTCTAGCAGGACGGGGCGCTATTGTAACAAATGCAAAGTTAGACAACAATAGTCGTTTGTAGCAATTTTCAACATAGGAATACCTAATCATGTGGGCGCAATCACGTTTAACACTTCCCCCTAAATCGCGCGGTTTTCATTTAATCGATAAGGAAATCTACCTACAGTTACCTGAGCTCGCTAATTATCGCGTTGGCCTGCTGCATTTGTTCTTACAACACACGTCTGCTTCGTTGAGTATAAATGAAAATGCAGATCCCACCGTACGCCTCGATTTGGAACAACATTTTAATCGCTTTGTTCCTGAAAACGCACCTTACTACCAGCACGATTATGAAGGTAGTGATGACATGCCGGCGCATATCAAGTCAACCACCATTGGTAATCAGCTAATCATTCCTATTAGTAATGGCCAACTTGCGTTAGGCACATGGCAAGGTATTTACCTATGTGAGCATCGCAACCACGGTGGTGCACGTTCTATTATAGCAACCATGCAAGGGGAATAGGGTAAACGCTGTCACTCGTCTTTTAGATAGACTGTGCGTTGCCGTGCTACAGGGCCTTTGACAAGGTGTACATTAAATGTTGATGAAAACGCAACATCACGGCATCATGCTCAGCTTGATAATTGAGTTCAACGCATAATTTTTTGACTGCTTGGCTTATATGATTTACAAAGCGCCCATAGCCAGTTTTATGGCAATCATTGTCACTAGCAACAAATACCAGCTTAATGCTGTCGACTAAATTTCTACTATCCCACTGGCTAGTGAACATTCCGTCATTTGAGGCGGGCTTATAGCCAAGATAAATTAACTCGCCCTTGGGTAGGACATAGTCCTCATTGTCACAGCGGATGATTGGTGTTTTGCCATTGGCAATTATGGCTAAATTATTCAGATTGTACTGTTTGGCGACTTTGATAAATTGATTACTGACAAACATATAAAGCGGGTTGTAAGGATCTGGCGCTGTTTCATCAATATCGCAAAATTCCAAAAGACCGCGATGAATCGGCAAATTAACCACAGCAAACGTCATGCTTTGTTTTTCTTTAGGTAATAAAAATGATTGCGCCTTGTAGCGCTCAGCAACAGGCCGAAAACCGTGAGTTTTTATTTTACGCTCGCCTTTGGCCTTGGCAAATACATCAAAGGTGAGGTGTTGGTGATCTCTAATTTTAAAGCTTCCAACACTTACACTCAGCATGCGTGAAAATTCAGTTAACAAGCGAGCAACACGGTTATGAAATTTAGGTGCATGATGACGCAGATCATCGCCCGTGGCTAAAAATAACAATTGGATTTTGTCGCTAAGTTGTTGCTCATCAAAAAATGTGGTTAAGCCAACGTGTTGTATAGGGCTATACATAAACAGTATTTGTTGCTCTGTTTCCAATACCTGCTGCTCTTCGCTATACATTACCCGTACTAATTTATGCTTGCCAATAAGACTTACATTGTCAAAGCCATGCTGGCCACACAGTTTAAAAAAGTGATGTGATAACTTGCGATAAAAATCACCAACGCTGACACCACTTTGATACTCACCAGTAATTAACTGCAAAAGCGCGTTATTGGGCTTGAACTCAGCCAATAGATATTGGTTTTCTCGGGCGTTACTCGGTACAAATACTTTATGATGTGCACTACGTTTACGCATCAAAGTCATACGGTTTGTATGTTGTAACATGATAGCTCTCCGCTACTCTATAAGCTTAAAAATTAAGCACACAGTAACGAGCTAATGTGTCAAATACATGACATAGCGATGATAATTTAATGACGCGGTAAGAGTAGCAAAAGCAAAGCTAATGTAAGCAATAAAGCACTAGGCAAACTGAATTCATAGTCTTACGGCTGAGCAAGCGACTCAGCCTTGTTGTTTGGCCTGTTGCCAAAGCTCTTCTAAGAATGCCAGTGATGATTGCTTAATATCGAGCTGGTGCTGTTGGTGATAAGCTTCGATATATTGAAAACGGCGAGTAAACTTTTGGTTGGCTTGTCGCAACGCCTGCTCAGGATCACCTTTAGCATGACGCGCTAGATTTACGGTGGCAAACAATAAATCACCGATCTCTTCTAAAAGAGCTTGTTGGTTAACCGTTGTTTGTGCCAACTCATGTTCAACTTCGGCAACCTCTTCTTTAATTTTCGCCAAAACATCATGAATATTGTCCCAATCAAAACCAACGTGGGCGACACGTTTTTGAATTTTCGCCGCTTGGCTTAACGCCGGGAGTGCTTTGGGGATGTCGCTAAGTAACGAGGTTTGGCTATTTTTTTGCTTACGCTCTTTGGCCTTTTCCTCTTCCCAATTGGCTTTGATCGCTTGTTCATCAGCAAACTCAGCTTGTGCGAATACATGTGGATGACGACGAATCAACTTTTCGCAAATGGCGACAATAATATCGTTAAACGCAAAACGCTGCTCTTCTTCAGCTAAGCGGGCATAAAAAACCACCTGAAACAATAAATCGCCAAGCTCTTTTTCCAGCTCTTGATAGTCTTGGTTTTCGATGGCTTCAGCAACTTCAAATGCTTCTTCAAGAGTGTATGGCACAATGGTTTTATAAGACTGCTTTAAATCCCATGGGCAGCCTTGTTCAGGATCGCGTAGCTTACTCATGATCCATACCAGCTTTTCAATACTCGCCGGCGAGTCTAACATGTGCGTGTCATTGTCATTGTTCATTAGCTATTGATCCGTTCTACACTGATCACATCATCAATTTGATCCAAACGATTTACTAGCCGTGATAAAGCATCGGTGTTGGCAACCTGCAACTTAAAGCGCATCTCATTGTTGCGGTTTTTTACATCGTATCGCGATGACATATCAAGCACGTTGACTTTTTCATTGGCAATCACCGTGGTCACATCGCGCAATAAGCCTTGGCGCTCACTGGTGATCACTCGAATATCGACTTGATAGTCTCTGGCAGAGGTTTTCCCCCACTGCACATCAACTTGACGCTCAGGTGACTGCTCAAGTGCATGCTTTAATTGCTCGCAGTTGCGACGGTGTACACTGATACCACGACCTTGGGTAATAAAGCCTTCAATATCGTCACCCGGTACGGGCTGACAGCACTTGGCCATATGGGTTAATAAGTTACCAACGCCAGAGACTGTAATGCCGTCCTTTTCAATGCGCTGTTTATCGCCCTCTTGTTTGATAACCAGCTTAGGATCAATTTCATCTTTGCGCTTATCTTTATTGGCAACAAAGTTTAATTGATTAATAACCTGAGCAACTTTAACGTGGCCACTACCGATAGCAACATGCAAATCAGCTAAGGACTTTACATTGAATTTTTTGTATAGCGGCTTGTAATCAAGCTCTGCTAATTCATGCTTGTGTAGCTCTGTTTCTAACGCTTCTTTGCCTGCTTGTTCATGCTTATCTTTATCGAGTAATTTGAAAAAGCTTTGTACTTTAGAGCGCGCTCGCGCGGTGTGAATATAACCCAAGCTTGGGTTCGTCCAATCACGACTCGGATTAGGCTTATTGCTGGTTAATACTTCCACCTGCTCAGCGGTATTTAGCTTATAAGTAAACGGTACAATACGACCATCGACCTTAGCACCGATGCAGCGATGACCAACATTGGAGTGGATATAATAAGCAAAATCTAACGGCGTTGAGCCATTAGGTAAATCAATCACATCGCCGTTTGGGGTAAATACATAGATACGATCTTCAAATACTTCGTTGCGAAGTTCTTCAACCAAATCGTCAGATGACTGCACATCTTCTTGCCATTGCAGTAATTTGCGCAACCAATTAATTTTCTCGTCAAAGCCATTTTTGCCGCTGGCGCTGCCCTCTTTATAACGCCAGTGCGCGGCAACACCTAGCTCAGCATCGTCATGCATTTGCTGAGTACGAATCTGTACTTCCACATGCTTACCAGCAGGCCCAAGTACTACCGTGTGAATTGATTGGTAACCGTTCGGTTTTGGGGTTGCAACGTAATCGTCAAATTCGCTTGGCAAATGCTTCCAGTTGGTGTGAATTGCACCAAGCGCACCATAACAATCTTGTAGCTTATCAACGATAACGCGAATTGCACGAACATCGAATAACTGCTCAAAGTCTAACGACTTTTTCTGCATTTTCTTCCAAATGCTGTAAATATGCTTAGGGCGACCGTAAACTGTGCCTTGAATACCTAAGTTATCCAGTTGCTGTTGCACGGCGGCGACAAAGTCGAGCATATATTGCTCGCGATCCATGCGTTTTTCGTCTAACAAGTTGGCGATTTTTTTATAGGTTTGCGGGTGCAAATAACGAAAGCTTATATCTTCTAGCTCCCACTTTATTTGACCAATACCTAAACGATTTGCCAGTGGCGCATAAATATTGGCCGTTTCTTTAGCCGCTAATACTTTTACGTCTTCATCAGCATTCTTAACACTATTAAGATTACATACCCGTTCGGCAAGTTTAATCACCACAGCCCGTACATCTTCCACCATAGATAACAACATCTTGCGAATATTTTCGATTTGCGCACTCGCATGATGCGTGCCACTCGGTTGTTGTAAACTGCGAATGGCATCCATTTGATGCACACCCTGAACTAAGGTGGTAATAGACTGACCAAATTGCGCTTCGATGTCCTCTAATGATAGAAGTTGCTGTTCTTGCAAAGGCACGATCATAGCAGCGCATAACGAGTCACAATCCATGTTAAGGTCGGCTAAAATGTGCACCATTTCCAAGCCTTTTTGCAATTGAGACTCATGCTCAGTGTAGGTAGAACTCAGCATGTCAAACACGTTTACTAACGCTTGATGCTTATCTTCACTAAGTTTTAAGTCGTGCAGCAAGGTCTTAAAGCCTTGTTCTGACATGGGGTGTGATTTACGAACCGATACCATTATTCTTCCTAATTGCGTAATACCAACTTACTTATCACAAGGTGCGAATCACTTTCTTGTGAAAATCGACAGCAGCATTTGATAACTACTAACGCTTTACAAACAAGGCCATGCTTTCGACATGTCTTGTTTGGGCAAACATATCCATTAACGATAGTTTGATCAGGCGATACCCATTTGCCAACAGTACCGCACTATCTCGAGCCATAGTGGCCGCATCACAAGATACGTAAAGCACCTTGTCTGGGCTCAACTCAATAATACGTTTAATTGCCCCTGGCGCGCCCGCTCGAGCCGGATCAAGCAACACTTTATTGACACGGCCGGATGAAAATTTGGATAACCAAGGCCAAGGCGCATTTTCATCATTCAGATCTGCTTGGAAAAAACAGCAATTATCAAGGTTATTGGCTTGGGCATTGGCCGTAGCTCGCGCAACCATAGTCTCAACCCCTTCGACACCAATAACTGCTTTAGCTCGTGCCGCCATTGGTAAGCTAAAATTACCGAACCCAGCAAAGAGATCAAGAATTTGATCGTCCGTACCAATATCTAACCAAGTCATCGCTTGGTCAACCATTTTATTGTTAAGTACAGCGTTTACTTGTAAAAAATCATTATGGTGAAACTGTAAGGTTTTGTCGTCAATAATATAACTCATTGCCGGCACAGGTTGTGCTTGTAGGTCAATGGTTTCCTTATCGGTTTGTAACCATACTGCCAACTGGTGCTGCTCGGCAAATTGTTCAATAGATTGCAACTGCTCAGACGATAGCGATATTAATACCCGTAAAATCACCACCTGTTGATTGGCATGAATCACTTCACAATGACCAACAGCATGTGCCGGTAGTTGTTTTAATAGCTGCTGTAATGGTACAAATATGTTTTGTAGCGAATCAGGTAAAACAGCGCACACCTTAATTGGTGTTAACACGTTTTTACCGCGCTGACGAAAACCGACAATGGGCTCGCCATGCTTATTATATTGCACACCGATACGTGCCTTGCGACGATAATGCCAACCGTTACCTAACAATGGAGCTTGCCAAGGCAAGTGTTCAAGATTGGCGTTGCGACGAAATAGTTGCGATATTTTTTGCTGCTTATAGTCAACCTGAGCCTGATAAGACATGTGTTGCAAATCACAACCACCACATTGATAAAAGTGTGGACACTTAGGTTCTACTCTTTGAGAGCTAGCGTCAATTACCTGTTTACACTGTGCGCGTAAGTACTTACTTTTTTGTTCCGTGATAACAACTTCAACGCTTTCACCCGGCAAGGATTGACTGACAAACACTGGCTTATTGGCAAGTTTGCCAACACCGTCACCATTCATATCTAACCGTTCGATGGTTAGACGTTTGCGTTGCTTAACAAGACTCGCGTCTTTTTTTTGCTGAAATATTTTTACCATAAGTACATGACAATGTTAGGTGTTAGAGGATAAAACCGTTACCTTTAGAGTTGTAACGGATGTGTCAGTTTAGCACGAAATAGCGGTCATTTGCTCAGAGGCGCATTGCCGACAAACCATATTGCCTCGATGCGCCAACAAGCGTTTCAAATTAACCGCGCTATTTAGATAAAACCACAAAGGCTAGGGCGTAATGTTTTTCGTCGGATAAGCTGATGTGTACCGAGCTTACCTGCATATCTTCAGCAATTTGCTCTGCCCTTCCGGTTAACTGCAATGTTGGTTGACCGGTGGACAAGCTGACGATATCAAAATCTTTAAAAGAAATGCCATCGGCGATACCTCTTCCTAGCGCCTTTGCAGCGGCCTCCTTTCCTGCCCAACGTTTGGCAAGATAAGGCGACTTAAAATTTAAGCTTTGATAATGTTGATACTCACGTTCGGTTAACACCCGTCTGGCAAGACGCTCGCGCGCAGCCTCGCTCATGGTATCAATACGAGCGATTTCTACGATGTCATTTCCTATACCGACAACCGACATATCACTTCCTAATCATTATGCTTGGCGCGCTTCAAGCATCAAACGCTTCATATCGCGCACGGCTTTGTCTAAACCGTCAATGGCCGCGCGAGCAATAATGGCATGACCAATGTTTAATTCGATAATATCGTCTATCGCTGCGATTGGTTTAACATTAAAGTAGTGTAAACCGTGACCGGCGTTGACTTTTAAACCGAGCTCAGTCGCAAATTCTACACCACGTTTGATTTTATCGAGCTCCGCGTGTTGCTCATGCTCGCTGGTTGCGTCTGCGTAATGGCCGGTGTGAATTTCAATAAATTCGGCACCCGATTGTTGGCAAGCTTGTAACTGTGCTTTATCCGCATCGACAAATAAGCTGACAGTAATACCCTGCGCCATTAATCGTTTAACGGCATCGGTGATTTTATCTAACTGCCCTGCTACATCCAAACCACCTTCGGTGGTTAATTCTTCACGTTTTTCAGGCACCAAGCACACGAAAGCAGGCTTAATACGACAAGCAATATCGAGCATCTCATCGGTTACGGCCATTTCTAAGTTCATGCGAGTTTGAATCGTATGGGCCATTACCTCAACATCGCGATCGGTAATGTGGCGTCTATCTTCGCGCAAATGGATAGTGATGCCATCAGCACCAGCGTGTTCAGCAACACTGGCCGCATGTGCAGGATCTGGATAAGTTGTACCACGTGCTTGGCGTAGCGTGGCAATGTGGTCAACGTTGACGCCCAACAGAATGTCTTTCATTGAGATACCCTAATTTATTGTTTAAATGCACTGGCAAACAAACGTCGGCTATTAAGCGGTTTGCCGCCAAGAAGTTCAAATAACACCTGTCGCATCAGTCGCTTACAGGTTAATAATACGTCGCCTTCGGTTAAATTTCCATGGGCGATAGCCAACAGATGTTGACCATTGTAGACCGCCATTTTGGCATTAGCAGAGGCTAATAAGAAGCCCTGTTCTTTATGATAACAGTACCATTGAATGGGGTGAGTTAGTGATACTGCCTGCTGGGTTGGCTCTGGTTCAGCCAGGCTGGATTCTAACGTGGAGAAGTCTAACCCTAGGCCTAATTCTTCAAGTAGCGCCAATTCAAATTGACGCAATAGTGGCTCAAGTGTGTTTTGTTGAGTAAACGCTAATAACGTTCGATGATAATCCGCAAATAAGCAGTCTAAGCTAATATTTTCCGGTAACAACCGTACTAACAACTCATTGAGGTAAAAACCACTATAAAGGTATTGAGATTGCAAATTAAGGCTTTTCTCAGCTCGCTCTATTTTATTCAAAATAGGCAACGAACCTGCCCCTTGCAGAGAGACTTGTAGCAGCGAGAATGGTTGTAAAGAACCCAATTTACTGTTTTTGCCACTGCTGGATGTATAAACGACGGCACTAACATGGCCGTCGTTTTCCGTCAGTAAATTTACCAGCCGAGCATTATCTCGATATGGCCTTAAATGCAGTACATAAGCGCGTTGATATTGCTCTTGCCGATAGGCCATGATTACCCCGAGTAATCGTCTCCGTAGCCAAGACTGCGTAAAGCACGTTCATCATCAGCCCACCCAGATTTCACTTTAACCCAGGTTTCTAAATACACTTTACGCTCAAACAACTCTTCCATATCGCGGCGGGCTTCTCGGCCAATGACCTTCATTTTCTCGCCTTTGTTGCCAATGATCATGCGCTTTTGAGAATTACGCTCAACCAATACCAAAGCATTAATATGTAAGGTGCCTTTTTCATCCGATTGAAACTGCTCTATTTCGACTGTCGTTGAATACGGTAGCTCATCACCGGTAAAACGCATTAGTTTTTCACGTAAAATTTCTGACGCCATAAAACGTGATGAACGGTCGGTGATGTAGTCTTCAGGAAACCAAAAATCGCCTTCAGGTAAGCTCTGGAGACAGATTTCTTTGATCTTATCTACTTTGTCACCTTTCGAGGCACTGATCGGCACGATTTCTTGGAAATCATACATCGCCCCTAGCTTTTGCAAGTGTGGTAATAACTCTTCTTTATCTTGAACATTATCAACTTTATTAACCACCAACACCGTTGGTCGTTTTGCCTGTTTGATTTTGTTCAACACCATTTCGTCATCACTGGTCCAATGGGTTCCCTCAACCATAAAAATGATAAGTTCAACCTCGTTAATGGAGCTCGATGCAGCTCGGTTCATTAAGCGGTTAATAGCGCGCTTTTCTTCTTGATGCAGACCAGGAGTATCGACTAATACAGCTTGGCGATCACCCTCTGTTAAAATACCCAAAATACGGTGACGCGTGGTTTGTGGTTTACGCGAAGTAATACTTACTTTTTGCCCTAGCAATGCATTTAGTAAGGTCGATTTACCCACGTTAGGGCGACCAACGATGGCTACCAAGCCACAATATTGTTCACTATTTAACATCTAACTGCTCCAATGCCTGCTCAGCGGCAGCCTGTTCGGCCTTACGCCTTGAAGTACCTTTACTAATAATAACACCTTCAATGCCCTGCACTTCACAGCTGATAGTAAATTGCTGATTATGTGCCTGACCGGTTACCTCGGTAACTTCATATTTAGGTAGCGCCATTTTGCGCCCTTGTAAGTATTCCTGTAAGCGTGTTTTCGGATCTTTTTGCGACTTGCCCGGAGTAATGCTTTGCAGTTTTGCTGCAAACCAAGTCAACACTAAGTCACGACAAGTATCCATGTCAGAGTCAACAAACACGGCACCAATAATCGCCTCCACCGCATCTTCCAAAATGGAATCGCGACGAAAGCCACCACTTTTTAATTCACCTGGGCCGAGAATCAAAGTTTCGCCAAGCTCAAAGCTACGACCGAGTTGTGCTAGGGTAACGCCTCGAACAAGTGTTGAGCGCATACGAGTAAGTTCACCTTCACTGGCTTTAGGAAACTGCTCGAATAACGCTCGAGCAATAATGTAACCAAGGATTGAATCGCCTAGAAATTCCAAGCGCTCGTTATTTTCACCTTTGGCACTGCGGTGCGTTAGCGCCCGCACCAATAGTTGCTGATCGCGAAACTGGTAACCTAATTTTTTCTGCAAACGTTGCAGCATTAAACTTTTATTCAAACTATTCGATTCCGCCAATACGGTTTAAACGGACACCTGATGGTACCCACGTTGGTAAAAAGTCGCTTTCATCACGTTCAAAGTCGAAGCTCATCCATATAGCCACAGCCTCACCGACTAAGTTTTCCTCAGGTACAAATCCCCAAAAGCGACCATCAAGCGAATTATCGCGATTATCGCCCATAACAAAGTACTCACCTTCAGGCACTAACCATTCGCCACGGCGCATACCAGCCTGTGTGTAAAAACGATTGGTTTGTTGTGGTGTTGCATTATTGACTAAGATATCGTGGTTCTTTTCACCGGTTTGTGATTGATAACGTGATAAAGGAATGCCTTGTTGGAAAAACTCGCCACTTTGCTTGAATTCAACGGCAATTTTTTCCAATTTAGGGCACGGTTGGCTGTCACATTTTGGCTGCACATAGACATACTTGTCTTTATAAACAATGCGATCGCCTGGTAACCCTACGACACGTTTGATGTAATCAACGTTCGGTTGTAAAGGATATTTAAAGACGATGATATCGCCACGTTCAGGAGCACCGATATCGACAAACTTATGGCGAGCAATTGGATCGCGTAAACCATAGTTGTGCTTATTAACTAAAATGAAATCGCCATCAAACAACGTTGGCATCATTGAGCCCGACGGAATTTGAAACGGTTCCCACAAAAACGACCTTAACACCATAATGAAAGCGATCACCGGAAATATTTGTACCGATGTATCCACCAACGCATTAGGTGTCATGATTTTTTCCACGGCAGCGTCATCAAGTGGCTGCGCGCACTTTTCCTGTGTTGCTTGTAGCGCGGCTTTACGCTTTGGTAAATAGACAAATCTATCGACAAAATAAACCACACCGGTAATGAAAGTCACAACGACCAGTAATATTGAAAAATACGCTGCCATGTTTTATTTATTTCCCTAATTTTAGAACGGCTAAGAACGCTTCCTGTGGTACTTCAACATTACCAACTTGCTTCATGCGTTTTTTACCTTCTTTTTGTTTTTGTAATAGTTTTTTCTTACGAGACACGTCACCACCGTAACATTTAGCAATAACGTTCTTACGTAACTGTTTCACTGTCGTACGAGCAATGATGTTGTTACCGATCGCTGCTTGAATAGCAATATCGAACATTTGGCGGTGGATTAACTCACGCAGTTTTTCAACCAGCTCGCGACCTCGGCTTACTGAATTAGTGCGGTGAGTTATCATCGCTAACGCATCAACGCGATCGCCATTAATTAAGATATCACAGCGAACCATGTCCGATGCTTGGAAACGAACAAAGTTATAATCAAGTGATGCATAACCACGACTGGTTGATTTTAACTTATCAAAGAAATCCATCACCACTTCAGCCATCGGCAGCTCATATTTCACCGCGACTTGATTACCATGGTAAGTCAGGTTTTTCTGCACACCACGTTTTTCTATACATAAGGTAATGACGTTACCTAAATGTTCTTGTGGCACGAGAATATTGGCCTCAACAATAGGCTCACGAATTTCACTGATATTATTAACCGCTGGTAAGTCACCTGGATTATCAATGGTTACGACAGTACCGTCAGTCTTTAATACTTCGTAGTTTACCGTTGGTGCCGTTGTAATCAAATCAAGATCATATTCACGAGCTAAACGCTCTTGAATAATTTCCATGTGCAGCATACCAAGAAAGCCACAACGGAAACCAAAACCTAATGCACCTGAACTCTCTGGTTCATAGAATAACGATGCATCATTCAAGCTTAACTTACCTAACGCATCACGGAAGTTTTCAAAGTCATCTGAGCTTATAGGGAAAATACCCGCATATACCTGAGGTTTTACTTTTTGGAAACCCGGTAGTTGCTTATCAGCAGGATCGCGCGTTAAGGTTAAGGTATCACCCACTGGTGCACCGTGAATGTCTTTAATACCGGCGATAACAAAACCCACTTCACCCGTTTTTAGCACGCCTGTGTCGGTTTGTTTTGGTGTAAAAATACCGACTTTGTCGACAATGTGGCTCTGGCCTGTCGACATCACGGTCATCTTGTCGCCTTTTTTCAGCTGACCATTAACAATACGCACTAACGACACAACACCTTGGTAATTATCGAACCAAGAGTCGATGATAAGTGCCTGCAGTTTTTCTTCTGGTTCACCAACTGGTGGTGGTACATTAGCAACAATACTTTCTAGTACATCTTCAATGCCAATACCTGTTTTTGCACTGCAACGCACCGCGTCTGTTGCGTCGATACCAATGATGTCTTCGATTTCTTCTGATACACGATCAGGATCAGCCTGTGGTAAGTCAATTTTATTTAAAATTGGCACCACTTCCAAATCCATTTCAATAGCGGTATAGCAGTTCGCTAGTGTTTGTGCCTCGACACCTTGGCCTGCATCAACAACCAATAACGCACCTTCACATGCTGCTAGCGAACGAGAAACTTCATAAGAAAAGTCAACGTGACCTGGGGTGTCGATAAAGTTAAGCTGGTATGTTTCACCATCTTTGGCTGTATAATCTAAGGTAACACTTTGCGCTTTAATGGTAATACCGCGCTCACGCTCTAAGTCCATGGAGTCAAGAACTTGCGCTGCCATCTCGCGATCAGATAAACCACCACAGTGTTGAATTAGTCGATCTGACAGCGTCGACTTACCGTGGTCAATGTGGGCAATAATTGAAAAGTTGCGTATGTTCTTCATCTATATAACTTTTGAAAAAGCAACCGGCTAAGCTTATGGATTTAGAGAGGCATGTGACAAACCAAAAGACAAAGCGGTTTACCAGCCGAGCATATTGCGCTCACAGCCTTAGCCAGTTTAAATTAAACTGTTGCGCGAATTTTACATTAATTAGGCCCATGGCGCTAATTAAAGTTTCATTTGCACACTTGAACATTACAAAAATATCAAGTGCCTATATCACAAAAGAAATAGAGTGCGGGCAATTGTCTGCTACAAACCTTTACACCGATGCAGCTCTTGCAACTAAAGAAGCTACAGTAAACAAACGTAACTAAAAGATCGGTTAGCCTGTTTAGACCCTCTTAAAAGCCAGTCTAAATCTGGCAACCGATTCACTTAAATTAAGACATGATGTTGAGACGGTGATTTATCAGACAGCTATTTACGCTAATTGATTAAGTCAATATTTCTGTACGGTTCGACGACAACAGCTTGGCTACAACGACGCACAATACGCGCTTGTAAGCCTTGCTTAACCAAGTGTTGTTGTTGATGGTAACGAGCTAGCAGCCAACCACAAACACCACTGATGGCGGTAACCAGTAACGCCCAAGGTTCGGCCATTTGCCATTGTTCAACCATTAACGACTGAGCAAATCCGCCAGCAACAATAATAAACAACAATGGCAATAGATAGACGATGGCAGCGGATGATAATAATGAATTTTGTTGCAGGCCAACCACAACTTCCTCGCCAACCCTTAAATCATTATAATGATGAGTTACTCGCAATTGTAGGCGACGAGATGGGAATGCCTTAGCGACTTGGCCACTACCGCAACTATCTTGCTGCTTACAGCCATGACAGGATGATTTTACCAGACTTTCTACGTCCGCTAAGGCTCCATCAACATGGACGACTGTTGCGATTTCTTCTACCAACATGTGTACTCAATACTCGTGTTATTCGTTAAAGACTATCGAATCAGCGATATGGGCTGCGGTTTTCGCTGGAACTTTACCTATGACAGTAATTTCATGTCCGTCGCGTAACATAGTAAGTAACACGGTTGCGCCCGTTTGATTGAGCGTTGTTTGTCGGGCAGGTTGTTCACTTGCTTCAACATACACAGAAACATCAATCAGTCCATCGCTGAACATCTTAGATTGTACCTGATTACCGACATTGGGTATATAACGGACGGCTGAACTCACTTGCTCAAAACCACGTGGCAAATAGGTTACCGACCAAGGTAAAGTGACCTCAAGCGCGTTACTGGTAACTACCTCAGGTAAATTAATGTCTGCCACTTGTGAAAATAGCTCTGATGCGTCAGATCTTAACTGCAAATGGGTAAACTGGATTTGTTCAAGGATTTCGCCCTCTTTTGAGACAATCGCACCGCGCAACATCAAGCCAGTTTCAATATCGAGCCAGAACCAATAGCCATAACGGTTTTTATCTTTACTTTCCAAGCGGATCAGTTGTGCTTGGCGACCAAGAACACGACTCTTACCGCCTAAAATAAAATGATAGGTTTGCTGTAACTTGTCGACATCGGTAAACAGCGCTGCGGGTACTGGGCCACGGATAGTGCGACTACGTACAGAATAGGGAGGTTTATCGGACTCAAAATAACTCACCGTCGAGTTAAGGCGTACCGATTCACTGCGAGCACCATTAAGCAAGGTAAGAAACTCTATTTGCTGTTCACCTTGCACGCCATGTAGCCAACGATAAGGTTCAGCTCGGTTGTTTCGTACAACGACAAACGATGTATCAAAGCTTAAGGTGCGCATCGCATTGCTTAACCGCTGCATCCATTGCTCTGCGTTCAATGTTTGATTAGGCGACGATACTAAGACTTCAGATGAGTTAGACGGGGTTTCTACAGGCGCGTCATTTACGGCTTGCTGGGCAACTGCAGGGGCGATAGATATCGCCGCCAGCAAAAACAAATAAACAGATTTCATAAACTACTTTTCGACGCCCTCTGGTTGTTCGGTTTGTCGCGGTTGCTGATTGTTCAATTCTTCACGTTGCTGTAATTTAATTTGCGCTTGATGATCATTGAGCAAAGACTGTAATTTTTTATGATGTTGAATGGCTTGTTGGCGCTGCTGATCAACGCTATAGGTTGAATAGTTATAACTCACTGGGTCGGCCACCCCCGCGGAATACTGAGGTTGCCATACTTGTACCGGCGCAATAGGTTGTTCATCGGTTTGGTTGGCATGTTGCACACCAAGTACCATCAATCCTGCGGCACTTGCTGCAATGGCCATTTGTCCTGCAGGACGAGCAAGCTGAATCACTTTGGCTTTCAAACGTTGCCCAACACTTGGACGTTGCACGGGCGCTAGCACAGTTGGCTCAGCAGCGATAGCCGATGCTATATCAGCGGCTAGATTTGGTGCCAAATACTGGCTGCAATCTCCTCGCAGTACATCGCCAATTAGCTGATATCGACCAAAGGTGTTGGCATAGTTATCATCGTGCTTTAACTGCTCAAGAGTTTGTGAATCAGTATCTTGACCATCAACCACTGCCGATACCGACTCGAACTTATTTTCACTCATACCCATACTCATAAATATTGTCGCTTAACGCCTCAACACTCTGTTGCAAAAGGCAGCAACCATTGCTATTACTCACACTACGTCGCTGATAACTGCGGTTCAAGACACCCTACTTAAAAGATATCACCGTAGTTAATATTACACGGGTAATGTTACATTCAATTCTTGCTACTATTCGTTATTATCGCATATCGCAATTAACGTTGTAGTAATGGTTTGATTTTCTTATCTATCGCATCACGCGCACGAAATATTCTCGAACGCACGGTGCCAACAGGACAATCCATTACTTGTGCAATTTCTTCATAACTTAATCCATCAAGCTCGCGTAAATTAATTGCCACTCGTAATTCCTCTGGCAATTGCTCAATGGTGTTGAATATCATTGAGCGGATCTCTTCCGTCAATAACATTCGCTCAGGTGAGGCATTCTCTCGCAATGCATCACCACTATCGTAAAATTCTGCTTCTTCTACCTCAACATCGCTACCTGGGGGCTTGCGCGAGTTTGCCATTAAATGATTCTTTGCAGTATTAACCGCGATTCTATATAACCAAGTATAAAATGCACTTTCACCCCGGAAATTGGCTAAGGCTCGATACGCCTTGATGAAAGCTTCTTGTGTAACGTCTGCTACATCTGCTTGGTTTTTCACATACCTTGAAACCAGATTCATTACTTTCTGTTGATATTTTTGCACAAGTACATTGTAGGCATTTTTATCCCCTTGCTGTACTTGCTGTACCAACATCTGGTCAACATTTTGTTTGCTCATCCGAGCCATTTCTCCTTTACTGTCATTAGTCAGGGAATGCACATCTGACCAAGATACTGCTTTATCCCCCTGTATTTGCTTAGCAAATTGTAGGGAAATATGGCTCCTAACAAACACAACCTTTAGGACTGGGCATTTGCCAAAAAGTTCGCGCTGTTTTTATTTTTTTACTCTGTAAATAATGAAAATCGTTGTTTTGAAGACAATTTGAGTTATTACTTGCGCTTAAATTAAGTTAAAATTGTTAACATAACAAGTGATATAAGCACAACATCCGTTTATGAAACAGCAACATAATTGCGACGTGTTAATTATAGGCAGCGGCGCTGCAGGCATGACCCTCGCACTCAAACTCGCCGCTAATGCCGACGTCATATTACTCAGCAAAGGCCCTATTAATGAGGGCTCAACACTATATGCTCAAGGTGGCATTGCCGCTGTATTTGACGAAAACGACTCGATAGAATCCCATGTCCAAGATACTCTTATTGCAGGTAATGGCATTTGTGATGAAGACATTGTTACCTTTACCGCTGAGAATGCCCGTGACTCAATGCAATGGTTGATTGATCAGGGCGTAGACTTTGATCAACAAATCAATGCCGATGGTAAACCAGAATATCATTTAACCCGTGAAGGCGGCCATAGCCATCGCCGTATTCTGCACGCTGCGGATGCAACCGGTAAAACGATTCAGCTCACCCTTGGCGAACAAGTAAAAAATCACTCTCGCATTCGTGTGTTTGAACGTTTTAATGCCGTTGATTTGGTTAAGCAACAGGTTGACGGTAAAAATCAATGCATTGGTGCTTATGCTTGGAATCGCAATGCAGAAAAGGTTGAGGCGATATATGCACAACAAACCATTTTAGCAACCGGCGGTGCGTCAAAGGTGTATCAATACACCTCTAATCCTGACATTGCCAGCGGTGATGGTATTGCCATGGCGTGGCGAGCGGGTTGTCGGGTAGCAAATATGGAGTTCAATCAATTTCATCCCACTTGCTTATATCACCCACAAGCGGGGACTTTCTTACTTACCGAGGCATTACGAGGTGAAGGGGCCATTTTACGTCGCCCTGATGGTAGCCGGTTTATGCCTGAGTTTGATGACCGTGCCGAACTCGCACCGCGCGATGTGGTTGCTCGAGCAATTGACTATGAAATGAAACGCTTAGGTGCCGATTGCATGTATCTTGATATCAGCCATAAAGAGCCGGCATTTATCAAGTCACACTTCCCTACCATTTATCAGCGTACCAGCGAGCTTGGTTTTGATATGACGAAACAGCCATTACCCGTGGTACCTGCGGCACATTACACTTGTGGTGGCGTAATGACTGACAAGTTTGGTCAAACCGACGTTGCCAATTTATATGCCATAGGTGAAGTCTCCTATACCGGTTTGCATGGTGCTAACCGCATGGCCAGTAACTCGTTGCTTGAGTGTATCGTTTTTGCTCGCAGTGCTGCCCAAGATATTCAACAGAAGCTATCGGACAAAGCGAAAATTGTACAAATTCCAGCATGGGATGAAAGCCGTGTGACAAACTCCGATGAAGAAGTCGTGATTCAACATAACTGGCATGAACTGCGTTTGTTTATGTGGGATTACGTTGGTATTGTGCGCACCACAAAACGCTTAGAGCGAGCCTTAAATCGCGTTAACTTACTCAATACAGAAATCCAAGAGTACTATAAAAACTTTCGCGTCAGTAATAATTTGCTCGAGTTACGTAACTTAGTGCAAGTCGCAGAACTTATCATTCTCTCGGCGATGCAACGCAAAGAATCACGAGGTTTACACTACACCTTAGATTACCCCGAGCAGCTGCCACAGTCAGGGCCAACAGTACTAACGCCTAACAGCACAAACAACTAAAAGCCCTTCCTTTTGAATCTCTCAAGGTTTTATTCATGGCGTAGTTTATCATCTGGCGCCATGGATAACCGAACAATAACACGCGCTAAACGTCGATAGTCTTGCGTTGCCATCGCGGTCTTGCTAAGCAAAAAATAGCGCTTTTTTATGGTTTGATATCGACGCTGTTTTGCGCCCCACACCATTGCATTGGGGGTTGACGACGCGGATTCTGGCTCTCTAGGGCCAACAAACTTTATGCGTTCATTAACCACCAAACACAAAGCAAAAGGTAACACTCGACTAGCCGTGAGTAATTGATAATGATGCCAGGGACTGATCGTCAAACACCCTTGCTGGTCTAACACATAGCTCCCCATGGGGAGCGGTTGTTGTAGCAACACCAACACCAAAAACAGCAATAGACTCATGATTGCGACAGTGAAAAGGGCTAACCACAAACTGGAAAACAAATGTAGAGCAATGGCATATGACGCCATGACGATATAGAAAGTCAAAGCTGCGCAACATGCTAGGAGATTGCAGCGCGCAGCACGACAGCAGACGAGCTTATACTTTAACTCGGTTGAGGATGTGTTGTACCATGGCGTTGAGGGCTTCATCCTTGCATTCCTCATGTCCCATAAACCAAGCAAAAAGCTCTGGATCATCACATTCAAGTAAACGCTCGAAGTCTACTTTTTGCTGGTCAGTCAAATTATCCCAAGCCTCATCAACAAACGGTAGAAACAACACATCTAGTTCCAACATACCGCGACGACAGGCCCAACGTAAACGGGCTTTATTGTTTGCTAGTGACATACATTTTCCGAGACACTGTAAAAATTGCCGCTATTGTAGCCCTAACCCTAAGGAATCACCACCAAAAATTATGGCTTGAAGATACCCGTGGCTTGATTTTAAATCCTCTTGCCCCAATTACTAACTGCAGCTAAACAAAATACCCATATGCACTGGATAGCGTGGTGGTTATGTACTTAACTTCCTTACTATTAGGCATAAACTAACCATAGTAAAAACTTATGAATCTTCAAACTCAGCGACCTGACTTAAGCTCGCTTCCTGACAGTTTTGCCATCGACTGTAATAACATTTCTGCCATCAGCATTGCCGGTGATGAAGCCGACACATACCTACAAGGTCAAGTCACTTGTGATATGAATAAACTCAGTGATAAAGGCTTGCTTGTTGGTGCCCACTGTGACGCCAAAGGCAAAATGTTTGCTGCATTTCGAGTCATTAATCACTTTGGCCAACGCTTACTTATTCAAAGTAAAGCCAGCATCGCGGCATCTATGGCACAACTACAAAAGTATGGCGTGTTTGCTAAGGTCGACATCAAGCAAAGCGACGAATTAGCGTTTTTAACGCTCGTTGGCGAGCAAGGAGTGGCGCTTATCGAACAACAATTTGGCAAAGTGCCTGACTCATTTAATCCTGTTGTGCAACACCAGCAAACATCGATTATTTATTTAGCAGGTGATCTGCCACGTTATTTAATTGTCGCAACAGAGCAAACCATTGCCGATTTACAAGCACAGTCTGAGCTACCAAAATTTGACGGCCAACTGTGGGCTGCACTAGAAATTCAATCGGGTTTTGTGCATCTAAATGAAGCGGCGGTTGGCGAGTACGTGCCACAGATGGTTAATTTACAGTGCGTTAATGGCATTAGTTTCAGCAAAGGCTGTTACATGGGCCAAGAAACGGTTGCTCGGATGAAATATTTAGGTAAAAACAAACGTGCTTTATTTCGCTTACAAGGTCAGACAGAGCTAGCGCTAACTATTGCTAATGATACCCTTATCGAAGTACAACTGGGTGATAATTGGCGCCGTGGTGGCAATATCCTTGCCCATTACCAAGCCGATAGCGGTGCGTTAGAAATTCAAGCGGTATTGGCAAGTGATACCCCTGATGATGCTGTACTGCGTCTAAAAGACAATCCTGAGGTGACCTTAACAATAGCACCTCTACCTTATTCTTTGAATGAACACTAATTGGAAACATTATGAAAATTGCAAACAACAAAGTCGTCGTCATGCATTACGCGGTGATGGACAGTGAAGAAAACCTCATCGACAGCTCTTACGATGACCAACCACTAAGTTTCATTCAAGGTACAGGTTTTTTAATTCCTGGTTTAGAAAATGAGCTGAATGACAAACAGGTCGGTGATACCTTTATCGTTGACGTGAGCGCCGATGATGCCTATGGTCAGCGCCACGATGGTCTGGTACAAACAGTACCAAAAGCACTATTTTCAGCCATTGAAGATTTAGACGTGGGTATGCAATTGCGTGCACAAACCGATGAAGGTGAGCAAACCGTTATCGTTATTGGCATGGAAGATGATGAAATTACCGTTGATGGTAACCACCCATTGGCCGGTATTGATCTTAAGTTTGATGTTGAAATTATTGAAGTTCGCGATGCTACTGACGAAGAGTTAGCTCACGGTCACGTGCATGGTGCAGGTGGTTGTGGTCACCACCACGACTAACTTGTTCGTAGATCTACTAGGCTTCAATATCAGCCGTTAACAACGTATCGAGAACGTATCGAGATTGTGGCTTAGCCCTTAATAATCCCGAGCCCTGACTCGGGATTATTTATCCTCAGATTGTCCTGCTTATCTAGCCTTACGCATGCCCTACTTGGGTTGATAGATGGCCTAAATCAATGCCCAATTTTTCCGCAGCTTTTTGCCAACGTAATTCGACAGGTGTATCAAATAAGATCTGTTTATCAGCGCGGGTTATCAACCACGAGTTGTCTTTAATTTCTTGCTCAAGTTGACCTGGTCCCCACCCAGCATAACCCAAGGTAACCAAAAACTGCTGTGGCGCTTTGTCAGTACCTAACGACTCGAGAATATCTTTTGATGTGGTGATCATAATTTCCGAATTAAGCGCCATTGAACTGGTCCACCCGGGCTGGGTGTTATGCAGTACAAAGCCACGGTCTGGCGATACCGGACCGCCAGCTAAAACACGCTGAGTTAAAGATTCGGTGATACGACTGTCGGCATCAATTTGCCCCAGCAGTTCATGCAAGGTAATACGAACGGGAATGTTAACCACCAAGCCCATCGCGCCCTGTTCATTATGCTCACAAATGTAGGTAACCGTTTTATGAAAATAGGTATCTTGCATATTGGGCATAGCAATCAGTAGATGGTTTTCTAAGCTGTCCATAAGCCCTCCTCAAATTTAGTGCATCAAAAAAAATAAAACGTCTGTGTCTATCTGGGTGATGCCGATAAAGGTTGTTATGAGTATGCTTATCGTGCCATTACTTAACCATGGGGGCAAAATGGCAATTTTGCAAGGCAAGAGTATAAACCCTTGCCTTTTATCGATGATTATCGCAGAAAATAGCGATATGGATGTGAGGCCGCCACTACTGTGTGCTAACGAGCTCTTCAATACAATCGAATAGCTTACCGCTAATGCTTATTGGATAAGCCTTTTCAATTTCGCGAATACAGGTAGGACTGGTGACATTAATCTCGGTTACTTTATTACCGATCATGTCCAAACCAACAAAATACAAACCACGCTTTTTCAACTCTTGGCCAATGGTTTCAGCGACCAATCGATCTGCCGCCGATAACGGTCTCGCTTCACCACGACCGCCAGCGGCTAAATTACCACGAGTTTCACCTTGCGCAGGGATTCGCGCCAAACAATATGGCATAGGCTCGCCGTTGACAATCAGAATTCGTTTGTCGCCATCGACAATCTCAGGCATGTATTCTTGCACCATGGCATACATGCTACCGTGATTGGTCAAGGTTTCAATGATAACTCCGACATTCGCTTCACCTTTGCCCATGCGGAAAATAGATGAACCACCCATGCCATCAAGCGGCTTAATGATCACATCTTGGTGCTGCTTATGGAATTCTCGAATACGGGTCGAACTGCGGGTCACTATGGTCTTTGGCGTGAACTGGCTAAACCATGCGGTAAATAATTTTTCATTACAATCGCGCAAGCTTTGCGGCTTATTGACAATCAAAGTACCTTTTTCTTCTGCCCGCTCCAGCATATAGGTCGCATAAATATATTCGGTATCAAATGGCGGATCTTTGCGCATTAAAATCGCGTCCATCTCATGCAAAGCGATATCGTCATTATATTCGATATCATACCAATGGCTTTCGTCATCATAAACGGTCACCTTGCTAACCTCAGCACGAGCTTCTCCCTGCTCAAGGTACAAGTCTTCCATTTTCATGTAAAACAATTGATGGCCGCGCTTTTGTGCCTCGAGCATCATAGCTAATGACGAATCCTTGGCAACGTTAATATTTTCAATTGGGTCCATCACGACCCCAATACGTAAAGACATAAATTTTCCTTTATTACATATCGCCAAACTTGCACTGCAAGGCGGTAATTGCTGCTAAAGCAGCGGTTTCGGTGCGCAGTACACGCGGCCCTAATAGCACATCAACAAAGCCACTGTCGTTTGCTTCGCTAATTTCATCATCGGAAAGACCTCCTTCAGGGCCTATCAACAAGCGCGTGGCGCTTGCCTGATGCGGTAAATTACCAATTGAATATTGCGCTTTAGGATGAAGATTCAACTTTAAACTTGCAGTCGGCTGCGCCAACCATTCTTGTAGCGATATCGCTGGCATTACCTCAGGCACCACCGCTCGGCCACTTTGCTCACAAGCACTGATCACTATTTTTTGCCACTGTTGACGTTTTTTCTCAAGACGTTCAGCGTTGAGTTTGACGCCACAACGCTCAGTAAACAAAGGGGTAATTTTGGTTACACCGAGCTCAACCGACTTTTGCAAAGTAAAGTCCATACGATCGCCTCGAGAGATACCTTGGCCTAAATGAATGCTCAGTGGTGACTCATTATCAATAGCTATCGCTTGCGTAATATCCGCCACAGCCTGTTTTTTGCTAACCTCAACCAGCGTCGCTTGATAATCGTGGCCATCGCCGTTAAAAAGATAAATAGTATCGCCTTGTTTTAAGCGAAGAACCCGAATAACATGCCCAAACACATCATCGGATAAAGTGATTGTTTGGCCGACCGTATAATCGCCAGCCTGATAAAATCTTGCGTTACTCACACGTTTTTCTGGTAATCAAGTTATGCATACAAGATAGGGCTTGTCGTGACAAAAAACAAGAGCGATGAGGGTGCTCGCTTAAAGAATAAGCGCATGCTGTTTGAATGGCATAAAAAAACCGGCAAATGCCGGTTTTTCGTTAATAAATTCAGCGGTAATTATAAACCAGCAGCAGCGCGTAAAGCGTCAGCTTTATCGGTTTTTTCCCAGCTAAATGCAGTAAAGGTATCGTCACCCACGGTCATTTCAAAAGGTTCACGACCAAAGTGACCATATGCTGCTGTTAATTGGTACATTGGGTGCAACAAGTCCAGCATTTTAGTAATACCGTAAGGACGTAAATCGAAGTGCTCACGTACCAATGCGATCAACTTCTCTTCTTCTAACTTACCCGTGCCAAATGTTTCGATAGAGATAGATGTTGGCTCAGCAACACCAATCGCGTAAGACACTTGAATTTCACAACGATCAGCAAGACCCGCTGCAACGATGTTTTTCGCGACATAACGGCCTGCGTAGGCTGCACTGCGGTCTACTTTCGATGGATCTTTACCACTGAACGCACCGCCACCGTGACGTGCCATACCACCATAAGTATCAACGATGATCTTACGACCAGTTAAACCACAATCACCTACCGGTCCACCAATAACAAAACGACCGGTTGGGTTAATAAAGTATTTGGTATCTTCCGTTAACAAATCAGCTGGTAAGGTATGCTTGATAATGTTTTCCATTACCGCATCATACAAATCTTCTTGGCTGATGTCTGGAGCGTGTTGCGTTGACAAAACAACCGCATCGATTGCTACTGGTTTGTTGTCTTCATAAATAAACGTTACTTGTGATTTAGCATCAGGACGTAACCATGGTAATACGCCAGATTTGCGCATTTCAGCTTGACGCTCAACCAAACGGTGTGAGTAGTACAAAGGAGCTGGCATTAATGATGGCGTTTCGTTTGTTGCATAACCAAACATCAAACCTTGGTCACCGGCACCTTGCTCTTCAGGTTTTGCACGGTCTACACCTTGGGCAATCTCAGGTGACTGCTGACCAATAAGGTTCATAATGCCACACGTTTCACCGTCAAAGCCAACTTCTGACGAGGTGTAACCAATATCGGTAATAACCTTACGAGTTATCTTTTCAAGGTCAACCCATGCTTCTGTCGTCACCTCACCAGAGATGATTGCAACACCGGTTTTAACCATGGTTTCACACGCAACACGTGAATGTTTGTCTTGTGCAATAATCGCATCTAACACCGCATCAGAAATTTGATCGGCAATTTTATCCGGATGACCTTCAGAAACTGATTCAGAGGTAAAATAATGTTTAGCCATAACGCCTCTACTTAAACTAATTTATCACGAGCTGGTTGCTGTCATTAGCAGCAAAACAATTAAGTGAATAAATAATAGACAAGATTGTAAATTTCGGTGAATTTTACACAGGATTTGAAAATAAATCTACACTTTTACGTCTAGACGTCTAAAAACAAAACAACCAAGAAAGATAGCAGATAATTTTTGCTCTTAGTAAACCAGTCGTTGCAGCATACCGGGTCGATAAAGGTAAATATCCCCCCTAAATTTTCGCACTATTAGTGCCCCTTAATTAGCCCTGTTGCTTCTCCCTGTGGCAGTAATATTTTATATTTTTATATAGATCGCTAAAACGAAGTAAGTGACAGAATAAATAACGCTTTTTAATATTTGCCTGTAAACTAAAGATTAACCCCAGCCCACCCTAGCAATTGCCTCATACCTACTCGTGTTTACTCATCACTTTAAACTGATGCATAAACTATAGATGTTGAGGATAAAGCTCAGATTAACTTGCGTGTCTGGGGCAATGAATTAGCGCGATCCATTGTCGCTATATGTGTATTTATCAATAATAACAATGTGCATATTAGGAATATAATATTGGCCGCATTACACACTTTGAATCATGCCAAAAACGGCAATAATCACTGGCAAGCGCTGTTTGCTAAAATAGCTGATGACATTTGGCAACATGGTTATAGCATTCAACCCTCAGCATTACCTGAAGACATCGCTGAGTCCTTATATTGTTATCAACAAAACTTACATGTTCATAAGTATCTCGATGCTGGCATCGGTCGCAATCGGGACTATCTGAAAAATGAGTTTGTTCGTACCGATGCAATATGCTGGATTACCGGAGAATCTGACGCCGGAAAATTATGGTTAGATTGGGCTGCCGAGCTGCAAAGCTACCTTAATCGCCGCCTGTTCCTTGGCTTATTCTCATTTGAAAGTCATTTCGCCCACTATGCGCCAGGAGATTACTATAAGCGTCACTACGATGCCTTTCGGGGTGAGACCAATCGTGTGCTATCGATGGTCACCTACTTAAATCCGCACTGGCAAGCAAGCGATAAGGGTGAGTTAGTTCTTTATCGAGATGATGACGACAAACAAGGCATAAAAGTTATCCCGTTATACGGAACTATTGTGGTGTTTTTGAGCGAAGAGTTTCCGCACGAAGTATTGCCTGCAAATCGAGATCGCTATTCTATTGCCGGCTGGTACCGAGTCAATACATCGATAGACAATAAATTAGATCCTCCGCGCTAAGCCAAAAGACTAGGTTAACAAGTTAGCTAAAAACTAAGTTAGCAGAGCTCAGTAACTTAAAAAAAACGTGGCACCATAACGGTAGCCACGTTTTATTATTCGAAACAACTCAAAGCGACAGATTACTCCGCGTCATCACCATCTAAAGTGACACCACGTAAGCCGCCCATACCGCCCGATTCATTAGTGCGTAACTTAATCATTAAGCGTAAATCATTCGGCGAGTCAGCATGATGCAAGGCATCAGCGTAACTAATATCACCAGACTCATACAAGTCAAACAATGCTTGGTCAAAAGTTTGCATGCCTTGCTCGCGTGATTTTGACATCACTTCTTTGATCTCACCGACATGCCCTTTTTTGATCAACTCCGCAATGTATGGCGAGTTGAGTAAAATCTCAATCGCCGCTCGGCGTCCTTGACCATCACGGGTTGGTACTAATTGTTGAGCAACAATACCGCGTAAGTTAAGTGCTAAATCAAACTGTAGTTTTTGGTGCTGTTCAGCAGGCACTAAGTGCATGATACGGTCAATCGCTTGGTTGGCGTTGTTGGCATGCAGGGTCGCAATACACAAATGTCCGGTTTCAGCGAAGCTCAATGCATGTTCCATGATTTCTTGTGAGCGGATCTCACCAATTAGAATCACATCTGGTGCTTGACGGAGTGAACTTTTCAGAGCCGATTCAAACGACTCCGTATCCATACCAACTTCACGTTGGGTGATCATCGAACTACCGTGCTCATGGACAAATTCCACTGGATCTTCAATGGTTAATATATGTCCTCGAGCATTGTTATTACGATAACCAATCAGTGATGCCATCGACGTTGATTTACCGGTACCTGTACCACCAACAAACAATACTAAACCACGCTTTGACATCACCAATTCTTTGAGTACCGATGGCAAGCCTAGCTTATCAACATCGGGAATATCAGTGACGATACGACGCACCACCATACCTGGCATTTCTCGTTGCCAAAATGCGGAAATACGAAACCGGCCAATACCGTCAACAGCAATCGCATAGTTACATTCTTTGCTGGTATGAAATTCGTCTTTTTGCTTGTCGTTCATAGAGCTTTCGACGAGCTCTAAGGCATCGTCAAAGCTCAATGGTTTGTCATCAATAGCGGTAAGCTCGCCATTGATTTTGGCACTTGGATTCATATTCACGGTAATGAACATATCCGAACCATCTTGGTTTACCATCGACTCGAGTAACGTGTGTAAATACATCGTGCTACCTCTTTAAACGCAAGCGTTTAGTAAACTCTAAACTGGTTTTTATCAACCGCTTTCGCCATTGCGTTTTCACGGGTGATAAGGCCACGGCTTAATAGATTTTGTAAACACTGATCCATGGTCTGCATACCATGTGACATACCGGTTTGGATAGCTGAATACATTTGCGCAATTTTATCTTCACGGATCAGGTTACGAATTGCTGGAATGCCGATCATAATCTCATGCGCCGCCACACGACCACCGCCAACTTTCTTTAATAAGGTTTGCGAGATAACCGCTTTTAACGACTCAGATAACATTGAACGTACCATATCTTTTTCTTCACCTGGGAATACATCGACAATACGGTCAATGGTTTTCGGTGCCGAGGTGGTATGCAAAGTACCAAATACTAAGTGACCGGTTTCTGCCGCTGTCATCGCTAGGCGAATCGTTTCAAGGTCACGCATCTCACCAACTAAGATCACATCCGGATCTTCACGAAGCGCACTGCGCAGTGCTGCGTTAAAGCTTAACGTATCGCGATGAACTTCACGTTGGTTAATCAAACATTGTTTGTTTTCGTGAACAAATTCGATCGGATCTTCGATGGTTAAGATGTGATGACGTTTGTTTTGGTTAATATAATCGACCATAGCGGCCAACGTTGTTGATTTACCAGAACCCGTTGGACCGGTAACCAACACTAGGCCGCGAGGGTTATCAGCAATATCACGGAAAATATCAGGGCAGCCTAACTCTTCCATTGATAAAATAGTGCTAGGGATAGTACGGAATACCGCTGCTGGACCACGGTTTTGATTAAAAGCATTTACCCTGAAGCGTGCCAAGTTTGGTACTTCAAATGAAAAGTCCACTTCAAGGTTTTCTTCGTATTCCTTACGTTGACGATCTGTCATGATATCGTAGACTAAAGCATTAACGTCTTTGTCTTCGAGCGACGGAATGTTAATCTTACGTACGTCACCATCGACACGAATAGCTGGTGGCATACCGGTAGAAAGATGTAAGTCGGAAGCATTGTGCTCAACGCTAAATGCTAAAAGCTCGGTAATATCCATAATATTCCTAAAATTTATAATTGTTATAAAATAAAAACATGACCTTAATCGCCGATAACCTAAGCAACACACTCACTCAGATACAGCAATACACTCAGCGCGCGAAACGCGATGTAAACAGCGTCACTCTGCTTGCTGTAAGTAAAACCAAACCTATTGACGATATAAAACAAGCGTATCAAGCTGGTCAACGTCAATTTGGCGAAAACTACGTGCAAGAACTAGCCGAAAAAGCCAGTGCCTTACAGAACTTCGCGAATCAAGATATTGTTTGGCATTTTATCGGCCCGATTCAAAGCAATAAATCACGATTAGTCGCCGAGCATGCCCACTGGGTACACACTATCGACCGCATTAAAATCGCAAAACGCCTTAACGATCAACGTGATAGTAACATTACCCCGCTACAGGTGTGTTTACAAGTGAATATTAGTGGTGAAGACAGCAAATCCGGTGTGACTGCGCAACAAATATCCGAGTTAGCTCAATATGTTAACGATTGCCCGCAACTTACCTTACGTGGCTTAATGTGTATCCCCGAAAAAGGTGACAGCCGCGACAGTTTTTTGGCGATGCAAACCTTGTTTAACCAGCTTAAGTCCCAATATCCCACTGTAGATACTTTGTCGATGGGTATGAGTGGCGATATTGAACAAGCCATTACCTGCGGCAGTACCATGGTACGAATAGGTACCGCGATTTTTGGGAGCAGAACATAATGAATAAAAACGTCGCCTTCATTGGTGCAGGCAACATGAACCGTTGCATATTAATTGGCATGATCAATGGCAACTTTCCTTCGTCATCCATTATGGTCACCAATCCAAGCCCAGAGAAACGCCAAGCATTAGCTAACGACTATGGCGTATTAGAAGATAGCGATAATCACAAAGCGGTAAGCTTTGCCGATGTAATCATCTTAGGTGTAAAACCCCACCTGATTAAAAGCGTCTGTGCCGACATTAAAGCCAATGTCGATATCAGCGGTAAGTGTTTTGTCTCGGTGGCAGCGGGTGTATCAATCGAGCAAATGCAAAGAGTACTCGGCGATGATGCCAAAATAGTACGCTGTATGCCGAACACCCCATCGCAGCTGGGGGTTGGCATGGCCGGTTTGTTAGCCAACAATAATGCAACCACAGATGATATAGAGTTTATTGACTCAATTTTTAAAGCGGTAGGGCAAACCCTGTGGCTTAAAAATGAAGAAGAGATTGATAACCTAATTACGGTGTCAGGCTCTGGGCCTGCATATTTTTTCGCATTTATGGAAGCGATGCAAAAACAAGCGATGGCGTTTGGTTTTGATAAACAAACAGCTCGCCAACTTGTGCAACAAACTGCCTTGGGCGCGGCTCGCATGGTTGTCGAAAACGACGAAGATATTGACACCTTACGTGCTAATGTCACGTCAAAGGGTGGCACCACACATGCAGCAGTCACAACCCTGTTAGAGGGTGGCTTAGATGATTTAGTCAGTGAGGCCATGAAAAACTGTAAAGCCCGAGCTCAAGAAATGACGGCAAGTAATGACTAGCCTGCAAGGTTACGATGCTGGCATAATATAACCCAATAAGCCGTAAGCATGGTTTGTGCATTTACACGGCTTATTCGATAAACAACGATATAACCATAATAATCAGTAGCCTGGAGTGCACATGGATGCATTAATCATTTTAATAAACTTTGTTTTCGACGCGTATTTTATGATGCTTATCTTACGTGTTTGGATGCAAGCAGTACGCGCCGATTTTTACAATCCACTAAGTCAATTTGTGGTAAAAGCCACTAACCCTGTGGTTGTGCCGTTTCGTCGCTTTATTCCAGGCTTTGCAGGTATTGACGTAGCGACCATTGTCGTTGCTTATCTGGTGGCCGTATTAAAGTTTGTCGCTTTACTGAGCTTGCAAGAGCAACCGTTAGACGGCGCTTTTATTGCCTATATCAGCTTACTGTTTTTAATTAAAGAAAGTGGTTATTTGCTGTTTATGGTGATGCTGATCATGGCGTTAATGAGCTGGGTAGTACAACACCCAACACCAATTCAAATGATTTTCCACCAATTAACCGAGCCATTTTTGCGTCCTATTCGCAAAATAATGCCTGATTTAGGTGGTTTAGATTTATCGGTGGTTGTCGTTTTCCTTGGTTTATCGATGCTAAACGCCCTATTGAGCGCCAATATTCCGTATTGGTTCATGGTATAAGCTATACTTAGCAAACACGATAACAGGAGCTACCGTTATGTTAAATGCAACACTAAAGCCACTCTTAATGGCATTATTGATGTTGTTGGCAATCTCCCCTGCTCATGCAGAAAACATGCAAAAATTGGGCGATTTAGAAGTACACTACATTGGCCTGTCGACCTCTTTTTTACAGCCTGATATTGCTACCAGCTATGGCATTGAACGTAGTCGCTACAAAGGTTTTGTTAATATCTCGGTATTAGATACGAGCCAACAAGGCAACCCAGCCAAAGCAGTCGGTATTTCAGGGACAGCGACCAACCTTGTAGGTCAGCAAATGCCGTTAGAGTTTCAACAAATCAAAGAAGGCAAAGCCATTTATTATATTGCCATTGTCGACTACCCAAATGATGAAACCTACAAATTTGATATTTTAATTAATGACAACGGCACCCAGCACACATTAAAATTCACCCAGAAATTTTATGTTGAGCAGTGATTAACTGTCGCCAATATATCGCCGTAAAAAAGTGCGTTTATCGCACTTTTTTTTCAAGTTAAACATACCGCAAAGTGAACACCATGAAAAAAATCGTCCTTGCCACAGGTAACCTTGGTAAAGTAAAAGAACTCCAAACATTGCTTGCTGAGCAACACATTGAAGTTGTACCACAAAGTGAGTTTAACGTCCCTGATGTACCTGAAACGGGTACTACCTTTGTTGAAAACGCGATTATCAAAGCGCGTCATGCAGCAAAAATTACTGGCTTACCGGCGATAGCTGATGACTCTGGTTTAGAGGTAGATTACTTAAATGGTGCTCCGGGGATTTACTCTTCGCGTTTTGCTGGTGATGCGGGTAATGATGACAAAAACAACGCCAAATTACTGAGCGAATTAGAAGGTGTCGCAAACGCCCAACGCACAGCTCGCTTTCAATGTGTATTAGTGTATATGCGCCATGCTGATGACCCTACACCGATTATTTGCCAAGGTACTTGGGAGGGTAGCATCACTAACGAAAAACATGGTGAACAAGGCTTCGGCTACGATCCACTGTTTTGGGTTGAACAGTACCAGCAAACGTCGGCGCAATTATCGCGCGACATCAAAAATAGCTTAAGCCATCGTGGTAAAGCTTTAGCAAAACTTGTGCAAGCATTACAAGCCTAATCGGGAAGACAACGTGCTAAAAAATCCGCCATTGTCGCTCTATATCCATGTCCCATGGTGTGTACAAAAATGTCCCTATTGTGACTTCAATTCACATACCTTAAAAAATGACATTGACGAGCAAGCTTATATTCAACATTTGTTAAATGATCTCGACCAGGATATCGAACGCTTTTCGATTAACCGCCCACTATATTCGATTTTCATTGGTGGTGGCACACCTAGTTTGTTATCGGCTGAAGCTATTAGTACGCTATTAACCGGTGTTAAACAGCGCTTTGCACCTTGTGTTGACGATATGGAAGTCACCATGGAAGCAAACCCTGGTACCGTTGAAGCCGACAAGTTTAAAGGCTTTGCTAATGCTGGGGTTAACCGCTTATCTATTGGTGTACAAAGCTTTGAATCAGACAAGTTAATAAAGCTCGGCCGAATTCATGACAACCAGCAAGCGATTCGTGCGGCTGAAATTGCCAAAAAATGTGGCGTAAAAAGCTTTAACCTGGATTTAATGCACGGCCTTGAGCAGCAAAGTATTGAAGGCGCTTTAGACGACTTAAAACAAGCCATTGCCTTAGAGCCAGATCATTTGTCGTGGTATCAACTCACCATAGAGCCGAACACATCATTTTACTCTAAACCACCAACGTTACCTGATGATGATGTACTTTGGCAGATCCAAGAGCAAGGTTTAGAACTATTAGCAGAACATGGTTATCAACAATACGAAGTATCAGCCTATAGCAAAGCACCGAACGTACGCTGCCGACATAACTTAAACTACTGGCAAAATGGTGACTACTTAGGCATCGGTTGCGGTGCCCACGGCAAAATAACCGATGCCAGTACCAATACAATAACTCGCACCGTAAAGGTGAAACATCCAAAAGGTTATATGGATGATGAGCGAGAATACCTTGATCATATTCATCAAGTAGCTGATGCAGAGCGCCCGTTTGAATACATGATGAATCGATTACGTCTATTTACGCCATTTACTGCTCAAGACTTTGAACAAAACACTGGCCTTAGCATTGGCAAAATAGAGCCAGCGCTGCAACAAGCCGTCAATAAACAGCTACTTAGCTATGAGCAAAACCAGTGGCAAGTATCAGCGTTAGGTAAACGCTACCTTAATGACCTACTGGAAATGTTCTTATAACTAATACCAATTACACTAAGTTTGTGCCCAACTCAGAGCTAGGGCAGAGGTTCAGTTACAACATAGATTTCATTGAAATAGTCATTCTATATTAATGAAATATAGGGCCGTAAGTGGGCCTCTGGTAAACGCCCTACGGGTGAGTTTTAAAGGCTTTTATGTTGCGTAACTGATTTGGACGATGGAATAACCATTCTCTGCAATCAAAGCCTTGCCTAAAAGCCTTTAAATTCTCACTGAGCGAGCAATAACTTAATGTGATTGGTATAAATGGCGCTTTTGTTTCAAACAAAAGCGCCATTTATACAAACGATAACCTGTCAACTTCTCGCCCTCTCTCTTCCTACCATAACCCATTGTATTATCTATCGTTTCAGGCATTGTTTTTTAAGCTTTATGCGCTAAGCTGAAAATGAATAAGACACGAATAATAACAATTGCACGGAAAGGGAGCTTGGCATGCTATTTATTACCAATAGAACACCCAAACAGTCTGCGCGCTCTCGCAAAGGCCGTAACATTAATTTCGATTACAACAACACCGCTGTATCACAGTTTTTGTATTTTTGTGAGCGTACAGGCGACGGCAAATATACTGAGATTATGAGCCCAGCGTTTTTCCAACGTTTAAAAGACCTTCCCAAACAAACCCAGTTACTATTTTATATCCATGGTTTTAATAACAATATGGAACCTGAGATATTCAATAGTGCCCGTAAATTAGAGCGGCTTATCAACCAGCAAAGTAAGAATTTAGTCTGCGTGATCCCCATTATCTGGCCATGTGATGATGACAATCCCTTAGCCTTTATTGATGATTACTGGGACGACCAAGATGCTGCCGATGCGAGTGGCCCGGCTTTTTCACGATTAATAGGTAAATTTGATGACTGGCGCCACGACAAACCACAACTTGAATTACCTTGCTTACGACGTATAAATATCGTTGCTCACTCAATGGGTAACCGGGTATTACAAAATGCCTTACATGACTGGGCAATAAAATATTCATCTGGCAACATGCCTATGCTGTTTCGTAATACCTTTATGATCGCCGCCGATATAGAAAACCAAGCGCTAGAAAAACACCAAAACGGTCGCTACATTGTCGATGCCAGTCGCAATGTCGTTGTTTATTACGCCAGCGATGACTTAGCAATGCCAGCATCAAAACTGGCTAATTTACGGAATAAAACGCTGTCTAGACGCATGGGAATGACGGGGCCAGAAGATATGTTGCAATTACCTAAATCCGTGTACGAAGTAGACTGTGATGAGTTTAATCAACAGTTTGATGTAAAAGGTCATCATTACTTTTTAGATAACACTGCAGGAGACGTCAGCCCCATCATAGCGCACATGGTCCAAGCGATAAGTAGTGGTAGAGTGCAACCTGCACAACGTAGTTACATATTAAAAAAATAGCCTGGTGAGATTGGCGCCGGTTACCCAGTGATATTACAAATCGTCAATTTCTCGCTTTAAGTTATAGGCTTTGTCGGTAACAATTTTTTCCAAGGTCGCGACACGTTCTTTAAGCTGTTCGATTTCTTGCGTCAACTCATTGTTCGCTTGCGATGTTTGTTCTTGTTGATTCGAGTTTTGTGTATTTAAATATTGCTTCAAAAATTTAAATACACTGACAATAATGACAACGAAAATAATAAATTCAAATATATGCACCTTATCCCTCCACGACCTTTGCTATAACGGTATGCCAACAAATATCTAATTGGTTATTACTTACTAAAAAGTAGCAAATATTAAGCCATAATAAATGTATATTTTTATCAGAGACTTATATAATTGCCAGGTATTCACAGCGCGAAAGCACACTAACTTTTATGTAAATTGACCAATCATGAGCGAAATACAACAAGCAAACCTAAGCACCGATCAATACTTTATGGCGCAAGCATTATTGCAAGCTGATAAAGCAGAGCAAATAGGTGAGATCCCCGTTGGCGCGGTTGTCGTTTGCGATGACAAAATCATCGCCAAAGGTTTTAATCAATCGATAACTAGCCATGATCCATCTGCACATGCTGAAATGATCGCCTTGCGTGCTGCTGGTAAAGTGATTGAAAATTATCGCATGCTCGACTGCACCTTGTACGTCACCTTAGAGCCTTGCCCGATGTGTGCGGGGTTATTAGTGCACAGCCGCATAAAGCGCGTGGTGTTTGGTGCCAAAGACTTAAAAACCGGCGCCTGTGGCAGTATTTTTAATTTGGCTCAACATCAACAACTCAACCATCAGGTAGACATAGAGCAAGGTATATTAGAGCAACAATGCGCAGATAAATTGTCGAACTTCTTTAAACGTCGCAGAGCAGAAAAAAAAGCCAAAAAGAAAGCGTTACGAGCACAGCAGGCGCTCGAACAGGTGAATAATAACAAGTAAAGCAATCACTGCGCACATCTATGCGGCTAGTGTCGCGTAATATGGGTTACTGGTCGTCGTCTTTTACCGCCAATTCCGCGCGAAAATAAAGACGATAACGACCATTGATTTTGCGTTGCTGAGTTTTGGTTAAGCGACGTCGCGCATTCGACGTAACACTGCGCTTTCTCATTTTTAATTTCATTGTGTTCTCCTTGTCATGCAGTGTATCTATTCAAGATGACACTATGATGACAGCTCCCCATCAAATTCAACTAAGCAAGGGTGGCCATACACAATTAGTTTGCAGGTACGGCTTCCTCTGCTTCTTCGGTTTCTTCGCTTCCTTTAGGCTGTGGTATTAAATTATTTTTTTCTTCACCTTCAGGACGGCTATTTTTTTGGTTTTCCATAAACACTAAGGTGTCGTAATAAGCGCGAATATTCTCGACATATTTGGACGCCTCATCACCACGGGCATAACCGTATTTAGTTTGTTTATAATATTTACGTTGTTTTAGCAATGGCAAGCGCTGTTTTACATCCAACCAGCGGTCAGGATCACCACCTTGTTGCTCTGTTAATTTACGTGCATCATTAACATGCCCTAAACCAACATTGTATGACGCCAAGGCAAACCAAATTCTATCGGGCTCTTGAATTCGTTCAGGAATACGCTCGATAAGTGACGCTAAATACTTCGAACCACCCCGAATACTTTGTTCGGGATCGGTACGAACGGTAACCCCCATTTCTTTTGCTGTTGGCATGGTTAACATCATCATGCCACGCACCCCGGTATAAGAGCGAGCCAGTGGCTCCCAATGGGATTCTTGATAAGCAACCGCGGCAATAAAACGCCAGTCTAATTCACCGCTGTAGCGTTTAAACATGGCTTCATATTTAGGAAGTTTAGATTCTATCGCACGAATAAATGCACGGTTATCGACATAATCAAACTCCCTAACATGACCATAATATTTGTCTTCGATTTTGTATACTGTACCGTCATGGATAGCTTCACCAAAAAACTCGATCAATGAGGCCAACAGGGTATCATCGGCGTTCTTATTGAGCATCCAAGCAATGGGTTTTTCCTCTTGCAGTGTCAATGCTACCGCCAACTCAGGATACATGCGGCGATTTAACGCCAGTGCGTTAGAATCTGCTACCGTGAAATCGATTTCCTCGTCTAGTACCTGTTGTAATAACTCATCAGCATCGTATTCATCAGTTGCGTCCCAAGTTAAGTTAGGGTGAGTTTCTTTTAGCTTTGTGAGGTTTTCATCGTGACTTGAATAGCGCACAACACGCAAGTCACCTTTTAAATTTTCCAGCTTACGAGGCCACGTTTTGCCCTGTTTAAATACCAATTTTTGACTGACTTTGGCGTAACTTGGACTAAAGCGATATTTTTTTAAACGCTCTTCTGTAACCGACAAACCGGCGGCGAGAAAGTCGGCTTGCTCAGTTTCGAGTAAATTAAAGAGTTCAATAAGAGAGTATGTGGGCACAACCGTTAGCTTAACACCTAGATAGTCTGCATAGGCTTTAGCGAGCTCATATTCAAATCCTGTTGATCTATCAGCACCCGCAATATAATTGTGAGGACCATATAAGGTGCCAACGCGTAATTCACCGCGCTCAATAATTGCCGCTAAGCCAGCATCGGTTTGCTCACGCTCACAACTGCCAAGCAGTAGCGCTGACAAAAGCAAAAAGCTGAAAATTAAGGCATTTCTGATGTTGCGTTTCGTATTAATCGTATCCATAACAAAGTCATTGTGATGTCATTTGAAAAAATTTTACAGCTTTTTTTTAAATTAACCGTATTCAAAGGCTTTCCCTCTTACTAATTGCGCGGTTTTCTTTTATAATGCGCGCGAAAAAACAGCATCGCGATCGCCCAATAATAATAACGCGCTAACTAAAGCAATAAATATCGATATGAGTATCAATTCCACTGCCTATATAAGTATAAGCAGTGGAATCGATATTCATTAATAAAACTTAGGTGAGAGAAACTATGGAAATCTTACGTGGCGCTCCTGCGCTTTCTGATTTCAGAATTAATAAGCTTAAAAAACAGTGCGAGCAACTGAACCTACCGGTGACAGATATCTACGCCGAGTTCATGCACTTCAGTCATCAAAGCGCCGAGCTTTCAGCTGACGAGTTAAGCAAGCTAGCAAAGCTATTAACCTACGGCCCAAAAATTGAAGAGCACGAACCACAAGGTACTTTACTCCTTGTAACCCCTCGCCCAGGCACTATCTCACCTTGGTCTTCTAAAGCGACCGACATTGCCCACAACTGTGGCCTTGATAAAATCATCCGTCTTGAACGTGGCCTTGCGTACTACGTAACAACATCAGCAGAACTTACAGAACAACAAAGCGCTGATCTTGCCTCGCTAATTCACGACCGTATGATGGAAACCATCTTTACTGATAGCAGCGATGCACACGTACTATTTGCCACAGCAGAACCGGGTAAATTAAAATCAGTTGATATTTTAACTGGTGGTCGTGACGCACTTGTTAAAGCCAACATCGAGTTAGGCTTAGCTCTTGCTGAAGACGAGATTGACTACTTAGTAGAGAACTTCACTGAGCTTGGTCGTAACCCTAACGACATCGAACTTTACATGTTCGCGCAAGCAAACTCAGAGCACTGTCGTCACAAGATCTTTAACGCCGATTGGACTATCGACGGTCAAGAGCAGCCTAAATCGCTGTTCAAAATGATCAAAAACACCTACGAAACCAACCCAGATAACGTACTAAGCGCTTACAAAGATAACGCTGCAGTAATGGTTGGTTCAGAAGCTGGTCGTTTCTTCCCAGATCCAGAAACTAACGAGTACGCCTACAACGTTGAAGACATCAACATTCTTATGAAAGTTGAAACTCATAACCACCCTACGGCCATTTCACCATTCCCAGGTGCGGCAACAGGCTCTGGTGGTGAAATTCGTGACGAAGGTGCAACCGGTATTGGTTCTAAACCAAAAGCAGGTTTGGTTGGTTTCTCTGTATCTAACCTACGTATTCCTGGTTTTGAACAACCGTGGGAAACCGACTTTGGTAAGCCAAGCCGTATCGTTAATGCATTAGACATTATGATGGAAGGCCCACTAGGTGGCGCAGCGTTTAACAACGAATTTGGTCGTCCAAACATTTTAGGTTACTTCCGTACTTACGAAGAAAACGTAAACTCGTTCAACGGTGAAGAAGTACGTGGTTACCACAAGCCAATCATGATCGCAGGTGGTTTAGGTAACATCCGTAGCGAGCACGTTGAAAAAGGTGAAATTGTTGTTGGTGCAGCGCTTATCGCCCTAGGTGGCCCAGCAATGAACATCGGTCTTGGTGGCGGTGCTGCGTCTTCAATGGCATCAGGTCAATCAGACGAAGATCTAGACTTTGCTTCGGTACAACGTGATAACCCTGAAATGGAGCGTCGTTGTCAGGAAGTTATCGACCGTTGTTGGCAACAAGGTGAAAATAACCCAATTCTATTCATCCACGATGTGGGTGCAGGTGGTCTATCAAACGCATTCCCAGAGCTAGTATCTGACGGCGGCCGTGGTGGTAACTTTGAACTTCGCAACGTACCAAACGACGAGCGTAGCATGTCACCACTAGAAATTTGGTGTAACGAATCACAAGAACGTTACGTATTAGCGGTAGCACCAGAGCGTGTAGAAGAGTTCCGTGCAATCTGTGAGCGTGAGCGCGCACCGTTTGCGGTAGTAGGTTACGCAACCGAAGAAGAGCACTTAACACTAACTGACAGCCACTTTGCTGATGACGAGTCACTTGCTAAGCCAATTGATTTACCACTAAACGTATTACTAGGTAAAACACCGAAAATGCACCGTGATGTTGAGTCACGCACAGAAACAGGTAAAGAACTTGAGCTAGCAGATGTTGATTTAGCTGATGCGGCAGACCGTTTATTACGTCTACCGACCATCGCTGAAAAAACCTTCCTTATCACCATTGGTGACCGTTCAGTAACTGGTATGGTTGCTCGTGACCAAATGGTTGGCCCATGGCAAGTTCCTGTAGCCGACTGTGCTGTTACTGCAGCAGCGCTTGATTCATACCACGGTGAAGCGATGTCTATGGGTGAAAGAACACCTGTAGCACTACTTAACTACGGTGCATCAGCACGATTAGCAGTAGCTGAGTCATTAACCAACATCGCAAGTGCCGATATTGGTGATTTAAACAACATCAAGCTTTCTGCTAACTGGATGGCAGCAGCGGGTCACCCAGGTGAAGATGCAGGTCTTTACGAAGCGGTTAAAGCCGTTGGTGAAGAATTATGTCCAGCTCTTGGCCTAACCATTCCTGTTGGTAAAGACTCAATGAGTATGAAAACTCAGTGGGAAGAGAACGGCGAAGAAAAAGCTGTTACTGCACCATTATCATTGGTTATTACTGCTTTCGGTCGTGTTGAAGATATCCGTAAAACCGTTACCCCAGAGCTTCGCACTGACAAAGGCGATTCTCGCATTGTTGCGATTGACCTTTCAAAAGGTAAGAACCGTTTAGGTGGTTCATGTATCGCTCAGGTTTACAAGCAATTAGGTACTGAGACACCAGACGTTGATAACGCGGAAGACTTAAAGAACTTCTTCAACTTAATTCAACACTTAGTACGTGATGAAAAACTAATAGCGTACCATGACCGTTCAGACGGTGGTTTATTCACAACCGTAGCTGAAATGGCGTTTGCTGGTCACACGGGTGTTGATATTGATATCAGCAAGCTTGCTGGTGACAACCTAAGCGTACTATTTAACGAAGAGCTTGGTGCGGTAATCCAAATCCGTGAAGACGACGTTGACGCAGTTCACGCAATCATTGAGCAATACGGCTTAATGGAATGTTTCACTGATATTGGTCGCATCAACAACGAAGACGTTATCCGCTTTACTCGTGACGGTGAAGAAGTACTAGCTAACACCCGTACTTACTACCGTACCGTTTGGGCAGAAACGACCTTCAAGATGCAGTCAATGCGTGACAACCCAGAGTGTGCAGAACAAGAGCACGCACAGAAGTTCGATACCGAAGATCCAGGTCTAAACGCGCACTTAACCTTCGACATCAACGAAGACATCGTTGCTGACTTAATCGCGAAAGACGCAACCGAAGAAAGCAACCCGAAAGTTGCTATCTTACGTGAGCAAGGTGTTAACTCACACGTTGAAATGGCAGCAGCTTTCGACCGTGCTGGCTTTATCACTGTTGACGTTCACATGTCAGACATCCTAGGTGGCCGTGTAGATCTTGCCAATTTCAAAGGCTTAGTTGCTTGTGGTGGCTTCTCTTACGGTGACGTACTAGGTGCTGGTGAAGGTTGGGCGAAATCAATCTTGTTCAACGACCAAGCGCGTGAAATGTTCAAGACCTTCTTCCACCGCGAAGACACCTTCTCATTAGGTGTATGTAACGGTTGTCAGATGCTTTCTAACTTAAAAGAAATCATCCCAGGTAGTGACCACTGGCCACACTTTGTACAAAACCGTTCAGAGCGTTTTGAAGCACGTTTCTCATTAGTTGAGATCCAAGAGTCGCCGTCAATCTTCTTCAAAGGTATGGAAGGTTCACGTATGCCTATCGCTGTATCTCACGGTGAAGGTCGTGCTGAGTTCGCTTCAGAAGACGCGATTGGCGTTGCAAATAACTCGGGCACTGTATCAATGCGTTACGTAAACAACTACGGTGATGTAACTGAGACATACCCTGCGAACCCTAACGGTTCACCTGACGGTATTACCTCTCTAACAACTACCGATGGCCGTGTAACCATTATGATGCCGCACCCTGAGCGAGTATTTAGAACGGTTGCTAACTCATGGCACCCAGACGAGTGGTTAGAAGACTCACCGTGGGTACGCATGTTCCGCAACGCCCGTAAGTTTGTTGGGTAATCACTAACTACTAGATACTAAAAAAGCGCCGCAAGGCGCTTTTTTATTTTAAATCCTAAGTCATAACTAATCTTAATAACAAACATTACCACTCATAAATTCGGCACATAAAAACCTAGATTGAAACACCGTTAAAATAATGTAAAAATCCAGTTTCCCTTAATCAAAAATGATCGAGGGTAGGATATATATAAAATAATAAGGAATGGTTCATGAGTGAACAAAACTATAGCGTTCAAATGAATATTGAAGGCAAAAATATATTAGTTGCATATTTACTGTGGTGGTTTTTAGGGTTTTTAGGCGTTCATCGTTTTTATTTAGGTCGCCCAAAGTCCGGTGTTGCTCAGTTAGTACTTTTAGCACTAGGCTTTGCTACATTGATCATCGTAATAGGTTATGTATTACTGATCGCTTTATTTGTATGGTGGTGCTTAGATGCATATTTTACATACAAAATTGTACAAGAAGAAAATGAAAAGCTAGGTGTACAAAATTCAACTATTAGCTTGAATAAAAATACCACAAGCTCAGATCTTGATAGTTTAGAAAAGCTTCACGGACTTTTCGAAAAAGGTGTCCTAACCAAGGAACAATACGAAGAAAAGAAAGCAGCACTTCTTTAGTCAGCTTTCTAAACCAGCTTCTGAAAAAGAAGCTGGTTTAATTTGTAACTTGTTAGTATTAATATCATTTGTGCTATTTGTTTAGCCTGTAAATGGCTTTCAGCTCTTCAATCATGCTGTAGTGTTATATCTAAATCTTCCACATCCGCCGTTATCCTCTAACTCGCCACAAACTTTAACATCACAAAGGCAGACATAGCCGTAAATATCCGTATAATGCGCGCTGATTTTGTTTGTTGTCCTCTTTTTTTTGTAGCCTGTATGATCACTGAATACCTTACTTATGCCACCATGTCAGCTTTAGTTGCTGCTTTGCCTGGTCCATCGAATTTTGTTGCCGCTGAAAATGGTGCAATGGCGGGTATGCGTAAATCGGGTGTGGCGGTAACCGGTCATATGGCGGCGATATTGATATTGGCGGCGCTATCAGCCATGGGCTTAACTAGCTTAGTGCTAGCCTCACCAACGGCATTTACACTGTTAAAGCTACTTGGTTGTAGCTACCTGTGCTATTTAGGCGTGAATATCATCCGCTCTGCGCGAGCTCAGGCTAGTGGAGCTGCAATGGTGGCTCGCTCGATTAAACGTCGCCATATGTGGCGTAAACACTTTACTGTGGCGATTACTAACCCTAAAGCGTTGTTGTTCTTTAGTGCACTGTTGCCGCAGTTTGTTGATGCATCTAAACCTATGGCGGAGCAGTTTATCCCGCTAATGAGCATTAGCATGTGTTCTGCGTTTACCTTTCCAATGCTGTATGCCTATGTGGGCAAAAAGTCCAATGCGTTAGCGATAAGCGATACGAATAAAGCGCGCATAAAAATGGCGTTTGGTGCCAGCTTTATTCTGTTTTCGTTGTCTTTACTTTGGTAAGCATTTACTAACAAAATTCTCACATATCAGGTCTAAATAAAAACTCGCGCCCCTAGCAAATCGACTAAAAAACCTGTCGCGACGGGGCACACAGAGAACATCACTCACTTACTATGACTAAACGGCATTGTTGATTGTCGTTGTTATTTCTTGTATTTGCTTGCTGCACTAGCTTCTTGTATTAACGACCATTTCCTGTTTATAGTGATTTTATTGGCAGTATACCTTTGTGTATGCGCTAGAGATCACCAATACAATAACAACAGGACGCTTTTACCATGCAAGATCATGATTGTTCACCGCTTAGCGATTTTATTGAATACCCACCAGAGCAAATGCGACAGCGCTCAGAGCAATTTCTTGCCGATATTTCACGCCGTCATTCCATTCGTAAATTTAGCGATAAGCCTGTTGCTAGGGAAATTATCGAAAACTGCATTAAAGCGGCAGGACGTGCGCCAAGTGGCGCCAATCACCAGCCATGGCATTTTTGTGCGATTGAATCGAGCGATGTGAAAAAGCAAATTCGCCAGCAAGCAGAATTACACGAGCAAGGCTTTTATAATGGTCGTGCGGGTGATGAATGGTTAGATGCGTTAAAACCATTAGGTACCGATGCAAGTAAACCTTATTTAGAAACTGCACCCTGGCTGATTGCTATTTTTAGCCAGAAAAAAGGTGGCCTTGATGTTAACGATCGTAACACCAATTACTACGTGCATGAATCGGTTGGTATTGCTACCGGCTTTTTAATTACTGCACTGCATAATGCAGGCCTCGCAACCCTAACTCATACGCCAAAGCCAATGTCGTTTTTAAATAAGATTTGTCAGCGCGATGATAACGAGCGCGCCTATATGTTGTTAATTGCTGGCTACCCAGCCGATGATGCTACCATCCCTAAACACGCGCAAACTAAAAAGCCATTTGACGATATTTGCAGTTTTTTATAAGGGCTAAAACAGCTAGAGTCGCGACATAAAAAAAGGTGTGGCAGTAATTAAACTGACACACCCTTTTTGATTACCTTAGAGCTTTAACTAATCTTGCTTTTTGTTTTTTACAATAATGCTAGACGTTAAAATTTTAATCTCTTTTTGTGGTTTACCACGTGGGCTACCTAACGCTTCGATTTTCTTTAAGGTTTCCATACCAGTAATAACTTTACCAAATACGGTGTGACGACCATCTAAAAACTTAGTGTCTTCAAAGGTAATAAAAAATTGTGAGCCATCACTACCCGGACCTGCATTTGCCATTGATAAAATACCCGCTTCAGCGTGAGTGGCATCTTTGTGGAACTCACCGTCATAACGGTAACCAGGGCCACCACGGCCTGTCCCCATAGGATCACCACCTTGCGCCATAAACTCAGGGATCACGCGGTGGAAAGTCAAATTGTCGTAAAAGCCTAACTTACTTAAGTAAATGGTGCTTGATACATGCATTGGCGCATATTGTGGCCATAGCTCGATGGTGATATCGCCTTGGTTGGTTCTTAAACGCCATATGTAGTTTTTATTTTCAGCAAAGGCAACTTGCGGAGGTTTAGGTAGGTTTTGCTTCCAGCCTTCTACGGTTTTATCAATGCGTTGTTCAGTGATAAAACTGCTAATTTGATGGGTCGCCGGATCGTTATCAACCAGTTTGCCAATAATCAGCATAACAATGGCAAACAAGCAAACGCCAGCGATTTTCTTTATAAATGAGTTCATAGTGACTCTTATCGTTATAGTGTTAGGTTGTGCAGTATATAAAAATAGCTCAACACCGACAACGATAAAGCCTTATATCAAAGCCTAAAACCAAACTTTGCAAAACCGTCACCTTGGTATTAAGTTTCCTTTAATGTGCAGTAATTGCATGTCAGTATAGCCGCTAAACAAACGGCTCGCTGATAATAACTGCGCAGTTAGTGAATGCTATTGTTCAATATTATGGTGTTGCACATGCGCTTGCAACTGCGGAAAAAACGTCAAAAAAGCCTGTTCAAATGCTTGATAGTGCAGCTCTACTTCACTAATCGCGCCAGCTAAATTGTTGTTAAAACGAATGCGCTTGGCGATTGAGTCTATCGCCTGCCCTGTTAATTGCATGCGATGATATCCAGACAGCCAATCATCTTGGCTCATCGACTCTACAACCCTAGGCATGCGCCCAGGTAATGAGTGTGGATATTGGTTAAGTAAGTCATAAACTTGCTGGCAGAAATCAGGCAAAGGCTGGGAGTGATATTGTTGCCAATGGCGAGCGAGAAAATGATCAAAAGCCACATCAATAATGAGTCCGGCAAAGCGGCGACGCTCAGTGGTTATGCGTGGTTTTAACTGGCGAACAATGGGATGGTTATCAGTGTATTTATCAATTAAGCGATGATTAAGGACGCCTTTAGCGGTTGCCGTGGGCAGTTCAGTAATATCGACCCCTTTCATAAAGTCGCCCATTAAGTTGCCAACCATCGAATATGTCGTGGGCTTGGCAAAATAAAGATGAGCTAAATAATTCACAGCTTACCTAAAGGTCGATATCAAGTTCTATATCTGTGCACCCCTTAGTACAAGCAATTTTAGCCGGATTGTTGGCTTGTTTTTCGTGAAATTTAATCACTTGCTTGCACCCTTGGCAATTCATGACGCGCCCCATTAATACCTTTTTAATGAGGGCTTTTTGATCGTTATACGATTTCGCCGTTAGCTTATTAAACGACTTCAGTTTTGATACATCGATTTGTGACATGCTGTAGTTCTAGCAAGTAAAATAGTTAACCTTGTGGAGGACAATACCAGCCATCGTAAACGCCATCAAATTTTCTTGCATGAGTTTCAAGTAAACTTTGATAAGCGACTATGTTGTCATAACTGGCCGCCATTTCAGGATAAGCAGTGATCTCCCATGGGTGTTCAGGATTTTCAAGGTAAGGGCAAAACGAAAGTTTCTGATTATTAGCAAGCAACAGTCCGCCAAATTTAAGCGCTAATTCTTGCGATGGGAAAATAACCGAAAATTGAATTTCTCGAGGGCGGTTTAAGTCGTCTCCTTCGAGCGCCATATGCCACAACATATTGCCATTTGCATCACTTGGGAACTTAGATGGATCGCGTCTAACAGCGCTACTTTTACTGGATTGTTCCATGATTTGCCTTACTTTTCACTTAACTTAGACTTGACCTACTATGAGCCGTTGTTGCTTGGGTTTTTCCCCGCAGTGCAACTTAAGTTATTAACTTTAAAGATATTAACGTAAGTTTAGCAGAACTTTTTAATTCTACTTAATCACCCGCTACCCGTTGCAGGGTGTAGCTTTCACCTGTAATCACATGTTGGTAGGTGAATTTTTTATCGGTTAATTCAACAATTTTATAAGCCTGATAATTGTCTTCATTATCCATATCCGCATCATACTGCTTGCGATCAATTATCTCACCTTTAGTGATGGTGAAATGGATATTACCGACGATGCCCCAGTCGCCAATTTCGGTCATTTCTTCAATTAACGTGCCGTCTTTTTTATAGGTATAAAACGTAAACGAGAAGCTGCCGTCGGCAAATAGTTGGGCAAATTCACTGTAGTTTTCATCGCTATCATGCTCGGCGCGATGCCAATTACCAATGGCTTGTTGTCTGTGATACATGGGCAAATTATCAATTTATGGTTTGTGCAAATTTATGCCTCAACCTTACCCTATTTATCGCCAATTTTCTGCTGTTAATCGGGAATAAGGTTGATTTGTTACGGTGAAACCGCATAATCGGAACAAACCATTGATGATCAGGCAAATTATGAAAACAAAAAACCTGTTAACTATGCCAAAACTCAGCTTGGCACTATCCGTAAGTATCGCCTCTTGTTTAAGTCCAATTACCATGGCCGAAGAGCAACGCCCTCTAGAAGTTACCGATGTTATGAAGTTTAAAGAGATTAAATCTCCACAGCTAAATGACAATGGTAATTGGTTATCATATGTAGCAAAGCCAGATCGTGGTGATAGTAGCTTTCATGTGATATCGACTATAAATGATAAAGCCTTTAGCGTTGAACTAGGTAGTTCTGGTAACGTATCTAGCGATGGTAAATACGCTGCGACGCTTATCAAGCCTAGTTTACTTGCAACCGAGCAAGCCAGTAAAAAAGAAAAGAAAAAGCTTAAAAACCAATTGAAGGTTATCAACCTAGCAACGGGTGCAGAAACACTAGCTGACAAAGTTGAAAGCTATCAACTAAGCGATGTCATTGGCTTTGTGGCCTTCACCAACAAGCAGACAGAACCAGAAAGCGACAAAGATGAAACAACGGCAACTAAAGAGTCAGCAGAAAAAAATGCTGAGCAAGTGTCATCAACGACCACTGAGAAGGCAGATAAAACAGAAACTGCCAAGTTGCATAACAGCAAGCGTATTAAATTCGATTTAACGATAACCAATTTAGCTAACGCGAATACCCAACAAATACAAAATGTTGACGCTTATAGTTTCTCACCTAACAAAGATCTATTGGTTTATTCGATCTCTACAGAAGACGGCAAAGACAACGGTTTATATGTGCTCAACCTTGCCGATAACAGTACTTCTGTAATCACCAAAACCGATGCAGCAAGCTTTGATCACTTAACTTGGAGCCACAATGGCGACCAGCTAGCGTTTTTAGCAGGCAGCTTTATCGACAAGAAAGATGTTCGCCAGCATAGTGTATACATTTGGGATGCCAACAAACAACGCATCAACAGCGTTGACATCAGTGAGCAACAAAACTGGTTTGTTAGCAATACTAATAAGCTGACATGGTCGGCCGATGACGAACGCTTATTCTTTGGTTTTAAACCTGTGGTTGCAGCAAGCGAGGATATTGATGCCAAACCAGAAAATCAACAAGACTTATATAACCTAGAAAAAATCACCTCAAAACGTGATCTGCAAGTTTGGCATGGCGACGATCCATTGATTAAGACCAATGAAAAATATCAATACGATCACGATAAAAAAGCCTTCTTTACCGCGGTATATCATGTTGATGATAAAGACGTGGTGATGCTTGCTGATAAGCAACTGATTAACGTTAAAGCGACAAACAATGAGCATGCTGTTGTTGGTCAGTCTGATTTAAAATACCGTAAACTACGGACTTGGGAAGGATTCTTTTCTGATTTCTACTTGGTCGATTTGGACGACGGTGATAAGCACCTTATCGCTGAAAAGTTAAGCAGCTATACCCCAGTAAAAGTTAGTGAATCTGGTCGTTACGCTGCTTACTATCAAGATGGTGCCTATTGGTCGTATGACAGCAAAAAAGACACCCGAGCCAACTTAACCGCGAACATCAATGTCAGCTTTGCTGATGAAGATCATGACTACCCATCGAAAGCGCCTGGTTATGGCATTGCCGGCTGGTTAGAAGACGATGAGGGCGTATTGGTTTACGACAAATACGATATTTGGTTATTACCTATCGATGGTGACGATGCCAGCTGTTTAACCTGTACTGTTGGTCGACCAAACTCACTGCGTTTTCGTATTAATGACCTTGATAAAGAAAATGATTTTTTTGCTGAAGATGAGTCGTTGCTGCTAACAAGCTACAACCATGAACTGAAAAACTACGGTTTTTATCAGCTAACATTAGACGGTGATGACGCGCCGAGCAAACTTGTTGAAGATAACAAAAGATATCGTTTTATTGGTAAAGCAAAAGACGCTGATAAAATCATCTTTAGTCGCGAGGACTTTAACGAATTTCCTGATATTTGGGTATCAGACTTAAACCCAGCCAATGGTAAAAAAATTACCGATGTTAACCCCCAAATTGATGAGTTTTTATGGGGTTCTCCAGAGCTTGTTGAATGGAATTCGTTAGATGGTGAAAAGCATCAAGGTATTTTAATCAAGCCAGCCAACTACATTGAAGGCATGCAATACCCTGTTGTGGTGTACTACTACCGCTTATTTAGCCAACGTATGTACGAGTTTAACCAAATGAAGGTTAACCATCGTCCGAACTTCCCACTTTATACATCAAATGGCTATGCCATCTTCTTACCGGATGTGCACTTTGATATAGGTACCCCAGGTGACTCGACCAACAAATCGATTTTACCGGGCCTGCAGAAAATCATCGACATGGGCGTTGCCGATCCAGATGCTATTGGCTTACACGGCCATAGCTGGAGCGGTTACCAAACCCTACAAGCGATTACCCAAACCGATATGTTCGCAGCAGCAGTGTCTGGCGCGCCCGTATCGAATATGACCAGTGCATACTCTGGCATTCGTTTAGGCACCGGTTTAGCACGTCAGTTCCAATACGAGCAAGGTCAAAGTCGCATTGGCGCCAGCATGTTTGAACGTCGTGATTTATACATTGAAAACTCACCGGTATTTTTTGCCGATCGTATTACCACACCACTGTTAATGCAGTTTGGTGATATCGATGATGCGGTACCATGGCAACAAGGTGTAGAAATGTATTTGGCTATGCGTCGATTAGATAAAAACGTGATTTTACTGCAATACGAAGGTGAGCCACATCACCTTAAGAAGTACCCTAACAAGGTCGACTACACCATTAAGATGATGCAATATTTTGATCATTACTTAAAAGGTAAGCCTGCACCAATCTGGATGACCGAAGGCGAAGCGTATCGCGAGAAGAAAGCGGATTAACAACTAAAATTTCGCATTCATTTAACGATAAAAGCACGGTACTAACCGTGCTTTTTTATTTTTAACGCGACCTTTAATGTTATTTAGCTGAGGAAAGTTTCATTGGTACAAAAAAGCCTCGATAAATCGAGGCTTTAATCTTAGATCGAAAGACGTGTTAACAATTAAATCGTTGAGCGCTTGTACTGACGGTATTCTGGGGTCCAGAAGTTATCTTCAATGCTCTCAAGTAATTCTTCATCGCTGATTTCAAGCGCTAGGCCTTGCTGCATCGCTAGTTTAGCAATGTTAAAGGCAATCTTCTTACTGATTTCAGCAATCTTTGTAATCGGCGGTAATAACCCACCACGACCTGTATTCGCTAGTGGCGACTCTTCAGCCAATGTGGTACTTGCAACAATTAACATCTCATCGCTAATGCGCTTAATGTTAGCTGCCAATACACCCAAACCAATACCCGGGAAAATGTATGAGTTATTACATTGAGCGATATCGTAAACAGTATCTTTGTATTCAATCGGCTCAAACGGGCTACCTGTGGCAATAATGACATCGCCATCAGTCCATTCGATAACCTGTTCCGGACGCGCTTCAACTTGTTTCGATGGGTTCGACAACGGGAACACAATCGGCGTTGGGCAGTTAGCGTGCATGGCCTTGATAACTTGCTCGGTAAATAAGCCAGCTTGGCCTGAAACACCGATTAAAATACTTGGTTGTGCGCAGTTAATAACATCAAGCAATGATGGGAATTCACCAGAGAATGTCCATTGTTGCAATGTTTGCTGAGATTGTACCAACCTTTCTTGGAAGTCTCGTAAGCCTTCCATGCCTTCGCTTAATAGACCAAAACGATCAACCATAAACACACGGCTACGCGCGTCAGCTTCTGGAAGGCCTTCGCTTACCATTTGCGCAATAATTTGCTCAGCAATACCACAGCCCGCAGAGCCAGCACCAACAAACGCGACACGCTGTTCAGACAGTTTTTGACCTTTGGTGCGACATGCTGCTAATAGGGTACCAACCGTTACTGAGGCTGTTCCTTGAATGTCGTCATTAAAACAACAAATTTCATTACGGTAGCGCTCTAACAGCGGCATTGCATTGGCTTGAGCAAAATCTTCCCATTGCAATAACACACCAGGCCAGCGACGATTAACCGCCTTAATGAACATATCAACAAATTCATCGTATTCTTCTTGGCTAATACGTTTATGACGAGCGCCCATGTACATAGGATCGTTAAGTAGCTCTTCGTTATTGGTACCAACATCTAACATGATTGGCATCGTATACGCAGGACTGATACCACCACATGATGTATACAAAGACAGCTTACCGATAGGAATACCCATACCACCAATACCTTGGTCACCCAAACCAAGAATACGCTCACCATCCGTTACTACGATAACTTTCACTTTGTGCTTAGTAGCATTTTGTAAAATATCGTCAATTTGGTGGCGCTCAGAGTATGAAATAAATAGACCGCGATTTGAGCGATAAATATCAGAAAATTGCTCACACGCATCACCAACGGTTGGCGTGTAAATAATTGGCATCATCTCTTCAAGATTCGCTTGTACTAACGCATGAAACAAGGTTTCGTTTTGATCTTGAATATTTCGCAGATAAATGTGTTTATGAATAGGTTTTTCAAAGCTTGAGTATTGCATGTAAGCACGCTCTACTTGCTCTTCGATCGTTTCAAAACGCGGTGGGATCAAACCAGTTAAATTAAAACTTACGCGCTCTTGGGCACTAAAGGCACTGCCTTTATTCAACAATGGGGTTTCTAATAGTGTTGGGCCTGCATAAGGTATATAAATCGGTCTTTTTCTGCTGTCTGCGCTCATCTGGTTATCCGCGATTTTCAAAATGGCGGATATTGTACAGATTTTTATACTAATTAGGCAATATAGATTACTCTATGATTACAAAAAGATAACTGATCAGACCTGCTAGTCCATTTCATCGATCCAAGCCAGCTGGATCGCTTCTAGCACACGTTCGCCACAATGATTAGGATCGTCATCAAATCGCTCTAATGCCAACACCCAGTCCATCAAATCGGTAAAGCGAATTTGCTTGGGATCAACGTCAGGGTGTTGTTCAATTAAATCCAGGGCAATCTCTAGCGAATCGGTCCATTTTAGCGACATAGGGAGCTCTCTTTTGTCTTGTCATTATTAATTATTTAACTATAGATGACTTTAAACAGATCGAGCCCCTCACTTAAAGGTCTGCAAACGACTATGACCTATTAGCTAATTAGCGCAAAACCACCCGGTACATGGTAGACATTATCAAAGTCCATGCGTTTAAGTGTTTTTGCGGCAGCGTCTGAGCGACTACCACTGCGACACACACAAATAAACCCATGTTGCGGCTGATTGCGAATATTTTTTTGCACAAACTGCGTTAGCTGCGTTAACGGCACATTGATCAACTTTTGTTGTTGCCAATACTCTTGTTTAAACGCTGCAAATTCATGTGGTTCACGTACATCAACGACCGTAACCTCAGGGTGGTTGGCTAAAAATTGGTTTAACTCTTCCGGCGCCACATCAAAGCCAGTCGCTCGGTTCAGTTCAATTTTGCCGCAATATTGTGATTGCTGACTCACTTCGATTTGTGCATCGAGTTTAGCTTTTGCCTGAACAAAATCCGCTTTACTGATTTGCTCGTTGCAAACATCCGCAAGTAGTGAGTTGTTTGTCTTTTCTATTGCAAACGTGGTGGTAAAAAACTGAGTGTAGTCATGCGCAGGACATAACAAAGCCGCATCGCTGACGTTATTATTGAGTAACTGCAAGCTGTCATACAATGCAGCGCTGTCACTATTAATGAAATCTGAACGACCAATACCACCAATTTGAATGGTGTCGCCAACAAATACGTATTCAACGCTGTCTACGTTAATCGAGCTTGCGCTGCCATTGACTAGTAACAGAGCAATGCTGTTGTCGGTATGACCAGGAGTATTAACGCGTACCAGTTGCTTATCACCAACGCTAATCGCTCGTGCTAAAGAGCCATCAGCAAGTGTTACTTGCTCACATAAATCTTGTGGCCAGCCATGTTCGTCTACCTCTAACGTCGCCATATTATTACTAACAATTTCACGTAACATTGCCGCACAGTCACTATCAGCTTGATGTAAATGTGTATGGGTATTAATAATGGCTTTAACCCTGTAATTTTGGCATTGAACAAACGTTGTGAATTTTTCCGAAAGTGCCGCCACAGGATCTATAAGCACGACTTCTTTAGTCGCTTTATCTACATAGCACCATGTACATTGGTTGTCATAAACCCACTGTTGTAAGCCATCTACTTTGCTGTCTATTTCTTCATTACTGTCGGAAAGTAATAAGCATGAATTACGCAGCGCACGTACCGCATTTAAAATCGCGTCACATGCTTGATCAATTTCTTCTTGTGTGGTGGCTGGACCAAACGACATACGGATAGCCCCTTCACTTTGCCACGTCGGCTTGCCCATAGCATCAAGCACGAAGCTACCTGTCACTTTTGAGCTACACGCCGAGCCCGCACTAACACGAATTTTTGCCGCATCGAACAAATCCATAATATCTTTGCTCGATAAGCCTTTAACCGAAAAGTTTAAGGTTGTCGGTAGTGAGTAGTTAAAGTCGTGATTAAACACAATTGCTGGAAATGCCTGTTTTAGGGTCTCTGCCAATTGTTGACGATAGGCAACTAACACCTCATGCGATTTAAAGGTATCGTCATTTTTATCAACTAACAGTTTAAATATGGCATTAAGAGCGGCAATTCCCGGCAAATTTTCGGTGCCTGAACGCAAACCACTTTCTTGACCACCGCCAGCAATAAAAGGTGTATACGGTGCACCTTCGCGAACGTATAACAAACCAATGCCCTTAGGACCATACAACTTGTGGCCACTAAATGGCGCATAGTCGATGCTGGTTGTCGATAGCAGTAAATCAACTTTACCTAAGCCTTGTACGCAATCTACCATCCATAATATGTCTGGATTATGAGTTCGAATCACTTTTTCAAGCTCGCTAAGATCTTGAATCACGCCAGTTTCATTATTTGCGATCATGGTGCAAATCATCAGAGCCTGCGGTGCGTGATTCGCGATAAACTGACGATCAAGCAAACCGTTACTATCAACAGGTATGGCGACAACATCGGCTTCGATACCAAGCATAAGATTCCAATGCTTTAAGGTTTCGGGTACCGCTTTGTGCTCCGTTGCACCGTACAACAAAATAGGGTTTTCGACTTGTTTCGCTTTGTCACGGACGGCGTTTAAAGCAGAAATAATCGATGTTTGAATACCTTCAGTTGCCCCTGAGGTAAAAATAATATTGCCAGTATCAGCACCTAACACCTGACGAGCAAGAGAACGGGTAGATTCTAAAATATACTTAGCTTTAATGCCGGTCATATGCGAAGAACTTGGATTACCATAACAAAGATTCATGGTATGAATAGCAGCTTGCGCAGCTGCAGGTAAAACCGGCGTAGTGGCGTTGTTATCAAGATAAATTTCGTTTTGAGCTACCTGAATATCGGTGAGATTTAACATATTCGACTTCTTACTCTGTTGTGTGGATCTTTAGATCTCTAACTATTATTGGTGCCGTCAACCCAGCCTTGTTACGCCGTCAGTGCTCTCTCATTGGCACGGTTTAGTGCAGTAAATGCGTTCACCGTTTTAACTCAATAAGATGTACTTGCGGATGCGTAACTGAGTTACAAAAACAACAAACCCCGTATAAAAATTCCGCCATATAATAACTGAACATAAGATGTAACTCTAGGTTATAAGCAGATAAAAATGTATTAACAAGTCTTCCTCTTATACTTATTTGCTATGGCAAGATCCCTGCTCAATAGTCGACTTCTGATACCGTTATTCATTTATTTAGTTAATCGCAGGAAAAATCATCAATGTTGCATATACTTGATTGATATAAAGAAAAATTGAAGATTAAAAAGGGTTCAGGAATGAAAACAAAGCTTTCTATTATAGTTGCTGCGTTGTCTTGTGTGTTGTCTGGCACTGTTAGCGCCATCGAAATTTACAAAGATGAAAAAACCTCTGTAAGCACGCGAGGCATCCTACGCCTCGTTTTTGAAAGTAACTCAAGCAGCGATGAAATTACCGATGGTGGCTCTCGTTGGGGGTTTGATGTCAAACGGGAAATCGGCTCTGGTTGGACTGCTGGAATTACCACTGAATGGGCGATGAGCTTCGAAAACAACAAAAACTTTTCGGTAAGCGTCGTTGGTAATGATGCCAACTTAGCTGCGGGAGATTCTGGCGATACCTTTTCTTCTCGACTGGGCCACTTAACGTTTACTCACGATCATTGGGGCAAAATCGCTGTTGGTAAGCAGTGGGGGGTTTACTATGATGTCGCCGGTAGAACCGATATGTTCAACTATTGGGGTGGTAGTGCCGCTGGCGTATATAACTTTGCAGGTGACGGTGGTTTATCAGGTACCGGTCGTGCCGAGCAAGCTCTCACTTGGCGCAAAAGCTTTGGTAACTTCAACCTTGGCTTACAATATCAAGCGCAAGATGAACGTGTTGTATTAAATGTTCCTGAATGTGATTCAGCACTACCCGATGGTGAGTTTGCCGATATATGTTCGTTATTAAATGGTGCCGATTTAGGTACTGTAGGTAATGGCTATGGTATCTCGCTTTCTTATCAGTTTGATAATACCGTTTGGCTCGGCTTCTCTTCAAATATTGCTGAGCTAGAAGCGGGTGCTGATAACGAAGACATATTTGGTATCTCTCGTGATGAGGATGACGTTGTTAACGTCTTTGCTGCCTCTTATGGTACCTTTAACGACGGTTTATATGCCGCTATCACCTATGCTAATTCAGAGTTTCATGAAATCGACAATGCCGGTAATCTAATTGATGCCGAAGGTGGCGAGATTATCATACGCTATACCATGGACTATGGTACCAGTGTATACGCTGGCGCAAATCGCCTAACTTCAGATGGCTCTGAAAACCAATATGAAATCAACTATGAATTAATTGGTGCTGACTATCCTTTTATGGATAACGTTGGCGTGATGTTTTTTGAAATGCGTTTCAATGACAGTACCAATGCCGACGGTAGCCAAGGTAATGACAACAATGACATTGCGGTTGGTGTGAAAGTGAACCTCTAGCATACTACTGATTGCACCTATTAACATCGGATGCCGCATAATGAACAAGCTGCTTTTAAGCGGCTTGTTCTTTTTTAGCCACCCTATTTTCCCTAGCCACAGTGTCCAGCACAGCATACTCGGCGTATCTATCTAGGATCGGTATCAATCACTTCTTTTCGCGCTAGATGACCATGATGAAATTGGCTTAACTTTGAGTATGCCGCTAAGTCTAATAATTCCCTAAATCTGATCCAGTCTAATAAACAAAACAAACAAATACTTGGATAATGCCAGTCGTTAAAATCCCCTTGCATACACGCATCCTCTAATGCTTGCATGCCCTGCTCTATTCGTTCTTTTTGTAAGTTAAAAAACAACTTATCTTGACTGCTATCAATGCCACTGCGTTTTAATAAAAATAATGAAACCAGTGAGTCATTAATGGCATCAATGATGGTTAATAGATTCTCCTGCGACCATGACAACGGCTTCAGCTTAAACTTATCGACCAAATAGCGAAAAATAACCCGCGAGTCATAAATACATTGTTCATCATCCAGTAAAAACGGCACTTTTAAGGTGGGATTCTTGGCACGTAATTGGGCTCTGTCTTGTTCCGTGAAGATATCCATGGCCTTGAAGGGCAATGGAATCGAATGGGTGAACAAGCGAATACGGCGAACAAACGGCGATGTGGTTGACCCGTAAAGTAGCATAATAACTCCAAAAGATGACGATGATTAGACGTATACGATGTTCATTACACTATTACATGCACAACCCAAATAGCAATAAAAAAGGGAGCGTTGAAGCTCCCTTATCTCATACGTTTGGCAAGTTAATCGTTACCAATTAAGCCTGCTAAACCTTTGCGAGCGAAGCTTGGCAGTGCAAATGCTGCGGTATGCAACTCAGCATTGTAGTAATCAAAGTCTAAGCCACTGGCTTTAACACGCTCGGCGTCAAAGTCTTTGATTGGGTGATACTTTTTCGTAGCGAACGAGAAGCTCCACAAACCACCTGGGTAAGTTAAGTTACTGAAACTATATAAGTAAGTTTGTGGGAATGCATCATTAAGTACTTTTAATAATGATTGTTGAATCTCTAAGGCATACCAAGATGATTCGCCTTGTGAAACGACTAAGCCATCTTCAGATAAACAGTTGTATACGTCTGCATAAAACTCAGGGCCAAATAGTGGCGCTGCCGGACCTATCGGATCGGTACTATCAACGATGATCACATCAAACTTTTCAGTGGTTTCTTTAACAAACTTAACACCATCACCAATGATCAAGTTAAGTCTTGGATTATCGAGCTCACACGAGGTTTGCGGGATAAATTCTTTACAGGCATCTACCACCATGCCATCGATTTCTACCATGGTGCATTTTTCAACGCTTTTGTGGCGCAACACTTCACGAGCTGTGCCACCGTCACCACCGCCGATAACCAAAACATTTTTTGGATTTGGGTGAACAAATAAAGGCACGTGGGCGATCATGTCATGGTAAGCAAACTCATCACGCTCGGTAACCATAATCAGGCCATCGTTTAATAGCATTTTTCCGTGCGCTTTTGTCTCTACCACGTCAACGGTTTGAAATTCACTTTTACCCGAAAACAATACTTTTTCGACTTTGATACGCAAGCCAAGAAAGTCTTCAAACTTTTCTTCAATCCATAACTCAGAGTGCATGGTTCTCTCCTGTAACATCAAGCTCACTTGGCTTGGCAAATTCTTGTTGCGGGACAATATAATTAACAAAGCTCAGCTGATAGCCATTGTTAAGTGTATCAGCCACCTTCGATTGGCTTACATAATGCGCCGGAATATGTTGCTCTATCATGGTCGCAAACTGGGGTTCATTAAACGCCAGTAAGTCGAACGAGTTTGGCTCTAATATCTGCAAAATTTGCGGTGCAAGTTCGATTAAATTCAAGTTCGATTCAAAGCTTACATAGCTACTGCCCGCTTGAGGGGTAATATGAATCGTTAAATACTCACTGCCTTTAATGGCATTAACCGAATAACCGAACGGATCGAAGACAAAATCATCGAGTTCAAATCCTGGTAACATTTGCTCTAGTTGCAAATAATTCCGAATTTGACGAGAGCTCAAACCTGGCAAAGTTAACATGGTCGATGCTTTTTCACTGATTTGATAAGCCAATAACTCGTAGGTTTTATCTTCGCTGTCCGCTTGATAATTGTTATCTTGATGGAATACATAATTATGATGCCCATCTAGCTCGCCAAAACGATACGCCTTACCCGACATGTATTTGTTAAGAAGCTTAATATCGTCGCCAAAGGCACTGAATTGTGCTTGTGCGAAATATTCGTTTTTACGTTGATAAAACACATGGGCAATTTTTTCCATGCCAATGTGTTCGATAAAGTATTCCACCGACTTAACCAAATGGGTAACACCGCACGTTAAAATCAATATTCTATCTTGCCAAACAAACAAGCTCGACTCAGAAAGCAAAAAGGCTTTGCATTCGTCGTTGCTAATAGAAGAAAGAATTTGTGCGTTACAGCATTTTACCAATTCAGCCCAAAAGTTATCATCAACGTCAGTTAATAATGACATGCTACCTGGCTGTATGGTGACTTCGGCTTTTTTTTCTGAACCTTCGAAAAACAATAGCGGATCCTCAAAGATAAAAGGGTTTACAGAATGGTTGTTATTGTTAGCTAAATTGCTTCGCCGCGCATTGTACGTTTTGTTCGCTGATAGGCAAGATATTTTGTCATTAAAAAAGTACAGTTAAGCTAAGCACTAACAATAAAGCCAATAAAATAGCTTTATGTATTATAGATGAAAAAAAACGCTATACTTTAAGAGAAATTTCCGCATAATTGCCGCCCATTATTTTCATAGATGTAACTGTGTTATGACAAGTAAAGTAGCTGATATCACTGTGCCTCTAAATGCACCTGAATGTTTATACGATTTTGCCAAAGCGGGTGATGGTATTTACGCCAATCATACCCACTTAATTGGCTTTGGTTTTGATGGTACCGCCTGTTTTCGCAAAGGCACCAAAGATGGTCCGGACGCCCTTCGCGCCGTGTCTGATGGTATTGAGTCTTATTCGCCATACCTTGATGCTGACATTGAAGATGTCAACTTTGTAGACTTAGGTAACTTACGTTTACTGGGTGGTGTCAATTACGATGACTCTAAGCACACCGAGCAGCAATGGCAATCGGCAAGCGACGACTTTGAGCAACTTTTTAGCAACGTCGACTTAAACAAGCATAATGTTAAAGTGATGACCTTAGGTGGTGAGCATTCTATTTCTTATGCGCCGATCAAAACTTACCTAAAACAGTACCCTAATATGGTACTGATTCATTTAGATGCGCACGCTGATTTACGTGACGGTTACGAAGGCTATCATTATTCGCACGCGTCGATTATTCGCCGCAGCCTAGACCACTTCCAAGCTGGTCACAGTTTAATTCAATACGGTATTCGTTCGGGTACCAAAGAAGAATATCAATATATGCGTGAGCACAACACGCTGGCGACATCTCGCCAACAGTTTTTAGATATGGTGAGTGCGATAGATGATCAACGCCCTATCTATTTAACCTTTGATTTAGATTATTTTGATCCGAGCTTTTTCCCTGGTACCGGCACGCCTGAGCCAGGTGGTGAAGATTTTCATTCTTTTGTCAGCCTCTGTAAGATCTTACGTAACAAAAATTTTGTCGGCTGTGATGTGGTTGAATTATCGCCGAGCATCGACAGCACAGGTAATAGTGATGTATTCGCGGCCAAGGTCGTTCGCGAATTATTATTGTGTTTAGCAGGAAAATAACAATTTGAACAAGCAAACCGAGCAACTTTCTGCATCATCTTGGACGATTGAAGATGCAGAGCGTACCTATCGCGTTAAACGTTGGGGTAATGGCTATTTTGAAATAGGTGAAACGGGTGACCTAATGGTTACGCCTCGTTATGACCAGCCCAATTTAAAAATTAATATGCAAGAAGTCATTGAAGAAATGCAGCAAGAAGGCGTTGAATTCCCTGCTGTTATTCGCTTTCATGATGTATTGCGCTCACAAGTAGAGCAACTCAATAAAACCTTCCGCGAAGTGATTGAGCAAGCCAATTACGAAGGGATTTATCAAGGCGTATTCCCGGTTAAAGTGAATCAAATGCGAGAGGTGATTGAAGAAATCGTTTCTGCAGGTAATCGTTTTAACTATGGTTTAGAAGCTGGTTCTAAGCCTGAGCTTATAGCGGCTCTTGCCTATAACACCAATAAAAAAGCGTTAACGATTCTTAACGGCTACAAAGACGAAGAATACTTACGTTTAGCCTTATTAGGTACCCAAATTGGTCGAAAAGTCATTGTTGTTATTGAGAAATATTCAGAACTTATCACGCTGGTTAAGTTAGCCAAGGAATTAGATGTTGAGCCAATGATTGGCTTTCGCGCCAAGATGATGGTTAAAGGCCGTGGTAAGTGGGAAAGCAGCAGTGGTGAGCGCGCTAAGTTCGGTTTAAGTATTAGTGAAATGCTCAATGCAAAAGAGTACCTTGAAGAAGAAGGCTTACTGCATTGCGTAAAACTGCTACATTTCCATATTGGCAGTCAGCTAACCGATATTCGCGCAGTTAAAGAGGCTGTTCAAGAAGCTTCGCTTATTTATTCGCGTTTATACCAACTTGGCGTTGAGTTGGAGTATGTTGATGTTGGCGGTGGTTTAGCGATTGATTATGATGGCACCCAATCAACCAACGATTCGAGTTGCAATTACGGCTTGCACGAATATGTTGCGGATATTGTTCATGGTTTTCAGCAAACCTGTGACTTACAATCGGTACCACACCCTAACTTAGTCAGTGAAAGTGGTCGTTCGATTACCGCCCACCACTCTTGTGTGGTAACTAAAGTTATCGGTGAGATAACCCCAGGTGTTAATGGTTACAATACACGTAAAGCAACTGGTGAGCATATTATGGTAAGTAATATGCGCGACTACAAAGCCACGCTTGATCAACACAACTTCCAAGAAACTTACAACGATATTAGTCAGCTTAAAGAGCAAGCCGAACAAGCGTTTAAACTTGGCGTGCTTGATTTAGAAGAAATGGCAAAAATCGAAACCTTATATTGGCAAACACTGAATAAGGTTAACGACTTTGTTGAACAACAAGAGTTTGTGTCGGAAGAATTACGCGAAATAGGCGATAAATTATCATCACAATATTTGGCGAACTTCTCTGTCTTCCAATCGGCCGCCGACTCGTGGGCGATTGACCAAGTATTGCCAATTGTGCCTATGTCACGTTTAAATGAGCGCCCAACCAAGCGCTGTACTTTTGTGGATATCACCTGTGATAGCGACGGTAAAATAGATAATTTCATTGGTGATGAAGTCACCGCGAATCACATTCCAATGCATAAGCTTAACCAAGGTGAAGATTACTTTATTGGTATTTTCCTTACTGGTGCTTATCAGGATGTGATGGGCGATATGCACAACTTATTTGGCCGCTTAAACGAAGTGCACATTGTCAGTTATGACGATGATCCAAAAGACTTCTATATGGAAGAGGTCGTTAATGGTACGTCTGTAGAAGGCGTATTATCTACCATGCAATACACGCCAGCAATTTTGGCACAAGCAGTGAAGAAAGAAATCGACAAAGAAATCAGTCGTGGCAAGATAAAACCTCGCCAAGGCGTGCAATTGATAGACTTTTACGAAGACTGCCTTGCTGGCTACACCTACTTAAAAGTTTAAGAGGATGAGAGTTAATAATGACCACTGAAAACGAATTTCAAGAAAACCCAGAGCTGGAAAAACAAGAGCAACTTGCCAGAGAGCGTGTTGGTGATGACAAAGTTGACGAGCGCATGGAGCAACTGGCTAACATGAGTATGGAAGATACCATGGCTCTGAAAGAAAAAGCCGATGCTGTTATGATGAAAATTTCAACGTGCAAGAACCTAGCAGCGGATTCAGATGACATGCAAGCGATTGTAAAAGAGTACCTGTTCTATACCAATTTTGCGTTAAGCAAATTACAAGGTAAATCTATTGTTGTTGATTACCAACGTTTTATAAACATGGCTGAATCAATTGCCAACGATAACGATCAAAAAGCCGCATTTGACCAGCACGGTATTGGTACCGCTGAACACTTTGCTAACGCTATTCAGATCTATGCCGAAGCAAACTTAAAGTAATGGTTCTAATAGCGAGCTAAATCGCTTCATCCAAAGACATCGAAACTAGATGCGCTATGGATGGCATCTCAGACCTAAAGCGCTAAAATCAATAAGCCTTCTATTGCACCTTTAATAGAAGGCTTTTTTACATGCATTTATTTATACCTCCGCAACCAATCAACCCTACCGTTATTATTTTGGCTAGTTTGCGTCGCTCGATTATATAGCGTAAGTTATTGAATAAGATGCAGTCTTGTACGACTGCTGTAAGTGAGCAAGAGACAATTAACAACCAACTGAAGTACTAATTATTGGTAGATAAATATGATTTTAAAATATGGAATAATGGGGTTGTTGCTGCTCCCAACTGTTAGCTATGCACAAAACTTAACCGCTAAAGTTACTGAATATTTTGATGCTCAAAAAGCAGTTGAACATAAGCGCTCTCAAGAGAGTGATGTAGAGGAGCTCCTTTCACTATTAACAGATGATGCGACATTTGAACACCCTAGCTTCAATGCTGTTCAAACGAAAGAAGAATATAAGACAGGTCTACTTTACTACTTAGGGAAATATGGTAAGTGCGATATTAAGGTATCAAACATCATAGAAGGACTGAACGCTGTGACTGTCGAATATTTGCATCCCTGTATAGATTCTGAAGGGAATATGGATGCGCAGAGCAACAAACAAAAACTGGTCACTTTGTTCGAATTTAAAGATGAAAAAATAAAACTGATTAGGCACTACTTTTAATCTAATATCGTCGCTTTAACAAAGAGTGAATCAATAAATATTTAGCCGCTTTAGAGCGATTTGTAGACACGCGTATTGAATAAAATTGGGTGTGATGATGAAAATGCTCGAAGCTATTAAGAAAGGGGTTCTTGCCGCTATTCAGTTTTATTTTTTCATGCTATTAGGTATCTTGCCTCTAAATATTATCCTGGATTATTTTGAAGGTGATGATATTAGCCAGTATGCAAGCATGGGGTTTGTTTTCAATTTTATTACTCCCCCAATAATCTACGGTTCACTTAGTTGTATCGTTGTAGTATCAGTGATTAATCAACTTGTAATACTCAAGCAGAAAATCTGAGTATCCGAGTAAATTTGTATATTAGAGTGTAGGTGATGACTCGTTTATATCAGTCGATGCTATAGGGTAATTTAACTAAAGAGCCTGAGGCTGTAATGAGCGAACAACGGCCATTTTCATGGAAAGTAACTAAATACAAGTTTAATCATTCGCATAAAAGAATGACTAGCAAATCTAAGGAAGGAAATTGGCATTTATTACAATTATTCATGCTGCATTAGCAATTCTTGCTACAATCACCGGAGCATTCGTATTAGCCCGTAGAAAAGGCGATATTTCTCATACAACACTGGGAAAAGTTTTCGTTATAAGCATGATTCTAGTTAACCTATCGGCTTTCTCGTTTTGGCCGAAATATGGTTTCACTTTCTTTCAGGTGCTGGCATTGTGGAATTTGACCTGGGTATTGCTTGGTTATTATTATGCTTATAAAAAACCAAACAATAATTGGCTAGTGAATCACTATTACTACATTTCATATGCCTATCTTGGTGTTCTCGCCGCGACAGTAGCTCGACTTCCCGTGATTTTAGGAGTTGCACCTACTGAGTCGGCTTTGATTTCATTGGCGGTAGTTTTCGGCTTTGGAGCTTATTATATCGAAAAGATAGGCAAAAAAGTTCGAGAGAACCACTTGTCGCTTATATGATGTTCAATATTTATGTCTCTGAAGAGCGATAATTAGCCATAGCCGTGTTAAAAGGATTTGAAGAGATGAAGTTACGGATTTTACTGCTAAGCCTGCCTACCATTATATTTGGTTGTACCGATAATATTGCCCCCTCCCGCTCTGAATGTATTACAAGAATAGAACTTAAATGGTCTGAGCAGAGTGCTGAGGATAGAGCTAAAATTATTTCAAATTTTGGTGATGAATTTACTAGACAGTACGTTAAAAATAACCATAAAAATGCTATCCCACCAAGCTCTGCCATTCAAGGCGATAAGCAGCAATATATCTACTTACAGTACACTCAAGGATGTAACAATAAGGTTGATACAAGCAAGTTGTTAGTTAATCAAGTTAGAGAAGTAGTTTCTGATTTGCCTCAAATAGTATTCACTGAAAAAGCATTCGAACCAGACATCAATACTATATTGGTTTCAGGCAAATATTGGAGAGATTAACTAGATTTGTTAATGTCGCCTAATGGCACAACTCGGCCGTAAAGAGACGCCTCCTATACTGGAAAAAGTACATCCCACCTCATAACACAATAACCGTTCAGTCTTTCGGATTTATGAGCTACCACAGCTTGGCTGTACGAAACTTGCTGAGCATTTTAACGTTTACTGAAATCGCTGTGAGTTTTTAACAAACTTTAAGCAATTAAACTTAATCCATTAATTTAGATTCTCATATTGATGACGGAGCCCGTACTCAAGTGAGGAATTCGATATTAGTTCACACAACCTCACCACAATGGTGCAATGCACCAATCTGGACGTTTTTCACTCTACTTTTGTTTAAGCTTTGTTTGAGTAGCCCTTAAAAAATATAGACTTACACATTGGTACATATGTTGCCTATATTTATTAGTATCTAATAACAACTCGAGGGTTTTCAGGTGAGTCAATACATCATTGCCACAGATTTAGACGGTACTTTACTCGATCATACGACCTATAAATTCCATAAAGCTGCACCAGCACTTGAGCATTGCGATAAAGCCAATATTCCGGTTATTTTTAACACTAGCAAAACCTTTGGTGAAACCGAACGCTTAGCCAAAGTGCTAGATAATAACCACCCTTTTATAATCGAAAATGGCTCGGCTTTATACGTGCCAAAGGGCTACTTCGCTAAAGAGCTTGATAGCCAAGTACCACGCTACGATGCCGGCGCGTATTGGCTCTATAAATTTGGGTTAAACCGTAGTGAAATTCTATCGCGTTTAACCACCTTTAATAGTGAACACAAGTTTTCTTTTATTGGCTTTTCACAAATGACTACGCGCGAGCTGTCACGTTATACCGGGCTTACTTTAGACCAAGCTGCTGAAGCCAAAGAGCGTCAATTTTCAGAACCTTTGCTATGGCAAGACCAACCTAGTCGCGTAGAACGCTTTGCCAAACACATGCAATTATTTGGTATTAATGTCATTAAAGGTGGTCGCTTCGTCCACCTTATCGGCATGGTCGATAAAGGCAAGCCATTAGCTTATCTAAAGGCACTATATGCCTTAAATGATTGTGAAAAAACGCTTATAGCGCTAGGTGATAGCGACAATGATAAAGCCATGTTAGAACGTGCTGACATTGCTGTTGTTATTCAGTCGCCTGCGCACCAAAACCCTGTACTCGATGTACACCCTCGGTTAATTCGCTCTCGTTATCAAGGACCGGTAGGTTGGAACGATACCATTCTTGAATTATTAGAAGCATAACCTCTTAATCATTGCAGTAAGTAAGGAGACAGCATGGGCGATTTTTATCAAAACGGTGTGATCACCACATTACACAACTTAGGTAAGCGTTCAATTGATGAAGTTGAACAAGAACTTTGTCAATTTAGCCAAAAAAGGCCGATGGGCTTAGTGTTACCAAGCTTGTATAGTGAGCTTGAAACCGAAGCATTACCCAATATTATTGATGAGTTATGTAAAGTACCGTACCTGTCGCAAATCGTTATCGGCCTCGACCGAGCCGACGAAGCACAGTATCGTCATGCTCTGCAATTTTTCTCCAAGTTACCGCAACACCACAGGGTGTTATGGAATGATGGTCCTCGTTTAAAAGCGATTGATAAAGAGCTTAAAGAAAAAGGTCTCGCGCCAGAGCAATTGGGTAAAGGGCGTAACGTTTGGTACTGCTTTGGTTATACCTTAGCATGTAACCAAGTTGAGTCGATTGCCCTGCACGATTGCGATATTCTTACTTACGATCGACAAATGTTAGCAAGGCTTATCTACCCTGTCGCGAACCCTAAATTTAACTATGAATTTTGTAAAGGCTACTACTCGCGCATCGCTAACGGCACCTTAAATGGCCGCGTCAGTCGCTTACTGGTAACGCCATTAATTAGAGCACTCAAAAAATTGGTTAAAGACGATGAATATCTCGAATATTTAGACAGTTATCGTTATGCCTTAGCTGGTGAATTCTCATTCCGTATTGATGTGTTAAACGATCTTCGAATCCCAAGTGACTGGGGGTTAGAGATTGGCGTACTGGCCGAGATGTATCGTAACTACTCAACCAACCGCTTATGTCAGGTTGATATTGCCGATGTTTACGATCATAAGCATCAAAATCTGAGCAAAGATGACGAAACTGGTGGCTTATCGAAAATGTCTATCGATATTGCAAAAGCGCTGTTTCGCAAACTCGCCATTCAAGGTACGGTGTTTGATGCAGGCACTTTCCGTACCATTAAAGCAACCTACTATCGTATGGCCCTCGATTTTATTGAGACCTATAAAAACGATGCCATTATTAACGGCCTTGAATTAGATATTCATAAAGAAGAACAAGCGGTGGAATTATTTGCTGAAAACATCATAAAGGCCGGCCATAAGTTTTTAGAAGATCCTATGGAAACGCCATTTATTCCGAGCTGGAATCGCGTGGTTAATGCCATTCCGGATATTTTTGAACGATTAAAAGAAGCTGTTGAGCTAGACCATGAAGAGTTTAGCGCAACAATAAGAGCCCTTGATAAAACGGCTTGATCTGATCTCACATAAGGCTTGCGGTAGCCAGACAGCTTGGGGAACAATAATGAATGACGCAGGGCATCAACCCATAATAGAAAACCGTCAAGGCCTACTGTTTCGAATAAAGACTCATCTGCGTCATTTATACTCCCCTGATAAGCTTGATGATATCGCCGATGCTCTACTAAAGACCATGACGTTAACCGATGATGCTCTAGGGCCTGAGCCGTATCAAAATCATTGGGATCAAGCCGATGTATATTTAATTAGCTACGCCGATAGCATTATCGACGAACAACAAGTCCCGCTTGCGACGTTGCATCAATTTTTAAATACGTACTTGTCAAACAGTGTTAGCACCATACACTTACTACCTTTTTACCCCTATAGCTCTGATGATGGCTTCGCCGTTATTGATTATTATCAAGTTAATCATAGTGTTGGTGACTGGCCCGATATTCAATCATTAGCACAAGATTACAAGTTGATGGCAGATGTTGTACTAAATCATTGTTCAGCACGCAGTGGTTGGTTTGAAAACTTTAAAGCGAATAAGCACCCCGGCAAAGACTTTTTCTTCCATGTCGCGCCCAATACTGACACGAGTCAGGTTGTCAGGCCAAGAACTCATGATTTATTAAAAGAAGTTGAAACCCCCGATGGCACACGTTATGTGTGGTGCACATTTAGCCACGATCAGGTCGATTTTGACTTTACCAACCCCAAGGTATTAATTGAATTCGCATCAATCCTAAAGTTTTATCTTGATAAAGGTATTAGTGTGTTCCGTTTTGATGCTGTGGCTTTTTTATGGAAAGTCCCAGGTACCAGTTGCATCAATTTAAAAGAAACCCATGAAGCAGTTAAACTGTTGCGTTTGCTGGTTGAACACTATCGCCATGATGCCATTATCATTACAGAAACCAATGTCCCGAATCGGGAAAACTTAATGTATTTTGGCAATGCCAACGAAGCTCATGCCATATATAATTTCTCCCTGCCTCCGTTATTGGTTAATACCCTAATAACCGGCAACTGTGCCCATCTAAAAACATGGTTAATGTCACTGCCCCCAGCGCAAAATGGTACAGCATATTTTAACTTCATCGCTTCTCATGATGGTATTGGGCTGCGCCCTGTCGAAGGCATACTTAGCCAACAAGAAATCGATGAGATGATCAATACCATGATCAATTTTGGTGGTCGTGTCAGTTGGCGCGCGTTAAAAGGTGGCAAAAACCAGCCCTATGAGATCAACATCGCCCTATTTGATGCCTTATCTGGCACCATTAAAGGCCATGACAGTTTGCAAATTGCCCGCTTTATTTGTGCGCATGCGATTATGCTTGCCATTGAAGGGATTCCGGCGATTTATATTCACAGTTTTATCGCGACCAATAATGACCACGATAAGGTGCGATTAAGTAATCAAAACCGCGCTATAAATCGACATCGATGGGACTATCCACAACTTAGTGCACTACTAGACAACCCCTATAGTCAACATGCGCAGGTCCTTGAGCACCTAAACAGGCTGATTGCTATTCGTAAAAAACAACCCGCGTTCCATCCTAATGCAACCCAGTACACCCTGCACTTAGGTGTTCATTTGTTTGCCTTTTGGCGACAAAGTATTGATCGCAAGCAAAGCATATTTGCCGTTAATAATGTTACTGACCAACCGCAAAAGCTGTTATTAAGCGACTTGAACTTGATTGAACTTGATACTTGGACTGACTTAATCAGCGGTACAGGATACAACGACGTACATCAACTAATCATCTTAGCGCCCTACCAGAGCATATGGTTGAGCAACACTAAACGCTAAATTCACACTGCAACCAGCTTGAGGTTTAATTGCGATAACTACTGTATTTTGCCCTAAAATTCGGGCAAACTATGGCGCTATATACCGCTAATAAATGATTACAGTTTCAGGAACATTCATGTCTGATTTATCTATCGCTATCAAGCAAATTAAACAAATGCTTACCATGCAAGACGCTATGAACACTCGCGTTAGCGAGACGTGGCGAGCCAATAATTACGAATGGTATCGCGCTATTTGGGTTGAGTGCGCTGAAATGCTCGACCACCACGGTTGGAAATGGTGGAAACATCAAGAATGTGATGTTGCTCAAGTTCAGCTTGAATTGGTTGATATTTTCCACTTCGGCTTAGCCCTTCGCTTAATGCAAGTAACAGACGTAAACGTTATTGCTGAAGAATTGGCTAATGACCTTATCAGCAGTGACAAAGCAGCAAGTTACAGTGACTTTAAATTAGCACTGGAAGACTTAGCGAGCGCAGCAGTAACTAATAAAGCATTCGATGCACACAGTTTTGCAGCATGTATGCGTTTGATGAACATGGATTTAGAAGATCTGTTCCGTCAATACGTTGGCAAAAATACCCTTAACTTTTTCCGTCAAGATCACGGCTACAAAGATGGTAGCTATATTAAGGTGTGGCACGGAAAAGAAGATAATGAAGTACTTGCAGAACTAGTTAGCACGTTAGATACCAACAGCGACGATTTTCAAAGTAATGTATATCAAGGTTTAAAAGCGGCCTACCCTGCTTAATTTAATACCTTAAATACAAGCTATTTACTGACACTAGCCAATTAGTTAGAAGCCCTCATGGTGATAACTCAATTGGCTTTTTTATACGCTTTTTTTAGAGCAACTCATCTACATCTAGCGATCTAAAGCGCCATTGCGGCACTATAATTATTATGGTTAAGAGATATTTTTGTCATGGATAAACAACGCCAGCAGGTAAAATTCACAACGAAACCCGCCAAAGCAGGTGGCATTAACTCGCTTAAATCTACCTTAAAAAGCATAGTGCAGAGTCAACAACCCAGCACCAACATTAAAAGCTTGTTAAAGGCTAATCAAGATAAGGGCTTTGATTGTCCGGGTTGCGCTTGGGGGGATGAAAAACAAGGCTTAGTCCAGTTTTGTGAAAATGGCGCAAAAGCTATTGCATGGGAGTCGACCACCAAAACCGTTGGTGCAGATTTCTTTGCCGAACACAGTGTGAGTAGCTTACGTAAACAAAGCGACTACTGGCTAGAGTACCAAGGCCGCTTAGCCGAACCACTGCGCTACAACGAAGCCGCAGATCAATACCAACCCATAAGCTGGAAAGATGCCTTTGCGTTAATTGCTAAGCATCTAAATGGGCTTGAAAACGTAAATCAATTAGAGTTATACACCTCAGGTCGAGCGTCAAATGAAGCTGCATTTATCTATCAGTTATTTGGCCGATTATATGGCACCAGTAATTTCCCAGATTGCTCGAATATGTGCCATGAAGCCAGTGGTGTCGCGTTAAAAGAATCGATTGGCGTTGGTAAAGGTACCGTCACCTTGAAAGACTTTTCGCTCGCCGATGCCATTTTTGTCTTTGGCCAAAACCCTGGTTCAAATCACCCTCGGATGCTAAACGCCTTACGCAAAGCGGCTCGTAATGGCTGTAAAATCATTACCTTTAACAATTTAAAAGAAGTGGCGCTTGAGCGATTTGCTAGCCCACAAGATCCCCTAGAGCTATTGACACCGAAAGCAACCAATATCAGTCATGCTTACTATACCCCTAAATTAGGTGGTGATATGGCTGCGGTGCGAGGCATAGTAAAAGCACTATTGGCTATGGACGAACATCGTCAACAAACCGGTAGCGACAGCGTTTTTGCCGAGCAGTTTATTCGTCAGCACACTTCTAACCTTGATGAATATATTCAACAAGTTACCGCCACGAGCTGGCAACAAATTTGCGATCAATCAGGGCTTAGTCAAGCAGAATTAGAGCAAGTTGCAAAAATTTGGGCGAGCAGTGACAAGGTTATTTGTTGCTGGGCGATGGGGATCACCCAGCACAAACATTCAGTCGCGACCATTCAAGAAATGACCAACTTGCAATTACTCGGTGGTCATATTGGTAAGCCTGGTGCAGGTTTGTGTCCAGTACGTGGTCACAGTAATGTGCAAGGTAACCGTACTGTGGGTATTAATGAAAAGCCACCGCAAGTGTTTATCGAGCGATTAGCCAGCGTAGTTGGTGCACCGGTGGCAGGCGACCATGGTCACAATGTCTACCATGCCCTAAAGGCTCTGTTAGCAAAACAAAGTAAGATATTCATCAGTCTTGGTGGCAATATTGCCCAAGCAGCCCCCGATAGCAAGCGAGTTTACCAGGCACTGAGTAATACCGAACTGAACGTGCAAATTGCCACTAAGCTCAATCGCAGCCATTTATACACGGGTGGTGAAGCTCTGATATTGCCATGCTTAGGCCGAACAGAAATCGACCAACAAAAGTCTGGAGCGCAATACATAACCGTCGAAGATACCTTTTCCATGGTGCACGCCTCACAAGGCAATGTAGCTCCGGTATCAACAGCGCTTAAGTCAGAAGTCGCCATTATCGCGGGTATTGCCAACGCGGTGTTAGGTAATGACATTATTGATTGGTCTGAATTAGCCGCTGACTATAAAAACATTCGTCAACTCATCTCGGCAACGTTGCCTGAATTTAATGATTATGAACAACGCTTAGACCATATTGGTGGCTTTTATCTAGGCAATAGTGCTGCTGAACATCGTTGGTTAAACCAAGCAGGTAAAGCATTATTCAGTGCATTGCCATTGCCTAATGAGATCATCGCGCTTGATCATTTAGCGATGAACAAGCAGCAAAAACAGCGACTATTAACCATGCAAACGTTGCGCTCCCATGATCAGTACAACACCACGATTTATGGTATGAATGACCGCTACCGTGGTATATCAGGTGGTCGAAATGTCGTGTTTGTAAACGCCAAAGACGCCAAAGTTCAGAATCTTTGCGATGGCGATATTGTCACCATTCGTTCGCTATGGCCTGATGACATTGAGCGTAAGGTCGAAAACTTTAAAGTGCATATTTACGATATACCACAAGGAAATGTCGCTGCTTATTATCCCGAAACCAACCCATTAATACCACTTGATAGCGTCGGCGATCGTTCTGATACACCAACATCAAAATCTATCGCCGTATTGCTTGAAAAACAGGTTTCGCAACGCATTATTTAGTGACAACAAGACTTGGTTTTATTAAGAAACTCACTATAATTGCCGCATTATTTAGGTATTTATTAAGTCACCTTTTTTAACAACGGAAATTCACTATGAAAGCAGGCATTATCGGCGCTATGCAGCCAGAAATCGCCATTTTAAAAAGCAAATTAAATAATTTGGCGGAACATACCCATTTTGGCTACACCTTTTACACCGGTGAGATTAATGGCACTGAGATTGTTTTAGTTCAATCTGGTATCGGTAAAGTCGCATCAAGCATCGCAACGGTACTGATGATCGAAAAGTTTGCACCAGATTACATTGTTAATACCGGTTCCGCTGGTGGCTTTGATCAATCATTACGTGTTGGTGACATCGTTATCAGCTCTGAAGTTCGCCACCACGATGCTGATGTCACAGCCTTTGGCTACGAAATTGGTCAATTACCCGGCATGCCTGCGGCATTCACGCCACACCCCATGTTAGTAGAGGCAGCACAATCAGGTATTGATAAGCTTGATGGCATTCAAACCTTAACGGGACAAATCACCACGGGTGATACCTTTATGACCAAAGATGATGATATTGCCAAAGCACGAGCCAACTTCCCTAATATGGCTGCCGTTGAAATGGAAGGCGCAGCCATTGCACAAACGTGTCATCAATTAAATGTACCATTCGTGGTTATTCGCTCAATGAGCGATATAGCGGGTAAAGAGTCACCAACCTCGTTTGAAGCATACCTTGAAACGGCATCGGTTAACTCATCAGAACTTGTCTTGAACATGCTTGAAGCACTAAAAGGCAAACAGCTTAGCTAATATTGGCAAATTATTGTACTCAAGCAACGTCGAGAACGACTGATTAACTCGTTCGCTAGGCCGCTTAGTTAACAAGCGCCAACCCTTTAGAAAAATCCTGAACTTGTTCAGGATTTTTTTTCAATTAAACTAGTTGGTAATGGCTTATACCTATTCGCATAAACATTTAGTCTGTTCAGAGCAATTTCAGTGGATTGGTATTCTTGGCAAAAAATCTATTGCTTTAAGCATTAAACCCATGAATGATAACAGTATTGTTTAGATACGTTTTTACCTAAACTAAGAGGTTCTTATGAAACAACTCACCATCACCCTATTGTTGCTATCTTCACTGTTGTTTAGCACATTCAGTTTTGCGGATAGCTCTGCCGAGTTACCCGAGCAAATAACCCAACAACAATTAATTGCGATGCAACAGTCTCAATTGCCATTTTTACTACTCGACGTGCGCAGTGAAGAAGAATATCAGCAAGGCCATATCGCAGGAGCCATCAATATTGATTTTCGTCAGCTGAGCGACAATCTAGAGATCCTTAACCAATATAAAGAGCAAAATATTGTCGTCTATTGTCGCTCTGGTCGTCGTGCTGGTATCGCCATCGACGAGCTAACAAAGCTTGGCTTTAGCAATCTCACTCACCTTGAGGGTGATATGCAGTTATGGCGTAAAAATCAACGCCCTGAACAAAAAGAGCAGCAATAACGAGCCATAATCACGTGACCGATATCGCGGTTAGCGAGCACCTGAGCACCTTCGTTTATCTTGCCGACTTATTCGGTGTAATTGTGTTTGCCCTATCAGGTGCCTTGGTTGCTGGTCGCTACCGCCTTGATCCTTTTGGCGTAATCGTCCTTGCCGCAATCACCGCCGTCGGTGGCGGTACCATCCGCGATATTATTATCGGCGTGCCAGTATTTTGGACTGTGCAAACCGAATATATTTTCGCGATATTAGCCACATCCTTGATCACCATCATTCTTGTTCGTGAACCGAAACACGTACCAAGACGCTTTATGTTAGTGGCTGACGCGTTTGGTTTAGCTTTGTTTGCCGTCCTCGGCACCCAAAAAGCGTTAGCGTATGAGCAGACCATGACTGCCGCAATTATTCTCGGCACGATGACGGGGGTAGCGGGTGGCATGATCCGCGATATTATTTGCAATCAAATTCCACTTATTTTAAGGCAGGAAATATATGCTACCGCCGCCTTACTGGGCAGTAGCATATTTGTGCTATTAGATTATTTACAGTTGAGTGAACCCATCGCAGGCACTATTGCCATGCTCTGTGCTCTGATGTTGCGATTAGCGAGTATTTACTGGAATATGTCGTTGCCCGCTTTCAATTTTGATGACGACACCAGTCCTTAATAATACTGACGACTACCAAGCAAGCTAGATTTAACCGTCACACTCCACACCCCAGCCATCGTTGTAGCCATCGAATTTTCGTGCAAGCTTTTCAAATTTTTCTTCCATTGCCACAATATTTTCGTAGCTTGGGATCATTTGGATCGTGCAATCAACATCCCAAACGCCAGGCGTCTGATCAGCATGAACTTTAACGCTAGCTTGCATATCGCTTTGTTCAATGTCAGCAGCTAACGCTCGCGCATTATCTTCTTGTTCAAATAACTGATAGAAAACCACATCAATAGGTTGGCTTAAATCGATGCCAGCTTCTTGCATCTCGGCTAATATACTGCCGTGCTCATCATTAGGTAGGGTCATTTGCTACTCTTTGTGCATTATTTTCAACTTCCCCTATTGTACCTCGCTTATCGCTTATTGGGGAGTTGATTTAAGATATTATCGACCGCTGCAACAATCATTTGTTGTTGTTCATCGCTGTTATCTTTAGGGTTAAGCTCAAGTTTGCTAAACGCACGATATACAGAGCGTTCTGTTTGACCATCAAGGATATCAATAATTAATGTCGATGAGCGAAGCCCTTTGGTTAACTGGCGCTGCTCCTTGCTCGTGCAACCAAGGCAGGCACGCACTTGCTTGTTATATTGCCAGAGCTCACTCGGATCTGATTGAACCACAAAGTAGGTAATGATGACGTCAGCTTGCTCGACCGGTTGATAATTCATCGCTAAGTCATGCATCTTGTTTTCGATGGCGATTTCTATTCGACTGCGTTGATAATATGGCAAACTTTGTAATTGAGTAAAATCAGAATCGCGAGGATATAGGCCATAGCTGGACACGCGATTAAAATCATAGCCGGCCATTAACTGGGGTTTAATTTGATTACTGCAAGCTGAGCCCCATACTACGCTAAGAACAATGAATATCCACCTAAAATACATACCATTTACCACTTATTGTTTATTCCCATTAATCTACGTGAAATCCCAACAAATGCCTAGCCATAAAAAAGGCCAGTTATATAAACTGGCCTTTGGATTTAATGGTTAACAATAAACGCCTACCGGCATATCGTTTAGCTTAGCGTTACTTTTGCAAATTTACGTTTACCTACTTGGTAAACCGCTGTGCTGCCTGCAGCACATGCCTGCATTGCGTCAGTCGCTTTTTCACCGTCAATTTTCACAGCGCCTTGCTTCACCATACGACGAGCATCAGAAGTGGTTGCCACTAAACCAGCTTCTTTTAACAAGTTAGCTAGGGCTATGCTGCCATCTTCGGTTGCAATCGTTTTTTCTTCCATGTCCTCAGGCATAGCACCTTTTTGAAAACGATTAATAAATTCTTGGTGTGCGGCTTCTGCGGCTGCTTCGTCATGGAAACGAGCGATAATTTCTTTCGCCAAAGCAATCTTGATATCACGCGGGTTAGCGCCATCAGCAACTTGCTGTTTAAATGCGTCAATTTCGCTTAATGGTCTAAAGCTTAATAAGTCGTAGTAACGCCACATTAAATCATCTGAGATTGACATTACTTTACCAAACATATCATTTGGCGCGTCGGTAATACCAATATAGTTACCTAACGACTTAGACATCTTTTGCACGCCGTCTAACCCTTCAAGTAATGGCATCATTAAAACGGTTTGTGGACGCTGACCTTCGGCTTTTTGTAACTCTCGGCCCATTAATAGGTTGAACTTTTGATCGGTACCACCAAGCTCAACATCCGCTTCTAGAGCGACTGAGTCCCAGCCTTGTACAAGTGGATACATAAACTCATGGATAGCAATCGCCTGACCTTCTTTATAACGCTTTTTAAAGTCATCGCGTTCCATCATACGAGCAACAGTTTGGCGAGACGCCAATTTAAGCATACCTGCGCTACCAAGTGCTTCCATCCAAGTCGAGTTAAACTCAACACGTGTTTTTGCTGGATCTAAGATCTTAAACACTTGCTCTTTGTAGGTTTCAGCATTGGCAAGAACATCTTCTTTGCTTAACGGCTTACGAGTTACGTTTTTACCGGTTGGGTCACCAATCATGCCAGTAAAATCACCGATAAGGAAAATTACTTCGTGCCCTAGCTGCTGAAACTGACGCAGCTTATTGATTAAAACAGTATGACCTAAGTGCAAATCTGGTGCCGTTGGATCAAAACCTGCTTTGATCTTAAGTGGCTTACCTGTTTTAAGTTTTTCCAGAAGTTCATCTTCTAGCAGAATCTCTTCTGCGCCGCGTTTCAATTCGTCAAACGCCTGCTGAATATCGGTCATGCTGTTGCCTTTTCGCTGATTAATGCATTTTCCCTGCGCTCATTGGCTAAAAATTAGCTTGATGTCGATGGGATTAAATTTGTACAATGGCGCAGATTTTACTGCAAAATAGCGGTTAGTGAAAACCCCGCAGTTGCGAGTTTTTTAATTTTTTTGCTATAGTCGTAGCGTGTAGTTGTAGATGTTTATTAATGCAAGCCAGTAACAATTTGATAAAAATAACAAATTTATTTTCAGCGCTACCCAAAAAGCACCAGTTATTAATTGTTTTAGGTGTCTTTTTTATCGCCATTTTGCTGCTTTTACCGAGTCAAAAAGCAGTGTCTTCGACGCAGGCTACAATGCCTGCTTTTGAGGTTGGTAAAACCTATCGTTTAACCATTCCTGAAACGACCCAACAGCAACTATCGCAAGTCGCAGAGCAAAAGCCAAGCCAATTAAACTGGCAAAAAACCACCGTAAAAAGCGGTGATACCCTAGCAAAAATATTTAATCGCTTAGGTTATGACGCGCAAACCACACATGCGGTGAGTAACAGTGAGCACGGTAATATTTTCAGAACCTTAAAGGTAGGCGATAAGCTGGAAATTCCCAGTGATGAATTCGGTGAGTTTGCTGCAGTTAAGTACCCATTATCAACAACAGAAACGTTACTTATTAATAATCTAGACGGTGGTATTGTCAGCGATGTTGTTGAAAAACAAGTCGATACACGTATCGGCTATGCCCAAGCGACCATCACTAGCAACTTTTGGAACGCTGCGCTTAAAGCTGGCCTAACCAATAGCCAAATTATGAATTTGGCTAATATTTTTGGCTGGGATGTCGATTTTGCTTTAGACATTCGTGAAGGCGACAGCTTTGCCGTAATGTTTGAAGATCAATACATTGATGGTGAATTTGTCGGCCACGGTAATATTTTAGCGGCCGAGTTTATTAACCAAGGTGAAGTCTTTAAAGCCATTCGTTTTGACGATGGCGAATATTATAATGAGCAAGGTAATAGCATGCGCAAATCGTTTTTACGTGCGCCGGTTAGTTTCCAATACATCAGCTCAAACTTTAAACCGAAACGCTATCATCCAATATTAAAACGCTATAAAGCACATAATGGTACCGACTACCGAGCCCCCAAAGGTACGCCGGTAAAAGCAGCTGGTAATGGCCGAGTTATTGCCTCGACCTATAACAAATATAATGGTCATTATGTGTTTATTCAGCACGCTAATAACATCGTCACTAAGTACTTACACTTTTCCAAACGTAAAGTGAAAAAAGGTCAGCGTGTTAAACAGGGTGATATCATTGGTTTAGTGGGCTCGACAGGACTGTCACAAGCACCGCATTTACACTATGAATTCCTGCTTAATGGTGTGCACCGCAATCCACGTACGGTTAAATTACCGGACGCAGAGCCTATCGGTAAAAAACACCGTGGTAAATTTGAGCAAATGGCGCAACAAATGTTTGCCCAGTTAGAAGGCTCTAAACAAACCTTAGTCGCAGCTACAGGTGGCGACACGGTTGACGTTGCTGAGTAAGCAGATGATGAACAAGGCCGACAACCTATATATCGGCCTTATGTCTGGTACCAGCGCCGATGGTATCGATTTAGCTCTGGTGCAATTTACCGAAACCGGTCATCAGCTAAAGGCCAGTTATTATCAACCATACGACGCAAAGCTGCGTCAACAAATCCAACAGCTGTATACGCCTGGCTTTAACGAAATCGATTTATTGGGACAACTGGACAAACAGTTAGCTCATCACTTCGCAGCAGCAATTAATAGCTTTCTCATGCAACACAATCTCGCGCCCGAGCAAATTTGTGCCATCGGTAATCATGGTCAAACGGTGCGGCATCGACCTGAATTTAACTCGCCTTTCACCTTGCAAATTGGCTGTAATCAAACCCTTGCCTGCCTCACAGGTATTCGCGTTGTTGGTAAGTTCCGTGATAAAGATATAGCCCTTGGCGGTCAAGGCGCCCCCCTCGTACCAGCTTACCACCAAGCAATGTTTGCCGGCAGTGAACACGATGTCATCGTCGTCAACATTGGTGGCATCAGTAACATTACTTATTTGCCTGCCGATACAAACAAAAACGTTGTAGGCTTCGATACTGGCCCAGGAAATGCGCTACTCGATGATTGGTATATCAAACATCACGCTAATGCAGAATATATGATGGACTTAGACGGCCGCTGGGCAAGTGACGGCGTGACAAACAACGCATTACTTACTACCATGCTTGCCGATCCCTATTTTCATAAGCCATACCCCAAAAGTAGTGGCAGAGAGTACTTTCATCTAGATTGGCTTGACCAACAACTCACCGAGCAAACGCTCAGCCCTGCTGATGTACAAGCAACATTGTTATCACTAACCGTTGAGTCTATCGGCTTTGCAATAGACAAGTTAACTCTGCAAAGCCAAGTCATTATTTGTGGGGGCGGTGCTCATAACAGTGAGATGATGCGCCAGCTTGAGCAACGATTGTATCGTCATAATGTAACCCGAGCTGACAAACTCGGTATACCAAGCGATAGCCTTGAGGCATTGGTATTTGCATGGCTGGCTTATGCCTTTGATCAGCGAATTCCATCCAACTTACCCTCCGTTACGGGTGCCCAAAAAGCCGTACCGTTGGGTATCAACTTCACGCCGTAACCCCCGATAATCTTTGCAACGATTGATCAAAAGCTGAACTCCCCGCGTATAACCTTGTCTATAAAATAAGCAGTCTTAACCTGAGCCTGTCCGTCACGTCTGATTCGTGCGGTAATTTCTTCAATTGCTATGACAATTGTTCAACCTTATCCGAAAGGGGGCATTATGGACATTGATAAAATCCGTATTGGCATGTTATGTAGCTCTGAGAAAGGCAGTGGTCGAGTGACCTGGATAGATGGTACAACACGTACAGTTTACATCGAAGATATGGTCGGTAATAACGCCGTACAAGTAGGTATTGATGAACTTATTGATGATCCACAAGTTCACAATCACGAAGACCATTATTATTAATCACCACAGGTGATCGCCAATAGCGTATTACACATTTACCACAATTCAATCGCGCTTGTTAACAGATTAAATTATTAGCATTTGCTAAATTTATTACATATAGCAACTACAATTTGATCATTCTCCATCACTTTTGACAGTTTCGGCTGAAAGTTTCCGACATTGTTAAAGTAAGGTAAAAAAATGCAAGTCAACCCGTTTGACGCCATCCTGCCAGCAGACATGGCGAAAAAAGCCGAAGATCTCGGTGTGGTAAAAGCCAATAAAGATGGCTTATCAGCATTTGTTTTGGCCCTGACTGCCGGGGTCTTCATTGGTATTGCCTTCGTTTTCTATATTAGTGTCACCACCGGTGGCGTTGCACTTCCTTATGGTTTAAATAAGTTTATTGGCGGCATCGCCTTTAGCCTCGGCATCATTCTCGTCGTGGTTTGTGGAGGGGAGTTATTTACCTCATCGGTGTTAACCACGGTCGCCAGAGCCAGTGGCCGAATTAGCAACAAAGCCTTCATCAAAAACTGGGCAATTGTTTATCTTGGTAATTTCACCGGGGCCATGTTTCTTGTTGCCTTAATGTTCTATTCACAACACTATTTCCAAGCTAATGGTGCCGTCGGTGCCAATTACCTTTACGTAGCAAAAGCCAAGCTAGGGCATGATTTTTTGCAAGCAGTAGCATTGGGCATTTTATGTAACTTAATGGTCTGCTTAGCAATTTGGATGTCTTTTGGCGCCCGCTCGGTTACCGACAAAGTGATCGTTTTGGTTTTGCCAATATCGATGTTTGTTACCGCAGGTTTTGAGCACTGTATCGCCAATATGTTCTTGATCCCAATGGCGATCGTTATCAAAAACATTGCCCCAGAAAGCTTTTGGATTGAGAACGGCCTGCAAATAGAACAATTTTACCAGCTCACTTGGGGCGATTTTCTACTTAATAATTTATTACCTGTCACCATCGGCAACATTATCGGTGGTGGCATTTTAGTGGCTCTGACTTACTGGGCAATTTATTTACGTAAGCCAGCAGCTCACTAAACATGGCTCAAGTTAATGAGCCATGGATAACAATTTTGTTTATGATATTGGAGCACTTAGTATGCAATCTGACAACCCAAACAGCGCGTGGAGTGATTTTACTCCCGGCGAATGGCAAGAAAAAGTCAAAGTCCGTGACTTTATTCAAAAAAACTACACACCGTATGAAGGCGATGCAAGCTTTTTAGCGGGCCCAACTGATGCCACCAACACCTTGTGGGAAAAAGTTGCTGCAGGTATCAAAAAAGAAAATGAAACCATGGCACCGTTGGATTTTGATACCGAGATCCCTTCGACCATTACTTCACATGGCCCAGGTTATATTAACCAAGACTTAGAAACCATTGTCGGTTTACAAACGGATCAACCGCTAAAACGCGGCATCATTTGTAATGGTGGTATCCGTATGGTGGAAACTAGTGCTGAAGTGTATGGCAAAAAGTTATCGCCACAAGTTAGCGAAATCTTTAATAAATACCGTAAAACCCACAACCAAGGGGTTTTTGATGTATATACCAAAGACATCTTAAAAGCGCGTAAATCAGGCATTATCACCGGTTTACCTGATGCCTACGGTCGTGGCCGTATCATTGGTGATTACCGTCGTGTGGCACTTTATGGTATTGACTTTTTAATGCAAGACAAAGCCAATCAACACGTTTCTTTAGAGGCAGACTTATATGATGCGACTTCTGCAGAAGAGGTTGAGCGCATTATTCGTTTACGTGAAGAAATCTTTGATCAGCACCGTGCGTTAGCTGACATGAAAACCATGGCCGCAAGCTATGGTTTCGATATTTCAGTGCCAGCTAAAAATGCAAAAGAAGCGATTCAATGGACTTACTTTGCATATCTTGCTGCAATTAAATCGCAAAATGGTGCGGCAATGTCGTTTGGTCGCGTATCGACCTTCCTAGATATCTACATTGAACGTGATATCAAACGTGGTCAGTTAACCGAACAACAAGCGCAAGAGCTCGTTGACCATTTGGTTATGAAATTACGTATGGTGCGTTTCTTACGTACACCTGAATATGATCAATTATTCTCAGGCGATCCTATTTGGGCAACAGAATCAATCGGCGGTATGGGTGTAGACGGTCGTACTTTAGTATCGCGTACCAGTTTCCGCTTCCTTAATACCTTATATACCATGGGTGCTAGCCCAGAGCCGAACATTACCGTATTGTGGTCAGAGCAACTGCCAGCAAACTTTAAAAACTACTGCGCTAAAGTATCGATTGATACCAGCTCTATTCAATACGAAAACGACGACTTAATGCGCCCTGATTTTAACAACGACGATTATGCGATTGCTTGTTGTGTGAGCCCGATGATTGTCGGTAAGCAAATGCAGTTTTTTGGCGCCCGCGCCAACTTAGCAAAAGCATTGCTGTACGCAATCAATGGTGGTATTGACGAGAAACTCGGCACCCAAGTTGGTCCGAAAATGGCGCCAATTACCGACGAAGTATTGTCATACGACACCGTCAAAGCCAACTTCGATCAGGTGACTGACTGGTTAGCTAAGAATTACGTTATGGCGTTAAACTGTATTCACCTAATGCACGATAAATACAGCTACGAAGCATCACTAATGGCGTTGCATGATCGTGATGTTGAACGCACCATGGCCTGCGGTATCGCTGGTTTATCGGTCACTGCTGATAGCTTATCAGCAATCAAGTTTGCCAAAGTCAAACCAATTCGAAATGAGCAAGGCGTTGCCATTGATTTTGAGATTGAAGGTGAATTCCCTGCGTTTGGCAACAATGACGATAGTGTTGACGATATTGCTTGCCAGTTGGTTGAAGAGTTTATGGCGAAAGTTGCACGCATACCTATGTATCGCAAAGCGACACCGACCCAATCTGTATTGACCATCACCTCGAACGTTGTCTACGGTAAGAAAACAGGCTCAACCCCTGACGGTCGTAAAGCCGGTGCGCCGTTTGCACCGGGTGCCAACCCAATGCACGGCCGAGATACCAAAGGGGCTCTCGCGGTACTGCGCTCAGTGGCGAAATTACCATTTAGTTCAGCAAAAGATGGTATTTCATATACCTTCTCTATGGTACCAAATGCCCTAGGTAAAGATGACAACAGTAAGCAACGGAACCTTGCAGCGCTGCTCGATGGCTACTTCCATCACGATAGTGACACCGAAGGCGGTCAGCACATTAACGTTAACGTGCTCGATCGTGAGATGTTATTAGATGCAATGCAAAACCCATCTAAGTATCCACAACTTACCATACGTGTCTCAGGTTACGCGGTGCGCTTTAACTCGCTAACCAAAGAGCAGCAACTGGACGTGGTAAATCGTACCTTTGTCGATCACATGTAATCAGTGATTTAAAGGGTGGCTTATTGAACAAACCAAGATAACCACCCTTTTTTAATCCATATCCGCTGTAATGGAGTATTGATAAGTAAGGTAATCAGTAAGAGGTAACATAGTGTCTGAACTACTTGGTCGTATTCATTCAGTAGAAACATGCGGTGCCTTTGATGGTCCTGGTCTGCGTTTTATCATTTTTATGCAGGGCTGCTTAATGCGCTGTAAATATTGTCACAACCGTGACAGCTGGGATGAAGACATTGGTCAGCAGCTCACGGTTGAGCAACTGATGGCGCAAATTCGCACCTATAAGCAATTCTTCAAGTTTTCAGGTGGCGGCGTGTCCGTATCTGGCGGCGAACCCGTATTACAAGCCCCGTTTGTCACTGAGCTTTTTAAGGCCTGTAAAGCTGAAGGCATACATACCTGCCTTGATACCAACGGTTTTGTCCGTAATCACAACCAAACAATAGATGATTTGTTAGCCGTGACCGATTTAGTGTTACTGGACTTAAAACAAATGAATCGTGAAATTCATCGTGACTTAACTAAAGTCAGTAACCGTTACGCCATTGCCTTTGCTCAGCACCTAGCACAGATTAACAAACCGACTTGGATCCGCTACGTGATCGTGCCAGGTTATAGTGATGATGAAGCATCGGCAAAACTATTGGCCGAATTCATTGCGCCAATGCCAAATATTGAACGTTTAGAGCTATTACCTTATCACGACACTGGCTCATATAAGTGGCTGCAATACAATGACACTTATGAGTTGGCCGATACCAAACCACCGAGCCAAGAAAGCTTAGATAATTTGGCGCAGCTGTTTCAAAGCTATAACCTCACCGTCGTGATTTAATTCTGCTTTGTCATCTCGTTAACTTTTACAATGCATCTCTATATTGTGTTCGTATCTGCCGACATTTAACTTCCCCTTTATCTAAATCTCTGTTATTAAAACTAATGTCTATATCCAAAGGAAAAAACAATGAAGTTAAAACATGGATTAATATGTCTGTTGCTGTTCTCAAACGCTAGCTATGCACACCCCCTAACAGACAAAGTAAATGAATATTTTCAAGCGCAAAAAGCTGTTGAACATAAGAACTCAACTGAAACTGATGTTGCAAAACTTTTGTCACTGTTAACCATGGATGCGACTTTTGAGCACCCTAGTTTTGATGCCGTTCAGTCAAAAAGTGAATATGAAAAAGGCCTACTTTACTATTTAGGCAAATATGGAAAATGCGATATCAAAGTATTAAATATCATCGAAGGATTAAATGCCGTTACGGTTGAATATTTGCCCCCCTGTATCGATCAAGATGGCAAAGCGGAGCTTGAAGGCAATCGACAAAAGCTTGTTACCTTATTTGAGTTCGAAGACGAAAAATAAAATTAATTCGTCACTATTTTTAGGTAAACAAGCAGTTCAATGAAAGCTGACTTAAATAGCCGGTTATTTTATACCCCTCATATTGCTCAAATACTATTGTCTTGTTTGACTGACGTTGTGTGTGAGCTTTATAGTTAGCGACGAAATACAATCGCTTCTATCTGGTACATCAATGGTTAACGTTTTTCCTACAGTTTTATATTCTTGCATGATGGGAATGGTCATACTTGCCTCCATAGATGTATTCAAAAGACCCAATGATCGTCAGAATACTTTTCTTAAAGGGATTTTGTTGCTGTTAATGGTGCATTTAGCTGGTGAGCTTTTTATATCTTCGGCGGCATATGTACATGCACCTGGAATAGCCGGATTAGAATTGCCTTTCAAAGTATTACTTGGGCCTGCACTTTATTTTTATGCTCATGCGACTATGTCTGCTGATAAGGCAATAAATAAGGGGGTAACGCTACTTGCAGTATCAGGCCCGGTCATAGTCGTTCTTGTGATGTTGCCATTTATCTTTATGATTACACCTGCACAAAAGCTGGCGTTAGCCAATCCTGAAACTAGAGATCCACAGCTATGGAAAATAGCCGTATTAACCTGTTTATCCACTACCATCATCTTTATTGTGTATACCCTGTCATTCTTGGCGATGGCGTTAAAATTACACAATTCTCATGTTAAACAGTTAATGGAGCGATTTTCTGAAATTGAGCAACGCTCAGTTGGTTGGTTTAAAAGCGTATTGTTTATATGGGGAACAGCTTGGTTAATGTACTCGTTGGAATTTTCCCTAAATGCACTTGGGCTTCATTGGTTTGGAACTGGTACTGTATTGCCGGTAATTACTGCGATTGCTCTAGCCGTTTTTATTCACAGTGCTCTTGCTCAAAAAGTATTGAAAGAATCAGACAAAGGCAAATCTAAAGCTGTTAAAACGAGAGCGGCAATTTTATCTAATGAAAAAATGCAATTAATCGCGGCAAAGCTGGAATCCGCTATGACTGAGGATAAACTGTTTTTGCAAGATGACTTGTCGTTAAATAAGTTGTCGAAATCTATTGGTGAATCAGAAAATCATATATCCGAGACACTTTCTCAATATCTGAAAACGAACTTCTTTTTATTTGTAAACGGCTACAGAATTGAGCATGCAAAACAGCTTCTACGCAATAGTGAAATGCTCGTAGCATCTATCGCTTTTGAAGTGGGATTTAAGTCAAAATCTACTTTTAACTCAGCATTCAAAAAATTAGTCGGTGAAACGCCAACAGCCTACAAAGCCTTAAATTAGTACAAATAACAGACAAACAAATAGCTAATTCGTCCAGATATGCCCATTCGGACGATAGTTCACATGCGTACCTGTATAAATTGATGGCAACTGACATCAATTTATACAGGTACGTATTTTGGAAACCCTATCGAAGAATATTTCATTAGAAGAAAAGCATGAAAAAGTCACTAGCTCTACACCGCAATCAAAGCAAGGCAATACAGAATTTGCAAAGAAGCTGTTAACGCATTCAGCAACATTTTGGTTTATTGCTGTTTTCGTTGGTCAGTGGCTTTTCTTTTACTACATCATGGCATTTTATGGATTCTCGGTTATTGAAAATAACCTTCAAATCTGGAACCGATGGGAGGCGATGGGGAGCAGCCCCTATAAAGAAGGAGACACGCTAGGTAACACAGCTTTTGCATTTCATGCGATAGGGGCGGGAATTGTCGCATTTGGCGGTGCTCTACAGCTGATTCCCAAAGTTAGAGCTTTACTGCCAAAGTTTCATAAAATAAATGGATATATATATTTAATCACCGTCTTATTATTAGCCTTTTCAGGATTCTATTTATCTTGGATTAGAGATGCGAGTCCAGGTACTCTTTCTGCCACCGGAACCACGATAAACGGCTTGTTAATTATTGCTTTTGCATACTTAACGGTTAAAAGTGCTCGCCGTAGAAAATTAGCAGAGCATAGAAAATGGGCTATAAGACTGTTTTTAGTCTCTAATGCTCAGTGGTTCCTTAGAGTGGGCACTTTCAGTTACATGATTTCGGGCAGCTTAATTGGCGCTCAACCTGCGTTTGGTGATCCATTCTTCAGCATCTGGACTTTTGGTTGTTTCTTTATTCCGCTCGCTGTCGCACAGTTGTATTTTTACGCCAGTGAAAGACCTAGTACTAAATTAAAATATTTGGCGAGTAGCGCGCTAATAACCCTTACTATTTTTATGTCATTAGGTATTTTTGGTCTGACACCATTTTTACTTCAGATTTTGTCTGATCAGCCCATCACTTTTTAAATAGCTAAGTTCGCCTTTCGCGCAGAGGCGAACGCGATGACTGCATTCGATATCAGCATTAGTAAAAAAACGTCAAGCGCATTGCCGTTAATACAGAGATTAATTCTCGACTTATATTTCATTGCGCCTTCTTTACCTTGTATGCATTTTTTGTCATTGTGATTGCATTAACAACAATAATGACAAACGAATCTCAGCATATGCGTAAAAAATCATTTCTGTTAGGTCTAAGTGCCGTTAACTTTTTATCTGCTTGCAGTTCGCAAACCAGCGTTCAAGACCCTAGAGTTGTCTATGTAGGCGACGATAATCGTCCTGTACAAATGCGCGAAGACGGCCGTGGAGACCGTGTCGTCAGCGCGCCATTCGCTACTCGCTCGGCAGTTTTAGGCCTAAATGGCATGGCCGCGACTTCACACCCTTTGGCTAGCCAAGTTGCCATCGATATTCTAAAACAAGGTGGTAGCGCCGTTGATGCGGCCATTGCTGCCAATGCTGCCATCGGTTTAATGGAACCAACAGGTAATGGTATAGGTGGGGATTTATTTGCTATTGTCTGGGATCCAAAAACCGAGAAAATATACGGTTTAAATGGCTCTGGTCGCTCAGCAAAAGGACAAACCTTAGCACAACTTAAACAAAAAATAGGTGATGTTAAAGAAATTCCTAATTGGGGTAGCGCTCCGGTAACTGTGCCTGGCACTGTAGATGCCTGGTTTGAATTACACGGCAAGTTTGGCAAGTTAGCCATGACCGATAACTTACAGCCCGCTATCGATTACGCTTACCAAGGCTTCCCTGTAACCGAAGTTGTCTCGTATTACATGGGCATTTATCAAGAGCGATACGAACGTTTATTTAAAGCAGGAGAAATTGAAGAGATCGCCAATTATCAAGCCACCTTTCTTATCGATGGCAAGTATCCCAAAGAGGGACAAATATTCAAAAACCCTTATTTAGGTAACACCCTTACAAAAATTGCCCAAGGTGGTCGCGATGCATTTTATCAAGGTGATATTGCCGATATCATGGATGCGTATTTCAAGCGTATTGGCGGCGCACTGCGCAAAGAGGATTTTACCAGTCACACCAGCACTTGGATAGAGCCTGTTTCGGTTAACTATCGCGGCTACGATGTCTGGGAACTACCACCAAATGGACAAGGTATTGCCGCACTACAAATGCTCAATATCCTTGAAGGCTACGACCTACAGGCAATGGGCCATAATAGCGCCGATTACCTGCACGTTATGACCGAAGCAAAAAAACTAGCCTTTGAAGACCGTGCTCGTTTCTATGCCGACCCAGACTATTACGATATCCCCCTTAACGGGTTGTTATCAAAACAGTATGCCGCCGAGCGTCGTCACCTTATCGATATGAATAGCGCTGCAAACCAAGTAGAGCATGGCGATCCTAAGCTGATTGATGGCGATACCATTTACCTTACGGTGGCCGATAAAGATGGCATGATGGTGTCGCTTATTCAAAGTAATTATCGTGGTATGGGATCGGGTTTAGTCGCCGATGGTTTAGGTTTTATTTTCCAAAATCGAGGTGCCCAATATTCCTTAAGCGAAGGTCATCCTAATGTTTACGCACCCAATAAGCGCCCTTTTCACACCATCATTCCTGCTTTTTTAAGTAAAAACGGACAACCATTGATGAGCTTTGGTTTGATGGGCGGGGCGATGCAACCGCAAGGACATGTACAAATGGTGGCGAATATCATCGACTTTGGTATGGGGGTACAACAATCTGGCGATGCGGCACGTTATCACCATCGCGGTTCAACCGAGCCGACGTGGCAAGGACGTATGCAAGACGGTGGCACGCTTGAGTTAGAAAGTGGCATTAACGCCGATGTTGTGCGCGAGTTGCAACGCCGTGGCCATAAAATTGATGTGACCTCTGGTCCGTTTGGTGGTTATCAAGCGATATGGCGCGATCCACAAACGGGTGTATACCATGGCGCCAGCGAAATGCGCAAAGATGGTATGGCAATAGGTTACTAACGCGAAAACAGCAATTCACTTGAAAAAGGCGGCTAGGATAGTCGCTTTTTTTATTGCACTGTTCACGGTTTGGTTCGTCATCAGTATCAGCTAATAGACGCTAGCTATTGCGAAACACTATCGACTCCTTTAGATTGTTTAAATAATATTATCTTTCTGTCTTTAATCATAAATTATTTCAATAATTTATAGGCCTGTTAGCGTATGAATTTTGCAAAAAGTCAATTGAACGTAAGTCATCTTAAGATGATCTCAACCATCGCCAGCTCCGATACCGTAAAAGAAGCAGCAGAGCGATTATTCATCACCCAACCAGCGCTAACAAACCGCATTCGCGAGGCAGAACGACGCCTTAACACAGAGCTATTTGTGCGCCGTGGCAGAAAGTTAATTATTACCTCGTCGGGTAAACGACTGCTGTATTCTGCCAATAAAATACTCGAAGAGTTAGCTCGCGCAGAGCATGACATTTCTCGCCTGTCTGATGGCGTTGAGCAAGTCGTGCGTTTAGGGGTGCCTAATTACTCATCACTCAAATGGCTACCCAAAGCCATTAACCATTTTGAGCAAACCCTGCCGCACGTTGAATTAGAAATCATCGCCAACTCTCAGCAGCAGCCAATTCAAGCCTTATACAACGGTGATGTTGATGTGGCGCTAATATGCAGTGCACATGACAGCATTAAATTAGATGACCACACCTATAAGTCTCAATGTGTTGTAAAAGATGAATTACAAGCGCTGTTAGCGAAGGATAATCCCCTGACGAAAAAAAATTACTTAGTCGCCGAGGACTTTCGGCAAGCAACTTACATAACCAACAGCACGGTGCCGGAAAAGGACCGTGAATATGAATTGTTTTTTAAACCGGCCAATGTCATTCCCAAAAAAGTCATGCAGGTCGGCTTTAACGAGGCCATTGTCGACTTAGTCAATGTAAACCTAGGGGTAACGATAATGGCTAAAACTTTACTAGAGCCATACCTTTTGACACACCAAGTAAGCAACCGCACACTGACAAATTCTGGGTTAGCTATATACTGGCATGTGGCTTATGGCAAACAACCGGCGATTTGCAGCGCTGCTAGTGAGCTAATTAACGTGTTACAGCAGCAATAATGACTTTAGTTTCACTTAGCTTTCGTTGTGCTTAATTTTGGCCGTTGTTAGTGCCAGGCAGCCAACTCATCAAATCACGAAGCACGTGTTGGGATAAGCTATAGCCGCATTTGCCGAGCCACAAGTTCAAATAATGTACTGCTGCTATCCGCTAAATCAAGAATGACATCAAAGTGGTTGCGACCTTTAATGCACTCTGGCACAACGTTGAGCAATGTTGCCATATGATTGCTTTGTCGTTTAAATTCGCTGGTTTCATTATCCCCATAGGCAATGATCACGGGACACTGTACTTTCGATGGCAAGGCGAGCGGGCTAAGCTTTTCAATTTCGGTAACGGTCAGTTGTAATGGCTCGTTAACGTAAGTGTGAACGATCGGTTCAATATCATAGATACCGCTTACTGCGCAGATACCGGCAATTATTGAGGCGTCAGCTTCCACAGATAAATAGCCATCCCAATGAGTTTGCGCCATGAGCATTGCCAAGTGTGCACCGGCAGAGCTACCGCTTACATAAATTTTATCGCGACGGTAGCCATAGTGTTCGGCGTGTAAATACAAATAAGCCAAAGCGCGTCGATTTTGCTCAACAATTTCTGTTAACGTTGCCGATGGCGCTAAGCTATAGTTGATTACCGCAAAATGGCAGCCATGGCGCTGAAAGTTGGTTGCAGCAAAACTCGATTCTTGTTTGCTCAACTCTTGCCAATAACCGCCATGAATGTAGACATGTAAACAGCCTTGATTTGATTCTTCGTCCATTGGTAGGAATAAATCCAACACTTGATCGCGATTATCACCATAAGCAATATCTTTTAGCACCCGCTGTTTTGCCACGGCTAGTTGCTCGGCCGCTTCACTTTGCTTAATGTACTGCCCAATGAAGGGGGCAATGTCATCAACACAACTGCTTGGCGAGTACTCGGTTTCTAGCTGTTGCTTATTAAATTGCCGATAAATCATATCCATGCCATAACCTCAATGCCCAATAAGTCGCACCACCACTGGTGCGTTTATTTCAATATACCGATTATTACCAACATAAATTAATTGAATAAATTTTATTGTTTAATACAAATTTTGAATCATTATTCATTCATTTTTTTTATTAAATCAGTCATTTTTCAAAATTTTTGTTATCCAAATAAACACGCTAGAGTTAATTATTATTTATTAACACTTTGATTTTATGGCCAATAGCAACGATTTGTTTTGTTATGTCGATGGTGAGTTTATCGATAGCCAAGTCTATTTCGACAACATTAATCCGGTTAATGGCAGCAAAATAGGCACTATTAGCGAAGCAAACGCACAAATCATCGACCAAGCTGTCACCGCCGCCCAATATGCACAGCAATATACTTGGGGCAAAATGGGTACGGCTAAGCGTAGCGCCCTATTGCATCAAGTTGCCGATAAAATGGCTGAACGCGAGCAAGAATTTATCGAAGCGGAGATGCGTGATACCGGCAAATCACTGCATCAATTAAAAACCATTGATATCCCGCGCGGTACGGCAAATTTTCGCACCTTCGCTGACATGGTGAAATTTCATGGTGGCGAAACCTTCATTAGCGAACAAAGCAATGGCGATAGCGCACTAAATTACACGGTAAATAAGCCGCTAGGCGTCGTTGCGATTATCTCGCCATGGAATTTACCGCTGCTTTTGGCCACTTGGAAGATTGCACCAGCCATGGCCTGTGGTAATTCGGTTATCGTCAAACCTTCAGAAGAAACATCATCGACCATGTACTTGCTAGCCCAGATCATGGATGAGGTAGGTATTCCTAAAGGGGCTTTTAATTTATTGCTTGGCAGGGGTAACGTCATTGGCGACCACATAACCGGTCATCCTGACATTGATGCCATAACTTTTACCGGTGCATCGGCAACAGGTAAACGCATCATGCATAATGCTGCGCATCACGTGAAACCAATATCATTCGAACTTGGTGGTAAGAACTCAGCCATTGTTTTTGATGATGCTGATGTCAACAAAGCCGTTAAAGGTGTGGCGCGTTCTAGTTTTACCAATTGCGGCCAAGTGTGTCTGTGTACTGAAAAAGTGTTCGTACATCGGAGTATTTTCGAGGATTTCGTTAGCCAATTAAAACAACAAGCGGAATCGCTTTGTATTGGCTACCCAGACAATAAAGACGTCTTTATGGGGCCGTTAGTATCAAAAGCGCATCAACAAAAAGTGCTGAGCTACTATCAGTTAGCAAAACACGAAGGGGCCGTTTTCATCACCGGCGGTGGTGTTCCTAAATTTAATGACGAGCGTGATCAGGGCTACTTTATCGAACCGACAATCATTAGCGGCCTTGCCGATGACGCACGCACCAATCAAGAAGAAATTTTTGGCCCCATTTGTCACATCTCTGTATTTGATGATGAAGACGAAGTCATTGCCCGTGCCAATGCCACAGAATACGGCTTAGCGGCATCGATTTGGACCGAGAACTTAGCCCGTGCACATCGTACCGCAGCACAAATGCAGGTGGGCTTAGTCTGGGTCAATACCTGGTTTTTACGTGATTTACGAACTCCTTTTGGCGGCACGAAGTTATCAGGCATCGGCCGTGAAGGCGGCCAACACTCACTTAATTTTTATACCGAGCCTAGCAATATTTGTATCCAGATTGACCACAAGACTTAATGCAACAATGATCAATCGTTTGCAAACAGCTCACAAGCCCTAGTTTGAAAATAACCGATAACACAAGGATCAAACACATGACCATCAAGGCGAAAGTCGTCGACGGCAAAGCCACACCGCGAGGTAAGTTTCCGCATGTGAAACGCGCAGGAGATTTTATTTTTATTTCCGGGACATCGTCGCGTCGAGCAGACAACAGTTTTGCAGGGGTAGTTGTTGATGACATGGGTGCAACCGACCTTGATATTCGCGAACAAACCCGAGCTGTAATCGAAAATATAAAAGACTTACTGGCATCGGTTGATGCCAGTCTTAAAGATTTAGTCGAAATTAACACGTTTTTAGTCAATATGAATGACTTTGCGGGATACAACCAAGTTTACGCTGAGTATTTTGACTATGACGGCCCAACTCGCACCACCGTTGCAGTGCATCAGTTACCGCATCCGCACCTATTGATAGAGTGTAAAGCGGTTGCCTATAAACCGCTCAAGTGAGGACAACATGAGTCAATTAAAAGCCTTTAATTTTCAAGCATGGATTGATGAACATAGACATTTGTTAAAGCCTCCGGTTGGTAATGTTCAAATTTGGCAAGATACCGACATGATGGTTACCGTGGTTGGCGGCCCTAATCAGCGTACTGACTTTCACGATGATCCCGTTGAAGAATTCTTCTATCAACTTAAAGGCGATATGGTGCTAAAGATTATCGAAGACGGTCAATGCAAAGATGTGGTTATTCGTGAAGGCGATATCTTTTTTCTCCCTAAGCACGTACGCCATTCTCCACAACGTCCCCAAGCAGACAGCATTGGGCTTGTTATCGAGCCAAAACGCCCCGAGGGGATGAAAGATGCGTTTGAATGGTATTGTTTCAACTGTCAATCACTGGTGCATCGCGCGGAAGTATTGCTTAAATCGATTGTCGATGACTTACCGAAAGTTTATCAAGCATTTTACCAAGACGAGCAAGCACGTACTTGCCCACAATGTGGCGAGCGCCACCCTGGTAAACAACCTCCCGAAGGTTGGGTGCGCATCCCACAGCGAATGCCTGATCAACAAGCGTCTAATAATAATGACAGGCAGGCTAGCGTCCAAGCGAATGGCGAGGGTTAATTGATGCGAGTTATTGATATTCATTCCCATTTTTTTCCAAAAACATGGCCCGATCTACAAGCAAAGTTTGGTGGCGATGATTGGCCTTGGTTACAACACCAAGGTGGTGGTAAAGCGATGCTCATGAAAGGCCAACAAGCATTTCGACCGATTTATTCTGCTTGCTGGGATCCTGCACTTCGACTTGAAGAGATGGATAATGCTGGTGTCGATAAACAAATCATTTCCGCAACACCTATTTTGTTTGCCTATCAGAAACCCGCAACGCAAGCGCATTATTGCGCGCAAATGTTTAATGATGCTGCTATTGAGATTTGCACTCATGCACCCGAGCGTTTATTTGCCTTATCTCAGGTCCCCCTGCAAGACATAGATCTTGCCTGTAAAGAGGTTAGCCGTGCTAAACAGATTGGTCATGTTGGTGTACAAATTGGCAATCACGTTGGTCTTAAGAATATGGATGACGAAGGCATCCTGACCTTCTTACAACACTGTGCCGAAGAGAATATTGCCGTGTTTGTTCACCCATGGGATATGATGGCGAGTGAGCGTACCAAAGACTACATGATGGGTTGGACAGTAGGCATGCCAGCTGAAACACAGCTATCCATTGTCTCATTAATTTTAGGTGGCGGTTTTGACCGATTACCAAGCAGTCTCAAAATCTGTTTTGCCCATGGCGGTGGTGCTTTTGCCTTTTTACTTGGACGCTTAGATAACGCTTGGCATCACCGTGATATCGCTCGTGGCAAGTCAGCTTACCCACCAAGTCATTACCTCAATCGCTTTTATTTAGATACCGCGGTATTTGACCATGATGCCCTTGATTTATTGGTTAAAAAAATGGGGAGCGAACGTTTGATGTTCGGCACCGATTACCCCTTTCCCCTAGGAGAACAACAAATGGGGCAGCTAATAAAGACAGCGAACAGTCTAAGCGATAAACAAAAACAACAGTTGCTCGCCAACAACGCCGAACGGTTCTTTTCGATTTAGAAACCTTGGCGATATATAGACGCAAAAGTACCAACAACAAAGAAGTGAAGCCTAATTATGATGTTACACCAACTCGCCGAACAGCTTGATAATGCGGCGCTAAACGCAGAAAGCATTGAGCAATTATCAAACCACTGTTCGTTATCATTAGCCGATGCCTATCAAGTACAAAAGTTGAGTATTAAACAACGCTATCAACGGGGAGAGCGCTTAGTTGGCTATAAAATGGGGTTCACTTCTCGTGCCAAAATGCAACAAATGGGTGTCGACGACTTAATATGGGGCCGACTAACCGATGCCATGCGCATTAAACAAGGTCAATGCATTGACTTAAGCAATTATGTGCACCCAAGAGCCGAGCCAGAAATCGCGTTTAAACTTAAAGCGCCATTATCAGGAAAGGTCACTAAGCAACAAGCGTTAGATGCCATTGAAGCCATCGCCCCAGCTATTGAGATTATTGACTCACGATATCGCAATTTTAAGTTTTCTTTGTCTGATGTCATCGCCGATAACTGCTCCAGTACTGGTTTTATTATTGGCCAGTGGCAGTCTGCTGATACCGATATCAGTGATTTATCGATGACACTGTTAGTAAATGGCCAAGCGCAACAAACAGGATCAAGTCAGGCTATTTTGGATCACCCAATAAACTCGTTAATAGAAGCCGCTCGTTGTATTGCCGAGAGCGGTGAACAACTAGAGCCTGGACAAATAATCCTCGCAGGTGCGGCCACAGCAGCCGTCGCGCTAGAGCCTGGGCAACATATTAGTGTGGCGGTTGAAGGAATAGGCGGTTGTAGTTTTCATACCCTACCTAGCAAAACATTTGAAAACAGCTTGGCATGTGCAACGGCCATGGATGAAACCGATCCCCTCAAAGGTTATCGTCAGCAATTTCATCATCCTGTAATTAATAACAAGCCCGTTCTTTACTTTACCGGTAACTCTTTAGGGCTACAGCCAAAGGCGATAAAAGACTACGTAAATGAAGAACTGGAACAATGGGCGCAATGGGGCGTAGAGGGTCACTTTCATAGTAAAAATCCTTGGCTAAGTTATCATGAATTACTTACCCCTCAATCGGCACAACTGGTTGGCGCAAATAACTCTGAAGTTGTCTGTATGGGCTCACTAACTAACAACTTACATTTATTGTTTGTCTCCTTTTATCAGCCGACCGACACGCGCTTTAAAATTATTGCCGAAGCAAAAATGTTTCCGTCTGATCGCTATTTATTAGAAACCCAGGTACGCCATCACGGCTTAGATCCTGAACAGGCAATTATTGAAGTCGCCCCTCGTACTGGTGAGCATTTAATTCGCGAGCAAGATATTATCGATACCATTAGCCAACACGGTGACGAAGTCGCCTTAGTATTTTTAGGCGGCGTAAACTACTTCACTGGGCAAGTGTTTGATATGCAAAAGCTCACTCGCGCAGCGCATAATGTGGGCGCCTTAGCGGGTTTCGACTTGGCTCATGCCGCGGGTAATATTGAATTGCAATTACATGATTGGCAGGTAGATTTTGCCGCGTGGTGTACCTACAAATACCTCAATGCCAGTCCAGGTAATACCGCAGCAATTTTTGTTCATGATAAGCATGGCCAAAACACCGATATTAACCGCTTTGGCGGTTGGTGGGGACACGATAAACAGCGCCGATTCTTGATGGAAAATAATTTTCAACCGATGGCTGGTGCCGAGGGCTGGCAACTAAGCAACGCGCCTGTTTTAGGCATGGCAGCACTAAAAGCATCATTGGATATGTTTGCAGATGTAGGCATGGCAAAGCTTCGCAGCAAAAGCTTAAAACTCACCAGTTACCTTGAGTTTGTATTTAACGACGTTGTTAGCCAGTTTGATAACGTACAACTTGAGATTATCACCCCAACCAATGCCAACCAGCGAGGCTGTCAACTTTCGGTTAAGCTGCTAGGTACCGATAAAGCCTTTTTTGATGCTCTAACAGACTCTGGCGTAATTGCCGATTTTCGTGAACCCGATGTAGTGCGTTTATCCCCCGCGCCCCTGTATAACAGCTTTAGTGATATATATCACTTCGGACAGGTATTGCACCAGTTATTAGAGCACTGGCAGCATAATTAAGGAGGTAGCGGATGGACAGTATCAATAAAGCTCAGAATATTGCTATCGCCGGCGCGGGCCCCGTAGGTAGTTTATTAGCGATAATGCTTGCTCAAAAAGGCTATAACGTAGATGTTTTTGAAGCTCGTCCCGATTCACGAGAGAACAACATATACCAAGGTAAGTCGATTAATTTAGCCTTATCTGATCGTGGTTGGCTGGCCTTGCGAGCAATCGGCGTTGATGAACAAGTTCGTCAACAGGCCATCCCGATGTATTGTCGTATTATGCATGACAAACAAGGTAAGTTAACAAAGCTCGCTTATGGCAAGCAAGGGCAAGCCATTTGGTCGGTATCCCGTGCAGGCATTAATGAGCTGCTGCTGAACCAAGCGGAGCAACACAACAACGTAAATATACATTTTCAACATCCATTAACTGACGTCAATTTTACAGAGCCATGTAGCCAGTTAACGCATCACGATAAGGTTATCGAACACAACAGTGACATTCTCATCGGTGCCGATGGCGCATTTTCTAAAGTGCGTCGCCTTGCTCAAGAGCTGCCCGGACAGCGCGTTAGCCACTCATTAGAATATATGCCACAAAGTTACATCGAACTGACGATTCCTGCGAATCCAGATGGCACTCATAAGTTAGAGAAAAATGCGCTGCATATCTGGCCCCGTGGTGAGTTTATGTTAATTGCTTTACCCAACAATGATGGCTCGTTTACCTGTACCTTGTTTCTTAATCATCAAGGCGAACTAAGTTTTGAGTCGCTCGACACAAAAGCTAAAGCCAGCGCATTTTTTAACGATAACTTTGCCGATGTCATGCCGCTACTTAATGATCCTATCAATGAATTTCTCAGAAAACGCCCTGCATCATTGTGTTTAGTGCACATCTATCCTTGGGTATTTAACGATAAAGTAGCGCTAATAGGCGATGCTGCGCATGCGATGGTGCCATTTTACGGGCAGGGCATGAACTGTGGTTTTGAAGACTGCCGAATACTGGCAGAGCTCGAAAGTAAATACCATGGTGACTGGACAAGCATACTTACGGCGTATCAAGATGAACGCAAAGTAAATGGTGACGCCATCATTGAACTCGCGAAACGAAACTTTATTGAAATGAGCAAGTTAAGTGGCGATAAAAACTTTTTACTACGTAAAAAAATTGAAGCGAAGTTTAATGAGATGTATCCTGAGTTATGGGTGCCGCTGTATTCTATGGTCACGTTTTCACCACATATTCCCTATGAATACGCATTGCGCACTGGCGATATTCAAAAGCAAATCATGGATGAAATCATGGCTATACCCAATATTGAACAATGCTGGCAAGAAGAACACATTTATCAACAACTCCATTCATTAGCTGTCGCTAAATTGGAGGCTGCATAATGCCTTGCCCGTACCATAAGTCACCTTCGTCCCAAAGTGAGTCATCTGATTTACAGAGTAATGTCCGCGATTTAGAGCAAAGTATTCATACCGACTTTAGTGATGATATGTCCTATGGTGACTATCTGTGCTTGAAGCAAATTTTAAGTGCGCAAAAACCATTATCCGCTGAACATGATGAAATGCTATTTATTACCATTCATCAAGCGAGCGAATTGTGGTTAAAACTCGCCGGATTTGAGCTCAGTGCAGCCATAAAAAACATCCAAGATGGCGATTTTGGCCACGCCTTCAAGGTGATCGCCAGGGTTAAGCAAATCTTTGTGCAACTGACGCAGTCGTGGGCGGTGTTATCAACACTAACACCTGTCGATTACTTGAAATTTCGTGACTCACTTGGCCATTCGTCTGGGTTTCAATCATACGGTTATCGTAAGCTAGAGTTTTTATTCGGCAACAAAAATGCCGATATGCTCAAAGTCCACCAAGCCGATAGCGACGTTTATATCGAACTAAATAACACACTTAACGCACCGAGTTTGTACGACCAAACAATTAAAGCGCTTGCAAATGCAGGGTTTGACATCGATAAGGCGCACCTCAATCGCGATATTACGCAACCATATCAAGCTAACGAATCTGTATTGCAAGCTTGGCTCGGCGTATATCAAGACAGCGAAACCCACTTCCAACTGTATGAGCTGGCAGAAAAGCTGATGGATATTGAAGATGCATTTCAAAACTGGCGCTTTAAACATATGTACACCGTACAGCGGATAATTGGTAACAAGATGGGCACAGGTGGCTCATCTGGAGTGGCATTTTTGAAAAAAGCCTTAGATATTAATTTTTTCCCAGAATTATTAGAACTTCGGACTCGTCTATAAATAGCGAAAAAGTGATGTGTTCACGCTTATTTTTAATCCTTAGTCTACTTTACTAACTTAATGATAAGCGTCTGCGAGCGATTAGCCCAAAAAGCAACTATAGTTTCATAGCATCAGCACTGAAAAATGATGACTCACAGAGGATAGCTATGACACATGCCATTATTCGCGACCTTGAGCAACGCTATACAGCAAAACGCTATGACAGCAGCAAACGTATCTCTCAACAAGATTTAGATGTTATTCTCGAAGCACTCAGGCTAAGTGCCTCTTCTATTAATTCGCAGCCATGGAAGTTTATAGTTATCGAGAGCGATAATGCCAAACATCGCCTAGATTCGACATTTGCCAACCTATTTCAATTTAACCAACCGCATGTAATGACGGCATCGCATATCATTCTCTTTGCTCATAACCCCAAATATTCAAGAGATGACTTTGCCAATGTCATTGAACAAAGTATTGCCGATGGCCGACTCCCTGCGGAGGATAAAGACGCTGCATTTGCGGCCTTTGCCTTTGTTGAACTTAATATGGATGAGCAAGGTAATACCTCAGCATGGACTAAAGCTCAAACCTATATTGCTCTTGGCAATTGCTTGCACACCTTAGCACGCTTAAAAATTGACTCAACGACAATGGAAGGTATTGATAGCGACTTAATTAGTCAAGTATTTGCAGATGAACTAGATGGCTATGTTTGTGATGTTGCCTTGGCGATGGGCTATCATGACCAAGCCGAAGATTATAATGCTGCCCTACCCAAATCTCGCTTAAATAAAGATATGATCATTAAGATATTATGATCAGCATGGTGTTCGCCATCGCCGTGTATCTATGCTGATATACACACACAAAACCCAGCATTAGACTGGGTTTTGTGTTCTATAAGGGATGAATCAACTCTTGAATACGTCAAGATCATTCGGCGTGTTACTACTGTGTAATGTTGAGTTGATTAAGTATATCCTCAGGACGAGTAACCTTCGTATCTATTAGCTGCTTGATTCTATTCATAAGATCTGCCGACGTCCACTGTTCAGCCTGAACTAAAAATGTTTCTCTACCTTTAAGGTCACCCTGCTCAACCTGCTTACGAAACGCTACCCATAAAGAATAAATATCTTCATTACTGTCTTTTTTCAATGCTAAATCAATAGCCTGATGAATAAGCAATCCGCAGGTATAATATAAATCAAAGCGTCCCTTATCGGCGGCCTTAGCCAGTGGAAAATCGGCTAATCCTTTAGCGCAGTGCGCTCTAAATCTGTCGACTTTGTCGCTAACGTATGCATCAGTGTTAGGGTACAGTTCTAGTAGAGCCAATGCAGCCAACCAATCTGCATGACCTTCGTGAAGCCATGATTCAGATACCTCTCCATAAAGTTCACTCTTGCTACTTCTTTGGTATAAATGAGCGACTTCATGCGCAAAAAACCAAATCGTGTCATTAATGAAGGTATGATCGTTAACTTTTTTATCTAGGTTTTTTAAATTCCAATGCATGAAAATCTGATTTGGCAAGGTACCACCTTGAGATGAGCTTCCGTTAATATTGGCATATGATGCAAATAAGGTTGGTTTCTCTCCTTCAAGTTTTCCTAACTTGTTTTCGAAATAATTCATTAATTTGGGAATATCTGCGTCTAATGAAAGCTTTATCCTCTCAGGTAACCCACGATCAATAACTGCAATCACATTGTCTGTAACGATCGGATGTTGAGAACCAACATAGACATTCATGCCATCATTACTATCTACCCAGTTCACCGTTCCTGTATGCACCTTACCCGCAACGATAATATGTTCACCCTCAGGTGCTTGCAGTGAAAAATGCCACTGATTAACATCAACCCCACAACGTTCCACACAGGCAAATAAGCGGCCAGTGTATATTAATGTACCGCCATCTGAATACGGTGAAAACGGTGCATAGTCTTTACTAAGGTGCTTGTATGTTGGCGTTAACTCTAAACTCACTTTTGTAAAACTGGAACCATCTTTTTTAACCAAAAACTCCTGGCTTTCAATAACAACCATCTCAAAATCTGAGGTTTTCGGTTGCCACCGCTCAATTCGAGAATCATCGGGGTTTCGAATAAAGCTCAGGCGCGATGCAGGCTCGAGTGTTTGATATGTTAATGTCCACTTACCGTCTTTAGACTTCACAATGGAAATATCAACCTTTGACTCATTGCGAGCCCAAGTTGATGTAGATAAACATAACAACAAAAGCGACCAAAAAATTTTCAAAATTTATTCTCTTTTATTAATAGTTTAAAGCATAACTCTAACTATATTTTGGGGTTATTACTAGTTCACCCAAATCTAGCTTGTAAGCAAATGTGACAGCCCTCAACAATTAAGTTTTGCAGTAACCTTAAGCTACTCTTTATTGCTCTAAGATAAACAGCCAGATACAAAAAAGCCCTGAACAGTCAGGGCTTTTTTACGTACATAAGACGTTTTAAATTTCTTGGATCTTAGAACGGAATATCGTCATCAAAGTCCATTGATGGTTCTTGTGGGTTAACCTTAGCTTGTTGGCTAGGCTGTTGCGCTGGTTGCGAGCTTGCTTGCTGACCACCAAAACCGCTTTGTTGTTGACCGCCGAAACCACCTTGATTAGATTGACCACCTTGCTGATAACCACCTGAGTTACCGCCAAAGCCACCTTGGTTAGATTGACCGCCTTGTTGGTAGCCACCTTGTTGCATTTGTGGTTGAGACTGTTGGTTATTGAAACCACCTTGACTCGCCCCGAAACCACCAGCTGCAGCACCGGCATTACCAAACTGCTGACTACCACCGGCATTCATGCCTGCGCCACGAGAGTCTAGCATTTGCATTTCATTAGCACGGATTTCTGTGGTGTACTGATCTTGGCCTTGCTGATTTTGCCATTTACGGGTGCGCAAGCTACCTTCAATGTAAACCTTTGAGCCTTTTTTCAAGTATTCACCAGCAATTTCAGCTAGACGACCATTAAATACGATACGGTGCCATTCGGTAAGCTCTTTCTGCTCACCAGTTTGCTTATCTTTCCAACTTTCAGAAGTTGCCACTGTTACGTTACAAACAGCACCACCATTTGGGAAAAAACGTACCTCAGGATCTTGCCCTAAGTTACCAACAATAATTACTTTATTTACACCACGACTGGCCATGTGAAAAGTCCTGTTAAAATTTACATTTACTCATTAAATAGCTCGCCGTTGACGTTTGAAAAACGAGCTACGCTTGCGATAACGCTGTATCTATATGTGAATTGAAATAGTGTTTCAAATTCAACCGAAGAAGCTCAGTTTAGCACCGAACATTTGTCAGGAAAAGCATTATTAGAAGTGAACAAACAATATTTAACAAGCCATTTTCCGATAACAACCATTGGCATTGTATATGGAATGTTGGTATTACTTAATCGCTTATTTTAATACGTGCTAGCAAAGTAAATGATATTCCCCCATAGGCCTAAAAACATAAAAGCCACCTGATTAATCGGTGGCTTTTGAATATAACGGCGAGGAACAGTTCTGCTGCGTCCTCCTGCTGAAACTAAATTGTTATTGTTTAGCTACAGGCAACACTAAAATTTCGTTTATGGTTAACTCGATACGTCGGTTAAGTGTATGAGCTTGCTCATTATCACCTTCGTCAATTAAGTCATTTTCACCACGACCGATAGGCTTAATAACGTCTTTTGCGATGCCAAATTGACTATGTAGTGCTTCAGCAACAGATTGCGCACGACGCTCCGATAGCGCTTGGTTATATGAGCGACTACCAGGTGCCGAGGTGTGGCCGTATACGGTTAGCTGTTTCACATTGTAGGTTTTGATAAACTCGGCTAAATCGTTAATTTTCTCGTTATAAGACTCATCAATTAAGGCACTATCGTTAGCATATAATATGACTAACTTAAACTGCTCACGACGCTCTTCCATAATTGTACAACCTAGCTCATCAACGATATAACGAATATCACTACCTGGACATTGATCTATAGGGTCAATAACGCCATCTTGATCAGTATCTTTCGGTGGTTCAACGACTGGTGCAATAATCTCTGGCTCTTGTGCAACACCAAAGAAATAACGAACACCAACGGCTAGCTGTTGGTTGGTATCGCGGTTTAAATGGAAATTATTTGCGGCTGCGTATAGCTGCCAATCGTGGTTTAGTTGATAGTTAATTTCCGCGCCGTAAAAAATATCAGTACCCGATACTTCACTACTACCTACCTGAGTACTAAACTCAGACGTTGCAAACTTACCTTGCCAATTAAATACACCAAGTTTGCCCGCAATATCGATGTTTTCAAATAAAGCATACGATGCTAAAACAGATATAAATAAGCCTTTACCCGATTCAGGATAAATATCCTCCGCGGTATCATAGAAGGTTTGTTGATCAGTATATTCACCATAAAAGCGTAATTGACGATCGCCAATATCTAAATAACCGCCTTCGACAGACCACAATGAATCAAACTTATAACCGGCAAATACTTTGTAGCCAAAATCAGATTTATCAAAGCTAATGGCATCAGCAGTAATGCCGTTAGCATCGTAATATTCCTCGACATCCGCTGAGCTTAAGTTGGTATTGTTGTAGTTGAACTCTGAACCGATATACCAACCTTTTAGCTTACCGCACTGATTACTACTTTCAGAGTTTGTGCAATGTGTTGTCTGCGCTAATGCAGAGTTACTAGCAGCAACACACATTAGTGTTGCCGCAATTAAGGTAATTTTTAAGTTGAAGTGCATTTCTTATCCCTTACGCTTCAATTGCATAGTTAATCGAGCCGACAAAGCAACGACGTTAAGTAACAGTAGCCAGAATAAACTACCACCGCCCGAGGTTACCGACTCAACTTTGTTGATAGCCACAACATGAATCGTCCATTGACCTTCTGTACGATTGCCGTACTCATCAACAACAACATAATTAATCACAACCTCTCCTGAGAATCCCTCTTCAGGTGTAAATACAACCGTGCCGTCTTCCGCAAATGAGACGTTAGGGTGGTCTACCTCAATCAGGCGTACATCGTCACCTTCTGGGTCGATAACATCATCAAGAAGGTTAGTTTCAACACTTTCACTTCCTTCAACGTCACTTTCAGGCTCTGACAACAACTCTGGTGCGCGGTTATCAACAATCTCGATATCAATCTGTGCGAGATCCGTTCCGCCATTATCATCTGTAATACCATAATAAACCGTTACGAATCCGACCAAATTATGTGGTGATGTGTACACAACCTGATTATCAACAAGCTGCACCTCACCAATACTCGCGTCAATTGTTGTGATATATAAAGCATCACCGTCAGCATCGGTATCGTTAGCAATAACATCTATGGTCGCTTGGCTATTCATACTCATAGTAAGTTGATCATCGCTTGCTTCTGGTAAAGCGTTATTATTGATCATGATGCTTACTCCACCCGGATCAACAATAATACCGTTGCTAATATCGTCGTCGTCGTTAACACCACCATCTTCTATGATTTGCTGTACACACCAGTGCCCTTCGGTCAAGCCAGGGGTCCACACAGTGCCGTCTGGTTTCGCATTTGGAGGCGGACAATAGCCGGGTTCACCTTTGGATGACCATAAGCTATTGTTGCCATCTTCAATAAAGAAGCCCCAGCCTAAGTCTTCACGGTATTTACGGTAAACAGCGTCCTTAGGTACTGGTTTTCGCTGTGGAATAGCGATGGCAAATTGCATACCTTGCTCTGGTAAACCATAAGCAATGTAGTCGAAGGTCCCACCAATATTAATGGCTTCAGTGTCTTCTTCTAGTTCAACGTAGTCATTGGCAACAAAGTCGTTGTCAGTGATTAATGCGCCACCCGCTTCACCACCGAAGGTAAATTTACCTTTACGAAGACAAACACCAGGCTGACCTTCAATAAGGTATGCGTTATGAACGTCCGCTTCTTCTTGCAGCACGTTACATTCAGCAATACGGTCAAGATAATCTGGTGTACCGTCGCCATCAGAATCTTGATAACCTTCAAGGTAATCAGGGATAAGATCGCCATCGCTATCTTTACTTAGGTCATCAAACGACTCAAGTTCAGCGACCACTTCAATGTATACCGTCTCGATATCAGCTAAACTCGGACTACCATTATCAGCAACTTCTAGCGCGACTTCATAAACGCCCACAGGTAAATCAACAGGATCAAATTGATACTCTGTATCTGCCGCCGATAAGTTCACAAGTAAGTCACTTGCTGAAGTCCATGTGTAGTCGTGCATATCAACGGTATTTGGATCGTATAGGTTACTGTATAAAGTAACGATGCCACCAGATTGCGATACTGTTAAACGCTTATCGCCTTGTTGCTCAACTGTAATACCAACTTCTGGGGCAATGTTGCCATCAGAAATTGTAAGCGTATGAACATATTTTGCACCTAAGTTTGCTTCATCACTTAGGCTGATAACAACATTCCTATTGTCGTTAACTGCTTCATTGATAAACGTTTCAATAGGAATGTATGCCGTTGTGCCTTCAGTAAACACGACTTGACCATTGACCAAGTTATGGTCTTCATCGCTTGCCTCACCTGCAACGGTATAGCCGATTACTAACGGATACACCGGTGATGGACCGTTTAAGTGAACACTTACTGTAGCTGACTCGCCTTCTAGTAACGTTTGATCCTTTTGGATTGATACCAGTGGCATAATACAAACACGTTGTATCTCAGTGCTGGTATTGCCTTCTGAGTCTGTTGCTTGCCAGTATGCCTTATTTACACCTGCTGGATATAAGGCGGTACCGTCAATTAGCGACACAGGTAATTCATTACCAAAGCGATCAACAGCTGTCGCGACACCTAAATCAACACGGGTATATAGCGCGTCACTATTCACCATATTTTCGCCACATAAATCAGCTGGAATAGTGATAAACGGGCCATTACCGCTTTCAAGATAAACTTCGACTTCTGCTTTAGCGGTATTGTTTTCGCTATCACGGATACTGTATTCAAGAATATAAACACCTGAATGCTCTTCAGCTGGCGTGAACCAAAGTTCGCCATCAACAATCTCAGCGGTGCCATTAGCCGTTGATGCGGCAACAAGGACAAGCTCATCGTTTTCAGGATCTGAATCGTTTGCTAATACATCTAAGACAATCGACGCATTTGAAGTCAATGTGAATTCATCCTTCACTGCAACTGGTGGTAGATTCTCTACTTCAATTACCGTGACGTAAACAAAGCCGATGTCAATACCATCTTCATGGCCGTCTGTAAGCTCATAAGTAATGATATCTTCACCAAAGAAAGATGCATTTGGCGTATAACGTAACTGACCATCATCAAGAACGGCTACCGTACCGTTTTCAGCATTTGCAGATAATACTGATAACTCATCGCCGTCCACATCGCTGTCATTAGCAAGCACGTCGATGTCATTATCGACACTGCGTTGTAACACTTCGATGTAATCATCCATTGCTACTGGTGCATCATTAACTGGCGTTACCTCGATAGTGATTGTCGCAACATTTGAGTCATCTTCGCCGTCATTTGCTTTAAAGGTAAAGCTATCCTTACCAGTAAAGTCAGCTTCCGGTGTATAAGTTAATGACTCACCAGAACCGGTTAACGTACCGTTTTCAGGTTGTGCAACAACGCTATAGGTTAACGCATCACCTTCATCGATATCCGAGGCTGTTAGAATGATTTCAAGCGCTCCGTCTTCCAATGTTTCCAGGTTTTGTGCATTCGCTTCAGGGGCATTATTAGGCAACTCAATAAACTTAACTACCGCCTTATTAGCCATCACATCTTCATTGACTGTAGCAGTAATCGTTGCCGTACCAGCTTCAGTTGCCGAAGTTAAGATAGCGGTATAAGTACCATCGCCATTATCAATAACCTCGGTGATAGTGCCTCGATCGGTTACTAAAGTAACTGTGTCACCACCGGCTGTTAGCTTATTACCATGCTCATCCACAAGCTGTACCGTAATCACTGATGTTGATGTACCATCGGCATCAATTTCGGTTTCTGAAACCGTAATCGTTGACGTTTGCGCTGACGCAGCACCAACTTCAAAGATCACTTCTGGCTTATTTGACATCTCAACGGTATTAACGGTTGCCGTAATGGTTGCCTTACCAGCTTCAGTTGCAGACGTTAGCGTCGCAGTATAAGTGCCATCACCATTATCTTTCACATCACTTAATGTGCCTTTATCGGTAACTAAGGTAACAGTATCTCCACCTGCAGTAAGCTTGTTACCGTTAGCATCGACGAGTTGTACCGTTACTGTTGAGGTTGACTTACCGTCTGCGGTAATCTTTTCTTTCGATACCGAAATAGTAGACTTGTCAGCTACTGCAGCACCTGCAACGAAGTTTACTACTGGCTTTTCAATCATTACCACAGCATTGATAGTTGCGGTAATGGTCGCCTTGCCAGCCTCAACACTTGACGTTAGTGTGGCTGTATAAGTGCCATCACCATTATCTTTAACATCACTTAACCAACCTTTGTCGGTCGCTAAGATAACAGTGTCTCCGCCAGAAGTAAGTTTATTACCATTAGCATCTATTAACTGAACAGTCACTGTCGAGGTAGATTTGCCATCTGCAGTGATTGTCTCCTCAGATACTTTGATGGTTGACTTGTCAGCTGATGCGGCACCAACTTCAAAAGTAACTTCTGCTTTATCTGCTTTTTCAGCGCCATTAATGGTTGCTGTAATGCTTGCCTTACCCGCTTCTGTTGAAGAGGTTAACGTAGCAGTATATGTACCATCGCCGTTATCAATCACATTACTTAGCGTACCTTTATCAGTCACTAAGGTAACGGTATCGCCACCAGAACTTAGCTTATTACCGTTAGCATCAACCAACTGAACGATTATAATCGAGGTAGATTGACCATCTGCAGTGATTGTCTCTTCAGATACTTTGATGGTTGATTTTTCAGCTGATGCAGCGCCAACTTCAAAAGTAACTTCTGCTTTATCTGCTTTTTCAGCGCCATTAATGGTTGCTGTAATGCTTGCCTTACCCGCTTCTTTTGAAGAGGTTAACGTAGCAGTATATGTACCATCGCCGTTATCAATCACATTACTTAGCGTACCTTTATCAGTCACTAAGGTAACGGTATCGCCACCAGAACTTAGCTTATTACCGTTAGCATCAACCAACTGAATGGTTACAATCGAGGTAGATTGACCATCTGCAGTGATTGTCTCTTCAGATACTTTGATGGTTGATTTGTCAGCTGATGCTGCACCAACTACGAATATAACTTCTGGGTTGCTAGTCATAACAGAACCATTAACCGTTGCCGTAATAGTTGCTGTACCTGCGTTAGTTGACGACGTCAGTGTTGCCGTGTAAGTACCGTCGCCATTGTCGTTCACATTGCTTAGCGTACCTTTATCAGTCACTAAAGTAACGGTATCACCACCAGAGCTAAAATTATTACCATTAGCATCGACTAACTGCACGGTTACAATCGAGGTAGATTGACCATCTGCAGTGATTGTCTCCTCAGATACTTTGATGGTTGATTTGTCAGGTGAAGGGACAATGTCATTAACGTTAATTGACACCGTAGCTTCAACCTTAGATAACAAACCTTGTGCATCTTTGGCTTTATAGGTAAAGCTATCTGGGCCCGAGTAGCCTTTATTAGGTGTATAAGTCGCAACATCACCTTCCAATACTACCTTACCATTCGCTGGCTGAGTGACGATTTCAAACGTCACATTGGTACCGTCTTCAATATCGCGGCCTGTTAAGGTGATATCATATGCTGAATTTTCTTTCGCATCAGTAATGGTTTTATCATCCGCTACCGGAGCATCGTTAATATTACTCACATCAATGGTAATGGTAGCGACATTCGAATCTTCAGCACCGTCATTGGCTTTGAAAGTAAATGTATCTTTACCCACAAAATCTGCATTTGGTGTGTAGGTTACCTCTGCACCTTTAACGTCTAAGGCTCCATTAACAGGTTTAGTCACTACGCTGTAAGTTAATACATCTGACTCATCTGCATCCGTTGCTGTTAACGTGATAGCAACCGAAGTTTCTTCAGTCGCTTTAACCGTTTGGTTGTAAGCAATTGGCGCATCATCAACACCGTTAATCGTTATCGTGATGGTGCCGGTCGTCACGCCATCAGTAGACGTTACCGTGAATTCATCCGTTAAACTTTGACCGGATGTCAACGCTTGGATATCCGCTTGTGCGTTGTCCGCAGAGTAAGACCATGAGCCGTTTGCAGCAATGTTAAGCGTACCGTAGATGCCAGTTAATGTCTCAGCTTGGAACTGATCTTCCCCTGTATCACCACCTGAAATCGAGATACTACCCGATGTGGTTAACGTTGCCGCAGCGTCTTCGGTGACTGAGCCCGTTGCATTCGTGATGCTCGGTGCATCATCAACACCGTTAATCGTTATCGTGATGGTGCCGGTCGTCACGCCATCAGTAGACGTAACTGTAAACACATCTGTTAAGCTTTGACCTGATGTCAACGCTTGGATATCCGCTTGTGCGTTGTCTGCAGAGTAAGACCATGAGCCATTTGCTGCAATGTTAAGCGCACCGTAGATGCCAGTTAATGTCTCAGCCTGGAACTGATCTTCCCCTGTATCACCACCTGAAATCGAGATGCTACCCGATGTGGTTAACGTTGGCGCTGCGTCTTCGGTGACTGAGCCCGTTGCATTCGTGATGCTCGGTGCATCGTTCACACCGTTAATCGTTATCGTGATGGTGCCGGTCGTCACGCCATCAGTAGACGTAACTGTAAACACATCTGTTAAGCTTTGACCTGATGTCAACGGTTGGATATCCGCTTGTGCGTTGTCTGCAGAGTAAGACCATGAGCCATTTGCTGCAATGTTAAGCGCACCGTAGATGCCAGTTAATGTCTCAGCCTGGAACTGATCTTCCCCTGTATCACCACCTGAAATCGAGATACTACCCGATGTGGTTAACGTTGGCGCTGCGTCTTCGGTAACTGAGCCCGTTGCATTCGTGATACTCGGCGCATCATCAACACCGTTAATCGTTATCGTGATGGTGCCGGTCGTCACGCCATCGGTAGACGTAACTGTAAACACATCCGTTAAGCTTTGACCTAATGTAAGTGCTTGGATATCCGCTTGTGCGTTGTCCGCAGAGTAAGACCATGAGCCGTTTGCTGCAATGTTAAGCGTACCGTAGATGCCAGTTAATGTCTCAGCTTGGAACTGATCTTCCCCTGTATCACCACCTGAAATCGAGATACTACCCGATGTGGTTAACGTTGCCGCAGCGTCTTCGGTGACTGAGCCCGTTGCATTCGTGATGCTCGGTGCATCATCAACACCGTTAATCGTTATCGTGATGGTGCCGGTCGTCACGCCATCGGTAGACGTTACCGTGAATTCATCCGTTAAACTTTGACCGGATGTCAACGCTTGGATATCCGCTTGTGCGTTGTCCGCAGAGTAAGACCATGAGCCGTTTGCAGCAATGTTAAGCGTACCGTAGATGCCAGTTAATGTCTCAGCTTGGAACTGATCTTCCCCTGTATCACCACCTGAAATCGAGATACTACCCGATGTGGTTAACGTTGCCGCAGCGTCTTCGGTGACTGAGCCCGTTGCATTCGTGATGCTCGGTGCATCATCAACACCGTTAATCGTTATCGTGATGGTGCCGGTCGTCACGCCATCAGTAGACGTAACTGTGAATTCATCCGTTAAACTTTGACCGGATGTCAACGCTTGGATATCCGCTTGTGCGTTGTCCGCAGAGTAAGACCATGAGCCATTTGCTGCAATGTTAAGCGCACCGTAGATGCCAGTTAATGTCTCAGCCTGGAACTGATCTTCCCCTGTATCACCACCTGAAATCGAGATACTACCCGATGTGGTTAACGTTGGCGCTGCGTCTTCGGTAACTGAGCCCGTTGCATTCGTGATGCTCGGTGCATCGTTCACACCGTTAATCGTTATCGTGATGGTGCCGGTCGTCACGCCATCGGTAGACGTAACTGTAAACACATCCGTTAAGCTTTGACCTAATGTAAGTGCTTGGATATCCGCTTGTGCGTTGTCCGCAGAGTAAGACCATGAGCCATTTGCTGCAATGTTAAGCGCACCGTAGATGCCAGTTAATGTCTCAGCCTGGAACTGATCTTCCCCTGTATCACCACCTGAAATCGAGATACTACCCGATGTGGTTAACGTTGGCGCTGCGTCTTCGGTGACTGAGCCCGTTGCATTCGTGATACTCGGCACGTCATTCACGGAATTGACTATGATTTTGATAGTCGATTGATTCGAATCCGCATCACCATCATTCGCTATATAAGGGAACGTAACCTCACCATTAAAGTTTGCTGTAGGCGTAAAGCTGATGTCTCCCGTCGCTACAGTCAACGAGATTATATTACCATTACTATCGGTAAGCGTTGTAACCTTGCCGCCCGAGCCATTCACTAAGTGATACGTGAATGTCTCATTAGCATCACCATCCGTAACATAATTCGCAAGACCGTCAGCCTCAGTAACACTTAGTGTTACGTCTTCGTTTGTACTGTAAGTAGCCACTTGCGCTACTGGAGCAACATTCGGCGCGACAGTCACTTCAGTGAAAATCACTTGTGCATTAGTCGCTATAAGTTCACCATTTCTAGTTCCGGTAATCGTTGCTATTTCTGCAATAGTTGATGAAGTTAATACAGCACTATAAGTACCATCTAGGTTATCGTTAGCGATAACAGAACCATCCCTATTCGTTTCTGCTCCAATTAAAGTGCCTTTATCTGTAGTTAGAACAACCTCGTCACCGCCTGTTACTAGTGGATTTCCGTTAGCATCTTTCAATTGAACGGTAATATTTGATTCGCTGATTCCATTGGCAATAATTTCTGATGGGTCAGCTGAGATAGTTGCAGTTCCGATAGCCGTCATAGCTAGATAATTATTTAGCTCGGTTAAAGTTTGTGAATTTGCTGCATTGCCACCAGCTTGCTTTTCAACTTGGTCGACAAACGATTGGGCACTATAATCTGGTTGTAACATGTATGTTATGTATTGAGTTGGGGATGATGGCGTGTAATCGACACCATCATCGCGCCCCGAACCTGCAACCGCCTCACGCGGGTCTACAACGAAGCCAAAGCCATGAAAGCCTTCATTACTAGTATTACGCCAGTTTAGAGTAGCATTAAATGTTGCTTCGCGACCATCCGTAAATTTAAAAGTGATCTCCATCGGAGCGTCGTTGCCCTGAGGAGCGAAAAACTGATCATCCGCAGTTACTTGAGATAGGAAGGCTTGCTCGATACCCAGGCTCTTAAATGTTTTGATATCTGTAGGAGCATGAGAAGGGGTTGCACCATACTCTCCAACAATACCTCGATTAAAACTTACTGAAACAGTAGCAGCATTTGCTTTAGCAAATACGGTTGATACTAATAAAAAGCCAATAAATAACTTTAAGATCAGTCGTAAGGAAAAAACGGCATTCATTGTTGTTATCACTCTACGTGTTGAACTTCGTTGACACTTTCGTGCTTCACGGTACAAATTGCACCCACATTAGACCAGTGAGTTTACCTTTTTGTACAAAAAATGACAACAACTTTCAAATAGAACACATTGACAAAAGGCACGTTCAGTAAAGTTCCTTTCCCAAACGAACATTTCACAACAAATACAAAACCAAAAAGGTAAGCGAGCACTCACAACAAAAAAAACAAAAAAACCGTAACTCATTGTTGAGGTTCGCTTTTGACAAAAAAAGAAAACCAAGTTAAAGCAACGTAACGAATCATTTAAACAAACATAAAAAATACAGTTAAATATCTTTAAATCGGCATAAACCATGCCATTTAACCTATTTTTTTTGAATAAAAAACCAATCAGTAAGTGTACAATTTCGGAACAAATAACGTTTAAAGATCAACATATGAAATAAGGGGGGTACTGCTGGAGTTTTACAAAAGCCAGAAAGCAAAAAACCAGCCATAAGGCTGGTTTTTCTAAATGTGGTGCCCAGAGGCGGAATCGAACCACCGACACGGGGATTTTCAATCCCCTGCTCTACCGACTGAGCTATCTGGGCTTTAACGCTTTTGCGTTGAAGTGCGCGTATAGTATAGTGCTTCGTTTTGAGGCGCAAGACCTTTTTTAAATAAAAATGACTGATTGCACAGTTTATATACCAACCGGGCATTTATTCACCAAAGCAAGTTTAATCGAGCTCAAAGTCATTAAAGTCATCATCCTTAACTGAGCTACAAATATATTGTTCTGGCTTAAAGTCTAATAAGGATGGTTGCTGGTTATTTTCCTCTTTAATCACTTTCTTCGGCTTTACTGGCGCATTGCGACGTTTTTCTCGTTGTTTACATAATTTAATAATGTGTTGCTTTTGACTATTGCTAAACTCTAACCAACCAAAGCGTTCATCCCTTGAGCGAAAGCATCCTAAACAATAGCCACGATTATCTGATTGGCAGACACCAATACACGGACTAGGAATGTCGAAAAAATCAAGTTGTTGGTCTTTCATGCTACTCACAGGTGCAATAACCAGCATTGCCCATTATATAAACGTTTAAATATTCAGCATTAACTTAAATGTACTGGTTATCAACACCGTTAGCAAATTACACGTTCTCATGTCGTTTGCCATTAATCGTTGGGGTAATAAGCAAGCATAAAAAAACGGCCTAATGGCCGTTTTTTAAAAGAATAGTTAATTAATCTAACTTATCTGACGCTACGTGATACTTTGGATCTTCAAAGTAATTCACTTCAACCAAATCGCCAGCTTTCTTAAGCAATAACTTACACTCTTGGCTTAAGTGACGTAAATGCAGTGTTTTACCACGTTTTTTGTAACGCTCTGCTAAGGTATCAATAGCACCAATTCCAGAGTGGTCTGCTACACGTGAATTTTTAAACTCGATAATAACATCGTCTGTGTCATTTTGAGGTTCAAATTGCTCTAAGAAGCTAGTAATCGCGCCAAAGAATAATGGACCATTCACTTCATATAAAGTCCAGCCCGTTTGCTGGCAAACAGTACGCTTCACAACTACATGTTTTGCGTGTTGCCATGCAAAAACTAACGCAGAAACAATCACACCAACAATGACAGCAACCGCAAGATCAGAGATAACAGTAACCGCAGACACTAGTACGATGACAAAGGCATCGGCTTTTGGGATCTTGCGCATAATTCTGAATGATGACCATTCAAAAGTACCAATAACAACAATGAACATAACACCAACGAGTGCGGCGAGTGGGATCATTTCAATCAGCCCTGAAGCGAACATAATAAAGCCAAGTAAGCCAAGTGCTGCGGTAATACCAGATGCTCGACCACGACCACCTGAGTTGACGTTAATCATTGACTGACCAATCATCGCACAACCACCCATACCACCAAAGAAGCCGTTAACCGTATTTGCAGCGCCTTGTGCTACACATTCACGGTTTGCTTGACCGTGGGTTTCTGTCAACTCATCGATTAGGCTAAGTGTTAGTAATGACTCGATTAAACCGATTGCAGCTAGTACCAAAGAGAATGGTAAGATTATCATTAACGTTTCTAGCGTAAGCGGCACTTCTGGGATGTGGAATGTTGGTAAGCCACCCTCTAGGGTACGAGTTGGGTCGCCGGTCATATCACGAACGTAATCAATAACCGTGCGCGCATCGACATCGGTGTACAATGCGATTAAGGTCACAACCACAATAGCTACCAATGAAGAAGGCACCGCTTTGGTTAATTTAGGCAAAAAGTGAATAATTGCCATTGTTAAAGCAACTAAACCAAGCATAGTGTATAGCGCAGCGCCACTCATCCACTCCAGGTCACCGGCCTCATTTAAGACTTTAAATTGCCCTAATTGTGCCAAAAAGATAACAATAGCAAGACCGTTAACAAAACCCAGCATAACCGGATGTGGCACCAGACGAATAAACTTACCGAGCTTAAATATACCGGCAATTATCTGAATAATACCGGTTAACAACACTGCGGCGAATAAGTACTGCACCCCATGCAATGCAACTAGCGACACCATGACCACAGCCATTGCACCAGTAGCACCCGAAATCATGCCAGGACGCCCACCAAATGCCGAGGTAATTAAACCCACCATAAAGGCCGCGTATAAGCCCACTAACGGGTCAACACCAGCAACAAATGCAAATGCCACCGCTTCTGGTACCAAGGCTAAAGCCACGGTAATACCAGAAAGGACGTCATTTTTTAAGCTAGTGATTTTACTAGCACGTAATTCGATCATGACTTTCTCACAAGTTATGGCAGCCTTTGAACACAGTTAAGCGAGATAACTGTTGCTGCATTAGATATGGGTATAGCAATTACACTAACTATTGCCCAACTCTTTGGGGCAATAAGTTACGGTAATTGGTATAAAAAACAAGCGGGGGATAGTAAAGATTAATCGGCGTTTTGTCAATTATAACGCCGATTAAGCGCTAGCCATAAAGGTGATGTCAACCAGTATTATCTAACGCTTCAATAGCTAAATTTTAGTAGCAACTATAGATGAGGCTTAACTAATGCGACAATGGCATCAATGTGATCATCGCGATCGTTTAATGCTTTGATATAATGGAATGTCTCACCGCCGTTGTCTGTAAATACACTGCGGCTTTCAACGTCTAATTCTTCCAGCGTTTCTAAACAGTCAGCACTAAACGCTGGGCTAACAATCGCCATATGTTTAACGCCTTGCTTAGCAAACTCTTCTATACAATCATCAGTATATGGCTTTAACCATTCCGCTTTACCAAAGCGTGACTGGAAACTCATACTCACCACATCATCATCTAAGTTGAGCTGTTCTTTTAACAAACGCGTGGTTTTAGCGCAAAAGCAGTAGTATGGATCGCCATTTCGATGAAACAGTTTCGGCATACCATGATAAGACAATAACAATTTTTCTGGTTTACCATGCTCTACAATATGCTCATTAATAGAGTTTGCTAAGGCTTGAATATAACCCGGATTGTCATGATAAGTGCCAATAAAATGTAGACTTGGTATCCAACGCCACGTTTTGACCTCAGCAACTACCGCATCAAAGGTGGAGCCGGTTGTCGGACCTGCGTACTGTGGGTACAAAGGTAGTACAACGATTTTACCAATACCTTTAGCTTGGAAAGCCTTTAATGCTTCACTAATCGCTGGTTGGCCATAACGCATAGCCAACGCCACTTCAACTTGCTCACCATACTCATACTTTAATTTCTCAGCAATCTTCGTTTTTTGCTGCTCTGATATGACCATCAGTGGTGAGCCCTGCTCAGTCCAGATACTTTGATACAGTTTGGCCGACTTAGCTGGGCGCACTCGCAAAATAATACCGTGTAAAATAAGCATCCATAGTAAACGCGGGATCTCTACAACACGAGGGTCGCTTAAAAACTGACGTAGATAGGTTCTCAGCGCAGAGGCATTAGGCTCAGCGGGTGTACCTAAATTGGTAACTAAAACACCTACTTTCGCTTGGCCTATATTCGCAGGACCTTTGCTAAGATTAGCATCGTGCAAATTTTTATTATTGGCTTTAAATCGAGACATTAACGCTTATTCCTGACCACCGCCTAAATATCGGCGTTGAGTTGTTTATCAATAGCTTGTATCAGTTCAGGTGAATCCGGCGATACTTTAGAATTGAATCGCTCGATGCTATTACCATCTTTACTGACTAAATACTTATAAAAATTCCAATATGGTGCTGCAGTTTGCTCGGCTAAGTGGGCAAATATAGGGTGTGCATCGTCACCGCGAACCGCAACCGTAGTAAACATAGGAAACGTTACCCCGTAATTGATGTAACATACTTTCGCGGTATCTTTTTCTTCGTCCTCTTCTTGGAAAAAATCGTCTGAAGGAAACCCTAAGATCACTAAGCCTTGGTCTTTATATTTTTGATATAAGGCTTCTAAGCCTTTAAATTGCGGTGTGAAGCCACATTTACTTGCGGTATTTACAATCAATAGCGTTTTGCCTGCAAATTGCTGACAAACATCGACAGTTTGCTCCGAGTTTAATTTTTTTACTGTGTGCTCTAAAAATGCAGGGCAACTTGTTGATGCGACGTCAGCACCAGCATTGTCAGCTGGAATTGGTTGAGCGATCGCATAATTGGCAACTAACGAAGCCACTACTGAAAGACTCACCGCCGCTAATATATTTCTAAAAATCATAACCTTCTCTCTGTTTGTTAAACCTTATGATGGCTATTCTACGACGGTATCGATAATAAGGTTTACCGAGTCTTGCTCACTCAAGGTAATTTGCGTTGCTTGCCCTACATAGTCACCAGGCTTTTGACCTGGTGTTCCTGACTGTGACACAACAGCATATACGTTGACTTGCTCAGCCGATGATAAAGCCATTTGTGGCGTCATTGCTAAGCTATCGTCTAGCGTGATCGATGTTGGTAAATCACTGGCTCGAATTTTCATCGCTGCTAGTGGCATACGCGGACCAGCGCTAGCGACCGCATAAATAAATACAACCTTATCGTCTTCTTGTTGTAATCGTTCGATAATATTGTCTGCCAATGTCACGCTAACTTGCAAGCTGGCACCTGCGATCGTTGGTTTCACCTCATCCACTGGTATATCTGCGTCAGATGCTTTGGCTTTGGCGTCGTTAATCGCCTCAATAAGCGCCATCGCGTTAGGACCTGCGGTACCTGCATCGATAATTTGCTGCCAACTTGTTGCTGCCTGAGCAAAACGGTTATTAAGATAATGATCCATACCAATTAACATTAAGGTGGTAGCATCATTTGGGTCAATGCTTAATGCTCGAGCTAACAGAGCATCGACTTGCTCATTACGCTGCTGGTTGTTCTTGTAATAAATCGTTTGCGCTTGCAGTGCGAGTACATCGGCTTGATCGCCCTCTATCTCATTGACTTTACCAAAGGCAACATAGGCACTGTCGAACTGACCAATATTGCTAAGAATTTGCCCTAATTGAAACCAAGCATTTGAGTTATCAGGGTTAGTCTCTACTTCTTTTTGCAAGTTTTGCAATTGTGCAATAATGATTTGCGCCTGAGACTGTTCACCTCGGGGGTGTTCGCTAGGCATTGTCTGCGCCAACTTTACGTCATCATGGGCGCCGTATTGCCAGTACATGGCGAACGAAAAAGCCAAAACAAATACACTCATCATTAGTGGCCATATTTTCGAGGTCAATTTATCTTTGATTTGTGCTTGTTTTTCACTGGCACTCATATCTAAAACTAACGAACGATCTAATTCTTGTTTCAGGTAATCAAAGCTTTCTTTATCAATGCCGCCTTCTTGCAAATCTTTTTCCAATTCTGCTAAGTGCTCATAGTAAAGCTCTTTGTTGGTTTGACCTCGCATATTTGACTGATCAGCCTGATACAAACTTTGCGTAAAAAAATGTCGCCAAATAAACAGCACCGCCAACACCAGCAATAATGCCGAAAAAACATAAAACAAGGTCATCGTTTAATCCTTAAGAATATCTTCTAATTGCTGTTGCTGTTCTGGTGTTAAGCTTTGCTCTTTACGTTGTCTTTTGCGCAATAACGCCACCATGATGATCAAGCCTATCAGTACAAATATTACTGGCCCAAACCACAAGGCGTACGTTAATGAATTAACTTTAGGACGATAAAGTACAAACTCGCCGTAACGTTCAACCATGAAATTCATGATCTCTTGGTCACTACGACCATCCATAAGCATGTCATAAACTTCTTTACGTAAATCTTCGGCAATTGGCGAATTTGAGTCAGCTAAGTTCTGATTTTGACATTTAGGGCAGCGTAATTCGTAAACCAATTCATCAAAACGTGTTTTAGTCACTTGATCAGGAAACTGGTAGGTATCAATAGGGCTTGCACTAACCATGCTGGCACTGACAAGCATCAATACAACCGACGCAAGTACAAGCAAGATATTGCTTGCAAAACCATGATTTTTTTTCATCATTATTCTCCTGCCATTTCCATTTCGATGCTATTAATTAATGGCATAAATTCACGTTGCCAAACATTTTTTTCTAATACACCAGCAAAGCGTTTACGAATGACGTTGTTGTGATCAACCACAAAGGTTTCGGGTGCACCATAAACGCCTAAATCTAAGCCTAATCGGCCGTTATCATCGTAAATAGAAAAAACATAAGGGTCTTGATAATACGCAAGCCACTCTTTGGCCGCTTGCCGCTCATCCTTATAATTAATGCCATAAACTGAAAATCGAGTATCTTTCGACAATTTCAATAAAAATGGATGCTCGACTTTGCACGATGGACACCATGTCGCCCAGACATTAATAATTTTTATGCCTGGATTAAAGTCTGCCGACGATAGTGTTTGTTTTTCATCGCCAAGCTTTTGTAGCGAAAACTCCGGGAAAGTTTTACCGACAAGTGCAGATGGTAGCTCTTGCGGGTTCAGACTCAAGCCACGATATAACAGCACACCTAACAGAAGAAACAAAAATAAAGGAATAAGACGAACAACAATCTTCATCAGTTACACTCCTGCTTTAGCATGTGTGGCTGCTACATTAGATGACAACGCTTTTTCATGAGCTTTGCGACGACGATAGCGTTTATCCATCATCGCAAAAATACCACCAAGCGACATAAAGATGGCGCCAAGCCAAATCCAACGTACAAACGGCTTATAATAGACTCGTACGGCCCATGCGCCACCACCAAGCGGGTCGCCTAAGGCGACATATACGTCTCTAAATAACCCTGGATTAATGGCTGCTTCGGTCATGCCCATGGTTTGTACTCGATAGGTACGTCGCTCAGGCTGCAATAAATCAATCATGTCATCGCCATCGTATAAGGCGATTTGACCTTGCTCTGCTGAGTAATTTGGCCCTTCGACCGGCTTAACACCATTAAATTCGAGCTCATAACCGGCGACTTCAAAGCGCGAGCCAGGAATCATTTTTATATTACTTTCAGATTCATAAATGGAAACCAGTGTTACCCCAATGACGGTAACGCCAATACCAATATGGGCTACCGCCATACCAAGGTGGCTCAAACTTAATCGTTTCAATTGCCAATGACCAGGTTGCGGATTAATTTGATTCTTCAAATCTTTGCCAGCGACTAAAATAACCCAAGTTGCGAGCGACATACCAAAGGCAACCCACCAATTAAATTCTCCGCCATACATCACCGGAAAAGCAAAACCAAACACAACGGCGAAAATACTGATCCACTTTAACTGACGACTGAGTTCGCCTTTCTTCGCCTTTTTCCAACGAATAAGCGGCCCTATCCCCATAAAGATAAACATCACACTCATTAATGGCACAAACACCGCATTAAAGTACGGGGGACCTACCGATATTTTGCCTAAGCCCATAGCATCAACTAACAAGGGGTATAAGGTGCCAAGTAACACCGTTACTGCAGCAACGACTAAGAAAATATTACAGATTAATATCGCTGACTCACGCGACACTAATTCAAAACGAGAAAAGCTGCCAACATTTGTCCCACGGATAGCATAAAGCAGCAGTGAACAACCTACCGCAATGGCAAGGAGCATTAAGATAAAACTACCTCGGGTAGGATCTGCGGCAAACGAATGCACAGACGTTAGTACACCAGAGCGTACCAAAAAAGTTCCTAACAAGCTTAAGCTAAAGGTGAATATCGCCAGTAGTACTGTCCAGTTACGAAACGCTCCCCGCTTTTCGGTCACCGCTAACGAATGAATCAGCGCGGTACCCACTAACCAAGGCATAAACGAAGCATTTTCAACAGGATCCCAGAACCACCAGCCACCCCAGCCAAGTTCGTAGTACGCCCACCAACTACCAAGCGCGATACCTAAGGTTAAAAACATCCAAGCTGCCAATGTCCAAGGACGAGACCAACGCGCCCAAGCTGCGTCCATTTTGCCACACATTAATGCGGCAATAGCAAACGCAAAGGCAACCGAAAAGCCAACATAGCCCATATACAACATTGGTGGGTGAATGATTAAACCGACATCTTGAAGTAACGGGTTCAAGTCGCGCCCTTCCAATGGGGCGTTAGGCAATAATCGCTCGAAAGGGTTCGACGTTAAAATGGTAAAAGCCATAAAGCCAACAGCAACCATGCCCATAACCGCTAACACACGTGATACAAAAGCTTGGTCTACATTCTTAGAAAATAGCGCAACCGCCATGGTCCAGGCGGTTAGTGAAAACACCCAAAGCAATAACGAGCCTTCGTGACCACCCCACACCGCACTTATTTTAAAGTAATAAGGTAGCGCCGTATTGGAGTGACCAGCGACATAACGAACAGAAAAATCATCAACAACAAAGCAATAAGCCAAAATTACCAAACTGATGGCTGTAAAAATAAACATTGCCGATGTGAGCGGTTTTGCATAACTAATCAGCCGTTGATTTTGACTATACACCCCAATTAACGGAATAACAGACAAGCAAACAGCGAAGGCCATGGCAATAATCAAAGACAACAAACCTAACTCAGGTATCATTTATAACTCCATTGGGGCTATGGACATACGCACAGGCGCGCACAAAAATCACGTTATTATAGCAACACCGGCGCGGAATAAAATGCTATCACAACGAAAAAACCTTAACTTTCAAGAGAAACCTTGTGTTAACAAAAACCAAACTTTCTCTGTAGTTATACGCATACCATATAACGATAGTTTTAATTTTATCGCCATTTGCTGTTGTTATTAAAATATACACGCCGGCAGCCTAAATAATCAGGGGCATTCTATGACAACCCGGTACTATTCCTTTAGATGAATTATCACCACCTTATTACCATAAATATCATAAGGATTTAGCTTGGATTCGTGAATAATTTCCGCTGCAGTCTTCTTTTACTGCCCACAAACAAGTAAAATCTTTGGCTAATAACATATATTTCAATGGTTTTGACAGCTTTGGCAAATACTCCTTATTTATTACAAGCAGAACAGCTCACTTGCATTCGCGAAGACCGAATATTATTTGACGAGTTGTCATTTACGGTGAGCGCTGGTGATATTATTCAAGTGGAAGGCGCTAATGGTACCGGCAAAACCAGCTTATTGCGTATTTTATCTGGTTTATCACAGCCCTACTCAGGTGATGTGTTATATCAACAGCAGAGCATTAACGATATCAGTGAAGAGTATTATCAGGATCTGTTATTTTTAGGTCATTTGCCGGGTGTGAAAGGGGAAATGACCAGTGAAGAAAATTTACAATTTTATCTTAGCCTGCATGGTCAAGATCCTGCACGTGCTGAGCAAACTCTCGATATCGTTAACTTATATGGCTTTGAAGATGCCAAAGCCAGTCACCTCAGTGCCGGTCAACATCGCCGAATTGCCTTGGCGCGCCTATGGCAAACTAATGCAAAAATTTGGATATTAGATGAACCCTTTACCGCGATCGACAAAGCAGGGGTTCGCCAGTTGGAATCATTGATACAAGCTCATGCACAACAAGGTGGCTGTGTTATCATGACAACTCACCAAGATTTACAGATGGATAGCAATTTGTATCGTAAAATTCGTCTTGAATACAATGGCATAGAGGGCTAACGCATGTCATTATCTTACCGTCATGCCTTTATGCTTATTTTAAAGCGCGATTTAACCATAGCGTTGCGTCACCGAGACGATATCGTCAACCCTCTATTATTTTTCATTATCGTTGTGTCATTATTCCCATTAGGAATTGGACCTGCCAGTAACACTCTAATGAAAATAGCACCGGGGGTGATTTGGGTCGCGGCGTTACTTGCTACATTGTTATCACTCGAACGCTTATTTAAAAACGACCACCAAGATGGTTCCTTAGAACAAATGCTTCTAAGTCCATGCCCTAATTTTATCTTAGTATTGGCAAAAATTAGCGCTCATTGGTTGATTACAGGCTTACCACTTATCATAATAGCGCCATTATTAGGCATATTGCTGAATTTACACGAACAAAGTTATATCGCCTTATTATTGACCCTATTGTTGGGTACCCCCGTATTGAGTTTATTAGGGGCTATTGGCGTCGCATTAACTGTCGGATTAAAAAAAGGCGGGGTGCTATTAAGCTTACTGGTGTTACCTTTGTATATTCCAGTACTTATTTTTGCTACCAGTGCGATAGATGCCGCCAGTATGAATTTGGCATACGATGGTCAACTAGCGATTATCGCTGCCCTATTTTTTGCAAGTTTAACCCTCGCGCCATTTGCCGTGAGCGCAGCTTTAAAAGTGAGTACCAATTAATATGTGGAAGTGGCTTCATCCGTACGCAAACCCAGAAACGTCGTATCATTTTTGCGGCCGTTTATTGCCGTGGTTAGCAGTAATTAGCACTATCGTGTTGACGGCTGGTTTAGCGTTAGCGTTATTGTTCTCACCTGCCGATTATCAGCAAGGTGAAACCGTACGTATTTTCTATATTCATGTACCATCAGCCATGCTGTCTATGGGTATTTACTTAGGCATGGCCATTGCCGCTCTATCAGCCTTGGTATGGCAATTGAAGCTTGCTGAAGCATCAATAGCGGCACTCGCGCCAATCGGTGCTATATTCACCGCCATTGCCTTATTTACCGGTGCCGCGTGGGGTAAACCTATGTGGGGAACATGGTGGGTTTGGGATGCTCGCTTAACCTCAGAGCTTATATTATTGTTTTTATATCTTGGTGTTATCGCTCTTGATAATGCCTTTGACGATCGTGCTTTAGCCGGAAAGGCTGCGAGCGTTTTGGCGTTAGTCGGTGTGGTGAATTTGCCGATTATTCACTACTCCGTTGAATGGTGGAACACCTTGCACCAAGGCGCAACAATTTCGAAATTGGAAAAACCATCAATTTCCACAGAGATGTTAATCCCATTCTTAGTTTGTTTTATCGGTTTCGCGTTCATGACAGCGAGCCTATTTTGCTTGCGTTTTAGAGCACAAATTATTGAACGAAATGCCATGCGCCCATGGGTAAAAGCACTGGCTAAGCAAGCAAGTGGAGAGTAATATCATGGCATTTGAATCTTTTGCTGACTTTATCAATATGGGTGGCTACGGTTTCTTTGTTTGGCTATCTTATGCATTTTGTGCAGTAACCTTAAGTGTGTTAACCATTAACAGCCTCGGGTTACAGCAAGCTCAGTTCAAAAAAATTAACAACCGTCTAAAACGTGAAGCAAAGCTCAAGCAAGCAGCTCAACGTCGTATTAAAGGTGAATAGTTATGAATCCTCGTCGTAAAAAGAGATTAACGATAGTAACGACCATTATTGTAGGTATTGCTATTGTTGCAGGTTTATCACTGTATGCATTAAGCACCAACATTGATTTATTCTTCACCCCAAGTGAAATTGTCCAAGGCAAGGAAAAAACCGGTGAAAAGCCGGTGGTTGGTCAACGCATCCGTGTTGGCGGTCTAGTCGTTAATGGTAGTGTAGAACGCGACGCCGAAAGCTTAAAGGTCGCATTTAAACTGATTGATACCGGCCCAATGATCACCGTTAAATACGATGGTATTCTGCCAGATCTATTTAGAGAAGGCCAAGGTATCGTCGCTCAAGGAATTTTAATCGAACCAACGGTATTGGAAGCCAGTGAGGTGTTAGCGAAACATGATGAAGAATACATGCCAAAAGAAGTCGCAGAGGCTGTCGGTAAACATCACAAAAAGCCAAGCTATTAAATAGTAAATTTCTATATATCACAAAGCCCGCTCACTGTGCGGGCTTTGTTTTAATGGCCAATGGCACAAAAATCTAAAAGCAAGGCTATAAAAATAACGCCATTTATACTATGGCGATCTTTTATGACAGTGTTGCGATGGATATAGCTAAATAGATATAGCGCAACCAAAATAGTCTAATAAATGCACACACTTGCTTTCGCCTAAGTCGCTCATTTATCATTAGCCAATCTCCCCTAATTTGGCCTAAAGAGGCTAAATCACTCGACAGACACATATCCACAACCAAATAAGAACACAAAGAGCACAACAATAAAACACACAATTAACATAGTAGACACTCCGTTTACACTCCTTAACTATGTGTTACATGTTGTTCTCCTCGCTCCCTAGATTCCCCTAATATGAAGGGATGTCATGGACAAATACAAGAATAATTTCCATTGTCCTCACTGAAAAATCCAGGAGTAAAAATGTTTAACAAAAACGCAATTACAAAAGCACTTATGTTTAGTGCTGCAGCGACAACGGCTGCCTTTGCACAAAATGCAAAAGCCGAAGAAGGTGCAAAAGATGTAGAACGAATTCAAGTTACGGGTTCACGCATCAAACGTGCGGACATGGAAACTGCAAGCCCTGTAACCGTTATCGGTGCAGAGCAAATTCTACAGTCTGGTGCAACATCGATCGACCAAGTACTACAAAAAACCACTGCTGCTAGCGGTGCAATGACCAATCCAGGCATCAACAACGGCTCAGGCGGTAATGCCAGCATCAACCTACGTGGTTTAGGTTCTAGCCGTACCCTAGTATTGGTTAACGGTCGTCGTATGATCAACTCTGGTACTGGTGCTGCATCGACTGTTGATTTGAACACTATCCCTGTATCAATGATCCAACGTGTTGAAGTGCTAAAAGATGGTGCTTCTGCTGTTTACGGTTCAGATGCTGTTGCGGGTGTTGTTAACATCATCCTAAAACGCGATTACGAAGGTTTTGAAGTAAACGTTAACGGCGGTATGTCAGGTGAAGCTGACGGTGAAGAAATGGGCTTAGACATCACTCTAGGTGGCTCATTCGATAAAGGTAACGCCGTTGTTGGTCTATCATACGTAGATCGTGGTTCTGTTGGCATGGCTGATCGTGACGGTAGCCAATGTGATTACACAGAGTCAAAAGATGACGAAGGTAACATTCAATTAGTATGTGGTGGTTCTAGCTACACGCCTTACGGTCATATTTGGTCTGGTAAAGGTGATGATGCGAAAAGCTTACAAGGTGCTGCTGACGGCACTTGGAAAGACTTCACAGCTACTGACAAGTACAACTACAACCCTGAAAGCTTCTTATACACACCAATGAAGAAGTTAAACGTAACAGGTGTTGGTACGTATGAAGTGTCTGATTACACCATGTTCTTCACTGAAATGATGTACTCTAAGCGTTGGTCAAAACAACAAATGGCACCACAACCTGTATGGTTCAACTTCACTTATGAAGATTGGATGGGTGACTCACTAATCGACAGTGGCATCAGCTACGGTGATGATATCGCTTATGGTCGTCGTATGGCCGATACTGGTCCTCGTAAATTCGCTCAAGCAGTAGATACAGTGCGTGTTTCTTCTGGTTTACAAGGCGAGTTCGATAACGGTTGGTCATGGGATGCATCGATCACGTTTGGTCGTAACGACTCTGTAGATTCAGTTGCTAACCTACACAACATGGGTCTAATTCAGCAAGATATCCAAGCGGGTACATTCAACCCAATGGAGCAAGCTTCTTGGTTGCCAGAGACTATGGGTGAGTACGTATACACCGAAATCAACAGCGGCGGTAGCGAAATGCTTAACATCGCAGCGTCATTGAGCGGTGAGCTAATGGAAGTACCAGCTGGTTACATTGGTTTTGCAGCGGGTATCGAATCACGTACTGAAAAAGCATGGTACACACCAGATTCACTAACTGCCCAAGGTATGGCTAACGATCCAAAACAAGAGCCAACAGCTGGTGAGTACGACGTAAACGAAGCGTACTTAGAGCTTGCTATCCCTGTTTTAGAAGACGTTGCATTTGCTGATAACATCGAAATCAGCACTGCTGTTCGTGCATTTGACTACTCTACTTTTGGTAGCGATGCAACTTGGAAACTTGGTTTAACGTGGAAAGTAAACGATGAACTAATGGTTCGTTCAGTAGCATCGACGGCATTCCGTGCACCGTCAGTTGGCGAGCTATTCGGTGGTGCATCACCATCATTTGACCAAGTTGTTCACCCAGCAACAGATCAAGAACAAGCGATTGTAACTGTTGGTGGTAACCAAGACCTAACACCTGAAGAAGCGGAAACCTTCACTCTAGGTGTAGTATACGAGCCAGAGTGGTTTGACGGTTTATCAATCACTGCAGACTACTTCGATATTCAAATCGAAAACGCGATTGCTGAAGTTGATTCACAATACATTGCAGATCAGTGTTTAGCGGCTAACGGCTCGCTAATTAACCAAGAAACTGCATTGTGTAAGTCTGCGAACTTATCGATGGATAACACAGGTCGCATCAGCTTCAACAACCAATTACAAAACATTGGTGCAGAAAACAGCTCTGGTGTTGACTTAAACATTGCATACAGCTTTGAAGCGGCAGGTCTAGACTGGAATGCAAGCCTTGATACAACATGGTTAAACGAGTTTGAACAACAAACAACTGGCGATGCTATCGACTACGTAGGCATCATCACTAGTGGTATCGGTGGTTACGCTGAATTCAAATCAAACCTGAACATCAATGCTCGTGGTTCAAACTGGGATGCTGGCTATAAAGCACGTTACATCTCAGGTATGGACAGCTTCAAGTGTTTAGCTGATGCCTCGAAGTGTTTAGCTCCAGCTACTGGCACAGTGATTTATCATGACTTAAACGGTGCTTATCACTACAGCGAGAACGTAACCTTCTCAGGTGGTGTTAACAACTTACTTGATAAAGCAGCGCCTTACTACACAGGTAATAACGACGCGAATACTGACCCTTACTCATACGATACAATGGGTCGCTACTTCTTCGTTAAAGCCTCGTTGAAGTTCTAAGCCAATTAGTATATAAATCAAAAAGCGAAGACAATGTCTTCGCTTTTTGTATCTACTGAATAACAATGGCAATCATGTCTCGTTAACTTCTATTTACCCAAGGAACTGGTAATGTTGTTTAAGAAACTAAGACAAGAAGAAAGCTCTCGCTTCGATCGCTCTCCTTATACATACAGCACGGCGTTGTTCTTGTTGATGTTTGGTTTAACCACTTGCCTTTGGCATATGCTTGAATTAATCGAACTTGTCTGCGTTCATTACGATTACGCCCTAAACACTATAATCGCCTTAGCTTTATCAGTAACTGTGCTGGTTACGTTAAACAAAGACCTTGATGCGCTGAATAATCAGCAGCACTAACTGTATCAAAAGCGTTTTCTGTATTCTCTCGTCATTTAGAGGCACTTTAGCGTTACCTAAAAACGCTAATCAGACTTGGTTATCACCGATACCCGTAAGCCGTCAATATCTTTTATCTGATCCATAATCGCCACGATTGTTTCATGCTTAGTATCTTCATCTGCAGTCAGTAATATATTTGACACACTAATATCCGCTAACAAAAACTCTAAGTTTGCACTTATCCGCTCAACATCTGTCACTCGATTATTAATGGTGATGGTACCAACGCTATCGACTTTAATTAAAATAGAAGGGTTTTTATTATCCGATTTCTTTTGTGCTGACTCTGGGCGTTGCAAATCTAAGCCTTGCTCCTTAACAAACGAGGTTGTCACAATGAAAAAGATCAACATAATAAATACAATGTCGAGCATGGGAGTCATATCAACACCAGCTTCTTCTTCCATACCGTCGCGTTTTCTTCTTGCCATACGTTAAGCCCATCACAAATATCTAGTTCACAATTATTTAACTATATAACCATACGATAATTTCGCTAAATTATTATCAATAAAAGACAATCGCGACGATTCAAATGAATAACCTTGCAAACCATATCTCTTGGCTGTCATTTCGGCTAAAAGCTACCATGCTACAAAGCAAAACCGAGGCTTAAGCCTCGGTTTTATCAAATGTTAGTATGTTTAGAATAAATACAGTCTACACAACTAAATCAGTGTTCATCACCTGCCGATAACAAATAGCCTTTCCCCCAAATGGTTTTAATTTGGGTTTTTTCAACACCTTGACTGACTAGTTTATCGCGCAGGCGAGATAAACGGACATCGACAGAACGTTCTGAGCCATCGTATTCACGGCCAAGCAATAGCTTATAAATATCGTCTCGGGTTAACACTTTACCCGCATTGAACATAAGCAAACTCAATAGCTCAAACTCGAAAACGCTTAAGGATATTTGTTGCCCGTTTACTTCACAACGTTGCTCACTTGGAATTAAGGTGATCTCACCAACGGTTAGCTTTTGCCGAGAGCCAGCTGGAGATTTATTTTTCGTGCGTCGTAACAGAGCTTCAATGTGCGCCAAAATTAACTGAGGACTGCACGGCTTTACCAGATAATCGTCCGCACCAACGTTAAAGGCAGCAAGCTGCTCAGCCTCACTGGCACTCGATGTTAAAAATAGAATAGGTCCGGAATAGGTTGAACGCATTTCATGGCAGACTTTATAACCATCTTTTCCTGGCAGAGCGATATCTAAGATAATTAAATCCGGCTGAATTTTAATTTGGCTGCGCACAGCTTGATCGCCACGGAATACTTGATGCACCACGTGCGATGACTTTTCCAAAAATGATTTAAGCAAAGACGATAATACCTTATCATCTTCCACAATCATGATGGATGAAAACTCACTCACAGGTTTAAATTCTTTGCTCATCTTTTGAACTTAAGGGTAGGTTAAAATTTCTGCTATTTTCGCGATAGTAAACCAAGTTATACGTTAATACTGTTTACAATTGTAACTGAGCCGAACATTATACAATTGCCTACTAAGTGTAGACAACAATTGTCAGCATTAATGCAATAAAACACCAACAAATCGAGCGAACCAAAACACTCCCTTGTATAAGTCGCTGAACATAGGATAGCGAATTAGCTAAGACTTGGCTAAACAAAGCAGATTAATCAACTGCTTAAAAACTAAAAACCGATGCTAAGCATCGGTTTTTAGTTAAACGATATAATATTTAAAACAGTTCGTCTGGCAAATCAAACAGAAGCTCTGGCTTTGATAAGGCCGATGCTGATAAAGAGTGACGACGCGGCAGTATGCGAGCGAAGAAGTAGCGCGCGGTAATAAGTTTCGCCTGATAGAAATCACTTTCACTGGATTTTGCTAACGACGCTTTGGCCATCATCGCCCACATATAAGCAAGCGAGGTGTAACCAAATACGTGCAAATAGTCATTGGCGGCAGTTCCCAAGTATTCAGGATTTTTTTGTGCGCCCATTAATACTTTTTGCGTTAACTCGCTAAAGTCAGCAACCGCATTTGCTAACGGCTCGACAAACTCTGTCATTTCAGGGGTTTGATTATCCTGAATAAATAGCTGTACTTCTTTGCCAAAAGCTTGCATGAATTCACCACCATTTGCGGCAAGCTTGCGGCCGATAAGATCCATTGCTTGGACGCCATTTGTGCCTTCATATATCTGGGCAATACGACAATCTCTGACTAATTGCTCTTGACCCCACTCGCGAATATAACCATGACCACCAAAAACTTGTTGACCTGCAACTGTATTTTCTAAGCCGATATCGGTAAAAAATGCTTTAGCAAGCGGAGTCATAAGCGCTGTTAGCATCTCACCATGATGCTGCATAGCCCCTTCTGCATAGGTACTTAAATCAAGTTGCTTCGAAATGTACATAGCTAACGCGCGGTTACCTTCATTAAGGGCTTTCATGTTAAGCAACATACGACGCACATCACCGTGAACCATTAATGAATCAGCGGCTTTATCTGCTTGTTTAGTACCAGTTAAACTGCGACCTTGAATGCGTTCTTTTGCATACTCAAGTGCATTTTGATAGGAGCGTTCACCTGCACCTAAGCCCTGAATACCGACACCAATTCGCTCATAGTTCATCATAGTAAACATACAAGCCAAACCTTGATTGGCCTCACCAACTAAGTAGCCTTCAGCTTCATCAAAATTTAACACACATGTTGCTGACGCATGGATACCCATTTTGTGCTCAATACTGCCACATTCAACGCCATTGCGTTCGCCTAAGCTACCGTCGCTATTAACTTTAAATTTAGGCACTAAGAACAGCGAAATGCCTTTCGAACCAGCCGGCGCATCAGGCAGTTTAGCTAACACCAAATGAATAATATTGTCGGTTAGATCTTGTTCACCGCCAGTGATGAATATCTTAGAACCAGATAGTGTGTAACTGCCATCGCCACTAGCCACAGCCTTAGTGCGGATCATACCCAGATCGGTACCAGCATGGGCTTCAGTAAGGCACATGGTCCCCGCCCATTCACCACTGTACATACGCGGTAAATAGGTATTTTTAAGATCTTCACTACCGTGTTTGGCCAACAGCAAACAAGCCCCCGCAGTTAACCCCGGATATAAAGAAAATGCCATATCGGCCGCGCAGACCATTTCTTCTTGCAACGCCGTAAGCATTTTCGGCATGCCCATACCGCCAAAATTAACATCGCCACCAAGACCTACCCAGCCACCTTCGGCGTAAGTCTCAAAGGCTTGTTTGTAACCTGGAGGCGTAGTTACCTTAGCATCATGCCACTGTACTCCTACTTCATCACCTTGCCGGGAAATCGGCGCAATTACTTGCTGACAAATTTTTGCACATTCTTGCAAGATGGCATCAGCAGTATCTTTATCAATATTGTCTGCCAGCGCAGGCATTTCTGCCCACATTTTATCGGCCTCAAAAACATCATAAAGCAAAAAGTTCATATCTTGTAATGGTACTTGAAACTCAGCCACGACGGCCTCCTAATGCTATTAATTCAAAGTTATTATTGTTTGCTGCTGGTGTTGTTCACTATTCATTGTTACGAGTTTAGTTTTACTATAGTTCATAATTTAAACCCACAATTAAAACCACCAATTAAAACACATGTTTGAATAATGCATCAACTGGACCGATGTGTAAAGAAAAAGTAAACCGCACCAAGGTGACAAGAAATACTGACTGCAGAGCTTTAGCAGAATGAAAGGATATTATTACTGAACAAAGCACAGTTAAATCGACACAACAAGACTCACCTAGATTTGCCTAGGTATGGCATAAATTGAAAAGATACTTGAAACAAAAAACCAGAAAACCATGCCGCTATCGCGCGCAATGTGAGCGCGAAATTTCAACATGGCTATCTGGCTTTAAATGTGACTTAAGAGTTATAAATTCTCTTCGGCAAATGATGCTAACGAGCTACGTACAACACCGTTTAAGTTAACTGTGGTGCTTCCCGAATAATCCTTAAAACGCTCGACAATATACGTTAAGCCAGAAGTTAATGCCGTTAGGTAATTACTATCAATTTGTGCCAAGTTGCCTGCGCAAATTAATTTAGTTCCTTCACCGCAACGGGTAATAATGGTTTTTAATTGAGCTGCCGTTAAGTTTTGGCATTCATCCAAAATAACATAAGCATTTTGCAAGCTACGACCACGCATAAAGTTAACCGATTTAAACTGAATATTGGCTTTTTCCATAATATAGTTCATCGAACCATGCATACTTTCATCTTGCTTGTGCAACACCTCTAAAGAGTCGGTTATAGATGCTAACCAAGGCGCCATTTTCTCTTCTTCTGTGCCCGGTAAAAAGCCAATTGATTCTGCTATTTCTGGAGTCGAGCGGGTGACAATAATTTTCTCGTACTGACCTCGCTCAACGACGCTTTCAAGAGCACTCGCAAGAGCTAAAAGTGTCTTACCACAACCTGCAGGGCCCGTCAGGATAACGAGGTCAATGTTAGGATCGAGTAATGAATCAAACGCCATCCCTTGATAGATATTTTTCGGGTGGATACCCCATGCGCTGCGCCCCATCAAACGTTCGTAGCCCAAATCTTGGACTACCAATTTATCGTCTTGTATATCGACGATTTTACCGGCAAAGGTTTTTTCTTCATCAATTAAGTATTCATTAATAAAAGCCGTAGGGACCAGATCTTTGTCAAGAAAATGTTGGGTATAGCGACCATCGGTTTCGCTTTCACATTCTTGCACTTGCTGCCAAAAGTCACCTTTAAATTTATGGTAACCCTTAGTTAAAAATTTAATATCATCGACTAATTGGTCGGTACGATAATCTTCAACAAAAGCAACACCTGCGCCTTTGCCCTTTAAGCGCATATTGATATCTTTGGTGACCAATACCACTTTTTTATCTTTACATTGTTGTTGCAAGTGCAAAGCGGTACCAATAATACGGTTATCGTTGACATTGTGTGACAGGCCGCCTTGATGTTGCTCTAAATCAAAATCGTTAAAAATCGATAGAGTTCCGGCTTGCTGTTGTTGTTGGTTGTTGTTATTTGGTAACTCAACGCCGGCCAACACTTGCTCTGGGGAGGCATCCTTGAAGATATCTTCAAGTGCTCTGATGGCAACACGTGCATCACGACTTACGTCTTTGTTTCTATCTTTAATGCTGTCGAGCTCTTCAAGTACCGTCATTGGTATAACGACTTCATGCTCGTCAAAGGAAAGAAAAGCGAAAGGTTCATGTAAAAGAATGTTTGTATCTAATACATAGATGGTTTTTTTTTCGGTCATATTGTGTCCTACAGCTGTATTAATGTTTACGCAATGCTGAGTACCTTTATGGCAGAGCATCATCTGATAAACGCAAAGATTATCCTTAGCCTCCTTGTTAATTTAACCTAACCATAAGTTCAATCTGACAGTTTTTTAACCACTTTACAAGAGCTATTTCTGAAATATAGATGAAGATTTTTAAATAGATTCTATGCTTACTACACAACCCATTTACACTGTTCATCACTGCGCTGTAAGTCAGAAGAATTCTACAGAGTTGGCTTTTTGAGCAATTATCCGCAACACATGAAATAAAGGGTGAAAACTGGTGGGTAAATGGGTACCATAGCGCCCCTTTTTTCAAAGCCTTATTAATTGGAGTGTAATATGACTTTTTCTTTGGGTCAGCGATGGATCAGCGACAGTGAATCGGATCAAGGTCTTGGTACTGTGGTCGATGTATCTGGACGATTTGTCACTGTGCTATTTACCGCAACCGGCGAATCACGCCAATATGCGATTCAAGATGCACCTTTGACTCGAGTCATATTCTCTGTTGGTGACCAAGTACCATCACACGAAGGCTTTAGCATGCGCATTACCAATGTGCATTTTGAAAACGAGCTATACACCTACAGTGGCGAGCGTATTGATAACGGTGAAGAAGTTGTCTTAAAAGAGATGATGCTTGACCATTACATCAAGTTCAATAAACCACACGACCGTCTACTCAATGGTCAGTTTGATCGTTTAGATTGGTACAAACTGCGTAAATCATCGTTAAACTATCAATATCAACAGCAGCAATCACCACTAACAGGCTTAGTAGGAGGCCGAGTATCGTTAATTCCACATCAATTGCATATCGCTGAAGAAGTCGGTAAACGTTTCGCGCCTCGCGTGTTACTTGCCGATGAGGTTGGTTTAGGTAAAACCATTGAAGCCGGTTTGATCATTCATCAACAATTGGTGTCAGGTCGAGCCAAACGAGTATTAATTGCAGTACCAGAATCGTTAATGCACCAATGGTTGGTGGAGATGCTACGTCGCTTTAATCTCAAATTCAGTATTTTTGATGAAGAGCGCTGTCAACAGTACGATATTGATGAAAACCCATTTAGCAGTGAACAACTGGTATTGGTTAACTTAGATTTTCTAGCTAACAATGCAGAGCAGTTTGAAAACATCGCTAATGAAGACTGGGACTTGTTGGTTGTTGACGAAGCTCACCACTTACACTGGTCCGAACAACAGCCATCAATTGAGTACCAATGCATTGATATTCTTGCCGAAAATATTCCAGGTGTACTACTGTTAACCGCAACACCAGATCAGCTTGGTCACGAAAGCCACTTCGCGCGCTTGCGCTTGCTCGACAGTAACCGTTTTTATGACTACCAGAAATTTCTAAATGACGAACAACACTATGCCGAAGTCGCAAACGCTGCCAATAGTGTGTTGGGTGATAAAAAGCTGAGCAAAGCACAGCAAAAAACGCTAGTCGAATTAATTAACGAAACGGATATCAGCGATTTACTCGCAAATTTAAACGATGCTGAAAAAGCCCAAGACAGTAAACAGCAACTGGTCAATATGTTGTTGGATCGCCACGGTACAGGCCGTATCTTGTTTCGTAACTCACGTAACACCATTAGCGGTTTCCCTAGCCGTCACTTACATGCCATACAGCTCGAGTTGCCAGCACAATACGAACAAGCAATTAATGAGCTGATCAGCGAACGCGATGTGTCATCATTGCGAGAACAAGCTATTGGCCAAAAGATTTTCACCCCTGAAATGCTATATCAGCTGAATTCGCAAACCGAGCAATGGTATGAGTTTGACAGCCGTGTCGAATTTCTTATTGATTTACTTAACCAAGACCGTCAGCGTAAAGTATTGGTTATTTGTGCTCACGCACAAACCGCGAAAGACTTAGAACAAGCATTACGCGTCAAAGAAGGTATACGTGCCGCGGTTTTCCACGAAGGCATGAGTATATTTGAGCGTGATAAAGCCGCTGCTTACTTTGCCCAAGAAGAAGACGCAGCGCAGGTATTGCTGTGTTCAGAAATAGGCTCTGAGGGACGTAACTTCCAATTCGCACATCATTTAGTATTATTTGATCTGCCAACCAACCCTGATTTATTAGAACAGCGAATTGGCCGTTTGGACCGAATTGGTCAAACGCAAGACATCGCCATTCACGTGCCATATTTTAGTAACTCACCACAGTCGATGCTACTTAACTGGTACCACAATGCCTTAGATGCATTTGAGCATACCTGCATTACCGCGCGCGCCGTATATGATAAATTCTCAAGCGAATTATTTACCCTCGCCTTGCAAGGTGTATGGCAAGATGATGCCTTACATAATGTTATTGAGCAAAGCAAACAACTGCACTTACAGATTAAAACCGAGCTTGAACAGGGTCGTGATAAACTGCTCGAAATAAACTCTTCTGGGCAAGGTCATGCTGAATCGTTAGTTACGAAAATAGCCAACATCGATGATGACTTTGAACTTGCATCATACATGTTCTCAGTATTTGATGTATTTGGCTTAAACCAAGATGATAAGTCCGACAACGCCATTGCCTTAACGCCAAGCGAGCATATGTTAAGTAGCAATTTCCCGAACTTACCTGAAGATGGTACAACCATAACATTTGATCGTCATACCGCATTAAGCTGTGAAGATTATCAATTATTAACCTGGGATCACCCTATGGTGACTGGTGCAATGGATATGGTACTCAGTGACGAAATTGGTAACGCCAGTATTGGCCTATTAAAAAACCCAGCCATCCCGGTTGGTACCTTTTTCATTGAATGTATTTATACCCTATCCGCTATGGCGCCAAGTCAATTGCAAGTCGGTCGCTATTTACCAACCACTCCGGTGCGAGTATTGGTTGATAAAAACGGTAATGACTTAGCGGCTAAAGTAGCTGAAGCGGTATTTGATAACCAATTATCACCAGTGAAAAAACAAGTGGGCCTGCAATTAGTCAAGGCATTGAAACCACAGATCCCTAGTTTAATTGAGAAAGCCGAGCAGCACGCTAAAGGCAAAATTGATACGCTAATTAGTCAAGCGAAGCAAACCATGCAGCAATCGCTGAATGAAGAACATCAGCGTTTACAGGCATTAGCGAAAATCAATCCAAGCGTGCGCCAATCAGAACTTGATTTTATTGTGCACCAACAGCAAGAATTAACACATGTGATTGATCATGCGCAATTAAACTTTGAAGCGGTACGCCTTATTGTGGTGAGTCAGTAGACTCATCACATGCTACCTCCGATGGCATAATATCAATGCTTATATGCCTCAAAGCATAGTAAGCGTCACTTAATCATCTGACAGTAAATGAATTCATGAGTGCCAACCCCGACTTTATTTATAAGCCACCGTTAACGCCGTATCTTGATATTATTTATCAAGACAATGACCTTGTTGTGCTCAATAAAGCCAGTGGAATACTGACTGTACCAGGACGCTTAGCAGAGCATCAAGATTGCTTACAAACAAGGGTGCAGCGGGTGTTGCCAACTGCCACCATAGTGCATCGATTAGACATGGCAACGTCAGGCATTATTATTATGGCGCTGAATAAGGCTAGCCATGTCGCCATTTCTCAGCAATTTGAAAGACGCCAAACAACCAAATATTATTTTGCTCGAGTTTATGGCCATCTTGATCAACAACATGGCAGTATAGATTTACCGTTAGTCTGTGACTGGCCCAATCGCCCAAAACAAAAAGTATGTTTTGATAAAGGCAAACAAGCACTGACGCACTATCAAGTGCTTGCCTATGAAAATAACACCACCCTAGTTAAGTTAATGCCTGTTACAGGGCGTTCGCATCAACTGCGAGTGCATATGTTATCGTTAGGGCATCCTATTTTAGGCGATCGCTTATACGCTCACAAAAAGGCCTTAACGATGAGTGAGCGCTTACAACTACACTCTGGCTATTATGCGATTCGCCACCCTAAAACCGGAGATTTGTTAGAATTTCAGGCTGACTGCCCATTTAATTAGCGGTTATTCGACACAGTGTTGGTTTAAGTATCACGGCTTACCTGTTAAATGACTTTTTCAAAACTTGCCCATTTACGGGTTAAGCTTTAATCCATTTACGAGCGCGCGCGCTGCTTATTAATTAACTCGTATGCGGCTTGAATGTCTTGTGCTTTTTGCTTGGCATCTTGCATTAACTCCGGCGGCAAGCCTTTAGCAAGTAACTTATCAGGGTGATGCTGCGCCATGAGCTTTCGATACGCCTTTTTGATCACAGCCATCTCATCCGTTGCACTCACACCTAAAATTTTATAAGCATTTTCAAGTTGGTATTGAGCTTGCTGGGGACCTTGGGGACCGCTATGTTGATGAAATTGCTCACCGGCAACAATGCGATCTAACAGCATATCGAGTTCACGCGCCGATATACCAAGACCACGCGCGACTTTATGGAGAATTTTTCGTTCTTCAGGGTGTAATTCGCCATCTGCAAATGCAGCTTGAATCTGAATTTCAATAAACATTTGCAATAGGTCATGACGACCAAAACAGGCGACGCGAAGCTGACGAATGGTTTTGTCGACATCAAAAAACACATCTTTGCCCTGGCGAAACGCTTCTTGCGCTAGCTCTTTCGTTTCTTGATTCAAACCCCAGCGGTGCATAGAAGCTTGTGCAAAAGCGATTTCTTCTTCAGTCACTCGACCACTGGCTTTTGCGATATGCCCCATAATGGAGTAAGTTGCATTAAAAAAAGTATTCTGTCTATCTTGCTCGCTTTGTTTACCAAAAGTGCTGAAGTCAAAATCTAAACCTTTATCGAATTTATGACCTAGCCAAAGACCAAGGAGAGCACCGAATAATCGCCCGGCTAAAAACCCCAGTAAAAATCCAATGACTTTGCCCCAAATTCGCATCTATCTACCTTGCTCTATTTATCATTTCCCAGTGTGGTCACTGATGTAGTGATCTCCCTAACAGCTATGTTACTCTTTTTTATATAAAATTGTTAGCTCTATCACACGGATGGTTGGCAAAATTATCGCGCTGGATTAACAGGATTATTTCGCTCGTTTGTTATATCCTTTATGATGTTTAGGCTTGACGCTTATGCTCGATAGCGAGCGCCTGTTGTTTTCTCCGTTTAGCACGGTAAAATTGGGAGCAAAATACCGTCAAGCTATGTTAAACTATAAAGCAACAATAATATTAATTATACCAATTACTTAATCCTCGCTACCGAGACTAAAAAATAAACGACTTAAATTGGTATAGTGTGTCGTGATATAAGCGTTAGACGGCACTTCACGCATTTTTACCGGACTGTGAATGCTCAAATACATACCCTATTACCTGCTTACTATTGGTTTGTTGCCTGTTTCTGCATTCGCCGAGCAACAAGCTCGCGATAATGCTTTATCACAAGCAGAACAACGAGAGTGTCAGGCAGCCTCCCCCTTACCTATTGAGATGCGTTCAGAGCAACTTATCGATCCCAAGCTAATATTAATCGAATCACAGCATTCAGTGGTTGAAAAAAATCGCAAAGTCAGCCTTTCTGGCAACGTTGTTTTGTCCACCAATAACAACCAAATTCGTGCCGATGAGATTGTTATCGATAAAGAGCTCGGCATTATTGAAACCAAAGGAATGACTCGTTTTCGTAGTGAAGGGTTAACCGTTGATGCCGATCGGCTAACCGCTAACAACCAAGATAAGACCATAGAACTGGTGAACTCCCAATATGAATTACACCCAACCAATGGTCGAGGTGGTGCGGGATTATTAGCCATCGATGAGCAAGGGTTGTTGTTAACCGACTCAACATTTACAACATGTACAGGTGCCGTACCCGATTGGCAAATTGGTGCCAGCGAAATTAATTTATCGGTTGAAGATAATTCTGGCGAGGCATGGCATACGGTATTTCGAGTCAAAGATATTCCGGTTTTTTACTTGCCGTATTTTAATTTCCCATTGACCGATCAGCGAAAAACAGGCTTTTTATATCCAAAGATAGGCAGCTCTAGTAACTCTGGTTTTGAATTTGGCATGCCATTTTATTGGAACATTGCGCCTAACTTCGATGCAACTATCACCCCTAACTACATGTCCAAACGCGGACTGCAACTAAATAGTGAATTTCGCTACCTTATTGACGGTCAATTTGGTCAATTGAACATCGAATATTTAGACAAGGATAAAGAGTTTTTCAATCCCGACGCTAGCCGGTACCTGCATCGATTTCAACACTTTGGTACGCTGGCTGACAATTATCGTGTTTACGTTGACTACAGCACCATCAGCGATGATGATTATCTAGTCGATATCGGTAGCAATCAATTTAGTAAAACCGAAGCCTACTTATGGCGCATTGGTGAAGTATCTTATTTTGATGATTTTTGGCATTCGACATTAAAAGTTCAAGACTTTAAGGTACTTGGTACCAACAATGAAAGCTATAAAACGGTACCACAACTTGAAGCGCAAATGTATTTGCCACTTGGCTTCTATCAAACAACATTCAACCTTTATGGTGAGTACAGTCGTTTTGATATTTCAAATCCTCAACTGCCAACAGCTGACCGATTTCATCTAGAAGCAGGCATTTCTTTACCTTTTAGTAAACCTGGATGGTTTATTGATACGGATGCAAGGTTAATGCATACCTATTATCAACAAGATAATATTGACTTCATTCCTCAAAGTGACGGCTTAAGCTTAGCCGAATCGGTCTCGCGTACCCTACCTAAAATACGCCTGCATGCAGGGCTAAATTTTGATCGAGATACATCACTGTTTTTCGACAATAAAATACAAACATTTGAGCCTCAACTGCAGTATTTATATATCCCCGAGAAAGAGCAAAACAAGATTTTTATTTACGATACTTCGCCATTGCAAGACGACTTTGATGGTATCTTCCGTGACAGACGCTTCAGCGGTTTAGATCGTATCGCAGCTGCTAATCAATTATCGGTTGGTGCGACAACACGAATATTAAATTCGAATAACTCGGAACTTTTCCATCTGAGTTTAGGTCGTATTTTCTACTTGGATAATGCTGATATCGACTTTAGCGATTCGGAAGTCAACGTCGACAAATCAGCGTTGGCGGCGGAATTGTTTATACAACTTGCACAGCGCTGGCAACTGCAATCAGATATCCAATACAACACCGATCAGAGCGAAACAGCGAGAAGTCAAATTCGCGTTGACTATCGCCACAATGAGCGTAATCTTGTCCAGCTAAGCCATCGTTATTTAAACAATATTTCGGGACAAAGCATCGAACAATTTCGTTTGCTAACCAGTTTTCCAATAAATGATAAATGGCAGTTTGTTGGTCATATGACCCAAGATATAGTCGGCAAGCGTTCCCTAGAAACCTTTGCTGGTTTCCAATACGAAAGCTGTTGCTGGGCCGTGCGTTTTGCTTATCATCGTGATATTAATACCAACCTAATTGATGATGGTACCCAACAACAAAATCGCGGTGAATTTGACAGTGGTTTTATGGTACAGTTTGTGCTCAAAGGTATGGGTGGCAATCAACGTTCGTTGCCGATCGATGATATGTTAGATACGGGAATTTTTGGCTATAAACGCCCCTATTTTTTAAGTAATTAATAGCGACTTGTTCGCTTAACACCAATAAAGATGTAATCAATGAAAACGATAATAAAGACGGCTATTGCATTAACCGGCCTATGTTTCACACTTTTACAAAGTGTTAGTGCCGAACAACAAGAACTTGATCGTGTAGTAGCGATTGTTAACTCAGGCGTAGTGCTTGAATCAGAAATTAACAACCTAATCGAAAACGTCAAACAGCAAGCGAAAGCAGAAAATCAAAGTTTGCCTTCAGATAATGCATTACGCACCCAAGCTTTAGAAAAACTGATCAATGACAGCTTATTATTGCAACTTGGTGAACGCATGGGTATGCAAATTAGTGATGCACAGCTTGATCAAGCAATAACCCAAATTGCCCGTGAAAATGGTGGCCTAAGCGTATCTCAGTTACGTCAAGCGATCATTGCGCAAGGCGGTAACTTTGAGCGCTATCGTGAGAATATCCGTACCGACATGATTGTTAATGAGGTCCGTCGCGCTAATGTCCGCCGTCGTATTAATATTACCCCGCAAGAAATCAACAACCTTGTGGATATGATGAAAGACCAAACCAATGCCAATGTTGAATATCGCTTAGGTCATATTCTAATTGGCTTCCCTGATGAACCAACGCAAAGCGATTTAGAGCAAGCCAAAGAACGAGCCGATAAGGTTATTGAATTACTGAAAAATGGTTCTGACTTCAAAAAAATCGCCATTGCTTCATCAAGTGCATCAACTGCACTAGAAGGTGGTGATTTAGGCTGGCGCGGTATCAATGAAATGCCAACCTTATTTGCTGAGCTGGTAGATGGTAAAAGCGAAGGTGAGGTGTTTGGCCCTGTACGTACCGGTTTAGGTTTTAATATCGTCAAAATCCTCGAAATTCGTGGTAAACAGAAAGTTGAAATTACCGAAGTTCGCTCACGTCATATCTTAATCAAGCCATCGATTATCTTATCAGAAACTAAAGCAGAGCAAATGCTGCAAGACATGCTAGATAAAATCAAAGCTGGTGAAGCAGACTTTGACACCCTAGCACGTGAACACTCTGAAGGACCAACCGCAACTCGTGGTGGTGATTTAGGCTGGGCAGATCCAAGTAGCTACGATCCTGCATTCAAAGAAGTGATCGAAAGCTTAGAAGTCGATGAATACGCTAAACCATTCCGCTCGTCTTTTGGTTGGCACTTAGTGCAAGTGACCGGGCGTCGCACCCAAGATGCAACCGCACAAAATAATGAGAACAAAGCATATCAATTGTTATTTAACCGCAAGTTTGGCGCTGAAGCCATGCGTTGGATGAAAGAAACTCGTGATACTGCCTATATTGAAATATTGGAAGACGGTGAGTAATGATTAATCGCATTGCTATTACCCCTGGCGAGCCAGCCGGTATTGGCCCTGATTTATTAATCCGCCTTGTACAGCATGCTTGGCCAGCTCAGTTAGTCGCTGTAGCTGATCCAGACATGTTGCGCCAGCGTGCGGCTAAACTGGGTTTACCATTAACCATCCATGAATATCATGAAAGCAAGCCAGAAAAACAGCATCAAGCAGGCCATATCGATGTCATTGAGGTACCTCTCGCTGAGCCATGCGTGCCAGGGGAATTAAATGCCGGTAATGGCGCTTATGTCGTGGAAACCTTACGTATTGCCTCGGAACGCAATATGTCAGGAGAGTTCAAAGCCGTATGTACAGGTCCCGTGCACAAAGGTTTAATCAACCAAGCAGGTATCCCATTTTCTGGTCACACAGAGTATTTTGCTCAGCAAGCCAACTGTAACGATGTTGTCATGATGTTGGCAACCGAGGGCTTACGAGTATCACTAATGACGACTCATATACCGTTAGCCTATGTTTCTAAAGCGATTACGGTTGAGCGAATTTTAATGGTCACGCGTATTCTTAACGAAGACCTGCAACAAAAGTTTGGTATTGAGAAGCCACGAATCTACGTTTGTGGTCTTAACCCTCACGCCGGGGAAGATGGTCACTTAGGAAGCGAAGAACTGACTACCATAGGTCCAGCCTTAGAGCAGCTTCGTAGCGAAGGTATGGATCTTATCGGTCCGCTACCTGCCGATACCATTTTTCAAAATAAATACTTAAAAGACGCTGATGCCGTGTTAGCCATGTATCACGACCAAGGCTTACCTGTACTAAAATATAAAGGTTTTGGTAATTCAGTTAACATTACGTTAGGACTACCTTTTATTCGTACCTCTGTTGATCATGGCACTGCCATTGAACTTGCAGGTACAGACCAAGCCGATCCAGGCAGTTTCCATGCTGCCTTGTCGCAAGCAATAGAATTGGTGAATAGCAGCAATGAATAAATCCCACTTAGGTCATCAAGCGAAAAAGCGTTTTGGCCAAAACTTTCTGCACGACGATGCCGTGATCAGCCGTATTGTTGATGCCATCGACCCGTCAGAAGGTGAAAACTTAGTTGAAATTGGCCCTGGTTTAGGTGCTCTAACAGAACCGGTTATTGAACGCGCTGGTGATATCAGCGTGGTTGAACTCGATAGAGATCTTGCCCATCGGTTACGCCACCATCCGTTTTTAGCTAAGCACTTAACCATTCACGAAACCGATGCACTAAAGTTTGATTTTGCTTCGCTAGCTAATGAGCAACCACTGCGTGTGTTTGGTAATTTACCATACAATATCTCAACGCCGCTAATTTTCCATTTATTAAGCTTTGGCGATAAGATCCAAGACATGCATTTTATGTTGCAAAAAGAAGTGGTTAATCGCATGGCTGCAGGGCCTGATAGCAAAGCTTATGGCCGCTTATCCATTATGTGTCAGTATTTTTGTAAAGTAATGCCGGTAATGGAGATTGGTCCAGAAGCTTTCCAGCCGCCACCGAAAGTCGATAGCGCCATTGTCCGTCTAGTACCTCACGACAAAATTGCTTATCCTGCGAAAGATATCAAATGGTTGAATCGAGTGTGTACAGAAGCATTTAATCAGCGTCGAAAAACCATACGTAATAGTTTTAAAAAGCTCATTTCGGCAGAGCAATTAGAAGCCTTGGGAATCAATCCAGGTTTACGTCCAGAAAACATCAGCTTGCAAGAATATGTAAATATTGCTAATTATTTAGCTGATAATCCTGTTGAGTAGCGTATCACTATCATGAGCAGTAGCGATCCCGGCAAATTAGTGAAAGTCGCAACCACGGTCGACTTTATTGAAGAGCAAAGCGATTCTTATCAGCATCGCTTTGTCTTTAGTTACACAATAACAATTGAAAACAATAGCGACCTGACGCTGCAATTGATGTCTCGTAGCTGGCTCATCACCGATGCCAATGGCCAACAAGTATCCGTTGAGGGGGATGGTGTTGTCGGCCAACAACCGATATTACAGCCTGGTCAGCGTTACCGTTACTCAAGTGGCTCGATCATAAAAACACCTATTGGCACCATGGAAGGCTTTTACACTATGCAAGATATGGACAATCAACATTACCGAGTGGATATTCCTGTATTTAGTCTCGCTGTACCAAACGTTGTTAATTAATTTAGAGCACAATATACAGCTATGGCTATTTACTTAATCGGTGATGTACAGGGGTGTTATACCGCGTTACAACAGCTTGTTGATACGATTCACTTTAATAAAGATACAGATCAACTGTGGTTTTGTGGTGATCTCGTCGCTCGTGGCTCACAGTCATTAGAAACATTACGCTTTATAAAATCGCTTGGCGATAGCGCCAAAACCGTGCTTGGCAACCATGACTTGCACTTAATTGCCACCTACCATGGCATTGGCAAGGTAAACCGTAAAGATAAACTTGAAGCCCTGTTAAACGCTGACGATTGCCACGAATTAATCGATTGGTTGATTGCTCAACCATTAGTGTTAGCGTTACCAGATTATAGTGGTTACCTTTCTCATGCTGGCTTACCGCCTGAATGGGATGCCGATACAGCATTGTTGATGTCGGATTTTGTGCAAAAAAAATTAGCCAGTAAAAAGCGCAAGCGCTGGTTACGCAAAATGTACGGTAATCTGCCAGCAAAATGGTGTCATGCTCACTCTGACATAGAGAAGTTTCGCTTTTCAATCAATGCATTGACAAGAATGCGCTTTTGTTACCAAGATGGTGCACTGGAGTTTTCTAGCAAAGCATCGCCGAGTGCGAATACCGATAAACATCTGCAACCGTGGTTTGAACTGCATGGCGATTTAAGTCAATCACCTTGGGTTTTTGGTCATTGGGCGGCACTGCAAGGGCAAGCTTCAAACCCGCATGTCTTCGCTTTAGATACCGGTTGTGTATGGGGCGGTACATTAACAGCGTTACGTTGGCACGATAAACAACTGTTTTCGGTTCCGGCTTAATTACTTTATATCAAGCTACTGTTCTTTAAAGCTTTTCTAATGGTCCATTAATTCATATACTTAGACCATCCCGTGCAACAAGAAGTTAACACAAGTCCTTATGGCAATAGAACAATTTGGTATTTGCGCCGAGCCGAACCTGCACAGCTATTATTTACTATTCAATGTAGTTGATAATAAAAATCGTTTTATCCGCAAAACCTTAGCTACCCTCCCTGAACTGTTTGAACAATATGACGATCAGTTTTCTGAGGCGAACCTAAATACCGTTATTGCAATCGGAGCGACATATTGGGATGAGTATTACCCCAAGGCTAGACCTAGTGAGCTAAAGCCATTCGCTCATCTGCAAGTGGATGATCGAATTGCGCCGGCTAATAACTTTGATTTGTTTATTCAAATCCGCAGCGATCGTGCTGACGTTAATCACCTTGTTGCTAGCAAAGTATGTAGCATGCTCAATGACGCGGTCGAGCTTGTCGAACAAGTTAAAGGCTTTCGCTATCTTGATGGTCGTGATCTAACAGGGTTTGTTGATGGTAGTGAAAACCCTAAAGGTATCGCCAAGCGCCAAGTCGCGCTGGTTAATAAGCCCAGCGATGACATGGATAAAGGCAGCTACTTACATATTCAACGTTACCGCCACAACATGCCACTATGGGATAGCATCAGTGTACAGCAACAAGAAGACATTATTGGTCGCACAAAGCGTGATGATATCGAGTACCCGAGTGCCGACAAAGCCCCCACTGCTCACACTAAACGTACCAATTTAAAAGATTTAAATGGTAATACCATGGAAATCTTACGTCAAAGCATGCCTTATGGTCATATGAAAACACAAGGACTGTTCTTTGTGTCGTTTTGTCATACGCCAAAACATTTTGAAATTCAGCTAAAAAGTATGATTGAAGGGGATGAACACGGTAACTTCGATCATTTACTAAAATATACCCAAGCAGAAACCGGGGCGTCTTTTTTCGTGCCATCTCGTGACTTACTGGAAAAAGCGGCAACTATGTAGTCATCGGCATTAGTCTTGGTGTTTACACCAATGACACTAAGTTTGTGCCCAACTCAGAGTTAGGGCAGAGGCATTAAAAAAGGCACTTAAGTGCCTTTTTCGTATTCGCGTCTTACTGCTGTCATTACTGCATTTTTTGAAATAGCAAAAATAATCTGTCTTTTATCGGTTTAATATCTTTTACCGACGTTGGCGAAATAAAAATCGTGTCATCACCGGCGATGGTTCCTAATACACCATCGGCTTTACCTAACGAGTCTAGTAAGCGAGCAATTAATTGAGCTGCGCCAGGGCTGGTGCGAACAATGATCATCACTTCGTTGCTCTCGATATCCAAAACCAACTGCTTCAATGGACTTTTAGCGGTTGGCACGCCAAGCTCAGCTGGTAAACAGTAGACCATTTCTTGACGTGCATTGCGGGTGCGTACCGCGCCAAACTTGCTTAACAGGCGAGATACTTTTGATTGGCTTACGTTGTCAAAGCCTTGCGCCTTGAGGGCGTCAACAATGTCACCTTGTGAGCCAAATTGTTCTTGTTTTAATAATTCTTTAAAAGCATTTAATAATGCTTCTTGCTTTTGTTGTGTACTCATACACTCTTCTTGTCTGTCGATTTTTATTCTACATGGGGATATTTATTGGCATTGCAATAATATTTGCCTTAATCGTAGTAGCAGGTTTTGTAAGTGTTCAGATTAGATTACAAAATTACCATGCCAAAACGCCAATATCATACCATCTAAGCCGTTTGAATGACAAAATTGTTTGTATTTTCAGCCGTAATTTTGGTATGGTTTGGGCACAAAAATTTAAAGTATTTGCTCGACCTGCAACCTCGGTTTTTGAGCAAAAAAACATCATTAATTGGAGATCTTCAATGAAAGTAGCCGTTTTAGGTGCAGCCGGTGGTATCGGTCAAGCATTATCACTATTGTTAAAAACTCAACTACCTGCTGGTTCTGAATTATCGTTATACGATGTTGCACCAGTTGTTCCTGGTGTTGCTGTTGATTTGTCTCACATCCCAACTGACGTTACTGTAAAAGGCTACGGTGCTGACGACTTAGCCACGGCACTTCAAGGTTGTGATATTGTTATTATCCCTGCTGGTATGCCACGTAAGCCGGGTATGGATCGTGCTGATTTATTTGCGGTAAACGCAGGTATCGTAAAAACATTAGCTGAAGGCATCGTTGCCAACTGTCCAAAAGCACTTGTTGGTGTTATCACTAACCCGGTAAACGGCACTGTACCAATCGTTGCTGAAGTATTCAAAAAAGCAGGTACTTACGAAGCAAATCGCGTATTTGGTGTTACCACTCTTGACGTTATCCGCAGCGAAACGTTTGTTGCTGAGTTAAAAGGCAAATCTACTGCAGACGTTAAAGTACCAGTTATCGGTGGTCACTCAGGTACAACTATCCTACCTCTACTTTCACAAGTTGAAGGTGTTGAGTTTACTCAAGAAGAAATCGATGCATTGACACCTCGTATCCAAAACGCCGGTACTGAAGTTGTTAACGCAAAAGCGGGTGGCGGCTCAGCGACACTTTCTATGGGTGCTGCTGCAGCTCGTTTCTGTATGTCTCTAGTTCGTGGCTTACAAGGTGAAGAAGGTGTTGTAGATTACGCATACGTTCAAGGTAACACCGGCGATGCAGAGTACTTTGCACAACCAGTACGCCTTGGTAAAAACGGTGTTGAAGAGTACCTATCATACGGTGAACTAAGCGCATACGAGCAAAAAGCAAAAGATGACATGCTAGCGACCTTGAATAAAGATATTCAAGAAGGCGTAGACTTTATCAACGCATAATGAGCTATAGCGACAAAGCTTATTAATAAGCTTTAGCAATAAAAAACCGAAACATCACGTTTCGGTTTTTTATTGCCATTTGATACTGATACGATGACTCACTTATTAAACCAGTCATTGATTCAGAACTTATCGCATTGCCGTTTATTGCGCTAGCAAAGCAACAAGTTCAGCCTCATACTCATCCTGGCGCTCTGGTTGAAAGCCAACATGCGCTTTTACCGCTTTCCCTTGGCGATTATAAATATAACTGCTGGGCATGCCTTTTAAATCAAACTTACGAGCTATCAGACTTTTAGGGTCATAAATAACGGTAAAATCTGCAGGCGTTTGTCGCAAAAACTCATCAGCGAACGACCTTTCCATATCTAAATTAATGGTAACCACTTTCAAGCCTCGTTCTGCATATTTTTGCTGCATCTTATTCATCCATGGAAAAGACTGTTTGCAGGGGATACACCAAGAAGCCCAAAAGTCGATATATACTACCTTGCCTTTGTTCTCCTGCATTAGTTGCTTAAATTGTTCGATACTGGCTGAATTAGCGTAACTCTGAGTAGAAAAAACGCTCAATAACAGCATTAACATTGGCGCGACTCTTAGCACTAGTTGGCTCCTGTTTGTGGTTTTTGTTCGCTCGATTGCAATTTGCGGATCACTTCATCAACAGAGGTTTGATTATTACAACGTTGGTCAGTTTTATCATCTCGATAATAACGAATATCAATGCAATCTTTTTGGTAACGTCGTTCAAGCTCAGTGCGCTTTATCAGGTTATTTTTAGCGTTAGATATTTGTCGTTGTAAAGATGTGCAATGTTGACGTTGTTCGGCCGTATACACGACATCTTCACATGCGTCTTGCTGCCCTGTTGAACACGCCGTTAAACATGTCATTATAACCAGCGGAACGGTTATTGAAATGGTTTTCATAAATACGATCCTGTTTTACTTGTTATCTTCGAAAATGGAGCGTTTATATCAATTACTTGTCGCACGATTGATATTACTACTAAGACTATCAGTTGCTTAAACATCGAGCAAATACACTTTCATTAATACCAATCACATTAAGTTATTGCTCACTCAGTGAGAATTTAAAGGCTTTGATTGCAGAGAATGGTTATTCCATTGTCAAAATCAGTTACGCAGCATAAAAACCTTTAAAACTCACCCGTAGGGAGTTTACCAGAGGCCCATTTACGACCCTAGATTTCATTAATATAGAATGACTATATCAATGAAATCTATGTTGTAACTGAACCTCTGCCCTAACTCTGAGTTGGGCACAAACTTAGTGTAATTGGTATAACACGTACTAGCCGTTCTAGTCGCAAATAGCCGTTACACAAAAAGATCAGCGTCAGCGGCAGTGTTGCCTGTCATCATAAAAAAAGGGGAGCTTTTAGCTCCCCCGTTAATTTAACAACGCGTCGTTATTATTGTTAGGAGCTTAGCCCTTCAGTGATACAAACTCTGGATAGGCTTCAATGCCACAATCCGATTTGTCAACGCCATTGTATTCTTCTTCATCGCTAACACGGATACCCATGGTTTTCTTCAATACTAGCCATACCGCAAAGCTTGCTGCGAACACCCATGCAAAGATAACGAATGCACCGTACAACTGCGCACCAAATGTTGCGTCACCATTGCTAAACGGAACAACCATAAGAGCGAAGAAACCAACCACACCATGCACTGATATTGCACCAACTGGATCGTCGATTTTTAACTTGTCTAGAGACGTTATTGACAATACAACTAGCATACCACCTAGTGCGCCTAATAAACTGGCAAATAACGGTGATGGCGATAATGGATCTGCAGTGATTGTAACAAGACCGGCCAATGCGCCGTTTAAGATCATAGTTAAATCTGCTTTACCCCAAATAGCTTTGTTCAGTAGTAATGCAGCTACGGCACCCGCGGCGGCGGCGGCATTCGTGTTTAAGAAAATTTGACCTACCGCAGTCGCATTTTCAGCATCAGAAACAAGTAGCTGTGAACCACCGTTAAAGCCGAACCAACCCATCCATAGAATAAATGTACCTAATGTGGCTAATGGCATGTTTGAACCAGGAATTGGGTAAATCTCGCCGTTTTTACCGTATTTACCTTTACGTGCACCAAGCAGTAATACACCCGCTAATGCAGCAGCAGCACCGGCCATGTGAACAATACCTGAGCCGGCGAAGTCGCTAAAACCAGCTTCTGACAAGAAACCGCCACCCCAAGTCCAATAACCTTCAACAGGGTAAATAAAGCCGGTTAAAACAACAGTGAAAATTAAGAATGACCAAAGCTTCATGCGCTCAGCAACCGCACCTGAAACAATCGACATAGCCGTTGCAACAAACACAACTTGGAAGAAGAAGTCTGATTCTAATGAGTGATCAGCGTCAGCTGCTTGGGTGCCAATTAAGGTAGCTATTGATGGTAAAATACCACCTTCGGCGTTGTCGACGTACATAATGTTGTAGCCAACCAGTAAAAACATCACACAAGCAATTGAATACAATGCGATGTTTTTAGTTAAGATTTCGGTGGTATTTTTTGAACGAACCATACCAGCTTCTAGCATGGCAAAACCTGCTGCCATCCACATAACCAATACGCCCGATAATAAAAAGTAAAAGGTATCTAGTGCAAAGCGCAGCTCTGTAACAGTACCTGATAATGCAGTTAACTCTTCCATTGTATCCCCCTATTAAAGTGCTGCAGTGTCTTGTTCGCCAGTACGAATACGTACCGCTTGTTCTAAGTCGTAAACAAAAATCTTACCATCACCGATTTTACCGGTATGAGCAGACTTACTAATTGCTTCAATGACGCGTTCTGCGTCTTCAGCCTTTACTGCGATTTCTAGCTTTACTTTTGGCAGAAAGTCTACTTGATACTCAGCACCACGATATAACTCAGTGTGACCTTTTTGACGACCAAAACCGCGTACCTCTGATACGGTTAAGCCTTCGACACCGACTTCAGAGATGGCTTCTCTGACGTCATCCAATTTAAATGGTTTAATTATTGCGTTGATTAATTTCATTATCGCCCCCTTAGGTAGTTGCTAGGACAACTATTACAAGTTACGTACCACAAAATAAAAACACACAAAATCAACAACTTAAGACCAAAGAAACATATATCACCAACGCTATTGCACCGTATTGGCGCAGCGAATCACAAACAAAGTGCAGGATATTTGAACAAGTAGGAGAATAGCGGAACTTGCGGGTGTAACATTTAAGCTGAAAATATCAACTGTAAAAGAGACGTACCAAAAATGGCACAGAGGTATTAAGAGGTGGATTTTAAGGCCACGCTATATTGTGTTTAGTAAGAGTAACTAAGCTAGATTTAATGCTTTACATTGTTTATCGATAATATTCACCACTTCTCGAGAGTATACCATCGAGGTATGAGAGTGCTTAACGACAATGTGTTCACTCATACCGGGAATTTGCGTTTCATTAATGCTTACCGTACCATCCGATTCCTCAATCTCGTCGCGCCATACTCGATCGAGTAATGGCCTTGCACCGAGTTTTACCTTACCGGCGATCGATATCAATTTTTGCGGAACCGGCCAAGTTTTTGACATATCGGTTGGTAATAAGCCAAATTGGGTTGATGAACCTAGTAGGTTATCAATATTCACCCGCTTCATGTCTTTGGCAATTTGTGCGCCTTGATGTGGCGTGCCTAAGGTAATGACCATAGGCACACGCTCAACCGACACATCTTGATGAACAAGATAGTCCGTTATCACTAAACCACCTAATGAATGGCCAAGCAGTACCGCCGGCCCCTCACCTACTTGCTCGTCAATATGCTCGAATAAACGTGATTTATCGGCATTAGTGCTCGGGTATGAAATATTAACGACATTATAGCCAAGCTGCTCGAGACGTAACGCCAGCGGCGCCATAATGAGCTTATTCATAAACAACCCATGTAATATGACTATTTTCATTATACGCCCCTGATATTCACTTGCTTATTCATACTGTGATGACCATGTTAACCCGCTATTTCTGCAACCTTAACCTTAGTGCGCTTGAGTTTATGGCGAATATCTTCGCGGATCATATACAACGCCGGAATTAAGAACAGTGTAATAACGGTTGCAAACATAATACCAAAGCCTAATGAAATCGCCATAGGAATGATAAATTGCGCCTGCAAACTGGTTTCAAAGTAGATCGGCAAAATACCGAAAAATGTCGTTAATGAGGTCAACAAGATTGCCCGAAAACGTAGCATACCGGCGTCAACAACAATGTCATGCATGCGCTTGCCTGACTGCTTGGCGCGATTAATAAAATCGACCAAAATCAACGAATCATTCACCACAACACCAGAAAGTGCGATAAACCCATACATTGACATCATGTTGATGGTTTTGCCTAAAATCATATGCCCCCAAATAGCGCCAATAATCCCAAATGGGATCACTGACATAATCACCAATGGTTGGCTGTACGACTTGGTTGGAATAGCGATTAAACAGTATATTAAAAACAGCGCCGTTGCTGCGGAAAAGCCAAGTTGCATGGCAAAGTCTTGTTGCTCTTTGGTTGCCCCTTCCATGCCGTAGGCAACCGATGGGTAACGAGCCAAAATATTGGGGATAATATCATTATTAAATTCCGCCAAAATTTTCCGAGATTCTACTTTTTCACTATCGATTTCGGCACGGATCACCACGGTACGTTTATTGTTGATACGAGTGATTTTTGAAAAGCCCTGGCCTATTTCAATATCCGCTACCTGATAAAATGGCACCTCGCTACCGGTTGGTGTACGCACCCACATGTTCTCTAAATCACTCAGTGAGCGACGATCACTTTCAGGATAACGCACCATGACTTTGACTTCATCGCGACCACGCTGAATACGCTGTGCTTCATCACCATAGAACGCTTGGCGTACCTGTTTGGCTAAGTCCGATAAGCTAATCCCAAGTACTTCTGCTTCTGGGCGAATCGACAACTTAATTTCTTCACTACCACGGCTAAATGAGTTGCGAATATCATAAACACCATCGTACTCCGCCAGTTTTTCTTGTACTTCAATACCCGCCTGTTCAAGCTGATATTCATCGCTACCATTTAGTTGAAATTCAAGCGCCGCACCACCGCCGGTGTTTGTACCGGCAAATAACCGCAACTCTTTAACCCCCGGGATTTCACCAATTTGTTGGCGCCATAATTTTTCTATGGCAAAGGCATCTAACTCCCTTTGTTCGGCTTTATTAAGTTCCATCATAAAGCCGCCTGCTAAGTTTCCGTTGGTATACACCATTAAGTGCTGTAAGAAGCCTTCACCGTTATGGACATTATTTTCGGCAACTTGATACCCCGCTTGGGCTACACGTTCCAGTGCCGCATTACGACGCTCTGGCGCGGTGCCATCTTCCATGACTAACTGACCTTGAATAAAATCACTTGGTACCGTTGGGAAAAACTCTGTTTTGACTAATGAACCTTGAATCAACCCAATGGAAATAAAGAACAAAGCAATAAACACTGCCATGGTGTTATAGCGAGCACGCAATGCGGTGCGCAGCAATGGTTGGTAACGGGTTTTAATAAATTTATCTAGCCATGCTTTAAAGCGTAATTGCACTCTGTGGACAATATGCGCATTGTCTGGGTCGATTTCTTTAAAGTTCATCCGTGCTAAATGCGCCGGCAAAATCCATTTTGACTCGATAATCGAAAACAATAAACACAAAATCACCACAATGGCGATGGCTCGGAAAAAGCCACTAATATTGGAATCGATAAATAATAATGGCGCAAAGGCCGCGATAGTCGTTAGTACACCAAATGTTGCCGGCATAGCAACTCGATGAGCACCGCGAATGACGTTATCGACACTGTGACCTTTATGCTGAATTTCACTATAAACACTCTCGCCAATAACAATCGCGTCATCAACAACAATACCAAGCACCATAATAAAGGCGAACAAGCTCAGTAAGTTAATGGTCACTGACCATTCACCTAACAGTGGCATAAAGGTAAATGCGCCCAAGAAACAAATGGGAATACCGACCATAACCCAAAAAGCAACGCGTATTCGCAAAAACAGTGTTAGAACAATGAATACTAACAAGGCACCCAATGCTAAGTTACTGATCATCATATTTAAGCGTTCTGATAAATAAAATGATGAATCGGCGAATACATCAATATTCACCCCAGGAGGCAAAGTTTGCTGTTTGCGTTCGACATAATCATAAACTTGTTCAGCGATGGCTAAATCGTTTTGGTTACTGGTCGAGCGAATACGAATGCTGGTGGTGTTTTTACCATCAAACCGAGCGAAGCCCTCATCCTCAACAAAGGTATCTTTAACGGTAGCAATATCACCTAAGGTTAAACGGGTACCGTCTGGGTTGGTGCGCAGTACCAAATCCGAGAACTCTCTGCCGGTGTAGGCTTGGCCATCCGTTCTTAATTGAATGTAACCGCCTGACGATTTGATAGTACCACCGGGTAAATCCAGTGATGAACGCTTAATGGCCTGTGATATTTCATCAAAACTTAAACCGTATTCAAGTAATTTAAGTTCAGAGATTTCCACTGAAATTTCATAATCACGCAAGCCGACAACTTCGGCAATATTAACATCAGGTAAGGCAATGATTTCATCTTTAATGTCTTGCGCCAGCTCTTGGCGAGTGCGTCGATCCATATCGCCGTTAACCGACACCCACATCACATCCATTTGAAATTCTTGTTTCATCACCAACGGGCGCTCAATTTGGGCTGGAAATGTGGTAATGGTATCTACCTGCATCTGTACTTCATCGAGTTTATCTTGCAACGAATAGCCCGAATTTATTTCAATGGTGATCGATGCCAAGCCCTCGGTGGCTTCGGAGGTGATACGTTTAAGGCCTTGGATGTTTTCCAGCTTCTCTTCAATTTGCAAAACAACTGACTGCTCAACATCGGCGGGTGACGCCCCTAAATGCACCACCTGGATCATAATGGTATTGGGACTAAACTCGGGAAACATTTTCTTGGTGATGGTACTGTAGGAATAGCTACCCATAATGATGATAAATATCATCAATAAATTGGCGGCAACGTGGTTTCTAGCAAACCAAGCGATTAATCCTGTTAACTTTTCTTGTATGGCGGCCATTGTGTTATTCTCCCGCTAGCAAGGTATCATCGTTCGTTGTTTGCTTTTCACCCTCGATACGCACAGGCATCCCCGGTATGGCGGTACGCAAATTACTGGTAATAATGCGTTGCTTGGGGGTAAAAGTATTCTTAACGTAGACTCGATTGCCTTCGGCACGCAAAATATCAACATTAACCACGCTTAAAGTATTATCCTTCTCAACGACATAGACGGTATCAGCGCCATGAATAACTTGTTGAGGTAAGATCACCACATTACGTGCTAACTTGCCTTCAATACTGGCACGAACAAACATGCCCATACGTGCTTCGCTATCGCTTTCTTGGTTATTCAAATTATACGGATCATCAATTTGCGCAACGAGGTAGTGTACCCGAGACTCATTACTCACTACGCCTTCATAGCGAGCCACAAACGATGACCATTGCTGAGCTATTTGGCCTTGTTGTGCACTGAGGGTTACCTTACTGATCTGCTCAGTCGGGCGATTAAGCTTTGGTAAGCGTAAATACTGTAAATCAGCTTGTTTAATTGGCAAGCGAACTTCTGCGTAATCTATCGCATACGTTTTCGCCAATTGACTTCCCGTTGACACGTACTGACCGATATCGACATGTTTTTCTGCTATCAGCGCATCATAAGGGGCTTTAATTTTCGTTCGGGCTAATTTGGTTTGTGCTTCTTTTAAATCGGCTTTAGCTGCTTTGACATCGGCTTGCGCCTTTTGTACTTGTGGTTTACGTAACGCTAATATAGGCGCTTTAGATAATGGCTTACCAGTTAATTGCCATTCTTGTTTGGCTTGCTCTGCGCGAGCCTGCTCTTCTATGAAAGAAGCTTGCGCTGACTCTAATCGCGATTGTGCTTGCAGCACATTTACTTCATAAACAATAGGGTCAACTTCAAGTAATATTTCACCTTTACTGAAATACCCGCCGACTCTTAGCTTGTCAGACACATAAATCACTTGCCCTGCCACTTCCGAAATCAACAGTGTTTCGGTTCGTGGCATGACGCTACCCTGGCTGGTAACATAAAATGTGACATCATCCGTTTTAATATCCATTACCGATACCAATGGTGGTTTAGCATCGCTTGGCTTTTTCTCGGGAGCAGGTGCCATCGATGACAATACCCCCATCACCAGCAAACCAACAACAACAATGATGATTGGTAAAACAATACGCTTTAATCGAGATGGCTTGCTGGTTTGTGTCTGAGGTTGTTGTGTCATTATGTTATCCAGTATTAAAATCTGTTACCTAGTTAGTCCCACTTATAGGTTGATAGCCTACCTGTTGTCACTCGAGCACCTAGCGATTGCATGTTTACCTAAACATATCGAATAAAGAAACGTTTTGGTAAGTATTTGCTGCATCGGGTTGATAAAAATCAGTCGTCATTAACGATGATAATTTAATAAAAATTCGCGCCAATCGTTCAACATCTGTAAAAAGTCTTCTAAACCACATGATGCCTGTTGGTTTTGTTCAAAGTCATCAACATCGCTTTGTAAATACTCGGGCAAATGCTCAGGTAATGATTCGGCATGTAAGGTTGCGTTAGCTGATACGTAAACCTCACCGTCTTCGATCAAAATTGAGTACTCTTGCCCAGGCAACTCAAGCTCTTGATTATTCTCTGTTAATTGCTCTAATTGTGCAATGATTTCGGTTAACTTTAGCTTATTGTCAGCAACTTCATTTTCCAACCAATAGGCTATGATTTGATGCTCATAGTTAAATTCAGCCGTGGCTTTAGCCGTAATAAAGTCAGAACGAAAAGTATATTCCATGATGTCCACGTAAATTTGGTAAAGGGGTAGCGTCTTATATTATAAGGGAAACAGGCTAGCATATGGCAGCTAAAAAGTACTTTGCTCACACTGCTACAGGTATGAGTGTCACAATATTACAGCCTGATAAATTTCGCCCATAAAAAAGGTCGCTTACGCGACCTTTTTACGAATAAATGTTAGCTAAAAACCTTAGCTAATCATGTAACAATAGTTATTACGCAACGTTTTGTGCGATAACCACTTCTTTCGCTTTCTTAGTGTAGCTTTCCATCTTATGGAAGTTTAGGTAACGGTAAGTATCGGCTGCTGTTGCATCGATCTTCTTAGCGTATTCCATGTACTCTTCAACAGTTGGTAAGTGACCAACGATTGCACCTACTGCCGCAAGTTCAGCTGACGTTAAGTAAACATTCGCACCTGTACCTAGACGGTTCGGGAAGTTACGCGTAGAGGTAGATAGTACCGTTGCTTTATCAGCAACACGTGCTTGGTTACCCATACACAGTGAACAGCCTGGAGTTTCAATACGAACACCTGACTTACCGTAGATTGAGTAGTAGCCTTCTTCAGTTAACTGATCGCGGTCCATCTTAGTAGGAGGAGCAACCCACATACGAGTAGATAACGCACCACCAAAGCCTTCTAGTAGTTTACCTGCCGCACGGAAGTGACCGATGTTGGTCATACAAGAACCGATGAATACTTCATCAACATTGTCGCCAGCAACTTCTGACAATAACTTAGCGTCATCTGGATCGTTTGGACAACAAACGATTGGCTCTTTGATGTCAGCAAGGTCGATTTCTAGTACATGCGCGTATTCAGCGTCTGCGTCAGCTTCCATCAGAGACGGGTTCGCTAACCACTCTTCCATACCTTTAATACGACGCTCAATAGTACGAACATCACCGTAACCTTCAGAAATCATCCACTTAAGCATAACGATGTTAGACTCAAGGTATTCTTTAACTGCGTCTTCTTCTAGCTTGATTGTACAACCTGCAGCTGAACGTTCAGCAGATGCATCTGATAATTCGAACGCTTGCTCAACAGTTAAGCCCTTAAGACCTTCAATTTCTAGTACACGACCAGAGAATTCGTTGATCTTACCTGCTTTTTCAACCGTTAATAGGCCGTTCTTGATACCGTAGTAAGGGATAGCATGTACAAGATCACGTAACGTGATACCTGGCTGCATTTCACCTTTAAAACGAACCAATACCGATTCTGGCATATCAAGAGGCATAACACCTGTTGCTGCGGCAAATGCTACTAGGCCAGAACCCGCAGGGAATGAAATACCTAGTGGGAAACGGGTGTGAGAGTCACCACCAGTACCAACAGTATCTGGTAACAACATACGGTTTAACCAAGAGTGGATTACACCGTCACCTGGGCGAAGCGATACACCACCACGGTTCATGATGAAGTCCGGTAAGGTGTGGTGAGTTTGCACGTCAACTGGCTTAGGGTATGCAGAGGTGTGACAGAAAGACTGCATCGTTAAGTCTGCAGAGAAACCTAAACATGCTAAGTCTTTAAGCTCGTCACGCGTCATAGGACCGGTGGTATCTTGCGAACCTACTGTAGTCATTTTCGGTTCACAGTATTGACCCGCGCGAACACCTTCAACGCCACATGCTTTACCAACCATTTTCTGAGCAAGGGTAAAACCTTTACCAGAATCTACTACGTCCACAGGTTTTGCGAATAAGTCAGTTTCACCTAGACCTAACGCTTCACGAGCACGGCCAGTTAAGCCACGACCAATGATTAGTGGAATACGACCACCCGCGCGAACTTCGTCAAGAAGTACCGGGCTTAGTTCAAACGTAGAGATAACTTCGTCAGTACCAGAGCGCTTAACAACACCTTCGTAAGGGAAGATGTCAATTACGTCACCCATGTTCATCGCTTGCACATCTAGCTCAATTGGTAGTGCCCCTGAGTCTTCCATAGTGTTGTAGAAGATTGGCGCAATTTTGCCACCTAAACATACACCGCCACCACGCTTATTTGGTACGTAAGGGATGTCTTCACCCATGAACCAAAGAACAGAGTTAGTCGCTGACTTACGAGATGAACCGGTACCCACAACATCACCAACGTATGCTAGTTGAATGCCGTCTTTTTGTAGCTCTTCGATTTGGGCTATTGGACCAACAGTGCCGTCTTCATCAGGGTTGATACCGTCACGAGACATTTTAAGCATTGCTTTTGCATGCAGAGGGATATCAGGACGAGACCATGCATCTGGTGCCGGAGAAAGGTCATCGGTGTTGGTTTCGCCAGTTACTTTAAATACTTTTACAGTGATTTTTTCAGCAACTTTGTCACGGTTAGTGAACCATTCACCGTTTGCCCAAGATTCCATAACCGCTTTCGCTTGTGCGTTACCCGCTTCTGCTTTTTCTTTTACGTCATAGAATGCATCGAACATTAGTAAGGTTTTTGATAAACCTTTACCGGCAACTTCCGCTAACGCTTCGTCATCTAATAGGTCAATCATAGGTTGAATGTTGTAACCACCTAACATAGTACCTAATAGTTCAACCGCACGCTCTGCGCTTAAAATTGGCGAGCTTGCTTCACCTTTAGCAACAGCAGCTAAGAAACCCGCTTTAACGTATGCCGCGTCATCTACGCCTGGTGGTACACGGTTGGTTAATAGGTCTAATAAAAACTCTTCTTCACCTGCTGGTGGGTTCTTAACTAGCTCAACTAATTGCGCTACTTGTTCTGCATCTAAAGGCTTTGGAACAATACCTTCAGCTGCACGTTCTTCTACGTGTTTACGATATTCTTGAAGCACTGTGCTTTCCTCTCATGAATTCAACAATTCGCTTGTTTCGACGAACAAGCATTCTGTTTGGGAAATAAATTTTTAACCGCATAAATTATACGGGATAGCTGTTCAAAACTGAACACAAGTATGACTTGTTCAAGTTTATATCTACTATTCATAAAAATGATAATGGTATATCGATGAGTGATAGTGAGTTTTCAATAGGCTTAACGACCAATGCATATTTGTTCTCTACTGTCATCAAGAAACGAGCATATCGCGTTGCCTTAACCCCTATTAAGAAAAAAGCGCTTGCTAACAACGTCAGCAAGCGCTTTTTAGGCTTTTAATTAAAGCGTCGAATTACTTCTTCTTTTTAACCGCTTTTGGGTTAGGTAAATCAGTAATTGAACCTTCAAAGATTTCTGCCGCTAAACCAATTGATTCGTTTAACGTTGGGTGAGCGTGGATAGTTAAACCAACATCTTCTGCATCAGCGCCCATTTCAACTGCTAGACCGATTTCACCTAACATTTCACCAGCGTTGATACCAACAATCGCACCACCTAGTACGCGACCGCTGTCTTTGTCGAAGATAAGCTTAGTTTTACCTTCAGTACGAGCTGAAGCAATCGCACGACCTGATGCAGACCATGGGAAGTTCGCTACTTCAATGTTAAGACCTTGCTCTTTCGCTTCACGCTCAGTAACACCAACCCACGCAATTTCAGGATCTGTGTAAGCAATTGATGGAATACAACGTGGATCGAACACGTGCTTCTTACCAGCGATAACTTCCGCAGCAACGTGTGCTTCGTGAACCGCTTTGTGTGCAAGCATTGGTTGACCAACAACATCACCAATAGCGAAGATGTGGTTAACGTTAGTACGCATTTCGTTGCTTACGTTGATGAAACCACGCTCGTCAACGTTAACGCCTGCTTTATCAGCAGCAACTAAGTGACCGTTTGGCTTACGACCAACCGCTACTAAGATCTTGTCGTAACGAACTTGACCTTCTGGTGCGTTTTTGCCTTCAAACGTTACGTATAAACCGTCTTCTTTCGCATCAACGGCAACTACTTTAGTAGATAGCATGATTGATTTAAAACGTGGCTTGTTGTGCTTAGTGTAAATCTTAACAACATCAGCGTCAGCTGCTGGTACTAATTGGTCAGCAAACTCAACAACAGATACGTTAGAACCTAGTGAGCTGTATACGGTACCCATTTCTAGACCGATGATACCACCACCTAGTACTAACATTTCTGCTGGTACGTCTTTAAGCTCTAGTGCGCCCGTTGAGTCGATGATACGCTCGTCTTCAGGGATAAACGGTAGGTTGACTACTGATGAACCACAAGCGATGATAGCGTTATCGAAGTTAACGGTTGTTGAGCCGTTTTCACCTTCAACAGCAATTGAGTTAGGGCCAGTGAACTTACCGTAACCCGTAACAACGTTAACTTTACGCATTTTAGCCATGCCGCTAACGCCTTGCGTTAACTTGCCAACAACGTCTTTGTTTTTCCACTCGCGGATTTTTTCTAAATCGATTTGTGGCTCACCAAAGGTAACACCGTGAGCAGCCATATCTTTGGCATCATCAAGCACTTTAGCAACGTGCAGTAATGCTTTTGATGGAATACAACCAACATTTAGACATACACCACCTAAATTGCTGTATTTTTCAATTAATACAACATCCATACCCAAGTCAGCCGCGCGAAATGCCGCTGAATAACCACCAGGGCCAGAACCTAAAACCACAACTTGTGTTTTAATTTCGTTGCTCATGTTTACCTCAAATACTTTTATCTAGCGCCAGTTACGAGCCCGTAACTGACCCCTCATTTGCACCCCCATTGTCGCCTTTGGGCATGCATTGAAATTCAATTTCTGTATAGTCGTTACCGTAAAAATTCACCGTAACGCACTTTATTTTTTTAACGGTTGGCAAGTTTACAGTGTGTAACAAAAAATCGCCAATAATTCCGTAAAAAATTACCAACTTCGCTCATATTTTGACTACGGTTGGTAAAGTTTTCTTAATAACTTTTATTGTTTGCCCAAAGTCAGCAACAATCTCAGCAACATCTGTGTTTGCGTAACACTAATTGCTGATAAGAAACGTTCCAATAGACAAACAAAACCGGCGGCAAAGCCACCGGTTTATTCTGATTATAAAATCAGTTGACGAATGTCTGTCATCATTGATGACAAGTACACGCTAAAGCGAGCCGCAACCGCGCCATCAATCACACGGTGATCGTATGACAAGCTTAGCGGTAACATTAGGCGAGGTTCAAATTCCTTACCGTTCCACTTCGGCTTCATCTCAGATTTAGATACACCTAAGATTGCAACGTCTGGGGCATTAACGATTGGTGTAAATGCCGTACCACCGATACCACCAAGTGATGAAATGGTAAAACAGCTACCCTGCATATCTTTCGCAGTTAACTTACCATCGCGAGCTTTCGCTGAAATCTCAAGAAGCTCTTTTGATAGTTCGTAAATACCTTTTTGATCAACGTCACGAACCACAGGTACAACCAAACCGTTTGGCGTATCTACGGCAACACCAATGTGCACGTATTTCTTCATGATCAAGCTTTCGCCGTCTTCACTCAAGCTTGAGTTGAATACTGGGTATTCTCTAAGCGCAGCTGCTGCGGCTTTCAAGATAAATACCAATGGTGTGATCTTAAAGCCAAGCTTTCTCTTTTCAGCCAGTACGTTTTGCTCTTTACGGAACGCTTCAACATTGGTGATATCGGCTTCATCAAACTGGGTAACATGTGGGATGGTTACCCAGTTACGGTGTAAGTTTGGACCCGAAATCTTTTGAATACGCGTTAGTGGTACCGTTTCTACTTCACCAAACTTAGCAAAGTCTACTTTTGGTTGAGCGATAACTTGTAAACCACCTTGACCGCCAGAAACTGAACTGCTAGCCGTAGCTTTTGGACGCGATAATTCGTACTTAACATAAGACTGTACGTCTTCTTTAACGATACGACCTTTTTTGCCGGTGCCTTTTACTAACGTTAAGTCAACGCCAAACTCGCGCGCTAAACGGCGAATCGCTGGTGACGCATAGATATGACCTTGGCTTGCCTTAGTACCCGCACTTGGGTGATGTGGCACTGGTGCTGCTTTTTTCTCTTGTGGTGCTTGTGTTGCAACAACCGTTTTTTCAGCTGCCACAGCGGCTGGCGCTGGTGCCGGAGCACTTGCTGGCGCTGCTGCTTGAATTTCTAGTAATAATACAAGAGAGCCTTCACCCACTTTATCACCAGTAGCGACTTTTACTTCAACAACCTTACCGCCTTGTGGCGCTGGTACGTCCATAGTCGCTTTATCAGTTTCAAGGGTGATTAAACCATCTTCAGCAGCAATCACATCACCGGCTGAAACAAGTACGTCAATAACATCGACTTCACCGTCTTGACCAATATCAGGCACGGTTACTTCAACTATCTGTGACGCTTGAGGCGCACTAGCTGCAGGCGCTACAGATGCAGATGGTGCCGCGGCTTCAACTGCTGGAGCTGTTGCCTCGGCTGATGCACCAACTTCAAGAAGTAGTACTAATGAACCTTCACCAACTTTGTCACCATTGGCAACTTTTACTTCAACCACTTTACCGCCTTGTGGCGCAGGAACGTCCATGGTGGCTTTGTCAGTTTCAAGCGTGATCAAGCCATCCTCGGCTTCAATGACATCACCAGCAGATACAAGCACATCGATAACGTCGACTTCGCCGTCTTGACCAATATCTGGCACGGTTACTTCAATAACTTGTGCTGCACTTGCCGCCGGAGTAGCCACTGGTGCCGCTACGGGTGCTGCAGTTTCAGTCGCTGCTTGTTGTGCAGGCGCAGCATCTGCTGCACCCGCTACTTCGATAATCACGATCAGATCGCCTTCAGAAATTTTGTCGCCAACAGCAACTTTAATTTCTTTAACCACACCCGCTTCTGGTGATGGGATATCCATCGATGCTTTATCGGTTTCAACGCTTACTAACGCGTCTTCAACTGCGACAGTATCACCGACTGCAACAGCAAGTTCGATAACTTCTACAGCATCACCGCCAACATCAGGAACTAGAATTTCTTTCATTTCAGACATCTTTTTATCCTTTAATTTGCTAGCTTACGCGTATAACGGGTTGATCTTGTCAGCGTCGATACCAAAGTCGCTAATCGCTTTAGTAACTACGTCCATTTTGATCTCGCCACGTTGTGCTAATTCATAAAGTGCCGCTACTACAATGTAGTTTTGGTTTACTTCAAAGTGACGACGCAAGTTTGCACGGCTATCAGAGCGACCAAAACCGTCAGTACCTAATACACGGTAGTCAGTATCGATAAAGGCACGAACTTGATCTGAGTATGCTTTAACGTAGTCGGTTGCGGCAATTGCAGGGCCTGCGCCTTTGCTGATCACAGTGCTGATGTACGGCACTTTCGCATCGCTTTCAGGGTGCAACATGTTCCAACGTGCTGCTTCTTGACCGTCACGCGCTAGCTCGTTAAATGATGTTACTGAGTAAACATCTGACGAGATGCCGAAGTCTTCAGCAAGAATACGCGCTGCTTGACGTACTTGTAATAAGATAGTACCTGAACCCATTAGCTGTACGTTAGCCACTGCGTCTTTGCTTGGCTCAACACGATCTAGTTTATAAATACCTTTGATGATGCCTTCTTCTGCATCTTCTGGCATTGCTGGGTGCTCGTAGTTTTCGTTCATTAGCGTTAAGTAGTAGAAAATGTTTTCATTTTCTTGGTACATGCGACGTAAGCCTTCACGAACAACCACAGCAACTTCGTAACCGTACGTTGGATCGTAGGTTAAACAGTTCGGGATCAAACCTGCTTGAACGTGTGAATGACCGTCTTGGTGTTGTAAACCTTCACCGTTAAGTGTGGTACGACCGGCTGTTGCACCTAATAAGAAACCACGCGCTTGGCTATCACCTGCTGCCCACGCTAAGTCACCAACACGTTGGAAACCAAACATTGAGTAGTAGATGTAGAACGGAATGGTTGTCGCGTTACAGGTTGAGTAAGAGGTACCTGACGCTACCCATGATGCCATTGCACCAAGCTCATTGATACCTTCTTGTAATACTTGACCCTTTTTGTCTTCACGGTAGTAAGCAACTTGGTCAGCATCTTGTGGTACGTATTTTTGACCTTCGTGCGCGTAAATACCTACTTGACGGAATAAACCTTCCATACCGAAAGTACGCGCTTCATCAGGAATGATAGGTACAATACGATCACCAATTTTCTTATCTTTCAGTAGTGCATTAAGTACACGTACAAATGTCATGGTTGAAGACACTTCACGACCACCACTGCCTTTGGTGATTGCTTCAAACGCTTTTAATGATGGGATCTCTAATTGCTCATCAGCTTGCACACGGCGTGCCGGTAATGAACCGCCTAATGCTTCACGGCGAGCACGCATGTATTGCATTTCTGGGCTGTCATCAGCAAAGCGGAAGAATGGTAAATCTTCGATTTGATCATCAGAAATTGGCATATTGAAACGATCGCGGTATTGCTTAATTGATTCAATGTCCATTTTCTTAACGTTATGAGCTACGTTTTGTGCTTCGCCAGATTGACCTAGACCGTAACCTTTAACCGTTTTCGCTAAGATAACCGTTGGACGACCTTTGGTCTTCATCGCTTTGTCGTAAGCTGCGTATACTTTTACTGGATCGTGACCACCACGGTTTAAGCGCCAGATGTCATGGTCTGACATATTAGCAACTAACTGTGCCGTTTCTGGGTACTTACCAAACCAGTTTTCGCGAGTATACTTACCGCCTTTAGCTTTACAGTTTTGGTACTCACCATCAACGGTTTCGTTCATTAGTTGTAAAAGCTTGCCTGAAGTATCACGAGCAATAAGTGGATCCCAGTAAGAACCCCAAATCACTTTACATACTTCCCAGCCAGCACCACGGAAGGTACCTTCAAGCTCTTGAATGATCTTGCCGTTACCACGTACCGGGCCGTCAAGACGTTGTAAGTTACAGTTAATAACGAAACATAAGTTGTCTAGACCTTCGCGTGCAGCAAGGCCGATAGCACCTAATGATTCTGGCTCATCGGTTTCACCGTCACCTAGAAAACAGTATACGCGCTGACCTGAACAGTCTTTAATACCACGGTCAGTTAAGTACTTAAGGAAACGCGCAGTGTAAATCGCTTGCAATGGACCTAAGCCCATCGAAACAGTTGGGAACTGCCAGAAGTCTTGCATTAAGTGTGGGTGCGGGTATGACGATAAACCTTCGCCATCAACTTCCTGACGGAAGTTGTCCATTTGCTTTTCAGTTAAACGGCCTTCAAGGAACGCACGAGCGTAGATACCTGGAGAGATATGACCTTGAGCGAAGATAAAGTCACCGCCGTCAGCAGGGCTGGCCGCTTTAAAGAAGTGGTTAAAACCAACATCGTATAATGTTGCACTTGATGCGAAAGAACCAATGTGACCACCTAGTTCTAAGTCTTTTTTAGACGCGCGCAGTACCAATGCCATCGCGTTCCAACGAATAGCCGCACGAATGCGTGCTTCAATGGTTTGGTCCGCTGGCATATTAGGCTCTTGCCCAGGAGGAATACTGTTCACATAAGCGGTCGTTGCCTCAAATGGCAAATGAGTACCACCACGGCGAGCTCTTTCGATAAGTGATTCAAGGATCTGATGCGCACGCTCTGGTCCATCTTGCTCAAGAATAGCTTCTAATGACTCAAGCCATTCTTGCGTTTCTTGTGGATCGATATCGTGATTGATTTGCTCAGTCATGACGATGTTTATCTCCAAGTTTTGGCACCTTACCATAGTGGAAGGTACTTTTAATTTTGAGTTAGCCTTAAAGGTAGTCCAAATTAGCGGAAAACGTTTACTGTTAAAGGCTAGATTTAATAAATACGGGTAACGATTTTGTGCTCTTTTTACTGCAATGATTAACGCAACATTTGTTGCATTTATCTTTGCATTTGTCTTTGCAATGCTTATTGCATCTGCAAACGGCGTAAAGAGCGCGTTACTCGTGAATTTTCATCTGCTAAATTAAGCATTACCTCTTCTATATAAGAAAGGTTTTTATGGCTTGCTCCCCATGCTTTGTTCGGCTCACCACTGATAATGCTTTCTAACAATTTTTTACGGTACTGACTGATACGTCCCGGTACTTCCGGACGCTTAGCCAATACCTTTAAATTCTTTTCAATATTATCTATTAATAAACTGCTCATCGCTTTGGCAAGTTGCAAAATCACGGCATTATGCGAGGCTTGGCAAATAGATAGATAAAATTCAAATACGCTTTCAGCTTCAGCGCGAAAATTCTCACTCAATGAGGTGTTTTCAATTTGTGCAACGCTGATCGCTTCGTACTTTTCTTTGATCACCTGAAAATCTGCCTGAGTACCGCGCATCGCCGCATAATAAGCAGCCATCCCTTCGATACCGTGACGAAACTCCAGTAAATCAAACTGTGATTCTTGCTTGCTGGCCATTAAGGCAAACAACGGGTCTGCCATACCACTTAATAATGTCTCGCTAACAAAGGTACCGCCACCTTGGCGACGGGTTACTAAGCCTTTTGCTTCAAGATTTTGAATGGCTTCACGCAGCGATGGTCGTGATACATTAAACTCTGCAGCAAGCTCTCGCTCTGCTGGTAACTTTTGTCCTGCGGCAAAGCTTCCCTCTAAAATCATTTCTTCTAGACGGGCAGTGATCACATCGGATAACTTCGCTTGCTGAATCTTTTTGTACGCCATGAGTTTGTATTTTAACCTTACTTGTAAATACAAGCACTTAAACAAAGTGGTAAATTGGTATGACCAATTTCATAAAAGTACGCTCTAAAATAACAGAGTTAAGCAATAATGTAAAATAATTACATATTAGACCACTGGTGACAGCTACGCTATTAATGCAAGGGAAAGCGACCAAATTCGTATTGGTAAGACCAATAACGTGATTCATCACATGAAAGAACAGTTGAATAAACAAGCACTAAGCCACTTTAAAAACAGCAAAAACGGAAATAAAACAACATACAGTTAGAGCGAGCAAGCTTACAATAAACATACAAATGTAAAAAAAGCTGGCAAGCCAGCTTTTTAATTAAGTATCAGTAAAGGTGATTGGCGTTATCTATTGCCGTAAAAATGGCTTATGAAATAACACCTGCTAAGGTCATAAACGCAATAGCGGCAAGTAATAACAATAAGTTACGTTTTGCTAAGCGTACTAGCAAGCTCGGCTCGGCGGTTAAATCGCCTTCCGCGATTTCGTATTCTTCGGATGATTTAGCCACCATACACAAATATTGGCGACTGCTGATCTGGGTATTTAATAAACCTTCAAGCCAATAGGTTGACGCTTTAGAGAAATGGCCCACCAACATATAACCAAACGCAGCAAAGCGCGCCGGTATAAATTCAATAACTTCTAATAAACTGGTGACTTTTTTACTGCAGGATTCATCTAGCACTGGTTGTTCGTCGTCATTTTTGACCTGTGAATGCAATGCCAGTAGCACGCGATAAAACACCACAGCAACAATACCAAAGACTATATAAAGCATAATAATCATCATAAAGTATTGAAAGTTAGCCCAAATCAGACTTTGACCAAAGGACTCACCAGTAAATTGCTGATTGCGCTGTAATTGCAACTGGTGATAGTCAAGGGCAACATCGTCGCCACGCATCGCGGCGTTTAAAAAGCCTTTATATGACTCTTTAGCACTGCTGCAGCCAATACAGACAACCAATAACAAGGTTGAGGTAACAAAAGTTACAAGACTGCTGTCAATAAAAGCTAATAAAGCCCAAACAGCAATGGCGGGAATCGCCGCAAAGGCCAATAGATTGACACGACTCTTGCTGATTTCGTATTTACTGACAAATTTTAGTGCGAACTGCAAATAATGAAGAAAATAATGATTAAATCGCCATGTTTTCGACGTTACCATGCGCTCACTCGCCAACGCGATAAGCAAACTGATAAGACTCATTAGCACACCCTTGCTATTTTGTTATTCAATAATCGATATCATTTTGCAATAATTTTAGTCAAAAGACGATAAATATCTTTGCCAATCAAAGCTTTCACCTGGATCTGTTTTACGCCCGGGCGCAATATGACAATGACCAGTAACCCGTTGCTTAGTGATACCGGGATATTCACTCTTTATTGCTTTGGTTAACCATTTTAAAGTTTGGTACTGAGCCTCTGTATAGGGCACATCATCGCTACCTTCTAATTCAATACCAATAGAGAAGTCGTTGCATTTATCTCGGCCATCAAATTGAGACACCCCAGCATGCCATGCGCGTTTATTAAAAGGCACATATTGAATAATAGCGCCATCACGGCGAATTAAGCAGTGCGCTGACACCCGCAGTTGATAGATATCTTCAAAGTATGGGTGTGCATTAGGATCTAACCGCCCTAAAAATAAATCACTAATATAATCACCACCGAACTCGCCAGGCGGCAACGAAATATTGTGGATCACCAGTAAACTTATATCGTTGGTTTCTCGTTGATCATAATGAGGCGAGGCAATATGCTCGATATATACTGGGCACGCATGTTGTTGGAGCCAACCATTGTTAATCACAAATTGAATACCATATAGTGTAATAACAGGTCGTTAGATTAGCACAGCTACAACGCACAGTGATAATCTGTATACAAGGCAATGTATAAAGTTGCTTAAATGAGCAAGCGACGAGCCACCCAAAGACAACCCCAGAACAAGCCGAAAATAAGCTGAAATAAGCTAAAGAGAAACTGGCAAAAAGTTAACGAGCAAAAGTTATGAATGACATAGACCAAAGTAAAAAAATCGGTAAAACCATGATGTGGATCGCATGGCTACTGTTTTTCATTTTAGCGTTTATGTTTTTTCAAAACACGCTAGAAAAGCAAGCCAACCCAAACCAACGTCCTGAGCTTGCATTAACCGAAGACGGCAGAAGCCAAGTCATATTAGAGCGCAATCGCATGGGGCACTATGTGGCATCAGGTAGTATTAATGCCAACGACGTGGTGTTTTTATTGGACACCGGCGCGACCAATGTATCCATCCCAGCCGTTGTTGCGCGTAATTTAAATCTCCCTATACTTGGTAGCCATTACGTCAATACAGCCAACGGTTCGGTAAAAGTGCAGCGCACCGAAATAGAGCAATTGAGCATTGGTAACATTGTTTTGTATAATGTTGCCGCGAATATAAACCCAGGCATGCAAAGTAACGAAATACTGTTAGGTATGAGCGCCCTAAAACAATTAGAATTTAGTCAAAGTGGTAAATACCTAACGCTAACCCAATAAGTAATTGATATAACAACGCTGTAGAGTTTACATAGCCAGCACCGCCTGAGCTATGGCGTATCTAGCTGCTTTGCTCCTAGATATAGCTTTACATTCTTTACACTTGGGCTTGCCTTTAAACTTATATTTAGCTGTACCCTTAAGGTAATTGGGTAAGACTAACGTGATCTTAATCGCAAATAAGTATAATTACTGTCGTGGCCACGTAGTATTCGTTACGCTGATTTCTGGCTACAATTATTAGCACACGATACTGCATGCGTATCGTAGGCACACAAATACACACAAATATAAAGAGAAGAAACTCCATGTCTAACGCGACGCTAACTATTAGCCCTGAATTACAACAAGACATCACCGCGACCATCGCTTGGGCGTTGGCAGAAGACTTAGGCGCACGACCAGGTGATACCGCAGATGCAGCAAATGATATTTCGGCGCAGTTGATCCCGGCAGAAAACCATGCGGTAGCGACCATTATTTGCCGCGAAGATTGTGTGATTTCAGGTGTCGCATGGGTAAACGAAGTATTTAAGCAGCTTGATGCAAGCAGTGGCTTAACAACAAACATCACTTGGTTTGTGCAAGACGGTCAAGCCGTAAAAGCCAACACCACCTTATGTGAGCTGCAAGGTAATGCCCGCTTACTACTAACCGGTGAGCGTACCGCCTTAAACTTTTTACAAAGCTTATCAGGCACGGCAACCATTACCAGCAAATATGTTGCCGAGCTTGAAGGTGGTCACACCAAACTATTAGATACCCGCAAAACTCTACCAGGGCTTCGTAGCGCACAAAAATACGCCGTTACGTGTGGTGGCGGCCATAACCATCGTATTGGTTTATTTGATGCGTACTTGATTAAAGAAAACCACGTTAATGCCTGTGGTGGTATTGCCAACGCGGTAGCAACAGCGAAGCAAATCAACCCAGGTAAAACCGTCGAAGTAGAAGTAGAAAGCCTAGATGAGCTAGAACAAGCGATCGAAGCCGGTGCCGATATCATTATGCTCGATAACTTCAGCACGCAAATGATTGAAACCGCCGTGGCATTAACTCGTGGTAAAGCCAAGCTTGAAGTCAGCGGCAATATGACTCTAGAAACCTTAAAAGCGTATACCGCAGCAAAAGTTGATTTTATTTCCGTAGGCGCATTAACTAAGCACGTACAAGCCATTGATTTGTCGATGCGCTTTCAGTAATTAAAAGTTAATTCTTTAATATTTTTGCAAGCTAACAAGTGCAAGCTAAAAAATAGTGAACGCAAATTTTTAAGGGCTTATTTAAATAAGCAGAAAAGCAGATGAACGCTGGGCTATTTAACGCCAAAGCACCTGATTAACGCCAAAGCCCCCACCATTAAGTCATCTAAACAATTTCACTAATCTAATTATGCGGAAGAGGTTGATACCACTTTCCGCTTAATTTTTAATATCGCACTTGTTCACGCATGCTATTACTATTTGCCTCTCTGTGAGCGCATTTTCAATTTAATAGTCATATTCAAGAAGCCTGACAAGAGGGGCATTAAAATTTATTGTTACGCGCGAGGTAGGAATGACCTTTCCGCTTAGAGTTATCCCAAGACTTTGCAAAATACGTTATTTTTAAAAACACATTGCCTGTATAAAGTTTAAATCAGTAAACACAGGATACCCAAAGCTAGTATTTATCTAGCTTACAACGACTAACAAAACAGCAAACACATCAATGACTTGCTATTTTTTGTACAATTTTTGAAAATTTCATTTACTTTTGTAAAATTCTGCTACATATTAACAGTTAGCCCCCATAACAAAAATAACATTAATGGATGTTCATTATGAAAAACTTAAACTCATCTAAGGGTTTCACCCTTATCGAATTGATGATCGTTGTTGCGATTATCGGTATTCTAGCTTCTGTAGCTTTACCTGCATACAAAACATACTCAGATCGTGCTAAGTTTTCAGAAGTTGTATTAGCAACTACCCCAGCAAAAACAGCTGTAGAATTGTGTGTACAAACAGGTACTCCAGCAGATTGTACAGCACTTAACGCGAGCAGTGCTAAATGGGAATCAGCAGATTTAGTTAACACTGTTGTAATCGGTGGTAACTCATCTGCATACCATATTACTGCTACAGCTACTTCTGAACTTAGCGGTCTTGCTATTCGATTTAATGGCCCTGTTAGCGGTGGTGCGATTAACTGGAATATAGACCAAACGACAACTATTAGTACGTGCCTTAACGAAGGTATCTGTTAATTATTCAACGTGCATAAAGCCTCCTTTAGGAGGCTTTTTTATATATGAAATACAGTAAAGCCTTTACCATCATCGAGCTGATGATAGTTTTAGCTATTGTCGCTTTATTAGCAAGCATGGCACTGCCTAGCTATCAAAAATATGCTGACAAGTCCCGTTATGTATCGATTATTTCGGCAGCAGGACCTGCGAGAAAGCACATTGATGTTTGCGTGCAAACCAATGCGTTAAGTGACTGTTCTCAAATTAGCGCACATGATATTTGGACAACTTCATCATTTGTAGATAACGTGGCAATCAGTGGTGACGCTAACAATATTATCGTTCGAGTAACGCCCACACCGATCGGCTCAATCACAGCAAGCGACACCTACATTTTAGCCGGTGTTGTTAATAATAAAACCGTTACATGGTCCGACAAAACAAGTGGCTGTAAGCTATCCGATTTATGTTGATTGGTTAATCCTGTTCACTTTAGTATGGTTTTAGCTTTTATTTGTCAAATTAAATGAGTAGACTGAGAATAATAGCAATAATAAAAAGTGTGTTATGAAAGGTATTCACCGCCAATCACCGATCTTGTCTGCGGCAGTAAAAAGTAACTTAATTAGCAAAGAGCAAGCTGCCGATATTTTCGAGCTTTGCCAAAAGCAACAAGTGTGCTTATTGTCGCATATCAATAAAGAGCAGATTATAAAACCTGAAGCTCTTGCCAGAGTTTTATCGAAGTCTTTTGCATTGCCTATTACTAGCCTCAAGTCAATTGACTTAGATAACTTGCCCGATGGTTTACGTGACGAAAAACTCATTAAGAAGCACAACGCGTTACCTATATACTTGCGTGGTGGCATTTTATTCGTTGCCGTTGCTGACCCTACAAATATCGATGCACTAGAAGAGTTTCAATTTAATACAGGTTACAACACCGAGATGGTGTTGGCTGATTACGAGCAGTTACAAAAAACGATTGAGCAACTGCTTGAAGATGATCATTCCGCATTGGCAATAACCGATTTAGATGCTGCTGAGTTAGGTAACATCGATGTTGAAGATACCGAAAAAGAAGACGACGCAGATGGCGGAGAAAATGATGCGCCTATTGTTGTCTACATCAATAAAATTCTATTAGATGCGATTAAACGCGGCGCATCCGATTTACACTTTGAGCCTTTTGAAAAGACCTTTAGAATTCGCTTTCGTGTCGATGGTATTTTAACCGAAATCGCCACACCGCCAGTTAACCTAGCGAGCCGTATGACAGCCCGCTTAAAAGTAATGTCAAAACTAGACATTGCCGAGCGCCGAGTACCACAAGATGGTCGTATAAAATTAGCGGTTACTAAAAACAAATCCATTGATTTTCGTGTTTCCACCCTGCCAACTATGTGGGGCGAAAAAGTGGTAATGCGTATACTAGACTCCTCAAGTGCCAAACTGGGTATTGATATTTTAGGTTATGAAGACGACCAAAAAGCACTTTATATGGATGCGCTATCTAAACCGCAAGGCATGATTCTAGTTACTGGTCCAACGGGTTCTGGTAAAACCGTATCCTTGTATACTGGCTTAAATATTCTAAATACAGAAGAGCGCAATATATCAACCGCCGAAGACCCTGTGGAGATTAACCTTGAGGGCGTTAACCAGGTTCAAATTAACAATAAGGCGGGTTTGACGTTTGCCGAAGCACTGAAATCGTTCCTACGCCAAGATCCCGACATTGTCATGGTTGGTGAGATCCGTGATTTAGAAACCGCAGAAATCGCTATTAAAGCCGCACAAACAGGTCACTTGGTTTTATCTACACTGCACACTAACTCTGCGGCAGAAACACTTACACGTCTTTTAAATATGGGTGTTCCCTCTTATAACGTTGCAAGTTCGGTAAGCTTAATAATCGCTCAACGTCTTGCTCGAAGACTTTGCAATAAGTGCAAAGAAGTGGATGACATATCGGAGCAAGCCCTTATAGAATTTGGCTTTGAGCCCAGCGAAGTTGCCGATATACAAATATACAAGCCTATAGGTTGTGATGAATGTACTAAAGGTTATAAAGGCCGTGTCGGTATATATGAAGTAATGAAAATCAGTCAAGATACTGCAACCATCATTATGGATGGTGGTAGCTCACTGGATATTGCTGCTCAAGCTCAAAAAGAAGGCTACAACAACTTGCGACAATCGGCGTTATTGAAAGCAAAAAGTGGCGTTACCTCACTGGCAGAAGTAAGTCGTGTAACGGCATAGCAAAATAACTAACAAGGGCAATTTTATGGCATTAGCGCAACAAACAAAAAAAGTAGCTAAAGCAAAGCCGCTTGACCTATTCGAATGGCAGGGGGTGAATACCAAAGGCAAAAAAGTCAAAGGCGAAATGCCAGGCAGCAATGTTATGGAAGTTAAAGCACAACTTCGCAAACAGGGTATTACACCGTCTAGAACACGTAAAAAACCCAAACCATTTCTGGGTCTTGGTGGTGGCGATAAACCAATCAAACCTGCAGATATGGCCATTGTTACGAGACAAATAGCAACAATGCTTAATGCGGGTGTTCCTTTAGTACAAAGTATTGAAATGATTGGCAAGGGTAATGATAATGGCAATATTCGCAAACTGCTTGGAGAAATAGGTAACCAAGTGCAATCTGGCTTACCACTTTCTACTTGTTTACGTGAACATCCGAAATATTTTGATGAGCTATATTGTGACCTAGTGCAATCTGGTGAACAATCTGGTGCCCTAGAAGCAATATTCGATAGAATAGCTCTTTATAAGGAGAAAGCAGAAGCATTAAAATCAAAAATCAAAAAAGCGATGTTTTACCCTGTGGCAGTATTAGTCGTTGCTGCGATTGTAACTTCTATCCTATTGATTTTTGTCGTACCAACCTTTGTTGACATTTTTGCTAGCTTTGATGCTGAATTACCTGCTTTTACACAGTTTGTTATAGGCATATCTGATTTTATGGTGGCCTATTGGTATATCGCGCTTGCAGCTATTTTCGGCGGTGGGTGGATGTTTAAACAAGCTCATGGAAAAAGCCAAGACTTGCGTGATAAAGTTGACACGGCAGTTTTAAAACTCCCAGTTATTGGCGAAATCCTAAACAAGGCAGCCGTTGCGCGTTTTGCTCGGACATTGTCCACCACCTTTGCAGCCGGTGTCCCATTAATTGACGCGCTAGATTCCGCCTCAGGCGCTGCTGGTAATGCTGTTTATCGCAATGCTATACGAGATATAAGAGTTGAGGTGTCCTCTGGTATGCAAATGAACTTGGCAATGCGTAACGCCGATGTATTTCCTGATATGGTAGTGCAAATGGTAACTATAGGTGAGGAGTCTGGTGCATTAGATGATATGCTTGCCAAGGTTGCAACCGTCTATGAGCAAGAAGTTGACGATGCAGTAGATGGTTTAACATCACTGCTAGAGCCCCTTATTATGGCCGTGCTTGGTGTTGTCATCGGTGGCCTGATCATCGCAATGTACTTGCCAATATTCGAACTAGGCGCAGTTGTTTAGATCACTAACAAGCGCATGTTAAAATTTAGTAAATATTAACATGCGCTTAAAATAATAACCTTTAATGCTCTTATTTAAATGGACTTTACTGTGTTCACTGACGTTTTATCTCTATTCGAACAGCAACCTGCTGTTTATTATACTACCATCACTATTTTAGGTTTGCTTATTGGCTCATTTTTAAATGTGGTGATTTATCGTTTACCAAAAATGCTCGAACAAGAATGGGCATGTGAATGTCGCGAATTTTTAGCCGATGAAATCGATAAGAAGAAAATTAAGCCTACGGAGCAAGTCACCCTATCAAAACCAGCATCAACTTGCCCGCACTGTGGACATAAAATTCGCGCTTGGGAAAATATTCCGGTTATCTCTTGGTTGTTTTTACGCGGTAAATGCTCCTCTTGCGCTAAGCCAATCTCAGCACGCTATCCTATTATTGAACTCGTAACTGGCATTGCCTCACTGATTGTGGTGAGTTATTACGGTGTGAGTGTACAAGCAGCGGTAATGCTAGTATTAACGTGGTGCTTAATCGCGTTAACCATGATCGACTTTGATAAAATGATTTTGCCTGATCAAATCACGCTACCGCTGGTGTGGCTTGGCTTGATATTGGGCTTATTCAATGTTTTCGTTCCACTTGAGCAAGCGGTTATTGGCGCTATTGTTGGCTACATGAGTTTATGGTCAGTATTTTGGCTGTTTAAGTTGATTACTGGCAAAGAAGGTATGGGCTATGGCGACTTTAAGCTGTTTGCCGTTTTTGGTGCATGGTTTGGCTGGCAGTTATTACCGTTATTGATTTTAATGGCATCACTTGTTGGCGCCATTGTCGGCATTAGTATGATGGTATTAAGTAATCATGAGCGTTCAAAGCCAATTCCTTTTGGTCCCTATTTAGCCGTAGCTGGTTGGATTACCGCATTATGGGGTGAAGGTATTTGGGCTTGGTATATAGGTCTAATAGGCTAGTAGGCTAATGGCACAGTCCAATAAGCAACAAGGAAATTATCGTGTGGCAAAGCTTATTATCGGTTTAACCGGCGGTATTGGTAGCGGTAAAACCACCGTGGCGAATATGTTTGCTAAGTACGGCATTGACATTGTCGATGCCGATATTGTCGCTCGCGAAGTCGTTGCGCCTGGTAGCCAAGCGTTAAATGACATAGCCAATCATTTTGGCCACGACTTTATCTTGCCCGATGGCAATTTAGATAGAGCCAAATTGCGTCAACGCGTATTTAGTAACCATGATGATAAAACTTGGTTAAATGCCCTATTGCACCCATTAATTCGCGAGCAAATGCAGTTACAATGTAAGCAAGCTAAAAGTGCTTATTGCTTATTGGTGGCACCGCTACTTATTGAGAACGGTATTAACCGAAACGTTGATAAAGTCTTGGTCGTAGATGTTTCGCCAGAAACACAAGTGGCCCGCACAACATCACGTGATAACAACTCACCTGCTCAGGTAAAAAGGATCATGGCGGCACAGGCCAACCGCGATCATCGATTAATACACGCAGATTTTGTGATTGATAACAACGATAGTAATTTGCAATCTGTCGAAAACCAAGTCGAATTATTGCATCGCCAATTTCTAAAACTAGTGGCTGAATTAGAAATTTAACGTCATTACAATGGCGACATCATTCTACTTGCACTTAGCTAGTTGCCTTTACCTATAACTTTGATAGTATAGAAAAATCCAATAATAACCAACTCAAGCATTAAGGTATTATGACTGGCATTTTATATGAGCACCCGCTTAATGAGCGGATCCGCAACTATTTACGACTTGAGCAATTATTTGCCCAAGCACGTAGCTGCCTCAATGATGATTTTGCCGTCAATCACACCTGTTTTTTTAATGCCTTTTTCTCGGTATTAGACACCCTTGATAGAACCGATGTACGCGGTGACATCATTAAAGATTTAGAAAAACTGGAAAACAACCTTATTCATTGGTCAAAGTCGCCTGATGTCAATAACAAGGCGTTAGAAGTTAATTTAAAACAAGCTAAGCAACTATCTGTCGAGCTACGCTCTAAACAACCGCTGTGGGGAGCGCTAAAAAAAGATAAGTTTCTAGATGCGATTCGTAAGCGCTTTTCCGTATCTGGCGCCTACTGCGGCTTTGATTTACCATCATTAATACATTGGCTAAGCCTGCCACCGTTATTTGTACAACAAGATATCGAACGCTGGCTAGCATCTGTCAATGTTATTGAAAAAAGCATTGCCTTAGTACTTCGCTTTATTCGCCAAAAGTCGCCTTTTGAAACCATTACCGCCAATAAAAGCTTTTATCAAGATACCGGCGAAGGCTTGTTGTTGTTAAGAATAGAGCTAGAATCCTCTTCTGACTTTTTCCCGTCAGTTAGCGGTAATCGCTACCGTTATTCGATTCGTTTTATGCAATTGGATCAAGAAAAAGGCCAGCAATATATCACTGATAACGTGATATTTAAGCTAGCCAAGTGCTAGTGTCATCTAAATTTCTTTCGATGTTTTAAACCGTTTCCAATCCTGATCTGGATAAAGTAATTCAGCTTCTTTCAACACATTTTCTTTAGACACAGCTCGAAAACTAGGTTTCACTTTTTCTAGTACCCCTAACGCGACTAACATGTTTTGATATAAACCTGGTCTGGGCATGTCTTGTACAAATTCGCGCCCCCATAATACATACCGTTCGACAGCATCTGAATTTCTGTTTTTAAAAGCATTCTGCAGTGACTGGTTATATACCGTGACTTCTATAAAATCTTGCCATGAGTGTGCGTTAATAATTGAATCCAATATCTGAGGTTCTTTAAAGCGATGATAATCTCCAATAATCCGCATTGTATGTAATGTGGTAGCGCAATAGATAAAACATGGAATAAGCCACACAGCACCAGTAAAACCAAGCACTTTATTCATTTTAAATATACGAACTTCGGTCACTTGAAACCAGACTAAGATAAGAAGAATAGGTACAAGTAAATGCGCTATTGAATGATAAAATGGATATTCTGTTTGTGTGTGAAATAAAATTGGAAACATTAACAAAATAAGCGCCATAATATGCTTAGCTTGAGCATGCTTAACGCCAATCCAAGCACTGTAAAAAATAGCTAACATCGCCAATATTGAAAATATACCTGCTTCAACTAACCAAAATAGTGTTTCATTATGCGGATGTCCTAATCTAGACAATGGTTTTTTAAGGAATTGATGCTCATTCAATAACTCTAGATGTTTTTGGCGGTAAGCTTTTTCAAAGTTACCGTAACCAACACCAGTTATCGCATTCTCAGCAAATAATTGTGAAGAAACAAATATAATATCGGTTCTTACCCCTTTGTCCGTATAAACACCTTCACCACGGTCGACTACTTTCAATGTGCTTATCGATATGATACCTAACAAAATACCAGCAAACAGCATAATAATGAGTTTTTTATGCTTCGCTAACTTATTACGATAAAGAGCCATGAACCCCAAGGTGCCCACTAGAAAACCGATATAACCAGTTTTCGATTGCAACACAACAACCAACAAAGATGCTAAGACAATTGCTAACTTAGATAAAGTAAGAAAATGCCGATTGAAGCGCCAATCGCTATTTTTGAAGTTCATATACAATGAAAGTAACACTAGGCAAGCCATAAATGACGCCATAACATTTGGCTGAGTAAAACTTCCGTAGGGCCTATTCGCAACGGGCGTATATGCGACAACGTAAACATCAAACTGCATCAAGACAAAAAATTGGACGACGCCAATTAATGCTTCTATAAAAAATGCTATAAACAAACAGTACAGCACGAATTTTTTATTTTCTTTTGTCCATTCAAACTGCAGTAAGGTTATACAAAATAATAGAATAATGACCAGGGCCGATAACCTAAGTAGCGACGCATCAAAACTAGAATCAGGATAAAAAGCAGGTATCGATAAAAAAAACAGGGCGAGGCCCAAGTAATAAATCGGCTTAATTAAACGAATATATCCGTTACGCATTGCTTGCCAAATACCACTAATACAAAGCAAGCAAATAAACATCCAACCAATAATATTAGGAGCTAAATACAACCCACTGCCACCAGGCCCCGGTAGCGCTATGTGCATCCCAATTAAACAATACAAGAAAAGGCAAATTTTAAAAAAGTTAAAGGGTGTAAAAGCCACAACGACACCTCATTTATTGTTATAATGCCAACTATTGTAACAGTAATATTTTTATAAAAGCTATGATTACTAAAGTAAAGTGCCCAACGTGTGACAAAGACGTTGTGTGGAATCAAGACGCTAAGTTTCGTCCATTTTGCTCTGAGCGCTGTAAAATGATTGACTTAGGCGATTGGGCGGAAGAGAACCATAAGATATCTCAGCCAATTCAAGGGGCGGATGCCCTAAATGAAGACATGCTCGATGCCTTAGAAGAGCAGTTTTTACAAAGCAATAAGTTCTTTGTTGACTCGGAATAACCCACGCCTTGCTTAAGGTATTTGAATATGACTTGAGTGCGCATGTATTGCGCACTTGTCATTAATTATCTGCTAACTCGCTGTATTGCCATCTTTGACAACTTTAGAGACCTAGTCAACACTTGTTGTACTGTCGTATTAGGTGAGCCTATTACCTATCACTGAATTTGTTTTGTACCCAATCAGCAAACAAACTTAACTCTTCTGATTGTTCAATATTCTCATGTTGTACTAGGTAATACCTGTCGTTACTCACTAATTCTTGATCAAATAAACGCACCAAGGATTGCTCTTTAAACCATGTTTGGCTTATTGGCATAGGGACAAGCGCAATACCCATGCCTTGCTGTGCCGCTCGTGCAACACCAAACATGCTATCAAATTGAATGATTTGCTTAGGATCAAAATCGTCGATATTGACTCTGTCCGCCCACTGGTGCCATGCCCATGGCCTTGATTGATGCAAAATGAGCGGTACTGCCTGTAACGCTTTATAGCCTTGGTTTACCCATTTACGGTACATAGACTTATTACAAGCAACCACATAGCGCACAGCAAACAACTCACTGATCACCGGATGGTTGGGTTTGCTATTGGCCAGCACTATCGATAAATCAGCAGCTGGCGATGGATCACTGCCACTTTTTACCGTATCAAGCTGTAAATTAATGTGCGGGTGCTGCTCGGTCCATTCGCTTAAGCTCGGAACAAATAGCTCGCTTGCAAAGAACTCTGGCAAACTGACGGTTATGGTGCTGTTTTGTTTGCTGTTAGCAAAATCACGAATGGTATTCTCTAAACTGGTGACTATCGGCTCTACCGATATATAAAAGCGCTTACCCGCGGGTGTTAATTCAATCGAACGAGTTTGACGTTTAAACAACGAAAAGCCGAGCTGCTCTTCGAGTTGTTTAATTTGATGGCTAACCGCTGATGGGGTTAAAAATAACTTAGATGCCGCGTGTTTAAAGCTAAGACATTTTGCGGCAATGCAAAATGAGCGTAAACCACGTATGGGAGTTTGAACTGCCATAAACTTTCCCTAAAAAACTGAAAACATCTAAATAAAAGCAAGTTATGCGCCAATTTATACATTAAGCTGATAAGGCAATTTATGAGTATTTATGCTGTAATTCAGGAAGATGTGCACCACTGGTGGGCGACAGAAAGTAAAAATGGGCACCAAAATGGTGCCCTAAAATAACCAAATGATACTCTATACCAGTGCCAATAAATAATTGCTGATTCAGCGAGACTAAAAGACAAGACACAACACAAAATCTATGCTCATTAGCCTTGTAAATTCGTCTTTTAAACTCGCCTTTAAGGAGCTCATCATCAAAGTAATAGCTTCACTGCTGTAGCTCTGAAGCAACCAATTATTCACTGCCATTAGTATGTGCTCTTGGGGAGAGCTGTTGACTTCGACGGGAATCGTTACCAACAAAAGCAAGTTAACAGTAATCGCTTATTGTGTTACTGACAAACGAGAAAAAATCAGCTTATGGCTTAATAAAATTCAATCACTGCTATTTGCTCCTTGAAGCCAATATACTGTAGCGAGCAAGAGGTTAACGCTACGGGTATGATATCGCTATTAACGTTTTAACAGTGCTTCAATAATCGCAACATTGGCTTTAGGAAACTCTAATTGCTGAAGTTGCTCAAGACTAAACCAGCCTTGCTCATTGCCTTCTTGTGCATTTGGCTCACCAATAAACTGATCGACCAAAAATACCTCTAAGCGGACCTGCTTATCACCATAGTCATGGCTGATATCAACCAATGGCATCATCGCTAGAGTATCAATGGCAATCTCTTCCTGAAGCTCTCTGTGCAACGCTTGATGCACGGTTTCGCCTTGCTCTACCTTTCCACCAGGGAACTCCCATTTACCGCCCTGATGAACATTTTGGTGGCGTCTAGTTAAAAAGTACTGTTGGTCTTTATAAATAACACCAACGGCGACATGAACGACTTCACTCATGATCATTACCTTACCTATGAAAATTATGATTTTACGAAACAACAAATACAAATAAGGGCGGTAGACCGCCCTTATCAATAGCAAACAATATTACGCTACTAACGATTAGGTTAGTTTACCGTGACATTGTTTGTATTTTTTACCCGAACCACATGGGCACGGTTCATTACGGCCAACGCGAGGTACAGCGTTCTCTTGTGTCGCATCGCCGCTACCTTGATGGGTAAACTGCTTTGACGCTTCTTCAGCTTTTTGCTGTTGTTGCTGCTCCATTTGCTCAACTTCGCTTTCACGTTGAATACGAACTTTAGATAGCAAACTAACCACTTCGTATTTCAAGTTATCCAGCATTTCTGAGAATAATGCGAACGACTCTTTTTTGTATTCTTGCTTAGGGTTCTTCTGTGCGTAACCACGTAAGTGAATACCTTGACGCAAGTGGTCCATCGCCGCTAAGTGCTCTTTCCAAAGGTTATCAAGCGTTTGTAACATTACTGCTTTTTCAAAGTGGCGCAGTACGTCAGCACCTAATTGCTCTTCTTTGGCTTTGTAGGCATTGTTTACCTCGCTAAGGATCTTGTCACGTAATGACTCCTCATGAAGCTTGTCGTCTTCTTCTAACCACTTAGCGATAGGTAACTCTAATGCTAGATCGCCTTTTAAGCGCTCTTCTAGGCCGCTGATATCCCACATTTCTTCAAGTGATTGTGGCGGGATGTGACCATCGATAATACCATTGATAACGTCTTCGCGAATCGCGGTGATGGTTTCACCAATATCGCCTTCGTCTAATAGCTCGTTGCGTTGCTCGTAAATCACTTTACGTTGATCGTTTGCAACATCATCATATTCAAGTAGTTGCTTACGAATATCAAAGTTACGACCTTCAACTTTACGCTGGGCGTTTTCAATCGACTTGGTTACCCACGGATGCTCAATCGCTTCACCGTGCTCCATACCCAGTTTACGCATCATGCCGGCAATACGCTCTGAAGCGAAAATGCGCATTAAGCCATCTTCCATCGACAAGTAGAAACGCGTTGAACCAGGATCACCCTGACGACCACTTCGGCCACGTAACTGGTTATCAATACGGCGCGATTCGTGGCGCTCTGTGGCAACGATGTGTAAACCACCTAACTCAAGCACTTTCTCGTGCTCTTCTTGCCATTTCACTTTGGCCGCTTCAATTTGTTCAGCTGTAGGATTGGCTAGCTTTTCGATTTCCGCAGCCAAGTTACCACCTAACACGATATCGGTACCACGACCGGCCATGTTGGTAGCAATGGTTACCGCGCCAATTTTACCGGCATTAGCAACAATTTCCGCTTCTTCAGCATGGAATTTAGCGTTAAGAACCTTGTGTTTGATTTTTTCTTTACGTAAGAATTGCGATAAAAACTCTGAGGTTTCGATGCTGATTGTACCGACTAGCACCGGCTGACCACGCTCAACACAATCTTTAATATCCGCTAAAATCGCTTCAAATTTTTCTTGTTGAGTAAGGTATACCAAATCCGGTAAATCTTTACGTACCATTGGACGGTTAGTTGGAATAACCACCGTTTCTAAACCATAAATATGGTTAAATTCGAACGCTTCGGTATCTGCGGTACCTGTCATACCCGACAGTTTATTGTACAAGCGGAAGTAATTCTGGAAAGTGATCGAGGCTAGCGTTTGGTTTTCATTTTGAATATTCACGCCTTCTTTTGCTTCAACCGCTTGGTGTAAACCTTCAGACCAGCGACGGCCTTCCATAGTACGGCCAGTGTGCTCATCAACGATAACAATTTCACCGTCTTTAACAATGTAATCAACATCTTTAACGAACAGCTTATGCGCTTTTAATGCCGCCATGACATGGTGCAATAACGAAATATTGCTGGCACCGTATAACGAGTCACCATCTTTTAACAGGCCGCGCTCAGTGAGGATTTCCTCAACACGAACTTGACCACGCTCGGTTAAGTAAACTTGCTTTGATTTTTCATCAATGGTGAAGTCGCCGCTACTTTCTACGCCTTCTTCATCTTCGCGATCTTGTAGCTCTAACAATGGTACGATTTGATCAACCATACGGTATAGCTCAGAGCTATCCTCTGCTGCACCTGAGATAATCAACGGCGTACGCGCTTCATCGATTAAGATCGAGTCCACTTCATCGATTACCGCAAAATTTAATTTACGCTGTACACGTTGCTCAGGGGAAAAGGCCATGTTGTCACGTAGATAATCAAAGCCAAATTCATTGTTGGTGCCGTAAGTAACATCCGCTGCATAGGCCGCTTGTTTCTCTTCAGGACTTAAGCCAGGAATGTTACAGCCAACGGTTAACCCTAAAAATTCGAATAATGGACGCGCCCAATCGGCATCACGTTTGGCTAAGTAGTCGTTAACGGTAATAACATGAACGCTTTCACCAGATAAGGCGTTAAGGTAAGTTGGCAATGTTGCGGTAAGGGTTTTACCTTCACCGGTACGCATCTCGGCAATTTTACCTTGATGTAACACCATACCACCGATCATTTGCACATCGAAATGGCGCATACCAAATACACGTACACTGGCTTCACGAACGACGGAGAAAGCTTCGACTAAAATATCATTAAGTGAGCTGCCAGCCTGAATACGCTCTTTAAACTCGGTTGTTTTTGCTTTTAGTTCATCGTCGGGCAAAGCCTTGATGGTATCTTCAAGCGCGTTAATTTTTTGTACTTCTTTTTTTAATTGTTTCAGTAGACGATCATTGCGACTACCGAACAGCTTCGTCATTAATTTTACAAACATGTTAATTTAACCAACTATTCAACTGTTGTGGCGATTAAGATAAGGGATTAGGATTTAAATTATTATTGCGGCTAGGCTACGTTTTTGGCTTGCGATAAACGTACTTTGCAGGATTAAGTTGTTTGTCATTACGTAGCACCTCATAATGAACATGAGGTCCTGTCGAGCGACCGGTCGAGCCCATTTTGGCGACTGTTTGGCCTTTATTAACCACCTCGCCTAACTCAACCAAATTTTCTTTATTGTGAGCGTAGCGCGTTTTATAGCCATTACCATGGTCAATCTCAACCATATTGCCATAGCCATAACGCTGACCAACAAAGCTAACCACACCAGAGCCTGTCGCTATCACATCGGCATTTTCTTTACCGGCGAAATCAACACCTTTGTGCATGGCTGGTTTACCCGTAAACGGGTCATTACGGACACCGTAATACGACGACAGCCAACCACGGGTTATCGGTCGGCCTGATAAATAACTACTGTTAGATATATGCTGACCAAGTGCCAGGGATTCGATGAGTTTAAACTGATTTTCTTTATGATTTAAGCTTAAACCGAGATCAGTAATCTGTTGCTCTAACTGAGAAACCGATACCCTTGGCGTTAGCTCTTGATTGTGTAGTGGTCCACCCGACGATGGCAAAGTGACCATATTAAATTCGTCTTTTGGGATCTCCACTTCATCGGCTAAACGCTCGCCCAAGGCATTTAATCGTGATACGTGAGACTGCAATTCGGCAATACGCGCTGTTAGCGCAACGACTTGCTGTTCACTTATCGATGTCGACGACGGCTGAGGTTTGTCTTGGTTTACTTGTAAGTGAGCAGGCACTTCTTTGTCAGTAAGTGCGGTATGCATGATCAACCCAGATACCACGGCAAAGCCACCAACAATGGCAAGCCATTTTGGTTTAGTTAGCTTCATTGAAAAACGAACATTTTGTCCGCGGTATATTAATGTTAAACTCATATACTCAACTTCGTATTACGCGATCGTTTGCCACTTTATCACAAAAACACAAATTTAACACAGGTATTATGAAACCCATCATTAAAGCGCCACAAGACCTGCAAAGTTTACTGCAAAATGCCAGTAACTCGATGGCTTCGATATCTGTAAAAGCACAATCATTGCAAATTTTGGCTCAGATTGTACGGCAAACCTGTCCCGATTTACCAGAGAAAGCATGGCAAATAGCCAATTGCCGAGATGACCTTGTCGTTATCGAAGCCAAATCTGCCGTCTGGGGACAGCGTTTACAATTTGAACGCAATAATATTGCGAAGCAACTGCAATTGCAAACTCATGGGATATTTCAGCGCATTGACATCAAAGTCAATCCGCATGGTGTCAAACGTGAGGCTGAGCCTGTGAAGGTGGAAAAGCCGAAAAAAAGTATGTCACAACAAAGCGCCGATGAGTTACTTAAAGTAGCCGAGTCTGCACCGCCAGGTTTAAAAGAAAAGCTATTAAAGTTGGCGTCGCATGTAAAGAAAAAAGATAATGATTAGTGCTCGTTCGCGTGCATTGTTCGGCTACCTAGCCAACGCGATATAAGTCAGGCCATTATCAACAACCACAACTCGATTAAATCACTCATCAAATCGCATTAAAAAAGGAGCCATTATAGCTCCTTTTCATTGATTTTCTGCTTGCCTAATTTATGAGACAAATATAGTCATTAGGCAAAAACGGCGTCTTGATAGGTAATCGGTGCACCTTGTTCGTCTTGATAAGTGACCCACTCCCAACAGTCTTGGCGTTTAAATACTTCACGCAATAGCATGTTATTTAAGCCGTGCCCTGACTTATAAGCGCGCAACTCACCGAGAATACTGCAGCTCCCCATATATAAGTCACCAATAGCATCAAGAATTTTATGCTTAACGAATTCGTCATCGTAACGTAGTTCTTCACTATTAAGCATTTTATATTCATCAAGCACAATGGCGTTTTCGAGGCTACCGCCCAAGGCAAGGTTATGTGAACGCAAAAACTCAATATCTTTCATAAAACCAAACGTGCGAGCACGGCTGATTTCTTTAACGAATGAATTACTTGATAAATCGAGCGACATCGTTTGTGTTGTATTGGCAATCACCGGATGATCAAAGTCAATGGCGAAGTTTACCTTGAAGCCTTCGTGCGGGCGTAACTCAGCCCACTTATCGCCTTCTTCAACGCGAACGGTTTTGGTGATACGTAAAAACTTCTTAGCAACGTTTTGCTCTTCAACGCCCACTGACTGAATCAGATAAACGAACGGCAGTGAACTACCGTCCATAATAGGGATCTCTGGTGAATCGACTTCTACGATTAGGTTATCAATACCTAAGCCAGCAACAGCAGCAAGCAAATGTTCAACGGTGGATACTTGAACGCCTTGCTGGTTAACCAAACATGTACACAAGGTTGTTTCGCCCACAGCTTCAGGAGTTGCAGGGATATCAACTACAGGATCAAGATCAACACGGCGGAAAACTACGCCTGTGTTGGCCGGTGCAGGACGGAGAGTAATCTGCACTTTTTCACCTTTGTGTAAGCCAACGCCTGTGGCATTTACAGCTTGCTTTAATGTACGTTGCTTGATCATATATCGCCTTAAAAAACTTCTTCCACCTAATTCAAAGCATATTACTACTTCAAACCGGCAGGATCTTAGCAAAAATATCGTTACGGGTCAAAACCATAGCTTATTGGCCCGATAATTGCGTAACTCATCGAATCTCAATGTTATGGTTACATAGTGATTACGTGATGGTAAATAGTCACGACCGTTTATCACTTTTACTACCTCGTTTACAAAGCACGTCATAAATATGACTAATATTCTTTGAATGAACGAGCTATTTTAGCCTGTCGCCAACCAATAACCTAACAAAACCACAAATCTAAACACGATTATAACAATCGGTAACAACCGATTGATTACATCGAAAATGCTATCGATACCTTTGCGTTACAACAATTAGTCCGCTTGCTTACGTAAAAACGCTGGGATATCTAAGTAATCTGCATCGGGTGCCGTTTGTGGCGCTGTCGCAGGGTTACTAACAGGGCGATCTTCCGTATATAGCGTCGGCTCTGGCTCTGGCGTATATGGTGCATTAACCGCAATTGGCTCAGGCTTTTGAACTGGTGGTACAATTGAAATTTCAGGTTTTTGCTGTTGACCGATACCTGTTGCGACCACAGTAACACGCAATTCATCACTCATTTCAGCATCAATTACCGCACCCACCACAACCGTGGCATTTTCTGAAGCAAATGCACGCACTGCATTACCAACTGTTTCAAACTCATCAATTGAGATATCTAGGCCTGCAGTAATATTTACCAAAATACCACGTGCCCCTGCTAAATCAACGTCTTCAAGTAACGGGCTCGAAATCGCCGCTTCTGCTGCTTCTTCTGCGCGATCTTCACCGGTTGCTGAACCTGAGCCCATCATTGCAGTGCCCATTTCAGACATAACCGTACGTACGTCTGCAAAGTCAACGTTGATTAGACCTGGGCGAGTAATTAATTCCGCAATACCTTGTACCGCACCAAGTAAAACATTATTGGCAGCCTTGAAGGCATCAAGCAATGACGTACCTGGGCCTAATACTTTCAGTAGTTTTTCGTTTGGAATCGTAATTAATGAGTCAACATTATTTGATAAGAACTCAATGCCTTGCTCGGCGTAGTTCATGCGCTTTTTGCCTTCAAATGGGAATGGTTTGGTAACAACCGCCACCGTTAATATACCCATTTCTTTAGCAATTTCTGCCACGACAGGTGCCGCACCAGTACCTGTACCACCGCCCATACCGGCAGCGATAAACACCATGTCAGCACCTTGTAGGGTTTGACGGATGGTCTCTCTGTCTTCTTCCGCACTGCGACGGCCGATTTCTGGGTTAGCGCCAGCCCCTAAACCTTTAGTTACATCAGCACCGATTTGTAGGGTCACTGTTGCTGATGAATTACGCAACGCTTGCGAGTCGGTATTTGCAGTAATAAATTCAACACCTTCAATGGTTTGTACCACCATGTGTTCAACGGCATTACCACCACCGCCACCAACACCGATGACTTTAATCACCGCTTCTTCGTTGTGCTCTTCCATTAATTCAAACATAATTTTCTCTCCGTTCTAGGTATTTTTGTTCCACCAAAAAATCTGTTTTTAAACTTACTCATCTGGGTATTAAAACTGGTTATGAAACCAGTTTTTCATTCGCGACAACATACTTACGACGCCATCGTGATGTTCTTGTTCTTTATTTTTCTCGGCTCTTAACTCAAGGCCATAACGCAATAAGCCAACTGCGGTTGCGTAACTTGGATCGTCAACATACTCGGTAAGGCCTTCAATATCGATAGGCTTACCAATACGTACTGGCATTTGGAATACTTCTTCAGCAAATTCAACCACGCCTTCCATTTTCGAGGTCCCGCCGGTTAAGACCACACCGGCGGCGATTTGATCTTCCCAACCACTTTGCTTGATTTCTTCTTGAATAAGCTCAAACAATTCGTGGTAACGTGGTTCAACAACCTCCGCCAATGTATGACGAGACATAGTGCGTGCTGGTCGACCACCAACACTTGGCACTTCAATATTCTCTTCCATACTGACCATATGGCGCAACGCGCACGCATATTGCACTTTAATTTCTTCAGCATGCGCTAATGGCGTACGGAAAATCTTGGCAATATCATTGCTCACTTGGTTACCACCTACCGGAATAACCGCGCTATGGCGTATCGCACCATTAGCGAATATAGAAATATCTAGGGTGCCAGCGCCCATATCGACGACACAAACGCCAAGCTCTTTTTCATCAGGTGTCAACACCGCATAACTTGACGCCAACGCTGAAAAAATCAGTTGGTCGGCATGTAAGTCACAACGCTCAACGCATTTGACGATATTTTTCGCCATATCATTAGCACAGGTAATAATATGCACTTTAGCTTCCATGCGTACACCCGACATACCAATTGGGCTTTTAATGCCCTCTTGCACGTCGACACTAAATTCTTGCGGTCTGACATGGAGCATTTTACGCTCCGCTGAAATAGGTACTGAACGCGCCGTGTGCATTACATTATCTACATCAACCTGAGTCACTTCGTGGTCATTAATTGGCACCATACCATTTTCATTTTGACAATGAATATGCTTACCTGAAATGCCTAAATATACCGAGCCAATTTTGCAGTCAGCCATCATTTCAGCTTCGCTAACGGCATGTTGAATTGACTTAACGACCAAATTCAAATCGTTAACGCCACCTTTATCCATGCCTCGAGCTGGGTTAGTACCAACCCCAATAATGCATAATTTGTCATCTGGAGTCACTTCACCAACCACAGCGACAACTTCTGAGGTGCCTATATCTAGGCCAATGACCAAATTTCTTTCCACTGCTTTAGACATTTGTTTGCTCTTCTTCTATTAGCGGTTTCCAACCAATTGCCATGCCTGTGTCATAGCGAAGGTCAATATAATCTACTTGTTGCTGTTGCTTAACCAACGCCTTGATTTGCGAATATGCATCCATAAAGCGCTGAATGCGCATCACCCGATCTTCTTGACCAAGGTTAAGGGCGATGCCATTGGTTAACGTTAACAACCATGCATTACGCTCACTTAATTCAATTTGAGCGATTTCAGCATCAATGAATTTAAGCAACTTGTTTAGATCTCTATAATTCTCAAGTGCGGTCAATTCACGCCCTTCAGGACCAAACAACTGCGGTAACCTTGATGTTAAACGCCCTTGATCAGCACGAAATATTTGCCCATGTTCGTTGATTAAGTCGTCACCATTCCAAACCGCAACAGGCACTTGATCTTGCACATACACACTTAATGTATTCGGCCATTGTTTGCGTACCGATGCACTATACACCCAGGGTAACGCTTCCAATTGGCGCTGCACATTATTGACATCGAGTTGGAAAAAGTTATCCAAGCGAGTCTGCTTTAACGCCGTAACAATATCAACCTTATTGGTATAAGGCGTATTACCTTCAATCAGCAGATGCGACACGGGCAACGCTTTATCTTGCTGCATAAGGTGATGAACCTTATTTGCGCCATAAACCATCAGCACACAGACCAACACAAAAAACACCAAACCAGCCCAATATGTGCCGTTAGCGTTATTTACCTTGCTGTCTATGTTTTGCCGTTCGCTCATTTTTGTATTAGCTGACGCCCTCTCCACTTAATTGCAATACCCGCACTACAAGCTGGCCAAAGTCTAAACCGGCTTGCTTAGCGGCTTTAGGGACTAACGACGTTTGCGTCATGCCCGGTACCGTGTTGACTTCGAGCAGGTTAAACTTACCAGATGCATCTTGCATCACATCGACACGGCCCCAACCTTTTGCGCCAGTTGCTTTAAACGCTGCAAGGGCTAACTCTTGCAACTGTTGTTCTAATGCTGGCTCTAGACCACAAGGACATAAGTATTGAGTCGTATTGCTTTGGTACTTTGCCTGATAGTCATAAAATTCATTTGGCGTTACCATTGAAATAGGCGGCAATGCTTCATCACCTAATATCGCCACGGTATATTCCGCGCCACTAAGCCAAGCTTCAACCAGTACTTGTTGGTCAAACTTAAACGCTTCGCTAACAGCATGAGTTAATTGCTCGGCATTATCCGCAATACTCATACCAATACTTGAGCCTTCTTTCGCCGGCTTAACCATAACCTTGCCACCAAGCTGATTAATAATCGCTTGATAATCGGCGCTATGTTGCTGCTCTATTGATAGCACCACAAAATCAGCGGTGGCTAAGCCACTGGCGGCAAAAATTTGTTTACTTCTAACCTTATCCATCGCTAATGCAGAGCCGAGAACACCAGAGCCGGTGTAAGGGATTTGCATATACTCCAGTGCACCTTGCACGCAACCGTCTTCACCGCCACGACCGTGCAGGGCAATGAATACACGGTCTATACCGTGCTCGATTAGCGCTGACAGAGGTTGCTTGGCGGTATCAATTGCAGTTACCTGAAATCCAGCTTGGCTCAGCGCCTCAGTGACTGCTTGCCCAGACTTTAGCGATACTTCGCGCTCAGCGCTGTTGCCACCATAAAGTACGGCAACATGTTGTTTTTTTAACTCAGCGACATCAATTAACATGCCCATTAGCTCTGCCCTTTTACGTTCAATTCATCAGCGCTAACAAGCTTTCTTGCAATCGCGCCAACATTGCCAGCGCCTTGGCTGATCAACATATCGTCATTTTCAAGGATATTGGCCAAAATAGCGGGTAACTCATCTGGCGCACTGACGTAAATTGGTTCCATGGTGCCACGCGAACGAATACTGCGCGCCAGCGCTTTCGAATCAGCATTGCTTATGCGCTCTTCGCCAGCAGCATAAACATCCAATAAGATCAGTTGATCAACTTGTGACAGCACTTGCACAAACTCTTCATATAAATCACGAGTACGTGAATAGCGATGAGGTTGAAACATCATCACCAAACGACGCTCTGGCCAGCCATTGCGCATCGCCTTTATGGTTGCATCCACCTCGCTTGGGTGATGGCCGTAATCGTCAATCACCGTCATCTCACCATTCGCTGTAGAAATATTCGCTAAATGTTCAAAGCGACGACCAATACCAGCAAACTTATGCAAGGCACACACAATCGCCTCATCGGCAACACCTTCGTCAGATGCAACCGCAATGGCCGCAAGTGCATTGGCCGCATTGTGCATACCCGGTAGATTTAAACGAATATGTAAGTCTTCTTTACCCTTGCGCTGTACGGTAAATTCACTCATGCCTGCGTGCTGCTTATAGTCTATGGCACGCACGTCAGCATCATCACTAAAACCGTAGGTGATCACTTGACGACCAACACGTGGCAAAATTTCTTTAACCACAGGGTTATCAATGCACATAACCGCTAAACCGTAAAATGGCAAATTGTGCAAAAAGTCGACGTAAGTGTCTTTTAATTTTTCAAAGTCACCGTCATAGGTATCCATATGATCTTCGTCGATATTAGTAACCACTGCGACCATAGGTTGTAGGTGTAAAAACGATGCATCACTTTCATCGGCTTCGGCTACTAAATAACGACTTTGGCCCAGATAGGCATTGGTGCCCGCACTATTAAGCAAACCGCCAATCACAAACGTTGGATCTAATTCACCTTCTGCCATAATACTGGCAATTAAGCTGGTTGTGGTTGTTTTACCATGGGTCCCAGCGATAGCAATGCCATGACGAAAACGCATTAATTCCGCCAGCATTTCTGCACGGCGAACGATTGGAATGCGACGTTGCTTGGCTTCGCTTATTTCAACGTTTTGCAAATCAATAGCGGTTGAAACAACCACCACACTGGCGTTTGTGACATTAGCTCTGTCGTGACCAATAGCAATAGTGGCGCCCAACTTTCGTAAGCGCTGAACCACGGCATTTTCATTTATATCGGAACCACTGATCTGGTAGCCTTCATTAAGTAGCACTTCAGCGATACCACCCATGCCTGCGCCACCAATGCCGACAAAATGGATATTCTTTACTCGACGCATTTCTGGTACATTCATTATTCTTTTCATTTGTCCGCCAACGCTCTGCATGTCATAGCAACTCGCTCGGTTGCATCAGGGCGAGCAACAGATTTTGCCGCTTTCGCCATTTTTTGTAAGGTACTTTCAGAGCTAAATAACATATTTAACTTTCTCGATAACACGGTCGCATTTAACTCTTGTTGCGCTAACAAGAAGCCTGCGCCTGCATTTACCAAAACTTGGGCGTTTTTCGTTTGATGATCATCGACCGCATGTGGTAGCGGCACCAATATCGCCGGCTTGCCTGCCATCGCCAATTCAGAAACCGTTAATGCGCCTGCCCGGCAAATCACCACATCAGCCCACTGATAAGCACTGGCCATATCATCGATAAATTCAGTAACTTTAATTTTTTCTGCATCAAGCTTGTAATTATCGTATGCAGCCGCCACAACCTCAGCGTTGTCCTTGCCTGTTTGATGCCATACGTCCAAACCAAGTAACTTAACCTGAGAAATTGCCTGAGGTACGGTGTCATTAAGCACTTTGGCACCCAGACTACCACCAACAACAAGCACACGTTTGCGCATTGGCTCAATGTCGTTTGCCAATAAATTAATATTGCCACGCACAGGGTTACCAACGACTTCGGCGTTTACATTGCTCGCAAACGCTCCGGCAAATGCACTCAGCACTTTATTGGCGATATTCGCTAAGTAGCGATTCGACATACCAGCAACGGCATTTTGCTCGTGTAGCACCAAAGGTATACGCTTTAACCAAGCGGCAATTGCCCCCGGCGCGCTAGCATAGCCACCCATGCCTAAAACCACATCAGGACGCACTTTGTTCACAACGCGTAGTGATTGGATCACCGATTGCAACACCTTAAATGGCATTGTTAATTTAGATTTCAAGCCTTTGCCGCGTAATCCAGCAATATTAATAAATGAAATATCGATGCCATGGGCGGGAATAATATCGGCTTCCATGCGATCTGCCGTCCCTAACCAGTGCACATGCCAGCCTTGCTGCTGAAGGTATTCAGCAACGGCAAGTCCTGGAAAAATGTGACCGCCTGTACCACCGGCCATAATTAAAATAGTTGGACGTTTATTCACTGCTGACGCCCTCTTCCTTATTTGTTGTTTTCACTCGCCGACTTTTATTACCGCCAGCGTCGTTTTTAACTGTCGCTTGTATCGTTTGCAGTCTCAGCTCATGGTCGATGCGGATTAACACCACAATCGCCAGTGTCATAACCAGCATTGAACTACCACCGTAGCTTATCAAAGGCATGGTTAAACCTTTGGTTGGGAATACCCCTGCGCTTGCTCCTACATTAACTGCCGCTTGAAAACTCAGCCAGATACCAATAGCGTAAGCAAAAAATCCTTCAAAATATTTTTCATTGGCAAGCGCACGCTTACCTAACAACAGCGCTTTAATAACCAGCGCCAAAATCACCGCGAGCAATAATACGATGCCCATAAAACCAAATTCTTCACCCACCACAGCCATCACAAAATCGGTATGCGCTTCAGGTAAGTAATCGAGTTTTTGAATACCATTACCCAAGCCAATACCGAACACTTCGCCACGTCCGTATGCCATTAACGACTGGGTTAATTGATAACCACTGCCAAATTCGTCAGCCCATGGTTGTAAAAACGACGTCACTCGACGCCATCGGTATGGCTCAAAATAAGCCAAGCTGAAAAACGCAGAAAACACCGCAACTACAATGGCACCAAATTGCCATAGCTTAGCACCAGCAAGAAATAACAAGCCTAGCGCTGTACAGCCCATAACAATAACCGTACCTAAATCTGGCTCGGCTAATAACAATAAAGCAAGCACGAATAATACCAAGAACGGTTTTGAAAAGCCCCATAAATTATCCATCACTTCGTCTCGTCTGCGCACTAAATAAGCAGATAAATAACAAAAGAAAAATAATTTGGCAGGTTCTGCCGCTTGAATGTTAATAGGGCCGATAGCTATCCAGCGTGTCGAGCCATTAACCGTGCGCCCTATAAAGAGTACCGCCACCAATAATGCAATCGCCAGCAGTAACAATAACCAGCTCACTCTTTGCCACGTCGCCATGCTTACTTGCAGTGCGCCGGCAGCAAGAGTCAAGCTCAAAACCACATAAAAACAATGGCGAAACATAAAGTGAAACGGGTTGTTATGCAGTTTCTCACCAATAGGTAACGAAGCGCTGGCAACCATAACCAGGCCAATTGCATACAAAGCCAGTGCGATCACCACAAAGCCGCGGTCAAACATCGCCGGACGTTGCTGCTCATGCGAGTTTAACAGCCATGATGGTAACGATAACTGACGCATATTATCTCGTATGGTTTCAGGCACGGTCGAGCTCATTATTGCTCACCTCGAATGGCCGCAATAAACATATCGCCACGCTGCATGTAGTTATTAAACATATCGATGCTTGCACACGCCGGCGACAATAGCACCATGTCACCAGGCTCGGCTATATTGCGCGCTTGTTGTACCGCTTGTTCAAGACTATGTACTTCAATACTATTGGCTTTTAATTGAGCAATCTCAGGACCGTCTTTACCTAGTGTGATGAGCTCATCGACCATGCTAATGCCTGGCTGTAATTCGCTAAAATCGGCACCTTTACCATCACCGCCCGCAATTAAGATTAAACGTCGGCGTGGGTGCACCAGTCCCTCTATAGCGGCTAAGGTTGCGCCAATATTGGTGGCTTTAGAGTCATTTATCCAAATAATGTCATCACCACTGTCAACCTGTTTACAGCGATGCGCTAACCCCTCAAACGACAATAATGCGCGAGCCATCATTGTCATCGACCAGCCTGCACAATAACCTAATGCTAAGGCGGCCAAACAGTTTAAATAGTTATGCTGGCCAGCTAATGGTAATTGGTCACAGTTAATTAAGCGCTGCTCACCAAAGGCTAAATAACAGTGCTGCTCGTCTTTAATAATGCCTAGATGGCCGTGTGCCGGCGCATCAATGCCAAAACTGATGTCATCAACACGTAATTCTGTTGGATAAGTGTTAGATTGATGGCGGTTATATACTCGACGTTGGCTTTGTTGATAAATCCGATGCTTTATTGCTTGGTAATTATCCATTGTTTTGTGACGGTCAAGGTGATCGTCACTAATGTTTAGCACGGTGCCCGCCACCGCGTTCAGCGATGTCATGGTTTCTAATTGAAAACTCGATAATTCAAGGATCACCATGTCACAATCTTGCTCGATCACATCGAGTACTGGAACACCAATATTACCGGCTAACACAGAATCTATATGCAAATGTTTAGCGATATGATCGAGTAAGCTCACCACTGTTGACTTGCCATTTGAGCCCGTGACCGCTAATTTCGGCGAACGATTAATACGGCAATAAAGTTCAACATCACCAATGAGTTCAGCATCAGCTTGTACATAATCGGCGATTTCAGCCTGATTAATATCCACCCCTGGACTGGCAATAATAAGATCAGCCTTGGCGATGATATCGCTATGCCAAGCGCCACTATATAACGTTGCGTTTGGTGCGATTCGCTGCAAACGATGTTGACCACTTGGCGCTGGGCGAGAATCGATAACGACAAAATCAATTCCTTGACTAACCAAGTAGCGAGCACATGATAGCCCTGTAGCACCTAGCCCCAGAACAACAACATATTTTTTATGCTCAAATAGTGTTTGCATTATCACTTTCTCTGACCGTTATCGTAACTTTAAGGTCGCTAAGCCAATAAGCACCAGTACCACAGAAATTATCCAAAAGCGGACAATGACGCGTGGCTCTGGCCAGCCTTTCAATTCATAGTGGTGATGAATAGGTGCCATGCGGAAAATACGCTTTGCTCGTAATTTATACGAGCCCACCTGTAAAATAACCGATAATGTTTCTGCAACAAAAACACCACCCATAATAAACAGCACAAGTTCTTGTTTAACCAATACCGCGATAACACCAAGTACCGCACCTAACGCTAAACTACCAACATCGCCCATAAAAACTTGTGCAGGGTAGGTATTGAACCATAAAAAGCCAAGACCTGCGCCAACGATCGCCGTACAAACAATCACTAACTCACTGGCTTCACGAATGTGCGGCAGCTGCAAGTAATCAGAGAAGTTGGCATTACCAGTAACGTAAGCAAAAACAGCAAAGGCAGCGGCTACCAAGATAGTAGGCACAATCGCCAGGCCATCAAGGCCATCTGTTAGGTTAACCGCGTTTGACGTACCGACAATGACAAAATACACCAAACCAATGTACAAAATGCCCAATTGCGGCATTACATCTTTAACAAAAGGGATTAACAGTGCGGTGTCTTGCGGTTGCGATACCGCGTATAAATAAAACGCGACCGCTAAACCGGCAACGGTTTGCCAAAAATACTTCCAGCGAGCGATTAAGCCCTTGGGATCTTTGCGGATCACTTTACGATAATCATCGATAAAGCCAATTAGGCCGAAGCTGATAATCACAAATAACACAATTAATACGTAATGATTTGATAAATCAGCCCACAGCAAGACGCTCAGCAAAATTGTGCCGAGAATAAGGAGACCGCCCATAGTTGGGGTACCGGATTTTGACAAATGGCTTTGTGGGCCATCATCCCGAACCGTTTGGCCGATTTGCATGGTCTGTAAGTATTTAATTAACTTAGGACCGAAATACAATGACGCAATCAATGCGGTTAACGTTGATACAATCGCGCGAAACGTTAAATAAGAAAAAACGTTAAAACCGGAATAAAACTCTGTTAGGTACTGCCCTAGCCAAACTAGCATGTGCCCTGTTCCTCTTGTGTGGCTTTTCGCCACTGTTTAATATCTTCGACAACCAACTCCATGCGGGCACTGCGTGAACCTTTTACCAAAATGGTTATGGCAGTTGCAGAGTCGAGTTCATCAATCAATGCTGCTAGCTTTGTTAATAATGCTTGGCGGTTAGAAAAGTGTTGGCCATTAGCGGCAAACACATCAGAAGCACTTTGACTTAGTACCCCTAAGGTAACCATGTTATCGATATTACTCGTTAAAGCGTGCTCGCCAATTTGCTGGTGATAGGCTCGTGCATCAGCACCAAGCTCAGCTAAATCACCAAGGATGAAAATCTTGTGCCCTTGGTAAGTCGCCAATAAATCAACGGCTGCTTTAGTCGATTCCACATTGGCATTATAGGTATCGTCAATTAAGGTAACAGTACCCGCTAAACGGGTAATGTTTAGACGACCTTTTACGGGGCGCATATTCTCAAGGCCATCTCGAATTTGCTCTAATGTGGCACCAAACTCTAGGGCAATGGCTGCTGCTGCGACAGCATTACAAACGTTATGACGACCCGGCACTGGCACGGTAATATCAATATTGCCCTTGTAGGTATTTAAACAAAAACGCGAGAAGCCTTGCTCGCTTAACTCGACATCAGTGCAATAACAATCGGCTTGTTTAACACAAGAAAAACGACGTACCGATTTATCTTGTAGGCGCCACTGCCATTTATCCGTAAACGGTGTATCTTGATTATACAAAGCCACACCATTGTCACCGAGACCTGAAAAAATCTCTCCTTTAGCACGAGCAACACCAGTTAAATCGCCAAATCCTTCTAAATGGGCTGCTGCAATATTATTAATCAGAGCAACATCCGGCTTGGTTAACGAGGTGGTGTAAGCAATTTCACCAAGGTGATTGGCACCGAGTTCAACGACAGCGTATTGATGGTGTGGTTCTAATCGCAATAGGGTTAGCGGTACGCCAATTTCGTTATTGAAGTTACCTTTCGTTGCAAGTACAGAGCCTAATGGTGATAAGATAGCCGCGACCATTTCTTTCACCGTTGTTTTACCACTACTACCGGTAATAGCGACAGTTTTCGGATTAACTTGCTGCTTCACATAAGCCGCCAATTTGCCGAGCGCTTGATAACAATCAGCAACGACAATTTGCGCGATATCGGCGTCTTGTTTGACTTCGACTATGGCTGCAGGACAACCAAGGCTTGCAGCTTGTGCAACAAAACCGTGACCGTCAAAGTTAGGCCCTTTTAAGGCAATAAACATGTCATCGGCTTGTAATTGCCTTGAATCAGTACTAACACTGGTAACTATGCGCTCAGCCTTACTGCTGTCGCTCAGCACACCGTCGACAACATCAGCAATGATATTAATTGATAATGGGATCATCGAGCATCCCCTTGAGTATAAAATTGACGTACGACTTCGCGCTCGTTATAAGCGATGGTTTGCTCGCCAATAATTAAATAATCTTCGTGACCTTTGCCCGCCAATAATACCATATCTTTGGCGTTGGCTTTAGCCAAGGTCGTGAGCACCGCCTGTTGGCGATCAATGATCACTTGGGTGTTTGATAAATCTTTAATGCCTGCGGCAATGTCATCAGTAATTTGCTCAGCAGATTCGCTACGCGGGTTATCATTGGTCAGCACGATGTGATCTGCGAATTGTTCAGCAATGGCGCCCATCATCGGTCGCTTACCTTTATCACGGTCTCCGCCACAACCAAACACAACCCACAGTTTACCTTGACAATGTTGCCGCGCCGAGCGCAACGCTTGTTCTAGGCCATCAGGTGTATGCGCATAATCAACAACGGCACTGGCTTTGCCATGAGCACTAAATAATTCCATGCGGCCAGCCACCGATTGAAGTTGTTGAACAAGGCTAGGCATCTCATCAATACCGACCCCAGATGACAACGCGACACTGATCACTGCCAGTAAGTTGCTAACATTGAATTTACCAAGCAAACTGCTATCAATATGGCAGTGCCCGAAGCTTGAATGAACATTAAAGCTGATCCCTGCTTGATGGCATTTGACGTTATCGGCACAAACATACAATTTCGCCGGCAGCGCGCTAATGCTTTGTTCTAGGCCGTAAACCAAAGTGTCATTACAGACATCATCTTGTTCAAGCCACTGTCTGCCAACCGCATCATCACCGTTAATCACCCAACGCTGGTCGCTATTTTTAACAAACAGCTTCTGCTTTGCACGAGCATAAGATTGCATATCACCATGATAATCAAGGTGATCTCGGCTTAAGTTAGTAAATACCGCAATATCGATCATATTGGCATCGAGACGCTTTTGCGCAAGTGCATGGGACGATACTTCCATCGCCACGTTGCTTATGCCTTGCTGCTTGAAGCCAAGTAGCAGTTGTTGCAATAACGTCGGCCCTGGTGTGGTGTTATTTACATCTTGTAAGTCATCTAACGGTCCCGCGCCTAACGTACCAATGATGGCACTTTTTGCCTGGTTGGCAGTAAACAATTGTGCCAACAAATGACAGCAACTGGTTTTACCATTGGTACCCGTTACGCCAATCATTGTCAAATCATTACTTGGCATCTGATAATAGTGAGCACTCACTTGATGCAATTTATCAGCCAGTTGATAAAAGCTCACCACAGGCACAGGAGCACGGTTACTTTGCTGATATTCAACATGGCCGTGCATCGATGCTTCGTCACATTGACGGATGACAACACTAGCACCTTGAGCTATCGCCGCGGTAATAAATTGACTGGCGTCTTGTTGAGTACCAACAATAGCGGCAAATACGTCGTTAGCCTGAACTTGCCGTGAATCGTTTACTAAGTTACCACAACGGCTATCATCAAAGCCCGTTGCGGCTAAATTAATCGCAAAATTTGCGAGTGTTTTATTAATAGAAAAGTTAGGCACCATTGCCTCCTTTACCATTAATTTGAGTAATTTGCGTTTGGTCATCTGGGGCAATGTTTAAATACTGCAAACTGCCTCCCATAATACGTGAAAATACTGGTGCGGCGACTTCGCCACCATGATACAAGTCACCGCCGGGCTCGTTAATAATAACAACAACCGCTATCTTCGGATCTGAAACCGGTGCAACGCCAGCAAATAAGCCAACATATTCATTACCGTATGAACCAGCGACGGCTTTTCGGGCTGTCCCCGTTTTACCGGCAACACGATAGCCTTCCACTTTGGCTTTAGGAGCACCTTCTAACACTACTTGTTCCATCATCGCTAATACAGCTTGCGCATTTTTTTCATCAAGCACGCGTTCGCCATGGTTAAATTGCGGATTTTTAAGTACAGACAATGGTCGTTTTATGCCACCATTACCAATCGTCGCATAAAAGCGTGCTAACTGTAACGGACTAATTGCTAAGCCATAGCCCCAAGATAAAGTCGCCAATTCAAACTGCGACCAACGGTTACGATCGGATAATCGCCCTGATGATTCGCCAAGTAACCCGGTACCGGTATCTTCCGAAAAGCCCATTTCGAAAAACTTACCAAGTAAAAAATCCTTCGGGATATCAAGGGCAAGGCGAGTGGTGCCCATATTTGACGATTTTATTAAAATCTCAGTTAACGTTAACTCACCATGATTACGCACATCACTAATACGTCTACCACCTAATCGCATCCAACCCGGATATGTATCAATAACGGCGTCTTTATCTACTGAGCCAAGCTCCAATGCCGTTAACACCGTGAGCGGCTTCATGGTTGAACCAGGCTCAAAAATATCGGTAATGGCACGATTGCGAAAACGATGCGTGGCCGTACCTTTACGGTTATTTGGGTTATACGATGGGCCATTAACCATTGCCAGCACCTCACCGGTGTGGATATCAACAACGACAGCCGATCCTGAGGTCGCTTGGAACGAGGTAATTGCTGCTTTTAATTCTTTATAAGCTAACGCTTGAATACGCTGATCAATAGAAAGCTGCACATCTTGTGGAGGTACAGGCTCTTGACGTTCAATCACCTCGATAATATTGCCTTTAGCGTCTTTTATGTACTTCTTACTGCCATCAACGCCGGTTAATACATCATTGTATTGACGTTCAATGCCTTCGATACCTTGGTCATCAACATTGGTAAAGCCAACAAGATGAGCACTGATTTCCGCAGCTGGGTAAAAGCGTTTTGACTCTTTACGCGTGCGAATACCGGGAATTTTTAGCTTTTGAACGTATTCTGCCGTTGCTGGTGAAATCTGTCGTGCTAAATAAACAAAACGTCTTTTTTCGTTAGTACCAATGCGCTTTTTAATGTCCGCAACATTTTGTTCAAGAGCTTGCGCCAATGCATTTAACTTACGTTCCATCGATGCTCCGCCACCTTGCAGAAAGTCACGCGGATCGGCGTAAATCGTGCGAACAGGAACGGAAATCGCTAGCTCAATACCGTTGCGGTCAACAATCGCACCGCGATGAGAATCTTTTGATGTATTACGAATCGTGCGGTTATCACCCCGTTTTATTAACTGTTCGGGTTCTAGCACTTGAATATAGGCAGCGCGAGCAACTAATCCACTAAACACCAAGCAGATCAAACCCACAACCGTATAAAATCGCCAAGCGATGGTTGTGGGTTTCGACTTACTTGTATTGCGCGCGTTGCGGTTATTGGTCATGGTACATTTATTATTATTTCTTCACTCGCCTTAGGGCGATACATGTTTAAATGTTGTTTCGCTTTTATTTCAATGTCACTGTGCTCTGCTAGTGAGTGCTGTTCGAGTCGTAAATTACGCCATTCAACGTCTAGCTCATCGCGCTCACTGTATAAGCGCTCAAGTTGGATGGTCGCTTGCCGGTTTAAGTGGCTCATATAAATAACCGAAAAAGCGGACAAAAGCACCGCGATTGCTAGCACATAGGTGAAGCTATAGCGCCGTATATCCTGCCAAATCTGTTGTGCCAATATAAACTTCGGCAGAGCCATGCTGTTATCCTTTTACGCTCATCATGTCGAAGCAAAATGCTAATTCACTGCCCTAATTTGCTATGCTAGTCGCTTTGTTTTGCCAACCGACTAGCAACACGCAATACCGAACTGCGTGAACGCACGTTATCAGATACCTCTTGCTTGCTCGGTTTCAACTTTTTACCGACTAAGGTCAACTTCTTGGTTTTATCTAACTCATCTTCGGTAATCGGCATACCACGAGGCACCTTTTTCGCGGTACTGTGCTTTTTCATAAATTGTTTTACCAATCTATCTTCCAGAGAGTGAAAACTAATCACCACCAAACGACCATTTTCTCTGAGCACGTCAAGCGATGCCGCCAAGGCCTTTTCAATTTGTTCAAGTTCCGAGTTGATATACATGCGGATTGCCTGAAAGCTGCGCGTCGCCGGATGTTTTTTGATCTCTTTTTGTGGGGCGGCTTGCTTAATCACTCTCGCCAACTGCCCTGTTGTGGTAAGCTCTTCTTCCTCTCGGGCGGCAACAATGGCATTAGCAATACGCCATGCCTGTTTTTCTTCGCCAAAGGTACGTAATACCCACGTGATATCCTCGACATCGGCTCGGCTTAACCATTCGGCAGCTGTTTGCCCACGGCTAGTATCCATGCGCATATCCAGCGGTCCGTCTTTCATAAAGCTAAAACCACGGCTCGCATCGTCAAGTTGCGGTGAAGAAACGCCAAGATCAAGCAAGATACCGTCGACCTTATCCACTAATGCTAAGTCGACGGCAATTTCCTGCAGGTCTGCAAAGCCACTGTGTACGATTTGAAATCGAGGATCGTCAGCAAATTTTTGCGCAGACTCTATTGCTTGCGGATCCCTATCAATGGCTATCAGTCGTCCGTTTTCGCCTAGGCTTTTAAGTATCAATCCAGAGTGACCACCACGACCAAATGTACAATCGATGTAGGTGCCATCTGGTTTTATATCCAGACCGTCAACGGCTTCTTGTAGTAATACCGATATGTGTGCAAATTCTGTTGCCATATATATTCTCCTATCGCTATCAGGCAAAGCTAAAGCGATAGATCTGATAATCTTTCAGTTGGTTCTAAATTACCTTGCTGATTGTCAGCAATACCTTGTTGCGTTTCCGCGTACCAATCGGCTTCGTTCCAAATTTCAAACTTATTATGCAAACCGACAAGCATGACATTTTTTTCTAGGTTGGCATGCTGTCTTAATACCGGGCTAAGTAACAGGCGACCATTTTTGTCGAGGTCACATTCTGTGGCGTTACCTAAAAGCAAACGCTTAATAATGCGCTCGCTGCGGTGCATATCGGATAAACGGCTGAGCTTAAGTTCCAGCTCTTCCCATTCAGCCTGTGGATACAGCAATAAACAGCGACTTTCGGTATGTACGGTACAGACCATTTTACCTTGATAATCAACAAACAAACCGTCACGGTACTTGGTGGGTATCGTGATCCGATTTTTGCTATCTAAAGTAATGCTGTTCGAACCTATAAACATAATTATTGTCAGTTGTTTGCTACAGACGCCATTGTATAATTTTTAAACAATAGCGTAATGATCCACAATTCTCCACTTTTTCCCACCAAACTACAGTTTAGTGATTTGTGTCAACCATTGTCAAGCACCGTAACAGGATAACAACAGTAAGCAAAAGCAGAAGGATCAAGGCTCAACGAAACTCGCTCAGATATTTTTATAATGATGTGGAGATTTGTGGATATCCGTGCGCATTTTACCCTATCTCGACCACTAAAGCAGGAGCAAATCAACATAAAGTCAGCCTTTGTAAATAACAGGTAAAGCCGAGTGGGATTATGGGAAAGAATGCGACTATCAACACGAATATTCTTGGATAACCACTACAGCTGGCTAAGTGAATGTTATTTACAGCATTTTGCAGGTAGCTCTGCTAATATTTGCGCCATAGCTGTTTACTGATCGATTACAATGAAAGGAATTATATTATGACTCGTTCTGCATTACCTGCATGGCAACAACTGCATCAACTGGCTAAATCTGCACCTAATCGTTCGATTAAAGCGATGTTTGAACAAGATCCACAGCGCTTTGATAAATACAGTGCGTCGTTATCGGGTTTGCTTTTTGATTATTCAAAACAAAATATTGATGAACAAACCATGGACTTGTTCTTGCAACTCGCCGAGCAATGTAACTTCAATGATTGGCGTGAAAAAATGTTCTCCGGCGAACGTATTAATGTCACCGAAGATCGCAGCGTGTTACATGTCGCATTGCGTCGTGATACAACACAGCCTTTGGTCGTTGATGGGGTTAACGTAAGCGAACAAGTTCAACAGCAACTTGATAAAATGCAACAATTTTGCCTAAGCGTCCATTCAGGAGAATGGCGCGGCCATACTGGCAAAGCCATTACCGATATTGTCAGCATTGGTGTTGGTGGTTCAAATCTTGGTCCAGAAATGGCCACCAATGCACTTAAGGCCTATAGCACCACAGGTTTAAATGTACATTATGTATCGAATGTCGATGGCAACCAAATTGCTGACGTGCTTGATCGTATTGACCCAGAAACAGCACTATTTGTTATATCCAGTAAAACTTTTACCACATCAGAAACCATGACTAATGCGAATACCGCAATGCGTCATTTAGTTGACAAGCTTGGTGATAAAGCGGCTGTAGCCAAACACTTCGTTGCGGTTTCAACCAATATTGAAAAAGTAACGGCATTTGGAATTGATGCGCAAAACATTTTTGACATGTGGGACTGGGTAGGCGGCCGCTTCTCATTATGGTCAACCATAGGTTTACCGATTGCTCTGTATTTAGGCTTTGAACATTTCCAAAGTTTGTTACTGGGTGCGCGCGAAGTGGACGATCATTTTCAAAGCGCTCCGTTAGAAACGAATATCCCATTTATTATGGCGTGTTTAAGCTTATGGAATTGCACCTTTTTAAACGCTCGATCACAGGTCATCTTACCGTATGATCAAGTCCTGCATCGCTTAACCGCTTATTTGCAGCAAGCGGAAATGGAAAGTAATGGTAAGCATGTCAGCATGCAAGGTGACGTGGTAGATTACAACACCGTTCCAACCATTTGGGGTGAAATAGGTATTAATGGTCAGCACGCCTTTTATCAATACCTACATCAAGGCAATAACATTGTCCCTGCCGACTTTATCGGCTCGGTGCAACCGATTCGCGAAATGGCTGCTCACCACGATATCTTAATGGCCAATATGTTTGCGCAAGCGGAAGCGTTTATGACGGGTGTTAGCGAGCAAGAAGTACGTGACACCTTAACCAAACAAGGTAAATCACCAGAGTTCATTGATATGATTGCACCGCACAAAGTACATCAAGGCAATCGCCCAAGCTCAACATTTTTATTCGATAAAATAACCCCGTACGCGCTAGGCCAATTGGTTGCTTTGTATGAGCACAAAATATTTAGCCAAGGGATACTATTGAACATTTGCTCGTTTGATCAATGGGGTGTAGAACTTGGCAAAGGACTGGCAAACAATATTCATGCAGAAATTATCAGTGATAGCGACAGTACTGCTCATGACAGCTCGACGCGTCATTTAATAAACTACTATCGACACAATAAGTCGTCATAAGCAAATCATCTATGACCGACCAGTAAAAACGACGCTACGGCGTCGTTTTTACTTTCGCCTAGTTATCACGTTTGCCTAAGCAAGGTGTGCAATCTACGGTGCGACTTTTGCCATCAGCTCTGTTATCAACTCGACGACTAAACAACCTATCAAGCAACTCCCCTAAAGCAAGTCGCTGCGAATACCATTCACAGTTGTTACTGCTATGCTTATTTTAAATGATTAAGCACAACTTAACGATAGAATGTTTATATGTATAACGAATCTATTTTAGCTGCCGTTGTCCTGCTCATTGGCTTGCTAGTTTTCGTTGTTTATAAAGTGCGCCAGCAAACGCAACAGGAGTTGTCGCTACTTCTCGCTAATAGCCAAGCCAAACAGTTGATCACCGGCGTATTGATGATTTTTCTATTAATCATCTCTATTTTGATTAATTATGGCTTGCATACCATGCGCAAGCAGATGCAGCACCAAGCCAGTGAGTCATTAGCAACCGTTGCTGAAACCACTCATTCATCATTACAAAGCTGGTATCACGGACAAATCGCCACCTTGCGTATTGTTGCCGATGACCCATTGAGCACTACGCTAATTGAAAGCTTACTCACGGCTAATGCTGAGCAGTTAGTTACCAACAGTGATTTACAACAGTTACGCCAACTCTACAATGATCTCTCCCTTGAAAATCGCCATGTTGGTTTCTTCGTGATTGGTAAAGATCATATTAACTATGGCTCTCTACGTGATAGTAACCTTGGTGAAACAAACCTACTTAGCACACAAGCACCAGAATTACTCGCTCAGGCCTTTGCTGGCAAGAATGTTGTCGTTGGTCCTTTGCGCAGTGATGTCTCCTTGCATGATGTGCAAAAAGGCTTAGGCGCCCATAACACCACAATGTTTGTTGTTGGTCCCGTCTATGACCAACAACGAAATATTATCGCGGTGATGGCGCTGCGCATCGACCCTTACCAGGAACTATATCCAATTATCGCCAGTGCTCGAGTTGGTAAAAGTGGCGAAACCTATCTAGTTAATAAACAAGGTGTTATGGTCTCTGCCAGTCGTTTTGAGAAACGTTTAGCAGAGATAGGTCTAATAGCTGACGGCCAGTCGAGTATCTTAAGCATTGAATTACGCAACCCCGGTCGACAACTGAGTGCTGACATACCATTTAATGACGATACCTCACCAAACCAACTGCCATTAACCTACAGTGCTGAGAAAGTATTATCGCAACAAGATGGACAAACCAGCAAAGCTTACACGGACTACCGTGGCATTGAGGTATTAGGTGCGTGGCGCTGGCTTGATGAGCTTGGTGTGGGCGTCATCTCTGAAATAGACTTAGATGAAATAAAAGCAGGTTATGATCAACTGCGGCTTACTATTTTACTGGTGCTGATTAGCGTTATTCTGTTAATGGCGATTTTGGCAAAAATGGCTGTTAATGTGTTGACCCGCATGAACGACAGATTGCTACAAACCAATAATGAGCTGGAAAGCCGGGTTAAAAAACGAACAAAAGAACTCTCAGATAGAGAAGCCAGGCTTTCTGATCTCTACCAAAACTCTCCCGTTGCTCATGCGACCTTGCTTCCCGACGGCTATATTGGTAAGCACAACAAAGTCTTTTTACAACTCACCGGCTATTCATCTTTTGAGCTAGAAGATATGCGCTGGGCTAATCTCTTACCTGCCGAACCAGCCAACAAAGCCGGCATTAGTTTATTTGAAAACGCACTTGCTGGAGAGCAACAAAGCGATGTGAATATCGACCTTGTTAATGCTAATGGTGCACCGTTACGGATCGCCGCTTCGGCGATTAGATCCAGCGACGGTCATGAGGTTAGACTGTCGTTAATTGACATTACCGAACGTGAAAAAGCACTGTCTCAACTCACCCAAAACGAAATGTTGTTTCGTTCTATGGTGACCAACATCCCTGGCGCTGTGTTTCGCTTTCAATTTAGTAAAAGCTTCAATAGTGATGCCGAGTTGGTATTTATCAGCGATAAAATTGCCGATATTACTGGCTTTGATGTAGACGAATTTCAGCAGCAACAGCCATTAAATCGCTTTTACGAGATTATCGATGCTGAAGATCTTGAACTTTTGCGTAAACAAATCAAAAGCTCCAACCTAGAGCTTAAACCGTTTTTATCGACCTTTAAAATCAAACACCGTGATGACTCAATAAAGATTGTTCAACTAAAAGCAACCACAGTGAAAGATCCTATTGCCCAATGTAAGTATTTCGATGGCGTCATGGTTGATATCACTAAGCAAGAAACCTTAAAGGCAGAGCTTTTAGACAGCGAAAGTCGTTATCGAACAATTTTAGACAGCGTAGCCGATGGTGTTGTTGTCATTAATAAAAGCGGTAACATCTTAGAGTTTTCCAGTGCCGCACAACGCATTTTTGGCTTTGCTGGCAACGAAATTATTGAACAGCACATTACCACCATTCAGGCCGATGATTTTGCCGAGCAAGACAATAATATTCTTAGTGATTATCAAGCCAATGCCGTTGATAGCGTACGCACGGTTTATGGTAAACGAAAAAATGGCGATATTTTCCCGCTCGAGGTTTCTGTGCGTGAAAGCGTCCTCGATAATGAAATGGTATTTATTGGCATTTTACGTGATATCACTGAGCGACATGAACAACAGCTGCGACTTAAGCAAAGTGAGGAGCGTTTAGACGCGGCAACCTATGGTGCTCGCATAGGCTTGTGGGAGTTTTTCCCTGAACAGCAAGTCATCAAAATTAATCGTGTCAGTGCAAATATGCTCGGTTTAGGCCAAGACAGTGAATTTGTCGAGGAAGAAAAAGACTGGTTTACCTTGCGCAACAGTTTAGAAAACTGGACTAAGTATGTGCATCCCGATGACAGGGAAACGATAGAGTCGCATATGCTCGAGTACTTGCATGGTCAGCGCAGCGAGTTTAAAGAAGAAATGCGGATTGAATCAGGTTCAGCAAGTACCAAATGGATTTTAGATATCGGCCGCATCACTGAAACCAATCACGAGGGCAAACCCAGCCGAGTGTCTGGCGTTCATATCGACATTACCGAACGTAAACAACTTGAGCTTGATTACATTCAAGCGCAGCAACAGGCAGAAGAAGCTAATCGAGCCAAATCAGATTTCCTCGCCAATATGTCGCACGAAATACGCACGCCAATGAATGCCATTATTGGTATGTCACATTTGGCACTGGAAACAGAACTCGATCGCCAACAACGTAATTATATTGATAAAGTGCACCGAAGTGCCGAATCCTTACTTGGGATCATCAATGACATCCTCGATTTTTCCAAGATTGAAGCTGGTAAGTTAGAAGTTGAAGCCATAGACTTCAATCTTGGCGATGTGCTTGAAAGTCTAACCAATTTTGTCAGCATAAAAGCTGAAGAAAAACATCTGGAGTTATTATTTGATATTGAACCTGAGTTACCTATGAACCTGATCGGTGATCCGTTGCGATTAACCCAAGTACTGATCAATCTAAGTAACAACGCGGTAAAATTCACCCACAAAGGTGAGGTGATTATTAAGATAACTCGAAAATTTGCCAATCAACAATATGCCGAGCTTGAGTTTCAAGTCATCGATTCTGGTATTGGTATTAGCCCCGAACAACAAGCCCGATTATTTCAACCGTTTACACAAGCTGATGCATCAACAACGCGTAAGCATGGTGGTACCGGTTTAGGATTGGCGATATCCAACAAGTTAGTGAAATTAATGGGCGGCGAAATTCGCCTTGTCAGCGAGCTGAATGTCGGTAGTAACTTTTCTTTTGCACTTACCTTTCAACGGCAACAATCAGCAACACGCAAGCCTATGTTAGCGCACAAAAAGATCAGTCGAGTTTTAATTGTCGACGACAACCAATACGCGCTGGAAATTTTTCAAAAGATTATTAATAACCTTGGCTACGAAGCCAGCGTTTGTGACAATGCGACCATGGCACTACAAATGTTGAAAAGCGCTGATGCCGAGCAACCCTACCAATTGGTCCTTATGGATTGGCAAATGCCATCAATGGACGGCATCGAAGCGGTGCGAGCATTACGCAATGACTTGAAGTTACAACATCAACCCATTGTCTTTATGGTTACTGCTTATGGTCGCGAAGAGCTCAACATGCGCATCGGCGATATACACGTTGATGATGTATTAACCAAACCGGTAACGGCATCGAGTTTACATGACGCCATCAGTAACAGTTTTGGCCACACAATAGAACACGATGCGTCAATTAGTCGCCGTAACGAGTCTCAAGAAGCGTTAGCTCAACTGCAAGGAGCCCATATCCTAGCGGTTGAAGATAATGAAATTAATCAAGAGCTTATTTTTGCTTTACTAACCCAAAATGGCATGACCTGTGATTTGGCGGATGATGGTCAACAAGCTTTAGAAAAGCTCACCCATCAACATTATGATGGTATTTTAATGGATTGTCAGATGCCTGTTATGGATGGCTATACAGCAACAAAAAAAATAAGGCAGCAGAGCAAATATGAAGCACTTCCCATTATTGCCATGACTGCAAATGCCATGACTGGTGACAGAGAGAAAGCTATTGCTGTCGGTATGAACGATCATATTGCCAAGCCCGTAAACGTTAATCATATGTTTAAAACTATGGCAAAATGGATTAAAGGTAATAAACAGGCCGATATTGAACCAACAAAACCAATCACGAGTAATCGTTACCTGCCTGAGCATATGGATAACTTAGACGTCAGTGACGGTTTACGGCGTACGCTTGGCGACAAAGATCTGTATTTGAAATTACTGAGAAAGTTTCACGATAGCCACTTAAATGCAGCTAATGATATTACCCAAGCCCTCGCCAATAACGATTATGCACTTGCTAATCGTTTGGCTCATACCTTAAAAGGCTTAGCAGGTAATATTGCAGCCAAGAGCTTGCAAAATGCGGCTGCCGACATTGAAAAGCAAAGTTCAGACAATAATGTAAGTCATGATAGTGTAGTTCATCTGCAGCATTGCTTATCCGCAGTTATTACCGAGATATCTCCTATTGTTAAGCAAACGATAGCGCCAACCGCCACAGAACAGACAACCGAGAAAAACCAAGCCGAAGTTCAAGATAAGCATTCTGTTATTCAGCACCTTTATAGCATGTTGGCTGATTATGACAGTGCAGCAGCAGACTATTTACTGCAACATGAGATAACCTTGCAGCATTTAGCCGACAGCAATTGGTTCAAGTCCTTAAATAAAGCAATCGACAGCTATGACTTTGAACAAGCTCTTGCTCTACTGCAGCCATACCTCAATAATGAGCAACGCTAGCCATTGCTATGCCATAGCCAATATTGCTTGCCAATGCTCAGCAGATATGGGCATCACCGACAAACGGCTGCCCTTTTTCAACAGTGGCATATCAACAAGGTCAGGATGAGCTTTGAGTCGTTGAAGTGATATTAAACGCGGCAATTTTTGCTCAAAAGCAACCTTAACACAAATCCAGCGCGGCTCATCTTGCGTCGACTTTTCATCGAAATATTGACTAGTTTGATCAAATTGACTGGGATCGATAACTTGAGTTTCAATAATACTGGCAATACCGGCGATACCAACGTGTTTGCAACTGGAATGGTAGATAAATACCTTATCGCCAATCTTTGCTTGATCACGCATAAAATTGCGGGCCTGGTAATTGCGCACCCCATCCCAAACTTCGCCATCGGCACCGCGCGCGTGCAAATCATTGATGGAAAATACATCGGGTTCGGTTTTAAAAAGCCAATATGCCATAATTTTTCTATATGCTGGTAAAGTTTGTATTGAGCAAAAAAGGTAGCATAAATTCGACCTTGAGCGTAATGTACATTCGCTAACATCGGCGACAATTATACCAATTACACTAAGTTTGTGCCCAACTCAGAGTTAGGGCAGAGGTTCAGTTACAACATAGATTTCATTGATATAGTCATTCTATATTAATGAAATATAGGGCCGTAAATGGGCCTCTGGTAAACTCTCTACGGGTGAGCAATAACTTAATGTGATTGGTATTAGGTACCTTCCATCCTGCAACGGCAAGCTAAAATGATTTAGCCTGTCGCCTAAGAGGTTCGTCAGTAGCTTAGTTGATAAACATGAGCCAAACGCATAGACCACCTATCTGATAAAACCAATAATACTCATAAACAACATTACCTAACCTTGCCACCAAGCTTAGTAAACCATTGAAAATTCGAACTTGTTCTATATAGCGACTTAAAAGCTATAACTTAGGCTCACAATCGTTTCGGTATCAGTGTCATTCGTGCCAACAGGCACATCAGACGTGTATTTGTAGTTATAACTTAACTTCATTGCTAAAGCGTCAATGATTTTAACCGCTAATTCACTGGACGAATAAAAAATATCAATATCACTGCCTTTTTCATAACTTAGGTACTGATTAAAGTCGGCACTGTCCGAAAGCTGGTAATTAATGACTGTACCCGCTGTCACAATAGGCTCGTTTTCATCTTCGCCTAAGGCATTTTGATCTACCTTGGAGGTACGAAAACCTGCGCCCAACTCCACATCCCATGAAAAGGTCGGTAAATCATATAAATTCCAGCCTAAACCTGCGGTTGCCGTTGCCTGATAATCGTAGCCACTAAACTTATCCGACTCGTAAGTCGCACGCGCAAATACATAGTTTTTATCGGTAAAGTTATAGGATAAGCGCGTTAGCAAACCGTATTTTTCGGCTGTACGCTGCTGCTCTGATTTAGACCCTAACGCATCAGCCTGAACACCCCATTTCCAAGGCTGACTTTCCCATACCGCGGCAATCTTGCCGGTCATTGTACTATCATCACTATTGCCCGTTAATTTGGTGTAGCCAAAATCAACATCTCCAGACCAAGGAGACAGGGCTTCTTCGGCACGTACCGATGTCGACAGTAACAATAAAACAACACCAGCGCTTTTAGCTAATTTCATATGACATTCCCCTTATTATCTTATTGAGGTAGTGGCAAGCGATTGATAACAACTAAACCTTCACCTGCTTTTTCAATACCGTAAATCCTCTAGTCATGCAGCGACTTGTAATTGTGATCTTTTATAAATCAACAACAGAGAATATTGACTTAATTTACAGTTAACATAGCATAAGGCAACGAAACTAAAAAAAATTATAAATTAAGGACTTAAATGCGCGCTTTATTATTAAGCCTCGGGATGTTGTTATTGTTTACCACGTCCCACGTAAAGGCATACAGTTTAACTTACGCCGATTACGCCAAGCTGCCAGAAAAAAGTAAAATGGCAATATCCCCCTCAGGTACCAAAATTGCCTATCGGCTAACAGGAGATGACAAAGATTATTTGATTGTTGTTGATCTTGAAAAAGGTGACATGATCCGCGCCGTTGATGTTGCCAGTGTTAATCCCGATTTTGCCTACTTTGTTGATGAAAATAAAATAATTTTATTGGTCTCAAAGAGTAGCCGTTTACTAGGCATGTTTGGTCGTTATGATGTGAGTGTGGCTTTTTCTTTCAACTTAGAAACAGGCGGTTTGCATCAATTATTAACAGCAGGAAAAGGTATTTACGCACCACAAACGGCCTTAGGGCGGGTCGTTGGTGTATCACCTGATAAAAAATATGCCTATATGCCTGCTTGGGATGAAAGAGAAAAATACAGCCTGTTTAAAGTAGATATAAGCAAAAGACGCTCACCTAAAATCCACAAAAAAGGTACACCTGATACCATAGATTTTTTTGTTGATGCCAATGGTGAACTGCTAGCTCGTGAACGATTTAATAATAATTTAAACAGGCATCGACTCGAAGCATGGCACGATGGTGAATGGAAAATAATCTTTGAAGAAAAAACCGACATACGTCATGTAAATTTCGCTGGAATTACTGCTGACTACCAACACATCGTGATGATCCGCCAAGATGAAGAGCATGGCCGTTGGGCTTACTATACTTTGTCATTAACAGACGGTACCGAAGCTGGGCCTTTATTTAGCCGTGAAGACCGTGACATTGAACATGTGCTTAGCGACGTTAATCGCGTTGTTTACGGGGTGCAATACTCGGGCTTTAAACCCAGTTATGAATTTTTTGATAAAAAGCTTAATGCTCGTTTAAAAGGGATCCAAAAAGCCCTACCTAATAGCGCCATAACGATCGCAGATTACACCAGTGATTGGTCTAATATCGTCTTGCATATCGATGGTGAAGGTAGCTCTGGGCAATTTGTAAAATATAGCCAAGGCGGTTTATCTTCTCTCGGCCTGGTGCGACCACATATCACTGACGATAACGTTCACAATATACAAGAAACATCCTATACCGCCCGAGATGGCCTAGTTATTCCAACCTTGCTAACCCTTCCGAATAACAAGCTTGCGGAGAAACTGCCGACCATTATGCTGCCACACGGCGGCCCAGAAGCCTATGATAAAATTCAATTTGATTGGTTAGCGCAATACTTTGCCAGTCAAGGTTACCTGGTTATTCAGCCGCAATTTCGAGGTTCAACAGGCTTTGGCACCAAACACTTGTTTGCAGGTCGCGGTGAGTGGGGTCGTAAAATGCAAGATGATTTAACCGATGCGGTGCAAGAGTTCGCCAAACAAGGCTTAGTCGATGCCGATAAAGTGTGTATCGTGGGCGCCAGTTATGGCGGTTATGCAGCTCTTGCCGGTGCAACATTTACACCTGATGTATATCAGTGTGCCGTATCGATAAACGGTGTTGCAAATGTTGAACACATGATGCGTGTTGAGAAGCAGCAATATGGCCGTAACCACTGGGTTGTTAGCTATTGGGATAAAGTTATTTCTAACGGCACGCTAGACGATGACCACTTACATAATATATCACCGGTAAATTTTGTTGATAAAGTCAAGATTCCGGTACTCCTTATTCATGGTGAACATGACTTAGTGGTACCGATTCGCCAATCTGAAGAAATGTACGACGAATTAGGTGATGCGGGTAAAAAGGTCACCTTTATCGAATTAGAAAACGAAAATCATGATATTGAAAAACCGCACAACCGAGCAATTACACTGGAAGCAATAGATAAGTTTGTAAAACAATACTTGTAGCTGACAATATTACACGGATGAATAACATACGACTTATGTTATTCATCACACCGCTCTTTTAATAAAAAAATCCAGTGACTAGCACTGGATTTTTTTATTGTCATTTAACGTATGGATATCACTACCAAATACGTACGCGCTGATCTTCTGGTAAGTACAGCTCATCACCTGGTTTCACATCAAACGCTTTGTACCACGCATCGTGGTTACGTGGCGCAAGTGCTCGGTAGCGACCTGGCGCATGCGTACCTGCACGCAGTTGATTTAGCATGCTTTGCTCGGTGCGTTTTTCTTTCCAAACCTGTGCCCAAGCTAAGAAGAAGCGTTGATCACCGGTTAAGCCATCAATCACAGGGGCTTCTTTGCCATTTAAACTCAGCTTATAAGCATGGTATGCCATAGCCAGGCCACCAACGTCACCAATGTTTTCACCTAAACTGTTGCGACCATTTACAAAGTTTTCAGGGATCGGTTCGTATTGACTGTATTGCTCGGCTAACTTATCAGCTTTGGCTTCAAATGCAGCACGATCTTCATCTGTCCACCAGTTACGTTGGATACCGTTAGCATCAGACTTAGAGCCTTGGTCATCGAAGCCATGGCCCATTTCATGACCGATTACCGCGCCAATCGCGCCGTAGTTTACTGCCGCGTCGGCATTTGGATCAAAGAATGGCGGTTGCAAAATGGCTGCAGGAAATACGATTTCATTGAACGAACTATTATAGTAAGCGTTTACTCGCTGCGGAGTCATGCCCCAGCGGTTTCGATCCGTCTTCTCAAGCTCTTTAGCAACACTGTCAGCTCGGAAAAATTCACGCATGTTATGAATACTACCAACTAGGTCATCTTTAGAAATGGTTAGACCGTCAAATTCTTGCCACACATCTGGGTAACCAATTTTCGGATTAAACGCTGCAAGTTTTGCTTTTGCATTGACCTTAGTTTCTTCACTCATCCAACCAAGGTTATCGATACGCTCACCCAGTGCCTTACGAAGATTTTCAACAAGCTCTGACATTTGTGCCTTCGATGACTCAGGGAAGTAACGATCAACGTATACTTTACCAATCGCAAAGCCCAGTGATTGAGTACCTGACATTTCTGAAATAGCGCGTTTCCAGCGCGGACGAGGCTCTTGCTGACCGCTTAATTCTTTACCATAGAAAGCAAAGTAACTATTAAAAACATCTTCCGATAACAAATCCGCATTCGCGCGTAGTGCATGGAACGTCAGGTAGTCTTTCCAAACACTAAGATCTTCGCTATTAATCAAAGCAATCATCGCTTTAATAGGCTCTGGTTGCGATACATTAAGTTGTGGTACCTGGTAGCCCGTCTGTGCGAAATACAGATCCCAATTAAAATTTGGGTATTCCGTTGCTAGCGCATCACGTTGAATTTGGTTTAATGTTAAGTCGCGATTACGACGTTTTTCACGTGGCCAGTGTCCTTCAGCAATTTTGGTTTCTAGTGCCAAAATAGCTTGCGCTTTTTGTTCTGTAGCTTCAACGCCTGCAAAGTTAAGCATTTCAGCAATGTGTTTAACGTAGGCATCACGTGTTTTGGCAAAGCGCTCACTATCTACCAAATAATACGAGCGATCTGGTAAGCCAAGACCACCCGCCCATAGCGACATTTCATATTTATCAGGATCAAGACGGTTAAACCACATACCACCACCGATTGGTGATGCCCCTCCGGTTAGCCACGATTTGCCAAACACTTTGGTTAGATCATCCGTAGATGCAACAGCGGCAATATCATCAAGTAGCGACTGAATGGGTTTAATACCTTTTTTGTTAATGGTTTCGGTATCCATGTAGGCATGATAAAAATCAGCTATCATTTGCTCTTCAGCATTCAAATCTTTGCGGCTGACAATATCATCGATAATTTCTTTGACTTGCTCCTCACTTTTTTCAGCGAGTGCGGTAAATGCACCATAACGCGTTTTGTCGGCAGGCATCTCATAATTGTTATACCACGTACCGCTTGCGTACATGAAAAAGTCATCACCTGGTTTTACATTCAAATCTCGTGCAGTTAAATCTACACCAAAGCTACCCAATTCAGCTTTACCTTGCTCAGTGCTCGCAACTTCTGTTGATGCTGACTCAGTTACCGCCGGTTTAGTATCTGCTAAGGCAGCTTTTGGTTCGACTTGCTGCTCGCTACAAGCAGCTAACAATGCTGTGCTCAATGCGACAGCAACTAATGACTTTTTCATAAATATTTCCCCTAACGTTGTAATCGTGATTAAAAACTTCAAACTATAGTGTTGATTTTATTAACGATACGCTAAAACACCTAAAGCCGATTAGCAAGTTTTTACTGTTTTATAAACAACCACAAGCTTCAAATAAAATGTAAATAATTATTTAAAAGCGGTATATCCATTACAACAATAAGTCGCTATACCGGGCCTCTAGTCCTTGGTAGCAATTGTATGTTGTAAAAGAAAAGCCTGACTATGTTTCCATAATCAGGCTTTCGAGAATTTATTGAGTTGGCTGACAAGCCGGGGTCTGGCACTTGGATTAATACAATCATTCGAGACGATGATTGTCCGGCGGATAAAGAAGCCTGACTATGTTTCCATAATCAGGCTTTCGAGAATTTGTTGAGTTGGCTGACAAGCCGGGTTCTAGCGCTTGGATTAATACAATCCTTCGAAACGATGATTGTCCGACAGTCTTTACAAGCTTGTTAGACAGCTTAAAAAAGAAAAGCCCGACTGTATTGCTATAGCCGAGCTTTCGAGAATTTGTTGAGTTGGCCGATAAGCCGGGTTCTGTCGTGGACAATCATTCGTCTAGGCCTTGGATCGCCCCAAGGCTCAAGCAACCTACCCGGTTCCAACGCGAGCCACGCCGTACGGAACCCTATTTGGTCTTGCTCCGGGTGGAGTTTACCCTGCTGCCAACTGTTACCAGCGGCCCGGTGCGCTCTTACCGCACCCTTTCACCCTTACCGGCACGTAAAGTGCTTAGGCGGTCTTCTCTCTGCTGCACTTGTCGTAGGCTTTCGCCTCCCAGACGTTATCTGGCACCCTGCTCTATGGAGCCCGGACTTTCCTCCCCCCAATCCGTCTATGCAAGCATACAACGATTGAGCAGCGATTGTCTGGCCAACTCAGCGAGCATTCTAATCGAATGGGCCTATGAGGTAAATGTATTTTTATAAGTAAGCAACGTGAGCTAAGAAAACCTGAACAAGTTTCGTCACGTATAATTTGCTGAGGTGAATCTATGACACACAATATGTTCTTGTTTAGTAACGATTTACGCATTCAAGACAATAAAGCTTTACAACTCGCTGCGCGGCATTCGAGCAAACTGTGTCTCGCTTACGCGTTTGATGCCAACGAGCGACGCCTCGACAGCAGTGATTGCCGCTTTATGGGTAACCACCGATACTATTTTATTCAGCGATTACTAAGGCAACTGCAAATAGAATTAGCCGACTTTGGGCAACACCTTGAAATTATTGACTCGGACGGTGTTGACCAACTGGCAAAGTTTATTAATGAACTAAACATAGATACTTTGTTTTGTTCTGCGCCTCTTGCAAGTTATGAAAAGAATAAATTGCGACGGCTCAAAGAGATGTGCGGTATCAACATCATCACCAGCCATCAGCATACGTTGTTCACAGCGAGTGATTTACCATTTGCACCACAAGACATTGCCGATAGTTTTAGTAAATTTAGACGCCTTGTCGAGAAGCACGCTACGCCCATCGAGCCGTGCTTGCAAATAGTAAGCCTCCCATCACCACTGCTTAATCAACCAGTGATTACACACCATAATACATGTGCTGCGATCGACTCGCAGCAACAACTTACTAATTACTTTAATTCAAATAGAGCACTCACCTACAAGCAAACTCGTAACGATCTAGACAAGCCACTGTCATCAACAAAACTTAGCGCAGCGTTAGCGCAAGGCGCATTATCTGCAAGGCAGGTTTGGTGGGCATTAAAAGCATTTGAACACGAGCATGGTGCTAATCAATCTACCTACTGGATTGGGTTTGAATTACTTTGGCGAGAATATTTTCATTGGCTATTGTTAAAATTTCAGGACAATTTTTTTCGCTTTACCGGTATCAATGGTAAGCGTCCAGCAACAAGTTTTTACCCACAACGCTTTAAGGCATATTGTAGCGCACAAACACCGTCAGCTTTTGTCAACGCCATCATTAACCAGTTAACGCAAACTGGCTATATATCAAACCGTGCGAGGCAAATCGCTGCTAGCTTCTTTGTTAACGAGTTTGCCCTAGATTGGCGCTTTGGCGCACGCTTTTTTCAGATGCATTTGATTGACTACGACGTCGCAAACAATTGGGGAAATTGGCAGTATATTGCTGGCGTTGGCAGCGATCCGCGCGGTGGGCGTCACTTTAATATTGCCAAGCAACAACAGCTCTATGATCCACATGGTGAGTTCGTACAGCGTTGGCAGGGCAAGGCGCATCAAATGACATATTTTAGCGATATCGTTGACTGGCCTGTGGAGAATGCTCACTCACAAACGGCTCCATCGTCTAAGATTGATGAGGATGACAGCCTAGATGCTAAAACCAATGCTGGTGGTGATACTTTTGAATAAGAGCGACTTACCTCAAAAACAATGTCCAGTTTGTCAACGACCATTTGCCTGGCGCAAAAAATGGCGCAATAACTGGCGCAATAACTGGCACCACATAGTTTATTGTTCACGACGTTGTCGCAACCAACGCCACAGATTTCAAGACAAGGAAAACCATGCAGCACTCATCATATAGACGTCTGTACTTGATATTCGGCGATCAACTTAATATCGATCACTCATGGTTTAAACAATGCAACGACGACAACCTTTTCGTTATTGCTGAGTTGCAACAAGAATTGCGTTACTGCTACCACCATAAACAAAAAATCCAAGCATTTTTAGCCGCAATGCAAAACTTTGCAGCCGAACTCTCCCAGCGAGGCTTTCAGGTGCTGCACTTAACACTTGAGCAAACCGGCGACTATCCGAGCATCGAACCGTTACTTGATGAGTTACTAAGCAAACACCAGGTTGAAGCGTTTTTTTATATGCAACCCGATGAATATCGCTTGCATAAGCAAATGCAAAACTTTTGTCAGCAATTAGCCATACCTTATCAATGCGACGATACAGAGCACTTCTTTTTAAATCACCAAGATCTCAAAGCCCTGTTTAAGCCAAACGTAAAACACCGTATGGAGCATTTTTATCGTAATATGCGTCGTCGCTTTAATATTCTGATGAGCAATGACCAACCCGAGGGGGGCCAGTGGAATTATGACAAGCAAAATCGACACGCCTTAAGTGGCAAAGACATTTCAGAGATTCCAGAGCCTTTGCTATTTAACAACGATGTCACCTCGATAAATCAGCGTTTAGACAAATTTGCTATTCCAAGCTTTGGTAATTCAAGTGACAATCTACTATGGCCGATATCACAGCAACAGGCAAAACAGTTGCTCGATTACTTTTGTCGTAATCTATTAGCTAATTTCGGTCGTTTTCAAGATGCCATGACTCAAAGCAGCAATGATTTGCTGGCAGACAAAAGTTGGAGTTTATACCACTGCCGACTATCGTTTGCATTAAATAGCAAACTGATATCGCCACAGCAAGTTATTGCTCAAGCGTTAAACGTATACCAACAAGGTGATTGCTGCATTGCCAGCATCGAAGGTTTCGTTCGCCAAATACTTGGTTGGCGCGAATTTGTACGGGGCATGTATTGGCGTAATATGCCCGATTACGAGCGACGTAATGCGTTAAACCATAAACGCTCATTGCCCTCTTGGTTTTGGACTGGCAATACCAAGTTGAATTGCTTGGCAACCACCATCCAACAAAGCTTGCGATATGGTTATGCACATCACATTCAGCGCTTGATGATAACTGGTAACTTTTGCTTAATCGCTGGTGTTAAACCTCAAGCGGTTGACGAGTGGTATTTAGGCATTTATGTTGATGCGTTGCAATGGGTTGAGCTGGCAAATACTCGTGGCATGAGTCAATTTGCTGACGATGGCCTTATTGCTTCAAAGCCCTATGCTGCCTGTGGCAATTATATCAATAAAATGAGCGATTATTGTCAACATTGCCATTACAACGTCAAACAAAAACATGGTGACCAAGCTTGCCCTTTAAATAGCCTTTATTGGCATTTTATTGCCCAACATAGCGATAAATTTAGTAACAATCCAAGAATGGCACTAATATACAAAAATTGGCAGAAGCAAAAAGATCAACAACAAACATTGCAACACGCTGCCGCAGTATTAGCAAATATCGAAGAGCTATAGATGGAAAATTTAATTGATAATAAATTAGCGCTTGCCGCCTTTGCAGAAATCACTAACAAAGGCGACAAACACGATGATAAGTTTGAGTACCAAGGTATCGCTGCTTGGCAAGACTTCGACGGTTACACCTGTTTTTTGGGCTACAAAGATGTATTAATGACGTTAATGTTTCACGGCAAATACGATATCGAATTTGATGATAAAGACTCGCTTAAAGCTTTTATCAACAAACTGATAACCATTACCCAAAAAACGTAAATAATTAAGAAGCCAAACTTATAGCAACTGTCGGCCTAAGCTAGTTCAGCGAACTAGTCTTTCATTTGCAATGCCACTTGATATAAGGCGTTTTTCTTAACACCATGAATTTCAGCAGCAATAGCGCACGCTTTTTTCGGTTTCATTTCTACCAGTAACAATTTTAAGGTTTTTATGGCCGCCTCATCAATGGCTCCAGGATCGTGCTTAGCACCTTCGATCATCAGCACCATTTCACCTTTTAATTGATTTGGATCATCTTGCAGCCATGTCAGCATATTGGCGGCCGTATCACTGTGTACAGTTTCAAAAGTCTTGGTTATTTCTCTGGCAATAACAATATGTCGATCCGCTCCTAATACGTCATGAATATCTTGCACGGTATCTATGGCGCGACGGGGCGCATCATAAAAGACCATAGTGCGAGCTTCACCTGCCAACGCGGCGAGTGTTGCTTGTCGTGCGCCTGATTTAGACGGTAAGAAGCCTTCGAAAGTAAAGCGGTCGGTCGGTAAGCCCGAAACACTTAGCGCGGCGATAGCGGCACAACAACCAGGAACGGGCACAACATCCAAGTTTAGCGAGCGTAAATGGCGAACAATATGAAATCCAGGATCAGATATGAGTGGCGTACCGGCATCACTTACTAAGGCAATAGTTTTGCCTTCTTGCAACATACTAGCGATCTGCACTTGACGCTGGCGTTCATTATGATCATGCAAAGAAATGGTTTTATTCTTAATATTAAAGTAAGCAAGTAGCTTATTGGTGTGACGAGTATCTTCACAAGCAATAAGATCAACCTGAGCAAGAACCTCTAGCGCTCTTTGGCTAATATCAAGTAAATTGCCGATTGGCGTAGAAACAATGTAAAGAGTGCTAGAATTAACGGAAAATTGATGCATATAAAACGGCCTGTATCCGGACAAGTGGTTGCTCACAGTTGAACTAGCGGTTTATTATATACCAATATTTTTTGTTGAGTAGACTTTTCCCCGATACTCACAAACTTTCGAGCTTATTAGGAATTGGCACCAAGTGACAATAAAAACGACGTATTCAAATTGCAGGAATTTTGCGCTCATCAGCTTGCTTGCCCTACTCGCCGTAGGTTGTACAAGCAAACCTGACACGCCAACGCCACAACAGCCCGTAGAACCTGAATCACCAATAACATCACCGCAGCCACCGATAATCGAAGATGGCCAGCAAGATGCCGATGACTTACTAGAGCTAGCAACAGACGCTGACAATGAATTAGCAATTGTCTATATGCTGCAAGCCAGTAAGCGTTATATTGACGAACAGCAACTAAGTAAAAGCTTACACTTATCTAACCAACTTAGTCGCTTACCTCTTACCGAAAGCCAAGCAACCTATAACAAGTTAAACCTTGCTCATGCTCTTTTCGAGCTAGGTGAAATCGACAAGGCTTACCAATACATAGCGCAAATCGATACCAGCAGTCGTTCACGTCGTTTATTAAGATTACGTGCCGAAATTATCTACCAATATGGCCTAAGCGTTGATGCCGTAATGGCTTACAGTGAATATTTTTCGCTTTATCCAAGCAACGATATCGAACAATTGCAGCAACTCTATGAATTAATTGCTAGCCTACAACCTTGGCAGTTGGATTATTTAAAGCGGCAAAACATACCTCAACTTGACGGTTGGATAGCGTTAGATAGAGCTTTGTCGATATCCGAAGGTAGTGGCAGTCAAGTACGCCAATTACTTACACAATGGCAGTATAACTACCCTACCCATTTGGCAAATGGGTTAGTTTCTAACTTTTTCGATATCGCTGCTCGTTTGGAATACCCATCCGTGATCCAAGATGTGGCGATACTTTTACCACTATCAGATCGTGAAAAAAGCTTAGGGCAAACAATCCAAGCGGGGATCTTGGCAGGCAATGATGAGTTCACGACATTGCACTTTATTGATACCAATAAGTATCAAATGACCGATATCATCAGTCAACTTCAACAATTATCGCCGCAACTGGTTATCGGCCCGCTGTTAAAGCAACATGTTGATGATTATTTACGATTAATGGCCAACCAAACACATGCTGATAGTGAGCGCTCTTCTCCTTGGCAAACCTTATTGCTAAATTTACCAGAAAATCAATCACTGCAAGCGGATCAATTCGCTATTTCCATGCTACCTGAAGCGGAAGCTAGGCAAGCAGCATTTACCTTGCGCAGACAAGGTTATGAAAATGCCTTGGTGCTTAGCCAAGACAGCAGCGTAGGTCAACGTATGGCGAAAACCTTTAGCGAAGAGTGGTTGCAACAAGGCGGAAAAAAAGCATCCGTTGTCTATTACCCTGAAGGAAAAGGCATGCAAGCAGCGGTGAAGCGCAGCTTAGATGTGAATTTGTCAGATGAGCGTATTAAGGCAATACGCAATGGCGTTAATACGCCGGTTGAAGTTCAGCCACGCAATCGTCGCGATATTGATATGATTTATATCATCGCCAATACTGACCAAGCGAGATTAATAAAGCCTTATATTGACGTGAATATAAGTCCGTCTGCTGAAGTTATCCCATTGTTCGCCAGCTCAAGAAGTCATGATAAAAACATTGATGCTAACAGTCGCCGTGATTTAAGTGGCCTCACTTTCACCGATGCGCCATGGTTACTGCCCGAGCAAGCCGAAAATCTTAGATTAGTGAACGAGGCGCGAGATATCTGGCCTAACCGTTCAAGTCAAGCTGAGCGATTGTATGCATTAGGTATCGACAGTATTAAACTTAGTAACCTATTGCAACCGATGACACTGATACCTTCCATGGTATTTGCCGGTGAAACAGGAAAGCTGAAGATGAATCGTAACCGTGTGATTAATAGAAGTTTATTATGGGCAACAATTCGCGCGTCTAGGATAGTACCGATTGATATGGAATAAGCCTTCAACTCGCAGCCTTGGCCAATTAGCAGAAAAAGTCGCCCTCAACTATTTAAAGCAACAAGGGTTAAAATATATTCAGGCCAACTTCCAATGTAAGATGGGCGAGATTGACTTAATTATGCAATCCCCACATGGTTGGGTATTTGTTGAAGTTAAATATCGCCACCATCGACAATTTGCCGCACCCGAAGCGAGTGTAGATTCGAGAAAGATGGCAAAAATCATCAAAACAGCACAATTTTTTCTGCAAAAGAATAACTTGAGTGAATATAATAGCGACTGTCGTTTTGATGTCATCACCATCTCTGGCGACTTGCATTCACCCGATATCAACTGGCATAAAAATGCCTTTTATGGAGAGTAAACATGTTAGAACGCGTTAGACAGAATTTTCGCGAAAGTATTGAGACCAAAATAGCAGCAAGCGAAGAACTGCCAGTAGCGATCGAACGTGCCGGCATGACTATGGTCGAGTGTCTACTGGGTGGCCATAAAATTTTAAGTTGTGGAAACGGTGGAAGTGCTGGTGATGCGCAGCATTTCTCATCAGAATTGTTAAATCGTTACGAAACAGAACGTCCAAGTTTACCAGCGATTGCGTTAACAACAGATAGCTCTACATTAACCTCTATCGCCAATGACTACGCTTACGAAGAAGTATTTTCAAAACAAGTTCGCGCCTTGGGTAATACTGGTGATATTTTATTAGCCATTTCAACCAGTGGCAATTCAGCAAACGTCATAAAAGCCATCGAAGCGGCCGTTGCAAGAGATATGAAAATTATCGCTTTAACGGGTAACGATGGTGGTGAAATTGCGGGGTTATTGGGAGAAAGCGACGTCGAGATTCGTGTACCTTCTGCACGTACATGTCGCATTCAAGAAGTCCATTTATTAACCATTCATTGCTTGTGTGACATTATCGATACTACGTTATTCCCGCAAGCTGATAATTAATTTTTTAAACTACTGGGAAGGCCAATGAAAAAAATAACGATTGCGCTACTAACTCTGTCTTTGCTTCAAGGCTGTGCTGTTGCATTAGTCGCTGGCGTTGGTGCAGGCGCAGCCTCAATCAATGACCGCCGCACTATAGGCGCTCAAGTCGATGATCAAGCCATCGAAGTCAAAGCATACGCATTACTTGCCGATAAAAAGCTAGTGACAGACGCAACACGAGTCCAAGTAACCAGCCTCAATGGTACGGTACTAATGGTGGGCCAGGCGCCGAGTGAGCAAGTTCGACGTCAAATTCAAGATACCGTTAAAGGTATTTTAGGTATTAAGAAAATTCACAACCAAATTCGCGTTGCCCAAAAAACCGGTCTAGGTACACGTACCAACGACACGTGGTTAACAACTAAAGTTAAAACGGAATTACTTGCCTCAGACAAAATAGATGGTACCGCCATTAAAGTGGTAACCGAAGACTCTGAAGTATTTTTGATGGGATTAGTAAATAACAAAGAAGCAAACATTGCCGTTGATATTGTTCGTAATATCAATGGTGTTGCTAGAGTATATAAAGCATTTCAAGCAATATAAGCGTGACACTCGTTTCGCTCTGATAAAAAACGGCGTAAGCCGTTTTTTATTAGCTGTCGACCGAGCATCGCTTTATTAACCAATGTGGTTAATCATCTGCAACCATGATGAGCTAGTACAAAGCCACTGATGGTGCTAATCAATGCTTGTTTAAAGCACAAGGCATCAGTTAACAGTAGAGGTAAAAAAACCAGCGTAGCGCTGGTTTTTTATCTATTTTACAACCGACAAGCTAGGCTTACCTTTTACTTGCGGCTTAGCAGGCGGCTCAGGCTCGACTTCCTCGGCTTCAGGATAATCAACAGCAAAAGAGCTACCAACACCATTTTCTCGTGCGTAAATCGCTGCTACGGCCTCAAATGGCACATACAAGTGCTCAACCTTACCACCAAAGCGCGCGGTGAACTCGATCACCTCGCCCACCATAGCGATTGAACCAACCGAGGCAGGGGCAATATTAAGGACGATTTGGCCATTATCAATATAGTTGACCGGTACCATCACATTAGGGTAATCGGTATCTACCACGATATATGGTGTAAGCTCATTATCTAAAATCCAATCATAAAATGCGCGGATCAGATATGGCTTATTCGAGGTCATCTCTATGTCCATGACGTGTTCCAAAACTCAGAAATTACGCAGGATGACCAAAGCGAAGTTCGCGCTCAGCTTCAGTTAATGATGCCTGGAACGATTGACGATCGAATAAACGTAACATATAAGTTTTCAGTTCACGACTACCTTGACCTGATAACTCAATACCAAGCACAGGTAAACGCCATAGTAACGGCGCTAAATAACAATCAACTAAGCTAAACTCTTCGCTCATAAAGTATGGCGCTTCATTTAAAATAGGAGCAACACTTAATAAGCTTTCACGTAACTCTTGACGAGCTTTGTCAGCTTCTGCGCCTTCGCTATTCATAATAACTTTCGCTAATGAATACCAGTCATGCTCAATACGGTGCATCATCAAACGTGAACGACCACGAGAAACAGGGTAAACCGGCATTAAAGGAGGATGCGGAAAACGCTCATCCAGGTATTCCATAATGATTTTCGCTTCATATAAAGCAAGTTCGCGATCAATCAAGGTAGGTACAGTGCCATATGGGTTTAGGTCAATTAGATCTTCTGGTAAATTGTCAGGATCTACCAAGTGAATATCAACACCGACACCTTTCTCCGCAAGAACGATTCTTGCCTGATGTGAATACATATCATCTGCTAAAGAAAACAGAGTCATTACAGAACGCTTGTTGGCGGCTACAGCCATATATCCTCCAAATGTATCAATTTTGTTATTGATGAGAGACATCAATGATGTACCTTATAGGTACGACAAAGGGGCTATCGTTAATTACCTTAGCAGGTAATCAGTATAGCCCCAAAAAGTTAGCTTAAGAAAGCCGTATTAGTGAACGTCGCGCCAATACTCTTTCTTCAACAAGTATGAGAAGATAAATAGGATCACAAGGAAACCCATTACCCAGTAACCTAAACGCTTGCGCTCCACCTTACCTGGTTCACCAGTATATTCAAGGAAGTTCACAAGGTCACGTACCAGTACGTCATACTCTTGCGGTGTTAATTGACCTGGTTGAGTTAACACCAAATCATCTGTCGTTAATGGACGTTGTTCAGTTGCTGGCAACTGTAACATTGCTTTAGCTTCGTCTGTTAACTCTTGCACACCTTGCAATTGTTGGAATACATGAGGCATACCAACATCTTTAAATACTGCGTTGTTTACACCAAACGGACGGTTTGGATCAACATAGAAAGAGCGTAGGTAGGTGTATAACCAGTTTACGCCATCCTTCTTATAACGAGTTACCAATGTTAAATCCGGTGGCGCAGCACCAAACCAAGCCGCAGCCTCTTTAGCTGGCATGGTATTGGTGATGTGATCACCCGGCTTTTCACCAGTGAACATTAAGGTTGCGATACCTTCTTTCTCATCAATACCAAGATCAGCAAACGTACGGTTGTAACGTTGATATTGTAATTGGTGACAACCTAAACAGTAGTTCATAAAGGTTTCTGCACCATTACGTAACGATTGTTTATCCGTTAAATCGTTGTTGGCCTTATCTAGTGGGATGCTAGGACCTGCAGCAAACGCTAATACAGGCACTAGAGCTAATAATGCAATGATCGTTTTTTTCATTATTTTGTCACTCTCTCTGGAACTGGCTTAGTGTTTTCGCCTTTTGAGTAGAACCAAAGGACAATGAAGAAACCAAAGTAACCAATCGTCGCAACGGTACCAATGAAGTTATTGATTGGACTTGCAGGTTTCGTACCTAATACACCCAATGCAACAAAACAGATGGCAAATTGAATAAGGTTCGCTAAGTGCAACTTACTACGGTAGCGGAATGAACGAACTGAGCCACGGTCAAACCAAGGTAGTGCGAATAGCATACCGATTGCCGCAAACATTAAGATCATACCACCTAACTTATCCGGAACAACACGTAAAATAGTGTAGAACGGGCCGAAGTACCATACAGGTGCAATATGCTCAGGTGTTTTCAAACCGTTAGCCGGTTCAAAGTTTGGCGCCTCTAGGAAGTAGCCACCACCTTCTGGGAAGAAGAACATAACCCAGCAGAATAGTAACAAGAAGCCAACCACGCCCATGATATCTTTAACAGAGTAGTATGGGTGGAACGGAATCGCATCAACGATGTCGTATTTCTTAGTGTAGCTCTCGTGGAATTCAAACTTGCTTTGTTCTTCTTCAGGGACACTGCCTTTCGGCTTTTTAATATCAGTACCGTCAGGGTTATTAGAGCCTACTTCGTGAAGAGCAAGAATGTGTAAGAATACTAACGCACATAGCACTAATGGTAGGGCAATAACGTGTAATGCGAAGAAACGGTTTAGTGTTGCGCCAGAGATAACATAGTCACCACGGATCCACGTCGTTAAGTCATCACCGATAACTGGAATCGCACCAAATAGCGAGATGATTACCTGAGCACCCCAGTAACTCATGTTACCCCAAGGCAATAAGTAACCCATAAACGCTTCAGCCATAAGCACTAAGTAAATCAACATACCGAAGATCCAAAGTAGCTCACGAGGCTTTTGGTACGAACCGTAAATTAAACCACGGAACATGTGTAGGTATACAACTACGAAGAACGCTGATGCGCCAGTTGAGTGCATGTAACGCAATAACCAACCGTAATCAACATCACGCATGATGTATTCAACCGATGCGAATGCACCAGCACCCGATGGTTCGTAGTTCATGGTTAACCAAATACCGGTAACAATTTGATTAACAAGTACTAACATAGCTAACGAGCCAAAGAAGTACCAAAAGTTAAAGTTTTTAGGCGCTGGATATTGACCAACGTGCTTGTTCCAAGCATCGGTAACAGGTAAACGCTTGTCAATCCAAGCCATAAAGTTATCAAACATTAGGCTTCTCCTTCGCTTACACCGATAAGTAGGGTGTTTTCACCTAGGAAAGAATACTCAGGAACAACAAGATTTAGTGGCGCAGGAACACCAGCAAATACACGGCCAGCCATATCAAATTTAGAACCGTGACATGGACAGAAGAAACCGTAATCTACGCCTTCAACTTGTTCAGCAAAGTCGCCTTTTTTGTATGTTGGAGCACAACCTAAGTGAGTACATACACCTTCTGCTACTAAAAACTCAGGGTTAATCGAGCGGTGTGTATTTTGCGCGTATGCTGGTTGTTGTGGTTCTTGCGACTCTGGATCACGTAATTTGTCATCGTGATTCGCTAAGGTTTCAACTACTTCTTTAGGACGACGCACAACATAAATTGGCTTACCACGATACTCAGCACGTACCAGTTGGCCAGCTTCAATTTTGCTCACATTCACTTCTACCGGGGCACCAGCGGCTTTCGCGCGAGCACTCGGGTTCCAAGAAGCGATGAATGGCACAGCTGCACCAGCAACGCCTACACCACCAACGACCGAAGTCGAGATTGTTAGGAAGCGTCGACGGCCGTTGTCTACGGGCGCATTGCTCATTTCATTTCTCCAATACTTTTATTAGACACTTAATTTTCTTGCCAAACCTGAACATCAAATTTGACGGGTAATTTTCAAACAACAGCTTACTGGAAGTTATTGTTTTTATTACATCTCGCTGGCGATAAGAAGAGACTTTAAAAAGACAGCAAAATGCACATTAAAAAATTTTGCTTATAATAAAGAATTGCAGGTTTTTTTACAAGATAAAACCTTGTTGCATGTACGTTTATTTATCATCTACAGACAATAAACATGCAAGCTGAGAATGAGATTTAAAATAGATCAGACATAAAAAAACCGGCCAATAGACCGGTTTTTGCATATAGAAGAGTAAAATTAACGCTTCGAGAATTGTGGACGCTTACGCGCTTTGTGTAGACCCACTTTCTTACGTTCAACTTTACGAGCATCACGAGTAACGTAACCAGCTTTACGAAGCTCTGAACGTAGAGTTTCGTCGAACTGCATTAGCGCACGAGTGATACCGTGACGGATCGCACCAGCTTGACCAGAGATACCACCACCAACTACGGTGATGTGTAGGTCAAACTTTTCAACCATGTCAACTAGCTCTAGAGGTTGACGTACAACCATACGAGCAGTAGGACGACCAAAGTAAGTATCGATGTCACGATTGTTAATGGTGATAGCACCGTTACCAGCTTTCATGAACACACGAGCTACTGAGCTCTTGCGACGACCAGTGCCGTAATATTGAGTATCAGCCATGATTACAACTCCAATACTTTAGGTTGTTGTGCCGCATGCTTGTGCTCAGGACCAGCATACACTTTTAGTTTACGGTACATGTCACGACCTAGAGGGCCTTTAGGTAACATACCTTTAACTGCGAATTCGATTACACGCTCTGGCGCTTTGTCGATTAGCTTTTCGAAGCTAATTGATTTTAGACCACCAGGGAATTCTGTGTGCGAGTAGTAAATTTTACCTTTCGCTTTGTTACCAGTTACTTTAACTTTCTCAGCGTTAACAACAACGATGTAATCACCGGTGTCACAGTGAGGAGTGTATTCTGGCTTGTGCTTGCCGCGTAGACGACTAGCAATTTCAGTAGCGATACGACCTAAAGTTTTACCTTCAGCGTCCACTACAAACCATTCGCGAGTTACGCTTTCTGGTTTTGCTACAAAAGTTTTCATCAAAAAAACCCATTAAATTTAAAGTTACATAAATAAATTGCCTAGAAAGACAATCCGTTAATAAGACTTCGCTATTACCCCTTCGAGTATCGAGCCTGTTGCTTTTACAAGCATTGTAACGTTGGGAGGCGCGAATTATAGAGAATTTTTTCCAAAAGATCACGTATATTTTTCAATCAAATACTGTTTTTTTGAATTTTTTTGAAAAACCTAAAAAAACAGTCGGATTTAATAACCGGTGCAAGCCATGATGCAACCATGAAGACATTACGCTACATACCTGCTAAGCGACGCAATCGGTTAACTAAAAAATGTGATTGGCCGATGACTATTACCCTAAGGTAAATGTTCGGCTGCAAGGTAATCCTTCGATTGCATTTCTTGTAGACGCGACAAGCAACGTTTGAATTCGAAGACCAGCCCCCCGTCAGAATACAACTGCTCCATTGCCACTTCAGCCGAGATGATCAATTTCACTTTGCGTTCATAAAACTCATCAACGAGGGCAATAAAACGACGTGCACTGTCATCGCTATCACGGCCCATTTGCTTGACATTAGCGAGTAATACCGTGTGATACACGCGACTTATTTCCATATAGTCAGCTTGACTACGCGCTGTTTCACACAGCTGATGAAAATCAAATTGTACAACACCATCACTCTCTCGTATCGTGGTTAGCATGCGGTTGTTAATCTCAATCTGTTTTTCTTGCTGTCCAGGTTCGGCCGCCAGCTGGCGAAAATACACCTGCATATTAGCATCTGCTGCGCTATCAAGCGGCCAGTGATAAATTTCCGCTTGCTCTAAAGTACGCAGTCGATAATCAATACCGCTATCAACATTAACGACTTCACAGTGGGTATTGATTAACTCAATAGCCGGAAGAAAGCGGGCCCGTTGCAGGCCATTTTTATAAAGCTCATCAGGAACAATATTCGATGTTGCAACTAATGTGACATTATGAGCGAACAACTCTTCAAATAAGGTACCAAGCAACATCGCATCGGTAATATCCGATACAAAAAATTCGTCGAAACAAATAATACAAGCTTCATTCGCGAATTTTTTCGCTATCAGTTTAAGCGGGTCGGCCTGTCCTTTAAGCAGCTTTAATTCATCGTGTACGCGATGCATAAAACGGTGAAAGTGAACACGCATTTTGTTATCAAACGGCAAACTATCATAGAAGGTATCGACTAAATAGGTTTTGCCACGACCTACGCCCCCCCAAAAATACAAACCTTTTACGCTTTTTTGCTCTACTGGCGCAAACGTTTTCACCCAGCCCTTAAGGACTTTTTTAAAACCACTAACCGGACGAGGTTTATTTTCTAAATCGTTATAAAGGCGCTGCAAATGTTTTACCGCATTTTCCTGCGCAGCGTCGTAACTAAATCCTTGTGTGTTTAAATCTTCTTGGTATTGCTGCCAGGGGCTTAATTTAATCATAATGTTGTCAATCTAAAATACTGCTACGCTCTGCCAGATAATAACAAAGCTCCGCTTAACGAACATCAGCGTACTGATAACCATGCGAAACATTTATCGTTATTGTTATTGTCTAGATCCTTGAATTATTGTCGTTAATCACCAGATCAGAGGTGTGAAAAGGCAAAATTGCGGTTATTATAAAAGAAGGTGATCAATACTGCCACGGCATCTTTTGCTTTGCATAACAACAGATGATTTACCCGCAACAAAGTCTGTCGTTGTAAAGCGCTTAGAAAACTCTTGGCATTGATATATCAAACGATAATTAGAAATGCATTGCTCACCGTGTCGTCATTCTCCGTATTAAGGAAACACTATGGAATTCATTTATCTTTTCGTTGGCTTAGTTATCGGCTTATTAGTCGGTGTATTGATGCGCAAGCAACTTTCTGCATCAGAACAGCAGCTAAAACAAATGCAGCAACAAGTAGAGCAATCAGAGCAATCGCTGCAACAATATCAACAAGACGTTGCCTCACATTTGGAAAACTCAACACAATTATTATCGCAAATGCAGCAAGCATGCAGTGCGGCTATGGTACAAATGGAACAAAGTACGCGCCTACTCGATCGTGCTAATCAGCGTACCAGTGATATGCCTTTTTTCTCAGCCGAAGCAGATGCTCACTTACGTGCGAATCCAGAAGCAAGCAAACGCACAGTGCGTTCATCAGTAACCGACTTAACTGAAGCGCCAAGAGACTATGCTGACGATCCAAGTGGCTTATTCGGTGATGAGAAACAAGTTGTTACAAATAACGCCAGCTAACCCATAACAGGCCTTGAACTTTGCCTGATTGCTTAGGTCTTCTTTGTTAACTGGTTTTATATATGCCAGTCAATAACTGGGTGTGAATCATTTTTAATGGTTTTTATGCTCAGCTATGGACTGGTTATGTCAAGCAAGCAATGATATTTGGAGTCTTATAAAGTATGAAAAAGAAGTATTCATTGACCCCAGTCGCGTTACTGATTGGTTGTTTATCGTGTTTACCTATGAGTGCCTCAGCGGCACTGCCTGTAGCCGTTGATGGTCAACAGCTACCATCTTTAGCACCTATGCTGGAACGAGCTACACCAGCCGTTGTCAGTATCAGCGTTGAAGGCACTCAACAAGTACAGCAAGTACCCGACGCATTTCGATTCTTTTTTGGACCTCGTGCAGGTCAACAACCCCAAGAAAGACCATTTAGAGGTTTAGGATCAGGGGTTATTATCGATGCCGACAAAGGCTATATCGTCACCAATAACCACGTAATTGATGAAGCTGATGAAATATTGGTTAATTTAAAAGATGGTCGTCAATTTCAGGCAAAAAAAATAGGCGCAGATGCACAAAGTGATATTGCCTTAATCCAAATCTCTGCCGATGACATACAAGAGATCAAAATCGCTGATTCAGATAATTTACGCGTCGGTGATTTTGCCGTGGCTATCGGTAGCCCCTTTGGTTTAGGGCAAACAGTCACCTCGGGTATCGTTAGTGCCCTAGGGCGCAGTGGTTTAAATGTCGAACAACTCGAAGATTTCATTCAAACTGACGCGGCTATTAACAGTGGTAACTCAGGTGGCGCTTTGGTGAATCTTCACGGTGAGTTAATTGGCATTAACACCGCTATATTAGGGCCCAATGGTGGCAATGTGGGTATCGGCTTTGCTATCCCATCAACCATGATGCAAAACTTAGTCAAACAAATCATTGAATTTGGTGAAGTGCGACGCGGTGTACTGGGGGTAACCGGCAACTCAATTAATGCTGAACTTGCCAAAGCCATGGATCTGGACATTAACCAAGGTGGTTTTGTCTCACAAGTTACACCAAAATCAGCAGCCGATGAAGCTGGTATTAAAGCAGGCGACATTATCGTTGAAGTGAATGGCCGAACAGTACGTAGCTTTAATGAATTGCGAGGAAAAATTGGCTCAATTGGAGCTGGTAATGAAGTAGAAATTACCATACTACGAGACGGTAAACGCAAAACATTTGATGTTACTTTAAAGCCTGCGCCAGAAAGCAATATTGCTGCCGCTAACCTACATCCGGCACTGCGCGGTGCAAAGCTGATCAGCAAAAGTAATGGTAATGGTGTGCTAGTCGAAGAAGTGGCAGACAACTCGCCGGCAGCACAAGCGAGATTGCAACAAGGCGATATTATTGTAGCCGTAAACCGCCAGCGAATTAAAAACATGGCTCAGCTACGAGACACCCTTAGCCAAATCGACGGGGTTATTGCTCTGCAAGTGTTACGCGGAAATGATCAACTGTATTTGATGATCCGTTAACACCATAAAGGATGGGAGAAGATAGCTTCTCTCATCCTCACCACCTTATAAACCTTTGTTAGCATAAAGAAAAGTGCTAGTATTTGAACACTAATAAATAATCACGCCGTTAACTTACATGAAAATCATCCCTGCGCTTTCTTACGTACTACGAGCGATTTTTTATGGCTTACTTACCGCCATTGTCTTACTCATGTTAGTGCCAGAGTTGCGCGATGGTAACAACCTCTCATTAAATATTTTCAAAGCCAACAACGATAAACCCAAGCCGCTATCTTTTGCGCCAGCGGTTGCAAGAGCTGCGCCTGCTGTCGTCAATATCTATTCAGAAACAGAAACAGGGAATTATTATCAAGGCAGTGCCCGTACCTATGTAAAGCTAGGCTCTGGTGTCATCATGGACAGCAAGGGTTATATCCTGACCAATAATCACGTCGTCATTAACGCCAATTTAATCACCGTGGTATTACAAGATAATACCCGCCTTACTGCTGAGCTAATCGGCAGTGATGAGTTAACGGATTTAGCAGTACTTAAAGTCGTCGCTGACAACCTGCCCGTCATGCCTATTGATGATAATCTAACACCATTAGTTGGCGATGTCGTATTGGCTATTGGTAATCCGTTAAACATTGGCCAAACGGTTACCCAAGGCGTTATCAGTGCAACAGGCCGTAATGGTTTGAGCAGCACCAGTTATCGTGAGTTTTTGCAAATGGATGCCGCCATCAATGACGGTAATTCGGGCGGTGCACTTGTTAACTCCAATGGTGATTTGGTGGGTATTACCTCTGCCCAATTTAAACGCCGTAATCCACAAACCAATATTCAGGGAATATTTTTTGCGGTGCCATACAAGCTGGCGACTAAGGTCATGCAAGCACTTATCGAAAATGGTCAGGTTATCCGCGGTTGGCTCGGAGTCACCTCAGATCGTTATGATTTTCGCCTTAATGGTTTTGTCATCGGTAATATAACCAAAGATGGCCCCGCTGATATTGCTGGATTACAAACCAATGACGTGGTCCATATGATTGGTGGCCAGAAGATCCAAAGTATTAACCATGCTCTGGACATTATTGCTGAAACCAATCCTGGCGCGCAATTAGAGTTTATTCTTTATCGTAATAACCAGCGTCTTACCCTGCCGGTGGTTATTGGCGAGTTTAAACCACAGTAACGGCAATTGAGCGAACTATAAAGCACTCCGTACGTTGGACACAAAAAAAGCCGGACATATGTCCGGCTATTTCTATCGAATATGTTTAGCAATATGCTTAACTTATTTTGAATCGCTCAATATTAGCACCAAGCTTTTGCAACTTGTCTTCAATTTTCTGATAACCGCGATCAATATGATAAATGCGGTCAACGATGGTCTCACCATCGGCCACTAAGCCTGCGATAACAAGGCTTGCAGAAGCACGTAAATCGGTTGCCATAACCTGAGCTCCTGTTAACCTATCAACACCTTCAGAAATCGCTGTATTGCCTTCAAGTTTCATTTTTGCACCCATACGTTGCAACTCTGGAACATGCATAAAACGGTTTTCAAAGATAGTTTCAACGGTTGTTGCAGTACCTTCAGCAATCGCATTTAAAGTGACAAATTGTGCTTGCATATCGGTTGGGAATGCTGGGTGCGGTGCCGTACGAATGTCAACCGCTTTAGGGCGTTGACGCATTTCTAAATCGATCCAATCGTCACCTGTCGTCACAATTGCACCAGCTTCTTGTAACTTACTCAATACCGCTTCTAAGCTCGAAGGGTTGGTATTTAAACAACGGATATGACCACCAGTGACCGCTGCTGCAACCAAAAATGTACCGGTTTCAATACGATCCGGCATCACCGAGTGATCAGCGCCTTGTAAAGCCGCCACACCTTCAATCACTAATGTATCGGTGCCTTCACCACTCACCTTTGCGCCCATCGCATTTAAGAAATTGGCTAAGTCGACAATTTCAGGTTCGCGTGCCGCATTTTCGATAACAGTCGTACCTTCTGCCAGTGCAGCTGCCATCATTAGGTTTTCAGTTCCAGTAACACTCACCGCATCCATGAAAATGTTAGCGCCTTGCAAGCGCCCGTCTATTTTAGCGACGATATAACCGTTCTCAACAGCGATATCAGCACCCATAGCACGTAAACCTGAGATATGTAAATCAACTGGACGAGCACCTATGGCACAACCCCCAGGTAACGATACTTCGGCATGACCGAAGCGCGCTAACAATGGGCCAAGCACCAAAATTGAGGCGCGCATGGTTTTTACTAGCTCATACGGAGCTAGACAATTATTGATATTGCCGGCATCAATTTTGACGGCATCATCGCCCTGCCATTCAACCTTGGCACCTAACTCCGCTAAAAGTTTTAACGTTGTATTGATGTCGTTTAGGCGAGGTACATTGCTAACCACAAGCTCGGTTTCAGCAAGAATCGTGGCAAATAAAATAGGCAGAGCAGCATTTTTAGCACCGCTGATGACCACATCACCATGCAGTTCATTACCGCTGTTTATTCGAAAAGCTTCCAATGTCGTTCTTCTTTCTTGTGGCTGCTACATATTAAACATTTTTTCACGCTGCCACTGAGCGTTATTGAATGTTTTAATGGTAACGGCATGAATTTTTCCTTCAGCGATAGCTTCTGCCAAAGGGGCGTATACAGTCTGCTGTTTTTTCACTCTCGACATGTCATCGAACATATCAGAAACAGCAATAACCTTTGCTTGTGAACCATCGAATGTCACATGCAATTCATCTAAGGTTAATGCTTCGTTTAGCAAACGTTCAATATCACTAACATCCATAGTGACTCTCCAGTTTCATTGTAAATAGTTATTATGGCGCGTTAACAACGCTTTGCGCAGCGCTTAATCGATGTTCAATAGTTGGTCAACGCGACTTAGTTTTGCGAGTTTAACCAATTCAACAGGCGCTTGTGAATAGTTAATTGTAGATTGTTTTTGTTTTGCGTATTGAAACAACATCAGTAGCCAAGCCAAGCCAGCCGTATCAACATTTTTTAATTGCGATAAATCAACTGCTTGGTGTTGACCATTAACAATATCGGCAAACACTTTCTGTTGCTTGCCGATAATCGTTTTGCGGGTTAAATCACCAATCACTTGAATTGACGCGTCCGTAGCCGCCAACGTAAATTGGTTATTCACAATTACTGCTCTCCTGCATGAGCTTCAATCACTGTATTGGCATTATCATCTTCATTGAAAACAATTTTGCGAGCACTCTTTTCAGCTAACATGCTGGTTACTTCAACAATGCCATTTTGCGCTAAGATTGTGCGCAATTCTTTTTGCTTAGCATCTAATAACGATACACCTTCAGCAACAAGGTCAAATGCCTGCCACTCATTGGTCTTATTGTTTTTGCGCACTTTAAACTGCAAATTAATTGGTGGGCGAGTATCATCGATAATGTCGACGCCAACTAGCACAATTTTCTTATCGGCAAAGTCTTGAGCCGGTTTGAACACAACTTTTTGCTGCTCGTATAAAGTGAATACTTGTGCGTAAGAGGTGATCAGGTACTCACGAAAAGCGACAATAAAATCGCGCACATTTTGCTTATGCTCATTAACCTGTTGCTTCGAGGCGCCCTTTTCTGGACGAGCATAGTGACCTAATACCTTCAAGCCTGCATATTGATAGTAAATATGCGGCATCAACTCTTCACGAACAATTTCCTTTAATAATTCAGGATTGGCACGAATTGCTTTTTCCTCGCGAGCGAAGCGATCAAAGGTAATTTTTCCCACCTCTTCAATCATCGCATACGGATTCGTGCGATCAATATTATCACTAGCAACAGTGGCAAATGGTGATAGTGCCATTACGGCAATACAGATACTGACGATAAATGCTTTCATACGATACATATTCCTACTTAATCACTGCCTTTACTAAACAAGAACTGGCCAATGAGATCTTCTAATACTAATGCGGGCTTGGTATCTTCGATAAAGTCTTCAGGTGCAAGAACACCAATACCCATTTCTTCATCAATAAAGCCTGGTTCTAAACCTAAATATTGTTCACCAAGCAAACCCGCCGTTAAAATAGATACCGACGATGCCTCTGAAAAGTTGTTGTACTGACTATAAATATCCAGTGTTACAACAGGCATATAATCTTGGTCATCAAGTTTAATTGAGCTAACCCGACCAACAACAACACCACCAACTTTAATTGGTGAACGCTCTTTCAAACCACCGATATTGTCGAATTTAGCGTATAACCGATAGGTTTCACCATTTCCTTTAATACCTGAATCAGCCACTTTAAGCGCTAACGCTAAAATGGCAATAATACCTAGCGCCACAAACGCGCCAACCATTAATTCTAATTTTTTCGACACCATGTCAATCCACCACTAAAACTTAATTTGTAAACATTAATGCGGTTAAAATAAAGTCTAAACCCAATACCACTAATGACGACGTAACCACAGTTGATGTGGTTGCTCTGCTGATACCTTCCGATGTTGGTACGCAATCATAGCCTTTATAGACAGCAATCCAAGTCACCACAAAAGCAAAAACAATTGCCTTTATCATGCCATTCATGACATCCGCGCCAAATTCAACTTGCGCCTGCATCACAGACCAATACGTACCTGCATCAACACCAAGCCAGTCCACACCAACAAGATGACCACCATAAATACCAACGGCTGAAAAGATTGCCACGAGCAATGGCATAGAAATAAAACCAGCCCAAAACCTTGGAGCAATAACACGGCGTAGAGGATCTACTGCCATCATTTCCATGCTACTCAATTGCTCTGTCGCTTTCATCAAACCTATTTCGGCCGTCAGTGCCGAACCAGCACGGCCTGCAAATAACAGCGCGGTAACCACTGGGCCTAACTCACGTAATAGCGATAACGCCACCATTGGCCCTAGGCTTCCTTCTGCTCCATAATCGACCAATATAGTGTAGCCTTGTAAGGCAATCACCATACCGATAAACGTGCCTGAAACAACAATAATCAACAGGGATAACACACCGACAGAATAAAGTTGCTTCGCTAACAATGGCCAACCTTTGCGTACGTTAGGCCAATGTAACAAGGCAGACAGTAGCATTAGCATTGCTCGGCCAATTCCGGCGATAACATTTAGTGTCGAGCGCCCTAATGCTTCAATATAACTCAACATGACTATTATTCCCCGAGTAACTGCTGCTTAAAAGGAACCGCAGGGTAATGAAACGGCACAGGTCCGTCCGCTTCACCTAAAATAAATTGTTTAACAAGCTCTGAGTCTTGTTGTCTGATTTGCTCTGGCGTGCCCTCACCAATAATTCGTTGCTCTGCGATAATATAGATGTAATCAGCAATACTCATGACTTCTGGTACATCATGAGAAACGACCACAGAGGTTAAACCTAAGGCATCATTCAAATCACGAATTAAGCGAACAATAACCCCCATAGAAATAGGATCTTGGCCTGCAAATGGCTCATCATAAAGGATCAGTTCAGGATCGAGGGCAATCGCTCGCGCTAAAGCTGCTCGTCGAGCCATACCTCCCGACAATTCATTTGGATGCAGATGCATGGCGCCACGTAAACCAACCGCCTCAAGCTTCATCATCACCATCTTTTCGATGATATCTTCAGGTAGCTGGCTATGCTCACGAATAGGGAATGCGACGTTGTCAAACACTGACATATCAGTAAATAAGGCACCCGACTGAAACAGCATACTGATCCTTTTACGTAGCTGATACAGTTTTTGTCTATTCAAGGCTGGAATATTTTCACCAGCAAAACGAATCTCGCCCTGCTGTGGCTTTAATTGACCACCAATAAGGCGTAATAGCGTCGTTTTACCGATACCACTAGGTCCCATTATTGCCGTCACTTTGCCTTTAGGAATGTTGAGGCTGATATCGTTATAGATACAGCGTTCTTCCCTGAAAAAGCTTAAATTTTTAATCTCTACCAGATTTTCCATGCGTATTTATTGACAACTTTTTTAAGGAGGTAATTCTACCTGAGCTACTACTAATCTGCATTATAAATTAGTAAGTAATTGTTAATATATTATAATTTATCGCTCGCCATATCCTAATTTATAGAATACGCGTTTAAACTGGGTATTATTGCTTTAGCAAAATGCAAAACTAATAATGCCGTTCAATAAACATTTAGCAACAGTGATGTTATCGTCATACCCTACGTTAAAACACCAACTCAAGCTCACAAATTATAGCCTACGACGACAATAAACTTGGTTAGTTCATATCTTCCTATAAAAATTCATCGTCAAGCTGATAACAAAAAAGGCGCCGAAGCGCCTTTTCCAATTCACAATCAACAATTAGAAGTTGTACTTAGCGGTTAAGATTACCGCATCGTGGTATGCTGCCGTACCTAACTTGTGATCAGCGTAACGGTATTGTGCACCTAAAGTCACTTTAGGCGTTGCATGCCACCATAAAGATACAGCACCGTTTTGACCTACTGAGTTCAAAGTGTGTTCGGTACCGTTACTACGGAATTGATCCTTACGACCAAATTCAGTTTCGTGCCATTGTGTTACAGCAAACTTTTGATCGCCTACCATAAAATCATAGCCTAATACCCAACCCGCCATGTAGCCGTTGAAACCAGAACCAGCGAAGGTTTGGTTTTCAATGTGTGCACCAACGAATGGCTTAACCCATAAACCAAAGTCAGTGAATAAGTCATAGCTTACACCTAGCACTACGTTTTGATCGTAAAAACCGCCAGAAGCTTCAGTGAATGAGTAAACGTGACCGTAGTAGTTCCAGTTTGACTCACCCATGTTTACTGCTACAGAGCCTTTCGCTGCGATACGGAAACCACCTGTGCCACCTTTTTCTTCGTAATCTGAGCCTTTGCTGCTCACATTAGCAGGATTTTCTAGGTCGATAAAACCATATACATCACCCCAGCTAAAACCAGCGCCACCTTCAACTTCTAAAAATAAGAAGTCTTCTTTAGCGCCACCAAAACCTTCTAGGTTGGTACGGTCTTCAGTTTTTGCAGTCCAGTCTAAGTAGTTAACAGAGAAACTACCAAAACCATATAAGTATTCTGCTTGAGCAGGAACCGCTGACATTGCAGCGCCTGCTGCTAATACAAGAGCTAATTTACGCATTGTAATATACCTGTAATGTGTAGATATCATCCCTCAAGCAGCGCCTTGTATAGCTACTAGTGGGCTTTTCGGCGGCTATTGTAGCGATTATCCGTTCAAATTCTGCACATTTATCGTAACCAGCTGTTATCAACTGATTAACCTCCCAGTGGTTTCAAAAAAAACATATAAATTACAAGCAATTGATATTTTTTTCAGTTACATAATTTAACAAAAATGTGGGAACCTAATCTCTCACCTCAGATGTTTTCTGCAAAAATACGGTGATTTATCAATGTAATCTTATTCCTTACGTTACAGTTAGGCGCTACAGCCAGCGAAAAATCGCGGGTCGCCTCTGCACATTTTTTTTCGCGAAGAAAGTCACCACGACGTGGTATGGGAAATATATGCGCTGATTTTCGCAGATTATCAGCTAATTGTAGGTGATTTACCTATTTGCCCTTTCATTGCCATCAATAAATACGACAATTTGCCTAGCGCAAAAAAATTGATTAAATCATACGCATACAAAAAAGGCGCCGAAGCGCCTTTTTTGTTTACAACTGAAAATTAGAAGTTGTATTTTGCGGTAACGATTGCCGCATCGTGGTACGCTGCGGTACCTAATTTGTGATCAGCATAGCGATATTGCACACCGAAAGTCATCTTAGGCGTTGCATGCCACCATAAAGATACCGCACCGTTTTGGCCGACTGAGTTCAAAGTATAAACAGTACCGTTACTGCGGAATTGATCTTTACGAGCAAATTCAGTTTCATGCCATTGTGTTAGCGCAAATTTTTGCTCAGCCATGGTAAAGTCGTAACCAAGTACCCAACCCGCCATGAAGCCGTTGAAGCCAGAGCCCGCGAACGTTTGATGTTCAATGTGCGCACCAACGAATGGCTTAAGCCATAAACCAAAGTCAGTGAATAAGTCATAGCTTATACCTAGCACAAGGTTTTGGTCATAGAAGCCACTTGCCGCTTCGGTAAATGAATACACGTGTGCGTAGTAGTTCCAGCTCGACTTGCCGATGTTGACCGCGGCAGAACCTTTTGCTGCGATACGAAAGCCACTCGTATCAAAACCATCTTCAGAAAACTGACCATAGTTACGGCTACGTGTTGGATTTTCAATGTCGACGAAACCGTATAAATCGCCCCAACTAAAACCTGCACCACCTTCAACTTCTAGATAGACAAAGTCTTCTTTTTGACCACCAAAGCCGCCAATATCTGGGTTAGTACGATCTTCCGTTTTTTCAGTCCAGTCTAAGTAGTTCACCGAGAAACTACCAAAACCATATAAGTACTCTGCTTGAGCAGGAACTGCAGACATTGCAGCACCAGCGGCTAATACAAAAACTAATTTACGCATTTATGTATACCTTTTACCTTTAACCCTTAACCTTTAAAATCTAGATGCCAGACCATTTAGCAACGCCCTGTATCGCTGCAGTGATTTTTTAGGGGCTATTGTTGTGATTCTTTGTACAAATACCGCTCATTTATCATTACCGTCTGTTATCAATTAATTCACTTACCGCTATGCAATAAAAAACTTAGATAACAAGTCATTGTGATTCTTCGGATTACAAGAAATCACATAAAACTGATGAACTAATGGATTATTTTAGACGTTATTGGTTGGTTATTCGTTAAAACAGCGTAAAAAATCCATTTTGATGCCGCAGAAATATAGTTAACGACGACAAAATGCTAAATTTTTAAGGAATTCTTTATTTTTACTTTTCATTCAGTGCAATAAATACGACAATTTGCCCTAGAGAAGTATCAAAAACCTAACATAAACGGAGTACCATGCTGATCCAAATCGCGATATTAATTTTTTCTTTAGCCGCCTTAGTTTATAGCGCTGACAAGTTTGTTTATGGCTCGGCAGCCATTGCGCGTAATTTCGGTATCGCCCCAATGATCATTGGTTTAACTATCGTCGCTATGGGCTCTTCGGCACCCGAAATGGTGGTTGCCGCAACCGCAGCCTTGCATGGCGCACCAAATACCGCCATTGGTAATGCTATTGGTTCTAACATTACTAATATTGCCTTAGTACTTGGTTTTACCGCTCTTTGTAAACCGCTATTAGTGTCATCATCGACCCTAAAGCGCGAAATGCCCATTTTATTACTGATCACTTTTATTGCCAGTTTTATGCTGTTTGACCTTAACTTTACCGCTGTTGAAGGCTGGTTATTGTTGGCAGGCTTTGTTGTTTTCATCGTCAGCCTATTATTGATCAGTTTAAAGCAATCTCGAGACAATAGTATCCAAGACCCTATGCTTATCGAAGCCGAATCCGATATCCCTGCGGGGGTAGCGACACCAGTCGCCTTAGGTTGGCTTATTTTCGGCATTATTTTACTACCGCTAAGTGCCAATTATTTGGTTGATTCTGCCACTATGATTGCTAAAGCGATGGGGATTAGTGATCTCGTTATTGGCCTGACCATTATTGCTATCGGCACCAGCTTGCCAGAGCTTGCCGCAAGTATTGTCAGTATCATTAAAAAAGAGGATGATTTAGCGCTTGGTAATATCATTGGCTCTAATATCTTTAATATTCTTGCGGTACTGGCACTGCCTGGCATTATTGCACCAGGCATCGTTGATAGTGAGGTAGCGAGTCGCGATGTACCATATATGCTCGCCGTTACCATCATGTTATTTTTTATTTGCCTAAGCCGCAGTGGCCGTTTTCGTATAACCCGAGCCAAAGGCGCTGTAATATTGCTTAGCTTTTTCGTATACCAATACCTGATTTTTAGTTAATCCTATAAGAATGCCTTATGTCAGAGAGTCTTATGCCTAACGCAGAACAATTCAAACAACATGGCCGCAGTGTAATCAATATTGAAAAGCAAGCGGTAGACAACCTAACACAATACGTTGACGACAATTTTGCTAAGGCATGCCAATTAATGTTTGAATGCTTAGGACGAGTTATTGTCATAGGTATGGGTAAGTCTGGCCATGTTGGCGGTAAAATTGCGGCGACCTTTGCAAGTACAGGAACACCAGCATTTTTCGTTCACCCAGGTGAAGCAAGTCATGGCGACTTAGGCATGGTAACCAGTCAAGATGTGGTATTAGCCATTTCAAATTCAGGCGAAACCAACGAAGTATTGGCTATTATGCCGGTTATCAAGCGTATCGGTGCCACTATGGTGGCAATGTCAGGTAACGAAAACTCAACCCTCGCTAAACTGGCTGATGTACATATTTGTATTAAAGTGCCACAAGAAGCATGCCCTTTAGGTTTAGCGCCAACATCAAGTACTACCGCAACACTGGTAATGGGCGATGCATTGGCGGTAGCCTTGCTCAACGCTCGTGGTTTTACCGCAGATGATTTTGCCTTATCACACCCTGGTGGCAGCTTAGGCAAGCGTCTCTTGTTGCGACTTGCCGACATCATGCATATCGGCGAACGTGTTCCTGTCGTCAATCAACGGGCACTTATTAAAGAAGCTCTTGTCGAAATGACACAGAAGGGCTTAGGAATGACGTGTATTGTTGATGACAATAATCAATTAATTGGTTTGTTTACCGATGGCGATTTGCGTCGTATTTTAGATGAAGAAATTGATTTTCATAAAGATAGTATCGTTAACGTAATGACCCATTCACCTATCGTTGCCAAGGCCGAGATGCTAGCGGCTGAAGCGTTAAAATTAATGGAAGATAAAAGTATTAATGGCCTGATCATTGTCGATGATAACCAACAACCAATCGGTGCCATGAATATGCATGACATTTTAAAAGCAGGAGTTCTCTAGATTATGTCATTAGAAACGCAAGTTACTGCAACTTTATATGGCCCTGTTACTACAGAGGTTTTTAATCGTGCAAAGAATATTCGCTTACTAGTTTGTGATATCGACGGTGTTTTTTCTGATGGCTACATATACTTAGGTAATGACGGTGAAGAATTAAAAGCTTTTAATACCAAAGATGGTTTTGGTATTAAGGCAGTAGGCAGTCATGGTGTCGATGTCGCGGTAATTACCGGTCGTCAATCGAATATTGTTGAAGCACGTATGCGAGCGCTCAACGTCAAATTTATTTTGCAAGGTAAAGAAGACAAAATGCCACACCTTCAAGCTATTTGCCAGCAACAAGGTATCGCACTAGAGCATGTAGCCTACATAGGTGATGATGTACCTGATTTACCATGTATTGAACAAGTCGGCTTAGGGGTTGCAGTGCAAGATGCGCACCCATTGGTAAAACAAAGTGCCGATCACATCACCACTTTAGGTGGTGGCAAAGGTGCTGTGCGCGAGCTATGTGATTTAATTATGCAAGCCCAAAACACTCTTCATCTGGCAACAGGCAGTAGCGTATGAGCAAACTGCATTACGTATCAATCGCTCTATTTGTATTGGCATTGTCAATATATGGTTATCTGCAATACCAGCAATCAAGCCAAATGCCGGAACCACTCATTGATCCGGTTGATGAACCAGCATTTATTGCCGAACAGCTTAGTTCAAGTCAGTATGACAGCGACGGTAACTTAAAACATACCATTTACGCAGATCAAATGACCTATTTTGAACAAAGCAAGCAAGCGAATTTGCTGACACCAGCATATACTATCTACCCAGATGATGGCTCTGCAATCTGGACTTTGTCAGCTGACAAGGGCTTTCTTGGTAATGACAATATCTTAATACTGCAAGATAGAGTAAGATTAGTTAGTGATGATAAAAATGCTTATGTATCAGAGGTAGCTGGCGAACACCTGCAGCTCGATTTAACTAGCAACATCATCACCTCAGAGCAAACCATCTACCTTAAAGGTAAAGGATTTACCATGCATGGTTCAGGTTTGCATGTTGATATCAACACCACCAAATTGACATTGAAAGAACATGTACAAACAGTCTTTAACAAAAATGACTCATAAACTGCTGATTGTGGCACTAATTAGCACTGTGAGTTTTGCAAGTACAGCACAAAAAGCTGACTTTAAAAAACCGATTAAAATCGTCGCTCAAAAGCAGGAAACGGATTTAAAAAACCGTATTGCCAGCTATATTGGAGGCGTCAAAATCAGCCAAGGCTCTCTCGCTATTGAAGCGGATCTGGTGCAAGTGAGTAATATCAAAGGCACCCAACAAAAAAAATATTTAGCCAAAGGTAAACCAGCCAAGTTTAGCCAGACACTTGAAAATGGCGACAAAATTGAACTTCAAGCTAACGAAATTAGCTATTCACCAACCACCAGCACCGTTGTTATTCGTGGCAATGCCAAGGTGAGCCAAGAGGGCAGCATGGTTCAAGGCGAGACCATTACCTATAACCTAGCCACAGAAACATTAACCGCTGATGGCGCGACTGATGGTAAAGGCGTCGTCACCACCATCATTGAGCCAGATGAAATAGAGCAAGAAAAGCAACCTAACTAAGGTCGTGTATAGGTAAGGCAAAAACTAGATAATTATGAGTGCAATATTGGAAGCAAAAAGCCTTGCTAAAGCCTATAAAGGTCGCAAGGTAGTAAAGAATGTCAGCTTAAAAGTTAAGGCTGGACAAGTCGTAGGCTTGCTTGGTCCAAACGGCGCCGGAAAAACAACGTCGTTTTATATGATTGTAGGTTTGGTTGCCAGTGATGCCGGTAGCGTCACCTTGAACGAGGCCGATTTAACCTTAGCGCCAATGCATGAGCGGGCAAGACATGGTATAGGCTATCTGCCACAAGAGGCGTCGATTTTTCGTAAACTGTCCGTTTACGATAACATTATGGCCATTTTGCAAACCCGTAAAGATTTAAATACCGTGCAACGTCAAGAAAAGTTAGATTCGTTAGTAGAAGAGTTTAATATTGGCCATATCATTGAAAATACCGGACAGAGCTTATCTGGTGGTGAACGCCGCCGCGTTGAAATCGCCAGAGCATTAGCTGCTGATCCACAATTTATTTTGCTCGACGAACCATTTGCCGGTGTCGATCCTATTTCTGTCGGCGATATTAAAAAAATTATTTTACACCTCAAAGATCGCGGTATCGGCGTACTTATCACCGATCACAACGTTCGTGAAACGCTTGATGTCTGTGAACACGCATACATCGTCAGTCATGGTGAACTCATTGCTGAAGGGAATGCCCAACAGGTCTTGGCAAATCAGCAAGTCAGAGATGTATACTTAGGCGAGAAATTCACGCTATAGTTAAGAGACATAAGGTGCGCATCGCCATCACTAGCTAGCGTGCCGAAAATAAATAACAATTGAGTTTGTAGGAATTACACAGTCTATGAGACCCAGTCTTCAGCTGCGCATTGGCCAGCATTTAACGATGACTCCACAACTGCAGCAAGCGATAAAATTGCTGCAGCTCTCGACGTTGGACTTGCAGCAAGAGATTCAAGAAGCGCTAGAAAGCAACCCATTGCTTGAAGCCAATGAAACGATAGAACACAGCGCAGACAACACATCAAACGACAGCAACGATGGCAGTGAAGATGCCACACCGACTCAAGATGAAATCTCAACATCCGAAGCATTGTCGCAAGAAGATATTCCGCAAGAATTATCAATCGATAGTACCTGGGAAGACAGCTATAGCGCGGGGACATCTAATACTGGTTTAGGTAAAGATCTTTCTGAAGAATTTACTTACCAAGGGGAAACCAGCGAGACCATTCACGATCATCTACTTTGGCAAATGGAACTCACTCCATTTACTGAAGTTGATCGCAGTATCGCCATTGCAGTCATCGACGCGATTGATGATGCTGGTTACTTAACCGTCTCACCGACCGATATTTTAGAAAGTTTAGGCAATGACGACGTTGAACTCGATGAAGTAGAAGCGGTTATAAAACGAATCCATATGTTTGACCCTATTGGCGTCGCTGCTTCTTCGGTACAACATTGTTTATTAATCCAGCTTAATCAATTCGACGCCGATACACCATATTTAAGCGAAGCCAAATTGATTATTACTAATCATATCGACCTGTTGGCTAATCGTGACTTTCGCACCATTATGCGAAAGACAAGGCTCAAAGAAGATCAGCTTCAGCAAGTCATGCGCTTAATTCATAGTCTCAACCCAAGACCAGGTGACGCGATAGCCCAATCGCAAGAAGAATATGTGATCCCTGATGTTTCAGTATTCAAAAAAAATGGTCGCTGGCAAGTTGAATTAAATCCCGACACCACACCTCGGTTGAATATTAATAATCATTATGCGGCCATGGCAAAAACCTCGTCAGCGCAAGACAGCCAGTTTATTCGCTCACATTTGCAAGAAGCAAAATGGTTTATCAAATCCCTAGAAAGTCGCAACGACACCTTATTAAAGGTATCTAATTGTATTGTTCAACAACAACAAGCGTTTTTTGAACACGGTCCAGAAGCAATGCGACCGATGGTATTAAATGATGTTGCTGAAATGGTCGAAATGCACGAATCAACAATATCGCGAGTTACCACACAAAAGTACATGCACACGCCGCGAGGAATATTCGAATTAAAGTATTTTTTCTCAAGCCATGTGAGTACCGACAGCGGTGGAGAATGTTCATCTACAGCCATACGCGCGTTAATCAAAAAGCTGGTCGAAGCGGAAAATCCGAAAAAGCCGTTAAGCGATAGCAAGATTACCGCGTTACTTGCCGAGCAAGGCATTAACGTGGCACGTAGAACCATAGCCAAATATCGAGAGTCCTTGGGAATACCTCCATCAAACCAAAGAAAGAGCTTAATTTAAGCACCAACGATAAGGATCGAGCTTATGCAAATCAATCTATCTGGGCACCACGTAGAAGTAACCGATTCTCTGCGAAGTTATGTAGAACAAAAATTTGAAAAACTGTCTCGACATTTTGATCACATTAATAATGTCTACGTCGTGTTAAAAGTTGAAAAATTACAACAAATTGCAGAAGCCACCCTTAATGTTAACCAAGGTGAAATTTTTGGTGCCGCCGAAAACGTTGATATGTATGCATCAATTGATGCGCTCGTTGACAAACTTGATCGGCAGGTGCTCAAACATAAGGCCAAATTATCCAGTCATTAATCTATGAATCTTACCTCTTTGTTGTCGCCGGATTGCACAATATGTGCAGCTCCGGCCAACAGTAAAAAAAATATACTTGAGCAAATTAGTCTCATTGCCGCTAATAAAATATCTTCTGCAAGTGCCAAGGACTTGCTCAACGGCCTTATTAACAGAGAAAAACTCAGCAGCACGGGTATCGGTAATGGCATTGCTATTCCCCATGTAAAAATAGATAACAGCGAAAAGCCAATTGCCGTGCTCATGACTTGCGATAAGCCTATCGACTTTGATGCGATTGATAATCGCCCAGTTGATATTTTCTTTGCGCTGTTTGTTCCCGAAGACAGCTGCCAGCAGCATTTGCAAACCCTAGCCAATGTAGCCCGTTTTTTTGCTGATAAAGATACCAGTAAAAAAGTACGTCGCTGTCTTAGTGCTGAGCAGCTCTATGCACTTGTCGCCGAAAAATAATTATCATAAAAGGTTGAATTAGATGAAGTTAATGATCGTCAGTGGTCGCTCAGGCTCAGGTAAAACCGTTGCATTAAGGGTACTTGAAGATCTTGGATATTACTGCGTTGATAATATCCCTGTGAACCTTTTACCTGCCCTAACACATACCGTTATTAACGATTACGATCGGGTGGCTGTATCGCTCGATGTGCGCAATTTACCAAGCAATCCAGAAGATGCCAGTGAAATAATCGACTATCTTCCTTCGGCTGTCGAGTTAAATATTCTGTATCTCGATGCCGACGATAATGAGCTGATTCGTCGTTATAGTGAAACGCGCCGCCTGCATCCGCTGATCAAAAAAAATATGGCGCTCGATCAGGCCATCGCGCTTGAAAAAAAATTACTCGACCCTGTCGCCACTCGAGCAAATTTATACATTAACACCTCCAGCCTTACACCACATCAATTAGCGGATTTAGTTCGTGAACGAGTGCTTGGTAAAAAGACCGGAAGTTTGGTTATCGTCTTTACCTCCTTTGGCTTTAAATACGGTGTTCCAAGCGATGCCGACTATGTCTTTGATGCCCGATTTTTACCCAATCCATTTTGGGAAGATGGGCTTAAAAACCACAATGGTCTTGACCAACCTGTGCAAGATTTTATGGCTAAACAACCGCTTGTCACCAAATTTATCTGGCAAATCAATTCTTTTATGATGACTTGGTTACCACATCTTGAACGCAATAACCGTAGCTATTTAACTATCGCTATCGGTTGCACCGGCGGCCAACATCGCAGTGTATATATTGCCGAAGCTTTAGCCAAGCAATTTAAAAACGAAGACAAAGACGTACAAATTCGCCATCGCGAGTTAAGCAAGTAATCAACCATGACTCAACACGCTAGCCGAGAAGTTACCATAGTCAACAAGTTAGGCCTGCACGCACGCGCAGCGACCAAGCTGGCAAAGCTCAGTCAAAATTTCGATGCTTCGATTACCCTCACATTAGAAGGTAAAACAGCAGATGCCGGTTCTATTATGGGGTTAATGTTATTAACAGGTAGCCAAGGAAAAACCGTACGCGTTGATACTCACGGTAGCGATGCGACTACTGCACTCAATGCTGTATGCCAGCTTTTTGTAGACAAATTTGATGAAGGCGAGTAACTCCTGTATTCAGCCTAATCGCTATTAAATACTCTACAGGCAACAAATATTAGCTGATAAAAATAGCTATTTGCGTTACACTTCAACAAGATACCTCACAAGAAAAAACAACTGTGACATTGAGGTGGCCATGCCAGAATTGTCGAAGCAAGACATTAGCCAACAACGACTCTTAGAAATAAATACCGCTCTTGATAGCGGTATGTTCGTCTATGTGCGCAAAATGCTGCAACACATGCCAGCTTATGATATTGCTTTGCTTCTTGAGTCATCACCAGCGAAAAGTCGACAGGTATTGTGGCAGTTAATCGACGGTGATGCCCACGGTGAAATCCTCGAAGAGTTATCCGAAGAAGTACGAAAAGGCATACTGAAGAATATGCAACCGGAAAAGGTTGCTGCGGTTGCCGAAGGTATGGATATCGATGACCTGGCTGAGGTATTACGTACCTTACCTGATTCTGCTTATCGTGAAGTACTCGCGTCAATGGACGCGCAAGATCGAACCCGCGTAGAACAAGCGCTCGCCTACGAGGAAGATACCGCTGGCGGTATCATGAATACCGATACCATCACCTTACGACCGGATGTTACCGTCGATGTGGTATTACGCTATCTACGCTTAAAAGGTGAATTACCTGAAGCCACTGACTCATTTTACGTGGTTAACCGTGAAGACAAACTAATTGGTTCGGTATCGCTCGCAGCAGTAGTGACTGCCCGTCCAGAGCAAACGATCGCCGAGATAACGGACGATGAAACCATCCCGGTAGTGGCCGATTTGGAAGATACCGAAGTCGCTAAACTGTTTGAAAAATACGATTGGTTTTCAGCGCCAGTTGTCGATCACGAAAATCGCTTACTGGGTCGTATTACCATTGATGATGTGGTTGATATCATTCGTGAAGACGCCGAACATTCAATGATGAGTATGGCAGGTCTTGATGACGAAGCCGATACGTTTGCGCCCGTGATAAAAAGTACTCAACAGCGCTCTATTTGGCTTGGTGTCAACTTATTGACAGCCCTACTTGCGGTTGCAGTATCAAGTCTGTTTGAACCAATCTTAGCTGAAATGGCAATTTTAGCGGTATTAAACACTTTAGTACCAAGCATGGGGGGGGTCGCGGGTAGCCAAACACTAACCCTTGTTATTCGCGGTTTAGCACTAGGTCACATTGGTGATAACAACGCCAAAACCATACTTACCAAAGAGCTTGCCGTTGGTTTCTTCAATGGCGTTATTTGGGCTGTCCTCATCGCCGGCATTGTCTCTATCTGGAAACAAGACTTGTTACTCGGTGGCATCATCGCCTTTGCCATGTTAGCCAATCTTACTGTCGCTGGTCTCGCAGGGGTTATCACCCCATTAGCGATGAAAAAAATCAACATCGATCCAGCGCTTGCGGGAGGCGTGATCTTAACCACCATCACCGATGTAGTTGGCATTTTTGCCTTCTTAGGTACTGCAACCCTTTTACTAAGCTAAACTCGTGAGTTAACTCCGTATGTTAGTTAAATGCGTCAACTATAACGGCACTTAAAGCACCACGTGCTCGAGACCACAACTAGAGCGTGTTGATCTTATGAGGTTGTTTTTGCAGCAATTTATGATGTTTTTATACAAGGCAGAACTTATGTTGTGGGGTTACTCACATAAGTAATTGATAACACAGTAGAAAGGCGTCATAAAAGCTGTCCTTTGGATTCGTTTAAATGCATTTTTTTCATTGTTACTTGCTCTGTGCGTAGAATAACTATGCGTATCACAAGTGCCGCGATAAAAATGCATTTAATTCGAACAAAATTTAACCCTGAAAGATCAACACGCTCTAGCTAATATGCCCTATAAATGATAAAAAAGTCGGCGATGCCGACTTTTTACACTACGTTAGCTGCAAATACGCTGTAACTACTGACCTGATACCTGCATCTCTTCAATCAACAGTGAACCGGTTCTAATACTGCCACGCAAATCAAAGTCATTGCCAGCAAGTACTAGGTTGGCAAACATATCTTTTAGATTACCAGCAATGGTTATCTCGGCGACAGGGTAAGCAATTTGACCATTTTCCACCCAAAAACCTGCTGCTCCTCGAGAATAATCACCAGTCACCACGTTAACCCCTTGCCCCATGAGCTCCGTTACCAACAAGCCGGTATCAAGCTCCTTAAGCATTTGCTGAAAATCGCCACCATTAGCAGAAATATGCCAGTTATGAATACCACCAGCATTACCCGTCGTCTTCATCCCTAATTTTCGTGCTGAGTAACTGGTTAATAGATATGATTGTAATTGCCCTTGGCTAATAATATCTCGCTCTTGAGTCTTTACCCCTTCAGAGTCAAATGCAGAACTTGCCAAACCGCACTTAATCAACGGCATTTCACGAATATTGAGATGTTTATTGAAAACAGTTTGCCCTAAGGCATCGAGTAAAAACGATGATTGTCGATACAAGTTACCACCACTGATCGCAGCGATAAAATGGCCAAATAAACTATTGGCGATATCCGAACGGAACATCACTTTACATTTTTGGGTGTTAATTTTTCGAGGTTGCAAACGTGCTACCGCGGCCTGTGCAGCTTGTTTACCTATACTTTGCGGATCGTCTAGGGAGCCAAATTGACGGCTCACTGTATAAGCGTAATCTCGCTGCATCTCACCATCTACGCCTGCAATCATCATACAACTTAAACTGTGACGAGTGCTCGGATACGCGACTAATTGACCATGACTATTTCCGTAAACTTTAAAGCCTTCGTAACTTGCAAAATTAGCGCCATCAGAATTAATAATACGACTATCTTCTTGCAATGCGCTGACTTCTGCCTGCTTTGCTATCTCAATGGCTGTATCGGCACTTAGCGGTTCTGGATGATATAAATCTAAATCTTGCGGAGAAAATTCAAGGGTGTCTTTATCAGCCAAACCTGCACAAGGATCAACTGAAGTATAATTAGCAATATTAATAGCAGCTTGCACTGATTGCTGTAATGCTTGCTCCGACAAGTCTGCTGTCGATGCTGAGCCCTTACGACCATCTTTATATAAACTAATGCCTAGAGCACCATCATTGTTAAATTCAACGGTCTCTACTTCGCCCATGCGAGTTGACACACTTAAACCCTGCATTTTCGAAATAGATACTTCAGCGCTGTCTGCGCCAAGTTTTTTGGCAATTTCTAAAACTCGACTAACGCTTTCTTTAACTTGGTGGATTGAATTCTCAATTGACTGCGATTGTTCCATAATGATTTCACACAAATGATTGCTTCTAGCTTGCTAGCAAGGATATCACAGACCTGGTATTTACCGGCTGAAAATCTGAAATTTCTGTCGATATTTTAGATTCGCTAGACAAAAAAGGTATAATAAGAGAAATTTCGTTAACGGTATACAAAGATTATGGCCAGAGAGCTTGGTGAATATGATGCAGAGAATGACATTCTCTATGTGAGTCGCGCTGAATTAAAGCGTGATATGAAAGACTTACAAAAGTTAGCAGAAGAGATTTGTCACTTAAGTGTGAAACAGCGCAGCAAATTGCCTCTTAACGATGAAATTGCCGAAGCATTAGTTGTTGCCGATAAAATTAAAGGCAAGCACGATGCGTTTCATCGTAACGTACAGTTTATCGCTAAACAGTTGGCTAGCATAGATGCCGATGCAGTTCGCTTAGAGTTAGATATCATGCAAAACAAACACGGTATCGAAGATCATAAAAATAACTTTTATGATCAGTTGCGCGACGATGTACTTAATGCAGATAACGACACCATAGAGCAGTTAATTCACGACAACGAAGGCCTGGAACGCCAACGTTTTCGCCAGCTAATTCGTCAAGCTAGCAAAGAGCTAAAACAGCAAAAGCCAGCGAAAAGCTATAAAGAATTGTTTAAATATCTAAAGCAACATGTGCCTTTCTCAATGAGTTAGGACTCAAACAAGATACGCTTAAACGCAAAAGCCAGCTGAATAGCTGGCTTTTTTCTATTGACTGATCGATGACAAGTTTATTGCGTACCACCAATGGTCATTTCATCAACTTTCAGGGTTGGTTGACCTACGCCAACGGGTACTGACTGACCATCTTTACCACAAACGCCAACGCCACTATCGAGTTCAAGATCATTGCCGACCATACTCACTTGTTGCATCGCTTCTGGTCCACTACCAATCAAAGTTGCCCCCTTAACCGGCGCAGTAATCTTACCATCTTCAATTAAATAGGCTTCGGCCGTACTAAACACGAATTTACCTGAGGTAATATCTACTTGTCCACCCGCAAAATTAGGGGCATAAATGCCCTTTTTGACAGAGCCGATAATCTCTTGCTTATCGTATTCACCTGCTAGCATATAGGTATTCGTCATCCTTGGCATAGGTAAGTGAGCATACGATTCTCGGCGGCCATTACCGGTTGGCTCAACTCCCATTAAGTGGGCGTTATGCTTATCTTGCATGTAACCACGCAAAATACCATCTTCAATTAATACGTTATATTGACCCGGCGTACCTTCATCATCAATGCTTACCGAACCTCGTCGATTTGCAATCGTACCATCATCGACGATTGTACAGTGCTTTGATGCCACCTGTTGACCAATTCTCCCCGAAAAGGCCGAAGAGCCTTTACGGTTAAAATCACCTTCTAAGCCGTGACCAACCGCTTCATGTAATAACACACCAGGCCAGCCAGCACCTAATACCACGGGCAGCATACCTGCTGGCGCATCGATTGCTTGTAAATTAACGAGTGCTTGACGTACCGCTTCTTCGGCATAGGCTTTATAGCGCTGTTTACCTTGTTGTATAGCAAAAAAGTAACTGTAATCGGTGCGCGCGCCACCGCCCGAGTTACCGCGTTCACGACGACCATTTTGCTCAACAAGCACTGAACAGTTCAAGCGAACCAAAGGGCGAATATCACTCGCAAAGGTACCATCGCTTGCTGCTACCAATACGCGCTCGTAAACACCGGACAAGCTGACAATGACTTGTTTTACTCGGCTATCTTGCGCTCTTGCGTGCGCTTCAACTTCATGCAATAAATTGATTTTTTGCTCTTGCGGCAAGCTTTGTAATGGATCTTGCGCGCTATATAAAGGTGTAGCATCGCTAGGCGCAAATATCTTGGTCTTTGTCGACTTTTGCTCAGTAACGATGCTACGCGCTGCATTTCCAGCCTGCATTAATGCCGATAAGTTAATATCATCAGAATAAGCAAAACCAGTTTTCTCGCCAGCGATAGCTCGCACCCCTACACCGCGTTCAATATTATGCGAGCCTTCTTTGACAATACCATCTTCAAGCATCCAATGTTCGTTGCTTGATGCTTGAAAATACAAATCAGCAAAATCTAATTTGCGAGTGAACATAGTGTCCAAACAGCGCTGTAATTCTTCTTTACCTAAATCACTAGCATGTAATAGTTCTTGTTCTACAAGGTTCATCATTCTTTCCACGGTTAGCTACTCTTTGGCGGTGTTTGGCCAAGAGTAGTGATAAAACGATTATGGGTGGCGACAGGGATCTGATTGCGCACCTCAAAAATTTTCTCACGGTCAATATTAGCAGTGATCATACCATGTCCCTGGTCGATACTGGCAATTATCTCCCCCCAAGGGTCGATAATCATTGAATGACCAAAGGTTTGTCGACCATTTTCGTGTGTACCAACTTGACCAGCTGCAACGATATAAACTTGGTTTTCTATCGCTCTTGCTCGCAGCAGCGCCTGCCAATGAGCTTTACCGGTAACATAAGTGAAGGCGCTAGGAACGCAGATAAGCTCTGCACCTTGATCGCGTAACGCAGCAAACAAGCCAGCAAAGCGTAGGTCATAACAGATACTCAAACCTACATTGGCACTCGGCAGCGCCACCGTCATTAACTTATCACCTGACTGAGTATAATTCGACTCTCGATATTGGCCTTGGTTATCGCTGACATTAACATCAAATAAGTGTAATTTCTGATAATCGGCAATTAATGTTCCCATCGGTGAAAATAATAAGCTGCTGGCAGTAAACTTTTCAGCGGAATGGCAAATAGGTACACTGCCTGCCAATAAATAGACATTATGCTTTATCGCTAATTGACTTAATTGTTGCTGCATATAACCGTGCCCAAGTGGTTCAGCGATAGCTAACTGTTGTTTATCACTACCGCCAAAAAACAAACAACACTCTGGCAACACCACTAAATGCTCGCTGCTCGGCGTTAATGAGGAAAGTTGCTGGTCAATAAACTGTAAATTTTTATCGATATCGGCAACCGATGTCATTTGCAGTGCTGTAACGGTTAGCATTTAGGTACATTCCTCACAACTTGGATTAGTAACCTTTGCCTTTAATGATGCTGCTTGCTGCAATGTTTCGATACTACTTCGATCACCGCGGTCAGGTTCACTACCAGCTAATTCATTAGCGACGCTTGATTTACCTGCGACGCTTGGCTCACCAGCACTCGCTTCTACATCTGTGGAGATGTTAGTCTTTGATAGAGTGGCTTGCGGGCCATCGGTTAATCCTTTTGTTGTCGGTACGTTTGGTTGAGGCAGGTCACTGGCATCAGGTTTGGATTTGCCTACATTGACATTACGGGTTTCACGATCAACTTCCTTAAAGTTAGGCTTAGTTAATTCACCGGTAAGCTCAAAGTTAATGACCGATATAACCTCAGCTTTTTCAATCGCTTCATTCACCACCAAAGCTGCCGCTCCGGCTATTGGGTTAATCAACCAGACTAACACGGGCAAACTCGCGGTCACTTTCGGTGCAAAAGCTAACTTATAATCGAGTTGGTTAGTATTAAAGTTAGTATTTCCTTTGATACTTAAATTACCCGCAACGCCATCCATTTTCAGGTTATCTGTATAGACAACGCCATTAACAACGTTAAAGTCCCCTTCAAAGTCGTTATAGAACATACCTTCCGAAAACACATCACGAAAATCAAAAGTTAACTTACGAATAAGCGATTGTAAGCTTAGCAGTGACAGCAATCGCGCTCCCTGATCACTCACCTCGACTAAATAACCATCGTCTAGCTGACCTTTAACGTCGCCATTTAGGGTCGCGAAGTTAAAATCATGTGGAGCCCCTTGCCAACGAATATCATAACTGCCGACAAAACCACTATCACGCATACCAGACGTCGATTGTAAGGCTCGAAACTCTCGTTCGACATCATCGACATTTAACGACCCCGTAATTGTTGTTTCGTTAACTTCTTGGGTTTTAGACCACGCACCAGTAAGATTTAAATCGAGGTTGTTACGTTCAGCGGTAAAGGTATTTAAACGCACGAGAGTATCGTTTACCTGCTCAATTTCAATATTTACCTTACCAAAATCAAATTGCCTAAATTTACAGCTGTCACATGAAACACGCAGATTAGGTATCGATGTTAAGTCGATGCCACCTGCCGGAGCGGCAATAATTTGAGTGTCTGAGTCGGTATGCGGATTATTCTCAGCGTTTGCATTAGATAGTTCTTGGGCCTGTTTGCTTACGCTTTGATCGGTGTTGGCAAACAAATGGATCTTATCGGCATCAATGTCGATCCCTTTTTCAGAAAATTCATGATAAAAACGCGCTCGACCACGAAACGCATCACTATTGAGCTGCAATAGCCACCAGTCAGGTTCATTTAATAGATTAAAATCAATATGATTAACTGGCTCACCAAACACATCGAGTGTATCGATTTTTCCACGAATTCGTTCAGGCGCTTGCAGTAATGCGTATTCTTCTGTCGACTGTTGCTCGGTTAAACCATTTTTAGGCAAGGCATCAATGATCGCAAAAATAAATTTATGCCACGGCAAATACTCAATGTGTTCCAAGCTTGAATTAATATGGAACCCTTTCATGGGCAACATCATGGCTTCGGTACCCAGCACCAATTGTGCTCGGTCAAAACTTACCTTGTCATGATTTAACTCACCAGAAAACGATAATCGCTTACCCATTTGCGCATTTATTTCCGACAAAGTGTTGTTGCCCTTAGCATTGATTCGTAATAATTGCTCATTACCTTCAGCCTTACGGTAAGGCTCTGGTAGATGCAATGCTAAGTTTTGCAGTGACGAATCAATCGCCAAATCATAGGCAATATTACCTTGCTGAGGGATAAACAGCGATAGCTTACCCTGCCAATCTAACTGTCCATCGATATACGACTGCAATGAATCTGGAACCATTGGCTGATAATGTTGTGACTGCCACTGTCCATCCATGTCAATGGCAAGCTGGTAATGATTGTCGCCACTCGAGCCTGTAACATCCAACGCCATCGGCAAGCCTAACCATGTCATGGTTAAATCTTCCGTATCAATACGATCATTTTCAAAGAATAAACGACCAGATACTCGCTCAAAAGGCATATTAGGAGCAGCTAAATTGAGTTTATTATCGATAAAATTGACTTGCCCCTTGGCGATTGCCTGGCCCTCAGATAGCGGCAAGGATAAGTTAAAGTGGCCAGTAACGTCCCCTGATGGATCGAGATAGTCTAACGTTTTGCCAACACTCGTTTGTAACGGGCTGGCATTCATCAACCGCCGAACATCGGCTACATTACCAGCTACTGGCGCATCAACCGTTAGCACAGAGTTTCGCCCTAAGCTGGCAATAGCGACCTTAACCTGTTCCGTTTTTAAGCCTGATAAATCACCATCATATGCCGTTATCAACATTGAGTTACCGGTGAAGTTCAAATTGAGACTGGCATCGGTAATGGCAGGCCAAGAACTAGCAAATGAAAAATCGGTATCAATTAAATCTGCATCAACAATAAAAACACCATCTCCATCTTTATATGGAAAGCCAGAGGCAGGACCGTTGACAATCACCGCGACTTGTTCAGCAGCACCTGCTTTGATAGCGTTAGTTAAGTAATTGACAAGCCCTTCACTCATCAAAGGTAGCGGCAAATAGTACTGTACTTTACTGACATCAACATCCGTCAAGTTAGCAAAAATACTTAGCCAATCATCGCGATCATTATTGTGTAAATATTGCATGTCGCCAGTTAAGGTTAACTCGGACGATTGCAAATTGATATTTTCAACCTGTAAGCGCCAATCATTATGACTGTGTTTAAAGCTTACGCTAGCCGCTAATTGCTCAACAGGAATAGGTCTTGTAAAGTCGCCTGCAAAATCAACGACACTGTCATGCACTGAAAAATTAATATCGGCTCGGCTATTGCTCAGTAGTAACTGCCCCGATAAATTACTCACCCCAGGAATTGCGGCCGCTGGCTTTACACTAACTCCTTCAAACAATAGTGTGGCTTTATATTGACTATTATCATGATATACCTGAACGTTATTTATTTGCCCTGATGGTTGCAACGCTAGGTAATCAGCAAGTGCTTGGTTATTTGCCGAAGCTATTGAAAATAATGGCCAAAGCTGACCGACATCAACGCCATTAAAATACCATTCACTGTACTTATCATTGATGAGGCCAGTTATCTGAAGAGGTCGTAATACTTGTTCGTTTAATTGCCAAGCAATATCAGATGAACGTAAAGAGAATGCCGATTGATGCCCCGCCGATTGACGGTAAATACTCAATTGGGCAGCGGGGATAAGCAACTGCTGTTGCTCATCTTCAAACTGCCAGCTGAGATGATTTTCGCCTAAATTAACATGCGCTTCGGTAACTTTGCCTGCGTCAATGGTTATCCAAGTGTCAAAGTTTATCTGGCTAGTAAACTGCTCTGCATACTCCCCTAACACCGATGATAGCCAATCAGTAACATCAATATTAGTTGCTTGAACAAATATATCGCCGTGCAGCTCATGCCGATTAGCACCACGTAAATCAACAATAAGCTTGGCACCATTACTTGAAAAGCCTATCACATCGACTTTACCAATCGCTTGGTGACGTTCATCTTCGTTGTGCCACGCCAATTTAGTGATCCGCAAAGAGCGTTCTCTTAGCTTGCTGATGTGAAGAATATTGGCATCAACAACTGAAAAGCGACTCAACTTATGGAATACTAAATCGTAGACCGCATCAATATCGGCATTACCTTGCTCACTACCGGTCGTGGTTTGAGTTTCATCGATCTTGACCTCGACACCATGCAGCATTAGGTCTTTAATTTTTAATTGCCGATTCTTAACGCTAAACAACACATCAAGGCTAACATCAACTTCATCGATAGTGATCGCCAGCATCTCGCTATCTGACAAGACAACATCGCGAACTATCAAAGTGGGGCCAAACCCTTGCCAGCCAGCCGATAATTCACCAATGCTAACATCACCGCGATAAACTTGGTTTACATAAGCTTCGATATCTTGCTTAAAGTTATCAGCATAAGGTAATAACACTCGGGCAGAGGTAATCAATACCGCAAGCAATACCAGAAGTATCGCCAGAGATTTATAAAGCCTATTTAGCCAGGTATTAATAAATGCCCAAACGCTTTTCACTACATCATCACCACATCAAACTGCTCTTGAATATATTCAGGTTCAGTTTTCACTTTGATTTGTTTACCAATAAACATTTCCAGCTCTGCCAAGTGATGCATTTCATCATCATTTAACGCCTCACTTACCGCAGGAGCGGCATAAACAATAAACTTATCGGCGTCATAGGCGCGATTAACACGCACGATTTCTCTTAAAATTTCAAAGCAAACGGTTTCTACGGTTTTTAATTGACCTCGACCATCACACACCGGGCATTCGTCACACAAAATGTGCTCTAGCGACTCGCGAGTGCGTTTACGGGTCATCTCGACTAAGCCAAGCTGCGAAAAGCCACTGATACTGTATTTAACGTTATCTTTGGCCATCGCTAACTCTAATGAATGCAGCACCCGTTTACGGTGTTCACTACTAACCATATCAATGAAGTCGATAATGATAATGCCACCTAAATTGCGCAACCGTAATTGTCGGGCAATAGCTTGAATCTCTTCTATATTGGTATTAAAGATGGTCTCTTCAAGATTACGATGACCAACAAAGGCACCGGTATTGATATCGATGGTCGTCATCGCTTCCGTTTGGTCAATAATGAGATAACCACCAGACTTGAGTTCAACCTTACGCTGTAACGCGCGTTGAATTTCTGTCTCTACCGAAAACAAATCAAAAATAGGCTTTTCACCTGGGTAATATTCGATCAGTTGACGTAATTCAGGAACAAACTCTTCGGTAAACTCAACAAGCTGGTCGTACGTTAGCCGCGAATCGACGCGAATGCGCTCAAGTCCACCACCAACAAAGTCGCGAATAATGCGACAGGCCAAATGCAGATCTTGATAGAGCGCCATATTGGTTTGTTTACGTTGCTTACGCTCACGCACTTTTTGCCATACTCGGCGTAAAAATTCAGCATCATGAACGAGCTCTTCATCGCCAGCTCCCTCAGCAGCAGTACGAACGATAAAGCCACCATCATCATCGCAAAATGGCAAAACCAATTTACGCAATCGTTCACGCTCTTTATCGCCTTCAATACGTTGTGAAACGCCAGCATGTGACGAGTTAGGCATCATCACTAAGTAACGTGAAGCGATGGTTAAATCAGTCGTTAATCGAGCGCCTTTAGTTCCAAGGGGATCTTTAACTACCTGCACCATTAAGTATTGCCCTTCATGCACTAAGGTGCGGATATCGGCGACTTCATGCTCGTTAACCGTTTCTTCATTATTGGTGATTAAGCGTGTACGAATATCTGACGCATGCAAAAATGCGGCTTTATCGAGGTTGATATCGACAAAAGCCGCTTGCATTCCTGGTAACACTCGGATCACTTTACCCAAATAGATGTTACCGACAATGCCGCGTTTGGCATTACGTTCTATGTGCACTTCTTGTAATGTGCCGTTTTCAATTAATGCGACTCGGGTTTCACTTGGTGTCACATTGATCAGTAACTCGCCGCTCATTCGCTACCTGCTATTTTTATTGAAGCTTTCATTAATAAACTACGCATTTCGCATAACGGCAAGCCCACCACGTTGGAGTAGCTGCCGTTGATGCGTTTCACAAATTGGCCACCAATGCCCTGGATGCCATAACTGCCCGCTTTATCTTGTGGCTCACCAGTATGCCAATAATGATAAATTTGTGCATCGGTTAGTGCTGCAAACTCAACATCGGTAATAACTAGCTCTAACAATTGCTGCTCACCGTTATATAGGCAAACTGCCGTCATCACTTGGTGCTCGGTTGCCGATAACATACGCAAAATGCGCAAGCTATCAGGGTAATCTTTGGGCTTACCTAAAATATTGTCGCCATGAACAACCACCGTATCAGAGCCTATAACCCAATTGCTCCTGTGTTTATCAGCAAGTTTTTGCCACCCTGCTTTGGCCTTAGTTTTCGCCATTCGCATGACATATTGCTGCGGGTTCTCTCCTGCTTCGACTGATTCATCGATGTCAGCTGGTGACACATGAAAGTCATCAAGCAGATAGCCAAGCAACTCTTTACGTCGCGGTGACTGTGAAGCTAAATAAACGGTCATCAATGCACCTTAAATTGTCGACGAATTTTACGCAGCAATAAAAACACAATAAACCACAGTAATGCTGATGTAAGCACTGGTTTGAGGTAACTTATCGAGAAGTCGACCTCAAACAAAAAGCGTTGCAGCCAAAATACGATTAAATGATAAAGGGCAATAAATAAGGCGACGATAAACGACTGTTGCCAAATAGAAAAGTTACGTATTTTTTGATAATTATTGGCGCTGACATACACCACTAAGGCACAAGCGAAGGCATTCACACCTAGCGTTGAACCCAGTAACGCATCAACTAATAAGCCAACCAACCAGCCATAAAACACATTGACGCGATTAGGCAATGCAAGTGACCAATAAATAAGAACCATTAACACCCAGCTTGGTCGGTAAGCATCCACCCCTAAAGGTAGTGGCATGATGCTCAGCATCAACGACACAGCGATCGTTATGACGATGATATAGTTGTTGTTACGAGCCTTCACTAACATCTCCATCTAGTGTCGGAGCGGTTGACGGGTTATTTGCTGGCCACAGCAACAGCAAGTAACGTAAACGATCGACATCAACCAGCGGTGTTATGCGGATCTTTGCAAATTTTTTATTTGGGTTATCAGCAACATAACTTACCATAGCAACAGGATAGCCTTCAGGGAAAGTACCTCCTAAGCCAGAGGTAACCAATAAATCACCAACCTTTATATCGCTTGCATAGGGTACATGAGTAACGTCCATTTCATCGATACTACCCGTACCTTTAGCGATCACTCGCAAGCCATTTCGATGCACGCGCAATGGGATAGCATGGGTTATGTCGGTTAACAATAAGACACGTGAGCTATTAAGGCCGGTATGTAAGACTTGACCAACAACACCTTTATCATTAATGACCGGTTGGCCTTCATAAACTCCATCAATTTCGCCACGATTGATAAGTATCTGATGAGAGTATGGATCGCTGTCTACCGAGACGATTTCAGCAACCATTTTATCAATATTGGCTTTTACCGGAGCTTGCAATAATTGCCTCAGTCGCTGATTTTCTTGCTTGAGAATATCAAGTTCGAGAAGGCGCTCACGCAATAACACTTCGTTGCGTTGTAAACGTTGGTTATCTTCCATCAGCTGTCGACGAGTCACTAGGTTTTCTGAAGTGAAATCCATGATTTGACCAGGCGTATCGGCAATATATTGCAACGGACTTACCAATGACTGCAATAACGCTCGAGCACTTTCAAAGCTTGCTAATTTATGATCACAATAAATAAAGACGAGGGACAGCACGAGTGCCATCACCATTCGTTTATGACTGGAGTAACCTTCAATAAAAATCGGGTTCATATAAATCGCAAAGGCAGCTAATGCTGCCTAATAAAGTTATCGCTATGATGCTATGTTTACTCGTAAGCAAACAAGTCGCCACCATGCATATCAATCATTTCTAGCGCTTTACCGCCGCCACGTGCGACACACGTTAATGGATCATCGGCAACGATTACCGGAATACCGGTTTCTTCAGCTAGTAAACGATCAAGATCTTTAAGTAGTGCGCCACCACCGGTAAGCACCATGCCGCGCTCAGAAATATCTGAAGCAAGCTCTGGAGGACACTGTTCTAATGCTACCATTACAGCACTTACAATACCCGATAAAGGCTCTTGTAACGCTTCAAGAATTTCATTTGAGTTAAGGGTAAAGCTGCGTGGAACACCTTCAGCAAGGTTACGACCACGAACTTCGATTTCCATTAGCTCTTCGCCTGGATAGGCACTACCAATTTCTTGCTTAATACGCTCAGCTGTCGCTTCACCAATTAAACTACCAAAGTTACGACGCACATAGTTAATGATAGCTTCATCAAATTTATCACCACCAATACGCACAGATGATGAATAAACTAGGCCATTTAATGAGATGATACCAACTTCCGTGGTACCACCACCAATATCAACAACCATTGAACCTTCTGCTGCCGATACAGGTAAGTCAGCACCAATGGCTGCCGCCATTGGCTCATCGATAAGGTACACATCACGCGCACCTGCACCTAATGCCGATTCTTTAATTGCGCGGCGTTCTACTTGGGTAGAGCCACATGGTACACAAACCAATACACGCGGGCTTGGGCGTAAAAAGTTATTTGAGTGTACTTGTTTGATAAAGTGTTGAAGCATTTTTTCGGTAACGAAAAAGTTTGCAATTACACCATCTTTCATTGGGCGAATAGCTTCAATGTTTCCTGGCGTACGACCAAGCATTTGTTTTGCCGCAGTACCTACCGCAGCAACACTTTTGTTACCACCAGCTTTGTCTTGACGAATAGCGACTACCGATGGCTCATCAAGGACAATGCCTTGATCTTTTACATATATTAGTGTGTTCGCAGTTCCCAAATCGATAGATAAGTCATTTGAGAACATTCCACGTAAAACTTTCAACATGGGAGATGAATTCCTTTAGCTGGTATTGACCTTAGATTTACTGCTTTCCTATTGCCTTAGCCAAGCTTTTCTATCATTAGTTCAATTTATCAAAATAATTAAGCTATCATACCCGATGATCAGCTAAAAGACAGTGCTAAAACGTGAAAAAATAGTAAAAAATGTTGGTTATTTCCATCCGCAGGTTAAAAGCATAGCTTAAGCCGTAATGATCATCTTTTTAATGTCCAATAAAGTTAGTAGCAAAGCCTTTACCGTAATACATTTAATCCTTGCTATTAACGATCCTTTGCTATGCTTAAGCATGGTGTTCCGTTAAAGATTTCATTATTTTCAATATGCTACAAGAGCAACGCTTATGAGGCTCAAATGATATCACTGATTACATTAATTAGACCGCTCGTGATCTTTCTTACGCTAACCTTAGCGAATATTTGTCATGCTCAAGGAGTACTTGCATTATTTGGTAAGTCACCAGAGCATCATCATAGACTTGGTGATAATGAGACCTATCAACTCACATATATTCATAATGATATTGCTACATTAGACAACTCTTGGGACGTTACGCTCGACCTAGAGGTTTCGGCGAATAAGTGGGTTGATCGATATGGCGGTTGGTGGTGGTCGGATCATCACCCTAATGAGAACCGTTCCTATCACCCTCAATGGCACAATGACAGTTATGGTATTAGCATCACTCCTGTATTCCGGATACCACTCTATCAGCCCACCACCGACTGGCTACTGCAATTAGGGATTGGCATAGGCATCAGTTATCAAAGTAATGAACGTTTTGGTTACGCTAAATTAGGCTCACGCTTACTATTCGAAAATAAATTACAGTTAAATTTAATCTATCAGAATCAACATCAAGTTACGTTATTTCTCTATCATTACTCTAATGGTGAAACTAATAAATACAACGATGGCGTTGATACCTTAGGCATAGGATATGGTTATCACTGGTGACCCAATATAAGCCCAATAGAAAGGTAAGTATGTGCACACGGGTCGATGTGACCAGCTTTGATGATATACTGCGGCAAATTAATGAGCATACCTATCACTCTAAGCCATGAGTAGTCACATTCAATCGGCGTCCAGCCCACTACAACCAATAAATTTACCCGAATTTTCGCGGCACCAGCTTAATGTTTACATAAAACGTGATGACTTAATTCATCCGATTATTTCCGGTAACAAATGGCGTAAACTTAAATACAATATCCTCGCAGCAAAGCAACAAGGTGCGAGCTCCATCATCAGTTTTGGTGGAGCGTATTCAAACCATATTCACGTTCTTGCCTATGCTTGCAACCAACAAAAAATCGGCTGTATCGGGGTTATTCGTGGTGAACCACACTATGCCAATAATTTCACTTTACAGTGGGCACAGCACTGGGGCATGAAGTTACATTTTGTTGATAGACAAACTTACCGCCTAAGGCAAGAAAAAGACTTTCAGCAGCAGCTTTTGCAACAATACCCTAGCGCATTTTTAGTCCCTGAAGGTGGCTCAAACCAACAAGCGCTTATTGGCGTTGGTGAAGTGATAGCTGAAATAGACAACACCATTAAAAGTGACTATTTACTTACCCCTGTAGGCAGTGGTGGCACCATTGCTGGACTAATAAAAGCAGATAACAATAGAAAAAAAATTATTGGTGTAAGTGTACTTAAGCAAGACGGTTATTTAGAACAAGAAATTAATCAGCTGCTTGACGCAGACGAACAAACCCCATCGGCAAAATTCAACAATTGGCACCTCGTAAACGATCAACACCTTGGTGGCTACGGCAAGTTTTCGCAAGCTGATGCCATCGCCATTTCCGAACTAAGCAAACGACTCACTGTGCCTCTAGAGCCGATCTACTCAGGTAAAATGATGCTGGCCTTTATGAACCTCGTTAAACAAGGCTACTTTCCAGCAGGTGCTACTATTGTGTTACTGCACACAGGTGGTATACAAGGACTTGGTGGATTGCATGAACGCGGCTTAATTGACCCAAGCCTATTTCTTAAGCCACTAGGACACCAACTATAACGAGTAAAATAATTGAAAAAGTGGAACTCATCGAACCGCTAATTCTTTTATTTATCGCCCCTCTCTGGGGCCGTTTTGTGTCAATCAGAGTCGTTCACACAATTAGAAAAAATAGCACCAAAGAAGCACGCACATTATCAAAACAGTAAACCGTCATCCCACCATGTTTTTGGGTGGGATCTTTACCAGTTTCGAAGTGTCTATTTTACTTCACCGTTTATTTAGCGACTATAGTTGTTCATATATTTGAAAAGGACTTCAAACATGAAACAACCAGCCATATACATTATTTCAAACGAATCCAATACTGTTATCTATGTTGGTGTTACTAGCAATCTACTTCAACGAACATTTCAACATAAACAGAAACTTACTGAGGGCTTTAGCAAACGATACAATCTAAATAAATTGGTTTATTTGGAACTGTATGATGATATGAACAGTGCTATTTATCGAGAGAAAAGGTTGAAACGGTGGCAAAGGTCCTGGAAAGAAAGACTTATTAAAAAAGTAAATCCTGAGTGGAATGATTTATATCAGGAACTATAGTAAATCGATTTTCTTACTCACTGTATGCGGAAGGAGATCCCACCCAAAAGCATGGTGGGATGACGGCGCTTTTTGTCTATATCTGCATCAGGCTTCAAATCGCTCGTTACTGCCGATAACCACTCTGATTTACCATAAAAAATCACCGGCTATCAAACAGGTGATTATTCTCGCGTAGTTATAACATACCCGATAAGGAATTAATTAATCCTTGGCGTAATGCGGGCTCCGCTTCTTCAAATTGTAAATTGGCTTTGTTGGCAATCGATACAATGCGGGTTTGGTATTTTTTACGATCGACAACTTCACTGCTAGTCTGTGTTTTAGTGCCTGACTCACCTTGCAACAATACCGAGGTTTCGGTTTGATTGACGCGAACACCATTAGTGACTTTTTCCGATATTTGAATATCGGTTATCATGGTAAACAAATTATCATCAACCATGGCATCAAAAATAATGCCTAAGCCTGCCCCTACAACACCGGCGGCGACTTGGCCTGAGCCTGCCCCCATTTGTGCGCCGACCGCGCCACCAGCGACTGCCGAACCAAAGGTACCGAATGAGTCACCTGCACGTAGGTCGGTACGGCCAACCTGTAGTACGTTTACTTGTAACCAGTAGTGTGCCAGCTCTGGATCATCAATAACTTGGTAACCTTTCGCGGCAATGGCGTTGCGCACTTCGCTTTCGTAGGTCAAAGCGGGTTTATCAGAGGTATTACGTAGCTGTAAAAATACCGTGCGTTTATCGGCCGATACCGGATCTAACCAAACCGTAGAGGACATTTTGGTTTGCACATCGAGGTTGCGTTTTTTAACAGATGTGTGCAACGCTCCGCAACCACTAAGAGATACCGAAACAAAAAATAAAACGAGTAGGTTTAAAATATTTTTATAGTTCTTCATTGTTATTTCTCACTATAGAATGCCTGATACGGAGCGCACTAACCCTTGCAATAACTGCTGCTGAGCTTCTTCGAACGTTAAATTCACTTGATTCGCCGTTGAGGTGACACGCGTTTGATATTTTCGACGTTCGCTAATTTCAACGCTGCTTTGCTCAACATCACCCGAGGTGCCTTGCTGTATTTGCGTTTGATTAGACTCCTCGATGGTCACATCGGACGATACTTTTTCCGAGACCTGCAGATCGGTGATCATCACATAAACCACATCACTCACTAAGGCATCGATGACAACACCAAGCAGACCACCGACTATCATCGCTGCCGTTTCACCATCACCGTCGCCAAATAGCGAGCCAAATTCTGCTCCTTCAATAGCGGCATTATAAGCATGATTTACATGACCTTCGAGTTCGCGTAAATCTTGACGATTGACCTGTAAAATATTGGCCTGTAACCAGTAATGAGCAAGCTCTGGATCATCAACAACCCTATAGCCTTTTTTGATGATGGCGTCTCGCACCGGACCATAATAATCAAATTGCTTGTCTGAGGTATTTTTTAACTGCAAAAACACAGTTCGTTGCTCTGAAGACACCGGTGTTAGCATGATGCTCGCCGACATATGTGTCTGTACGTCAAGTTCATTTTTATCAATACTGGTGTGTAAAGCTGCACAACCAGACAACAGTAAAACGACAGTCATCACTATGCCGCTAGTGATTCTTTTTATTGACATAAACCTACACCGAACTGAGTAAATTATCTTCTAAACATAAAACATAGGAGTAGTAATGTCATGAAATAATTCAATTTATTTTAGCGTGAATAAAAGTGGTTACAGCAAAATAAAGAAGAAGCATTAGTTACTAATGCAAGAACATGAGAATAGGAATTTACAAACAACAAAGCCTGCACAAGGCAGGCTTTGAACAATCAAAGGAAAGCTTTGATTATGCTTCAGCGATAACAACAACTTTAACAGTTGCGTCAACGTCTGCGTGAAGGTGAATAACGATTTCGTATTCGCCAGTTTCACGGATAGTACCAAGTGGAAGACGAACTTCTGACTTAGCAACTTCAACGCCAGCTTCAGTTAAAGCAACAGCGATGTCGTTAGTACCGATAGAACCGAATAGCTTACCTTCGTCACCAGCTTTAGAAGCGATAGTTACTTCAGCTAGTTCAGCTAGTTTAGCAGCACGAGCTTCAGCAGATGCTAAAACTTCAGCTAGCTTAGCTTCAAGCTCAGCACGACGAGCTTCAAAGTGCTCAACGTTTGCTTTAGAAGCGATAACAGCTTTACCTTGAGGAAGTAAGAAGTTACGAGCGTAACCAGCTTTAACTTCAACCTGATCACCTAGACCGCCTAACTTGGCAATTTTATCAAGAAGAATTACTTGCATTTTAATAGCCCCTTTAGGTTACTTGTGAAGATCAGTATATGGTAATAAAGATAAGTAACGAGCACGCTTGATCGCACGACCAAGTTGACGTTGATACTTAGCTGAAGTACCAGTGATACGGCTAGGAACGATTTTACCACTTTCAGTGATGTAGTTTTTTAACGTAGCGATGTCTTTGTAATCGATTTCTGCTACGCCTTCTGCGCTAAAGCGACAGAACTTGCGACGTCTAAATAAACGAGACATGGATTTCTCCTAATTAACAATTTCAATGTGTTGGGCATGCAATACCAAAATCGGATTGCCGTTTCTGGATTCATGACGGTTAATAAAACCTGTCACTTTCACTTTGCTACCCACTACTAATTCACGAGATAAATTTTGTGACCATTGACCTGTCGCAACCACCTGCATTCTAGCGTAAGCTTGGCGACTCATGCCTTCTTCCATTTGCATTGAGCGATGCTCAATTGGAAATTGGCAGTGAGCGATACCGGCAGGTGTTATGGCTACTTTCGGTGCTTTTTGCACCTCACCAACCAAAACAAGGCAATTATCAGTCACTAATTACTATTCTTCGCTTGCAGCTTCTTCAGCTTGTGCTTCAGCAGCTGGCGCTTCTTTAGCAACTTCTTTTTTCTCGCGACGGTCTTGACGCTCTTCTTTGGCAGCAGCCATTGGAGAAGCTTCAGTTACCGCACCTTTAGTACGCATGATCATGTTACGGATAACTACATCGTTGTAACGGAAAGAAGTTTCTAATTCATCAATAACAGACTGTGGCGCTTCAACGTTCATTAGAACGTAGTGAGCTTTGTGCAGTTTGTTGATTGGGTATGCTAACTGACGACGACCCCAGTCTTCTAGACGGTGGATTTGGCCTTCAGCTGCAGTGATCATGTCGGTATAACGTTGGATCATACCGTTAACTTGTTCACTCTGATCAGGGTGAACCATAAATACGATTTCGTAATGACGCATTACGAGCTCCTTACGGTTGTAGCCTCTTTCTGGCTCAGCCACACCAGCATAAAGGCAAGGAACAAATAAAAATGGCTGATTTAAGGTCGCGTATTGTAGGGAAATTGAACAATGAAAGCAAGTAATAGTTTTATTGTCTCTGTGCAGTATTATATTGCCAATAAAAAAGCCAAAACCTGATAAGAAAAGATTTTGGCTTACAATAACTTATTCAATGTAGCTTACAGGCTCAAAAGCTATTCTTAAACTCACAAACTTGCTGTGAAAGCATGTTCAGCCGCGCCGCATTGTAAAATTAAAGTTAACGAGAAACTAGTTTGCTAAACGTTGACGAACAATTTCAAATAAACAAATACCTGAAGCTACCGATACATTTAAACTCGATACCGCACCCGCCATTGGCAGTTTCACAAGCTCATCACAAGTTTCGCGAGTTAAGCGACGCATGCCCTTGCCTTCTGCGCCCATAACTAACGCCATAGGGCCAACGAGCTTAGCATCATATAGTGACTGCTCTGCTTCACCAGCCGTGCCGATCACCCAAACACCAAGTGTTTGTAGTTGCTTAAGAGCACGCGCTAAATTCGTTACTTGCACTAAAGGCACGGTTTCAGCGGCACCAACCGCTACCTTACGGACCGTTGAAGTAATACGTGCTGCATTATCTTTAGGGACAATAATCGCTTGCACGCCTGCCGCATCAGCATTACGTAAACAGGCTCCTAGGTTATGGGGATCTGTTACGCCATCAAGTACTAACAAAAATGGGACTTCACCGCGTTGCTCTGCTTGCAACACAATATCGTCTATATCTTGTTCTGTGTAGGTTTTACCCGGCTTAACTTTAGCAATCACGCCTTGGTGCTGTTCGCCTTGGCTTTTCTCATCCATCGCTTTGCGATGAGTAAACTGTATGGCAACGCCATACTTGCGGGCTAAATTAATGATGGGTAGCAGACGCTCATCTTCTCGCCCTTTTAAAAACCAAATTTCAATAAAACGCTCTGGAGAACGTTTAATTAATGCGTTTACAGCGTGAATGCCGAGCACTAATTCATCGTGTTTTGCCATAAGTTGTTATTCTCAGAAACTGTTACTAATAAAGCATCGGCTGATTGAGCCTTACTTGTAATTAACCTTTATTTACACGCTTGCGAGCGTTTTTGCCCGGACGAGATTTCGCCTTATTGCGACGACTGGCTTTTGACTTGCCTTTTGTCTTACCGCCATTTTTATCCGACTCACTTGGTTTCGCACTGCCTCGATCCCATAAATCAGGTTCACTAGTGCGTTGTTTTTTAGTCGCCTTGGCATTAGTGCTTTTAGTCTTTTTACGAAGCTTTTTGCTAGCGCGCTCAATTATAGCATTGTCACCCGCGAGAATAAGATCAATTTTCTTCTCGTCTAGGTTAACACTCGCTACTTGCACATTAACCATGTCACCTACATGATAACGCTGCTTGGTATTTTCACCTACCAAGCACATACGTACTTCATCGTGGCTAAAATAATCTTTACCAAGCGAGCTAATGTGCACTAAGCCTTCAATATGAAAATCTTGCAAACGCACAAAAAAACCAAAGTTGGTGACGGTAGCAATAACACCGGTAAACTCATCACCAACGTGATCTTGCATAAACTCACATTTAAGCCAGTCGGCTACCTCGCGCGTTGCTTCATCGGCGCGGCGCTCAGTCATAGAACAATGTTCACCGAGTTCGGTGACTTGTTGCTCATCATAGGTATGAAAGCCAACATTAGAGGCATCGTTATGTTCAGCTTGTAAAATGGCTTTAATTACACGGTGAATGACCAAATCAGGGTAGCGACGAATCGGTGACGTAAAATGCGCGTACTGAGGCAGCGACAAACCAAAATGGCCAATATTTTCCGCTTGATATACCGCTTGCTTCATTGAGCGCAACATCATCGTTTGGATCAATTCTTTATCAGGTCGCTCAGCAACCCGTTCGGTGATCTCGCCAAAATCACGAGGCTCTGGCTCTTCGCGTTTAACTAGTTCTATTCCTAACTCCGCTAAATAGCTTACCAAGTTATTGTATTTATCTGCATTAGGCTTGTCGTGGACACGAAATAGTCCTGGTTTATTATGTTTTTCAACAAACTTAGCCGTCGCGACATTCGCTAAAATCATACATTCTTCGATGATCTTATGCGCGTCATTGCGCACCAACGGCTCTACTGATTCAATTTTTTTATCAGCGTTATAAATAAAACGTACTTCTTCGGTTTCAAACTCAATCGCACCGCGATTGCGTCGCGCTTGAACAAGCGCATGATACATATTATGTAATTCATGCAAGTCATCGACATGCGCAGCATATCGCTCACGCAATTCAGTATCACCGTCTAACATAGCTGCTACTTTAGTGTAGGTAAAACGTTGCTTAGAGCGCATGACCGCAGGGTAAAACTTAGATCCCGTCAGCTTACCATTCGCACTCACCGTCATTTCGCAAACCATACACAGTCTGTCAACGTCAGGGTTTAATGAGCACAAACCGTTAGATAGTACCTCAGGCAACATCGGGATCACCTGATTAGGAAAGTATACCGAGTTGCCACGCTTTATCGCTTCATCATCTAGAGCGGTACCTGGGCGCACATAATAACTGACATCGGCAATGGCAACCCATAAGCGCCAGCCTCCTGAGGGTTTGGTTTGACAATATACAGCATCATCAAAGTCTCGAGCATCCTCACCATCAATGGTCACCAAGGGTAAATCGCGTAAATCAACACGCGGTAATTTTGCTTCATCACTGACTTCAGGCTCTAAAGTAGCAATCTCATCAAGCAACGAGTCTGGCCATGTATGAGGTATATCATGGGCATGTAACGCAACTTGCACTTCCATACCTGGTGCCATGTGCTCACCGAGCACCTCAACCACTTTACCTAAAGCAACATTGCGCTTGGTCGGACGTTGGATAAGCTCAACGATAACCATTTGCCCATGACGGGCACCAAGACGTTTATCGCTAGGAATAATAATTTCATGATCAAGTCGAGCATCTTCTGGGATAACCGTAATAACCGAACGCTCAACAAACAAGCGACCAATAACTTTTGCTTGTCGCGGTACCAAGACATCAAGAATTTTAACTTCCTGTTTACCTTTTGCGTCACTACTTTCAGTGACTCTGGCTTCAACAATGTCACCATGGAGTAATTTACGCATTTCGTGATACGGGATAAATAAGTCTTTATCACCTTCATCTGGCTTTAAAAAACCAAAGCCATCACGATGGCCAATAACCTCACCGGTAATAATTTTCTTTTCTGTGGCAATGGCATATTGCTTAAACTTAGTGAATACAAGTTGACCTGCGTTTTCCATAGCGCGTAGGCGACGTTTAACCGCAATTTTGCGTTCTTCATCACGATAGTCGAGCGCTTTAAGGATCTGCGCAAAACTCATCGGAAAGCCTTTTTGCTCCAATAAGGCTAACAGAAACTCACGGCTGGCTATTGGTTTGTCGTATTTGGCAGCTTCACGCTGGTAATTAGGATCTTTCGCTTTCAAAATTTGATCTGCTTGCTTTTTTAGTTAGTATACCACCTTAACATTAAATAGGGCTTTTAATTCAATTCTCGATTTCACGAAATAACAAGAACATAAAAGCACCTCATTAGCCATTAAAGGAACTACATAACAATGATAAAAAACATCGCATTGGCATCTCTACTTAGCATATCTTTTTTACCAAGCGCCTTCGCCGCTCACCCAATGTGCGGTGAAACCCCATTAGCGGAAGTGATGGGTAATATGAAAGACGATATGAAAATCATAAAGCAGTCTTTAAAAGCGGGTGATGAGCAAGCGGTAAAGCAAGCGGCACAATCTCTGCTAGCGAATATTCGTCAAGGCGATACTCTAGTACCATTATCTGTTGCCGATAATGAGCAACTAAACGATGAGCAAAAAGCCAAGTTTAATCAATATCAGCGTGGTATGGCCGATCTTGAAAGCGCCACCATGGAGCTTATTCGCGCGCAAGATAATACTGCGCGCAAACAAGCGTTAGCGAAAATTGGCAAACTTGCTAAAAAAGGTCATAAAGCGTTCAAGATGGATTGCGATGCATAAAATTAAAGTTTGGGATAATTACACCCGACTTTACCACCTAAGCCAGCTATGTTTGCTGGCTTTACTTTGGTACAGCGCAGATAACGCCTATTTTGAACTGCATTTTGTCTGTGGTTTTATTCTTGCTGGCCTGTGGATTAGTCGTATCGTTTGGGGTTTTATGGGCAGTGAGACATCACGTTTTAATCACTTTGTCCGCTCACCAATAACCGTTATCCAAGCGTGGCGTAATAACCGCATCAGTCAACCACATATTGGCCATAACCCAGTGGGTGGTTACATGGTCATCGCGTTATTAATAACCCTGATGGTGCAAATCATTAGCGGCTTATTCGCCACCGATGATGTTTTTGCCGAGGGACCACTCTATGGCTTTGCCTCTGAAAAAGTGGCCACATACATGGACAGCTTACACAGCAGTAATTTTGATGTATTACTGGGTTTAATCGCCGTACATGCTCTGGCTGGCGTTTTTCATGTCATGCGTGGTGACAATGTCATTGCGAGCATAGTCACTGGCTACAAGAAAAGTTCAGATTTCAATCATAACCTACAGCCACAGTTAAAATCTGTGCTAACCCCCTTGTTTATCTGGTTCAGTAGCGCCGGTGCTTTATATTACTTTGCTATCGAATTTAGTAGCTATTAAACGCTTAACGTCTCAACCATAAAGTGCACAAACAACTAGCGCAAATATAAAAAGCTCGCCCCAAGAACCTCTTAGCGCGAGCTTTTTTACGGTGTAACCTATTTTAAGACAATTAAGCTTTCGGAATATTTGCCAATACGTTAGTTAATAATGTCCAGTATTGCGCAACCGTTTTAATTTCCACTTTCTCATCAGGAGAGTGCGGGAACTTAATCGTTGGACCAATCGATACCATATCAAGATGAGGATATTCTGTTTTAAATAAACCACATTCAAGACCGGCATGAATCACCATGATTTCAGGTAATTTATTAAACGTTTGCTGATAGGTTTCACGAACTAAGTTCATAATTTGTGAATCAGTACTCGGTTTCCAGCCTGGATACGCTCCTGAAAATTCAACACTGGCACCCGCCAAGCCAAATACCGAGTCGATCATCTCTTCGGTTTCAATACGACCATCATCATGTAATGAACGAATCAAGCTTAGAGCAACAAATTTCGGTCCTTTACAACGCAGCACACCAAGGTTAACAGATGTCTCTACCACCCCTTCAATATCATCACTCATTCGCAATACACCATTGGGTGTGCCGTTAAGTGCCGCTAGAATATGTTGCTGACATGCCTTCGACCACATGCTTTCAAACTCTTCTGGCTGAATAAGCATCATTGATAAGTCAGGCTCAACCGCATGTAGGTTTTGCTTAATTTGTGCTAAGTAGGCTTCAAACGCGGCAGTTAACGCTGCAACTTGGTCTTTGGCAACCACAAAGCTGGCATTTGCTTCACGTGGAATCGCATTACGCAGGCTGCCACCATTAAGCTCTGTAAGTTGAACACCAAACTGCTTTGTCGCTTGCAATAAAAAGCGCACTAACAACTTATTGGCATTACCACGGCCAAGATGAATATCAACACCTGAGTGGCCACCTTTAAGTCCAGAAATCGAAATGTTAAACGACTCCCAATCGGCAGGTACAGCTTCGGTTTCAAGTGCAAACGTAGCACTAGCATCAACACCTCCGGCACAGCCCATGTAGACTTCACCTTCTTGCTCAGAATCGGTATTAATTAAAATATCGCCGTCTAACCAACCGGCTTTTAAACCAAAGGCACCGCTCATCCCCGCTTCTTCGTCAATAGTGACAAGCACTTCCAATGGGCCATGTTGAATGTCATCACTGGCTAACACGGCCATCGCCGACGCTAAGCCGATGCCATTATCCGCACCTAAGGTCGTACCTTCTGCGGTTACCCATTCACCATCAATGTACGGACGAATTGGATCGGTAAGAAAGTCATGCTCGGTACCATTGTTTTTTTGCGGTACCATATCCATATGGGCTTGTAAAATAACACCTTTACGATCTTCCATGCCTGCTGTCGCGGGCTTTTTCAAGAATAGGTTACCAACCTCATCTTCCCTGCATTCAATATCTAACTCCGCGGCCCACTGTTGGATCCAAGCCGAAATTTTTTGTTCATGCTTTGATGGATGTGGAATGGCACAGATATTGGCGAAGATGGACCAAAGCTTGTTTGGTTGCAATTGATTTAATTCACTCATAATAAGCTCTTGTTGCTAATGAAAAGCCAGTATTAAACTGGCTTTATTGGTGGTTTTCTATGATGTGGGGGCGAAAATTGCGTTAACAACCCGCCATCATAAACTGCCATTGCTCGCTGAAGTTTTCACTTGGCTTGCGAGTAAAACCAGAACGCACATAGGCGCTAATTTTACCTTCGCAATACGCTAACAATGTATTAGCTAATGCCGCTTCGGCGATTGGGAAGGCTTTTCCTTCGCGCAGTTTACGCTCACGAATAATTTGTTTGTACTGAGTTTCAAGCTTTTCAAATAGCTGATGAACTCGGGCACGCAATCGCTCGTTTTCACCGACTAACGCGTCACCCGCCAAAATACGACACATACCAGGGTTGCGCTCTGCAAACACCAAGATCACATGAGTAATATGATGACAGCGTACTAAGGTCTCTTTTTGCTCGCTCAAAATCATATTAATACGTGAGAAGATAGACTCTTCTATATATTCAATTAAGCCTTCAAACATGCGTGCTTTTGACGGAAAATGACGATACAACGCCGCTTCTGAAAAGCCTACCTCTGCAGCTAATTTAGCGGTGGTGATTCGCTGGCCTGGACTCGTTTCTAACATGTGTGCAAGACACTCGAGAATTTGTTGTCGACGATTTGGTTTTTGATTCTCTGACATGGATCTATTCTTCTTGTTCATGTGTTGTATATAAACGGCATTACGGTGACCCAAGTCACAATCGTAAACCACCGATAAACTGCGGATAAACAACCGCCAGCTAACGAAAGCTCGGTTTATTTTAAATTTTGCATACGTTCATTTATTAGGGTGACCAGTTGCTTAGCCAACTCTGCTTTGCTGGTAAGTGGCAGCTGTTGCTGCCCCGATGACCAAAATGCCGTTAACGCATTATCGTCACTATTAAATCCTTGACCCGCTTTGGCCACATCGTTAGCGGCGATCATATCAAGGTTTTTACGTTGTAACTTTGATTTGGCATAAGTTTCAACATCGCGAGTTTCTGCCGCAAAGCCAACCGTAAAAGGTTTTTCTTTTAGCGCTGCTACCGATGCAACAATATCTGGATTTTTCACCAATGCAATCTGCATATGATTGTTGTCATCCGTTTTCTTAATTTTATGCTCGCTGATCTCAGCCACTTTATAATCGGCAACTGCGGCACAAGCGACAAACACATCACTGTTAGTCACCTTCTGCATTACCACGGCTAACATATCATCAGCACTTTGCACATCGCTACGCTGACAGCCATTCGGCGTTGGTAAGTTAACAGGGCCTGCAACTATATGTACCTCAGCGCCAAGCTTAGTCGCCGCATCGGCAATAGCGAAGCCCATTTTACCAGATGAGTGATTGGATATGTAACGCACAGGGTCTATTGCTTCGCGTGTTGGCCCTGCGGTAATTAACCACTTTTGTCCTGCAAGTAGTTGATTATCATTACTCTGGAAAAATTCAACAACACGTTCCACAATGTCAGCTACCTCAATCATACGACCAAAGCCAACATCACCACAGGCTTGTTCGCCAGCAGCAGGCCCCCAAACATTAATATGGCGACGTTGAATAATTGCGAGGTTTTGCTGCGTTGCTGTAGCATGCCACATTTGTTGGTTCATTGCTGGTGCGATAGCAACCGGAGCTGGCGTCGCTAACGCAATTGTCATCAGCAAGTCATCGGCTAAACCGTGTGCCATACGCGCAAGCGTATTAGCCGATGCAGGCGCAATCAACAATAAGTCGGCCCACTTGGCCAATTCAATATGTCCCATAGCCGCTTCCGCGGCAGGATCTAATAAACTATCACTGACAGGATTGCCTGATACGGCCTGTAAGGTTAATGGCGTGATAAATGCCTTCCCCCCCTCAGTCATTACCACACGTACATTAGCGCCGTGATCTTTAAGACGGCGTACTAACTCAGCACATTTATACGCGGCGATACCACCAGTAACACCTAATACGATATTTTTATTCTGTAAAAACATCTCTACCTGCTACGCTTTTAAAAGACAGTAATAATACTACCTTAACAATAAGTGCCGATAAGATAACACGTAATTACTGAGATATTAAACCGTTATCTTGAGATTAGTGAGTATTCACATTGTAACTTAGCAATACAGTACTGCGCATCTCTGAGGCCAATTAAAACCCACGCAAGGATGCGTCAATGATCAAAAATTGGCCTAAAGCCGAACGTCCACGAGAAAAACTGCTGTTATTGGGGTCGCAAAGCTTGAGCGATGCCGAACTTTTAGCAATCTTTTTACGTACTGGCATTAAAGGTATGGATGCCGTAGCCGTAGCTAGAGAATTACTCACAACATTTAACGACCTGCACAGTTTATTTACCGCTGACATGACTACCTTTTGCCAACAACGGGGCTTAGGTGAAGCCAAGTATGTACAACTGCAAGCCTGCCTTGAAATGTCGCGCCGTTATTTAGCATCTCCTTTGCGCAAGGGGTGTGCGTTAACCTCGTCACAACAAACCAAGCAATATCTCATTAGCCAATTAAAACACGAGCATCACGAAGTGTTTGCGGTACTGTTTCTCGATAACCAACATAATGTCATTTGTTATAAGAAACTATTTTTTGGCACCATCGATGCGGCAACAGTCTATCCTCGAGTCGTGGTCGAATATGCGCTTAAATATAAAGCCGCGGCACTGATCTTATCGCACAATCACCCATCTGGTATTGCTGAGCCGAGTTTAGCCGATAAACAAATAACCCAACGATTAATTAATGCGTTAGCACTTATTGATGTGCGTGTATTAGATCATATTATTGTCGCCGGCCATCTAACATGCAGCTTAGCCGAACGTGGTGATATGTAACGCTAACGACCTACATTAGGTTATGCCTAGACAAAGCTAGCCATAATAGCGTGCATAAGATCATTAGAGTTGATTGGTGTTAAAGGTATTACACAAGGTAAAGTCACCATATTCAAAACCTTTGCGAAACCAACGAACTCGTTGGTCAGAGCTACCGTGAGTAAAGCTATCAGGTGTCACTCGACCTTGTGCTTGCTTTTGTAGTCGGTCATCTCCAATCGCTGCAGCGGCCGTTAACGCCTCTTCTAAATCACCAGGCTCAAGTAGACCACGTTGATTGTGAGCATGATGACCCCAAACGCCAGCATAGCAATCGGCTTGCAACTCTAAACGCACTGACAATTGATTTGCTTCTGATTTACTGACCGTTTGCTGAGCGCGGCGCACTTTATCTGTGGTGCCCATCACTTTTTGTAAATGATGCCCAACTTCATGGGCAATCACATAGGCTTGGGCAAAGTCACCAGGCGCACCATGACGACTTTTTAAATCTTGGTAAAAAGATAGGTCGATATACACTTTTTCATCGGCAGGGCAATAAAACGGCCCCATAGCCGAGCCAGCCATGCCACACGCGGATTGTACCGCTTGGGTGAATAACACCAACACGGGTTCACGATAATTTAAATTTTTTTGTTGTAACAGGGAGTGCCAAGTATCTTCAGTATCGGCGAGCACAGTGGCAACAAATTCACCCAGCTCCTTTTGCTCTGCCGATAACGGCGCACTAGAACCTGCTTGCTGATCGGAACTTAAATTAGGTGCAATGTTAACGCCAAACATTTGCGCTGCAAAATAACCGATAACACCAATGATTAAAACCATGCGCCCCATCTTGGTTTTCAATAACATCGGCACAAAACGAACAACCCCGGCCAGTAACCCACCACCAGCAGCAACACGCTGCCCGCGACGATCTTCTACATTTGAGCTTTTTCGTTTGCCTTGCCAACGCATAGCCAACCTCCTCAGTGCCACACCAGTGCTAGTACGTTAAAATTTAGCAGTGAACTGGTGTGAATCCCAATTTTAAAGGCTTATCAGCAATAAAAAATCGTCAACGGGTATACTTAGCCACATTAACTCAGCATGCCTGTCACCAAAACACGCTAATTTTTGCGATGTTTTTTGCAATAATTGCATAATTTATGTTGGGTTTTTCAACAAACCACCGTATAATCGGCGCCAAATTGAATATCAGCCTAATTTGTAGCCGATAAAGCTTGATCATTTTTTAGGACGTCTATATAATTTGCGACCTTTTTCAGGCTCCTATAGGCGACGGCCTGAGGAGTTGATATCGATTCAGATATCAAAGTATCAATCGATACTTTTAAATATGTCTCGATATAAGTAACAAGCTCGAGCTGAAAATTAATTATTGGAGTGACTCACATGTCTAAAGTTTGCCAAGTTACAGGCAAAAAACCGATGGTAGGTAACAACCGTTCACACGCTATGAACGCAACCCGTCGTCGTTTTTTACCAAACCTACAAACACACCGTTTTTGGGTTGAAAGCGAAAATCGTTTCGTTAAATTACGCACTACTCCTAAAGGAATGCGTATCATCGACAAGAAAGGTATCGATGCTGTATTAACAGACATCCGTGCCCGTGGCGAAAAAATCTAAGGAATTGAACCATGCGTGATAAAATTCGTTTAGTTTCATCTGCTGGTACTGGTCATTTTTATACTACTGACAAGAATAAAAAGACTATGCCTGAGAAGATGGAAATCAAAAAATTTGATCCAAAAGCTCGTAAGCACGTGATCTACAAAGAAGCTAAAATCAAGTAATTGATTAACCGCTTTCTTAAAAAACCCGGTATCTACCGGGTTTTTTTATACCTACAATTTGGCCGACGCTACAGCAGCTCGCTGCCCGCCTAAATCCGCTATTTCATCAACAACTCATTAAAATCGTTATCCGCTGAGTATTTTTTATTCACCAATTGCTTGCGCACTAGACTGACAACAGGCAAACTTACACAATATTAACAAACAAACCTGTAAGGGGTTATTATGAGTACTTCCGTCATTATTCTCATCGTGATAGTCGTCGTTGCTGCGTTGTATGTTGTTGGTATTTTTAACAAACTAGTCGCACTAAAAAATCGCTATAAAAATGCTTTTGCGCAAATTGAAGTGCAATTAAAGCGACGTTATGACCTGATACCTAACTTAGTCGAAACGGCTAAGGCTTACATGAGCCATGAGAGAGATACCTTGGAAGCGGTTATCTCTGCCCGTAACAATGCTGCTAAAGGGCTTGCTTCAGCAGCAGCACAACCGGGCAACCCACAAGCGATGCAATCGTTGCGTGGTGCTGAACAGGCGCTTATGGGGGCAATGAGTAAATTCAATATGGTCATGGAAGATTACCCTGAACTAAAAGCAAATGAGAATATGATGCAGCTAAATGAAGAGCTGATCAGTACCGAAAATAAAGTCAGCTTTGCCCGCCAAGCGTTTAACGATCAAGTAATGACTTATAACACCTACAAACAAAGCTTTCCGCAAACCTTATTTGCTAGCTTATTTGGTCATGCAACTGATGCCAGCCTATTAGAATTCGACGACTCAGAACAAATTCAGCAAGCACCTAAAGTATCATTTTAGGTCGTGCTTTAAATAGCGGACAGTAGCAGAAGATAATGGACTTTTTTCAAGCGCAAGATGATGCACGGCGTAAAACAGGGTTACTGATCCTGTTGTTTGTCGCTGCTGCTGTTGGTCTAATTGTAATGACCTACACCATCGTTATGGCGTTGCAAGCTTACTTAACCATACAACCTAATCAATTGTATAGCTTGTCATTGATTGGTCAGCAGTTTGACTGGCAAGAAGCGATTCTTGTCGCTTGTGTAGTAAGCTTTATCATCTTCAGCGGTAGTGCCTATAAAACATTGAGTCTAGGCACTGGGGGGAAAAAAGTTGCCGAATTACTTGGCGGTAAGCGAATAACTTACGATACTCGCGACCATCAAGAAAAACAACTGCTCAATGTTGTTGAAGAAATGGCGATTGCTTCAGGAACACCGGTACCAGCGGTATACGTGTTACACAATGAACTAGGCATTAATGCCTTTGCCGCAGGTTACCGCACTTCAGATGCCGTAATTGGCGTCACCCAAGGCAGTCTAGATCAATTAACACGTGATGAGCTACAAGGCGTAATTGCCCACGAGTTTAGTCATATATTGCACGGTGATACGCGTTTAAATATGCGCTTAATTGGTATCCTGCATGGGATATTAGTTATCGGCTATATTGGTTATTACATCTTACGAGTTGTACGAGGCGACAATAAAAATACCGCAGCGCTATTCGCCTTGGGCTTAGGTCTTATCGTGGTTGGCTTTAGCGGCAACTTTTTTGGTGGCTTGATTAAAGCCGCCGTAAGTCGACAACGTGAGTACTTAGCTGATGCGTCAGCAGTGCAATATACGCGTAGTAAAGAAGGTATCGCTGGTGCATTAAGTAAAATTGGTCGTTATCAGTATGGTTCAGCACTCGATAGTCCACTAGCACCACAAATGAGTCATGCCTACTTTAGTAAAGGCGTGAGCAGCTTCGTCGACTCTCTCTTTACAACACATCCACCATTGAAAAACCGCATTAAACGAATTGCGCCATATTTTGAGTTACAAAGTAAAATTAACAAACAGAAGCAGCAACATCGGCAAGCACCGTCTGAGGCTGAGCGATCCACATCAGCCTCAGCAGCACCTTCTAAAGAGCGAGTTGCCAAAGCTGTCACGGGCGCCATTGTCGCTCAGCAAGTGTTAGACAGCATTGGCAACATCAGCGATCAACAACTTGACTATGCACACCAATTACTGCTCGATGTACCTGACAATGTGCTTGATGCAGTGCGCACACCTACAGGCGCACAAGCCTTTATATACTGTTTATTGCTCGATACCAATACCAGTATCCAACAACAGCAATTGCAACATTTACAAGATCGCTGTGAGCAAGATGTGCTGACGACCGTGTTAACTCTTTATAGTACAGTGCAGCGCTTACACCCCCGCTTTCGGTTGCCACTTATTGATATCAGCCTGCCACTATTACAAGTGCTCAATAAAAACCAATATCAGCAACTTCTTGATACTATGCAAGTCCTCATTGATAGTGATCAGCACTTCGCATTATTTGAGTGGGTGTTGCTGCGTATGGTCGTTCGCCATGTTGGCGCCACATTTGAAAAAGCCAACCGTGTTGATAAACCGTTAACAATCGAGCAGTGCTACGATGCGGCGGAAGTGCTATTTAGTGCTCTCTTGCACCATTTGATTGCCGATGAGCCTGAACGACAACGGGTATTGGCGTTAATTAGAACGACCAGTAAAATGCCAGAGCTTAGACTATTAGCCGTTAGTCAATGCCAGTTTTCTGCTCTCGACAAGGCCTTGACTAAATTAGTAAAATTACGAGTTAAGTCTAAGCCCGATATTTTAAAAGGATGTTTGCTGATTGCTACCAGCGATAAACATTTTAGTCATCAAGAAATGGAGCTGATCCGCGCTATCGCTGATACGCTCGATTGTCCGATGCCTCCGAATTTATCGGCTCGCTAATAGCGACGTACATGTGCAATTGATGAAATGCGAGTAATTGACTCACCCTGTAATAACCCTATTTGATTATTTCTACTATGCCTGAATTACCTGAAGTCGAAACCTGCCGTCGTGGTATTACCCCACATGTTATCAACCAAACGGTCAGCGAGGTGATTGTTCGCAATGCCAATTTACGCTGGCCGATTACCGACAATATAGATGATTTGGTTGGTGAAAAGATTATCGCCATTCGCCGTCGCGCCAAATACTTATTACTGATAACTGACAAAGGAACGCTGATTTTACATCTTGGCATGTCTGGTACCCTGCGTGTTATTCCTGCCCATAGTGAGGCCGCTAAGCACGATCACTTTGATATGGTACTCGATAATGGCCTTGCATTAAGATTGAACGATCCTCGTCGCTTTGGGGCCGTATTATGGATAACCGGTGATGTTGAGCAGCACCCACTGCTAAACAACCAAGGACCTGAACCTTTACTCGATGAGTTTACTGGTGAATACCTCTATCAAAAGTCGCGCAACAAAACCGTAGCGGTGAAAACCTTTATTATGAATAATCAGGTGGTGGTAGGAGTTGGGAATATTTATGCCAATGAAAGTCTGTTTCAAGCCGGGATCTCACCAACAAAAGCAGCCGGTAAAATTTCCAAGCAACGTTATCAGCGCCTCGTTGAAAAAATAAAGCAAGTTTTAACTCACGCGATTGAACAAGGTGGGACAACCCTAAAAGATTTCACTCAAGCCGATGGTCGACCTGGTTATTTTGCGCAATCGCTGATGGTGTATGGCCGAGGAGGTCAACCTTGCTTTATATGTGAAACGCCATTAAAAGAGATTAAACAAGGTGGCCGTGCGACCACCTATTGCCCTAGATGCCAGCGTGGTTAATGCCCTGTTTGGCGTTACCTGCATTTGCTAATGGTGCCGCCGTTAATAATGGCGTAGATTACGACGGTTTATAAGTACCAGAGAATAAAGTCAATTTTGTTGGCATTAAGCTTTATTGGCTTTATTAAAAACGCTGTTATCCAATTCCCCCTTAACATACGGGTGAACAAATTCAGATACATCACCACCATGCAGCGACACTTCTTTCACTAAGGTCGATGAAATAAATGAATTTTCTTCAGCAGGTGTTAAAAATACGCTTTCTAATTGCGGGTATAAGCGGCGGTTCATATTGGCAAGCTGAAATTCATATTCAAAGTCAGATACCGCCCGTAAACCACGGATCAAGATCATTGCATTTTGTTGTTTAGCAAAGTCCACCAACAGGCCGGAAAAGCCGACAACACTCACATTATCTAGATGCTGAGTTACTTGTTGGATCATGGCAACACGCTTTTGCAGATCAAATAGTGGTTTTTTGCTGGGACTGGCTGCAACACCAACAATAACGTGCTCGAATAATTGTGCCGCACGCTCAATCAAATCGGTATGACCATTGGTAACCGGATCAAATGTCCCTGGGTATATCGCTTTCTTTTTCATGAGAATAATGGTTAATTTGCTCTGTTGCCATTTTAGCTTGTTCATTTTGCAAAGCAAATACACCGAACAAATAAGTTCACTAAATAAGCCAAGCAAAACAAGTTATTATCGATTACATAGCAACTCTGACCATTAAAGCAATTACTCAAAATACTTCCTTTTTTGTTCAGTTTGATAGTATGATTCTATTTATGGGGAAAAAATGTGCGCTGTGTTCAGCTGAACTTGCAAGCACATATCTATAAATGAACACATATTCATAAAAATAAGAGTTTCATCATTAATGAAAACTAGAGACAAAATCGTTCACGCCAGCATTGAATTATTCAACGAAAAAGGTGAGCGAAATATTACGACCAACCATATCGCATCTCACCTTGGTATTAGTCCAGGTAATTTGTATTACCATTTTCGTAATAAAGAAGACATCATCAATACTATTTATAGTGAGTATGCCGATGACCTACTGTCTGAATTCGAACATTTGCGTGATACCGAAGATCCCCTAAACAGTATTCTGATGTACATGGATATTGTCTTTCAGCTGATCTCAAAATTTCGCTTTTTTTATTCGAACTTACCGGTTTTATTAGCCAAAAACCCCGCGCTTCGAAAACGCTACAGTGAAATACAGCAGCAAATTAAGCAACGTGTTATAAACATGTTGTTGTCACTTAACGAGGCAAATATTCTCACGATTAAAGATGATGAATATGAAGATCTAACCTGTCTACTGCGTTTAACCACGACTTTTTGGTTGAGTTATTTACAGACTCAAGTCGATGAAGACCCGAAGATCAATGATGAGAGTATCTATGATGGCTTATTAAAGATTTTTGCCTTGTTAAGCCCTTATGTGACCGATGATGCACGCGATGCATTTGAAGCAGCACGCGCTAAATATCAAGCGTTAAAGATTGAGTCTGCCGTGGTTACCAGTGAAATTAGCAGCGAAAGTTAACCGCAAAGCCTAGCGGTAATAACCAGCTTGTAAAGATTGCCAATTGTTTTCATTAAAATGAAACTCTGGCAATTTTTTTTGCTCTTTTAAAAACGAGCGCTGTAAACGAGCCAAGTTTTGTTGCTGCCACTTACCGGGCTTGCTCATAAAGCGCCCCTGATCAAAATCGATTAACCAAACCTTTTGGCTGTCATCAAGCATAATGTTATGAGCATTTAAGTCATGATGATACACGTTATGATCATGAAATTGACGAATACAAGCACCGATATTATGCCAAACTTGCTGGTTCAGCGGTGCTTTAGACAACAAGCCGACCAAGTCAGTCGCGCCAGCAATCAATTCGATTAAAATATCCGCTTGATAGCTAAGCCCCCGCACATCAATTTTCACCGCCAGAGGTTTTGGCGCCGGCAGGCCTAAATCACGCATTTGCGCTAACAACAAGAATTCTTTGACGGCTCGAGTATTGTTTAAGCCTAAGTACAAATAATTATCGTCGATTAACCTGCCGATCAAACCGCCACGATAATAGTGACGCAACACCATGTTACAGGCGTGATGCTGTACAAACCAAGCTGTGCCTCGACCAGTTGAGCTACCAAGTATGGCATCGCGCTGTTGCCAATATTTAGCGTCAAACATATCTACACAAAAGTCATCCAAAACATCAGCATCAAACAGGCAACGTAGCTTACCTTGCTGTAAAAGTTTTATCTGTGAATGTTTTACAAATCTACCCAGGTTCAAGATAATAGACCTTAATTCTTTCTGTTATTGAATATTGTGGTGAATCCTTTATGACCGGTCAAACCCTTTTACAGCCAACATCCATATGTATTTTGCGACTGTCTGCGCTGGGTGACGTATGTCATACGGTGGCCATGGTACAACAAATTCAAAAGCAATATCCACAAACAAACATCACCTGGGTGGTTGGCAAAGTAGAACACTCACTACTGCAGGGGCTACCAGGTATTGAGTTTATTGTCTTCGATAAGTCGCAAGGCTGGCATGCATACCAACAACTACGTCAGCAAATGCAAGGTCGTCATTTTGATGTATTACTGCACATGCAAGTGGCACTGCGCGCCAGTATTGCCAGTTTATTTATACCCGCTAAAGTAAAAATCGGTTTTGATAAAGCACGTGCCAAAGAAGGCCAATGGTTATTTACCAACCGTCAAATAGAACCGCAAGCGCAAGCGCACGTCGTCGATAGCTTTATGAATTTTGCCAAAGCGATAGGGGTTAGCCCAGAGCCAGCGAATTGGTTAATGCCATTTGGCGAAGAAGAACGCCATTGGCGGGCTCAGCATATCCCTGAGGACCAGCGTTATTGCGTTATATCGGCAGCGGCAAGTAAGGCTGAGCGCAACTGGCATGCCCAAGGTTATGCACAAGTCGCCGATTACCTTAGCGATAAAGGTTACCAAGTGGTGCTCTGCGGTAGCCCTGCAAAAATAGAACACCAGCTTGCGGCGCAGATCTGTGAACTAAGTCAATGCCAGCCAATTAATTTAGTCGGTAAAACAAGTTTAAAACAAATGCTGGCGGTACTTGAGTCGGCAAAACTGGTTGTCGCTCCCGATACCGGACCGGTCCACATGGCTGTATCCGTAGCGACCCCTGTTGTTGGCTTATATGCTCACTCAAATCCGCTACGCACTGGCCCTTACTTGTATCGACAGTATGTTGTTAGCGTTTATGAGCAGAGCGTTGAGCAACAATATGGAAAATCGGTAAATGAATTACCGTTTGGCACACGCGCCAAAGGACAACTTATGGATAACATCACCTTGTCTATGGTGACCGAGCAAATCGACAAATTAGTATAATTGCCGATTAGCCAAGCACAGAGGAACATCGTTTTGCTGTTAAAAAAACCAACATGAGCTCGCAATCAACCTAACTCTTCGTACCAACACCACGTTATATCAACCAATAGGGCATAAAATTGCGTTAGACTCAGCGATATTATGCCCTATTAATATCTCAACTCGAATGATTTGTTAGTCAATTAAACTGTGCAGCTTATCAATACTGGTTTGCGTTGCCCCTTGATTTTCAGCCACTACCTGCGCCGCGTTTTTGCCCATGTCGGCAGCAACGTCGTTGTCGGATAATAAGCGATGCAAGGTGCTGGTTAACTCACTATTATCAGTAAGTTGCACTAAAGCGCGCGCGTCAACCATTTTCGTATTCATATCGCGAAAGTTAGCCATATTAGGGCCAACCACAATCGGCTTGGCAAATAGCGCGGCTTCCAATGGATTATGGCCACCAACCTCGAAGAAACTGCCCGCAATAACACATGCATCACTCAACCCATAACAAGCAACCAGCTCACCTAATGAGTCAATAAGCCAAACATCATCCTCTGCACTGACAGGTGTTTGGCGGCTGCGACGTACTAAACTTAGACCATTATCAACAACCAACTGAGCAACAGCATCAAAGCGCTCCGGGTGACGTGGCACAATCACCAATAACAAGTCGGAAAAACATGCTTTTAATTCATGATAAGCATCAATTAATAACGCCTCTTCTCCTTGGTGACTGCTACCAAGTACCACCACGCGGCGCTGCTGTTGCTGCGGCGTTGCTTGAATAAACTGGCCAAGGTAAGCAACCTTTTCCATTAAGGCATCATCAATGCTGATATCATATTTAAGATTACCTGAGGTACTAAGTAATAACTCACTAGCACCAAGAGCCGCAAAATTATCGCGATTATCATCACTTTGACACAAAATGGCAGAAAATTTATTTAATGCCGGAGTGATTAACCATGTCAGCTTACTGTAACTTTGCAACGAACTGTCAGACAAACGACCGTTAATTAACATTAACGGAATATTGGCTTTGTATGTTCGGTGAATTAACGTCGGCCACAATTCGGTTTCCATCAGTACTACCGCTTTAGGGCGCATCAATTTAAAAAATAAATGCACACAAAATGATATATCTAATGGCAAATAACAATGCTGCACGCGATTTTGAAACTGTTTAATCACCTGCGCAGAGCCAGTTGGGGTAAATGTCGTCACGGTGATTGGCAGGTCAGGATATTGATTGAGCAAACCATCAACAAAGGGCTTTACGGCCATCACTTCGCCAACACTGGCCGCATGCACGATGATCGAGCCACTCTTGATACGGCTGGGAGCCCAACCAAATCGCTCGCGTAATCGTTGCCGATACTCTTTATGGTTAAAAGAGCGCAAGAAAAATACCAAAACCAGTATTGGGGTGAGTAGCAATATCAATAACTGGTATAGACGATAACTAAGTTTATAACGATTCAACAAGCCAACCTCTGTCATTACAATCGTTTAAGTATACCTAGGCAAATGCCGATTTTAAACACGCAAAAATATTGCGTCGCTTGCTGCCTGCTAATCGCCGTAGACTATACTGTTGACACGCAAACATTTAGGCAAACTAATCTGTACAAACAGATTGCCAAACATTTGCTTTATCAATTTTATCGAACGCCAAGAATTGGCTAGGCAGCGTCATCTATAATGCGTACAATGGCGGCCAAATTTTTCCGCCAAGATATTGGCAAGCGAAAGTTACAACAACGTATTGAGGTTGAGATGTCAACGAATTTTCTAAATCACCTACAACAACAAATAGATCAGGTTAAAGATGAAGGTTTATATAAATCTGAACGCGTGATCACCACTGCCCAGCAAGCCGATATTGCGGTAAGTACCGGCGAGAAAGTTATTAATTTTTGTGCCAATAATTACCTTGGTTTAGCAAACCACCCACGCCTAATCGAGGCCGCCAAACAAGGCTTAGATGAACACGGTTTTGGGGTTGCCTCAGTACGCTTTATTTGTGGTACGCAAAATGTTCACAAAGCTCTTGAAGAAAAGCTTAGCAACTTTCTAGGTACCGAAGATACTATTTTGTATTCGTCATGTTTCGATGCCAATGCCGGCCTATTCGAGACCATTTTAGGACCTGAAGATGCGATCATCTCAGATGCCCTAAACCACGCATCGATTATTGATGGCGTGCGTTTATGTAAAGCCAAGCGTTTTCGTTATGCCAATAACGACATGGCCGATTTAGAAGCACAACTTATCGCCGCTGATGAAGCTGGTGCGCGTTATAAACTCATCGCCACCGATGGTGTTTTCTCAATGGATGGCGTGATTGCGAATTTAAAAGGTATCTGTGATTTAGCTGACAAGTATAACGCGTTAGTTATGGTCGATGACTCGCATGCTGTTGGTTTTGTTGGTGAAGACGGCAGAGGTTCACATGAATACTGTGATGTTATCGATCGTGTTGACATCATTACCGGTACTTTAGGTAAAGCCATGGGTGGCGCATCAGGTGGTTACACCTCAGGTAAAAAACAAATTATTGAATGGTTACGCCAACGTTCTCGTCCATACTTGTTCTCAAACTCACTGGCACCGGCGATTGCCCGTGCGTCGATTGAAGTATTAGACATGCTTGCCGAAAGCGGTGATTTGCGCGTTAAGCTGAAAAATAACGCCAGCTACTTCCGCAGTAAAATGGAAGCTGCAGGCTTTACTTGTGCAGGCGCTGATCACGCGATTGTACCAGTTATGTTAGGCGATGCTAAAGTCGCTGCCGAAATGTCTGATCGCTTGTTAGCTGAAGGTATTTACGTAATCGGCTTCTCGTTCCCTGTTGTGCCTAAAGGGCAAGCACGTATTCGTACACAAATATCAGCGGCTCACAGCCAAGCACAACTAGACCAAGCTATCGATGCCTTTACCCGTATAGGTAAAGAAATGGGCATTATCTAAGCGGAGACAACGATGAAATCTTTAGCTAAATTAAAAGCCGAACCAGGCATTTGGATGACCGATTCTGCCATGCCTAATATTGGCCCTAATGACTTGCTGATTAAAATTAAGAAAACGGCAATCTGTGGCACCGACATTCACATTTACAACTGGGATGAATGGTCGCAAAAAACCATTCCGGTACCTATGGTAGTTGGCCACGAATATTCTGGTGTTGTGGTCGACATGGGTAGCGAAGTAAAAGGCTTTAGTAAAGGCGATCGCGTCTCTGGTGAGGGGCATATTACTTGTGGGCATTGCCGTAACTGTCGTGGTGGTCGTACACATTTATGTAATAACACCATTGGTGTTGGAGTTGACCGCACAGGTTGTTTTGCTGAATACCTAGTGATCCCAGCATTTAATGCATTTAAATTGCCGGATGAAATATCTGACGAGCTAGCATCTATTTTTGACCCATTTGGCAACGCTGTGCACACCGCCTTGTCATTCGACTTGGTTGGTGAAGATGTCCTGATCACTGGTGCTGGCCCTATCGGCATAATGGCTGCGGCGGTCGCTAAGCACGTTGGTGCTCGTCATGTCGTGATCACCGATATTAATGAGTATCGCTTAGAGCTTGCGCGTAAAATGGGCGCCACGCGAGCCGTTAACGTTGCTAACGAAAACCTTAACGATGTCATGAATGAGTTGGGCATGACGGAAGGGTTTGATGTCGGCCTTGAAATGTCAGGGGTGCCGTCAGCATTCCATGCCATGCTCGATAGCATGAACAACGGTGGTAAAATTGCCATGCTCGGTATACCGGGTCAAGACATGGCTATCGACTGGTCAAAAGTCATCTTTAAGGGTCTGATTATTAAAGGCATATACGGTCGAGAAATGTTTGAGACTTGGTACAAGATGGCAAGTTTAGTGCAATCTGGTTTAGACATTAGCCCAATCATTACCCACGAATTCCACATTGATGATTTTCAGCAAGGTTTTGATGCCATGCTATCAGGTAACTCAGGTAAGGTTATCCTTAACTGGGATTAGCCGGTTAAACTGACAAGCTAACCATCATCAAGCGAAGCCAGAAGTTCACTCTTCTGGCTTTTTTGTTGGCACGGCTATGATACAATCAAACAATGTCGACGATAAGGTCTGATAGTCATTACTGTAAAGAATCGCACATTCACTGAAAATGCTAAGACCTTATCATTTTAACCTTTAGTAGGAAGTGTATTTTGCAAAATGTAGCCGCCGACTATCGTCACTTACACGTTGACGATGTATACGCCGATTTGGAATCAAAGAAGTTTGTTATTGTTGATATTCGTGATGCTCAAGCATTTGCCCATGGCCGCATCCCTGGCGCAACGCAATTAACCAACGACAACTTAGCCAACTTTTTACGTGAAGCAGACTTTGATGCACCGACCGTTGTGTGCTGTTATCACGGTATCTCTAGTGTGCAAGCCGCACAGTTCCTTGCTGGTCATGATTTTAGCGACGTATATACCCTAGACGGTGGTTTTGACCTTTGGTCTCGCACCTATCCTGATCATATCGAACGCTAATCTACCGTTAGGTTTAAGATTAATAGCCATGATGCAGCCATTCGTCCATATCGCCAATAAATCCGTTGCCCAGGTGTTTCAAAGCTACTTGGCACAAATTGGCATCGACAGCCGGTTGCGTCCGGCTATTGATGATCATGGCCAGCGAGATGGTTACACCCTATTTTGCGCTGAGCAACACGTAGAGCAAGCCAGAGAAGAATTCCGCCAATTTGTTAGTAACCCAAGTGCAGCACGTTACCAGCAGTCCGCATGGAATAGCGGTGCATCATTTGATCTGCACAGCACTGGCTTTTTAAAAACGCTTAAACATAGTTTTATCAGCCAAGCTGGTCCACTAAGTATCAGCGTTTTTATTCTCTGTTGGGTTGTCTTTATGGCCACCTTTGTATTTATTGGTGCACCTGTATTTGAATTCCTAAAGTTCAATCAATATGGCGATGTATCACAAACCTTAAGCGAACCTTGGCGCCTTATTACGCCTGCTTTATTCCACTTTTCGTTATTACATATCGCCTTTAACACCATGTGGTGGTGGTATTTAGGTGGCCAAATCGAACGAAAATTTGGTAGCTTGTGTTTATTATCACTATTTGCATTTTCTGCTCTTGCTTCCAACACAGGGCAGTTTCTCGTCTCAGGAGAATACTTTGGTGGTTTATCAGGTGTCGTCTACGCTGTTTTTGGTTTTGTTTGGATTTATGGCTACCTAAACCCTGACCGAGGCATCGAATTATCCAGACCGATTATTGGCTTTATGTTGTTTTGGCTGGTACTCGGTTTTACTGGACTGCTCCCCTTAAATGTCGCTAACACAGCTCATTTATTGGGGTTAATTAGCGGTATTGGTTTTGCCTATTATTATAAAAACAAAGGCTAACAAAGCCGATGAAAGAGCCCATGCAACAAGCGACAGCACAACAGATACAAAAACAGATCTTACAACTCGCCCAGCAGTTTCCTATCGGTTTAGATATTAACTGGGTAAGTGCCACTAAAGCGCCTAAAACAACTATTCTCCATGACTGGTTGCTGGATCCATCGTCATTAACTGCCCGCTTATCTTCACATTGCCAACAATTTAAAGTTGAGCTACTCGGGCAACGAATTGAATCTTGCCAAGCCCACGAAGCCAATGCCGATATTGCCGAAGGCGAGCAAGTATTAGTGCGTGAAGTACTACTATTTTGTGATCAACAGCCGCACGTCTTTGCGCGCAGTTTATTGCCGTTAACAAGCTTGACCGGAGAGCAACGAGCATTAGCCAACCTCGGACAGCAACCGCTTGGCCAAGTCCTTTTTAACAATCCTAAATTACGCCGTGATGTTGTCCAAGTTGCTGAAATTGAGCCATCGCACCGTGTCGCCCAATTAGCAACCTCGCTGAGTTTACAGGTCAACCACAACCTATGGGGGCGTCGCTCTTTGTTTTATATCGAAAACAAACCGCTTATGGTTGCCGAGGTATTCTTACCAGGTGCCAAAGCGTACGAACCTCGGTAACCTTCCCCTTAAAGTTACCTTAAAATTCTTAGTTTTATCTGATTATTGATTCAAGCACCTGATAATCATCAGCTTTTAGGCTAAAACAAATTAACCAACAATTGCTTAAGCTTTTTAAATTCAAGATAAAACTAAGGCAGGCTCTCCCTATACTGAGCTAGGTGATTATCTAACGTCACCGCTGGTACTGCGTCTCCAATCTGATCGCATCGTTTATAGATTGCATGCTTAAGCCCATGCCTAACCTTTAGTTGCTTACCAGATTGAAAAAGATTGTGGACCACAATAGTAAGGAGCCTCTCATGAAAATTAAGTCCGGTTTAGTCGTAGCGACATGTTGTGCCTTTAGTCTTATGACATTACCCACGGCATATGCTGGTAACGTCACGTTTGTTGCTGCCGATAATTCAATGCCAACAAAACTTTGCGTCAATGCTGTGCAAAATGATCTACAAACGACCAAAAGCTTAATGCGACGTATGACAGGCAGTACCCTACGCTCGCCTGGCGCACAAGTAAAAATGGTGTCAGAAACGATCCTTTGTAATGACGTCGATATCGTTAAGTTCACCGCAATGTATGGCGCAGATGATACCTTTAATTATTTAAATCACCATACCAGTTGGAAGTATAAAATTGATGACAGTGTCGATATTATCGACCTAAGTGCAGGCGTTGATCATAACATTGTCATCATGGTTAGCGCGAAATAGGAGTATTGATATGCATTGTGACTCACGTTGCACTGCGAGTAGGCAATGCTGTGATCTCAATGCCAAATAGTAATACTTATCAAAATGGCTAAGTTATTCGCTTAGCCATTTTCGTATCTGCCTACTTAACCGTTTTTCAATAAGTCAGACGACAATTTCCATATGAGCTGATAAAACAGCGGGGTAAATATTTAGATAAGGTTTATTCAACCTCTTAAGTTGTATAAGATAAGCGCACGCAATTGGCGAACAGTAATCACGACGTCAATGTATGGATCATTAATTCTGGTCACTTTGCATTACTAACAACAAACTTAGCTACAGCATAATATGAATAATATCTTCCCCTCATGGCAGGCCATTAAGCTGGTCACCCGCATGGATAAACCCATAGGTACCTACTTACTACTTTGGCCAACATTGTGGGCATTACTGATCGCTGCCGACGGTTTTCCTGGTTGGCATTTAACTATCGTGTTTGTCATGGGAGTGTTTATCATGCGCTGTGCCGGGTGCGTCATCAACGATTACGCCGACCGTCATGTTGATGGCCACGTTAAGCGCACCAGCGAACGCCCTCTAGTTAGCGGTTTAATGAGCGAGCAACAAGCCTTAGTCTTGTTTGTCAGCTTACTATTAGCTGCGTTTGCACTCGTACTGACCCTATCGTGGTCAACCATTTTATTGTCTGTTATCGCGGTTTTATTAGCCGCTAGCTACCCCTTCATGAAGCGCTACACCCATCTCCCACAAGTCGTGTTAGGTGCCGCATTTAGTTGGGGAATGATCATGGCATTCAACGAAGCTTACGGTAGCATTCCGACCATTGCGTGGTTGTTATTTTTCGCTAACCTACTGTGGACAGTGGCTTATGATACCCAATATGCAATGGTTGATCGGGACGACGATCTCAAGGTGGGAATTAAATCAACTGCGATTCTATTTGGTCGATTTGACAAAGTTATCATTGCTCTACTGCAGACCATGGCATTAACGATGCTATTTAAAGTCGGCCAAATCCAACAATTTAATATGTTTTATTACCTTGGGTTATTGCTTGCTGCAATCGGTTTTGTTTATCAACAACGATTAATAGTAAACCGACAACGTGAAGCATGTTTTAAGGCATTTTTAAACAATCATTATGGCTTATTAGCGGTATTAATGGGTATCGCATTTCAATATGTAACTTAAGCCCAAATTAATATATTTCGGCTTTGCTAGGGTCTGCTGACCCTAGCATGGCGTTGATATTGAGCTAAACGTCTAGTTGATACACTGTCATGCGGTTAACGCTTAGGCTCGTTGTACTCGCGGATCAGGTCCATAAACGGCTTACCGTAACGCGCTAACTTAGTCGGTCCTACACCGCTGATTGCTAAGAATTGATTATCATTGCTTGGCAGGTATTTAGCTAATTCAATTAGTGTCGCGTCGTTAAATACAATGAACGGCGCAATGTCTTCGCTGTCTGCGATTTCTTTACGCAACGTACGCAGTTGTTTAAATAGCTGTTTATCGTAGCTAACTTTCGCTTTATTTTGTTGCCAGTAGCTTTGACTCTGTAATCGTGGTCTTGCCATTAGCAACTGAGTTTCGCCTTTCAAAACAGGTCGTGCAGCGTTCGTCAACACTAATGCTGACTGCTGCTCAATATCTTGCTGTAATAAACCTAAGTGAATCAACTGTCGAATAACACTAAACCAATAACCACGGGTTTTATCCTTACCTATGGCAAACGTCGACACTTGATGATGTTCATTTTTGATCACTTTGTCGGTATCACGACCACGCAATACATCAATAACATAATGAATATCCCCTTGCTGTTGAATACGGTACACGCATGACAACACCTTTTGCGCATCGGTGGTACCATCGTAACTGCTCGGCGGATCAAGGCAAATATCGCAATTACCACACCCTTGCTCGGTATACTCGGCAAAGTAATTTAACAACACTTGGCGACGGCATATTTGCGCTTCAGCAAACCCTGTCATGGCAGCAAAACGCTGCATTTCAACATTAGCGCGCTGTTCATTATCATTTTGCATTATACGCTTTTTAACCTTGTCGATATCTTGGCTATCGAACAAGAATAACGCTTCTGCAGGCAAACCATCGCGCCCTGCACGGCCAGTTTCTTGATAAAAAGCCTCTAATGTGCGAGGAATATCATAATGAATAACAAAGCGCACATTCGGTTTATTAATCCCTAAACCAAACGCAACGGTGGCGACAACAACGCGGATATTATCTTTGGTAAACCCTTCTTGAATGACATTGCGAATATCGGTTTCCATACCGGCATGATACCCCGCGCAATCCACCCCTTGCTGCGCCAACTTTTTGCATAAGTTATCGACCTGCCAGCGGCTTGAACAATAAATAATGCCGCTGTCTTCTGGATTTTGTTGCAAGTAGTCGAGGATTTGTCGTTCGCCATTGTAGCGCTCTGTCAACGTATAACGAATGTTGGGGCGATCAAAGCTGTCTAAGTGCACATGCGGATCTCGCAAACGCAACTGATTTAAAATATCACGCCGCGTGGTAACATCAGCCGTCGCTGTTAACGCCATAATTGGCGTATACGGAAAAGATTCTTTAATGCGACCCAGTTGCGTATACGATGGTCTAAAATCATGCCCCCACTGAGAAATACAATGCGCCTCATCAATGGCAAAAAAGGCGATGTGCATGCTTGCTAAAGATTGCAGAAAATACGCACTTAGTAGACGCTCGGGTGCGACGTATAAAATTTTAACTTCACCACTAGCAATACGTTGCATGGTGGTATTAATCTGCTCTGCAGATTGAGATGAGTTAACATACGCAGCACCGACTCCCTGTCGTTGTAATCCATCGACCTGATCTTTCATCAATGCAATCAAGGGTGAAACAACAATCGTCAGCCCAGGTAATATCGTCGCTGGTAACTGATAACAAAGCGACTTACCACCACCGGTTGGCATCAATACTAAACAATCTCGCCCCCCTAATAACTGCTCGATAACCTGCTGTTGACCTGAACGAAAGCTATCAAAACCAAAGTAATGGCTGAGCTGTTTAGGCAAATCAATGCGCTGAGAGTTATCTTGTTCGACAGATGTAGGGGAATGCACGGCTGTTCTGTATATAAGGTATTTGTGGCTATTTTACTGAACAGATAGCTGCTAAGGTAAGCTTTTTTTCAATTTATTTTTTACGACTTCGTTCCAAAACCACAAAGGACACAGCCATGTCACTAAGCCACGTTTTTGATGAAATAATTACCGTTTGGAATCAACACATTGCCTTCAATCGGCTGTTGGGATTTGAGATCGTTATCATGCGCGAAGATTATGCTGAAATACACTTTAATTGGCACGACAAGTTAATGGGTAACCCGGTACAAAAAATTTTGCATGGCGGGGTAACAGCTTCAGTACTGGATATGGTTGGTGGCGTAGTTGTTGCAGCCAATGTTATCAGCACCCTTGAACAACCTTCACAAGCATCCATTAAGAAAAAATTAGCGCGCATGGCAACCATCGATTTACGTACTGATTTTCTCAGACCTGGTAAAGGTGAAAAGTTCATCGCCAGTGCCCATATCATTCGCCACGGTAACAAAGTTGCTGTTGCTCGCATGGAATTGCATAATGAGCAACAACAGCATATAGCCTTCGGAACTGGGACATATATTGTTTAATAAAATACACTGAGTTATATAGTCGTATGAATAGTAAGCATGGTAAACTTCGCGACCTTAATTTTATTATTTAAATCAAGCACCATCCATGCAACCAACAAGCGAACACAAAACAGGCGTCATTAACGCCATCTGTGCATATTCTTTATGGGGTATCGCCCCCATTTATTTTAAGTTACTGTCTTCGGTATCAGCGGCTGAAATTCTGGTGCATCGCATCGTATGGAGTTTTGTTTTGCTACTGGTGATTATCTTAGCCATGGGCAATTGGTCAAAAGTGCGTGCCATTTATCGCGAACCGAAAAAACTCGGATATTTATTGCTCACCAGCGCCATTCTCGCCTGTAATTGGTTGATATTTATCTGGTCAGTGAATAATGGTTATATCTTGGAAGCAAGTCTTGGTTATTATATAAACCCGTTGTTGAGTGTCGCGTTAGCCGTACTATTTCTGGGTGAACGCTTAACCAAGTGGCAAGGCATTGCTGTTGTGCTTGCTTGTACTGGTGTCGTTATTCAACTGTTTAGTTTAGGGACAGTACCTTATATCGCTTTGGCATTAGCGTCGACTTTTGGCATTTACGGTCTTCTTCGTAAAAAACGGCCGGTTGACTCTATGCCGGGACTACTTATTGAATCGGCGTGGATGTTGCCATTTGCTCTGCTCTACTGGTTGTTATTTATCGATTCCGGCAGTGCCAACATGCTGGAAAATAGTGCATCGTTAAATGTCACCTTGATTGCAGCTGGCGCAGTAACCACTGCACCTTTACTGTTTTTTACCGCTGCCGCAAAACGCTTGCCGTTGACCACCATGGGTTTTTTCCAATACATTGGTCCAAGTATCATGTTTGTTCTTGCCATTACCTTGTATCAAGAACAATTAGTGTTTGAAAAAATGCTCACCTTTGCCTTTATTTGGGGTGCATTAGTGGTTTATAGCGTTGATTCTTTGCGTAAGCGTAAAAAGAGAAAAAGCGCGGCACCGTTATAACCCCATTAATTGAGATTATAGAGCAGGCTGGTAACCTAAGCGCTAACGCCTAGTCTGCTCAATGACAACATCGCGAGCCCGCAGCTCCTCGTCTACCTCGTTTTTCTGCCGACTGCGTTGTCTTTGGGTACGCCGCTCTGTATCGACCTTACCACCTTGATGCAACACCGGCCAACAACCACTGACCCGCATTTGCTTGTCTTCAGCGAGCACCACCATACAGCCAAACTGCAATAGAATTGACTCAGTACGCGTAGGTAAAAAGAACACCATGTCATCAACCGCAAGCTTGTCTGATTTTGCGACCAACATCAGTTGCTGACTGGCACTTAAACCATATAACCGAGAAGCTCTTAGATCTGGGTACATAGGCTGAGCTAACCAACGGCCGCCATAGAGAAAAATACTGTCGAAGTCTTGATAAAGCAGTTTATTAAACTTGTCTGGCAGAAACGGCACGGTTACCCCAGGCAAACGTTTAATCACAGGCGTTGCAATAAAACATGCATTTTCATAATCTTGTAATAGTTGTGTATTAAAGTCGGCAGGTTTTAATAAAACCGAACCTACGCTGATTTCGTTGCAACATGAGTTTTTATGCAACGTATGGGTAAGTGAGCCACCACCGTTAAAGATTAACTTATCGGCATCATCGGCCAATGCATCGATAAATTGTTGGTAGCGATTATTCGCTTTAGCGAATTCCTGTTGTGCATCGATAAACGGCCAAAATGCTTTGCCAACATGGGCATCGTAGCCACTTAAGCCAGACAATTGTAATTGCTTGCGATTAGCGTTTATACAGTTGACGAGTTCGGTCAGTTGCTCTGGCTTATCAACACCACCGCGATGCATACCAATATCCAGTTCAATCGCGACCCGTAAACGAATATTGTGTTTTCTTGCCACCATCAATAATTGCTGACAACGCTGAAGATCATCCACAAGCCAATGGATACAATCCAAACGCTTAGCATCGCCGTTGTCGATAAGCGTTTGCACGATACTCTCTACCGCATTTGTCGGTAATGGTTTGCCGAGCATGATGTCTGCATCATCAAAGTGCTCTAGGATAGACAGTACAAAGGGCTTTTGAAAACACATAAAGCGATTGGTGCCTAAACGCTCACTAGCAAATTGCAATAGCGGAATCGATGGCAACGACTTCACAACTAAACGCACCGCTTTCTCGCCAACATTTTGCTTCAGCTTGCGGATATTCGCTTGCAGCTTTTGCTGGTCTACAATCAGGCAAGGCTCGCTGAGCCCTGCATTTTTAAGGCATTTTTGGTAAACGCTAAATAGATTCATCCGGTATCCAATCGATGCATTTCACGAGCTCTCTATTTACTGATAATACGAGGCTATCGTGAGCAGTTGCATTCTATTGATAATGTTTATTTACCCTATACCTTCTTTTCAGATTATACAAATCGCAATTACCCGCCAATTTATTGGTAATTCGTCATCAAGGCATAAAAAAGGCCTACATGCTTTATCGCATATAGGCCTTCCTTTGTAGCAGCTTATCTAAAATAGTTTACAGCGGTTGCAAATTTGCGTAAGCGACAACCAACCACTTACTACCAGCCTCGGCAAAATTAACTTGAACACGCGCTTGCTTCCCTGCCCCTTCGAAGTTTAATACAACACCTTCACCAAATTTAGCGTGTTGAACCCGCTGGCCAAGCTTAAAACCGGTGTCAGCGAAGGTATCTAGAGAAATCGTATTGCTAAAGCGACCCGTTGTTTTCGGCTTAGTCACCTGATTACGCATGCGAATTTCATCTAAGTACTGATCAGGGATTTCTTTTAAAAAGCGGCTTTGTCTATGATACTTTTCTTGACCGTATAAGCGACGAGTTTCAGCGTGGGTTAAATACAGTTTTTGCATGGCGCGAGTCATACCGACATAACAAAGTCGACGCTCTTCTTCCAAGCGAGTAATGTCTTCACTCGATTGCTGAGACGGGAACATACCTTCCTCCATACCAACCATAAACACCAGTGGGAACTCTAACCCTTTTGCCGAGTGCAAGGTCATAAGCTGCACAGCCGCTTCGTAGTCATCGGCTTGCGATTCCCCAGCTTCTAATGCTGCATGGGTCAAAAACGCCGTTAGAGGCGTCATCTCTTGCTCATCATCATTGGGTTCAAATGTTGAACACGCGGTAACTAATTCATTTAAGTTTTCAATTCTAGCGGCAGCTTTTTCACCTTTTTCAGCCTGATACATCGCATGCAAGCCAGTATTGTGAATAACCTTTTTCGCTTGTTCATCAAGGTTTAAATCTCGGATATCATCTTCAAGCGCATCAATTAAATCAACAAAGGTTTGTAACGACTTAGCGGCACGCGCCGTCAGCTCATTTTGGGCTAACATGTGTTTACAAGCAGCCCACATTGTCGAGCCTTGGCTACGAGCACAATCACGAATATTGGTTAAGGTTTGATTGCCAATACCGCGTGTCGGTGTGTTGATGACACGTTCAAATGAGGCGTCGTCATTGCGATTATTAATTACTCGTAAATAGGCTAGCGCGTCTTTAATTTCTTGACGTTCAAAGAAGCGCAGACCGCCGTAGATACGGTAAGGTAATTGCGCTTGCAATAACGCCTCTTCAAGCAAACGAGATTGCGCATTAGAGCGGTACAGTAATGCGACGTCATCAAGAGAATGACCATCATCAAGCCATTGCTTAATGCGCGCGGCAACAAAGCGAGCTTCATCTAACTCATTAAAAGCGGTATATACCGAAATGGTTTCGCCCTGCTCACCATCGGTCCAAAGATCTTTACCTAAACGATTATTGTTATTACCAATTAAAGCATTGGCCGCATTAAGAATATTCGCCGTAGAACGATAATTTTGTTCAAGGCGAATCGTTTTAGCATCAAAGTCATTAATAAACTTTTGAATATTTTCAATTTTGGCACCACGCCAACCATAAATCGATTGGTCATCATCGCCAACAATCATCATATTGCCATGCTTTTGCGCCAACATGCTAAGCCACGCATACTGAATCGCATTCGTATCTTGGAATTCATCGACAAGAATACGGCTAAAACGACGTTGATAGTGCTCAAGTAATAGCGGGTTATTGAGCCACAGCTCATGGGCGCGCAACAACAATTCAGCAAAATCAACAAGACCCGCACGGTCACAAGTTTCCTGATAAACCTGATAAATTTTGATAAAAGTTTGCTCGGTCGGATCGAATTGCCCATCAATATGCTGTGGCCTTAAGCCTTCATCTTTTTTGCCATTGATGTACCACATCGCTTGCTTTGCAGGCCATTTTTTTTCATCCAACTGCAATGAGCGAATCACCCGCTTAATCAAGCGCAGTTGATCATCGGAATCAAGCACCTGAAAGCTTTGTGGCAAATTGGCTTCTTGGAAGTGCAAGCGCAACAAACGGTGTGCTAAACCATGGAAGGTGCCAACCCACATACCATGTACATTGCCCCCAACAGCTTGCTCTACTCGGCCACGCATTTCCGCTGCAGCTTTGTTGGTAAAGGTTACCGCCAAAATACTGTGCGGCGATACTTGCTCAACTTGCATTAACCACGCAATACGATGTACTAACACCCGCGTTTTACCAGAGCCTGCTCCCGCGAGAACCAATAAATTATCCGCTGGTGCGGCGACGGCGTCACGCTGTTTATCATTTAACGAGTCGAGTAATTCAGATACATCCATAATGACTGTGCTTATTGCTGTTGTTGATAGTAAAAATTTGTCAGCTAGTATAACAAGCAATTAAGCCACTGTATTTAATAACAGTAAAATTATTCACTTAGTGAGGCTTCGTTTAAGCATAAAAAAACCGCCTAAGATTCCATCTTAAGCGGTCTTTCAGCTGGTTAAAAAGTCAGTCTTAGTATTTAGCCGGTTTATCTTTGGCGACCAGGGTCGCTTCAATAAACTCTCTTAGATCTTGGTTAGACTGCTTTAGATCTTCATGGCGCAAATACATCATATGCCCTGAGCGATAACCCTTAAAGCTCAAGCGCTGTTGCATTTTGGCACTTGGGTCTAGCTGCCACATGGTATATTTGGCATCAAAGTAATTGGTCGCACCATCATAATAGCCCGCCTGCACTAATACATTAAGGTAAGGGTTTTGCGCCATCGCTTGGCGTAAATTCTCACCAGTATTGTTATTAGTGCGATCCCATGGGTGCACCGAACCAAACATATTGTATTTAATATCGGTTTTATAGTTTAGTTCTTCACGCAAGTAGTAATTAATGGCTGGTGTGAACGAGTGTAGCCACGAGGTTAACTCTGGATAATAATCGATGCTATCGCCAACATCCTTTTTATCAATACCCAAGTAACGAGAGTCTAAACGTCCAAGCGTTTGTCCACGTTCACGCAATAACTCTTTCCAAAAATAACGGGTATCAACGTCTAAATTAGAGCGCAAGACAGCTTGCTCACTTAAACCCGAGTACTTAGCCACCTTGGTAGCTATTTTCGCTTTGCGCTGAGGCTCAATAAAACCGCCCATAGCTAATGCCGGTAGGTATTCATTAATAGTGAACTGTTCAACTTCCGCTAAGAAATCGAGCAGATCCATACGTTGATAATCGCTCGCTAGCGCTTTATGGTACCAAGCCGTCGCGGCAAAGTAGGGTAAGCGATTGGCCGCTTTTACTGGGCCTTTACGGTCGATACCGATGTCGGTTGGCGACACTAAAACCACCCCGTTCAAGTACATCCATTGACGATTTTGTAGCTCTAATGCCAAGCCGGAAACGCGCGTTGTACCGTAGCTTTCACCAATCAAATATTTAGGCGAGCGCCAACGGTTATTGCGACTCACAAAAGTATTTAACCACTCTGCCAAGTATTTCACATCGGCATTAACGCCAAAGAACATTTTTTGTTGTGCATCTTTGCTCGGCATTTTGCCGTCGCTATCAGGCAGAACCCTTGAGTAACCGGTATTCACCGGGTTTACAAAGACAATATCTGCGGTATCGAGTACTGAATATGGATTCGTTTTAACACCGTAAGGCTGTAATGGATAGCCCTCATCATCAACGTTTAATACCCGTGGTCCGGTATAAGCAACATGCATCCAAACTGACGCTGAGCCTGGACCACCATTAAAAGAAATCAATAAAGGACGTGATGCTCTATCTTTGACATCTTCACGCTGATAGTAGGTGTAATGCAAAGTAGCGATAGCATCGCCTTCATCATTCCAAACCGGTTGGGTGCCCGTTGTCGCTGTGTAAGCAAAACTGTCGCCATTAACCTCGGTTTCATGCTCAGTCACAACATTGCTATCAATCGCAATGTCGCGACTGTAATCACTGCTTTTGGCGGTACTTGTCAGTGAAGCGGATGCCAAAGCCAAGGTGGCTATAATGGCGGGTAGTGTTATTCTCATAGTGCTTCCAGAAAAAGGTAATCATTTCAATAATTACCGATTCTATAGCAAGTCAGACAAATATTTAACTAGTTCTCGATGAGCAACGTCACTGACGTGTTAAATTGCAGTTACTGATAGCGGTTTATAACCCAGCTGTCGTGTAATAGATTGGATCTTGACTAAGGTGCATTATATGCTTCGCGACATCATATAAAACATACTCATATCGCAGACCGTTACGTAAATGCAGTTACATAGAGCGCACTCACATAAGCAACTATAAAAAACGCGCCGCGACGTGACACTGCGCCAAAGTATGCCTAATAATGATTAGCGGCTAACTTGATGGGAGCAACAAAGCTAACTGTTCAACACAGTCGAACTCTGCATGAGGTAATACCTTTAAGGGCTTTTTGCGAATACCAAACTCGTTGTTATTCACCCATACCGTCTGACAGCCCGCCGACAAAGCACCATAAATATCGGCATGTGTACAATCGCCGACATGCAGCATCTCGCTAGGTTTTATATGCAAACTGGCAGCTGCTTTGTAAAACATATCATTTTCTGGTTTTTGTAAATTACCAGCACCAGCAAAAAAGCACTCTTGGAAATAGTCTTTGATTCCTATCTCAGCAATACCAACATTACCATTGGAGATCGCCACTAAAGGAAAACACTCAGCAAGTCGCGCTAATAGTTGAGTGACTGAACTGGGAACCTGCAAATTATTGCGATGCGATAAAAAGTGCTCAAATGCGGCATTAGCAAGTTGTTTGGCTGTTGTTTGATTATAACCAAGTGCATACATGCCTGATTGCATATACGCTAATCGTAAAGCGCTCACATCATGACACAAGTGCGGATTTTGCCGTAAACAGGCTTGCCGATGTTGATACCAAAACTGCCGTCCCAAGTTAGCACTTTCAGGTACCTGTTGTTCAAGAAAGTTTTGTAAAGCTCGCTCGGCATTACTGATGATCGGATGATTATCATATAAGGTATCGTCTAAATCGAAGCTAATCGCCTTAAATTTTGCTAATTTTTTATAAAATCGCACGTTAACAACCTGTCTTTGTATGATAGTGCACAATTAGATAATGTAGTTGCTAGCTAAGTCAATGGCTACTTAGCAAGCTGTTGCACCAGTAATTTAGCCACTAAAGTACGGAACTGATTTAACAGCAAAGTATCCATTGCTGGATTGAAATGATCCGCATCAACCGAGCTAAAGGCGATAAAGCCACGGGTTTTATCCGCTTCACTCAGCTTGATCATTACCACAGAGCCTACAGCCACATCCGCAAATACTTGTTGCCTTTCTTGCTGTTGAATGCGACCAAAATAGTAATCACTATCGGCTAAGCGTTTGCTTAATAGATCTTGGCAATTGTCGTTGACGAGCACCGGGTGCTCAATCGCTAATGGCTTCTCAACTAAATACAGTTTTACCGCCGACAGATTCAATAATTGTGTCGTCGTTTGTGCCAGACAATCAAAGAACTCGGTCAGATTTTGGCTGGCGATCAATTGCAAATACAGGTCGTTATAAATCGCAAATAAGCGCTCATTAACATTGGCTACCGACAATAGTTGAGTGATTTCTTCTTCCAGCAAATGAATCTTTTGACGCTGTACTTGTTGTTGGCGCTCGACTAAGGAGATAACCCCGCGCTGGGTGTCAGCAAATTTAATCGATGATACTAACTGTGGGTTACGCAGGAAAAAGTCGGGGTTGTCTTGCAAATAAGTAACCACTAATTCATCGTTAAGCAATTGTGTTTCATCGTCACACACGGGCGTTGCTAAATTATTATTATTTTCCAAATCTCGTCTCATTTATAAATGTAAATATCCATCAAAAACATGCTCGGCTGGACCAGTCATTTTCACGGGTTGCCCTGGACCTTTCCAAAAGATTTTCAGCTTGCCACCTGGTAATTCTACCGTAACCTGATTATCCAACTTTTTCTGGGTGATACCGACCACGACAGCACCGCAAGCACCACTACCGCACGCGAGCGTTTCTGCAGTACCGCGCTCATAAACACGTAGCTTTACATATTTAGGGTTAACAACTTCCATAAAACCAATATTCGCACCTTGTGGGAAGCGCTCATGTATGGCTAATTCAGCCCCTAACGTGGCAACCGGTGCATCTTGCACAGAGTCGACATTGATCACGCAATGCGGGTTACCCATAGATACGACACCACAAAATACCGTTTCGTTATCTGTGCGCAGAATATAGGTACCTTCGACTTTTTGTGCGGTAAAGGGGATTTTCGCCGGCTCAAATTCGGGAACAGGCATAGCCACAGTGACTTGCCCGTCGCGCTCAATATGTAACGTCATTTTGCCCGAAGCTGTTGATACTCGAATTTTATTTTTATTAATTAAGCCTTTCATTTTCACAAATCGAGCAAAACAACGGGCACCGTTACCACATTGATTCACTTCACTGCCATCAGCGTTAAAAATGCGATAATGAAAATCCAAATCAGGATCATACGGCGGCTCAACCACCAACAACTGATCAAATCCCACACCAAAATTACGATCGGCAAGGCGACGTATTTGCTCTGGTGATAAGAAAATGTTTTGCGTGACGTTATCTAACACCAAAAAGTCATTGCCTAAGCCATGCATTTTCGAAAAGTTCATCAACATTGTCTGTCCTACCTCATATAACGATCATCTAATGCTGGCATTACGGCAATAAATGTTCGCCCATCCATAACGATTGCAACGGTTCTCGTTGACGAATTAAGTAACTGTTCTCACCATCGACCATAACTTCAGCAGCACGAGGTCGAGAGTTATAATTAGAGCTCATGGTAAAGCCATAAGCGCCCGCGCTTCGAACCGCAAGCAGATCGCCCTCGGCGATAGCCAGTTGACGGTTTTTACCGAGAAAATCGCCGGTTTCACACACTGGCCCCACGACATCGTAATCGTGAAGCGGTACTGTATCATTAATACGTACAGGAACAATATCTTGCCATGCTTGGTATAAAGACGGCCGAATTAAGTCATTCATTGCCGCATCGACAATAGCAAAACGCTTGTCTTCATTGGTTTTTAGAAACTCAACTTCGGTGACCAAAATACCAGCATTGGCCATAATCGCCCGCCCCGGCTCATAAATAAGCTGTAAATCATAGCCTTGCATTTTATCAGCAATGGCTTTGGCATATTCTTGCGGATGTGGAGGCCTTTCCCCTTGATACGGCACACCAAGGCCACCACCAACATCAAGGTGCATTAATTTAATCCCTAAAGAAGCCAGTTTATCAACCAATAACAAGACACGCTCTAGCGCATCTAAAAACGGTTGCAACTCGGTAAGCTGCGAACCAATATGACAATCAACGCCTCTGATTTGCAAATGTTCCATTGCGGCGGCTTGCTGATAAACCGCAGGCGCCTGTTCGATCGCAATACCAAATTTATTGTCTTTTAAACCTGTCGATATGTAGGGGTGGGTACCTGCGTCGACGTCAGGATTCACACGCAGTGATATTGGCGCCTTTTTACCTAGCTTACCAGCTACCGCGTTGATACGACTGAGCTCAGCAACCGATTCAACATTAAAGCAATGAATCCCTTGCTCTAATGCATAAGCGATTTCATCCGATGTCTTACCCACACCACTAAACACCACTTTGCTCGGGTCGCCGCCCGCTTCAATAACTCGAGCCAGCTCACCCTTTGAAACGATATCAAAGCCACTGCCCAAGCGAGCAAGAATATTTAAAATAGCTAAATTAGAACTGGCTTTTACCGCATAACAAATCAGATGATCGGTACCTTTTGCAGCCTGATCAAACGCGTGCCAATGACGCTCAATCGTGGCGCGAGAATAAACATACAGCGGAGTGCCATAGGTTTTTGCTAATTCTTCGACGCTACATTGTTCAGCAAACAGCAGATCCTGGTTACGGGTAAAAAAGTCCATTCTCTTATATCCTGACTTTATAATGTTCGATACGTATATTCAGCACGTTATTGTTGTTCATTATCCACAGTTACTGGCTCGTTACTCGGTACCTCTGGCACTTCATATAATGGGCCTTTTTGACCACAGCCAGACAGGCTTATTAGCAAGATAACTCCTAGAATCGCTAACAATTTATTATTCAGCATATTATTGATCGCATTGATTAGGTAATAGCATTATAATCGCACTTAAGCGCACAAATACCAAGTTAAAATAGCGCAGCGAACAACGCAACTTAAAACATTTTGTCAGAACAAAGAATGAAAAAGGTTTTAGCATGAATGACAGCCAATACAATTTACTCGCCGATGAATTGCTCCTAGCCGTAGAAGACGCCATTGAAGAATGTGATGTTGAAATCGATTATGAAACGGCAGGTGGCTTGCTAGAGCTTATTTTTACCAATGGTAGTAAGATCATTATCAACAAGCAGGCACCGTTACATGAGATTTGGGTAGCGACGAAATTCAACGGTCATCACTTTGTTTTTACCGATGATCAATGGATTGATAAACGCGGTGGTGGTGAGTTTTGGCAATTTTTATCAAAAGCTACCAGCATTCAGGCCGAAACAGACCTAACCCTAACCGAGCAATAACACAAAGATATCGACCATGACGCAACAAACACTAAAAATCGCAACACGTAAAAGTGCTCTCGCTTTATGGCAAGCTGAATACGTAAAAGCGCGGCTTGAACACTTTCATCCTGACTTGCACGTTGAGTTAGTACCAATGGTTACTAAGGGTGATATCATTCTTGACTCACCTCTTGCGAAAGTCGGCGGTAAGGGGTTATTCGTTAAAGAGCTTGAAGTAGCGATGCTTGAAGGCCGTGCCGATATTGCAGTTCACTCAATGAAAGACGTGCCGGTAGATTTTCCAGAAGGCTTAGGTTTACAAGTGATTTGCGAGCGTGAAGACCCACGCGATGCTTTTGTATCTAACACTATCGCTAGCTTAGCCGATTTACCTCAAGGGGCGATCGTTGGTACCTCAAGCTTACGCCGCCAATGTCAACTTAAAGCCATGCGCCCAGATTTAGATATTCGCGATCTGCGCGGTAACGTGAACACCCGATTAGCCAAGCTTGATGATGGCCAATACGACGCAATTATTCTTGCCGCTGCGGGCTTAATTCGTCTAGAAATGCCAGAGCGCATTAAAGAATTCATCGCCCCAGAAATGATTTTACCAGCGAACGGTCAAGGTGCGGTAGGTATTGAATGTCGTAGCGATGACGAGCGTGTTAAAGCACTACTTGCACCGCTTGAGCACAGCGAAACACGTCACCGAGTGTTAGCCGAACGCGCGATGAATCGTGCGTTACAAGGCGGTTGCCAAGTACCTATCGGCAGCTATGCCACTGTTGAAGGCGATAACTTGCACTTGCGTGGTTTAGTAGGTGCTATCGATGGCAGTGATATTCTTCAAGATGAAGTACATGGCAAGATCAGCGAAGGCGAAGCCCTTGGCCAACAACTTGCTGAGCGCCTATTAAGCAGTGGCGCTGATAAAATTCTAACAGAAGTTTATGGCGACATCCTCTAAAGCGCCATTAAATGTCTTGCTCACTCGAGCTGAAGAAAAATCTAGGGAGCTTGCATCCTGGCTCGCTCCCTTTGTCCATTCCACCACCATCTGCCCATTATTGGCCATTGAAAATGGCCACCAACAACACCTATTATCAGGGCAATTATCGCAATGGCAACCTGATGTGGTTATTTTTATCAGTCCCAATGCCGTCAGCAACGCCTTTAAGGTCATTACCAGCAAACAACTGCAGCAATGCCAAGTTCTCGCTTTAGGGACGAGCACAAAACAAGCCTTAGAGCAGCAGGGTATCACTCGGGTGATCGCCCCTAACATAGAAACCAGTGAAGGATTACTGACTGAACCATGTTTACAAAATGTCGCCGGCAAGCGGGTATTAATCATTCGTGGTAATGGTGGCCGAGAGCATATTCGCACCAAACTGCAAGAGCGGGGCGCTAAAGTCGCCTATAATGAAGTATATCAACGCCAATTAGTCCCTTTGAGTAAAAGCCAAACAATAGAACAATGGCGCCAACAACAAATTAATTGTATTGTGGTAACATCAATGCAGTTACTCGAGCGATGTTGGCAACTTATTGATGATAAACAATTTGCCAAACAATGCCATTGGATAGTGGTCAGTGATCGCATCAAGGAACGCGCATTAGACTATGGATTGGATAAGGTAATAAATAGCTTTGGAGCCAATCATAAAAATATCAGCAAAGCTATTCAAGATATAGTGACCTAACAAGCATGACTGAAGATAAGCAAAATCAGAGCAAAAACGATAAAACCGAATCAGCAAAGCAAGATTCGTCCAACAGCTCAAATAAACCATCAACTGCAAAGACAACTCAGCCACCATCATTGAGTTCAAGCGACGCTGCGACAATAGCGGCAGATGCTAAACGCCATGTAGAAGCCAATCAAGACAACAAATCAAGCGATAAGCCCGCTTCGAGTGCCAGCAACACAGATAAAGCCTCGACGGCAAAAATCACCAAGCCAACAAACAAAGCACAAACCAAAAGCATCAAACCATCAAACACCGTCACCCATACAACACGTAAACGCTCAAAAACAGCAGTTATCGCCCTGCTAGTGGCCGTTTTCGCGGGCGCAGGTGTTGTTGCTAGCTATTGGTGGCAACAACAACAAGATCAGCAACAAAGCAACGCATTATTAACCAAAACTCAGGCGCAAGTGGCTGAATTAGAAAAATATATGCAACAGCAAATACGCAGCCAAAACAGCTCGCAACAACAGCAATTACAGCAATCGTTGAGTGTAATCGAAGAGCAAACCCAGCAGCGAATTGCCACCCTTGAAGCACAAATCCAACAATTATTGGAGCGTCAGCCAGAAAACTGGCAAGTAACAGAAGCCGAATACCTTATGCGTATGGCGGGACGTACCTTGTGGCTAGACAAAGATACCAAAACAGCCATTAATTTGATGCAAGATGCCGACGCTCGTCTGAAAGATTTAAAAGATGCACGATTTTATCGCGTTCGAGAGCTTATTCATGAAGATATTGAAGCGCTTAGAGCGTTACCGGTATTAGAACTCGATCAAACCATATTGACCTTAATGGCGCTAAGCAAGCAAGTTAGCGATTTACCCCGTCCTGAGGTGTTAAAACCGGAGGTAGCCCAACTTGTCGACAGTACCGCATTGTCTAACGATGTGAACGACTGGCGCGAAAACCTTGCAAAAACATGGCAGCGTTTTAAAGAAGAATTTATTATTCCCCGCCGTTTAAAGGGGCAAGTTGAGCCACTTATGTCGGCCGATCTTGAGAAAAATCTTTATCAAAACATCGATCTAAAATTCCAACTGGCTATATGGGCGGCAAGTCGAGGTGATACGCAAACCTATCAACAAACAATCTCCGACATTAGTAGTTGGGTTGGCCAATACTTTGATCGTACCCAGCACCAGACACAGACATTTAATGCCCGCTTGGTAGAGCTGAAAAACACGCCAATTACTGTGCAGTATCCAAATGAATTAGCATCGCAACAGGCTCTTAAACAACTTATTGAGCAAAATATTACTCAGCCAGTCCCACCAGCGGAGTCCGAGCCTGACGTTATCTCTGAGCCTAAGCCAGAACAGATCAGCGAGGGTAACATCTAATGAAAAAGCTGTTGTTACTGCTGGCTATTTTAATCGTCATTCCCTTAGCACCCGTGCTGCTTGGTCAAAAAGGTTATATTGTCATTTCCATTGATGATATGGCTTGGGAAATGACCGTTGCGGGTGCCCTACTGTTTTTATCGGCTATGATTTTTATCGGCATGTTGGTGCTGTGGCCTATTCGCTTAGCTTTAAAGTTTAGCTCGAAAACATGGCGAAAAATGGCTTTCACTAGCTCCCGCAAAGCCAAAAAACTATACCAACAAGGGGTTTCAGCATACTTGTTAGGCGATTATCAGCGTGCCGAACAGTTACTTGCTGATGGTGCTGAAGGCAGTGACATGGCGAATTCTGCATGGTTGATGGCCGCACAATCAGCGCTGGAGCTCGACGATCGTGGCAAACTCCAAAACTATCTACAACTGGTCAACGAGCACCCAGCAGCCCAACACGGCTTTAGCTTTGAAACCTTGCTGTTCGCTGCTCAATTGCAATTAAAAACTGGACACATTGACAAAGCGAGGGCATTACTGGATGGAAATCACAAACTGATCAGTCACGATGCACGACTCATGGCTCTGAATGTTGAAGTTCATCTTGCCCAACAGCAATACCCACAATGTATGGAACAATTAAAAAGCTTACGTAAGCAAAAAAACTTTAGCAACGAAGCGCTCTACGATTTAGAGTATCGCGTTTACTCAGGGTTCTATAAGCAATTAGCGGTGACGCAAAGCGTCGATGCTGTCAACAAACACTTTAAAGGCTTGTCACGTAAAGAAAAACACAGCGAAGGTTTAATTCTCGCCTACGCTGACTGCTTGGCAAGTAACGGTATGCACAATGATTTAGAAGGCCTGTTACTGCCGCTTATCAACAAAAAGTCGTCACCAAGCTTTATTAAAGCCATGCAAAAACTGCCACTGACCCATGCACAACATATTATTGACAGCATTCAAGCGTTATTACAAAAAGATGAGCATAATACTATGTGGTTAAGCGCCTTAGCGCATTTGTGTTTTGCTGATAAACAGTACTCGAAAGCGCACAAGGCTTTTGTCAGTCTATTGAAAATTAAGCAAGACAAAAATGACTTACAAACATACGCTAAATTACTCACGGTGATGGAAGAGCATCAACAAGCTAATCGAGTTTATCAAGAGCTTTTAAGCGAACATTAACAAACAACAATTAAGATTTATGCGCTTTATTATAATCCCGCGTTTTGTGCTGTTATTGGCCACGCTTATGCCTTTAACAACCACAGCAACCAGCAAAACCTTTAACAAGCTACAAGGGAAACTGGTTTTAGAGCCAATGCCCAATATTGGTCAAATGCTGCTGCAAAAAAGTAGTGATTTGTGTGCCGTGGCGAGTAATGCACATGATTACTTGAACAACCCAAAAGCTATCACTATGGACAAGGAGGCGGTACACGGCGGTAGTTTGTTTGGCCAACAGTTTGAGCTTGCAAGAGTTAAAGACACCTTGACGTTTATCTGCCAAGTCTATCGACAAGATGTGCGGGCAAACCGCCAAAGCCGTTTACATGATAGTGAGTTTTTAAAGCAACACTTTGATTTCTACCGTTGGTATCCCGATAAGCAGCGTGCCACAGAAATAGCCTTGCGCAGTGATAATGAAGTTAAAACCCGCTTACTAAACGATATCCCTGACGATAAGCTGTTTATCACCAAATATTACAGTAAGCGACTGACCGCAAGTAATCATAAAACGGAACATTTCAATCAAGCGCTATATGCCTTGCCCTATGACGAGCAAGGCATGAGCAAACAACAAGCTGAGCAACATAAGCACCGTTTAACCCGTTTTAAATACACTCGAAAACAAATAATCGACGGCGTATTAGAACGCAAAAACTTGGCGAAACCACTGGTATGGCTTAGCGAGGAAAGCTTGCATGATGTCTTGCTACAAGGTACTGGAGTGCTAGAAGTTGATGGTAAGGTCCGTTATTTCAATGTCCATCGAAATAACGGTATCGCTTATGACTATGCTAAAGGGAAATATGGCCAAGATCGTTATTGGTATTTTGCCGAAGTGCCATCAGTTATGGGCCATGGTTATAAAATTGAAGCGAAAACGCCAGTTAGAGCTCATGCGACCTTTGCCGGTAATGTGAAACAACTGGGCTTAGGCAAGTTGATCATGATTAACTACCCTTACCAACAGCAATCAACCAGCCAAATGGCGATTCTAGCGGATACCGGAGGAGCTTTTGACGACAACTTATTTCAGTTAGATCTGCTGGTTGACAGTTACTTCGGCTGGAAAGATTATTATGAAGCTAACAAGCATTTGCCAAGTTACGCGAGCGCTTGGATCATGCTAAAAAAGCAAAGCTCAGGTAGCAGCCATGCGACAGCGGTAAGCGATCAGTAACGATAAACCGATAAGTTATTAGGAGCTTATCGATTTATCGCTTACTGTTTGATGCTGATTAATCTGTGTAACCCCAAGGCGCAGAGGGTGGTGTGATTTCTTTTGTTAAATCAAAGTCGACTCGAAATTCACGACCATCACGTATCATCCGATAGGTAAATGTTTCGGGGTAAATAAACATTTGCCAAGTGTTATCATTCGACTGTGGTATGCCCAATGTCACAAATAGCTCTTTTGAGTATTGATCAGCAGGAAATGATTGTACTTGTGGCCAGCCAGCATCAACGGTATGACCACCATACATGGTTGAAACATCTGAACTCCCGTCTTTATGACGATGATCGTGCTTTAACGATAGTCCTGAGCCCGTTTTGCTAATAATCCACGTACGTGACGCATTCTCACCAACATGAAACGGGATATGCAGTTGCGTATCGCTACATTGTCGCACATGCATCACTAGCTTCCCTTCAAAACCGTCACTTTTTGGCGTATCAACCGTCACTTTACCCGAAAAAGCTTTACCACAGTATCGTTTAATCTGTTGAAAAAATGCATCTTGACTGCTAATCGAAACTGTCGCGTTGCTACCTTCAAGACTTGCTGCGATTGCCGTTGTACTAGTGAAACTGGCTAACCCTGCAAGCAATGCTCTTGTCATTAAATTTTTCATATAAAAGGCTACTATCTTGTTATTAACTGAATGCTACTATAGTACGGTGAGGTAAGCCGACAAACAAGCAAACGGTATAAGTACTTAATTGGCTGACATACTCCACTCCCACAACCAACGAGCTTGCTGGCGAACCCGAGCGCGATCTCGGGCTAATATCCAGCCCTCTTGCACGCTCGCGTCGATCATTTTGTTAATGTGAGATAAGTAGTCTCGTTCGCTACCATAACGCTGCAATATACGCTTGCGAGGCCACTTTAGCATCGAGCCTCGAAAATCTTTAAGTTCATTGCTCGCGAACAAACCGTAACGCAAACTCCATGGTATAAAACTGGCGATTGGAGCCTCAATCAGCGGATGACGAATGCCACCGAGTTCATGACCATTGCTATCGGTATTAGGGACTGCTGGGATAATCTCGCTGTGAATTTTCGGTGGTTGATTATCAATAATACCATCGGCCCAACGCTTACCATAGTTCAACGCATAAGCTGTATGCGGTTTAAAAGGCGTGGCAATATTCATCCAGTTGGGCATTTCAAAATGACCAAAGTTGATTAACGTTTGCTGAGCAAAGGTTGGGTAACGACTATTGGGAGGGCTTTGCCCCTCTACAACCCAATTGGTAAGTGCCGCCATTAGTGCTCTTAAATGGACTCGAAAATCAATTGGGTTACCTTGATATAATCCTGCGTGCTCGGCGATTGCAACCAGCTTGTCGCTACTCTCAATATAATGTTGCGTAGACGCTAAGTGAAAAATGCGCTCATTCGGCAAAGGCTCAACATCGTAAATATCGTGTGTATGAATTAACGCAGCCGCCCGCCCCCAGTATTCATAACCGGTGTTGCTATAAAATATTTTGGGATAAAAATCTTGGTGATGTCGCACCAATAAACCCTGCTTTTTCTTACTCACAGGATCTCGTACCCGCCTACTGGTAAACGGAAACACATCTGTTGGATAGAAGAATGCCGACATGCGATGCGCATCCCGAGATGGCTGAGCAAAACGATGATTAAAACTTCCTCGCCCAGCCCCTGCACTATGAATAAACATACCATCAAAAGCGAGCTTACCTGTTTCCGTCTCATTAAACCCTTGATGTAAAAAATGTCGTAAAAAGCGCCCCGTTTGCGATATGCCAAATGCTATCGTATATGGCACCCAGTAAGGGCTTGCTTCATCTTTAAGAAACTCCGCAGTATCACGGACGATGGCTAAGCCCAAACCTGCTAGCTGCGGATCTTTACTTGGGTAACTTAACTCATAAATAGCCGGTTGAAAAATCCCCTCAATCGCTTTGCCATCAGCACTAAATTGCCAATTTTTGGCTTGCACCACCGTTTTTAAACCATCACGAGTTAAACGTTTGGTCAGTAACGCTTGGTCTTTTTTAGTCACATTAACAGGATAGATAGTATCGAGTTGTGGGCGGTGAGCTAACTCGAGACGGGTCGTGAGTTTATCAACAGTCCAATCACTGCGGACAGTCCCCTCAACGCCAGCTACACGGGGTAATTCGGCTTTTAATACCGATGCGTTCGCTTTCACATCCGCTTGCCAACCAACCCACACCAACGACAAGCCAAGCTCTTGAATGAAGCCATCGCCAAGTTGCCAAGCTTTACTGATATCATCTTTGGATGTGGCGTAATTAAAGTAGCGTAATGAGGCCTTAGCGCCCCGATTAGAAACTTCCAGCAGTGCGCCTTTGCGCTTACTCGGATCTTTCGGTTGAATAACCAGATAAGTGGCTGTGGCGCTAACCATGCCGTCGCTGTTTGTCGGAGCCTGGTAAATATCAACGATGACCCGATTAACTTTATTATTGGGGTCTATCGCAAACTCAAACTCGCCAGCAATAACCTCATAAGCTTGACCTTTTATCGTCATTGCGGTGTTACTGTTAACCGTGTGCGACGTGACTTTTGCAGCAACCATTGTTGGTAAAAAAACAACAAGCACGCACAACGTTTTAGCAAAGTACGTTATTGCCTTACAATGTTGCCGTATTGCGATTGCGTTGATCATAATCTTGATGCTTCGTTGTTATTTTTGTTAGCGCTTACCTAAAGATATAAAATTAACAGACAATTCACAATGGTAAAGCGCACATCAATATAATGCACCACAACTAAAGTTTATTCTTAACTTGTGCTGACAACGTCGCCCAAATATGAAAAACATTTCGGGTAACGGGAGTAACAGCCATCGTTGGCAAAAATCACCAGCACACTCAAATACCTCTTAATTAAAGGTTAACGAGTAGCAGTATAAGAAAGTGGCTATGAGCAGGTAACAATTAAGGAGGCAACATAACGTCTGCAACAGTAATCTCCGGCGACAAAAACGACGTTAGCATATTGGCACACAGGGCAGTAAAAGCGAGCTAGCTTTGCTCGCTTTCGTTGATGTGTTTGACGAAAAAATAAATATAGTAGCTACAAATAGCTAATACTGTTGTTAAGCCAGTCGCAGAAATCCAAATAATAGGGTCTTGTAGTAAAAAGCTAAGATTGTCCATAACACCTCCAGTGCATATTGTATTCGCACTTAGCTTACAAAACTCCACCTTATGGCTTTGTGATCCAGATCAAGTATCGGGTTAATAGCGCCATCGCCTAACTAGAGCGTGTTGAACTTTCAGGGTTAAATTTTGTTCGAATTAAATGCATTTTTATCGCGGCACTTGTGATACGCATAGTTATTCTACGCACAGAGCAAGTAACAATGAAAAAAATGCATTTAAACGAATCCAAAGGACAGCTTTTATGACGCCTTTCTACTGTGTTATCAATTACTTATGTGGAGTAACCACACAACATACGTTCTGCCTTGTATAAAAACATCATAAATTGCTGCAAAAACAACCTCAAAAGATCAACACGCTCTAATCTATTTAAGCCATATATTTTATCTAACCTGCATGATGCTTTTAATTTTCTTGATGTTGATAACGATGTACTAAAACTTTTTGACTCACTTGCTGATTTTCTTGCATACCGCCAATAGTCACTAGCTGATTATCCAACTGCAATAAAGCACGATGGTCCATGCTACTCACCACATCGCGGGCGACTTGCCAAGTATTGGTTTTAGCATCAAACAACCATATTTGTGAGGTGGGCTGTGATGGCTCACCGTTGTAACCAATACCATTGTAGTTATAAGCATTAGTAGAGCCGCCAACAAAGATCATTTTACCGCGATACTCACTAGCCGCCATGCGATAACGGCCAACTTGGGTAGGGTGAGGAATCTGCTGCCAATCTATACGCGCTGGTGAGCCGCTTTCTATCTCACCTTTTAAGCATTGATTTACCATCGCATAGCTACGACGTTGCAATAAATTTGCTTGCACTTTTACGCCATCACATACCACGATGACGTTATCGCTAATAGCGGCCGCATGACCAAAAACAGGTTCCCCTAAATAAGGAGATCCTTGTTGCCAAGTGTTGCTCTGGGTATCATAAATTTGTACTAAATTAACGTTGCCAGCATTATGCCAACCGCTAATAAGATAAATATATCGATTTTGGTATACCAATGCGACGCTATCATCAACGGCAACCGGCATTGTCGCAATAGGCTGATACTGATCATTGATTACGTCGTAACGAAAACTATCGGGTGATGAAATTTCGCTATGATCTGCTCCAACTGTGTAACCGCCAAATAAGTAAATGTAATCACCAACCGGTGCTGCAATAGATGCTAAGCGTCCCTTTAATGGTAAACTTGATGGCACGGGTGTTTTGGCTTGCCACTCATTGTCACCTAGCTTTAGTGACCACACCTTGTTATGTACATCTTGATAAGTTTTGCCCACGCCCAGCCCCATAAAGCTGACAATATAATCGCCCTGTTGAGTGCTCACTTTTGCAACCGCATTGTTAGTTACCGGCTCAGGGAGTTCTGGTAACGCATTAGCCAAAACGTATTCTATTACCGTAATGTGAGTGATGATTACTACAGTTACAAGCAAACAAAAGCGTTTCATAGTTGCCTCTTAATTCTTATAAATAGGTTATTAATATTTTGCCGTTAGGCGATCAAGATGATTGGCAAATGCTTGCTTATCTGCCGCAGATAAAGGCGCAGGGCCTTTACTTTGAATACCCGAGCTACGCAAGGTGTCGTAGAAATCTCGCATATTTAGCCGGGCTTTAATGTTATTACGATCAAATAACTCGCCACGCCAGCTTAATGCTAAACCACCTTTACTAATCACTTCATCAGCTAACGGTATATCGCAAGTAATCACCAAGTCGCCAACCGAGCATAATTCAACAATCGTATTATCAGCAACATCGAAACCACTGGCAACACGAATGCTTTTGATAAATTTAGATGGTGGTGTCGGAATAAACTGATTGGCAACAAAGGTTAAAGACAATGATTTACGGTCGGCAAGACGGCATAAAATCTCTCGAATGGTTGCAGGGCAAGCATCAGCATCAACCCATATATGCATAAAGAAGTCCTTGTTCTAAAAAAAGAGCACCGTTAGGTGCTCTTCGTATTTTGTTATGAATGTAAGATACTCTGCAGCACATCGCTGCTGGTGAGATGTTTCAATGTTTCGTCTAAGTCAGCAAGCTTGTCGGTTTTAATATAATTGCCGGTATCATCCGAGCCAATGTAACCATACTCTTTTAATGCATTAACCACCGCGGCTTGCGATTTTTTATCAATAAATTCTGGCGCATTAATATTATGCAACTTCGACATGCGTTCAGCCAAAGCGGTTGCATCAGCTTCCAATTTTGAGCGCGTAATCGAACTACTATTATCCAATAGCTTAACGACAATCATGTAACGCTGCACAGTCTCACTGATTAACGATGAGATGATATTAAGCATATAAACCAAATCACTGTCATTATTAATACTCCAATAACCGGCTTGAGTGTGCTTGACTAAACCTTGATCAGCTAAAAAGGCCAAGATGGCTTCTGTTTGACGAGAGATCTCTTGATGATCTTGCCACAAAAACAGCTCGGCTTTTACGAGCTGCATCAATTGCTCTACTTTGCTATCAACTTCAGCAGTCGTTAGCTTGTCATACGTTTTCAACAAGCGACAAACCACCGACGGCAACATATAGGTGTGCAGTATATTATTGCGGTAATAGCTCATTTCTAAGCTAGCTTGCTCAGACAACGAAATGATTTGCCCAAGCTTATCGTCAATAACGTCAACTTTATTAAGTTTGATTGCCGAATCGATTAACTCTTTACCATCTTCTTCAGGAATATAAAGCTCATCACTAAATGGCACCGCACGTTGTACCGACAAGAAAAAGTTCAGTTGCTCTTCAAGTTCCTTGCGGGTCATGGCGCGATTTTCTGCGGTTAACAAAATCAACGCGATTAACGTCACGGAATTCAGCGCGGCTGCTTTATTGATCTCCGTCATCACTTGGTTGGCAACCTGATTTACGGTTGGTGTTAACCATTGTGGTTTAGGCGGATCAATTGGATCGATACTTTCTTTCCATTGCGGTACGTTATCATCCATAAACTTATTTAAGCTAATAGGCTCACCAAAGTTTACGTAACCTTTACCATAGTTACGGAGCTTGCGAATCGCTTTTATCACGCCAAATGCAGACTCTTTTTGCTTACCACTGCCTTTCAATTCTTTGTGGTAACTGGCCACTTCCATAACATGCTCATAGCCAATATAAACCGGCACTAATGTTAACGGCCTATCGATACCTTTGAGCATACTTTGCATCGTCATAGCAATCATACCGGTCTTTGGTGCAAGCAAACGCCCGGTGCGACTACGACCACCTTCGGTGTAATACTTAACCGGATAACCACGAGCAAATAGCAGTCCTAAGTATTCGCGGAAGATGGTTGAATATAAACGGTTACCACCAAAGCTTCGGCGAATGAAAAACGCACCGGCCTTACGGAATATCGGCCCTGCTGGCCAAAAGTTTAAGTTAATACCGGCGGCAATACGCGGTGTCGCTAAGCCCTGGCGGTAAATCACATAGGTCAACAATAAGTAGTCCATATGCGAGCGATGACATGGCACATAAATAATTTCATGCCCATCTTCAGACAACTGACGTAAACGATCGCCATTCTTTACTTCGATACCGCTGTATAAGCGATTCCATAGCCAACTAAGGACGCGATCTCCTAAACGAATAATCACAGGGCGATAGTCACCAGCAATTTCTTTCATCATTGCTAATGCATCTTGTTTGACTTTATCTTCGCTTACGCCTTTATTTTTCGCTTCTTCTTTAATGACTCGCTTAACCGCCGGTGTTGCAAACAAAGCGGTAAAGGTTTGCTGTAATTCCATTAAACGAGGCCCTTTAAGTGCCACAGCTTGTCGATGGAAGTGAATTCTAGCCATACGAATCAATTTCTTCGTAGCAATCTTATCACTCCCTTGCGTTTCAACCATTTCCCGACAGGAGATAGCATCACTAAAGCGTAGCAAGGAATCGCGACCTAAAAATAAAACAATAAAGAATTTACGCAAAAAATTTGGCGCTGCTTCGTCAGCAATCACGTCACTAACATTGACCTTGGCTTTACCAGGCTTATTACCCCACAAGATATTAGCCGGAATAAGCTGAGTGTTTAGGTTAGGATCGTTATCATGGGCTTGTAACAAGGCTAAGCCTTGTTGATAAGCTTTAGTTTTGCCACGTTTAAAAAATGGAAACAACGAGCGTGGTTTTTCTAAACAGATACAGCGCTCCATGGTCTCGCCATTAACCGTTACTTTTTCTAACGGGTCAGGCAAACCGAGTGACTTACAGGTATGCTTTAACGCTAACAAGTCACTTGCTGATTGATAGCGCACCACATAAAAGACATCTTTGTTGTCGTCTTTTTTAATTTTCTCAACATCTTCAGGGATCACTTTGCAGCGAACCAATAGTTTTACTGGCAATGACAGTAAAAAGTAAAACAGAGCTCTCATTGGTGTATCTTTAATCGTCAATCGAATAGAAAAAACTGATGCAATTCTACCACTATTATCGAGTGAATGACCACAATAGCCATAATTCCAGCAGGGAATTCGCTTGTTACAGCTTATAAACGATAAGCCATATCAATCAGTATCACCATTGTTAGTCACATAGATAAAGCCAATAACTAGACACTAACGCAGTAAAAAGGCGATTAGCAGCCATGCAACTAATCGCCTTGAATTTAAAGGAACGAAACTTTACAGCTAGTGACGCAAGTCAAAGCGATCCAGTTGCATCACTTTTGTCCAAGCCTTTACAAAGTCTTCAATAAATTTTTGTTTTGTATTGTCATAGGCATAGACCTCGGCCACTGCGCGCAATTCCGAATTAGAACCAAAGACCAAATCAACCGATGTTGCCGTGTACTTTTTCTTTCCGGTTTTTCGATCAAAACCTTCGTACAGGCCTGGTGTTGCTGCTTTGCGCCATTGTGTTCCCATATCCATTAAGTTGACAAAGAAGTCGTTACTTAGGGTTCCTATTTGATCAGTAAACACACCGTGAGTAACATCTGGTGCATTACCGCCTAACACTCGTAAACCGCCAATAAGAACGGTCATTTCAGGTACCGACAATGTTAATTGCTCTGCTTTATCAATCAACATCTCAGTAGGGGAACGATAGCTCTTACTTACATCGAAGTAGTTTCTAAAGGCATCTGCTGCTGGCTCGAGTAACGCAAACGAGTCAACATCAGTTTGCGCTTGGCTGGCATCACCACGACCAGGAACAACGGGCACGGTAATGTTTACACCTGCATTACTGGCAGCTTTCTCTATCGCGGCAGCGCCACCAATAACAATTAAATCAGCCATAGAGACGTTGTCAGCAAAGTCATTTTTAACGCCTTGCAGTGTCTCAATTACTTTCGCTAATTCTTGCGGGTTATTTACAGCCCAGTCTTTTTGTGGCGCTAACATAATACGAGCACCATTAGCACCACCGCGCATATCCGACGCTCTAAAACTCGCTGCTGATGCCCAAGCCGTTCTCACTAATTCAGGGACCGTTAAATCGGTATCGAGGATGGCTTTTTTCAGTTTACTGACATCACTGGACGAAATTGTTTTTCCTTCAGGCATAGTTACAGGATCTTGCCAGATAAACTCCCCATCAGGCACTTCATTACCTAAATAACGCGCTTTCGGCCCCATATCACGATGGGTTAATTTAAACCACGCTTTGGCAAAGGCGAGACGGAACTCTTCTGGATCAGCTAAAAATCGCTCGGCAATTTTTTTGTACTCAGGATCAAACTTCAATGCTAAATCCGCCGTAGTCATTACCGGCGGATTAAATTTACCTTCCACATGCGCATCTGGCACCGCGTTGTGTACTGATTCATCGGTTGGGATCCAAATAATCGCACCAGCAGGGCTACGAGATTGCTGCCAATCGAACGTCAATAGATTCTGCAAATATAATGTCGTCCACTTAGTAGGCGCTTGTGTCCAAGCCCCTTCCAAACCACTGGTTACTGTGTCTTCAGAGTGGCCTTTACCACATTTGTTTTTCCACCCTAAACCTTGCTCTTCAATCGCCGCCCCACCCGGCTCTGTACCAACACAGTCTTGCGGTTTATGGGCACCGTGCATTTTACCAAATGTGTGACCACCAGCGATTAGCGCAACCGTTTCCTCATCATTCATGGCCATGCGTCCAAAGGCTACGCGAATATTTTTCGCCGAGCCGACTGGATCCGGTTTACCCTTAGGCCCTTCTGGATTAACATAAATTAATCCCATGTGCGTGGCACCAAGAGGACGTTGTAATTCACCGTCGCGCTCTTCTCGGTCACTGGCTAGCATTTCCACTTCGGGGCCCCAATATACCAAGTCTGGCTCCCAGTCATCTGCGCGGCCGCCAGCAAAACCATAGGTCTTAAACCCCATATTCTCCATACCAACCGTGCCTGCGAGGATCATCAGATCTCCCCACGAAATACTTGCACCATATTTTTGCTTCAGTGGCCAAAGTAAGCGCTTGGCCTTGTCGAGGTTACCGTTATCAGGCCAGCTATTGAGAGGATCAAAACGCATTTGGCCACCGTCACCACCACCGCGACCATCTAATGTTCGATAGGTACCTGCACTATGCCAGGCTAACCTGATAAATAACGGTCCGTAATTACCCCAGTCCGCTGGCCACCAATCTTGAGACGTTGTCAATAATTCGTTCAAGTCTTTCTTCAGGGCTGCCATATCAAGTTTGGCAAACGCTTTAGCATAATCAAAATCCTCACCATAAGGGTTTGACCGGCTATCGTGATCACGAAGTGGTGACAAATCCAGTTGATCAGGCCACCAAAATTGATTGGTTTTTGCTTGTCCCGATGCGGCATGACCAGAGCCCATCGCACCTTTCGGTTTACTCGACTGTGGCTCAGCAAAACTTGCCGAGGCAACAAGCACCAGTGATGATAAACCCATTAACATTGCTTGCTGTAACTTAGTTTTAGTTAACATAGCTCCCCCTTTGCGGATAGTATTATCGCTATCGTTTATATAGTGCGAACACAGGTACGAGGTAAGGTACCCTGACCTGAATTAACAGTCCTTTAATGCACTAGTAAGTCTAGGAAAGCTATGAACAATAGAAAAATAAATAGATTAGATTGTGGTAATCGAGAAAATTGATTTTAGACTTACAGGTCAATGTACGCACAACTTAATCGGAGTGTCTGTACATGCCAAGCTCTGGCCTTAGTTTGCTATTGATGCGTTGCTATCGATAAGGGAGTTAACACGTCTATCGATTGACAGCCAGCGCCATGCAAACCTTTGAAAACCTTAAAAATTCAAACCAAACAGTTAAAACGCTGCCAAGATATCCTGCATTTGCTGCTGTAAATGCAAACTTGTACTGTGTGGCATGATAGGGGATTCCTGCTTGCCTTCTAAAATAGCCTGACTTGCGGTGGTAATTTCAAATTCAAAACCTGACCCTTGGCGGTTATCAACAAAATGCTCCACGCGCTCATCGATGTGATAAAGCGACACTTCGCGCGCACGGAAAAAATCAGGAATAATAATATGGCCTTTAGTGCCAACCACCGCTCCACAGTTTGGTAAACGCACATCAAACGATGTATGTAGCTGCGATACTTGCTTGCCGTAATCCAATGCCATCACAACATCACGGTCAGCACCATTTGGCGCACGGCGACCGATAATATGGGGGCTGTAGTCTGTACTCGAATTAAATAGATAGTTAAACGCGAGCGGGTAAATGCCCATATCGAGCAAGCAACCGCCCGCTAAGTTGATATTCCACGGCCGAGAATTAGGATCATAAGGCATTGGGTAGCCAAAATCGGCTTTAATATGGGTCACATCACCGATGCGACCATCATCCACCCATTGTTTAGCTTGCTGGATAGCTGGTAAGAAATACGTCCACATAGCCTCCATTAGAAACAAACCTTGCTGCTTCGCTAACGCACTTAATTGCAATAAGTGTTCAGGGCTTGTCGTTATTGGTTTTTCGCATAAGACATGTTTGCCCGCAAGCAACGCGGCTTTGGCATTGTCAAAATGCAGGGTATGTGGCGTTGAGATATAGACCGCATCGACATCAGGATCAGCAAACAGTGCCTCATATCCCTGATAAGCTTTGCCGATATGATATTGGCTTGCAAAGGCGCTAGCCGCAGATAACTGACGCGCAGCAACAGCGACCAAATCGGCATTTTTCGCATAAATAATATCTTTAGCGAAGGTATGACTGATATTACCAGCACTGACAATGCCCCAACGGACCTTAGCCATAAAAACTCCCTAGCTTTAATTAATAATCTTAAAACACGGTACTTTGCTGCAAAATCGCCGATGCTGCAACGTCGTCACTGCGCTTAACAATATATTTAAGTGGTACTGGTTTAGAAAATAAGTAACCTTGTAATCGGCACTTGGGTAGTTCAGCTATGATCTCGAACTGTCGATTGGTTTCAATACCTTCAGCAACAATGTCAAAATCAAATTCCGCTCCTAAGTTAAATACCGTTTTTAACAGTCTTAGCGCTTCTTCGTCATGTTCTATCTCATCGATTAAACTACGGTCTAATTTGAGGGTATTAAAGCGAATTTTCGATAAATAGTTAAGTGATGAATAACCATGGCCAAAATCATCAAGAGCAATAGATACGCCCAATACTTGCAAGTCTTTAATGACTTGGCTAGCCATTCCCATATTATCAATCAAACTGGTTTCGGTAACTTCCAGCTCTAGTTTGTCTGCTGGCAATTGATGTTTGGCAAGCGCGCTGGCTACCTGCTCAACCAATTGCTGTGATTTTAATTGTACCGCGGAAATATTCACTGACACAGAAGTGGCCAGTAAGCCTCTGTCATTTAACAACTTAGCGTCAGCACATGCTTGCTCAAGCACCCAACGACCAATTTCTAAAATATCACCACTTTCTTCCGCCTTTTTAATGAAAAATTCAGGTGATACAAAGCCTTCTTTCGGGTGTTGCCAACGTATTAAGGCTTCATAACCTTCTACTCGTTGCGTAGCCGAGCACACTTTCGGCTGATAATATAATTCAAACTGTTGTTGCTCGATTGCCGATTTCAAGCCCGTTTTAACAAGGATGGATTTACGCAGTTGCTCTTTAATCTCGGCATTAAAAAATGTTAACTGACCGCGTCCAGAGTTTTTTGATTCATACAAAGCTGCATCGGCACGGTTATATAGTGTTTCACCATTTTCACCATCAAGCATATATACCGCAGCGCCTGCGCTTAGACTCGCATCAATATTAATACCATCAATGGCGTATTGGCGCTGTACTTTATTGTGAATGCGCTGAACAATGTCTTTAATCTGTGACCCTGATTCATAAGACGTTAAAATCACCGCAAATTCATCGCCACTTAACCGAGCAACCATATCACGGTCACGGATACTAGCACCTAGACACTTAGCAATTGCCTGAATATATTTGTCGCCAATTTTATGACCATACAGGTCATTGACATCCTTAAAGCGGTCTAAATCAAAAAGAATTAATGTAAAAGGCTGGCGCCTTAACAATAGTCGTTGATAAAAGACATTAAACCCTTCACGATTTTTCAAGCCTGTTAAAGGATCGGTTACCGCTTGCAGTTTCAACATTGCCAAACGACTGCGACGAGTGTATGTATATGAGGCCGCGCCAATAATAAACAACACCAAACTTAACACGATCAAATAGTAATAAGCTGGAATAATCACGTTAAAGCGAAACGTGCTTGACGGCGTTTGCCATTTGCCATCGATACCAGTATGCGATAACTCTAACTGATATTGACCAGGCCATAACTTATGAAACTCAATGGTATTGCCACTAATCAGTTGGTAATCCTCAGAGCTATTTAGGCGGTAACGATACTTAGTCGCTTCACTGGTGGCAAAATTAAATGCCGACATCATAATTTTTATATGATCACCAGATAAATTTATCGGCTTATCTTGGCTGAGCCTTGCGACTTTCTCAACGCCATCATTTTGTATCGACACAAGAGCAAGCGCTTGATGATTAATCGCTGATTGGCGACTTAAATTTGCGGTTAAAACACCATAATTGGTCGCAAGTAAAAACTTATCATTCAGAATCGATGAAGATGTTTCCACCCAAGTTAAAGCGCCTAAAGCCAAAGGAGGTAAAATAATATCCGTCTGCAAGGTTTGTTTATTCAACTCAATAATACGATTAGATGATGTTAACCAGACACTATCTTGGGTAAGGGAAAGCGAATACAAATCATTAGAAGGCAAAGAAGGCAAATCAACATAAGAAAGGCGTGCCTTAGCCAGGTTTCCGTCGGGCTGTAATAGGATCTTTACCAAACCTTCACCTTGGGTGCTAACCCAAATCGTACCGTCTTTATCTTGGGCAATATCTGAGGCACGAACGTAACCTGCGCCATTCCCCAATTTAAAATGGGTAACATCATTGGTTCGCGAATCGACAACAAAAATACCATCGGTTGTTGCCATCCAAATACGTCCGTCTTTACCCCGAATCTTTTTATAAGTGAAGTTGCCTTCTTTACTGTAAAGATTATCCGGCTCTTTAAGTAAGGTTCGACTTACCCCATTCTCCTCACTAAAATAAGCTAAGCCAACATCAATATAACCCGTGATCCAAACCCCATCGCCATCGACTAATACTGTATATATTTCGCGGTTCAGTAAATTGTGAGGATTACCTATTTCGTTACTAAAAAACTTCAGTTGTTTTGTATCTCGCTCGAACTTAAACAATCCGTGATCGGTTGCAAACCATATATAATGCTCATTATGGTCAATTGCCCAAACTGATAAATCTTCTCCGTTAAATCCTGTTTGTTGAAAACCAAAAACGTCTTTTTGCCATTGTGCAGTTTCAATATCTAACTTTAAGACATTGTTCACGGTTGAAACATACAATTCGTTGTCTATAACATGGGTGGTGAAGGTTTGATTAGTAATCGGCACGTTAAATTGTGCATCAGGCTGATAAAGGGCGATGTCGCTATTTGGAAAAGCTTGGACCACACCACCCTCGAGCCCTAACCATATACTGCCTTGATGATCAAAGTGAATATCGAGTACCCCATTAGAAGGTAAGCTGTATGGATCAAACTTATTACTTTGATAAAGCTGTTTTTGTTGAGTTGACAAGTCGAAAGTCATTAATCCCGAACTGTGGAAGCTTAACCAAAGCGCATCGTCATAGAGTTCAATATCTGAAATCACATCCTTTTTAAACCCGGCGCCAATGTCCCAAACTTTTGTTTGCTGAGTTTTACTATTCCACTCTATTAGACCGACATTCAACACACCAAAAAATAGCGAGTCACCGACATATTTAGCTGCATTTGAATAAACCCCACCAATCACTGGAAAATCTTGATAGGGGTAGTATTGATATTGATTACGTTCTACATCAAACTTAATTAAGCGTTGGGGTGTTGGAAAATAAAGGTTACCGAGGTTATCTTCAGCGACGACTTCACTGACAAATGATGCATCACCAAGCGGTTGGAAATATTGCTGCTCTTTATTGAATGTGAATACCCCTTCTTGAGTGACAGCAACAACACCTAACTTCTCGCTATAATGCAAGCGTAAAACCCAAGCAGAGCCTAGGCCATGGCGGGTATCGTATACATCAATTTCGCCACCCGCTTTAATTCGATTTAAGCCCGCTTCGGTTGCTAACCATAAATAACCATCGGCGTCTTCGACAATATCAAGAACAAAATTATTGGAAATATGGTGAGCTTCACCTGGTGAATAAAAAAAATGCTGAAAATCATGGCCATCGTAACGAAAAACACCCTTGGCGGTCGCCAACCAAATGTATCCATTAGATTGTTGGTAAATACGATTGATCTGCGCATTTAAAAGACCGCTAACATCATCAAGCCTTTTAAAGCCAATAAAATTACTAGCGCTCACCATGCTGGAACACACAAGAGTGATAATAGATATCAATATCGCCAATCTATTCACACGCATGCTTATAATCCCAAACTAAGAGCCACTAAAATTATTATTAATATCAAAGGTTCGCGAAACAAAATGGGGGTTCGCCACAATCTAACACGCCACCTATAGCAATCTACCACCCGAGTTTGTAAAAATAAAGTAAAACCCGATTGCAAGCCACCGTTAAAACAAGTAATCAAACAGTCAGTAAAAGTTCCTTTAATGGCATGCAGCTCAACTAGGTTATAGAAACAAAAAGGGCGTTGCCACTGCAACACCCTTTTGCTTATTCTATTGGGCTAACCCTAACTCAATACTTTCATGACGATTAAGCTCGACTTAACTCAACCTCAAGTTGTTCTAAAGTTTTGCCCTTGGTTTCAGGGAATAGCTTCATCACAAGTACTAAACCTAACAACGCACTGGCGCCATAGATAAAGAATGTTGTTGCGGCGCCCCAATTCGATAACTCCCAAGGGAATACTAAGGTAACCGTAAAGCTCACCATTGAATTGATTACCCCAACAAACGAAATGGCAATACCACGAATGTGATTAGGGAATATTTCCGAGAACATAACCCACATCACTGGACCGAGTGATACCGCAAACGACGCGACAAAACCTAAAATCCCTAACAAGATAACGGTCGCATTCATATTACTAGCAAGTTTTAAAATCTCGCCTTGGGCTTTATTGAAATCGCTTTTACCGAGCGTATCGATAAGCGCATTTTTAAACGCCACATCGGAGTGATAAGTCACTCCTTCAAATTCACTCAAATCTTTTATTTGAGGATACTGTTCGGCGATTTGAACGATATCTTGTTGCTGCAATTTATACGTTGCTTGGCTAAAGCCATATGAGCAAAGCGCCATTGACATAACAACACCTGCCAAGCCAAATATTAACAGTGGCTTGCGACCTAATTTATCGATTAACGCCATAGCAACCACGGTAAAGATAACATTAATAAGGCCTACCAATACCGCTTGCGAAAACGCTGCGTTAGTACCAACACCACTTTGTTCAAAGATACTTGGTGCATAAAAGAACACCGCATTAATACCCGTTACTTGCTGAGCGATACCAACGATTAAACCGATAACGAGAGCAAAACGCATTTTTGAACCAAACAGGAATTTTAGACTGCTTTTAAGTGATCTGTCTTGTTTAGCTAACGACTCACGAATTTCCGCAATTTCTTCTTTAAAAGAATGCTCAGCACTATCACCGTGCAAGTTTTTTAGAACTTTTTCGGCAGCCAAATCTTGATTCTTCAGAGCTAACCAACGTGGGCTTGGTGGAATAAAAAACAATAAAATTAACCACACAAGAGCCGGCAGGATTTCCAAGCCCAACATCCAGCGCCAGGTGTTGGTGTCGATACCTAGCGAACGAATTAATTCGGTTGGATTTTGACTCGCATCAAGTAAGAAATAGTTTGCAAAATAAGCAGCAGAGAAGCCAACAACGATATTTAATTGATTAATCGATACCATTTTACCGCGTTTTTCTGGCTGACTAATTTCAGCAATATACATTGGCGCGACCATCAGTGAACAAAATGCTAAACCACCAATAAAACGGGCAACAACCAAAGTCCAATAAGTAGGTGCGAAGGCTGATGCTATGGCCGATAACAAATATAAAGCCGCAATGATACGCAATAAGTTTCTACGACCTAGAATATCTGATAATACACCTGCGGTTAACGTGGCAATTATCGCCCCGAGTGTTGGTGCGCTAAACACAAAACCGAGTTGAATATCATCAAGCTGAAACTCATTGGTTAAATAATTAGCGGTGCCCGAGATAACTGATGCATCAAAACCAAAAATAAAGCCGCCAAGCGACACTATAATGGTATAAAGAAGTACGGGGGAAAGCTTCATTGATTGTAATAATCCATTAACATTGTTGTTGTAATGTAGCCAGTATATCCAAACTCGCTATAAATTGAACAGCGAAATATCTATTTAGCCAACTTATTAACTACCAATAATGAGTCAAAGCGAACTGCGTACCTTATTGAGCTGGCCCGCTCACATAATAAAATATGTTCTTTGTACAAAACAAAGTCTCGCCAACAGCAAGCATAAAAGCAGTATTTATGGTAAAAATAAGGTCTGATAGACACCTCCCACATTGATAACCATAAGAGCGATTTGTCATGACAACTGTCCATAACCCTATTATTCCAGGTTTCAATCCTGACCCTTCAATCATTCGCGTTAACGATGACTATTACATTGCTTGCTCAACATTTGAATGGTATCCAGGTGTTGCGATTTATCACTCGAAAGATCTTATCAATTGGCAATTAGTTACCTATCCACTAACGCGTTTATCACAACTTGATATGCGCGGTAATCCAGACTCTTGTGGCGTTTGGGCACCTTGCTTAAGTTACGACAGTGGCACCTTTTATTTGGCATTTACCGATACCAAACGTTTTGCCGGTGATGTCAAAGACACCCCTAACTTCTACGTTACCACAAACGATATCTTAGGCGATTGGTCAGATCCTATCTACGTCAATAGCAGTGGCTTTGACCCGTCTATTTTTCATGATGACGATGGCAAAAAATATTTTATCAATATGCTCTGGGATCATCGCAAAGTAACAGGACGCAATAATTGGCTACCGCACAAGTATTTTGGCGGCATTATGGTGCAAGAATTAGACGTTGCAACCGGCAAACTTGTTGGCGACGCAAAGAATGTATTCGCCGGCTCCGCCATTGGCCTGTCAGAAGGTCCGCATATATATAAGCGCGACGGTTATTACTACATGGTGGTTGCCGAAGGCGGCACCGGAAAAGACCATGCGGTCACCTTTGCCCGCGCTAAATCAATTTGGGGGCCATATCAAGTTGACCCACAAGGTCCAATGTTAAGCTCAGCGCGTTCGCCGTTAACTGAATTAAAACGGGCTGGTCATGGTGATTTGGTTGAAACCACCTCTGGTGAACACTTTCTTGTACATCTCTGTAGTCGCCCATTAGCTTATCGAGGTCGTTCTGTCATGGGCCGAGAAACTGCGATTCAGCCTGTTGAATGGTCGAATGATGGTTGGCCTCGCTTAAAAGGCGGCGGTCATGCTCCCCTTAGCCAATTTGACATAAAAAACCATAAACAAAGCCCAGCACGAGCTAGGCAACAACGCGTTGAATTTGACGGCTCACCATTGCCGTTAGACTTTCAAACACTGCGTTATCCGTTGCCAGAAGAGGTCATGTCGCAACACGAGCGCCCAGGTTATTTGCGCCTTGCCGGAAAGCAATCATTAGGCTCATGGTTTGAGCAAGCATTGATTGCCAGACGCCAACAAGCATTTTGCTATAGCGTTGAAACCCAACTCGATTTTAAGCCAAAAAACTTCCAGCAAATGGCCGGACTCGTCTGCTATTACAACGCCAAAAAACACTACTATTTACACGTTACTCACGATCCTGACAAAGGCCGCGTGCTGGATTTGCTGATGTGTTGCAGTGACTGGCAAACGCTATACCCGATGGATGACGTGATTTCGCTACCAGCGCATGGGGAGATCAAGCTAAAAGCGGAAGTTGAATATGATTTATTATGGTTTTCTTGGGCAGTGGACGGCGAAGATTGGCATAAATTACCGTTTCCTCTTGATTACAGCGTATTAAGTGATGAAGTTGGCGAAGGTGGCGGTGATGCTAATTTCACAGGTGCGTTTGTCGGCATCTGTTGCCAAGACCTAAGCGGGCAACAGCATCCTGCGTATTTTAAGTATTTTGACTATCAAGAAAAAACACTAGATATATAAATAGGAAAACTCTGTAATTATTAAGCAGTGGTATGAATCAATCGAAGAGCTCTTAATATCTACGTCTCCTTTTTAAAATCTGGTATCATACAACGATCGATCCTAAACTTGAAAGAATATACGTTAATGAAGCCTCAGTCTTATCCTCCATTCACTCGTATTGATAGCATCAAAGAGTTTCTTTTTCGCTTTGCAGCCACAAAAGGGCTAATACCATATACTTGGTTTAATAAAAATTTACCTCCTAAGGAACAACTGACCCTAGCTCAACTGCCTTTAAATTTGGAAATTGTTTCGCATTGTTGGAACTACTCACACCTATTAACGTATCAACTAAGCTCATTAGTAAAGTACCCTCTAAATAATGTACGAGTAACCCATACTGTATTTTACTCCGTTGATGACTCTGAGACGACTCAACTTATTGAGTATTTTAAAACACAAGAGGCCAACAACCTTACATGGAACTTTATTCCATTGCCGACAGAACAACTTATGCGTCGTGCGATAGGCCGCAATATCGCAGCCAAAAATACCAAGGCAGATTGGGTTTGGTTTACCGACTGTGATGTTGTTTTCCACGAAGGTTCTCTCGACCAGTTAGCTGAGCAACTCGTCAATCGTCAAGATTATCTTGTCTACCCAGAAAAATTATTTGCGACTGAATTGCTATCTAAAAGTGATTCTTTACTCGAACAGACGGACAATTCTCCAGCAATAAAAGAAATAGATAAAAGTAAGTTTAAAGAATTATTCTTTAGTCGGGCGACGGGGCCAATACAAATTACCCATGGCGATGTAGCAAGAGCATGTGGCTATTGTGACGATTTAAAAATCTACCAAACAACTGTAGAGCGCTGGAGAAAAACCTACGATGACAGAGCTTTTCGATGGTTAATCAATCAACCTCAAGGTGAACCAATTGAATTAACGAATGTATTTTTTATTCGTCATGAAGACAAAGGTCGCTATAAAAAAGGCAGCTTTTTTTCAAAAATTAGAAAGGCTATTCGTAAAATCAAGTCAAACGTTTTCAATAAGCGTTAATTATTTAACGCTATTTGAGCAATCTTGTAAGCCCTTAACACCATGATACAGCGATCTATCTTTCGGGCTTACAAATTCTCTATAACTTCATCCCATTAATCTGGTTTGTTATATTCAGCTACAGCCTCACGAATACAATACCTAAATATAGCCCTCGATTATTTAATTCGATATTTCAATCATTTCCACTAACTTAAATGCCCCAAGAATCGACGGATGGTCATCATCAAAATAAAGAGGTACCCCATCTTTCACCGCATAACAGTCAGTTTGATCGCAAAAGATTTTCTCTGGGTTTATCAAATGAACATTATCAGGGTATTTTGAATTGTTAAAATGCCTAATCATATGCACGTTTCTATTCTTGTACCAGTTTAGGCTCGTCCCAACTATGTTATCTAAACTTTCCCCGCTATGAAGCTTATTGTCTATCAGCTGGTTTATTGGCTTCGGAAGCTCCGGTATTGGGTAGAAAATATAAACATTATCTTTTTTAGAAGCTAATAAAGAAATTAACTCATCTATTTGCTCAACAAGAGATAAAGCTTCCCTAGAAATATCAGGCTCACTCTCATCGGTATAATTATCAGCGTTGCCGTCCAAAAGGTGAGCTGTAAAACGGTGATTAAAAACCACATTTTTTATATTATCGTTTTCGATGATATAGTTGATACTGTCATTATACCATTTAGAGCATTCACTAAAATCGGCGGATTTCTTATATGATGGTATACACCCAGAATAGCTAAAATGCTTTAACCCAACCTCGTCAGACTGTAATTTATCAGCTAACGCATAAGCAATTTCTACTGCGTGGCTGTCACCCAAAATAGCCCAAGATATATTTTCACCAAAATACTCACACGACTTTGAAGGCTCTTGATAAGAACCGATATGGCAGGTGTCTCTGTATGGGCTTGGAACTGATTTACCAATTAATTCTTGATAATGATGAGGAGCAAGCTTTAAAAAACCATTATTCACCAACACAATCAGCCCTAATAAACCTATCGAGAAAACAAGGCCAATAGGTTTACATTTTAAGTATTGCGATAATTGCGAGAAATCATTTCTAAATTTAATCGTCTCTATATATTTGTGACTGAGAAAACCCAAGAAGACCGATGCTAAAATGCCTAAATATATAAAATTTTCCGTTAAAGAAAAGTAGAATATCGCAACAACAAAAGGCCAATGCCAAAGGTATATAGAGTAAGACCATTTACCTAGATACTGAAATATAATATTACCTGTGACGAAACTATCATTTCTTTGAGCTTGGATTAGCAAGAACGTCCCTACAACAGGGATTAAAGCTAAATAGCCTGGCCATAAACTGTCTTTTGATATGAATGTATAAGATAAGATTATTAGTACTAACCCAAGCCATTCAAAGGCTTTTTTTCTATTCTCTGCAAGTTTTAACGGGTAGAGGTATGCAACACCACCAATCATCATCTCCCACGCTCTAGTATGCAATAGATAGTATGAAGGATTAGCCCAGTGGTAGGTTGCTATTACACATAAGAAAAACCCGATTACAGTTCCTGCTAAGATGGCCTTTCTCATAGCCATCAATGACATATGCTTTCTCATCGCAATAAGGGCTAGAGGGTAGAGTATGTAAAATTGCCATTCAGCAGATAAAGACCAAGTATGTAAAAGCCATTTTTCGTGTGAAGCTGTGTCAAAGTAGCCAGATTCTGTCCAATATACGATATTGGATAAAAAGGTCATACTACTGAGTACATGCTTTCCTAGTGCTTTGTAATCTAACGGAGTCAGGAAAAATAAGCCGAACACCAGTAAGACCAAACAAAGAACCGCTAATGCAGGTATGATCCTATTAGCCCTTGCAAGGTAAAACTTCGATATCGAAAAAGTTTCTTGCTCGATCCCTTTAAATATTATCCCCGTCATTAGGAAACCGGAGATAACAAAAAATACATCTACTCCCGCAAAACCTCCGGGCATCCAGTTCGCATTAAAATGAAACAACACAACAGCTATTACTGCAATGGCTCTTAGACCATTGATATCTTTTCTAAACTGCACAAGAATATACCAACTGAATAAAATATTTTGGCGCATTTTATCCTAAAAAAACAATAAGACAAAGTCATCCTTATATACCTTCCTACTAAGAGAAATGCGGCAACGAAGTCTATTTAAATAAAACAAACGCTTAGCGGTTGCTTATTACTGCTAGCTGTATATACTAACAGTTACTGTACATATAGACAGGCGACTACGCATGCGAGCCCTAACAGCCAGACAACAACAAATATTTGATCTTATCAAAGAAAAAATCGCCGCTACCGGCATGCCTCCAACCCGCGCAGAAATTGCCAATTTCTTTGGTTTTAAATCTGCCAATGCAGCCGAAGAGCATTTAAAAGCACTTGCGAAAAAAGGCTTTATTGAAATGCTGCCGGGTACCTCGCGCGGTATAAAATTAGCCGAAGAGCATATTGAAGAAGAAGGTCTACCTCTAATTGGTCGTGTCGCTGCTGGAGAGCCAATTTTGGCGCAAGAGCATGTTGAAGATCATTACAAAATAGACGCCAGCTTATTTCATCCAGCAGCCGATTATTTATTGCGTGTTAACGGCGAAAGTATGAAAGATATCGGTATTATGGATGGCGATTTACTTGCTGTGCATCAAACTAAAGATATTCATAATGGTCAGGTTGTGGTTGCTCGCGTCGACGATGATGTCACCGTTAAACGTTATAAACGCGAAGGTAATGTTGTGTACTTACATGCTGAAAATGAAGCCTTTGAACCGATTGTTGTCGATCTAGCATCAACGCCGTTTAATATTGAAGGTATTGCTGTTGGTATTGTTCGCAATGCTGATTGGATGTAAATCAATATCGACAACTAGCGGGCTAGATTAGTTAGCTCGCTGTTCAAAAAACAAGCAAACAGACTCGGTCTTTTTCTTAGCTTTATCATCAAACTCGATTCCTACAACTCTTTCATCAAGCTTGCCTCAAGCATTTTGAGAGTATTTACTCTAGCTCCTACCCCTTGAAAATATTTCTTTTTTTCAATCAAAACACTAGATCTTGTTCAAATTTTAAGTAATCCTAGTTCATGAAATAAACAAAAATGACTCATTGTCTAGCTTAACGCGTAGATAGAGCCATTGAATAATAACAACAAAGCGCGCTAAATCTACACCATTCAAATTATACCCAAACGTAGATTGGTCGTACGTAATAGACTGAATTCCAGAAGTATTTAGTCTAATAACAAAAACAATAATTTACGGAAATTTGCGACATCGAGTGAAGATGTATCCTGTCCTTTTTCTGTATTTTCTTAGGCTTGTTAAGCAGAAGGAGATGTCGAGTGAAGAGAGGTAACCTAGGTTGGCTAGGATTGGCAGGTATATTTGCTAGTCCAGCTTGGGCTGAATCACAATGGAACATGACTAAAGGTGTGACAGACGTCAGCCAAAACGTTTATGACCTCCATATGATGGTGCTGTGGATTTGCACAGCAATTGGTGTGGTTGTATTTGGTGCAATGTTCTGGTCGATGATTTTTCATCGCAAATCTAAAGGCGTCAAGCCGGCCGATTTCCACGAAAGTACCAAAGTTGAAATTCTTTGGACAGCCATTCCTGTTTTGATCTTAATCGGTATGGCATGGCCAGCAACCACTGCCCTAATTGATATGGAAGATAACAGCAACTCTGATATCACCATTCAAGTTACCGGTTCTCAGTGGAAATGGCATTATAAGTATTTTGATCAAGACATTGAATTTTACAGTGTTTTATCCACTCCTCGAACTCAATTCGACAACCGCGCAGGCGAAGGCGATGAGAAAGGTGAGAACTACTTACTCGAAGTCGACAAGCCTTTGGTTATCCCTGTCGATCGCAAAGTACGTTTCCTTATTACCTCAGATGACGTTATCCACTCATGGTGGGTGCCTGCCTTTGCGGTAAAACAAGACGCTAATCCTGGTTTTATCAACGAAGCATGGACTAAAGTCAATGAACCCGGCATTTATCGCGGCCGCTGTGCCGAGCTATGCGGTAAAGACCATGGTTATATGCCAATTGTTGTAGATGTTCGCTCAGAAGCGGACTACGAGCGCTGGATAAATGAACAAAAAATCGCTCTAACCCAAGCTAAGCAAGCAGAAGCGGCGTCTGTTAATCAAGAAATGTCGATGGCAGACCTGATGGAGCTAGGCGAAAGCACCTACATGGCACACTGTGCCGCATGTCATCAACCTAATGGTAAAGGGTTACCACCAGCATTTCCGGCATTAGCCGGCAGTGGCATATCTATCGATGGCGGTAAAGTAAATGAGCATATCGATGTTGTCGTCAATGGTCGTGCCGGTACCGGTATGCAAGCCTTTGGTAAGCAACTAAGTCTTAAAGAAATTGCCGCTGTCGTTACCTATGAGCGTAATGCGTGGGGTAATAACACTGGCGATGCGATTCAGGCTAAAGATGTTCAGCAATTATCGAGCAATAGTGACTCTGTCGAGGTTGCTGCTGTCAGCGTCAATACGGCAGTTACAGAAGCTGAGCAAGCGACAGAAAATGAGCCAGTTAGTAACGACGTGACGGCTGAAAATGCCAGCGACAATGCTGCTGAAGCTCAGGTTGATATGAGCGATTTAACCATGGAGCAACTCATGGCAAAAGGTGAGCAAGTATACCTTGCGAAATGTGCAGCATGCCATCAAGCCTCTGGTGCAGGATTACCACCTACCTTCCCATCACTCATTGGTAGCCCTATCGCCACGGGTGATATCGCCAGTCATATCGATATCGTTGTTAATGGCAAACCTGGTACAGCGATGATGGGTTATGCCAGCCAGTTAACACCACAAGAAATGGCCGCAGTCATTACCTATGAGCGTAATGCATGGGGAAATGACACCGGTGATACCGTGCAAGCTAAAGACGTAGCCAAATAAGGGGGAATGATTATGAGTAGTGCTACTAATACGTTAGATCATGTTCACGATCATCATGATCATAAGCCAGCGGGCATCATGCGCTGGATCCTAACCACCAACCACAAAGACATTGGTACCTTGTACCTTTGGTTCAGCTTTGCCATGTTACTTACTGGCGGCGCCATGGCCATGGTTATCCGTGCCGAGTTATTCCAGCCTGGTTTGCAAATTGTCGAGCCAGACTTTTTTAACCAAATGACCACTGTCCATGGTCTTATCATGGTGTTTGGTGCCATTATGCCTGCCTTTACAGGCTTAGCTAACTGGCTGATTCCAATGATGATTGGTGCCCCAGACATGGCTCTGCCACGATTAAATAACTGGTCGTTTTGGATCTTACCATTTGCTTTTTCTATCTTGCTTGCAAGCTTGTTTTTAGAAGGTGGTGGACCAAACTTTGGTTGGACGTTCTATGCGCCACTATCAACCACGTACTCTAACGGCAGCACCGCATTTTTTGTCTTTGCGGTACACATTATGGGTATCTCGTCGATTATGGGGGCGATCAATATCATCGTCACCATTATGAACATGCGCGCTCCAGGTATGACCTACATGAAAATGCCCCTGTTTGTTTGGACGTTCTTCATTACCGCTTACCTATTAATTGCCGTTATGCCGGTACTTGCCGGTGCGGTCACCATGGTATTAACCGATACCTACTTTGGCACCTCATTCTTTGATGCTGCAGGTGGTGGCGACCCCGTCATGTTCCAGCATATCTTCTGGTTCTTTGGTCACCCTGAAGTTTACATCATGATTTTGCCAGCCTTTGGTATTGTCTCAACCATTATCCCAGCGTTCACTCGTAAGCGCCTATTTGGTTATAGCTCAATGGTTTATGCAACAGCATCGATTGCATTTTTATCGTTTATCGTTTGGGCGCATCACATGTTTACCACAGGTATGCCATTGGCCGGTGAGTTATTCTTTATGTACTGCACCATGCTCATTGCCGTGCCTACTGGGGTTAAAGTCTTCAACTGGGTAGCAACCATGTGGCAAGGGGCGATGACCTTTGAAACGCCTATGCTGTTCTCTATTGCTTTTGTCATCTTGTTCACCATTGGCGGTTTCTCAGGGTTAATGCTGGCAATGACACCAGTCGACTTCCAATACCATGACACCTACTTTGTTGTAGCTCATTTCCACTATGTACTGGTTACCGGTTCGCTGTTCAGTTTATTCGCAGCAACTTACTACTGGTTACCAAAATGGACGGGGCACATGTACGACGAAAAAATCGGTAAGCTGCATTTTTGGTGCTCGTTAATTTCAGTAAACGTACTGTTCTTCCCTATGCACTTTATTGGTCTTGCTGGTATGCCTCGTCGGGTACCTGACTATGCGTTGCAATTTGCCGATATGAATATGTGGGTAAGTTTAGGTGGTTTTGCCTTTGGCTTATCACAGCTGATCTTCTTATATGTGGTACTCAAATGTATTCGCGGCGGTGAAAAAGCCGAAGCGAAGTCTTGGGAAGGCGCAGAAGGTTTAGAGTGGACAGTGGCCTCGCCAGCGCCATATCACACCTTCGCTACACCACCAGAAGTGAAATAATCATTAAGGAGTCGTCATGAGTGATACCAACGAGCCTAACGATAAACGCCAACAAGTTAATAAAAGTGTACGCAAATTAGTGTTCACTGTGGTTGCCATGTTTGCCTTTGGTTTTGCTTTGGTACCACTTTATGACGTGTTTTGTGACATTACTGGATTGAACGGTAAAACCAATGAAACGGCTGCCGAGGTATACCAAGATGGTATTGATACCTCGCGGGTTGTGCGGGTGCAGTTTATCAGTCGTATCGCTAAGGGCGCACCTTGGCAATTTGAACCCGAGCAGAACTTTATTGACGTTCACCCAGGTGAAATGAAATTCGTAAAATTTTACGCCAAAAATCAATCAGACAAATACGGTGTCGCGCAAGCGGTACCTTCAGTATCGCCAGGGCAAGCGGCCAATTACTTTCAAAAAATTGAATGTTTTTGTTTTAACCAGCAACCGCTAGAAGCCGATAACGATGTATGGATGCCACTACAGTTTTACGTTGATCCAGAGTTACCCGAGCATATTGAAGAGCTGACCTTATCATACACCTTGTATGACATAACCGAAGCCAGCTAAACACCGTTAAACTGATTCACTAGGCGTACGAGGAAAAGACAATGAGTGAAACGAAAAATTACGAAAGCTATTACGTGCCAGAACAAAGTCACTGGCCAATAGTTGGTGCCGTTGCGCTATTTTTGATAGCCATTGGTGCTGGTAGCTATGTTGCTAACCTAAAAACAGGAGACGGTTTTGGTGGCTGGGTATTACTTGCCGGTATCGCTTTAATCATTTACATGGTTATTGGTTGGTTTTCCAATGTTATTGATGAGTCATTAGCAGGCAAATACAGCGCGCAAATGGACAACTCATTCCGCCAAGGTATGAGCTGGTTTATCTTCTCTGAAGTGATGTTTTTTGCGGCATTTTTTGGTGCCTTATTTTATGCCCGAGTGATCGCTGTGCCTTGGCTTGGTGGTGAAGGTAATAACCTAGAGACTTGGCAAGTGTTATGGCCTGAATTTACCGCGGTATGGCCACTAGAAGTGACCCCAGATGGTACAACTACCGAAGCCATGCCTTGGACTGGATTACCCCTTTATAACACCATTTTACTACTAACCTCATCTTTTACTGCTCACTTTGCTCACGTTGCATTAGAGCAAGAAAAACGAGGCCTGCTTAAATTTTGGCTTGGCGTAACCATTGCTTTGGGTGTTGCCTTCCTCGCATTACAAGTTGAAGAGTATATTTATGCCTACACCGAGATGGGCCTGACCTTGGCCAGTGGTGTATATGGTAATACCTTTTTCATGCTTACAGGCTTTCATGGTCTGCACGTGACCTTGGGTACCATCATGCTGATTGTTATGTTTTTAAGAGTGTTAAAAGGTCACTTTAGCCCAGATAACCATTTTGCCTTCCAAGCGGCAAGTTGGTATTGGCATTTTGTTGATGTGGTCTGGGTGCTGTTATTCGTGTTTGTTTACGTTCTATAGCGTAAACAAAATAAGGTGTCGTCACGGACGTATTCACCTTTGTTTGTATTTTCTACAATAAGCTATTTTTTGTAATAGCAAAGCAGAGTAAGCGAAATTTGGTTATTCCAAATGAGAGAGCTCTAATGCCGCTAGTGCGAAAAATAGCCATTGCCCCTTGGGCTGAGGCTAAAATCGTTTGACTCTGCGTTAAAACTGATGAATTTAGATGACTAAATAACATGACTTTTGCCTTGATTAAAACGATTTTATCTCTCAGTAGATTTATTAAACAGAGGTCAATACGTCCGAGCAACTGGCGACGCCTTATTAACGGTTTACTACTTGCACAAAAGCTGTCGTTTTATGGCTGTTAAACAGGTGGTAAACCGTTAATAAGGTCGAGGGTTGGGCTGAATGATGCCGGTGGCAATGCCAATAAATAATAGCAAAATAATTAATGCCGATATCAGCACCCGTCGTCCGATGTATTTTGACATGGGTGGCTTTTTAGAGTCATTGCTGTTCATGCTGACACCTGCTTTAAACAGGTTGTATATCATCAACAGTAATAACAAAACGATGACAATTTTAATGATCATATTGTTCTCAGCAGCCCCTTTATTTAAGTATTTGTTTTAGTAGTAACCCTGTGCAAGCAATGACCCAAACCATAATAAAAACCAACACTTTCCAGTTCGTAAAAAGCTGGCGCCTGTTATGGGTCGTTATTACCTTGGCGGTATTTGCATTATTAATCAAGTTAAGTTTTTGGCAGTACCAACGGGGTATCGAAAAACAACAACGGTTAGAGCGCATTGCTGAATTTAATCAGCAACAAGCGCAGCCCATGGCGCGTATTATCGATAATGCCCAGAGTAATAATACATCCGCGTCATCAACCGCCGACATCTTTGCGCAATACAATGACGTGATGGTTACTATCCGTGGCTACTTTGTTGCCGAGCAAGTGTTTTTACTGGATAACCAAGTCGATTCGGGGCGAGTTGGCTACAAAGTCTACGCCATATTTTTTGATGAGCCTAGTGCACAACATGTACTGGTTAATTTAGGCTGGGTCGCAGGTTCCGTTGACCGAACTCAATTACCACTCATTGAACTACCTAAAAATAAACAACAACTAATCGCCCATGTTCGTATCCAACAATCTGGCTTGGTATTGCAACAGCCCACATTTAGCCAACTAAACTGGCCGTTAAGAGTGCAGCAAATTGATAGCCAGCGATTTTCACAACTGATTGATCTTCCCCTATTACCATTTAGCTTATTTTTACATGAAGATGAGCAAATCGGTTACAAAAAAACGTGGCAACCTATTGTTATGCTGCCAGAAAAACACTTTGGTTACGCGGTGCAATGGGGCGGCTTAGCAGGGGCATGGCTATTACTGATGTTGGTGGCTAGTTATCAAATGCATCTGCGTCGAAATATCGATAGTAACCAAAACAACGGCGCAGAGAATCACGAAGCAAACGAGGACCGAACAACACACAAACACGTATCGCGATAACCTGAAAAGGCAATAACTGTATCAACATAACCATAACAATAAGGCAGATTATGAGCAAAGCTGTAAAAAACAATCGACGTAGCCTATTGCTACTTATTGGCGTATTTATTCTCCCGGTGATCTTGGCCAAGCTAGCCCTAGAGTACCAATGGTTTAACTATGGTGTAACCAATCAAGGCGCCTTACTAAACCAGCCACAAACCCTTAATGAAAAAGGCATTAAAGTTGACCTCAATAAGCAATGGTTACTCATTACCGCTTTGCCCGACAACTGCGATGAGCGCTGTGCTTTTACCTTGTCAGGTATGGATAACACCTACTTAGCTTTAGGCCGTGAAACCCACCGTGTCACACCTATTGTCATTAGCGCTACACAACTTAGTGATCAGTATCAGCAAATTATTCACCAGCAAAGCTGGCAGCATGTTACCCAACAAGAGCACAGCTTATCTGCCAATAAAGTCTATGTCGTTGATCCATTGGGCAATATTGTCTTGACCTATGATAAACCAACGACCGAGCAAGCTATTCCAGCCTTTGGCAAAGCCATGCTAAGTGATCTGAAAAAAGTATTAAAGCTATCGAGGATTGGTTAATGAACAGTACCCGTAAATTAGTTTTCCTTGCCATGCTATTGGCAATCGTTGTTATTACGCTTGGCGCTTATACTCGTTTAACACATGCTGGTCTTGGCTGCCCCGACTGGCCAGGTTGTTACGGTTTACTCGATGTGCCAAAAACCGAAGCTGAAATCGCTAAAGCGCAAGCGGCTTTTCCTGAACGACCAGTGGAAGTACAAAAAGCTTGGAACGAAATGATCCATCGCTATTTTGCCGGTACCTTAGGCTTGCTTATTGCTGCGATATTTATCCTTGCGTTTAAACATCGCCAACAAGGTGGGCCACTATTTTTGCCGTTTGCCATCTTAGCAACGGTGATTTTTCAAGCTGCTCTTGGCATGTGGACCGTCACCATGAAACTGATGCCAATTGTGGTTATGGGGCATTTATTAGGCGGTTTTATAACCCTGTGTTTACTGTATTTACTCTATTTACGGTTAACCCCCTATCGCGTCGCAGGTGGCGACACTGGCCTGCGTAAATATCGAGTTTATGCCGTTATTGGCATAGCTATTCTTACTGCACAAATAGCGCTTGGTGGCTGGACATCAAGTAACTACGCCGCGCTAGTTTGCACCCAGTTACCAATTTGTCAGGATGGCTGGCTCGAACAACTCAGCTTTGCTAATTCATTTGATCCAATACCACCGAAACTCGACAGTTACGAGTTTGGTTTTCTTACCCATGCAGAGCGCGTTACCATTCACGCCGTGCACCGTATTGGCGCCATCATTACCGCTGTATATTTAGGCTGGTTAGCATTTAGCGTATTGTTTAAAGCGCAGTCTGCATTCTTTAAGAAAACCGCCAGTGTAATTTTAGTGGTGCTACTGATACAAGTTAGTTTAGGCGTATCAAATATTGTCTTTAGTTTACCGCTTGCGGTAGCGGTCGCCCACAACGTTGTTGCGGCGTTACTCATGCTCACCCTTATTACCTTAACCTACAGTTTGCGTCGTAAAATATAGGAGTTGTTATGGCTAAATCATCTGCACTACCCATCAATCAGACCAGCCTTACCGGCAAAATAAGTTGGCGCGATTATTATGAAATGACCAAACCTCGGGTGGTCGCCCTTTTGGTATTAACAGCCTTAGTCGGCATGAGCTTGTCGGTACCCGGAGCGATTCCTTGGCAAATACTAATCCCATCAATGCTTGGCATCGGCTTACTGTCTTCTGCATCAGCAGCTATCAATCATATTGTTGACCAGCAGATAGATGCGAAAATGGCGCGCACGCAAAATCGACCATTAGCGAATGGCCGGGTCAGTAACCGGGCAGCCATTGTATTTGCCAGCAGTTTAGCGCTGGTCGGCTTTGCACTACTTTATGGTTTCGTTAATCCACTCACTGCATGGTTAACATTCGCAGGTTTAGTCGGTTACTCGGTGATTTATACCATGTACCTAAAGCGTGCCACGCCGCAAAATATCACCATTGGTGGTCTTGCCGGTGCTATACCACCGTTACTTGGTTGGACGGCAATGACCAACGAAGTACACCCACATGCATTATTGCTGGTGTTAATCGTCTTCACTTGGACACCACCACATTTTTGGGCTCTGGCGATTCATCGTCGCGATGATTACGCCAAAGTGAATATCCCAATGTTACCAGTGACTCACGGTATCGAGTTTACCAAAACACAAATTTTGCTATACACCATATTATTGTTTGTGGTCGGTTTAATCCCTTACTTAGTCGGTATGAGCAGCTGGATTTATTTACTTGGTAGCGTCACCTTAAACCTTATTTTCTTTGCATATGCTTGGAAACTAAAGTTTAATGCCGACGAGCAAACAGCGATGCAAACATTTCGTTTCTCCATTGTCCATTTGATGTTGCTGTTTATTATTTTACTGGTGGATCACTATGCACTACCGGCCATGTGATATTTTAAGCGATTAAACAGAGAATTAATTACCCTATGAATAAAGTGTTATTCGCCATCATTGCCCTGGTAGCTATCGCTACCGGTGCTTTTGTTTATCAAAGTCAGTTTCAACAGCAACAACCTAAGCATGCCTTGATGTATCAAACACCAAGGACTCTCGCCAAATTTGAATTAACCGATCACCACGGCCGCGCCTTTAGCAATGAGCAACTGCTCGGTAAATGGACCTTGTTTTTCTTTGGTTATACATCGTGCCCAGATATTTGCCCGATTACCATGCAAAAACTCAATAGCATTTACCCCGAACTTCAGCAAGTTAGCGGTAATAATATGCAAGTGGCGCTAATCACTGCAGATCCAAAGCGCGACAGCGTCGAGGTACTAAGCGAATATGTGAAGTATTTTAATAAAGACTTTTTGGCATTGCGCGCTGGTCACGATGTGTTGTTTCCTTTTTCCCGTAACCTTGGTTTAATGTATGCCATCGCCGAAGACAGCGAAGATGAATATTACTTGGTCAATCATAGCGCATCGATAGTAATGACCAATCCAAATGGCCAAGTTCATGCGATTTTTAAGCCCATTCAGGGAGAACCTGGTGTTGTGCCAAGCATCAATGCCGATGCCATGTTAGCCGACTTCAAACTGATTTATCAGCAAAGTCAGTAGAGCCTTGAATTTTCGCCATACTAACCACATCTATTGCATATAGCCAGTCAAGGCGAGTAAACACCCTACTCGCCTCTACACAGCAAGCGCAAAGCCTGTTAAAATTGGCGAAAATTTATCACACATTACCGACAAGAGACATGAACAATGGGTAGAGCGTTCCAAAACCGTAAAGAGTCTATGGCGAAAACCGCCGGTCTGAAGACTAAGATTTATTCAAAATACGGTAAAGAAATCTATGTATGTGCAAAAAATGGTGGTCTAGATCCAGACGGTAACCTAGCACTGCGTCGCCTGATTGATAAAGCAAAGAAAGATCAGGTACCAACACACGTAATTGACAAAGCAATCGACAAAGCAAGCGGTGCAGGTGGTGAAAACTACGAGCCAGCACGTTACGAAGGTTTTGGTCCTGGCGGCTTTATGGTGATTGTTGACTGTCTAACCGACAACCCAAACCGTACCATCAAAGACGTACGCCAAGCATTCACCAAAACTGATTCAAAAATTGGTGCGCAAGGCTCTGCGGCATTCATGTTTGATCACGTTGCTTTATTCTGTTTTGAAGGCGACGACGACGAAGCGATTTTTGAAGCCTTAATGATGGCCGATGTTGACGTAAGCAACGTTGAAGCAGAAGACGGTATTATCACGGTAACGGCACCGCAAACTGAATACTTCGCGACCAAAAATGCATTGGTAGCAGAGCTAGGTGATATCAACTTTGAAGTTGACGAGATCACATGGATCCCGCAAGACTACAAAGAAATCACAGATCCTGAAGACATCAAAATGTTTGATAAATTCATGGACATGCTAAACGATAGCGACGATGTACAAAACATCTACCACAACGCTGAAGTAAAACGCTAAGCACTCAGCAAGCGTTAACTATGCAAACAAAAGCCAACACATGTGTTGGCTTTTTTATTGTCTTATTTTGGCTAGTTGCCACCTAGCTGTGCCACCGGCTTACCGTAACGATGGCTCATGCGCTTGTTGTTGACGCGACAATGCGCCACTCGCTTTGGCACGCTTTGCTGCCGCTAGCCCTGCCCTGCGCCCAGAAAAGCTGGCATCACCAATACTAATACCAGAGCTATAACCCGCGCCTCGACGAGGTACACCACAGGCGGTTCGCCCAGCGGCATATAATCCAGAAATTAACGTTCCATCAGTTTTACGCACTTCACCTGTGGGCTCAGTATCCAGCCCACCTAAGGTAAAGTAGGGCATATACACACCACGCTCAGGGGTGATATCTAAGGCGACCAATGGCGGTGTTAACACTCGCAGCCACTCAGGCTGTTTGTGAAACAGCGGATCTTCACCTTGTGCGGCATGCTCATTATAAAAATTCATGGTATGTGATAACGAATTCGCAGCCAAACCTAGCTCTTGCTCGAGTTCTTCAGCGCTATCTGCGGTGGCGACGACATCGGCATTAAGGAAGTTCATTTGCTCGTAATCACCATAGGCTTCGACATCGACAATCAAGTAGAAACGATCGCTATTTTGTTCAAGTAAATGACTACCCACACGTCCATGATAAGCGTCTTCATTAATAAAACGCTGACCTTTGTCGGTGACGATGATGCCATACGTTAACGTCGACGGCGGGTAAAATGGTAAGCTAGCGAAGCCTTCATGCATGTTTATCGCTGCAGCGCCCATCGACATACCCATTTGTATGCCTGCACCGGTATCTCCTGGGTTACCAATAGGCGTATTACAACGAGCAAAGCGCGGTGCATATTGCTTTAACATGGTTTGATTCATCACAAAACCACCGGCACATAGGATCACCCCACCATTTGCTTTTACATTAAGCTCTTGACCATTAATGCGCACCACAAGGCCAATAACGTTTTCACTGTCGTCATGAATCAAACACAATGCACGAGCTTCAAGATGAACATTTACCCCAAGTTCAATTGCTGTTTGCTCTAAGTGCTCCATAAACACTTTACCAGCGCCCATACCTTGCATTTTTACCACATGCGCACGGGGCACAGGCTGGCAATGATTTATCTCTGGCCAAGACTTTTCATTACCACTCCATATCAAGCAATCATCGCTGAATGGTTCAACTAGACGTTCGTCAAGGTAAGACTCTTTAAACGGAATACCTTTTGCCTCAAGCCAATCAAAATGCGCACTGGCTCCTTCGGCATAGGCGCGAATTTTCGCTTCGTCTGCTTGCGGGCTATGTTGCATCATTAGGTAGTTGTAAAGGTTTTCAGTGCTATCGCTAAAACCAAACAAGTTTTGCATACGGGTGCCACCGCTACCACCAAGATAAACTTCGCCACCCGACAATGCGGTCGAGCCACCTATAGCAGAGCCTGCTTCAAACACATCCACCTTAACGCCCGTTTCGGCAGCTTCAATTGCAGCACAGCTTCCTGCGGCACCAAAGCCAACAATGGCTACATCGGTTTCGATATGCCATTGTTGGATTTCGCTTACTTTCTTAGGTTTACTTGCTACAGACTTTTGCGAAACAGTCATTGTTGCTCTTCCCTCATTCGCTTCCCTAACACTTTAGAGATTGTTTTTTATACGATAATATCCTCTCAGCAAGATACAGACATAACCAATAAGGACTAACAGCAAAGATAAAATGACCGTGAGGGGATAGCCAGCGAATAAAGGAGGTAGCAAGCACGCTACAAGACAGTGAGCTTGCGCTGATTTTTGGCATTTAGCTGGTTTACGGAACGAGGCTACTCGCTAAGTAACTCTTTAACGATAAGCTTCAGCAAATAGGTTTCGCGCTCAATCGACATACCTTTTTTGTCACTGTTGGCCATGGTATTTTCATTGTGATTGATCGCATCAAAAATATTGACCCAAACTGGGCGCATACCATTGGCTATTTCGTGTTGTTCTAGCTGTGTGTCTGCCAACTCTTCATCGATGTCACAGGTGTAACAAAACGATTCCATGTGCATGATATCAAAATCGTTTTTGTACCAAGGGCGAAATTCTTCGTAGCGACCAAAGGCTTTAATATTGCGAATATTTTGCGCACCGGTTTCTTCAATCAGTTCGCGCACCAAGCCTTGTTGTAAATCTTCACCTTCATCAACGCCACCACCCGGTAAGGTATAATCGTGATAACGCTCAGTGTAAAGCAACAGAATATCCTCACCGCGTAAGATAATGGCACGCGCCGCTTGGCGATGAAAACTGCTGGCACATAGGTTTTCTAGGCTTGGATGAGTGGTCGTTCTTAGTAAACGCATAATTTAAAAATTAAAGGCTGAATAGGCGCGTAGTATATCAGCTTTGGCGCCAAAAATTGACTTTGTCGCCTTAGTTTTGGTACCAGCTACCATCCTTATTGGGCACAAACCATGGTTTTGAGTACCAATAATAACGTCCCGGTTTAGCAATACTTGGTGCGGTGCAATTAGCGCGTTGGCGTCCTGGCGCAAAAGCACCGGCAAAACCCATCGCAAATTGATTATCCGTCTGCCAATTAATCTCAGCTTTTCCTTTACCACTAATAAAGCAACTCAGCATATTTGGATAAAAGTCCTTAACCTCAAGGTTTATCTCGGTATCCGGCTGTTGCCCATAAGGCACAATAGTGGCTGAGCGTTGCGTTTGCTCACTCACATTAAATGCTAACGCATTGAGTTTATTTTTTAACGGCCCGATTTGATCATAGGGCATAGATGCCGGAAACCTCGGGATTGCGGTTAAATCGGTGTGCTCACCAACCGCGCCTGATTGCTGAGTAAACACCACATAGCCCAGCTTTTCTAACTGTTGCTGCGCTTTGGGTGTGTACTCACCATAAGGCAAGGCAAAGTAACGCCAGCTTTGACCTGTATGCTGCTCAATAATTTTTTCAGCTTGCTGTAATTCCGTCAGTTTTTCAGTCAACCAAACATCGTTATCAACACCCGCAGGTACTTTAATCAAGGAATCATGCGCTAAACCGTGATTGGCGATAAGCACACCATCATCAACCATGTGCTTTATTTGTGGCCAAGTTAAATAGCTGCCTTGTTTATCTGGCACTGTGCTGGGATTAATAAACACGGTGTAAGGATAATTAAACTTGGTTAATAATGGGTGACCGTTATGGAGAATATCGCTGTAGCCATCGTCAAAGGTGATCACTACGGTTTTATCTTCTAGTGGCTGTTTGGCTTTGAGTTTATCCACCATTTCGTTAAGTGGGATCACCTTAAAGCCATTATCGCGAAAATACTGTAAGTGTTTCGCAAACTGTTGTGGCGTTATTGAGGTACTTTTCGGCGTTGAATCACTGACATGGTGATAAACCAGTACCACTGTCGCGCGACTTTCAAAAATCATTAAAGCAAAGATAAATGATAATAATATAAGGATTTTTTTCATATTGCGGTGCGCCAAATAACGCCTTCCTGTAAACTAAACAAACCGTGATATTCAGTTGACCCAAGGCATTTACTACCAAGGCTTAAAACTGAATAGTGGCAAGACTCAATTTTGCCACAAAGTAGCACACTTAAACATACGACCGAACCTAAATCCAATGACCACCTAACAGGAGAACCCGTTGTCCGCTGTCAATAAAGAGCGCAAAGCACTGTTTGCTCTAGCCCTCCCGATGATTTTGTCTAATATCACCATCCCCTTACTTGGCTTGGTTGATACGGGGGTTATTGGTCATTTACCTGAGGCCTATTATCTTGGCGCCAGTGCTGTGGGAGCGATGCTGATATCGGTTATCACTTGGTTTTGTGGTTTTTTACGTATGTCGACCACCGGACTCGCCGCGCAAGCTTATGGTAAACAAGCCAGCCAAGATGCGTTTAGCGTGCTCACTCGGGGGCTAGTGGTTGCGATTGTTATAGGCTTGCTCTTTATCCTTTTGCAAAATGTTTATATTGATGCCGGACTTTGGCTTAGCGGCGCAAGCGAGCAAGTACTCACATACACTAGGCAGTATAGCGAAATTCGTATTTGGGGCTTACCTGCAGCACTAGCCAATTTAGTGATACTGGGTTGGTTATTAGGCATGCATCAAGCGAAAAAAGCCATGTGGCTACTGATCATAACCAATCTCATAAATCTGCTGTTAGATTTACTATTTGTTATTGGCTTTGATTTAAAAATTGCCGGTGTGGCTTATGCAACGCTTATCGCCGAATACAGCTGTTTTACTATTGGTATGTGGATGGTCGCCAACTCACTGAAAATTCATAGTAAACAATTGCTGATAAACATCAAGCTACACTGCAAAGAGGCGATGAATAAAAGCAGCCTTATTCCTTATCTAAAGCTTAATAGCGATATCGTCATCCGCACCCTATGTTTAGAAGCGTGCTTCGTTTTTATTACCTTTCAAGGTGCTCGTTTAGGCGACACCGTTGTCGCAGCCAATGCGATTTTACTTAACTTTTTATTGCTGATTTCATTTGGTCTCGACGGCATTGCTTATGGTGCCGAAGCAAGAGTGGGCAAAGCTAAAGGTGAAAATAACATCGAGGCCATGCAATTATCGGTACAAGTCGCCAATCGTTACAATCTAGTGTTCGCCATACTCTATTCATTCATTTTTTATCTGTTTGGACATTTTTTCGTCGAGCTACTTACCGACATAGATGCCATCATCACGATCACTCATGAGTTTATGCCATGGATTGTTATCCTACCGATTATTGCCTGTTGGTGTTATTTATACGATGGTATTTATATTGGTCTAACTGAGGGACGCATCATGCGTAATTCCATGCTAGTCTCCACGTGTTTGGTGTTTTTTCCCTGTTGGTTTATCTTCAGTCACTGGGGCAATCACGGCATATGGTTGGCATTTTGCTTATTTATGGCCAGTCGTGGCATAACCTTGTATTGGCACTACCATTATCGTTTTATTCCCAAACATCGCGAGCCGTAACATCTGGCGCGATAATAACAATAATTATTGGAATATATTATGTTCGTAACTCTAAGCCTCATTGCTATCGCAATGTTGGTCGCCCTTTGGGTATTAGCCAAGGTATTGCATTACCCCCGTAATATTTGTGTGTTGTTTTTTACCAGCCCATTATTGGCCTGTATTGGCCCAACGGTAACCTTTATTGGTGGCTTATTAGCAACCAAGATTGCACCAAGCGAAAAGCTAGCAACCCTGCCGTTAACCTTAATGATTGTGGGTACTGCGTTAGGCACCATTATTGTCAGTCAACTTAATCAGCGCCTAGGTCGTAAGCAAGCCACCAATATAGGCTATGGTTTGGCACTCATTGGCTGTTTACTCGCTATGTTCTCAGCCGTACAAGGGTGGTTTTATCTATTATTGCTAGCAACCCTGTTTATGGGTTTTTCTATTGCCTTTAGCTTGCAGCTGCGCTTTGCCGCCATTGAAAGCGTGGCAAGCACACAATCGGCAAGTGCCGTCTCAGTATTAATGCTATCGGGGATTTTTGCGGCGATATTAGGCCCTGAAATGGCCTTATTTAGTAAAGACTGGATAGCCTCAGAGCATGGCTATGCTGGCTCATTTCTTGGTTTAGCGATTCTTATCAGTATCTCGTTTGCTGGTTTTCAGCTATTTAGCAACCCTATTGTGCAAGACTCACAACAACAGCACAGCATGGCTGGACGTAATTTATCGCAAATCATCAAACAACCCAGCTTTATTATCGCCTTAGGCTCTGGCGCTATCGGTTATGGTCTTATGAGTTTTGTGATGACGGCAACGCCATTAAGTATGCACGATATGATGGGTCACTCGCTGGCTGATACCAAGTGGGTAATTCAATCGCATATTGCGGCGATGTTTTTACCGTCATTTTTTACCGGTCTGCTAATTAAAAAATTCCACACAGGTACGGTGATGGCAACCGGCACTATTATGTATGCTCTCGTCATCATCGTCGCGTTAAGTGGCCAACATGTGATGCACTATTGGTGGGCGTTGGTATTGCTAGGGGTAGGCTGGAATTTCTTGTTTACTATTGGCACTGTGATACTGCCAGAAAGCTACCAAAGTCACGAGCGCTATAAAGCACAAGCGCTCAATGATTTTGTTATTTTCTTTACTCAAGCATTGGCGTCATTATTAGCTGGCTGGTTGCTGTTTACCAGTAGCTGGGATTACGTGGTACTGACCATGCTACCGTTTGTACTATTGATGTCATTAATATGCGCTTGGCATATAAAAAGGCGCATGCAACCGCTAAAAACTGAACGTATGGGCGATCAAGCGCGCGATTAGCCAAGCGTTGTATAAAGACAAAAAACCCGACATACGTCGGGTTTTTTAATAAATAATTGCCACAGCCAATTAATAGTAAGAGTGCTCACCACGTTGGTGCTCGGTTACATCGCGAACACCTTTAATTTCATCACCCATCATAGCGATTAGCTGTTTTTCTACGCCTTCTTTTACGGTTAAGTCAATTTGGCTACAACCATTACAGCCACCACCAAATTGTAAGATAGCATAACCATCTTCAGTGATTTCCATCAATTGACACTCACCACCGTGACCGGCTAACTGTGGGTTAACCTCAGATTGAATAAAGTAATTTACGCGATCGTATAATGGCGCGTCGTCAGCAACTTTACGAAGTTTCGCGTTTGGTGCTTTTAACGTTAACTGCGATCCCATTTGATCGCTAACAAAATCGATTTCAGCGTCTTCTAAAAAGCGCTCACTGTCTTTATCAACTAACGCCGCAAAACCATTGTATTCAATACGGATATCGTCTTCTTCAATGGCTTCTGGTGGACAATATGACACACCACATTCTGCTTGTGCGGTTCCTGGGTTTACCACGAACACACGAATACAGGTGCCTTCAGCCTGCTGCGACAGTAGCTTTACGAAATGCTCCTGTGCGGTATCACTAATTTTAATCATTTGTGTCTCGCTTTATGCTTACATCTCACGCGTAGTATGTTGCCCTGCAACATACCCGACTATTTAACTCAAGTATGGGGGCTATAATACGCTTCTCAAGCGCAAACTTCCAAATTAATTGACATTTTTTATCAAGATAAATCCCTGTGAGTCAGTAAATTAACCACTACTTTGCTTATAAATTTTGCTAAAGTATTAAAATTAAAATGTTTATTGCCTCTATACCCGTGAAGGAGTTTGTTTTGTTTAACATCATACGAGTATGCTCTGTGGCGCTATTATTGGTTGCAAATACCCTGTTTGCAGCGCCACTTTCTTACTATTTTCCCAATCAAGATCAATACCGCCCAAATATCCCAACACCAGAGCAGGTATTGGGCTTTGAGGTAGGCGAACGCCATATTCGTCATGACCAATTAATCGATTACTTTGAGCAACTGGATCAAGCCAGTGAACTGGTTGAAGTTAGACAAATGGGCTACAGCCAAGAGCACCGTAAACAAATTATTGCCACCATCAGTAGCCAACAAAATTTAGCGCGTTTAGATGAGATCTTAAGCAACCGACAAAGTAGCACTAAGCAAGCTGATAATGATCCGGCGGTAGTTTGGCTAGGGTATAGCATTCATGGTAACGAAATCTCAGGTGCTAACGCGTCACTCTTGGTGGCTTATCAACTAGCCGCGGCGATAAATAACAACATCGATAAGTTGCTTGATAACCTTGTTATTGTTATTGAGCCAAGTATGAATCCTGATGGCATGGACCGATTTACCACCTGGGTGAATACCAATCGCAATCAAAGCGTTAATACCGATCACAACCATCGTGAGCACCACTTGCAATGGCCATCGGGGCGTACCAATCATTATATGTTTGATCTAAATCGTGATTGGTTACCACTAACACAGCAAGAAAGCCGTAACCGTTTGCGTGTATATCATCACTATAAGCCAAACGTGCTTGGTGATTTTCATGAAATGGGCCGCCATGCCAGCTACTTTTTTCAGCCCGGCGTGCCATCACGTAATAACCCGTTAACGCCAAGCGAAAACTTCGATTTAACCAAGTTAATTGCCGGCTATCATGCCAAAGCACTCGATGCCGAGAACCGTTTATATTATTCGGAAGAAAGTTTTGATGACTTTTTCTATGGTAAGGGCTCAACCTATCCTGACATAAATGGCACCATTGGTATTTTATTCGAGCAAGCAAGCTCTCGAGGTTACATCACAGATTCGGCTAATGGCATCTTAACCTTTGCTTTTGGTATTAAAAATCACGTACTCACCTCGTTTTCAACCCTCACGGCCGCCAGTGATAACAAAACCAAACTGCACAACTATCGTCACCAGTTTTATCAACAAATTGAAGACTTAGCTGACGAAGATGATTTTGCTGGCTTTTTATTTACCGAACCTCATGATCGCAGTCGCCTTAATGCCTTTTTAGAACTGCTTAGCCAGCACCAAGTCAGTGTTTATCCATTGCAAAAAGATTATCAAGACGATGATAATACTTACCAAGCACAGCACAGCTTCTTTGTGCCACTTGAGCAAGCCCAGTATCGTTTAGTAAAGACTTTGTTTAACAAAGTGACGACCTTTAACGACAACACCTTTTATGATGTATCCGGCTGGACCATGCCATTAGCCTATAACATCAGCTTTACCAAAGTAGAAACCAATCGGGGCTTAAGTATTTCATCAACGCCTTGGCAAAAAACGGCCAACGACGTCATGCGCCCAGCCAGTGACGCCTATGCTTATGCGTTTCATTGGGATGATTATCTGGCACCTAAATTACTTAACAAGCTACTTAATGCGGGCATTCGCGCCAAAGTAAATACCAAAAAATTTAGTGCCTTAGTCGCAAACGAGCGCATGTCATTTGACCGCGGTAGCATCATTATCCCTGCTGCCTTGCAAACCAATAAAAACTGGTTTGCCACGTTAACTCAGTGGCAGCAACAAATTGGTATCGACTTATACGCGATTGAAACTGGCTTTAACCAGGGCATCGATATTGGCAGTCCATCGCTGCGCCCATTAAACCCGATAAAAGTGTTGTTAATTGGTGGCCATGGGATATCGCAATACGAAGCGGGTCATATGCTTTACTACTTGGACTCGCAATTAAATATTCCAGTAAGTGTGGTCGATACGTATCGTCTTAGTCACATCGATTTTAATGACTACAGTCACATTATCATGGTCGACGGCAATTATGAGCAGTTACCGCAAAATAGCGAAAAACGCTTCGCCGATTTTGCTCAGCAGGGTGGAACACTGATCGCCCAAAAAGGTGCGGTGAAATATCTCGCCAATCATAAGATCCTCAATGCTGAATTTGTCACAGCCTCCGATATTGATCGTGCCTTTAATACCAATGGCTTGAGTTATGAAGACAAGCAAACCTTGCATGCCGAAAAGCTCATCGCCGGTACTATTTTTGAAACGGAAATAGATTTATCGCATCCCCTTGCCTATGGCTACAATAAACCCGACTTAGCCATCTTTAAAAACTCGACCGATATTATTACCTTGCCTGCAACGCCATTTGTTACAGTCAATCGCTACCAAAGCGATCCGCTTATGAGTGGCTATGCCGCACCACAACTTGTCGATCTCGTTGCTGGTAATGCGTCCATCATCGCTCACGATGTCGGTCGCGGTCGAGTCATTGCCAGTGATGCTAATTTAGTATTTCGGGGCTACTGGCCAGGAACCGCGAAAATCATCGCTAATAGCTTGTTTTTCTCAAAAGTATTTAGCGCTATCCCGTAATTCATTTGCTCGGGCTGTTGATCACTGGTTAACAGAAACTAGTCTCGGCGCATGACTGGCAACGATAAGGCAACGGTATATACCGATACCGTTGCCACACCATGCTTGAGCAATAATTTGGCTATCATATTTGCCGTAGTTCCGGTGGTAAGGACATCGTCAACAATGGCAACATGCTTACCTTTTATGGTGTCAGCCGCGCTCGGTGTAATATAAAAACTATTTTTTAGTGCCATGCGTCGTTGCACACCACTTTTACCAACTTGTCGCTGTAAGCTCTGCCTACGACCGATAAGGCTAGTGTCAACAAATCCGCCAATTTCTCTGCTAATGATGTCAGCAAGTAATAACGCTTGATTAAATTGCCGTTGCCGTAAACGCAGCGGCGATAATGGCACCGGTACTAATAGGTCTGCCACATGGTACGGGTTTTGTTGTTGGTGCTGATTTGACTCTCGAATTAGCTTTAGTGTCGCGACCAATAAATGAGCAAGCACTGGCACTAACTCTACCCGTCGTTGATACTTAAGCTGCATTAGCCAAATATCAAGAGGCCATACGTAAGGGCAAGCACAGACTAACTGCTGAAAAGCCATTTTTGGTAAATGCCCCACAATTGCCGGGTGATTGAGTAAATTACCTGCAAGTTGTTGATAATCAAAGCCTGCTAGGTCCTGATGACAGCATTTGCATAAAAGTGGTAAGTGATGACTCGGCTGGCGGCATAAATCACATAACGAGGGACAAAAGCGCTGAAACGCTTTAGCTCCGCGTCGCCAAAGTCGACTGATTTGATCAGAAGGGAAAATTTCCATTGTCGCTATCCATTGCGTAAAATAAATGTTATCCGTTATCAATCAAAGCATAGTTAATAATGACCCAAACAGCTGAAAAACAGCTTAATTCCCGTGTCGAAGGAAACGGCGAGCATCTTGTTTTCATCCATGGTTGGGGCCTAAACAGCGCCATTTTTTCGCCTATGGTCGATATGTTCAAGCAGCAATTTACCGTCACTTGTATCGATTTACCCGGTTTTGGCGATAATGTCGATAGTCATCTAAAAGACTACAGTCTAGGCAACCTTGCAACGGCAGTTGCCGATGTAATTGACCAGCCGAGTATTGTCGTTGGTTGGTCACTTGGCGGGCTTGTTGCCAGTGAACTTGCCCTGCATCATAGTGACAAAGTTAAAGCCGTTGTAACCATTACCAGCTCGCCTTATTTTGTTGATGATGAGCATTGGCCGGGTATCAAGCCAGAATTATTAAGAGGCTTCCATCAGCAACTCGCAGTAAGCGCCGATAAAACCATCAGTAATTTTTTGCGTATTCAGGCCATGGGGGCAGCACACGTGCGTGCCGATATAAAAGAAATAAAAGCACTTATAGATAGCCGCCCACATGCGAGTAAAGAAACACTTGATGCCTCGCTGAGTTTATTAGAAACCGTCGATCTACGCGCCAAAATCCAAAATATTGATATACCATTTTTGCGTTTGTACGGTCGTCTCGATTCATTAGTTCCCAAGGCTGTCATTGAGCAAATGGATAAGTTAGTGCCTCAATCTGACAGCTATACTTTCTATGGTGCCTCACATGCACCATTTATTTCCCACAAAGATGAATTTAAACAAGTGCTTTGCGATTGGATTAGCGGTATAAAGTAACCATTAGCAAAATAAAAACAAAGATTTAAAAACAATAACTTGCTGAGGACACCATGACATCACCACTAGCTCAACCCTTGACTCTCCCGTGCGGTGCAGTGATACCTAATCGGCTATGTAAAAGTGCCATGACCGAAGGTTTAGCGGATCCTTATGACCGCCCAACCGAGCAACACAACACCTTGTACCGCACTTGGTCACATGGTGGCACCGGCTTACATATTACTGGCAATGTCATGGTAGATCGGCGCTATTTAGAGCGTGCCGGTAACGTTGTTCTTGAAGATGACTCAGCATTAGATGCCTTTAAAGCTTGGGCTCAAGCAGGCCAAGTGGCTGGTAATCATTTATGGATGCAAATATCGCATCCGGGGCGACAATGCGCGACGCTAGTAAATAGCCAACCGGTATCACCCTCGGATGTGCAGCTACATATCATGGGTATGTTTTCTAAACCTAGAGCACTGAGACAGCAAGAAATTGATGACATTATTCAGCGTTATGCCACCACCGCCGCGCTTGCCAAACAAGCGGGTTTTAGTGGTGTGCAAGTGCATGCTGCCCATGGCTACTTAATCAGCCAATTTTTATCACCAAAAACCAACTTACGTAAAGATCAATGGGGCGGTAGCCTTGAAAACCGTGCTCGTTTTGCCCGTTCGGTTGTCCAAGCGGTACGCAAAGCGGTGGGGCCAGAGTTTCCTATTGGCGTTAAACTCAACTCAGCCGACTTTCAACAAGGTGGCTTTACCCTTGAAGAATGCGTGCAAGTTGCTAGCTGGCTGAGTGAAGATGGCATTGATTTGCTGGAAATTTCTGGTGGTACCTACGAGCAATTAAGTTTTATTAGCGTTGACGCAAGCGAAGTAAGAGAAAGCACGCGCCGCCGTGAGGCGTATTTTATAGAATATGCTGACGCGATAAAGCAACATGCTAAAGTGCCGCTAATGATCACCGGTGGCTTTCGCTCACGCGAAGTGATAGAGCAGGTTATTAGTGACGGCGAAGTTGACATGGTTGGCTTGGCAAGACCTTTGTGCACCGATGCCGACGTTTCACAAAAACTCATAAACGCCGAAGTCGACTACATCGATGATTATGAGTATAAACTCAAACTTGGTGATGGTTTTTGGGGCAATAACAGTCCATTAGGGCTCATTAAGTCGATGAACTCTGTTGGCCAGATAAGTTTTTATTATCAAAACATCATTCGCCTTGCCAATAATCAACCACCCATAACCGATTCACTCAAGGTTGCACCATTGTTTTTTCGTCACTTATACAATGATACTTGCTTGAACTTAAAGCGTAATAAAGCACAAAATAAAACATTAATTTCTAAAGATTAATTAGCAGTACAGGGAGCTAAGATGGAACAACTCGACAGCCAGATAAAAGACTACCTCAGTTACTTTGGCGACAACGTATTTTTGCAAGCAGGCGTCGTCGTGCTTGCCTCACTGGTTGTTGCTTGGCTTATTGATAAAGTCGTTATTACTTGGATTCAAAAGTTAGCGAGCAAAACCAATGGCAAGTTTGATGACCAGTTAATTGAACTGTTACATAAACCGCTGTTTTACTCGGTGGTTATCTTTGGTCTTGCCATCGCCTCAAAAATTGCTGAAGCGCCTGATGAAGTAACCAAATACCTATTCCCTATGTTTTACACTGTGCTGGCCATTATGTGGACATTATTTGTGATGCGCATTACCCGCATTATTTTGCACAGCGTTGCAGCCAATGATAGGCGTTTTAAAATCTTACACATGCAAACCTTGCCACTGTTTGAAAACTTGGCGCTGATTCTGATTTTCGTTGTTTCGATTTATATGATTTTCTCGTCATGGAACATCGATATGACCGCATGGCTTGCCTCGGCTGGTATTGTCGGTATTGCCGTGGGTTTTGCCGCTAAAGACACCTTAGCCAACTTATTTTCTGGGGTGCTGATCATGGCCGACTCACCCTACAAAATTAAAGACTATGTTGTATTAGAATCCGGTGAGCGCGGTGAGGTAACCAACATTGGTTTACGTAGTACTCGCATATTGACCCGTGATCATATTGAAATTACCATCCCCAACTCGGTTATGGGTAACACAAAAATTGTTAATGAATCGGCGGGACCTAGCACTAAATCACGTATTCGCGCCCAAGTCGGTTGCGCCTATGGCAGTGATCTTGATTTAGTACAAAAAGTGCTTAACAGTGTAGTGCAAGAAGAAGATGAAATTTGCTCATACCCACCACCCGTTGTGCGTTTTCGTACCTTTGGCGGCTCAAGTTTAGACTTTGAAGTGATGGGCTGGATTGAAAATCCTGGCGATCGTGGCCGTATTTTGCATCAAATCAATAATGCCATTTACCGAAAATTCGCGGAGAACAATATAGAGATCCCATACGCGAAGCGCGACTTATACATAAAAGAAGTACCGGAAAGCTTACTCGCTGCTAGAGCCATAGAACAAGCTGGCCTCACCGACAAAAAACACGCTGATGGCAATCAACAAAGTCAGCAATATGGCGTAAGAAGTCATATTGTTGGCGATTCTAATGCATCAACTAGGGACACGGATATATGATCGCTTGGCCTGCCGTTGTTAAACACGATGGCGAAGATGAGTTGATTTACATCGTCAGTGAGCAAGACTGGCTTAATGATGAAGAAATGTTGTTGTACGTGTTTAGCGATCGTGACGTGCTTATCGATAGCCACGGTCACGTGTTTTCATTGCCTGCTGTGCAACAAAATATGGCAAGCACCGAAGTGCTAGGCACAGCAACACTGGAGAATATGATTGAGCTTGCTCAACTCCACGCTGCGGTTAACCAACAATGCTGCGTTGGCAAAATTGGCGCTGGTAATATTGCCGAAGTGATGCAAATCATCGCCTCTATGCAAGATAATTAATTTAATTCATCATCGGCTGTTAATCCCTGAAAAGCAGATACCCAAAAGTTAAGGTGTTTTCAGTGCCTTTGCGCAGAAAAGTAATGCCTAAACGGGAGTTTTCTGTATTTTGTTCCATGGTGATAGGGATGTGATAGGGAATTAACAAATGGTTGCGAATCGAAATCTCCGTGCCAAACACTCCGTGACGCAACCTTCGTGTCGGAACTTGCGACACGGCTATTTGAACGTTAAAATAACCTAATTAGCAATGACGGAACCGATCATGAATATAGACTATTTCCCGAAAACAAAAGTTACTGGCGTAGCATTTTGTAATAGAACTAATGAGCGAGCAAAGTTAAGTAAGTACATAAAAATTGGCCGCCACTGCTGGATTCAAGAATACAGGAGGCATGGTAAAACATCCCTTGTTGAACAAACAATAGATGACATACATGCAGCAAATGATATTAAGATAGTCTATCAAAGAGTTCATCTTCGTTTCACGTCGGATATTGATAATGTTGTTAAAAAAATCATAACGGCTATCGACAACCTCACCCATTCAATACTTACCAGCAAGCTAGACTCAAAAGATCTAAACCATCTATTACATAGAGGCTCTGAAATCCTTTCTAGTGTGTACCAAAAACTCACTCCCTCTTTGAGAATTGAGAACACCAAGTTGCAAGTTTCTACCACAATCACATACGACTTGGACACTCTAGAAGCTGCACTAAAAGGCTTGGATAAACTAGCCAATAAATTTGAATTTCGCGCTGTGCTCTTCATTGATGAGTTTCAAGAAATTGGAAAGTTGAAAAACTTCATGCAAGTGGAATCAGCTATCCGCGAATGTTTGGAAGACGCTAAATCGACAACATTTATCTTAGCCGGCTCTGAACGCGCTCTGATGAGGCAAGCAATGACCGATCAGAAGAGACCATTGTATAACCAAACTCAAACGTTTGAATTATCACGCATTAAAGCCGAGCATTATCAGGTTCACCTAAATAAACTCGCCATCAAACGATGGAATGAAGAACTTAACTCCAAGGCATTTGAACGCGTAATGTTTTTAACGCAAAGACACCCTTATTACGTCAACAGCTTGTGTGACGAGCTATGGCTTAATGATACAGCGCCAACAGCCGAAGATGTCAGTGACGCTTGGGAATACATCATACAAGTTGCAGCTCGTGAAAATGCACATGAAATCACGTCATTAACACCAAATGAACGCAAAGTAATTATGGGTATTGCTAAAGGTATTAACACTCAAATGAGAAGCGCTGACGTTGTTAGAAAACTGAATTTAGCACCATCATCTATTAAGTCAGCAATCGACCAGCTAATCAAAAGCGACAGAATAGGGCTTGATATAAAAACTAACACTTATTATGTTGTAGACCCAGCGCTAGCCACCATTGCTATCCAAGAATCTTAATATTGATTCAACGTTAAGCGCCAAGACCCGTAAGCTATTGTACTTTTTATTAATCGAAGTGCTTGAATAGGTCGTTGCTAGAACAAAAAACGGGATCAACTGATCCCGTTTTTGCATCAATCAGCAATGAGCGACTTTTATAATATTAACAGCCCCATTCTAGAACGGGGCAAACGTTAAACAATTTACGCCTTATTCGATACCGTACTGGTCACGATAGGCTTTAACCGCATCTAAGTGCTGTGCCATATCGCCTTTTTCAGTTAAGTAGCTGATCACATCGTTTAAGCTAACAATAGCAACCACGCTGGTACCAAAGTCACGCTCAACTTCTTGAATAGCCGATAACTCGCCTTGACCTTTTTCTTGACGGTCAAGAGCGATTAACACGCCAGATAACTCAGCGCCATTGGCTTTAATAATTTCCATTGATTCACGAATTGCCGTACCTGCGGTAATTACGTCATCAACCAGCATTACTTTGCCTTCTAGCGCAGAGCCTACCAAGTTACCGCCTTCACCGTGGGTTTTCGCTTCTTTGCGATTAAAGCAGTACGGTACGTCTGTATCGTGGTGATCAGCAAGCGCGACCGCTGTCGTTGTTGCAATTGGAATGCCTTTGTACGCTGGGCCAAACAGTAAATCGTAATCGATACCAGAATCAGCCAAAGCCGCCGCATAAAAGCGACCTAAACGAGCAAGGTCACGACCTGTATTAAACAAACCGGCATTGAAAAAATAAGGGCTAGTACGACCTGACTTTAAGGTAAATTCACCAAAGCGTAAAACCTGTTTCTCTAGAGCAAACTCTATAAACTCGCGTTGATAATCTTTCATCGTTTTTCCTGTGACTGCTTACTATTTAGTTTAATGCTGCTTTTTGCGCATCAAATAATTCGTTAATACCCGCTTTTGCTAGTTGCATCATTTCGGCCATTTCATCAAAACTAAATGGTGCTTCCTCAGCGGTACCTTGTACTTCAATTAGCTTACCAGTGTCGGTCATTACCACATTCATGTCGGTTTCTGCCGCGCTGTCTTCTGGGTAGTCTAAATCAGCTACCGCTACGCCTTCATAGATACCAACCGATACAGCCGCAATCATGTGCTTAAGAGGGTTAGTTTTTAAAATGCCTTTGGCGCGCATGTGATCAAGTGCATCAACAAGTGCGACACAAGCACCAGTGATTGATGCTGTACGAGTACCACCGTCAGCCTGAATAACGTCACAGTCAACGGTAATCGTGTTTTCGCCTAAAGCCGCTAAATCAACTGCCGCACGTAACGCACGGGCGATTAAGCGTGAGATTTCTTGCGTGCGACCACTTTGCTTGCCTTGTGTCGCTTCACGACGCATACGAGTATGAGTAGAGCGCGGTAACATGCCGTATTCAGCGGTGATCCAACCTTTGCCTTGGCCTTTAAGGAATCGTGGTACCCCTTCTTCAACACTGGCGGTACAGATAACTTTGGTGTCGCCAAATTCAATTAACACTGAGCCTTCAGCGTGAGCGGTAAATTGACGGGTAATGGTTACTGGGCGGATCTGCCCGGCACTTCGGCCACTTGGTCGCATAGTCATTCCTAATTTATTAATTTTTACTGGCGGCATTATATAGAAACCGCCCATTATTTAACAGGTACAGGGGTTATTTATGGCGAAATTTGCTATTAGGTGCAAGTTACTGAAATTTAGTTAATACTAACAAGGTCATATTCCGTAACAGTAATACCAATCACATTAAGTTATTGCTCACTCAGTGAGAGTTTAAAAGCTTTTATGCTGTGTAATTGGTATAAGCCACAACTAAGACTCAGTGTAGACTAAAAATGATATTCAACAGACGTATCCTGCAGTTCAGCATTGCCTGCTTATTGGCACTATGCAGTGTTGTTAGCAATGCCAGTGAACAGCAAGCATCAGCCCAGCAAACAGTTGCTGGGCAAGGTGGCTCAACCTTACCCGTATACTCTACTGTTTACGATGCCAAACGCGATCCATTTGCCGACGCTAAAGCGGCCATTACGCTGGCCAACCAAACTGATCGCAATATACTGATTGAAATTGGTGGTAGCTGGTGCTCTTGGTGTAAAAAAATTGACGCCTTTTTAACAGCCAATCCGGATGTTCAACACGCCCTAAATGCTAATTTTGTTCGCCTAAAGGTTAGTGTTAGCGATGAAAATGAAAACTCGGCATTTATGGCCGGTTTACCGCCAGTACTGGGTTATCCACATATGTACGTATCGACCGCTCAAGGTAAAGTGATGCTATCGAAAGATACTGCTGAATTTTTAATTAATGGTGAGTACTCAAAAGAGCGTTGGTTAGCCTTTATTGATAGCTTCGGATTTGCCAATAACCAAGCGAACTTGCAAAAACAGGCGCAATTAAGCCAACAAAACAACAGCGACGAATAATAACCACAATATACAGCTATGGGTATTTATGAACAGTTTCTTTGATGACAACTATCAACCACCAAAGTCAATTGTCGCGAGAATTTCTCGCCGGCAGTTTTTAAAAGCAGCAGCCGTAACCTCTGCCATAACCGCCCTTCCCGCCAGCACATTGGCCAAAGCAGCTAACGTAGACTTTAACGTTGAGCCATGGGCAACCCTAGATCATGTCATGCAACACCTATTGCCAAGCTCTGAAACTGGCCCAGGCGCCAAAGACTTTGCAGCGATTAACTACCTTTATTTACTTATTACAGAGCAACCGATAGCCGAAGACGAAAAGCAGTTTATTAAAAACGGCGTTGGCTGGTTAAACGGTTACACTGAAAAAAACATGAGCGCTAAATTTATTCACTTAACCACAGCACAAAAAGAACAGGCCTTAAAACAAATAAGCCGCTCCCGTGCGGGTGAAAACTGGATCTCTACCCTATTAAGCTACCTGTTCGAAGCCATGCTTGCGCCAAGCGCTTATGGCGGTAATCCAAACGGCATTGGCTGGCAGTGGTTAAATCACCAAGCTGGATTTCCAATGCCAAGTAAAGATAAACGCTATTGGCAACTGCCCGCCTATGGACAAATAAACGTAAAACAAGGATAGGGACATACCATGACAAACAACGCAAACAACGACTACGATGCGGTTATCGTTGGCAGTGGTGCCGGTGCATCTCCTGTTGCCTATACACTTAGCAAAGCAGGCTATAAGGTGTTGGTACTTGAAAAAGGGCCTTGGCTTACCGAACAAGATTTTTACAAAGACGAACTTGCTTGCTGTAGACGCACCACCTACTCACCAAAGCTAGAAGACGAGCAACACGTTATCGAAGAAGAATATGAAGACAGCGACGGTAACAGCTACTGGCAAGGTGAAGCCACCAGTGAATCAGGCTGGGATTTTTGGAACGGCAATATGGTCGGTGGCTCGTCGAATTTAATGAGTGGCTATTTTCATCGCCTAAAACCGATGGACTTTCGCCTTAAAAGTGAGTTTGGCGACATTGATGGCGCCAATGTGGTCGACTGGCCAATTAGCTACGATGAGCTCGCCCCATACTATGACATGGTCGACAACGTTGTTGGTGTTTCTGGTAAAGTGGTTAAACACCCATACCTTGAGCCTCACAATGGCGATTACCCATTTCCACCAACCGCTGAACATCCGATATCGGCATGGATAGACCAAGCCGCCAAAGACATTGGCTATCATAGCTTCCCAGTACCTCGTGCGGTATTATCAAAGCCGGCCATGGGCCGACAAAGCTGTGAATACTCTGGCTATTGTTCAAGTTACGGGTGCTCTTCTGGCGCCAAAGGCAGTGGCCGTGCTGCCTTACTTAACCATGCTGTAGCAACCGGTAATTGCACCATAAAACCACACAGTAAGGTGTTCAAACTTGAGTCTGACGCGACAGGCAAAGTGGCTGGCGTATGGTTTTACGACAAACTCAACCGAAAACACAAAGTCACCGGCAATATTTACGTTGTTGCCTGCCAAGCCATTGAAACATCACGATTGTTGCTTGCCTCTAAAGGCGATAAACACCCTAACGGTTTGGCAAACAACCATAATCAAGTAGGTAAAAACTTACTATTTTCTGCCGGCGGCACCGGCCGTGGTGACTTTTTATTTTCAGAGCTTAGCGATACCCAAGAGCAACAATTGCGCGTTGTTGGCCCGTTTATAAACAGAGCCCTGCAAGACTGGTATAAAATCGATGACAAGCAATTTGGCAACGCCGCCAAAGGTGGCACCATCGACTTTTTATTCCACCAAAACCCGATATCAAAAGCCGGTGGTAGCCAATGGGATGACAACGGCGAGCTAGTATGGGGTGAGCAACTCAAGAAAAACCTCTTTGACGCCTTTAATTTTGGCAAAACATTACGCTTTGAAGTATTTAACGACTGGCTACCAAACGACGACTGTTATGTATCGCTAGACCAAGAAACAACCGACAAATGGGGCGACCCCGTTGCCAAAGTACGCATTGGCGCACACCAACACGACTTAAAGGTAGGTGAATACTTAGCAAACAAAGCTGAAACGTTACTCGAAGCGATGGGCGCAACCAACATCAGTTCGTCGGTAAGCTCATACCCTGCCGCGAATTTACAAGCCGGAGGCTGTCGCTTTGGTGATGATCCTAAAACCTCCGTACTCGATAAAAACTGCAAAGCACATGATGTAGACAACCTGTACGTTACCGATGCCTCGTTTATGCCAACAGGTGGCAGCGTACCGTACACCTACACCATTTACGCCAACGCCTTTCGTGTTGCCGATGCCATCAAACACCAACTAGCGCTAGCGAAAAGCTAGCGCCTGTTGCATAATTCGGGTTAGCAATTGGCACCATATTAGCAATAACGCAGAGCGTGCCGATTGCCCTTACACAAACTAACCAGAATAAGGGTAACAACCATGATCCACTCTATGACCGCCTTTGCACGCTTTGAAGTAAAAAGCGATTGGGGCAACGCCGTTTGGGAAATCCGCTCGGTTAACCAACGTTTTCTAGAAACCTACTTCCGCTTACCTGAACAGTTCCGAGGTTTAGAGCCAGTATTAAGAGAGCGTTTTCGCAAGCACTTAAACCGCGGCAAAGTGGAATGTAGCCTACGTTTTAATGCCAACCCTGCCGCCAAAAGTAACTTAAGCATTAACGAAAAACTGGCAGAGCAACTGATCAACAGTGCCAAATGGATCAACGAAAAAGCCGGTAACAACACCTTAAACCCTGTTGATATTATGCGCTGGCCTGGGGTGATGGAAGCTGAAGAAGCCGACATGGATACCATTTCAGCGGAGCTTTTAAAAGGCTTTGACCAAGCGCTAACCGACTTTAAAGCGGCTCGCGCTAGTGAAGGTGCCAACATGGCCACGCTCATTACTGACCGCTTAGACGCCATTAGCGAGCAAGCAACCCAAGTAAAAGCGCACATGCCAGAGATCATCAAATGGCAACGTGAACGCATTCAAGAAAAATTCAATGACGCAGGTATTGAACCAGACTCAACGCGCCTTGAACAAGAACTGGTATTACTGGCACAAAAAATGGATGTAGACGAAGAAATCGACCGCTTATTCAGCCACGTAAAAGAAACGCAAAAGATCCTTAAAAAAGGTGGCCCACAAGGCCGACGCCTAGACTTTATGATGCAAGAGTTCAACCGCGAAGCCAACACCCTAGGCTCTAAATCAATCAACACAGACATCACAGCAGCTGCTGTGGAACTGAAAGTATTGATTGAGCAGATGAGAGAACAAATTCAGAATATTGAATAATACCTCGTAAAGAAGTTAACACTAAAAAAGCCCTGCGCACGCAGGGCTTTTTCTTCTCCAGTTTTTGCGAACACTGCCAACCATTAAGTCAAATAATATTTAAGCCCACCCGAAGTGTTCAAAAAGGTGTACCTTTCTGGACAGATCAAAAAAGTACTATAAGGTTGTTCAAAAAGTTATATATAAGCATTTCTGTACTGTACACACAACTGCACCAAACATTTTGTACACAAGGGGATAAAATAATGAAATTAGGCTATGCTCGAGTTAGCACGACTGATCAAGACTTACAAATTCAAATCGACTACCTCACAAGTCTTGGCTGTGAAAAAATATTTTCTGAAAAAGTATCGGGTAAATCACTAAATAGACCCAAGTTAAACGAGTTGATGAGCTTTGCTCGCGAAGGTGACACTATCATTGTTACCAAGACCGATCGCCTAACAAGAAATACAATAGATGCCCTCACCATAGCAAAGCAGCTCAAAGACAATGGTATTGGCCTTAAACTTCTAGATTTAGGCGACGTTGATATCAATAGTGACCTTGGTCACGTTATTTTTACGGTCATGTCTACATTTGCAGAGCTAGAGCGCAAACGTATTAACCAACGCAGAAAAGAAGGCCAAGAAAAAGCAAAAGCAGAGGGCAGGCACTTAGGCAGACAAAAGAACATGAAATTGCGGGAAGAAATAATTATGCTGCTTAATACTGGTGTCTCAAAACATGCTATAGCTAAAAGGCTTGGATGCAGCAGAACAACCGTTTATAGCGTTTCGAAAGAGAGGACGGTGTAACCATACCTATGACACCATACCTATGACGATAGGTAATCTTTATTTTCCTGTATCAAAAAATATATACAAAAGTTAAATAGTTCAGTCTAGTTGGTTATTTTGATCAGTCGTTAAAAGACTTTCAGACGCCTCTCAACAAGGTGCTTAAAAGATATTGTCCTCGTTTGTCTAACCATAAAGTGTAGTGGTCAAGTTAAATTGTGAATTTAACGTCGAGCAATATGTTCAAGAAGTTCTAATTCTATATTACCGGGGATAATAATCGGAAAGCCACAATTACAACAGTCTTCATGATAGTCATACCTCTCCCTAAAAATAAACTCTCTGAACGCTGCTAAACATTCAAGTTGACCGAGAAATTGATAAAACACAAGCAGTGTAAATTCTCTAGATGTTGTCATCCACCCGCTATTACTGAAACTTATGGAGCTATCACCTGATATCAATGAATTGAAATTCAAAGTTGTTGCTGTACTATCGAATTTGTGCCAAATATTTTTAGCATCCAAGAAACTAGATATAAGATATCTATCTGTTTTGAAATCCTCGTAAATTAAATTATCTAACTCAGTATCAACTATAAGTCGCTTACCTGTTTCAGTAATATCACGCCAAAATAAATTTCGTTCCCAATGATTACCAGTTTTTCTATAAAAAACAGACTTTAAAATCGGAATATTATTCAAGTACTTATACCTAACCCAACTAAAATAGCCTAATATTCTAATTTATTAAGCATGAATCTAGACTCCAAAAGTAATATCAATGTATCTTACAACGACAGAAATAAAAGACCTACTTGGCATAAGCGACTGTCATTTAATGCATGAGCGCGTAAAGGGGAATCTAGAATTCGTAAAAAAAGGGAGCAGATTCCTTTATAAGGTCGATGATATTACTCTTGTTAAAAAGCATGACTTGGCAAAACGTGTTATCAACTGGTATGAGAAAAAACATGATTTTGAGTTAAGTAACTTTCCAGAAACAAGTCTATCTGTAGAAGCTATAGCTACATTATTGAAGTGTATTTTAATACCCATTGAAAAAGAGCTTGGCACTATATTTATCACGTACGGATTTGTATCAGGCAAATTAAATACTTTTATACAAAAGAATAATCCTGTAGGGACTTCTCCCTCGATAGATCAACATTCAAGTCATGAACATAACGCTAAGCACAAAGTAATATGCAAGCGAGGAGGAGTAGCTAGTGATTTTTACGTAACCGGCTACGAAAAGAATATGGACCGTGTGGTTGACTTTATTGTCAACAATTTAGAATTCGACAGAATCTACTATTATGGAAAAGATAGACCTATTCATGTAAGCGTAAGTCACGAAATGCATCGCCACCTACAATTAATGTCTTTAACAAAAGATGGTAAAAGAATTCCTAGCCGAAAAGCTTATGGTGATGAAGCTATTAAACTTATAAAGGATTTATTGTGATGGATGCAAAACTATTTTCTGAATTAGTAGCACAAATAAAAGTCGGAAAGAAACTACCTGATTCTATTTATTTTCATAAGGATGCATTCAAAGATACTCCACAAGTATTAGTAAAAGTTATCCAAAACATCGCGAAGGCTTTAAAGATTGATGATAATGATTGGAATTTAGTAAAAGTATTTAAAAATGATTTTCGAATCTCTCTATTAAACTACCCTAGCTTCTTCGAAGATTCATACCCTTGCCTAACAAAGAGTGTGAATATTGATTTATCAAAACTTAAACATCGCGTGACTGACTATTCTGACACTGACAATCCTCCAATACTCCATAGAAAAGAAACCATGGTCCCTGAGGAGCATGAAGCATTTGAAACCTTCAAAATGATTACTGAAGAAGGTGAAGCCGCTGGCCTTTATGAAAATAGCCGAGTTATAGGCTTTAAAAATTCATGGGAAAGAATAATAGCAAAACATGGCTATGAACTAGTGGATGGAAGGCTTTTCAGATCCTCAGCTGTTCAAATTGACATTGATAATAAAAAAATAGATCGCCATAAAACAGCACTAGTTAGGCACGAACTATCAGCTCCAATGAAAAACTTAGCTAAACATGGTTTTCTAAATGGAGACTACTCAATTTTTGATTACGGCTGTGGTCGAGGGGATGACCTGAGAGAACTTGAAGCTCATGGTTTAGATGCCATTGGCTGGGACCCGAACTTCAGGCCTGACACAGATAAGCTACTTAGTGACATTGTTAACATTGGATATGTTATCAATGTTATTGAAGATCAGGATGAGCGTATAGAGGCTATTCATGGCGCCTGGGAGCTAACTGATAAGATGCTAGTTATATCAGCAATGTTGGCTAATGAATCATACTTATCTCAGTTCACACCTTATAAAGACGGTGTTATTACCTCAAGGAATACGTTTCAAAAATATTTTAATCAAGCCGAATTAAAAGCATATATCGAGAGCATATTAGATGCTGAGGCGGTAGCTGCCTCGCCTGGTATATATTATGTATTTAGAGATAAGGAGCTAGAACAGCACTTCCTCCAAAATAGGAATAAACGGCATTATCAGTGGCAGCAAAAGACGGCTCCTTCCCCAGCGAATGCAGAGATAAAAAGGTTATTGTTTACAAAGAACTCAGACCTATTAGAGTCATTCTGGCTGACTTGTTTAGCTTACGGTAGATGTCCTACCAAAGGTGAATTTTCTAAGACTAAAGAAATCAATGAAATAATTGGCTCAAATAAGAAAGCTTTTCAACTTGTATGTGATTGGTATGACGTAAGTGAATTTGAAACATCGGCGAAGATGCGTAAAGAGGATTTAACCCTATATTTCGCTCTAGAGCTATTTGGAAAAAGAAAGCCTTATACACAGCAACCAGAAGATCTAAAAAGAGATATTAAGGTTTTCTTTAATAATTACACTACGGCACAAAATGAAGCTAAAGCTCTTTTATTTTCTATATCTGATGTTGCTAAAATTTCGAAAGAATGCATGAAAGCCAATGATTACCTCCCTGCATCAAAGTTAAACTTTGAAAATGGGCAACTTCACTCTTTAACCTTTCATAAGACGTTTTTGGATTTATTGTCTCCACTATTGCGGATATATACATATGCCGGACTTCAGCTTTATGGGGATCTAGATGATATTCAGTTAATAAAAATTCATATCACCTCAGGTAAATTGACTTTGCTTGGATATACAGGCTTTGATGACACACCGCTACCTCAGTTGAAAGAAAGAGTAAAAATTAAAATGGTAGATCAAGATGTTGATTTTTTTGATTATATCAATGAAGCCAAGCGACCTTTGTTACTTAATAAAATTGAATACATCGATGACAGTTTTGACGACTTTAAAAAACAAAAAAACTTTAATCAAAAATTATCTAAAATTTTTGAGAGGCTAGGGTTGGCCGCCGACTTGTACTCCGTAATGAACAGCCTCTTCTTGGCAGATATTTTATCAAATCAATACAAAATCAAAGGCTATAGATTCTATAAGTCATAAATCAACTTTACTTGGCCATTAGTCATTGAAATAAACCCCTGTGAAATTAAAGCAAACTCTCACAGGGGCTGGAGCGAACTGTTTAAACTATATAGTGATCTCCTAAGACCAATACGCAATTACTTTGTCAACTAAATCATCAAATACCGATGATTCAGTAAATCCAACTTGAATAAAATGAGTCTCACCCTCTGTCTTAACTATACCATGACCATAACCTAATAAGTTCTCGGCTCCTGGCTCACCCAAGATAATTTCTGAATTTTGATCCCTATCAACTTTAAGAGCAATTTTGGTGTCCAAATTAGCCCGAAGTAAAGGGAAAACTACATCCGCGCTCGGTCTTTGAGTTGCTAAAATCAAATGAATACCAGCCGCGCGGCCTTTGGATGATAGTTTAACTATGATATCCTTCGCTTGTTCTTTAAAATCCTTATCTAATATCCAATCTGCCAATTCATCAAAAAAAACGACTTCGCGTGACATTTGATTATCAGGGTATTTTCTATTGTGAGCCTCAAAGTCTCTAACCCCTAGTGTCATTAGGCATCGATATCTCTCATTCATTAATTCTTCTAGTTCTTGAAGCCGTGACACTGCCGTATCTTTATCTAGTACGACAGGATGTGCTAAATGAGGGGCTTTAGTATAGGCAATAAATTCGACTTGCTTTGGATCAAACAGCCTTAACTTTAAGTGACTAGGAGAGTTAGTCATTAATAAATCTACAATCATGTTATTCATCAATATAGATTTACCTGACTTCGTTTGTCCTCCAATTAATGCGTGCGGACTAGCACCATCAAGTTTAAAGAATACGTTTTTATTACTAAACTCATTTAATCCTAAAAGAACTTTATTATTAAAATCACTCTCAATCGTCTTCGTTCGTTCCTCAAGTGAAGCCTCCAAAAGATCTCCAAAATAAACCTTTTCACGCTCTTTGCGATCAAATACTAAAACTAACACGCCAGGATCTGGATAAACTTGTCGAAGAGAAAGCCCTACCACAGATAAAAAGCTATCCTTTAGTTTCATAACCTTAGCAGGGATAAGATTGACGCTACCTTGCAATTTCACAACTATTGAGTTTGGTGTAAGCGTACACTCTTTAAATACTGATGGTAAATTTTCATGAGAAAATATTTCCCGAATCCCTCCTTTAACTTGATCGATGTCGAGACTATGTTCTTTTTCTTCGCTATTTTTTTTCAGAAGATGCACACATGACTGAGTTATGTCTAATGCTGATTTCAGGGAGTTATTCTGAGCAGCAGAGGTTTCAGCTGGTTGGGATTCGGGTTGAGGTTTAAGACAATCAGTATCAGGATCTGATAATTGCTCGGATTCGTGCTCACCGGAACTATGAGCCGAACCAAGCACGCCATTAGCACCCGGCTTATTTATAATTGCAGCTTCATCAACCTCTCTACCTATATCAATATCTTTCGGACCGATTTCCTTTCTTCTATTGAGCCTCAATGGGATAAAATTTAAACTTTCAAATATGTCTAAATCAAAGTTAGGATCAATCATAGCTCTAAAAATAGATCTAGTATCTGTAGAGCTAATACTAAGCTGCGTTAAATAGTCTTTATTATAAAGCTCAATGCTCTCTGTTGGTTGAGTATCATTATTGTGATGAAAAACAACTGAGATCCCATACACATTAACATTTATACGGAGCTTGTTCTGAGAAATTAACTCATAAAAATTGAATTGATTTGGAGAGAATCTAAAGCGCCCGATGATAAACTCATAAAATTTATTCATCCAATAAACAAAGTCAATATTTTCGGACGAATAAAACATTGACTGTAACAATTCAACAGTAGACTTTACTTGCTTACGTGATTTCTCTGACTGCTCATCAGAGCCTCGAGTTAACTTTGATTCACTAATTAAAATATTAATAGTTGCTTTTTTATTTTGATCAACTGATATGTAGATACCTAGTAAATCTGAAATATAATTTACAACTTGTCCTATGGATTTGAATACATCATCTTCTATTGATGACTTAAACCAACTCATATAGTCATCTAAGTGAATCCAAAATATTGGGGATATTTTTTCATCGCCCTCAAATAACTTATCTAGTAAGAAAGTTGCACCTGCTGTCCCTACAATATCATGCGAAAAATTTCCATTGCCAACAGAGCGGAGAAGAGTATCTCCACTAAACGAATTCGCTAAATTAAATACCTTATCAACTAGAGCGTATAATTGGTCGGGATGAACAAGGCTCCAGGATTCTATATCATTAGCTAAACTTCTTGTTATATGATGAGTTTCCTTATCTGTAACAATTGCCAATGAGCGTTTGCTTCCCTCTCCTTGAATATAACGTAAAACCCTTCGACTATTATCCGTATCAATACGCTGACATGCTGAGAGCGTTTCCTTATTTAGCAAGTAATCATAAATAACTAACCAGTTACATTTACTTAAGCCTTTAGATATTTCTTCAGTTAAACCTGAGTTACTAACTTCCCTACAAAGTGAATCTTCCGGTTGCAGCCCTTTTACATGCATCATAGCAGAATGAAAAACTGAACCTATACGATCCTGAACATGATTATTGAGAGAAAATAATACTTTTTTGGAAATAGGATCTGAAGGAACTTTCCTAGAAGCTAAATACTCCCAATTAAAGACACCTAGTTCTTGATAGTTGTATTTAGGGGATGAGCTTGCCACTTTATTATGCGCAAATAAGGGATCAAAATTGTAGATAATATCAATTTCACCATCCTCAATATCATCTAGCTTATTGACTACACGTATAGTGATGTTCGAATCAATTTTATTATTTTCAAAGCTTTCACAAATAGTCTGGTATATCGTATCTAAAGCGTTTCTATCATCACACGTAACACCTAAAGATATCCATAATTGCTCTTCTTGGTTTTCAATTAACCTCAGTAATTCCTCGTATACAGTTAGAATATGTTCATAAGATAATAAGCCGATACAAAGAACCTGGAGATGGTGTCTTTCATTTGGATAAGTCTCTAAGAATTTAGTAGTAGTCGCATTAACCACAGACTTAATTTCTGTTTCTTTAATTGCATTTTTAGAGCTACTAATATTTCCATATTCAAAATAACCAGCATTAACGTTAGTGCATATTAAATCGATATAATTATTATCTCGCATTTTTTGGAAATAAAAGCTCTTACCATGACTTTCGAATAGCTCTGTCAATACCTTAGCAAGTACACCATCGTTTTTGTTACCTACCCCTAGCCTCTTTTGTCTAAACCTGTCAGCTATCCCTATTAACATAGAATTTCTTTGAGATTGCATTAATAGACTGTACGGTGACCAAGGTAAATATACAGAATAATTTTTATTCTCTGTAACATTTATCGTATGGGCCGAAAGTAGCTCGTATAAAAGATCTCCTGTTTTTTCTTTTGATATATTTAGTCTTAAAATTGATTGAATCAGTTCTTCTAATTGCTTTCCAAATGAAGTTAGATCTGAGCATAGAGGGCTGTCTAAAACTGATTTTAAAGAATTTATCCAACCTTCAACAAAACTAGCGTATAAGCCTTTAACATTATCTAACTCTTGCGCAGAAATATAACTATGGGCTTGTAACTCGTCGAGTGTTTTACTAAACAAGTCGACTTCTTTGTCTAGTTTCTTAACTACGCACCCCTTTTTTAAACTAGAAGCTACAGCTAAAAACATATGGACATTATCTATTGTTGGAGTACTCTCCGAGCGCTTCAAAAATAGAGGATCAAGAGATAGCTGGTGCTTATGAAAAAAGCCTTTTCTGTCTTCTACTTTTGGAAAATCTATATATTTAGAAGATTCAAATCCATGTGGGTTGAAAATCCATTTTAACTCCCAACTATCAATTATTGTTTTCTCACACGAAGCAGAACGTCTTAAAACACGAAATGAAAGTTCATTCGCCGCTTTACCATCTCTCTCTTTCTGATCTTTTTTATCCGGAGGAGTATCAAATAATTTAACGAATGGTTTGCCTAAATCAAGTTTAAAGTTATCACCAAATAAGCTCCAAAACTCGTTTAAGTCTTTATACTCATGATTGAAGTATTGAAGTGCTAACCAGTTTTTACGCAATAAGCTGTTTTTCGTTCTGTCTTTTGAAAGCTTTAGTTCGATAATATCGCTATCTATGCCATTAATTAATATAGACTTGGAGAGAACTGTCAGAAGCCCTTCTATCAGATTTCTGCAAACAGTTGTTTTAGATGTTGTTATCTGTTTCAACCATGCCTTATCAAGAGCTGAGTTAATTGATATTTCTTTAGTGAAATTAAAATAAAATTTTCTTAGTTCATTTATATCGGGTTTAGGCTTTCCAATATCAATTAATTCTAATAACTCAAGTTCTTCTTCGCTTACCGATACATCGCTATCAATCAAAAACGATTTAGTACTTTCACCCAATTTAAACTTAGGTTTAGCGCTCTTAGCTTGGAGAACAGATGAGTATGGATTCATCGAGTCAAAATTACTTTGTAACTCATTTTTATATTTTATCGCCGAATTTTCGTCTCCAGAAAAATAGGATTCAAAATAGTTTTTAACTACATTACAAAAATCATCATAATCATTCGTTGAATCTTTTATATGTCTAATATTTGCTCTTATCTCGTCAATATCTATTTCTTTATCCCTGTGAATCGCTCGCCACCAATCTATATCTTTAAACAGTGTTTTGCTTACCGTACTACGAAATACTTTGCGATATGCCCCGTTAGCATCTTTCAATACCGTAAACTCATTTAAGCGATTTATTCCCCCAAGATGAGTACAATTACGTCCTAATGCATCATAAAAAAGCCCATCAGTGATAGTGGAATCGATAACAGCTTTTATAAATGCATCTATTTTATCAATTTCAATAAAGGGTCTGTTATTCCAGTTAGGATTAGTTAACTCAAAAACAAATTTAGAAAGACCTTCAACATATTGCTCTAAAAATGCGATGGAATTCTTATGCTGATCTTTCGCTATTTTGATCCACTCTTTTAGTTCAGTGCGCTCGAATACAATGCTTTGATCGATCCCTGTGACTTGTTCGAGAGTAGGCTTGATTTCAGCTATAAACATTAAACAATAGTAATTCCCCTCACGGTTTCTTTCGTGAGCTAGCTCAGAGAAATCATACTTTTGTCGAGCTACACTCGAATAGTGTTCGTGATTTTCTACTGCAATTATGAAGCCTTCTTCAGATCCCAATGGCTTTAGCTCAAATTCATTCAAATTTATCAAATTGCTGATAATTTCATTGACAAGCCGGGAGTCAAACTCTTTAAATATCAACCTTCCTGGCACCCCATCACGTTGATTATTTTTTTTCCAATTTATATAATCTTTTTTTATAATTGCATAAAAGTATTGTGCTAATGATCTCAAACCGAGTCCTCCTTGTACGGATTAATGACATAGCTGCACGCATCAGATAAATGTCTTAGCATGCCCATTTGATACAATAAACTCGCTAAATTTTTTACGTTTCGATTTAAGTCTCGCTGGATCAACTCGAATGAGTTATTTGGAGGGATATCGACAAAGATAAAGTATCTGCTTTTAAGTTCATTGATAAAAGTTTTAAATTCTAGTCTCTTATCATTTCCCAAAATAGTGACTACAAGAGAATGTAAAAAATCTTCTGTTAACACGTACCTGTAACTTCTTGTATTCTTTTTGGATAACAACCCTATCTCCCTAAAGCATATATTGGGGTAATTGGATATATGATTTGCTAAATAGGACTCTGCTGCAGAGAGCTCCTCTTTAATAAGCTTAAGTCTTTCAGGCTCAGATAAATCATCAGTATTTAAATAATCTTCGTAGAGCCTAAAGATGTTGTCCTTTACTAGAGCTAGTGAGCGTTTAAGATTATTCCTTTGAGTAGAAATTGATTGAATAGAAGTTTTACGGATACTGTTCGTCACTTTAGACATAACCTCTACAATATAAAAAGGTCGTCTAAGTTCTTTTGGGTTAGATTGATTACTATACGTATCACCGATCGAGTAAATATAATTGCCAACATGAAACCCGACCATATCGATCATTACCTTAATTTTGTCAAGTTTTTCAAGATCTAAAGACATAATACCTGAGATATCGCGCCCGAAATTATCGAAGATATCTAATGCTGTATACGGTAAAAAGCCCAACTCTTTTCTTTTCTGCTCAGACAGAGGAATCCTCTCTTCTTTTCTTACAAGAAGATTCGCTAATTTGGTAAAAGCATTTTCTCCCTCTCCTAACCACTCTTCAAAGCAAGACTCTAACCGAGCTTTTGTATCATCCCCTGCTCTACAAAGCATTAGGTATACAAGCTCTCCTCCTCGTGCGAAAAATCGACGATCTTCTGTTCCGTTCTTGTTATCAAAATCACACCAAACATAGTCAATCGAAATTGGGTATATGAACTTTGAAGACCATCTTTTCTTCGACAAAGGATCAAAAGTTAACGAGCATAAAATTTTAATAGCGTTATAAAAGCTCTCAAAAGAAGAAAAATTAACACGAATATGATTAATATCCTCTTCATTAAAGCTAAATAAGTCATTTTTAATGGAAGTTAAGTATTCAAACTGTTTTTCCCATTTTTCACTATCTGTCAGATCTGAACTTTCCAAGGTTTCTAGAATTTCATTTTGATATAACAAAATTCTTAATTTAAAAAACTGCCTATGTTTAAAGTATAAAGTTGTATTAGAAGGCGAAAAGATATTTTCAATTAATCCATGCTTCTTAGCTTGTAATTGGCTTTCAATGACGCATAGCAACTCGAAAAAAAGAAGTGCGGGCGTTTGATCACTTCTAAATCTATGCCCCCATATATTTTCGATTATTGGGATATGCTTCACACCATATTTGTTTATCAATTCAGGCGAGTAATTATGTAAACTATCCATGATTCACCTTTAATGTTGATGGTTTAAAGTCACCATCTTTGATGGTATATGTTTCAAGCCTATTTATAGAAGTTCTGCTTATCTTATGAATTTGCGTGGCTAGTTTTGATCTAAATATCAGTAGTTTTTTGTAAAGTCGTGGATTAGTTGTATTGGGTGGAGCCCCTGCTGCTACTTCATACAAAAAGTCAAATAGCTCTACTGTGAGGTTTAACTTTAAAGAGGTTTGCCGATCTATTACGAAAACTACTTCGGGTTCAATACGTGCTCCATCTAACTGAAAATCGCCTGTGACTTTACTTATGTATATATCGCGGTCTCTAATTTCGTCAGCATGAAAAATTGAAATTGGTGTTATTGATCCTTGCCCATTTTCTGGAATATACAATCTGTCTTTGCCTGATTGTTCATTGATATAGCGACCATGAAAAACTCTATTAAGTGCTAATATAATTAGCGAGATAACATCAAAATCTTCACACCTAGTAGATAGCTGCAACTTTTCAAAGATTCTATCTTTGTAATAACCAAAACTACGATATTTTTGAAGCAAAAAAGCTTTCGGATCCTGACTCTGATAGCAATAAGCTTGCATCCGTGAACGCCTTATGACAGCCGACCATAATTCAGGTTCGACCTGAGCTTTCTTGGTCGCCTTAGCATTGACAATATCATTGAAGGCATCGAGTGGAAGTTTTAATGCTCGTTCCGACTCTTCCTTTAAATAGTTATCCCAATAGTTAGTAGAAAGCTCCCCAAACATCAATTTGTTAATTTCAGAATAGGGCCTATAGTTCAGCATTTTATGTGGACCAAGGTTCATACCCCAAAAGCCAACTTCAATACTAGTATCCGAAAAGTAGTCGTTTATATTGTTAACTTTGGATACTCTAAGACAATTAAAAACAGAGTGATTAAGATCTTCCGAACAAGTTTTCAACGATTTAGGTTTTGGTATCGCAGATAAAATAGTGTTAGTCGCTAAGTTCAAAAGCTCTCTAATTGTAAAGTGCTCATTATTCAACTGAAGTAAAAGAATAATATTGCTGAGGTTTTCACGTACGGTTTTACTCGTTTTAAGAAGTTGATATTTGGAGTAAATCGGGCATTGGTTATTTTTTTTGCCGTCACAGTCGTTACAACCTTCCCACCCCGCATGTCCTACTATTTCATTTATAATTAGTGAAAAGTTATCTTTGGCATTTAACTTAGATAAGTTAATTAACTTTATAAGTTCTTGTCGGTTACAGTCGCTGAAACCTAGATTAATTTTATCTTCAATAATTTCTTTTAGTAAACTTGCTGTTTTTTTGACTTCCTCGCTCCTTGCACGGCTTATGTAATTGTCAATTTCTTCAACTAAAATCCCATCATTAACTGCTATCAATATTGGCTTAGAAGCTTTACCTGCAGTAAGTACATCGATTAATTGTTCAATGACTTCAAATTTTTCACTTTGTAACTCAGAAAAGTCCTTTACAATTGTTCTGTCTTCATTACAAAAATAGCTACGAGCATTCCAGTCGTCTTCATTAAATAAGTCACCGTCAATTTGCTTAACAATATCCCTACATAGTTTAGTTTTACCGTCTCCGGCTGTTCCTGTAAGAATAATAACGCCCTGACTATCCTTGGAGTTAAATTGCTGAATTATTTGACCTTGCCATTTGAAGTCGATATTTAAAGGTCCCTCTAAACCAAGGCTGGCTGCAACCTTTCTAACGTATTCATCTTGAATTTGATTCTTTCCTTGGCAATAACCCTCAAGGTATTTTATCCATGCATTAACTTTCCAAGCCATTTGAATTCCTATTACATAACATGTAAGTTATAAAAGTTTTAATAGAGGCAATAGCAACTAACTATTACTAATCTAATTTGGACGAGCTGAATGAGCAAAAATTCAGCTCCAGCCAATACTCTAATGTATCTTTAAAAGCACGCCATTAATACTGGTTATTTATACATATATCAACAAAAAAACTCTTTATTACATTAAGCCTTCACTATAGTATTATCTCTGGATGATTCCTCCAGAGATAGTGAGTTGCAATGAAAGCTAAATTTACAGGTCATGATACCTTTCCCCTACGATATGGATGGCTATACAAGGCTGTTAACCACTTGAATTCAGGTGGAAAATTACAAACAAGCAAGGAAGAAGAAACACAACAAGCAATTATTGAGCTTGGTGTGGGTAAAAACATGGTTAATGCTATTCGCTATTGGGCCGAATCAGCTGGATTACTAAATAGTAAAAGAGCACAATCAAGCATTGATTATATTACTTCGGTAAATGGCAATTACCTCTTTGACGATGAGACTGGAAAAGACCCCTATTTAGAGCATATAGGCTCTATTTGGCTTATTCATTTCTGGCTTTGTTTTAATGATAAAGAAATGACTGCTTATAGATATTTTTTCAATATTTTCAATGGTGAGTACTTCGAAAAACAAGTGTTGCTAGCTCATATGTCAGATGACATACCTAAGCTTACACCTAGTGATAGCTCGATCAACGATTCAACTATTCAAAAGGATATTGATACTTTTCTCAATTCCTACAGCAAAAAACATGTCACTAAATCAGGAGATGAAGAGCAGTTCAACTCTCCTCTATCCGAGCTATCTCTTATTCAAGAAAGTGGAAAGAACTACTACCTAAGTGACCTTAATAGCAAGTCAGATCTGCCTATTGAAATATTTATTTACGCTCTACTTAAGTTTGTTCAAAAAGAATCAAAAGTATCTAAAGTTTCAAAAGTAAATTTTAAATCTTTGCTTCTGGACCCTTTATCTCCAGGAAGAATCTTTAGGCTTTCAGAACAGGGACTTGGTAAGAAGTTAGATGAAGCCCAAGATTACTCAGCAGGAAACATATCTTGGATCGATTCGATGGGATTAAGACAAGTTTCCGTCGAAAGTTCTTATCTAAATCAAGAGCAAAGCGTTTTAGACAGTTATTACGAAGGATCAAAAAATGACTAAGTTATTAGTAGAAGTTAAACAAAAATATAAAAGCTCTACTCGAATCGATAGTCAGTTAGAAGATAGTAAAAAATTCATTGATAACTTCATTCTTCACGGCACGGCTATAAACGTCCTTGAAACTATTAGCCGAGACTTCTCAGGTAGCGAACAAAGAGCTTATACTATTACCGGTCCTTATGGCTCAGGTAAATCTACAGTAGCATTATTTTTATCTTTATTATTGTCTACAAATAAAGATGAAAGGGAATATGCTGAAGATTCCTTAGATAGTGCTGAAGGTCTAAGATCGCAATTTCCTAACCGTTTTAAGATTACTAAGGGCTGGAAAACTATCAAACATGTATGTGCTATGGAATCTCCCGCACATTCAATACTTTACACTGTAGCAACATCACTCGGTATCACAATAAACAAAGAACAGATTAAAAATTATTCTGATATTGAATGCCTAGAACTTTTAAAAGAATATTTAAACTCAAAAAAAGTACAAGAAGATGGTGTATTAATATTATTAGACGAAATGGGCAAGGCCCTAGATTTCTGTGCAAGTAATAATAAAGATCTATATATTTTCCAGCTTCTTGCGGATATCGCTCAACAATCTGATAACAACATCGTAATTATTGGTTTCCTGCATCAGTCCTTTACAGAGTATGCTAAAAATAAAGAATCTAAGTTGCAAGAAGACTGGGCTAAAGTGCAAGGTCGGTATAGAGATCTTGGCTATAACCCATCTGTAGATGAATCATTGTTCTTGTTAGGAGATGCTATAAGCAAGTCTTCTATGTTGCTTGACGAAGTATTAGCAAAGCAAAGCAAAAGTTTAGTGAGCATTGTAAATAACTCTTTCAAAAGCAAGACTAGAAACACCTCAGATTTATATAAAACACTACCGCTGGATCCTTTGGTTAGTTTACTCTTAGGTCCTATTTCCAAGCGAAGGTTTTCACAGAACGAGCGTAGCCTATTTGGATTTTTAGCATCACATGAAAAGTATGGTTTCAGAGAGTTTCTTTCTGAGTACTACACAAAAGAAAGCAAAGGTTATCAACTATACACCGTAGACACCCTTTGGAATTACTTACACCATAATCTCTATCATGTAATTGTTACGTCATCAGATAGTAAGGCGTGGCTAGAAAGTTGTGATGCAGTCGATAGAGCAGTAAAGCAAGGTAATAAATTACACGCGTCTATCGCAAGAGTTGTAGCGTTACTAACATTGTTTGGTTTCAATCAACACTTTCATTCTACCAAAGAGTTTTTAGAAAATTACTTCGAGCAGAAGGGTTTCAAAAAGGCCGCTATCACTAAAGCAATAAAAGAGCTTGAATCGTGGACAGTAATAATATTCCGTCCAGCTCACAATGGTTACTTCATTTTTGAAGGTAGTGATATTGATATTAATATGTTGATTAAGCAGCAAAAAGAAAAGCTAGAGTCAGGTATTGATTGGACAACGGTGTGTAACTTAACCGATAGCGTATTAGCAACATCTCATTATCATAAAACGGGCGCGATGAGATGGGCTAACAAATTATTAATTAATAAAGTTGATAATAAGTTACTGACATCAATTAACTTAACCCCAAGACATGGAAAACTATTCTTAAACTTTGTACTAGCAGTAACTGATAAAGCGTACGATGAACTAGTCAAAGAAGCAGCTTCAAATAAGTGTGTAGTTATTGGCAAGTATTCGACAATTAATCGATTAAAAGATATCTCTATCGAATTAATAGCTCTGGAAAAAGCGAAAAAAGAAGAAGCTTCTGTAGTACGAGATAAAATAGCGTTGAAAGAGCTTGATTCTAGGATTATTGCTTTTAAGCAGCAGCTATCTCATGAATTAGACAGAGCCTTTGCTAATGCTGATTGGTCATATTTAAATAACAAGCTTACAAAGCAACCAGTCTCTTCAATCGCATCTTTGGTTGCAAATAAAATATTCAACAAGTCGCCAATCATTATTAATGAGTTAATTAATAAAAATAAGCCATCCGGCAGTGCGAATGCTGCACTTAAAAAGCTACTTAGGGCTATGTCTGAGAATGCAGATGAACCTAATTTAGCGTTACCTGAAAAAACTTTTCCTGCTGAAAAAGGCTTGTACTTTTCAGCATTAAGCAATTTTGGTTTGCATGTGCCAGATCTGGAAAATAATGGCCTTTATAAATTTGTTATGCCTTCGGATAAACAATCACGTTTACTAGAACTGTTTGAGACAACCCTAAGTTATATAACTGAAAAAAATGGCATCGTTAAGGTTTCTGATATATTTGAACTATGGCAAAAGGAACCATTTGGAATTTCTAAAGGAGTCATTCCTGTTTGGCTTTTAGCATTTCTTCAAGCAAATGATCACCACTTAGCTTTTTATGACTATAACGGAGTTACGAGCAAGCCTACCTTCATAGATGGAGCTGATGAAGAGTTCGCTATGAAACTATTCAAGCAACCGCACTTGATTGGAGTTCAGGTAGTTAAATTAGATCTCTCTACAACCGGCTATCTAAATGAGATATCTTCCGCTTTGGAGTTACCCGAAAAAGACAGAACTCCACTGATTATCGCCCAAACATTGGTAGCATTTTATGCCGAACTTTCTCCTTGGACGAGAAACACAAGAACATTAGATAAAGTGCTGTTGAAGTTCAAAGATGAAACAAAAGTAGCTTCAGACCCTAATGATTACTTATTTAATAAGTTACCAGCGATATTTGGAAAGAATACAAAGCTTTCAGACATTAAATCTGACGATTTCAGTAATATTTTTGAGCAACTCAAAAAAGCTCATGAAAAAGAGCTGTTAAAATTTGAGAGCAGAATTAAAGAATATATCGCATTCAATCAGCATTTAGTTAAAAACTGTAAAAAGGTCGCTACTTTTACGACTCACTCAAAGGTTCAAACATTTGCTTTAAGGTTATCTGAGTTCGCTAGTTCAAATAATTGGGTTTCTGCGATCATTTCACTATTGTCGGGGAAATCCGAAAGAAACTGGGATGATAATGCAATCTCTAAGGCCAATTCTGAGTTAATAGAAATTATTGAGCGATTTAAGAAAGACCTTTATTTATCTGATTTTGGCGATATTGATTATAAAAATGTCAAAAAAGATTTTAACAAACAGTTTAATGAAATTGATAGCAAACTTAGTTCATTAGAAATAAAAGAAAAGAAAGCCATCTTAATGACTATGTTAGATGAACTAATGGAGGCGTAAAGACATATCATGGAAAAAACTTTACACGTATTGGGACTGTCTGGCGGTAAAGATAGTGCTGCCCTCGCGATGTATATGCGGGACAATTATCCCGAATTGGACATACAATATTACTTCACTGACACAGGTAAAGAGTTGCCAGAGGTTATCGATTTTGTGAATCGACTCGAAGGTTACGTCGGAAAAATTATTGATCCTTATGAGGAAGTTTTTAGTTCAAATCGAGAGAAAAAAGATTTTGATTATCACTTAAGGCAGCATAAAAACTACTTACCTTCGCCTCAAGCGCGGTGGTGTACTATCCAGATGAAGTTGGTTCCATTCGAAAAATGGATTCAGATGAAAATGGAAAAAGAAGGCTATACTAAAGTGGTATCCTATGTAGGTATTAGGGCTGATGAGCCAGCTCGCGATGGCTTTTTAACTAACACCGTTACGTCCGAATACCTGACAATTAAGATGCCATTCAGAGACGATGGGCTAGATAGAGATGATATATTTGAAATATTGAGAAAAGCCGACCTGCTAGGTAATGAAGAAGAAGTTATCGAGTACCGTAAATTATTCATTAATTCCGCAACAGGAGAGCCTGTAGAGCCCTCAGAAGAAGATAAGATGGCCTTAATGGTTCAACTTTTAGAAAAACGTTCAGTGAATCAAGCGAATCATTCTACAGAGCTTCAGCCAAACTTAACTCCCGAAACTTTATTAAAAATAGTAGAAGCTAAAGATGAAGGTAAACCGGGATATTATGGCTGGAGATCCAGAAGTGGTTGCACCTTCTGCTTCTACCAACAAAAAATCGAATGGCTAAGGCTAAAAGAAATTTATCCTCAAGCATTCGAAGAAGCAAAGTCATATGAGAAAAAAGCAGAAGAAGATAAAGGAGATGGTACGTTTTACTGGCTAGGTAAAGGCACCCCTCTATCCACGCTTGAAACTGAAGAACGACGAATAGAAATCATCGAAAACCATGAGTTAAGAGTCAAACGTCTAGAGAAAAAATTAAATCGACGTGCAAACTTACTTAGAGCAAAAGTAAAGATATCTGATACAGAGCGAATGGACGAAATTTATGACGAAGTTGAAGGTGGTGGTGCTTGTGTCACTTGCTATAAGTAAAAGGAATTAACTAATGCTCGAACGTTCTCAAGTTGATTTCCCTATGTGGAGAAAGAAGGTCGATTCAACTTTGATAAAACATGGTTGGACGCCTATTCCCAAATGGTTAAAGAAGTTTTGGAATATTGATAAGTCATTTGAGAATGTTCGCTCTAAAGGTGCCCCTGAAGCAGAGGTTGACGTTATTTTTAATAAAGTAATTTATTCAGGCCAAGTTGCTAAAGTAAAAAGACCCGACGGTTATCAGTTCCGCTTATACTTTAATGATGAATTAACAACTGAGCTTAGAAAAACCTATCCAATGACTTTGATGCGAAGTCTTGAAGCAGAGTTGTCAGAGAGCCTAAATCATAGAGCAGTAGAAGAAAAATTTCATTTTGGGAGTTTTTAGACATTGAGTTCGACTTTCAAAATAGAAAATTCATATTAAAAGCGCATTACCCGTTAACTCCTCAGTTCCCAAATCTATTTCAACAGCTCATTAATTCAGCACCGTTAAAAAAAATTAGTGCGGATAAACTAGATAAAGATACTTTGAGTATTCACAAACAAGATTGGAGACAATGGGCTGATTATAAGTTTGAAATCGGTGCTTACAATGTTATTTACATGCTTCTAGATGACGTCAACAAGCTCATTTATGTCGGCGAAGCTAGAGATATGGTTAAGAGATTTAACGCTCACAACGCTAGCCAAACGACATGGACTCATTATAAATACAATGTATTACCTGACTCATTAGAACCTTATAGAGTTTCAATAGAAAGAATGCTGATTCGTGATCTTGCTTGTTTATTGAAAAACGAACAAAACATTAAAACAATTAATATCTCAGAATATAAATTGATAAACCGCAAAATTGATCAATAAGATTTCAATAAGTAAAAGTATTTATAACTAACTTAGTCGTTTTAATTCAGAACACAACCATTCTATTTTTTTATCATCGATATCGAGTGGAAAACTAATTCTAAATGTTTTATCTGCAAGAGTCCTGGTTAAACCTATAGAAGTTAAAACATGGGATGGCTCAATCTCTTTTGATGAGCAAGCAGATCCTTGGGCAAGGCAAAGCTTATGTACATTGTCTCTTACTAATGTTTCAGTATCCGTATCTGGAAATGTTATAGAAATACAGTGTGGTACAGTGTTCAAACCGTTAACCACATGATTAATACCTAACTCTTTCAATTTATTTAAGAGTACTTCCTTTGCTTTTAGGGATTCAAATTCGGCGTAATATGAGCTAAATTTTTCTATTGCCTTACCAAAACCTAGTATCAAAGGAGCAGGAACAGTTCCTCCCCGAACTCCTTCTTCTTGTCCTGCGCCGTGTATAACTGGTTCTAGATTCTTCTGTCTAAGATCCCTGATATAAACCGCACCAATCCCTTTAGGGCCACCAATTTTATGAGCAGAAAATGACATAATATCAACATTAAGATCATCAACATCAATATTGACCTTCTTGAAGCTTTGAGCAGCATCTGAATGAAATAGAATACTGTGCTCAAAACACAATGCTCCAATTTGCTCTATAGGGTTTATCGTGCCTAATTCGTTATTTACATGCATTACAGAAACAAGTGCAGTATCTGGTCTTAATGCTTCTTTTACTGACTCAACGGTTACTATTCCGTCTTTATTAGGCTGTACATAAGAAACCTCAAATCCTTCTCGCGCTAAATATTCCGTTATGGCAAATATACATTTGTGTTCGATTTTTGTGGTTACGATATGTTTTTTCTTCGTACTTAGCTCCCGCCCTAAAAGAAGACTCTTAAAAGCGATATTGTTAGATTCGGTGGCTCCACTAGTGAAAACGATCTCACTAGGATAAGCTCCGATTTCATTCGCTAACTGCTCTCGCACTTTATTAATATGCCGATTAACTTGTTCACCGAGCATATGATTGGAAGCTGAATTCGCATATTCAGTATCAAAAGCTAAAGCTAAACATTCCTTAACCTCAGGTAGCAGCGGGTATGATGCGGCAGTATCCAAATAAATCATAAGTGTATTAATTAAGTATATCGAACGTAGATTGTATCAATCTTTCCAAATTAAGCATCTAATTAATCGTTAAAAAGCCAAAAGCCGTTAACAGTACTAGAAATTAAAATAATAAAAGTGTCTACATTACTTTGGCCAAAAAATGCGAATGCTAACTTTGATAGAACACTATACATGAACCGAGAATTGGACATGCTAAAACATAAAGAATATAGTTTTACTATTACTAACTCGAAAGCGCAGATAAAACGAAGAGTTGTACTCGAAATTGTACTGACGAATTTTGAGAAATCGAGGAAAGCTAGGCTACATAAGGGCTAGAGGGAAACATTCCCAAATAGATCCAGAATATAGAATAATTTCTATTAGTAGCTATTGGAAAGCCCTGTTATTAAGGGGCTTTTTTAGTTGAAGCGAACGAGAATTTAATAACCCATCATCGCTTCTGCCCCTCAAGTTCTTGTTCCTCTAGGTCAAGCTCGGTTGCTAGCTCTTCTTCCTCGGTAACCATTAGTTGCTCTTGGGCAACGTCTTCTTCAATACGCGGGTCAAGTGCAGATACCATAGGTGATGCATTTACATCGGATGCTGCCACCATGTAGTCGTTGTCGCTTGGTTTTTCGCGTTTTTGTTTGGCGTTAATTACCGTAAGTAATAGGAACATGACGATAGCAAGCAAGGCGATTGAGCCGTAAAGTGCCGCATAGCCAAATACATCCATAATTTTTGCAATAGCACCTGAGCCAAATGAAGCGCCTACACCAAAGGCAACGAGTAATGCTGAAGCCACACCGACTCGGTCTTCGTCATCTACACGTGAATTGGCTAGCGCTGCGCAAAGCGGGTACAAGGTAAAAATAAATAAGCCATAAGCGAAGGTTAATACAAACGAGTAAATATCGTTTTGGGAGAGCAAGTAAATGGCGGCGGCAATCACACTAATAAATATCGCATTGGCGCGTAAAAGGCGACTTCTGGCGACTTTGTCAGACAGTACGCCCATTGGCCACTGCGCCAAAAATCCAGCAAGTACGGTGACGAACATATACAGTGCCACTTGCTCACCACTAAAGCCTGCGAGCTGCGTAAACACCGGCGCTAAACCATAAAAGCTACCGCTAATAATGCCCGCAAAAAATACCGCAACCAGTGCTTGTGGCGCTTTTTTCACAAAGTAGAAAAAACTCACCGTTATTGGCTTAAGGGGTTTGGGATGAATACGCCTGGAAATGTTTAATGGCACGATACCTATCGTTAAAGCGATACAAATCAATAGCAACGGCTCTAAGCCTAGTTCAGGGTAGTAAGACAGTGATGCTTGGCCAAGCATCATCCCCAAATATGAGGTGATCATATACACAGAAAAAATGCGGCCACGGTGCTCTGGGCTGGCTTGTTCATTTAACCAGCTTTCAAGAACCATGTAATTACACATCATCGCAATACCAACAATAAGACGTAACACTAACCAAAAATAGACGTTATCAAATAAGCCGTGAAAAGCCACACAGGTGGTAACGATGGCAGTGCTCGCCGCGAACGTACGAATATGGCCAACGTTTTTAATGAGGATATAACCAATTTTGGCGCCAATTAACAGGCCAAGGTAGTTCATTGAGGAGAGCAAACCAATAAGACCGGTAGATACCTCGGCGCGAGCTAATACGACAGCCAAATAAGTCGTGAGTAAGCCAGAGCCACCGACTAAAAATAAATTAGAAAGGTATAAAGATAAAAATGCGCGCATTCATGCCTGCCCTAGGGTTTGTTGACATTGCCAACCAATAAGTTGTTTTGAAAACGATTACGTTAAATCAAAGCCGTCAAACAAATAATAGTCGCGCATTAGCGATTGTTCATAGCTGTGACATGGCTGTTTTAAAATTAAGACAGCACATTATAGCGGTATAAGCGATAACGACTCGGCTATATATTTTTATGTTACTGACAAAAAACATTTGTTTTGCGATTACTGATAAAGGCCTAAGTCATTAAAACTGATAGCTAAAAAATATTGGCTCATTAGCCACAGTTTGCTCCCTAAACGCAAAAAGCGGCAAGCTTACGCTTACCGCTTTTATCATGTAAACATTACCTGTTTGCTTAAACTGGTAGCATAACTACTGCTTCGCCATCAACACACAACTTGCCGTCTTTATCCAACACTTGCGTGGCAATTTTGGCAATTGGCTTGTCTTCGCGAATATGGGTAATTTCCACTTTCGCCGTTACTTCATCACCAACATACACAGGACGCTTAAACTTAAGCTCTTGACCTAGGTAAATCGCACCAGAACCTGGCATTTTGTAACCTAACAAGCCTGAAATTAAGCTTGATAACAACATGCCATGGACAATTGTCCCGCCAAACTGGGTTTGTTTGGCAAAGTCCTCGTCTAAATGCACTGGGTTAAAGTCTTCCGACAGTTTTGCAAAACTCTCTACCGAAAGCTTATCAAAGCTTTTGGTGACTTCAGCGGTTTGCCCTACTTGAAAACTCATGCGCTTTTCTCCTGTAGTTCATCTGCATGATCAATACCACCAGTCAGTGGATTAATGCGTTGGCGAACATATTCACCTGGTGCATCGACTAGTTTTTCATCTAATTGACGTGCCGCTACTGGCTTAGTGGTCGCAGGCGCTAAATCGCTCATCCATTTAACCCAACTTGGCCAGAAGCTGCCTTCATTTAAGCTCGCATTTTCTAACCACTCGCTTGGCTCGTCTTTAAGCTCACCAGTGTAGTGACCATACTTACCACCTGGCGGATTAATAATACCGGCAATATGGCCTGACTGACCTAACACGAAGGTTTTCTCGCCACCTAACTTTAACATGCCTTTGTAGTTACCTTCCCAAAGAGCAATGTGATCTTCCATGGTCGATACAAAGTAAGTTGGCGCATTGACTTTTTCTAGCGAAATTGGCGTACCACGAACTTTAAAGGTACCCGATTGGATCAGTTCGTTTTGTAAGTAAAAATGACGTAGCATGGTTGAATGCGCTTTACCCGCAACGTGCGTATTGTCACAGTTCCAGTAAAGTAATTCGTGCGCAACTGGGCTCTTACCTTTTAAGTAACCGTCTACGTAGTAATTCCAGTACAGATTATTTTCACGCAATAGGCTAAACGATACCGCCAGCTGACGACCATCCATAATGCCGTTAGCGCTGTTTTGTGCTTCAATCGCCGATACCATAGGCTCGTTGATAAAGTTACCAAGCTCACCTGGGTGGCTGAAGTCTAAAATGGTGGTGAACAATGTTGCCGATTGAATGCGCTTTTTCATACGGCGTGCAGCCATATAAGCCATAGTTGCAACCAATGTTGTACCACCAATACAGTAACCAACGCCGTTTACTTCTCGCTCACCGCAAGCACTTTCAACGGCAGTTAACGCTTCAATCACACCATCAACTACGTAATCTTCAAAGTCGATATCGCTGCCATTTTCTATTGATGGATTTAACCAAGAGATCATAAACACGGTTTGGCCTTGATCTACGAGGTATTTCACCATGGAATTCTTTTGCGTTAAATCCATGATGTAGTATTTGTTCACAAACGGCGGCACAATCAAAGTTGGGCGCTTAGCCACTTGTTTGGTGGTTGGCTTGTATTGGATTAGTTCAAATAAGTGGTTTTTATAAACAACTTTGCCCGGTGTTGCGGCAATGTCTTTACCTAGCTCGTAAGCGCTCTTGTCGGTCATGCTAACGTTTAAGGTGGTCGCACTCTTTTTTAAATCATCAGCCATGCGTTGCAGGCCATCCACCAAATTCTGACCATTACTTTCTTGAGTAAGCTTTAATAATTCAGGGTTGCACGACAAAAAGTTACTTGGTGCCATGGCACTTAAGTTTTGACGAGCAAAAAAGCGCATTCGATTTTTTTTGTCTTCGTCAACATCTGGAAGTTGCTCAATCCACTCCATGATATTTTTACTGGTCGCCAAGTAAGACTGCTTAATAAAATCAAACCAAGGGTGCGATTCCCATTCATCGCTACTAAAGCGACGATCACCCTTTTCAGGAGTAATAAGTGGCTGCTGTGAAGAATCTGACGCACGCAACATGGTGTTCTGAAAAATACCAACTTGCTCTTGCCACCATTTCATTTGTTGGTTAATTAAATTAAACGGATCTTGTACTTGCTTCGAAACCGCTTCAGACACATCGTTCGACTGCTGCTGAAATAAGGTACTGAATGTATCCTGTTGTGACTTAGAGATTGACTCAAGCATCTTCTCATTGATCTGACACATTGAATCGAAAATCTGTGAAAATGGCGAGGTATTCATGGTTCGTCCCTTGCGTAAAATGAATCATAAAAGCGAAGAGCTAGTCATTAGCTCCTCGCACTTAGATTAAACAGCTGCTTTTGTCACAGACTCACATGCTTCTTTTAGGTTTTTGTTAATATCAACCAATTTTTCAGCATCCGCTTTAACACGAGATTGAACTTCTTTTGCTAGTTCAACTTGCTTAGCACCTAGTTGTGATAACTCAGCTGGCGATTGAACTGCAGTTAGTTGCTTTAACTGTGCAATGCTCAGATCAGCGTAAAATTTAGCTGAATCTAATTGTGCGTTAGTTAAGCTTTCTACTTGCTCTAGTACCGCAGTGTTAAGTTGTAACCATGGCTTAAGGCCAGCCTGTAATTGCTCATTAAGATCTTTAAACATTTCGTTGTACATGATTTATCCCTCTTCGAAGTTTGTTTTTTGTACAACTTCAACATAATCAAACAATTGTTTAAAGTAAAGACTCAAATGGACATATCCGATCACACAAATGGACTATTGAAAATTTAATCGGTTTGTACATTTAACGCACAACCCCACCAAGACAAGGTTACTCTATGTTCGGATGATTTTTGTACAACCCAGGTGGCGCTTGGCCTAGCGAAGATCGCTATGGTTGATATTTTTTCACCTGTGCAGAAATGAATGCCATTTGCAGAAAGTGAGTTGTGTAAGTCACCACTCTTGACGAGGTTTTTTTAGCCTATTTTTTTAGTCGAATGAAACTACTAGTTAATCGCAAAGCTGCTTAATAATCTCACCAATTTTAGCAACACCTTGGCTAATTCTTTGCTCGTCAATGGCGGTAAAACCAAGCCGAAAGTAATTTTTACCTTGTTGCGGGTCAGCAAAGGCGATATCGCCCAACTCAATTAAAATTCCATGCTGTTTGGCGAGCTGTTGTAACTCTCGGCAATCAAGATTATCTGGCCCTTTAACCCAACAACTGGTGCCACCATTTACCAATATTGGCGGGTTAGACGGAATGTGTGTGTTGATGGCTTCACAAATCGTTTGCCAATTTTGTTTATAGGTTCGCCATAAACGCTTTACTAGTGCGTCGCAGTGTCCACGGGCGGAAACAATTTTGCCATGCTAGTTATGACTAAACTTTTTAATAATTTACCTGTAGAGTAAACTTTGCCCTGATAGCCATTAAGGATTCAATCGTTGTCGGATAACAAGGAAAAATCTGCATTGAGCATTTCAAAAGTTTCTTCATTTTTTAGGATTGATAGCTCGAAACTATCCTGGTATCACATTAAAAGTGTTGTACTAACCCATATCTTAGATGATTTAAGATTTTACATTTTCATTCTTCTTTTTTTACTGACAAGAACTTTTGTCTACAACTGGTATTTAGTTCCATCTGGCTCAATGAACCCAACGTTGGTTGAATGGGATTACATCGGACTTAATAAGCTAGCGTACAATGAAAAGGACAAGCCGCTACGAGGAGATATAGTTGTTTTCGATAGAGATATACTTTTAGTAAAAAGAATTGTTGGTGTAGGAGGCGACACCATCTCAGTCAAAAACGCAGTCTTATACATTAATGGAAAGCCCTTGCAGTTGAAGTACACTGAGCTTGACATTGCAATGTCTGGTCAGATCCCAGTAACAAGAAAGGTTAAGTTTGGCGTTTACGAGGAGACTTTTCCGCTGGAAAATGGCGGAAGCAGAATAAACAATGTCATCTATCTTGATAAAAAAAGTCTCTCAGAGAATTACCAAAATAGGATCGACAACAAGTACGCTAATATGGATGAGGTCATAGTGCCTGATGGCAAATATTTTGTTATGGGTGACAATAGATTTGCTAGTGATGATTCTCGTGTTATTGGCTTTATAAATGAAGATGAGATTATGGGTCGAGTGACTCACGTTCTATTAAACCCTGTTGATATTTTCAACAGGATAATAATGCTAAAGGATAAAGTTCAAGTTAGATTTTTTGAAAGTGTTTATAATTCATAAACAAGATTACCTGCTTCTCAAAACACACAAGATATACTATCTGTAGCAATAAATAGTGTAACGTTTTAGCCGGTACATAAAGGCTGGCTTAGACGACATATTCCATCTGAATGGTATGGTGCTTGATGTTGGCGCAGGTTCGGGACGTGATGCTCTGTTTTTAGTTGCTAAAGGTTTAAGTTTGCTTATCGTTTAACCTGCTACAGGTATTCGAAAAATGGCGCCGTAATCTCAAATTAATTCAACGATTTATTGGTTAAATAATAGCTTATCTGAACTAAACAAAGTACATGCTTTCCCGTTTTCGCGCCGGCCAAATAACGACTATGGAACTTACTATCCTCGATAGCACCAATCAGTGCGAATAAATTTCATAAACGGCCAACCGGCGATAAACAGATAGCATCGCAACAATTAATTACCATTAGCTAAGTTGATTGCACCCGATAAATCGTGACATAAAAGATGCAACCTCAAACAACAACCCGTTAGCGCACCTGAAAATACTGACAACTATGACACCTCGACGGGATCGTTGGCGGCATAGTCGCATCACCTCTGTTTTGCGGCTGATTACAACGAATGCCAAAACCAACGCCGACTAAGTTCACATAATATCGGCAGTTAACGCAAATGGGATCTTGGTCTTTGATACATTGCTGAAGAGGTTTTTGTTTTTGTTTAGATTGGGTCATAAGTGCTCCTTAGTGGATTAACTAATTAGGTTAAAAGCTAAGGCAACGCACGTTAACGTATCAATGTAGGTGCTTCAAAGTTTAGGCTTTAGTATTAAAGCTTTTGATATTAACGCTTTAGCTGATTTTATATACCGATCGCAAGTTGCCAATTAAATCACCGGATACATCCATTGTAATGTCTTTATGCTACAGTGCAATGGTATTGAATGACAAAAAGAAAATAAATATGAGCAAACCAAACAAGCCTATAAAACCCGTTTTTTTACTACTGATGGTGGTTGCTTTAGGGCTGGCATACCAACTGCTAGTCAAGCAGCAATCTGCGAATGACAATGATCAAAAAGCACCTGATTATGAAAGTAAAAGCGATATGACATCAAGTATTGATGATATAAAAACGCCGGGGCAACTGGTGAGTGACTTTATCGCAAACTTGCCTGCAAAACTAACGTTTCCCGCCTGTAAACAAGATATAGAATGTCTTAACGAAAACCAACTTTACGATGAGTTACTTCACAGCCTTAATGACATTAGCGAACAATATTATCTCAATAACCAAGGTTTTACTGTCATGACACATATCACCCAAGGGGCGCAATATAGTCAACTATCGTTATGGCGTTTTAATTTACAAGGCGAGTTTGTTGAACGTTGGTCAGAGTCGCTAGCAGGTGATGCTATATATTGTGTCGATAAGATAAACCATACGTTACGTATTGAACCTGTAGATGAGAACCAAGAGCCTTTTACGGTCCGTCTCGATACACTGCAATACGATGATATCAGCAAGATTAACTGCAGCGATGGCGAGCAATGAAAGCACGGTTACCGATAAACTTTACAGCGTTAATAAGAGCTTGCTCAAAATCCTCACCTTGGTAGCGCGAATTAGTTCATATATTTACGCATAAGTATCGACTTTATAAGATAATACACCGCCACATAAAACGTTATCGTTGAAACGGTTATTATCATCAGTAAAGAGGTAGTATTCATGCTTTAAATATCTCATCTTCTTTAGGGAGAGGTTTTCTCCACCACTGTGCCAGTGTTAATTTATCTCTGCGGCATTCGTAACGAATCCGCACCACCTGATACATTAAAAATACGGCAAATATAATCAGACTAATCACCCAATCCATCAAAACAACTCCTTTCTAGATATCAAAACATAATCTCAGTTAGCGCTTATGTTTTATTATCACATACACTAGCGCTACCGTAACAATACATGCTGGCAGTAAAAACAATAGTTGTTCACTCATGTTTGCTCCTTTATCCCAAGATCCAATTAATAATAGCCACTGCAAAAAATGTAATCATGAAAAGCGCTCTTGGCATTAAAATCAAATCGCTACAATGCCTATAAACTATTTCATGATAATACCAATCCCATTAAATTTTTGCTGACTCAGCGAGAATGCAAAGGCTCGACAAACACGGTAGCGGAATAACATAACGCTGTTATAAAACTAACAATACAGCTTATATCAAGTAAGCTTCACATTACTCTGTGCTCTGTCGATAAATCACTTGGATAAATAAATCTACATACTTTAATTACCATAGATCCCCAGCTAGCCCAAATTCTCAACTCATAATAAGACTAATAGATCAAAAAAAGTCTTGTTAGAAAATTCTAACAAGACTTTTTATTAAGCGAGAGACTTTTAGCTATTTAGCCGCAGCGCGGCTCAATCTATCTAATATATCCAACCACTGTAATTGCTGCGGTGGCATTTCGACATAAATTTTCGACACCCCAAGCTTATCAAGATCATGTAAGGTGCCATACAAGGCTTTTCGGTAACCTGCATCATCAGCAGGTAATTTTACGATGTGCTCACATGACAATTGTTGATAAGACGAATACACCAGCGCTGCAGCATTTTGACCGTCCTCGTTATTCAGTTGCTGTAACTGCTCTGGTTGGCACAAAATCACCTTAGCATTTGGTTGGTAATGCACTTTTTTATTGCCTGATACCGCTTCTGAATGGACGCGAGGCATCTCAATCGGCTGCTCAAAGAATGGTTGTAAATCAACAGCGTTAATAGGACCACTGCGTAATATCTGCGCCTGCTGGTTTTCCACTTTTAAAATGGTTGATTCGGTACCAACGCCACATGGGCCACCATCAAGTACTGCAGCTATTTTTCCGTCAAGCCCAGCTAACACTTGCTGCGCTGTCGTTGGGCTCAGCTTTTGATAAGGGTTTGCCGATGGTGCGGCAACGGCCATATTCGCTTGTTGTAGTAGTTGTAATAGTGCAGGGTGATTTGGCATACGAATGCCAACACTCGGTAAGCCACCATTAATTACCGGACTTACCGTTGCCAGACGTTTAAAAATCATGGTCAGCGGCCCAGGCCAAAACTGCTCAGCTAATGGATAAACCCAATCGGGTATATCCTCAGCCCAGTGCGATAACTGTTCAATATCACCGATATGAACAATAAGTGGATGATCACTCGGGCGTTGCTTAGCCGCAAATATTTTTTTCACCGCCTCTGGATTGCTGGCATCGGCAGCGAGACCGTATACCGTTTCTGTTGGTACGGCGACAAGTTCGCCGGCACGTAACAGTTCAACCGCTCGAGTTACATCAGCGGCATTATTCGCATTTAATAATTCTGTTTTCATGGATTACACTGCTGGCAGTAATAAGGATCAGCCAGCTCAGTCGTTGTTGTTTCGGTTTGTTGATAATCGCAGTGCTGACACTTACGAATGTGCGCCTTATTAAGCTCAGTGGCATTACCACAGGCGCTGCACTCAAGTCCTTTTACGTATTGATGATACCAAAAATTGGCCTTATCACATTGTGGGCAATTGGCTTGTAAACGCTCAGCCAATTGCTCTGCCGCTTGCATAATATATTGTTGTCGCTGTGGGCAATGCATTGCTCGTAAGTCAGGCTGCAAGGTCATAACAGTAGACGAATAATCATCTGGCAGGTGTGCTATGATCTGCTGCCAACTGGTTAAGCCTTTAATAATGGTATCGGCAAAAGATAATATCCAAGCTTGTTGTTTGTCACCTTGCTTGAATGTTTGTTCTAATGCCTGTAAATCACTGCCTACATACTTAGGCAAAAATACAGGTCCTTCTGCGTTGGCGACAATGTCTATGCCCGTGGTCGCATCGTGCAATACCAAAAGCTCGCTGTTCCAATTATTCATGCCTGGAAACGGGCCTTTGCCAAAGCTGCCTTCACTCCCCAAGCCAATAGCGACGCCGCTTAACTCACACGCCAATCGAGCCTTTTGTTTAGCACAGTCTAACGGCGACAACGTACGTTCAACCTCGCCAGAAAAGGTACCGAGTGAGTCGGTATCAAAACCGCTCTCGGTGACAACCCGGTATCCAACACTCGCTAATATTGGGGCAACAAGCTCACCTTTGCCATGCTTAGTTAATATGGCTAACAACTTGGCTGATGTTGTTGATTCCGGCATAAATGGCTGCTCTCTGGTTTACCTAAAAATAAGCCCTTATTATCTACACCTAGCAACAAACAACAAGAACCAAAAAGCATCATTTATTGCCAATATTTCGCATGCAATTAAAATCCATGCTTACCGTTGAAACGAACAGTTTCTTCGACTTAAAAACCCAGCGGGATACCAAACAAGAAAAATGCCACTAACAACGTCGTCCATACCAATAAAAACGCTATCGAGTACGGCATCATCATAATGATCACATCACCAAAGGTAAGATCCGGTTTATATTTACGCATAAAAGCTAAAATAACCCCTGCGTAAGCCATCATAGGGGTAATAATGTTGGTCGAAGAATCTGCCACGCGATACGCTGCGGCAACCAAATCTGGCGTCATTTGTGAGTTAACTTGATACAGCATAGGCACAAAAATAGGCCCTAATAGCATCCACTTTGAAGTTAAACCACCAACAAAGATGTTGATTAACGCGGTTGTAAAAATAAAGCCAACAATAAGCAAAATGGGGAATTGCTGCAGGCCCATATTTTCTAAAAACGTTGCACCCAAGTAGGTAATGTAGGTGCCGAGTCCCGAGTAGCTCAGCAAGCCAAGAAAGTTGTAGCTAAAGAAGGTCAACACTAGGATATAACCCATGGTATTCATTTGCGCCACCATGGCTTGCACAACATCAATCAAGTGACGAAATTTACCGGTGGCATAACCAAAAGCTACACCAACAATAATGAACACCATAGATATCAATAAAATCACATTATTCAGGTATGGCGTTATGGTGCGCCCAGACTCATCAACGTATGGCGCAAGAGGCCCTAATGCGAGGCCAACAACAATGGCAATGGCTATCACCAAGCCCCAAAATGCCGCTTTTAAGCCTTTTTGCTCTTTTTCAGACACCGCAAAGTCTGACAAGTCGATTTCTTCAGGCAGCTGATACGACATTTGCTCTAAACGCGGTGCGACAAAGCGTTTAGTAACCCAGGCACCAAGCACCACCAATAGAAATGTCGATGCAAAAATAAAGTAATAATGCATGGTTGCTGGGGTTAACGCTCTACCATCGCGCGACTCAAATGGTACACCTTGCGCTTCGGCAAAAATTTGCGCATTAACGCCAATAATGACATCAACAGGCGTCGCCGGGATAAGGTTGGCACTAAAGCCTGCGGAAACACCGGCAAAGGCCGCCGCCATACCAATGAGGGGATTTTTGCCAAGACCTGCGTATAACAAGCCGGCTAAAGGGATCAATACCAAGTAGCCCGCGTCGGTGGCAATGGAGCTCATAATGCCAAGAAAAACCAATGCAGGCGCTAAATAGCTTTCTTTTAAATGGGTGCCGAGTTTTTTAATAATGGCAGTTAACAAACCCGACTGTTCAGCAACCCCAACACCGAGCATCACCACTAAAATAACTGCCAGTACACCGTTGCCAAATGCTAACCAGTTTTTTAGTAAGGCATTGTCAAATAGCCAGCGGGTATGCTCTGCCTCGCCCATGTTTTTGATGGTATGGGTAACCTGTTCGCCACTGCCACTGACGGTTTGAAACTCTAAGCCACCGATAAAGATAGTGAGGATAAACGACAGCGCCAAAAACCAGATGAAGATAACTATAGGATCGGGGATCTTTTTACCGATTTTTTCGATAAGGCGAATGCTGCCTTTGGTTGCTAATTTGTTGTTATCGCTCGACATAGCTTATCTGCACCCTGTTATTGCTCAATTTACACACAAAAATCAGTGTATAGTATTTGTACGGCATTACCAATACGTTACCGGGTAAGTATTTGTGATAGGTCGTTTTGAATAGTGTTTGCTATAGATTGTCTAGCTTCACCTAATAACATAAGCCCAGTAGCATAAGTGCATCCATGACAATCACTACCTAACACCATCCTCATACAACAGCATTAGCCCGGTAGCATAAGTACATCCATGACAATCACTACCTACCACCATCCTCATACAACAGCATTAGCTCGGTAGCATAAGTACATCCATGTACAATCACTACCTAACACCATCCTCATACAACAGCATTAGCCCAGTAGCATAAGTGCATCCATGACAATCACTACCTAACACCATCCTCATACAACAGCATTAGCTCGGTAGCATAAGTACATCCATGTACAATCACTACCTAACACCATCCTCATACAACAGCATTTGCCCAGTAGCATAAGTGCATCCATGACAATCACTACCTAACACCATCCTCATACAACAGCATTAGTCCAGTAACATAACTACACCCATGACAATCACTACCTAACACCATCCTCATACAACAGCATTAGCCCGGTAGCATAAGTACATCCATGTACAAAAAAAGCCCATCTAATGATGGGCCTAGAGGAACTACCATACGCGAGCATTTATTATTGGTTACATAACTACCTACAAAAATGGTTACCTTAGCTTATGTTGGCAACCTCTATGGTTTTAAAAAGCTGCTGCGCCGATTGATGCTCACTTAAGTCGTACTTGAGTGCGACTTCATCACAACAATGCTGACGGGGACACAATTCGCAGTCTTTCATTACTTTTTCCGGCAAGGTTTCCTTATCACTTAACCGAAAGGCGATTTTCTCAAAAAATTTCGGCTTACGAGTTAATACAAATACTTTCAACAATGACAAGGACTTAGCACGATCAAGCAAGAATTCGCATAGCTTAATGCCATAGCCTTTACCTTGGTAGTTGTTATTAACACCTAGCGAGCGGATTTCAGCAAGACCGGTGCTGTATACATATAGCGATGCACAAGCGACAACTTTATTGTCGACTTCAACAACGGCAAAGTCGCGTATAGAGCGAATAAGGTCGTCTTCACTACGCGGCAAATTCTCTTCGCGATCACTAAAGTAGTTAACTAAGTTAGCTATCGCCCGTAAATCCGTGAGTTTGGCATCTCGAACTTGGTAATCGGTCGAGCCAAGTTGCTGACGATTTTGCTCAATAATTTTACTCACCGGTTCAATGCCAGTACCACCAAGAATACTGCGTTTGTTAACGAGATGCTCTAACTCCAGTACCGGATAAATATCATTGTCGATAAGCTCTGAAAATTGTCTTAGTTCATCTAAACGCAGGTTTTCTAGAGGTTCATTTTGACTGATAGCGTACAACACTACGGCACCGGTAATATCATGAGCGGTGCGAAACGGCATGCCTTTACCCACTAAATAGTCAGCAAGCTCGGTGGCATTAGCATAACCACCGCGCGCCGCACGCAGACACTCAGCGGCGTTCACTTCAATGGAGTTCGCCACTTCACAGGTCATCTCTAAGCAAGAGAACCACTGTTGCAGGGCATCAAACAAGCCTTGTTTGTCCTCTTGCATATCTTTGTTGTAGGCGAGAGGAAGCCCTTTTAGCGTCACCAGCAGTCCTTGCAATGCGCCATACACTCGGCCACATTTACCGCGAATCAGCTCTAATGCGTCGGGGTTTTTCTTTTGTGGCATCAATGAGCTACCTGAGGTTACCTGATCGCCTAAGGTGATAAAATTGGCTTCGCCAGAATTAAAAAAGATTAAATCCTCAGCAAAGCGTGATAAATGCATCATGCCTGTGGATGCGGCAAACAGTAAATCAAGCACATAGTCTCTATCTGATACCGCGTCTAACGAATTCATACACGGGCCATCAAAGCCAAGATCTTGCGCCAGTTCATGACGATCTATATCGTAGGCGGTACCCGCTAAAGCCCCGCAACCTAATGGCGATTGATTCAACCGCACTCTGGCATCTTCTAGGCGCGACACATCTCGTTTAAGCATTTCCACATACGCCATACACCAATGAGCAAAACGAATCGGTTGCGCACGTTGCAGGTGGGTATAACCGGGTAATATATGTTGTTTGTTGTTGTCGGCTAAGTTTAACAGCTCACTAATACAACTATTAAGCATATCAACCAAGGCATCCACTTGAGTGCGCGCCCATAAGCGTAAATCAGTGGTTACTTGATCATTACGGCTACGCCCAGTATGCAGCTTGCGCGCTACATCACCCACCGCATCAATCAATGCCAGTTCCACAAAACTGTGAATGTCTTCAGCGGTCGACTCACTAAAATCAACCTCACCATGTTCGACCTTAGCGGCTAAGTCCAATAACGCTTGCTCTAGTGTTTGCTGCTCTTGGCTACTGATAACCCCAGCTTTGCAAATGGCTTTCGACCAACCAATCGAGCCTTGAATATCTTGATGTACTAACACATGGTCAAACGCCAGCGAATCATTAAACGCCTTAAATTTGTCACTACTGCCAGCCTGAAAACGGCCTCCCCATAATGCCATATCACACCTCCTGCTGTTTTAGCGCTTTAATGCGACTAGCCAGACTGAACAAACGAATAAAGCCTTCGGCGTGTTTTTGATCGTAAACATCGTCAGCGCCAAAGGTAGCAAACTCTTCCGAATACAAACTGTTTGGTGAACGACGCTGGGTCACCACTGCTTGACCTTTGTACAATTTAACCACCACATCACCAGTCACTTGTTCAGCAAAACTTTGACAAGCTGCAAGCTGTGCTTTGGCGAGCGGCGTAAACCAGCGACCGTCATAAATAACATGAGAAAACTCTAGACCAACTGACTCGCGAAATTTTAATGACTCTTTATCTAAAATCAGCGTTTCCAAACCTTTATAAGCGGCCATTAACACAGTGCCACCTGGGGTTTCATAGCAACCGCGAGACTTCATGCCCACTAAACGGTTCTCGACAATATCTATACGACCAACGCCATGCTTACCCGCCTTGTGATTTAAATATTGCAATGCTTGATAAGGGCTTAAATGCTCGCCATCAACACTGACCAACTCCCCCTTAGCAAAGCTCAATAGCACAGTTTCAGGCGTATCCGGTGCTTCAAGCGGATCGGTGGTCATGGTCCATACCTCTTTTGATGGCTCACACCATGGGTCTTCTAACTCGCCGCCTTCATGAGAAATATGCCAAGCGTTGGCATCACGGCTATAAATTTTTGTTAAGGAAGCTGAGCAAGGAATATTGCGCGTTTCTAAGTATGTTAAAAGGTCTTCACGTGAGACCATATCCCATTCACGCCAAGGGGCAATCACTTTAAGCTGTGGTGCCAGCGCGGCAAAACAGGATTCAAAACGCACCTGATCATTGCCTTTGCCGGTACAACCATGACACACCGCATCGGCGCCCACCTTTAAGGCAACCTCGACATGGGCTTTGGCAATCACTGGCCGTGCCATTGAGGTACCAAGTAAATATTGCCCCTCGTAGACGGCACCAGTTTTTAAAATCGGATAAATATAATCTTTAACAAACGCTTCTTTTAAGTCGACTACATGGCATTCTGATGCACCTGACGAAATGGCTTTTTCAACAATACCATCGAGCTCTTCCTCGCCCTGTCCCACATCAGCACAAAAGGCGATGACCTCACAGCCATTGTAGTTTTCTTTTAACCACGGAATGATGGCCGAGGTATCTAAACCACCTGAATAGGCTAAAACGACTTTTTTAATATCATGATTCATTGCTGTTTCCCTACATTCATTACGATTGTTGATTATTTGCCAAAGGCGTTAGCAAGCTTAGTAACAAAGCATTTTGTGCCCACATGCGATTTTCGGCCTGTAACATGGCGATAGATTTATTCGAGTCGAATACTTGTGTGGTCACTTCTTGCTCTAAATGCGCTGGCTGGCAATGCATCACCGCCTGCGCCCCGGATATCTGCATAAGCTGCTCATTGACTTGATAAGGCATAAAGGTTTCGAGGATTTCTTCAACCTTAGTACTGTCACCCATGGAGATCCACGTGTCGGTGTAAATAACTTGTTGATCACTTGCTGCGTTAACATCGGTACTTACCAGCACTTTGCCACCATTTTCTGTGGCCAATTGCTCTGCTGTGTCAATCATCACTTGGCTCGGACCATGCCCTTGTGGTGTTACCACAGTGACATGCGCGCCGAGCACAGCGCCCATTAACATTAACGAGTTACTGACATTATTCGCGTCGCCGATGTAACACACTTTTAAGCCTGCAACTGTGCCAAAGGTTTCGGTTAATGCCATGTAATCAGCCAATGCTTGGCAAGGGTGATACAAGTCACTTAATGCATTAATGACAGGAATATTGGCGTGTTCGGCCATCTCATCGAGAACCGATTGCTTAAACACACGGGCAATAATGGCATCGGCCCAACACGCCAAGTTTTGCGCAACATCTTTAATGCGCTCACGCTCACCAAGTTGACCATTTTGTTGGCCAATATAGAGCGCATGACCGCCCATTTTGTTGATACCAATATCAAAGCTGATGTGAGTGCGTAGCGACGGTTTTTCAAACAACATCGCGACCGACTTGCCTGCCAATGCATTGCTATAAGCTTGTGGATTAGATTTAATGGCAATGCCTTTAGCAATAAGGCTTTGCAAAGTGCTTTTATCCTGATAATGATCAGCGAGATAATGTTGTAACGACATAAGGTTATTCCTGTAATAAATTAATTCGGTTTAGTAAAAATGCGTCTTGATGAAATTAGCTGTTAGGAATAATGCGGGTGCCGATTGAATCACCGGTGGTTAGCGCAAATAATTGCTCCGGTGTTTTCCAACTGGCAACCGCGATACTTCGTCGTAAATGATTCGCCGCCACAAAAGCGGCATTGACTTTAGCCACCATACCGTCAGTGATCACACCATCACTGATCAGTTGTTGTGCCATATGGTGATCGAGGGAGGTTAGATATTGTTGATCTGCACCTTTTACGCCGGCAACATCGGTTAATAACACCAACTCACCATCAACAAGCTGAGTAATAGCAACCGCTGCATCATCGGCATTAACGTTGACCAACTGGCCATCAGCTAAAGCGCCAATAGAATTGAAAATAGGCAATACATTGGTTGCTAATAAGGTATTTAACAGGGCACCTTCACTAGGGCTTGGTATGCCAACACAACCTAAGTGTTCTGCAGCAGGTATACATGACAATGTTTGACCATCGTGCAACGCCAAGCCTACTGCGCTAAGTTGCTGATTATTGGCTATAGCAACGATTTGTTTATTAACCGTTCCAGCCAAGGCGCCCGCAATGATCGGCATATGAGCCTGCTCGCTAACCCGCAAGCCATCGACTTTATGGCTGATGAAACCCGCTTGCTGCAACATAACATCGGCAACGCAACCACCACCATGAACAATCACCACCGCTTGTCCATGTTGTTGTAATTTTGCGACTACGCAAAATAATGAAGTTAAAGCCTGATCAGACTGAGCGATAGCGCCACCAATCTTAATCACCAGTGGCTTGCTTAAACATAATGAGTCAGCCATGGTTGCCTCCAACTAATGCCTGTGTTGGTGCGAAACCATAACGAATATTAAAACACTGTACCGCTTGCGCCGCAGCACCTTTTAACAAATTGTCGATAGCGCAACTTGCCACCAATACCTGTAACTTAGCATCGTACTGCCAATGTAAATTAGCAAATGGTGTATTGGCGACGTCATCAACCTGTGGCCAACTTGGCATTAAGCGAACCAATGGTTGATGTTGATAATATTGCTGATATAACGCGTTGATATCGTCCGTAGTAATACCTTGCTTAAGGCGCATGGTTACGGTCGCTAGCAAACCACGTTTAAACGGGGCGATATGCGGATTAAAGATCACCGAACAGCCTGCTTGTTGGCTAATTTCAGGTTGATGGCGATGTTGCAACACGTTATACGCTTTTAAACTGAGCTCATTAAAACTGGTGGCAAGGCTGGCTTTACGACCTGCGCCACTGACACCGCTAATACCATTGATTACTGTGATGCTGTTATCGTCGAGTAAATCGGCATCAGCCATAGGTTTAATAGCTAGCAAGCTCGCCGTTGGGTAACAACCGGGGACGGCTATGATATTACTAGCAGCTATCGCTTGTGCGTTAAATTCGGCCAAACCATAAACCGCCTCAGCCAAAAGTTGTGGGTACTGGTGAGTGAAGTCATAGTGTTGGGGATAATCGTCTACATCCTTGAGACGAAAAGCCCCTGACAGATCAAACACTTTAATATCGGCATCGATAAACGGTTGCGCCCACTGTGCAGAGTATTCATGTGGGGTTGCGAAAAATACCGCGTCAATTTCAGATTGGTTAGCATTTAACCAAGCAATATTAAACGCTTGTAAAGGGATGTCACAAATACCATGCATCTGCGGATACAACTGGCTAAACGGCTGATTTTGCGATTCGCTGTGTTCGGAAACCAACAAAGCTAAATCATCTACCTGAGGATGATTAATGAGAATTTTAACGAGTTCGGCGCCAGCGTAACCACTAGCACCGATAACAGCTATTTTCATATTTTTTATATCTCGCAATTTTATTCATAAATCGTCTATCCATGGTAAGTCAAATTAAGTCGATGCTGAGCCATTAAGACATGACACCAAACAGTATCAAACAATTAATTAATAACTAACCTAAGCTTATCTATTGCATTATTGACGATTTATTAATAACTTGATTAACAACTTCTTAAAAAAGATAACAACACAAAAATAATAATGCAATATTTTTGCATAACTATTTAACGACCAAGGTGCGCAAAAGTTAATCAAAGGATAGCTATGGCAATCGAAAATACCTTACCCAATTTAGAAAATGCGCTAAGTCAGTTGATTGCTACGCCTTCTATTAGCGCCGAAAGCGCTCAGTTAGACCAAAGCAATCAAGCCATCATTAACTTGCTCGGTAACTGGTTTGCTGATTTAGGTTTTACAATTGATATTCAGCCAGTACCGCACACCCGAAATAAATACAACTTACTGGCTAAGATAGGTCACGGTGAAGGCGGTTTATTATTGGCTGGGCATAGTGATACCGTGCCATTTGACGAACAAGGCTGGCACAGCGATCCTTTTAAGGTAAGCGTTAGAGATAATAAATTTTATGGTCTTGGTACGTGTGACATGAAAGGTTTTTTTGCCTTTATATTGCAAGCATGTAAAGCCGTCGATTTAACAAAGCTGAAAAAGCCTTTATATATCTTAGCAACCGCCGATGAAGAAACCTCTATGGCCGGTGCGCGATTCTTTATCAAGCAACAATTAGTTAAACCCGATGTGGCCATTATTGGCGAGCCGACCAAATTAAAGCCGGTGATCATGCACAAGGGTCATATGTCACATCGAATTTCGGTAACTGGTAAATCTGGCCACTCGAGTTTGCCGGATCATGGTGTTAATGCTATCGAGATCATCTACCAAGTTATTGGCCGGTTACTTAACTTTAAGCAACATTTAGCAAATACCTATCAAAATAAAGCATTCTCAGTGACTGAGCCAACATTGAATTTAGGGGCTATTCATGGCGGTGATGGAGCCAATCGCATTTGTGGTGAATGTTATCTGGATATCGATTTGCGCGCCTTACCCGGCATTAAAGACGATGAGTTAGTCGCTTGGTTAGCTGACGCCATTAAACCCATCGCCGATCAATATCCGGGTCGCATCAATATTCGTGAACTACACCTGAGTTCGCCGGCGTTTGCCGAACGTGCAGATAGTGAGCTTGCGCAAACCGCCAAAACAATATCAGGTCATTGTTGCCAAGCAGTTAATTACGCAACCGAAGCGCCATATATTCAGCAACTTGGTTGCCAAACCATTGTATTAGGCCCCGGCTCAATTGAGCAGGCACACCAAAACAATGAACATTTGGCATTTGAGCAAATTAAACCCGCAGAGCATATGTTGCTGCAGTTTATTCATCACTACTGTGGCTAATACTGCGCTAACAAGGACTTAAAACGCTTAACTTTGCGGTTTAACGCCTAACGTATGGCAAATTGCGTAGGTAAGCTCTGAACGATTGAGGGTGTAAAAATGAAAGTCATTAACCCCTTCGCTGCGTAAAATCTTCACCTGCTCCATAGCAATATTTGCACCGACCAAGTTACGTGTCATCGGGTCGGCATCTAAACCTTGATATAAATTGCCCATCCAGTCTGGCACATGGACGTTGGTTAACGCGGCAAAGCGTTTTAAAGTGGCGAAATTCGATACCGGTAAAATACCCGGGACAATTTCCACATCAATACCCACCGCCACACAGCGGTCGCGAAAACGTAAGTAAGCATCCATGTCAAAGAAAAACTGGGTGATCGCACGCGTTGCACCGGCATCGACTTTACGCTTTAGATTCACCAAATCAGCCTGCGCATTTGATGCCTCCGGATGAGTTTCAGGGTAAGCGGCAACCGAGATTTCAAAATCGGCAACCCCTTTAAGAAGCGTCACTAAATCATTGGCGTACATATCAGGCTTTGGCGAACCATCGGGTAAATCGCCACGCAGGGCAACAATATGGCGCACGCCACTTTGCCAATAATCTTTAGCAATCGTGATTAGCTCATCGCGACTGGCATCGATACAAGTGAGGTGCGGCGCGGCTATAAGACCGGTATCTCGCTGTATTTTTTTAATAACACCATGAGTGCGATCGCGAGTTCCACTGCCTGCACCATACGTTACTGAAACAAAGCTTGGTTTCAGTGGCGCGAGGCGGTCTATTGAACTCCACAAGGTATTTTCCATTTGCTCTGAATTTGGCGGAAAAAATTCAAACGACACATTTAAGTCACGGTCAATATCTCGTACCGTTCGATTAAGCAATTCCAATTGCCTTGCTTTTGCATTCATCGACTAAATCCTCTTTATTTACTCATTTTGTCTTCACTAATATGTATACACTGACGCTAAGCCGTTAACGGTAAGTTGGCTTTTGTTATCAACTATCAGCCATCGCATCTAATGCCCGTTGTAAATCAACCAATAAGTCTTCGCCATCTTCGATCCCCACAGATAGCCGCAATAGCGACTGGCTAATTCCGGCTTGTTTTTGCGCTTCTGCATCCATGCCCGCGTGGGTCATAGTCGCTGGATGAGCAATCAAACTTTCAACGCCGCCCAGCGATTGAGCCAGTGTAAATAATTGCAATGTTGCCAAGAACTGACCTACTTGTTCGTCGTTACCGGCTAACTCAAACGAGATCATCGAGCCAAAGCCTGCTTGTTGTCGCTGAGCAAGCAGATGTCCAGGATGATCGACAAGCCCTGGGTAATAAACCTTGCTTACCGCTTGATGATTGCACAATAAACTAACTACCGCTTGTGTGTTTGCAGCGTGCTGTTTTAAACGCACAGGTAAGGTTTTAATACCACGCAATGTCAAATACGCATCAAACGCACTACCGGTAATGCCAATACAATTTGCCCACCATGCCAACTCGTCGGCTAATGCTTGTTGTTTGCATACAACTGCGCCACCAACAACATCAGAATGGCCATTAATGAATTTGGTGGTAGAGTGAATCACCATATCTGCGCCAAACGCCAATGGTTGTTGTAAAAGTGGTGATAGAAAGGTGTTGTCTACCGCAACAAGTGCACCTACGCGCTTGGCGGCCGCAGCGATTTGCTCGATATCAACAATACGCAATAACGGATTACTCGGTGTTTCGATTAATACCAATTTCGGCTTTTTCGCGAGAGCCTGCGCTAACGCGGTTGCGTCGCTCTGATCAACAATATCGAGATGGAAATGACCACGCTTTGCGAGGTGGACAAACAGCCGATAACTGCCGCCGTAACAGTCATGTGGAATAAGCAGTCGATCATCTTTGCTCAGCAATTGACAAATAAGGTGAATCGCCGACATCCCGGTATTGGTAACGACAGCAGCGTCACCACCCTCAAGCTCAGCAAGTACTTGCGCTAGCGTGCTACGAGTTGGGTTTGCGGTACGGGAGTAGTCGTACTCTCTTTTTTGTTTAAAACCCTGCAAACTGTATGTACTTGATAAATGCAAGGCTGGGACCACTGCACCGTGATGTTGGTCACTGTTAATGCCGGCCTGTACTGCCATAGTTTGCTGCTTGTCATAAGCCATGGTGCATCTCCAAAAACAAAATTGGATGTTTAGACGTCTATCCAATCTAGGACGAATTTTCACCAAGGTCAACTATTTTTAGCCATCTATACATCTTTGCCGTTAAAAGTTGACTCATCTACTGGATACAGTACAATTTCATCACACCAGTTAAACCCGCGACATCAATCAGCAAGATGATGACGATGGGACATCTGCAAAGTAATGTTTAGGGAGTCACAATGGCTGATTGGAATGGGGAATACATTAACCCTTACGCACCACATGGTAAGAAAAGCGAACAAGTAAAAAAAATCACCGTTTCGATTCCGTTACGTGTGCTGAAAGTGTTAACTGATGAGCGCACTCGTCGCCAAGTAAACAACTTGCGTCACGCTACCAATAGTGAATTGCTATGCGAAGCGTTTTTACACGCATTTACCGGCCAGCCACTGCCTAGTGATGAAGACTTAGCGAAAGATAACGAGCATCAATTACCAGAGAGTGTTCGCAAGGTGCTAGCCGAAAATGGCATCACTGATTTTAGTGACTATGAACAAGAAGATTAACGCTGAAAGCGTTTAGCGCTAACTAGAACAAAAAAGAAGGCCAGCATTGCTGGCCTTCCTTTTTATTGCTCATTTTTATTTAGGTGTTTTCCATACCCATGTAATTTGCGGGTAGGTCTATTTCAGCAACGCCACTATCAACCGCAGCTTTTGCAACGGCATAAGCAACATTGGCTAATAAACGTGGGTCCATTGGTTTAGGAATAATATAGTCTTTACCGAAGCTTAGCTGCTCACAGCCACTGGCCTGCAATACACCATCTGGCACCGGCTGTTTGGCGATTTCTCGGATTGCATGCACCGCTGCAACCTTCATTGCATCGTTAATGGTTCGCGCTCGAACATCTAATGCACCACGGAAAATAAAAGGAAAACACAACACATTGTTAACTTGGTTAGGGTAGTCAGAGCGGCCCGTTGCAATAATGACATCTCTGCGGGTTGCTAAGGCAAGTTCAGGTTTAATTTCTGGATCGGGATTCGAGCAAGCAAATACAACGGGGTTTTCCGCCATCAACAGCAATTGTTCGGCAGATAACAAGTTTGGCCCAGATACGCCGACAAATACATCGGCCCCCTGCAACGCCTCTTCTATCGTTCGCTTGTCGGTATTATTAGCAAATAGCTTTTTATACTCATTAAGATCATCGCGACGAGTATGGATGATGCCCTTGCGATCTAACATGTAGATATTTTCACGTTGCGCGCCACAACTGATCAACAACTCCATGCAAGCGATGGCTGCAGCGCCAGCCCCTAAACAGACAATTTTAACTTGGCTCAGCTGTTTGCCCTGCACTTCTAGCGCATTAAGCATACCTGCAGCGGTAACAATTGCAGTGCCATGTTGGTCATCATGAAATACTGGGATCTTACAGCGCTCAATCAACGCCTTTTCAATAGCAAAGCATTCCGGTGCCTTAATATCTTCAAGATTAATACCGCCAAAACTGTCACTGATATTAGCAACGGTACTCACAAACTCTTCAATCGTTTTGTGTTTCACTTGAATATCAAACGAGTCAATATCAGCAAAACGCTTAAACAACAACGCCTTGCCCTCCATAACCGGCTTAGAAGCAAGCGGGCCAAGATTACCTAGACCAAGAATCGCCGTACCGTTACTGATCACCGCAACCGTATTGCCTTTATTGGTATATCGATACACGTTATTCACATCATCGGCTATTTCACGTACCGGCTCCGCAACACCAGGGCTATATGCTAAAGCGAGATCTTCCGCCGTTTCAGCTTCGGTGGTGATTGCCATAGCAATTTTTCCAGGCTTAGGTTGTAGATGGTAGTCTAGGGCTTGTTGACGTAAGTCGGTCATTTTTATAATTCTCAATGTTTTTGGGGAGGAACAACAGAAATGTAATGGTACCTAAAAGCTTTCATATTGACCACCAATAAGAGGTACGATGTTTTTCAACAACCTACCAACTAGTAAGCACTTACGAACCTTAATGAGTTTTATTTACATATGAGATCTGTTACAGACATCTTCCGCTTACAACGTTAAAGAATGACGTATTACAAATTGATATGACACCATCAAATTCTTAAAAAGCAAAATAAATCATAAACTTAAAAAATGTTAAGCTAGCGTTCATGTTCAGCGTGGCATGCTCTCAAAAGGTAATACCAGAGCCAGTGGCGTACTCATTGTGAGCATAGCGCTGAACAGCCAGTGCTAACACCTGCTCTGAATTAATAACAACAATATAGGGAGCCCCCATGATTTGAGCATGTTTGACAATCATCTTATTGAGTACAATTGCGCTTGCAACACCATTAAAAGCGCAACAGAGTGATATAACCAGTCGAACCTACTTGTAGCTCGGGTATGCTAGCCATCAATATGATGAAGACCTAACCTTGCAAGGTGAACAATGGCGTGGCTCTTTATCACTTAGCAATAACTGGTATATCAGTGCTCAATATGCAGATTTATCCGATCTCGATACCTCAGAACTGTTAATCCGCGTATCGTTTTAATCTTAAATAACCGGTTAGTGATTTAAGCCATAACGCAGATACAAAAAAGGGATCTTCACGATCCCTTTTAGTTTAGCCATCAGTACGATGAAACGTATTAGATTGATTACTCGTCAAATGGATTAACAAGAATCATAGTTTCAACACGGTCTGGACCGGTTGAAATAATATCAATTGGTACACCTGTTACTTCTTCAAGACGCTTGATGTACGCGCGAGCATTTGCTGGAAGCTGTTCTACAGAAGTAGCACCAACCGTTGACTCGTCCCAACCAGGCATTGTTTCATAAACTGGTGTGATATTTTCATAACCTTCTGCAGCCATTGGTGGCACAGTAAGCACGTCACCTGCTTCAGTTTTATAACCAACACAGATTTTTAGTTCTTTTAAACCATCTAGAACATCTAGCTTAGTTAAACAGAAACCTGAGATTGAGTTAACTTGTACTGCGCGGTGCATTGCAACGGCATCAAACCAACCACAACGACGCTCACGACCCGTAGTTGCACCAAATTCATGGCCAACAGTACCTAAGTGATTACCAATTTCGTCGTTTAATTCTGTAGGGAAAGGACCTGAACCTACACGTGTTGTGTACGCTTTAGTGATACCTAGTACGTAATCTAAGTAACGAGGACCAAAACCACAACCAGTCGCTACACCACCTACAGTAGTGTTTGAAGAGGTTACATATGGGTAAGTACCGTGGTCGATATCTAGTAATGTACCTTGTGCACCTTCGAACATGATTGATTCACCGTTCTTACGTGCTTGGTCTAGGGTCTCGCTTACATCGTTAGTCATCGCTTGGATGATCGGCGCGATTGCCATTACTTGCTCGTATACTGCTTCAACGTCTAATGCTTCAGCCTTGTAGTAGCTCGTTAGTACGAAGTTATGGTATTCCATAATTTCGGTTAACTTAGCTTTGAATGATTCAGCATCAAACAAATCACCAACACGTAAACCACGACGAGCAACTTTGTCTTCGTAAGCTGGACCGATACCACGACCAGTCGTACCAATCTTCTTGCTACCACGAGCCGCTTCACGAGCGTTATCTAGAGCAACGTGATATGGCATGATTAGTGGACATGCATCACTAATTAGTAAGCGCTCACGTACTGGTACGCCACGCTCTTCTAACATGCCGATTTCTTTCATTAATGCAGTTGGGCACAATACAACGCCGTTACCGATCAAACATTTTACGTTATCACGTAAGATACCTGATGGAATCAAATGCAGAACGGTTTTTTCACCATTAACGATCAATGTATGACCTGCGTTGTGACCACCTTGATAACGCACAACATACTTGGCCTTATCAGTTAACAAGTCAACAACTTTACCTTTACCTTCGTCACCCCATTGGGTGCCTAACACAACGACGTTTTTGCCCATAATATACTTTGCAAATCGGAAACAAAATTAGGTGCGCAATACTAGCAAAACTGGCTTTTTAGATCATCTGTTTTGCGCACTTTTTTCAAGCTAAATTGTAAATATATTGCAAGCGTAGCCAAGATTAAGTGTTAAGTAGCCAAATAATAGCGCCTATCGCCACCAACACAGCGCCAATTTGGCGAATACTGTTGGGTTTCTCATTGGCAATTTGCAACATAAAATTACGCCAACGATTAGGAAATAGCAGTGGCCCTAGCCCTTCAAAAATCAACATTAATGCCAATGCCGAAATAATAATATCGACGGTCATAGTCATCCTTGCCTGTTTTCATGGTAGATAAAAATAAACCCACCGAGTGGTGGGTTTATATTAAGGGGTGTTATTTTGCAGCGGTGGTTTCTTTCAAGTAGTGGAAGAAGTCGCTATCTGGTTTAACAATCATGACGTCACCTTTGTTGCTAAAGCTCTTTTCATAAGCTTCAAGGCTACGGATAAAACTGAAAAACTCAGGATCTTGGTTATACGAATCCGCGTACACCTTAGCAGCTAATGCATCACCTTCACCACGCATTTCAAAAGCACGCTTATTGGCATCGGCAATCATAACCACAACCTTGGCATCAACCGTCGCACGAATCACTTCAGCACGCTCGTTACCTTTAGAACGTACTTCACGAGCCACCGATTCACGCTCAGCACGCATACGCTGATAAATCGAGTTACTGACTTCTTCTGGTAAGTTGATACGCTTAACACGTACGTCAATTACTTCAATACCCAGTTCCGCTTTTGATGATTCGGCACTTAGCATTGCCTCTTCCATCAGTGAATCACGATCGCCTGATACGATTTGCTTAATGGTACGTGAACCAAATTCAGTACGTAGACCGTTATTCACTTTTTGCTTTAATAGCGCTTCGGCATTATTAAAGTCACCGCCATTGGTACGAACGTAAAAGGTTGGGAAGTCAACGATACGCCATTTTACGTACGAATCGACCAATACGTCCTTCTTTTCTGCCGTTACAAAGCGGTCAGCTTTGTCGTCTAAAGTTTGAATACGCGCATCGAGTTTACGCACACGCTCAATTAAAGGAATTTTAAAGTGTAAACCTGGTTCGTAAATTTTTACATCGCCGTTACCATCTCGTTTGATTTTTGAGAAAGCAAAAACAATACCACGTTCAGCTTCATTAACTACGAATACCGACGATACCGTTAAAAGACCTAATACAACCAATACAATTATTGAAAAGTTCTTCATGATTAATTACCTCCTCGGCTAAAGCGATCATTGCGAGAAGAGGTCGAATTTACTGTTGAGTTACGACCCTGTGTTGTTGGGTTTTGCTGCAATAGCGGTGATAAATCACGCTTCAACGTTTGTGGTAGGCTTTGCTGCTGCATGATTTTATCTAATGGTAGATATATCATGTTATTGCCACCTTCCACATCAACCATGACTTTTGATGCATTAGAGTATACTTTTTCCATGGTCGCCAAATACAAACGTTGACGAGTCACTTCAGGTGCCGCTTGATACTGTGGTAATAGCTGATTGAATTTAGCGACATTACCTTGTGCAGCCAATACAATCTGATCTTTATATGCTAACGCTTCTTGCTCGATACGCTTCGCTTCACCACGAGCAATAGGTTCTTTTGACAAGGCATAAGCTTCAGCTTCAAGAACAAAACGCTCTTCATCCTCTCGAGCAGCAATGGCATCATCAAACGCATCTTTAACCTGCTCAGGTGGACGCGCATCTTTAAAGTTAACGTCCGTGATAACCAAGCCCATGTTGTATGGCTCGATCACTTTATCAAGCTCAGCCCATACTGCTTGACGCACTGATTCACGACCCGATGTTAGTACTTCATCCATTTTTGAATGACCAACAACATAGCGAATCGCACTGTCAAAGGCATGATCTAAACTTGCAGGCGCATTAGTTACGTTAAATAAGAAGTTGCGCGCATCGATAATACGGTATTGTACCTGCATTTCAACGCGAACCACATTCTCATCTTCGGTAAGCATAAAGCCTTCGGTTTGTAAGTTACGCGTTGTTTGCACATCGACGGGAATAACCGTTTGCACAAAAGTTGGTAACCAGTGAATACCTGGATCAACAAAGCCATTAAACTTACCAAACTGCAGTACCACGCCTTTTTGGGCTTCTTTAATGGTGTAAAAACCGCTGACTGCCCAAACGACAGCAGCAATAACAAGAACAAGGCCTGCGCCAAAGCTACTAAAGCGGCTACCGCCCGATTTACCAGGCTTGTTACCACCAAATACACCACCGAACTTATTACCTAGATCTTTGAGTAATTCATCAAGATCCGGCGGCCCCTGATCACGTCCACCTTTGTTTTTCCAGGGATCATTATCGTTTTTCCCCGGTTCATTCCACGCCATTATGGTTTCCCTCAATTTTTAGATTGATATTACTTTATATTATCAGCAGGTTAGTGTTGGATAAAGGTTTCCAACTCAGATTTCCCGGCTTTTAATAACTTATTCCATTCGCGCAACGGCATTGTTACGCTTAGCAGGCAATTACCCTGCTCATCAAATGACTCTTCTTTAATACAATTTAGCTGATATAGCGCACCGCGCCAACGTCCTGCGGCGGGTGGCAATTTTAAACGATATTCAACGATATCCGTCGCCAATAACTCTTGTAGGGCTTGCGATAATAAGTCCATGCCAAGATTAGCTTGCGCTGACACCCACACCCGTATCGGCTTGCCGTCTTCATCACGATCGATACGCGGTGCAATATCATCTAACTTATCGATTTTATTGCACACCAGTAACTGAGGAATATCGTTTGCCTCAATTTCTTCCAATACCGCATCTACTTGGGCAATATTGTCAGCACGACGTTCATCGGCAATATCGACCACATGCAATTGCAAGTGCGCTTCACGAGTCTCAGTTAAGGTCGCTTTAAACGCCGCCACTAAGTCATGCGGTAAATGACGAATAAAACCAACCGTATCAGCAAGGATCACCCTGCCCACGTCTTCTATATGCATTTTACGTAGCGTTGGATCAAGCGTTGCGAACAATTGATCGGCGGCGTACACGTCTGCATTGGTAATTCGGTTAAATAATGTTGATTTACCCGCGTTGGTATAACCGACCAAAGATACGGTTGGAATTTCTGCACGCTCACGAGCACGGCGCCCCTGATGGCGCTGTTTTTCAACCTTGTCTAAACGAGCTCGAATATTTTGCATTCGTTCACGTAACAAACGACGGTCGGTTTCCAGCTGGGTTTCCCCTGGCCCACGCAAACCTATACCACCTTTTTGTCGCTCAAGGTGGGTCCAGCCTCGGATCAACCGGGTACTGATATGACGCAGTTGCGCTAATTCAACTTGTAATTTACCTTCGTGGGTTCGCGCTCGTTGCGCAAAAATATCAAGGATTAGCGTTGTCCGATCAATGACTCGGCATTCGCATAATGCTTCAACATTTTTTTCTTGAGAAGGTGAGAGAGCATGATTAAACAAGATCACATCGGCACCATATAGCTTTACTGCTTCGGCTATTTCTTCAACCTTACCTGTACCAACAAAATACTTTGAATGAGGGGTATCACGCTTGCCAGTAACAACCGTTAAGGCATTAACGCCTGCGGATGGAACCAGCATTTCAAATTCAGATAAGTCTTCGCGAGCGTTTTCTTGAGAAAAGTCAATGTGAACAAGTACTGCCTGCTCACCTGCTTGATGTCTATCAAACAAATGAGCAACTCCAAATGTAATTCATTTAATTATTCCGCGGTCTGATTTCCATCAGCAGGGGTGGTATTGACAGCGCGAGATGGCACTACCGTTGAGATAGCATGCTTATATACCATCTGGCTTACAGTGTTCTTTAGTAAAATAACGAACTGGTCGAATGATTCAACCTGCCCTTGCAACTTAATCCCATTGACAAGATAAATCGCTACGGGAATGCGGTCGCGTCGTAATGCATTTAAAAACGGGTCTTGTAAAGATTGCCCTTTAGCCATTGGTTTTGGCTCCTTATTGTTATTGTAAATTAGATTAACTTACACTTAAAATTTTAATAAAGTCAGTAACTTAAAGTTGACCAGCGAAAATCGGTAAGTCCTGAATACACCGAGCACTTTAAGTATACACAAAGATTTTAACTTTGCTAATTGATCCATATTGTTAGTCAAGCCAGCAATGACGCTGACTCGAGACTATTGGTTTAGCTTAGTTGCACCAATAATCGATAACACTTTTTCTAAGTTGGTATCGTCACCCGTTGTTAACCAATTAAGGTTTGGCCAGCTGCGCAGCCATGTCAGCTGCCTTTTGGCAAGTTGACGGGTTGCACAAACACCACGAAATACCATTTCGTCGTAGTCACATTCACCGTGCAAATACTGCCACATTTGGCGATAACCTACACAACGAATTGATGGCAAATCTTCGTGCAAATCGCCTCGCGCTATCAGCGCTTTTACCTCTTGATCAAAACCTTGATCAAGCATGATTTGGTAACGTAGCTCAATACGCTTGTGCAATTCACTGCGCTCTTTAGTGGTAATAGCAAACTGATAGATATCACCCTGCAAAGTATCTCCCTTAACTGCCGTAAGCTCTGTTAGCGACTTACCACTGATGCGGTAAACCTCTAGCGCCCGGGTTAACCGCTGCGGATCGTTAGGGTGAATACGCTCGGCTGAAACAGGGTCGACGGCTTCGAGCAATGTATGAATGTGCTGCCAACCGTAATCGGCGGCCAGTTTCTCTATCTCTGCACGGACGTCCGGATCGGCCTTGGGTAATGGTGAAATTCCCTCGATCAAACCTTTAAAATACATCATGGTGCCACCGACCAACACTGGGATACGCCCTTTAGCTTGGCTTTCAGCAATCAGCGCCTTGGCATCTCGGCAAAAATCCGCTACCGAATAGCTGTCAGTTGGTTCGATAATATCCACTAATTTATGAGGATAACGCGCCAACTCAGTAGCTGTAGGTTTGGCGCTACCAATATCCATATGTTTATATATTAATGCGGAATCGACACTGATAATATCGCATGGCAAATGATCACTTAACTGAAAAGCGAGATCGGTTTTTCCTGAGGCGGTAGGCCCCATAATGCAAATGATTGGCGGTTTACAAGTTATGTCGGTCACGCTGATATCTTATCGAAAGTTATTGCCCACCTAATTAAGGTAGAACAATAGATAAACCTAATCTAGTAGCTGCTCTATCTGGGATGTAAGGTCAAGCTGCTGAGAATTCAAGAGTAAGTGTGCAGAAAGATCAAAGTTTTGCCATTGTTGCGCCGCTAGCAATAGTTGTTGTGCCATTTGCGCAGTGAAAGCTTGAGCCGCTTTAACTTGCGCCACCACACCATACCAATCACTATCAACGAGCGAGCCATTTGCTTGCTCTAGACCATGTAATAAGTCTGCTAACAAGCAAAAACTCTCAGCCACATCTTGTTGTCTGAGCTGAGCTGGGTACTGGCGAATAATCACTTTATCGCGATTTACGTCAAGGTGAACGCCAATGTGTAGCATGGCTTGTTGATGTTGCTTCACAAACTGACAAAGATCAGTTGTCATCGCAACCGATACAGGTAGTAATAATGGTTGTGATACCAAGCCTTGTGGATATTGGCTTTGTAGCTGTCGCTGAAAATGTAGAATTTGCAGAGGCTGTAAATTTACCAGACAAAAGCGCTGCTCTACATCGGCAACAAATACATAATCGCTAACTTGCTTATATACTTGGATGTTTGCCTGACTTTGTGCAACAGCAATGTCGGCTGAATTCGTGGAAGTAGCACGAGCGCTGTTATCATTCTCGGGTGCTGATATTTCAACGTCGTCACAAGTCTTTAGCAATTGCTGATAGTTATTCAGCTCTTGCGACGATGGTCTATTCGCAGCATAGTTGGGCGCATAGTGGGTGGCTTGTTGACGACCATAGCTTGCACCTGAAGTTGCGCTATCAACGTTATTGTGTTGCTGCCCGAAATCGTCATTGTCATGCTGGCGCAATGGTTTGACATAACCTCGGTCATAATCGCCGGCATAAACACCGCTGTTTGCATGATGCGCGCTATCTAAGGTAGAAGCAGAGCTTCCTGAACGCTGATGTTGGGGCTGGTATTCGCCATGGTGATCGTCTCGCACGCCAACCTCAGTCGCTTGAGTGTCATCTGGGTAAGTATATCTACTACTGTTTTCATCAGCAGGTGTTAATACTTCACCACTGTCACTATCAAAGGCTACCGCTGGTTGCAAAGTTTGCTCTAGTGTTTGTTCTATAGCCGCACAAATAAAATCATGAACCAAACGTGCTTGGTGAAAGCGCACCTCATGTTTTGCTGGGTGAACATTAACATCAACCTCGGCAAAATCTAGTTCAAAGTACAGCACAAAGGCGGGGTAACTATCACGGCTAAGTAAGTGCCCATATGCTTGACGGATAGCATGATTAATTAGCTTGTCACGCATCATACGGCCATTAACGTAGCTATAGCACAAATCATTCTGACTACGAGCAAAAGACGGCGCCGCAATCCAACCCCATAAGCGCATACCATGATGTTCAAAACTTAACGCGAGCGCATTATCAACAAAGCCTTGCGAACATATTGCAGCAATGCGCTTTTCAATTTGCTTATCGGTTTTTGCAGCGCGATATTGACGTACTGTTTTACCATTATGGTTCAAAGTGAAGCTCAACGATAAGTTTGACAAGGCAATCCGCTTTACCACTTCATCAATATGACTAAACTCGGTTTTCTCTGTGCGTAAAAACTTTCTCCGCGCCGGGGTATTAAAGAATAAATCTTCAACATCAATACAGGTACCATTAGGGTGTGCAGCTGGTTTTACCTCAACTTGCATATCGCGGCCCAAGGCAATGGCTTGCCAAGCTGAGTCTTGCTCTGCTGGTTTTGAGGTAAGAGTTAACCTTGAAACGGAACTGATACTGGCCAGCGCCTCACCGCGAAACCCCAAACTATTAATCGACTCAAGATCGTCTAAATTTTTTATCTTGCTGGTGGCATGACGTGACAAGGCTAAAGTGAGTTCATCTTTTTTAATACCGTGGCCGTTATCAATGATACGAATACGCTTACTGCCACCCTTTTCGATATCAATGTTGATCTTAGTCGCGCCAGCATCAATGGCATTTTCAACCAGTTCTTTAACAACAGATGCTGGACGCTCGACAACCTCGCCAGCGGCAATTTGGTTAGCAAGGCGTGCCGGTAATATTGATATACTCATTAATTCACTCTAGGAATGGTCAAGGTTTGCCCGATTCTGACCATGTCTGACGTGAGGTTGTTAGCTAACTTTAATTGGCTGATACTCACGTTGTACTTTTGCGCAACCAAAGATAATGACTCGCCACGGCTAATTTTATGCACCGTTGGTCGTAAATTTGCTAACAATGAACCTTGGGGCGGGTAACGATAAAAGTACTGCTGCATGCCTTTAAAAATTGCTTTTGCTAGCTTCTCTTGGTGATTACCCGACATTAAATTTTTAAAGTCATAAGGATTAGAAATAAACCCCGTTTCCACCAACATCGATGGAATATCTGAAGATTTAAGTACCGCTAAGCTGGCATTTTGTGGCTTAAGCTTATGCATTTTCGATACTTTTTTAAGTTCCTTAATGACATTACGGGCAATATGGTCACTGATCTCTAACGACTTATCTTTGGTCAAATCAGCCAAGAACACCGCCAGATTATCATCATTGGTGCGCTTTATTAGCTCACCGCCACCACCAAGTAACTCAGAGTTTTGCTCCCGGTTTTTAAGCCATTTAGACAGTTCAGACTCCGCTCTTCGATCATTTACTATCCAGACTGAGGCCCCACGTGGTCTTGAACTATGAAATGCATCAGCATGAATTGAGACTAAAAAGTCTACCTCGTGTTTACGAGCAATGTCGGTACGGCGATTCAAGTTAACAAAATAATCACCGGTACGAATCAACACCGCTTTCATACCCTTTTCAGCATTAATAATGCGCTGCAAACGTTTGGCGATAGCTAAAGTGATTTTCTTCTCGTATACCCCAGTTTTTGAGATTGAACCGGGATCTTCACCGCCATGACCGGCATCAATACCGATAATCACATCGCGGTTATTATTTATCGGCTGCGACTTAACCACTTTTTTCGGCTGATTTTTATCATGTAGATCAACCACTAAACGGTCGCCGTATGGGCCCATAGGCGCCAACACAAAAATGTTTTCTTTAAAGCTTGTGGATAAATCAAGAACAATACGCACCGACTGTTTACTTTTACCCTTACTGGTACGCACTCGCTTGATACGCTTGTCATCAGCTGCAAGTCCCGTTAGTGCGGCAACGTTGTCGGTATTTTTGAAATCAATAACAAGGCGATTAGGGTTTTTAAGAAAAAAATAAGAATAGTCAGGCTTGTCACTTAAATCGAAAACAACACGCGTGTTTTCTGGTGCTGGCCAAACACGAACACCCTCAATCACATTTTGTGACAGTGCCTTGAAACTCAGCAACGAAAACAACAAAAGCAGTATTGGATCAATACGCATTTTCATCAGTACTAGCTTCCCCAAAATTCGGTGGGCATTAAGACGATCAGCGCATTTGATCAATCCCACGTATTACTTATTTTTGTTTGTTACCCTTATTACAGCTCGGCGAGCAACAAGGAAAGAAATTTAATAATATTATCACCGCGCTCTGAATTACCAGTAATACTGACATGGCGCTTATCTTCATTATATGTCAGGTTAATAATAAGATCTTCTGCAGGTAAAATACCAGCCCCTTTTTCAGACCACTCAACAAAACAACAAGATTTTTGCAAGAAGTAGTCACGAATTCCCATGTATTCGAGCTCTTCGGGGTCAGCTAAGCGATATAAATCAAAATGATAAACATGCCACGGTGGCAACTCATAGGGCTCCACTAAGGTATAGGTTGGACTCTTAACATTGCCTTTATGGCCTAAGCCTTGCACAAAGCCGCGCGTTAAGGTGGTTTTACCCGCCCCTAAGTCGCCATGTAAAAATACCACTAATGCGTCGACATCGAGCTGTTGCACTGCCTTGGCTAATTGACGACCAAATTCTACGGTGTGTTGTTCGTTTTCTAAAGATAATGTTAATTGTTGCATATGGGTGTTGATTAGCGTTGATTCACCAATTGCCGAATAAATGGATATAAATCACTAGGTAATAGTCCTTTTTCACCGTCTCGGGCTGCCAGATCTGCAGCGTGAGCATGAATATATACCGCATTTAACGCAGCATCTATTAAGGATGATGATTGTAATAGTAAAGCGCCGATGATGCCAGTTAATACGTCGCCCATCCCCGCAACAGCCATACCTGGGTTGCCAATAGGGCAAATGTGAACCTGCTGACCATCGGTAACTATAGTACCAGCCCCTTTTAGCACACATATACCACCGTACATGTCACTAATGGCACGCGCAGCACTAAAGCGATCAGCATTAACCTCATCAACCGATACCGACAACAAGCGTGCAGCCTCTTTAGGGTGCGGCGTTAAAATCCAATTGTCACGTCGACTAGGTTGTTTAGCTAATAACGTCAACGCATCAGCATCAACAACCAGTGGTAAATCGGTATCTAGGGTGTAATGCCAACGCAGCTGGGCAAAATCACCAATACCTAAACCAGGGCCAATGACGATTGCATTTGCTTTGCTAAGCAGAGTGTGATCTCGCTCAGTTGCATCAACAACACTGGTAAAGACGAACTCGGCTTGTCGACCAGCAATAATCGCTTGGTTTTGTGGGTGACAGTCAATGACCACATAGCCGGCGCCAGCTCGCAATGCCGCCATTGAACTTAAGGCGATAGCCCCCGGCGTTAAGGCATCAGAGCCTAACGCTAACAGCATGCCGGTATCCCCCTTATGACAAGCTCTTGTTCGCTGTTTTAATTTGGCTAGAGTTTTAGGTTGGATAACTTGTGCATCACCTGCTAATTCTTGGCTCAGCTCATGACCGGCATGCAAATCAGCGAGATAAAGTTCACCGCAATAATTACTCGCCTCGCCAGTTAGCAAACCTTGTTTTACCGCAACAAAGGTTACCGTTGCATCGGCAACAATTGCGCTACCGCGTTTAACACCGCAGTTAGCATCAACGCCAGAGGGTACATCCAGACTTAAAATTGGAATGTCCAACTGATTAACCAGGTTAATCAAGTAACCATAAGTGTCTTTCACTTTACCGCGAAAACCGGTACCAAGCAGCGCATCAACAATGACATCGACGCGTTTAAAGTCGACGTCATTAATTTTGCACAGGCTACCACCTTGTTTTAGAAACTGCTGACAAGCAATGTGCGCGTCACCTTGATATTGGTCAAGAGGTTGTACAGCATGCACGTATACATGATAGCCCTGAGCTAATGCGCAACGCGCCAAAACAAAACCATCGCCAGCATTATTGCCGCTACCGGCAATAATTAATATGGTTTTCGCCTTGGGGTAGCGGTATTGCAATAACTTAAATGCTGATAAACCGGCTAAATTCATCAACTCTTGCATGGTAATTGATAACTTAGCGGCAAATCTGGCTTCGTTATCGACCACCGTTTCTGACAAATAGGCAACTTGTGGTAAGCTATCGGATAATTTCACTGGTAACATTGCGTTCTCAATTTAGCTATGTCTGAACCCTTATCTATTAACTATCAAGAACTTGCAGAAAAAATCAAGCTTTGGGGCAAAGAACTTGGTTTTGCCGAAATCGGTTTTAGTGATATTGATTTGCGCGATCACCAAGCTGCGCTGCAAGCATGGCTAGATAAAGGCTATCATGGTGACATGGAATACATGTCCCGCCACAAAGAGTTGCGTACTAAACCGGACCTATTGCATCCTGGCACGATCACCGTTATTAGCGCCCGCATGGATTACCTTGTTGAAGATGCAAAATTTGCCGATACATTAAGATCACCCAGTCGAGCTTACATATCGCGTTACGCCTTAGGGCGAGATTACCATAAGCTGATGCGTAACCGTCTCAAACAGTTGGGTGATAAAATTAAACACTATTGCCAACAGCTCGATTTTCGCCCATTTGTCGATTCCGCGCCGATATTGGAGCGGCCATTGGCTGAAAAAGCCGGTCTAGGTTGGGTTGGTAAACATAGCTTACTGATTAATGAACAGGCAGGTTCTTGGTTCTTTTTAGGTGAATTATTAGTCGACATCCCGTTGCCAACAAACAAAGCCAGTGACAATCAATGTGGCAGCTGTGTTGCTTGCTTAAAGATTTGCCCAACACAAGCCATTATTGAACCTTATGTTGTGGATGCGAGACGCTGTATTTCTTACTTAACCATAGAAATGAAAGGCAGTATCCCTGAGCAATATCGTAAGCTTATGGGTAACCGAATTTATGGTTGCGATGACTGCCAATTAGTTTGCCCTTGGAATAAATACGGCCAAATAACAACCGAGGACGACTTTAAGCCTCGCAACAACTTTGATCATGCTGAGCTGTTGCAGCTGTTTGCATGGACTGAACAGCAATTTCTAGATAACACCCAGGGTTCGCCAATTCGCCGCATTGGTTATCAAAGCTGGCAGCGCAACATCGCCGTCGCGCTCGGCAATGCACCCTATCAAGCAGAAATTGTTGATGCGTTAACAGCACAACGTCCTCATGTGTGTGAATTGGTTGCCGAACACATAGATTGGGCACTTGCTGAACAGCAACAGAATAAAGATAAACAGCATTCAAGGCTTACCGCACGATTGATCCGCACCATAGAAAAAGGCCTACCGAGAGATGCCTAATTGATGTTCGCTAACATTCCCTAACAAAAAAGGCGCAATGGCATACACCTTTGCGCCTCAATCAACCAAGCAACTCACTTATCTTGATTGTTAATGTCAGTCATTAGCCTTGCTCAGATACCACTCTCTCCGGCTACGATTCAGCAACAAACTCAGCCACTTCACGAAGGGCAGCATCGACCTCGATTAACAGTTTACCAACGGCTTTAATATCACAGTTTTGCAAGCCACGGTGTACTTGTTCACACACTTTAATAACGCGAGGAGAACTTAGCACGTTAGCAACGTGTAACAAGCCTTTATTAGCCTGCTCTGCGGCAATTAAATCACCGTTGGCTAGGGCGGTTTTTAACACTTTAAAGTGGTTTTGATTTCGCTCAATATAATCGTCTAGCATTTCAACCGCGACTTCAGCAGAACCATGATAAGCATTAAACTTATCTAAATTCATCACTAGGTTATTCATTTTATAAAAGCTATCGCTAGCGGGTGACCAGCTAGATTCTGCAGATTCTGGTATTGATTCCGCGGCAGCAGCAACAGCGTCACGGTTAACGCCAACAGCCCCCGGCTTAGCATTCGTCGCGCTATTTTTAGGCGCTTCGTGCTCGCGATTCAGTTCGTTAAAGAGGTTTTTCTCTTGTTGCTTTTTCTGTAATCGCTCTGCTTGGCGCTGTTTTTGATAACGTATTTGCATATGCTGTGAGCCGGCATAATAACTGCGAGTCACCACCGTATAGAGCTTCCAAGCAATATAGCCACTAAACGTAAGCAGTATGGTGATAAAGCCGATCGCTGCTGGTAGCATGGTGGATTCTTTCAAGGTGATTTGTAGAAATGGAATATTTAACGAAAACTCAGGCAAATCAAAGAAGCTATCGCGATCAATGAGTTGCGCGGTATCTTTAAGAAAGTTTTGGTAAACGCTAAGTTGCTCAACGACTTTTTCCGTTGTCACGTTTTCGTCACGCCATTTGGTAAACAGTTGACCAGAGCCCATAAATTGATTGGTTAACGCAAGTACATCTTTTTGTATGCCTTGCAATGCATCATTGCTCGACTTTTCTTGTAATTGCTTATTAATATTGCGAGTCAAATGGGCGACATCATTGGATATTTGATTAAACTTTCGCGACGTTACGGCGGTTGATAAGGCGGTTAGTTTATTATCAACCTTCAACAGTTCTTGGTATAAATATTGATAAAAATTGGCACGACTGGTTAAACCAATAATATCGTTCATATACTGTGATTTTTGGCGATCTTGACGATTAACAAATTGATAAGAATAATCATCTAATTGATTCAACGCATCACGACGTAAACCTTCGACAGTTTTGATAATTTGTTTAAGTTCGGTACGATTCGCTTGATACTGATTATTGCGAGATTGGCGTATAAGAATTAAATCATCAACTAAAATAACAAATCGCTTATAGCCGTTAGCAAAGTCTTGCGCCGTCGAGGCAATATCTTCAGCGCTGTTATCACGCACACTGTCTCTCACCATAAGCACGTGGTTACGGCTTAGTTCAACAATTTCTAACCAAGCGGATTTTAAATCTTCTAATGGCTGTTCAACTTGCTGATGACGAATAGCTAACTGCTGGGCAACAAGGCTATTTTCTAACTCCGCCACACTTTTCATCAATTGCGCGTTGTTTTTAATAAACGGAATTTGCTGCTGCTTAAGAAATTCGGCTTTATTGGCTTGTTGATTGTATAACCACAGCGACGCTCCTATCAGCGAAGCCATAGCAATAAGCAACAGAGCAAGATAAATAACGGCTTTTGATACAATAACACGGGGCAATTTAACTTGCTCGGTTGTTACATCGGTCATGTACACCAATCCTTTTTATAATTCTTATCGCGGACTCATATCAAGCTGATTAGCAGTCTCAGCTTGTCAAGACAACACCTGCTGATTTCATAATAACAAGTATTGCGCAAAAATAAATCTATTATCCATAATAGAACATTATTTAAAAAAAAAGCACAAGCAATTTAGCAAGCCTATGATTTAGCTAAAATTACCTGCGCCACTGTGTCGTTTAAATTGCGTCTAATTAGATTTTAAATACATATTCTCGATAGGTACGTAACTCAGCGATCGATTCGCGAATATCATCAAGGGCTAAATGCGTGCCTTGTTTTTGTACTTTATTTAATATCTCTGGTTGCCAACGACGCACAAGCTCCTTGATCGTGCTGACATCAATATTGCGATAATGAAACCACTGTTCAAAGTCAGTCATATAGGCATGCACAAAGCGACGATCTTGGCCAATAGAATTACCACACATCGGTGATGCGCCTTTATCGACATACTGGCTAATAAAGTCAATGGTCGCGGCTTCTGCATCTGCCAAACTGATAGTCGATTGGCGACAACGCTCGGTCAAGCCACTGGCGCCATGCTGTTTAATGCACCATTCGTTCATATTATTTAATACGTCGTCAGGTTGTGATATCGCGAATACAGGGCCTTCGGCAAGAATATTAAGCTCAGCGTCGGTGATTATTGTCGCTATCTCCAATATCACATCGTGTTCAGGATCCAATCCTGTCATTTCCAAATCAAGCCAAATCAAGTTATTTGCATTGCTAGTCATTACGCCACCTATACGGAATTTTCTTTATCAAGCTGCTAGAGGTATAATACGGCATTATTAACACCATTCATACACGTGAATTAACAGCAGAACATCATACATTGTGGCTAAAGCGAAGAAATTAACGAAAGGGCAGCACAGGCGAATCAAGAAAAACATCGCCAATAAATTGTCGACCAAAAGTAACGACGAGATTTGGAAAGATTCCGAACTTGGCGAGACCCAGCAAGGCACCATTATCAGTCGTTTTGGTCAACACGCCGATGTACAGAGTGAAAATGGCGATATCATCCGCTGTAACATTCGTCGCACCGTTGATTCGCTGGTGTGTGGTGATCATGTTATTTGGCGCCCCGGCAAAGAAACAAAGCACAGTATTAGTGGCGTTATTGAAGCCGTACATGAGCGCAGCTCGGTGCTATCTCGCCCCGATGTCTACGATGGTGTAAAACCTATTGCAGCCAATATCGATCAAATTTTTATTGTCTCTTCTGTTGTCCCCGCCTTTAACGCCGATATTATCGATCGTTATTTAGTTGCCACGGAATTGACCGGTATTAAAGCCATTATTGTACTCAACAAAATTGACTTGCTCGACGCTAACAACCGTACCGATATCGACAACTACTTACAACTTTATCAAGACATTGGTTATGAGGTCATTCTGGTCAGCTCCAAACAACAACAGGGACTGGAACAAATTAGCCAACGCTTGAAAGATAAAACCAGCATTTTCGTTGGCCAGTCTGGTGTAGGTAAATCGACTTTAGTTAACACATTAATGCCAGGTCTCGACTTACTTACCCAGGAAGTCAGTGATGTTTCTGGCCTCGGTCAGCATACCACGACGGTTGCTCGTTTATATGATTTCCCCGATGGCGGACGATTGATCGATTCACCGGGTATTCGTGAATTTGGTTTATGGCACTTAACACCTGATCAAGTAGACAAAGGCTTCATTGAGTTCCAACCGCATTTTGGTTACTGCAAGTTTCGCGATTGTAAACATCAAAATGATCCAGGATGTGCGCTGAAACAAGCACTTACGGATGGTGAAATTAGCGAACAACGCTTTGCGAGTTATCAAAGAATACTTGCAAGTTTAGACAGTAATACACTAACATCGCGCTTTAAATAAAATTAGAGCGAATCACTACAGCTGGTTCGCTTGCGTATCATTAATTCAGCCCGATATTATTCATCTATAATAATCGATACTTGCAGCCTGTGTGCAAGTCACTATAAGGAACACGATGTGTCTTTCGATTCTTTAAAAATTGCGTTGCAGTACGCAATGCCTAAAACAGCTCTATCAAGGTTAGTAGGCAAATTTGCAAGCGCTAAAGCAGGCGCGGTGACCACGTTTGCAATTAAGCGTTTCATTAAGTCTTACAACATCGATATGAGTGAAGCAAAGCTAGAAAATGCGGAAGACTTTGCAACGTTTAACGATTTTTTTACCCGTGAATTAAAAGATGGCTTGCGCCCAATTAGCGCCGACAGCAAAGAAATTTGTTTTCCCGTTGACGGAACGATTAGCCAGCAAGGCGATATTGTTAACAACCAAATCATTCAAGCCAAAGGTTTTAACTACTCACTAGAAACCTTACTTGGTGGCGATGCTAATACCGCTGCGCCATTTCAAGGTGGTAAGTTCTCGACGATTTATCTGGCGCCAAAAGACTATCACCGCATTCATATGCCGATCGCTGGCACCTTGCGTGAGATGATTTTTGTGCCAGGTGATTTATTTAGTGTTAACCCATTAACCGCTGAAAATGTCCCTAACCTATTTGCCCGCAACGAACGTGTGGTAACCATTTTTGATACCGAAATCGGTCCTATTGCACTGGTTTTGGTTGGTGCAACCATTGTCGCCAGTATCGAAACCGTCTGGGCGGGTACTATCGCCCCAAGTGGTGGCAAAGCATTGCAGCGTTGGCATTACCCTGCCGCTGGTGAGCCAGGTGCTATCACCTTAGAGAAGGGTGCTGAAATGGGCCGCTTTAAGCTGGGCTCAACGACAGTGTGTTGTTTCCCTAAAGGAGCCATGGACTTCGTCAAAGATGATGGCCCCGGTAAGGTGACCCGCCTTGGTAAACCATACGGTTACGTTACTGAGGAGTAAGGCTTATGCTTGTTTTCGCGCATCGAGGAGCCAGTGGTCATAAACCAGAAAACACTCTTGCAGCGATTGAACAAGCGTTAGTAATGAAGGTGGACGGCATTGAAGTTGACGTCCACCTCTGCGACGATGAACTTATCGTCATCCATGACCGCAAGGTCGACGCCACGACCAATGGTAAAGGCTTGCTAACAAACTTCAGTTTTGCCCAGTTAAGACAATTGGACGCTGGTCAAGGCCAACAAATACCTACTCTTGATGAAGTGTTGCGTTGTATTAATGGGGCATGCTCGGTTAATATCGAATTAAAAGCCGAAGGCACCGTTACTCCGTTGTTACGCTGTATCAAAAAAGCCATTGATGACTATGGTTTTGATCTCGACCAATTGTTGGTCTCAAGCTTTAATCATCATTTACTTTATCAATTGAAAAGCCTCAACAACAACATTCACATTGGTGCCCTAACAGCCAGTTGTCCGCTTGATTATGCAACCTTTGCGGAACGTTTAAAGGCTTTTAGTGTGCACGTCGATATCGACTGCATTAATCAGGCTTTTGTTGATGATGCGCACCAACGAGGCTTAAAAGTGTTTGTCTATACTGTCAATGACGAAGAGGACATCATCGATATGCATCGCCTTGGTGTCGATGGCATTTTTAGCAACTATCCAAAGCGCAGCTTAGTAAAAATAGCTCATTTGAACGCCCCTAATAACGATCAAGCAACTCCTTCACTTATTACCCCCTAGGCTAGCTATCCGAGCAATTATTTACAGACAACAAAAAGGCTAGCAGATTGCTAGCCCTGACAGCCATAGCGTATTTCCTAAATTCGAATACGGTAGCGCCCTTGGTTATCTTTACGCCCTAAAAAACCAACGAACGATTGTAACTGTTCAGGAAACTCTGCTCCTGGTGTTACATAACCATTGGCATTAAAGCGCTTGCCATTAAACACGGCGTCTAATTCTAGCCCTAGGTTATTCTCTGGCGACACAGACACTGTAAGATTACCATTGGTACAAGATAAGTCTGCGGCTAAGTCACCTAGTGGCACATATTCGCCGGTTGCATCTAGCTGCGCAGCGAGCCAATTCACTTTACCTTTAGCCGCTGAGCATACAGCCTTGCCTGGGCGATACACCTCAATATTAACCCGTACTTGACCAGCCGCTTTAACAGTCATCATTAGAGGTAGTTGCTCTGCCATATAATCGGCGTCTATTTGTGCATTGAGAGCTTTTATCGTTGGTACATCAGCAGTAATATCTTCAGCACGAAACTGACCTTGATAACCGAGGGCGGTGCTACCGAAGGTCACATTAACACTCGGATTAAATGACAGCAGCGATAAAACATTAACCGACCAACTCACTTGTTCAAGTTGCTGGCTCCCCATATAGATGGTATCGACATCACCAGAAAATAACGAGCCAGACACTTTGCCAAGCTTAATATGATTTGGTAGAGCTAGCTGACCAACAAGTTTATCGGCAGGCGCTAACAACAACAAAAACAGCAAATATAAAACCAAGAATAGGCTAGCAAATGCGGAATATATTTTTATTTTACTCATACAATACAACTATCCTGCTTTACTTAACTGCAATCTGCGCACGGCAATCGAGCCAGAGGTATTGCTTTCACTAACATCAAGCGACATCACTTTTAATCCTTCTTTATTAGCGAGTGTATCAAGCCACGTAATAAAGGTATTAAACGGCACCTCATCAATCCACACTTGCAAATCTTCACCTTGCGGTTGCATACGAGCAATATCAATATTTTGGCGTCGGGCGGTACGGTTAACCACGGTCGATAAACTTGCCGATGACACACGTTTTCCTGTCGTTTGCTCTAATGCTTTCAACTTGAACAAATGTTCATCAACCCAAATCGCCAACTGCTGTTGACGGGCAAGCTTTTGCTCCGCTTTAGTGATGCTTTGATTGAGCGGTTGCCATACTGCTGTGAAAAATACAAAAATAACAACCACACTGGCCATGATGATCGCTAAACGCTGCTCACGCTGATTCAGTCCTAACCACCATTGTTTCATGATTTGCTCCTAATGCTGAATGAGCCGGTGATTTGATCACCTTGGTTATTTTGTGCACCCGCTTGCACGTCGAAATTGGCCGACTCCAGTTGCTGCTTAAACTTCTCAAAACTTTGATAGTCCTTTCCTTCTACTGATAAGCGAAGTTCTTGGCGCTTGCTATCAAAGCGAATAGACGTCGGTTTTATTGAGGTTGCGCTAGCAAAGGCTGGCTGTAAATCGTTAAGCATTGATAAGAAGCTCTCATCACCAGCCGATGAACCAAACTCCGCTAAACGGCGTTGAATTTGACTTTTAACGGTTGCTAATCGCACTCGCTTGGTGTTAGGGAATGCTTGTTTATAACGACGTTCAATTTGCTCGCTGACTTGAGCATACTGATTATCAAGCTGTTGTAATTCAACAACTTTACCAAGTACGGTCAACAACAATGCAACGCTTGCCAAACCTGTTACCCATAACCAGTTTTTCATTACTGGCGATTGTTGCTTTTTAACTTGATACTGCCCCTGCAACAAGTTGAAGCTTTGCTTACTCGCTTCTTTTGCTAACAGTAACATTGGTAACTCTAATGGTTGGGCTTGCCATGTTATGGCTTGATGCTCAATAGCTAAACTTGGCTCACCGTAATTATGAACCGTAAGCCTTGGCGGCACAGGTTGATCCGATGATGTATCTAACCTTGCCCCTCGCGATACCGCTAGTTGCTCTAGGGCCATCGGTAACAAGCTTTTATCGACAACAAAACCTGAGAAGCCATCAATTCGCAACAAACACTGATCGGCAATATTAACCATGCTCGCTGCTTGATGTTGTGGCATGCACAGCACGTCAGGGATCATATGCGTTACCTTAATACCCGCTTCATCAAACCAAGTTAACCATTGCTGTAACTGATTATGTGCAAGCCAAGCGACAAAGACATTTTCGTCACCATGGTAGTCTTTAGGTTTGCTGCCATAAGCAAAAAATAGCTGCTCCACATCGTTAGCCAGTTCTTCTTCTAACATGTAAGGCGCTGCCGTCTGCCAAGCACGACTATTTTTGCCGGGTACTTGCAGCGCTTTAAAGCCAATAGCTTGGCTATTAACTAATACTTTAACGTCTCGGCCCTGTGCCTTGGTCGCTAGTTCAATTAGCTGCGCTTTGCCATCGATCACCCCACTGGCTATTTCATCGGCTAATTCTTTGGCCACAATAAGCCATTGAATTGGCGCCTCAGCCTGACTCGAGATGCGAATATATAACGTCTCTCGCATTAATTGACTCCAATCGTTCTATCCACCACGGTAATGGTGTCATCTTCATTAATTTTCATCACCGACCTCATGCTGAAATAGCTGTTATTAAATGAGGTTTTGGTGGTCAATTCAAAGTAATCGCTATCAACCACAAACTGTTGACGCCATTGCTGTTGGTTTTTAATATTTTTTACAACGCTTAAGTCATAAAATTCATTAATCGTTTTAAACCCCTTGTCACCGCGCTTACTCAAAATCTCTTCTGCGGTACCTTCATCGACACCACCCAGCAATGCCTGTAATAACAAGACATTATCATTATCAATGGTATTGATGTTAATGCGGTGAATATCGGAATCTGGGATAACACAAACATAATCTTGTAACGCCATAATAACTTGCGGCGTAAAATGCTCTATTAAACGCAATTCATTAACACTAACCAATTTATTATTGGCTGCTAAATAGGGGTATTCCCGCGCCGCGTAATCATTATCTTCCGCGCCCCCGGCACTGACGATAGACGAGTCCTCATCAAGCCAGTCCAATAGCGCCTCGGCCATATATTCAGCGCTAAAGCGATCGACCCCATCAACTTCTAATAACGTGATTAGCTCAATAAGCGACGCTTTAGCTTTATTCTCTATAGGGGTTATAGGGTGATTATCTTGACTGGCTTGCGGCTCTGCTTCGTTGTCACTATTGTTATTATCACCAGCCTCTGCCGGTAACGTATTGTCATTGTTGCCTTGCTGCTTATTGAGCAACGAATTTAAATTAAAACACGACTGCAAGTCTTTTATTTCGCCACTAATTTCACCTAAGTCGACAGGGAATGCCGTTTCACCGGCAGCCCAAGGCTGAGCTAAGTGAGTAACCTCTTTATCATTACTGCTTTTAAACGATTGCGCCAATACCGTTTTAGCAAACGCTTCTGCCCCCATTGCATACCAATAGGCTTGTTGATTTGAATAGAGATTTTCACTGCGTTGCACTTGATAGATCAAGTTAGAGCTCATCCGTGATGCCAGCACCACACACAGCGCTAGCACTAACATAACCGTCACTAACGCGACACCGGCTTGCTTGCTTGGCTGCATGATTCTGCTGGATGGCGTGTTATACATTGCTCGCCTCGTCGGCAGACATGGTACCGGGTACTAAAAACTGTCGTCTTATCAATCCCATATCCTTTAAGGTAATTTCTATGGCTATCGCCAATGGCAAGTCACTTTCAGGGATCTTTTTTTGCCATTTTTTACCATCAAAGAATTCAAAATCAACTTGCTCGACATCGCTCAACAATGGTCTAACTTTCGGCTCGGTACCAACGACAGAGTCAACAAATAAATAATGTAGGCGATTTAATGTATCGTCTGCTAATTGATAAGCAACTGCTTGTACATCGGAGCGTGGTAATAACAAGGCGGGGTTGCGCCAGCCCTGTCGAACGAAGGCAATGCCATGTGTATTGCTTGAATAAGTGGATTCATTACTAAATAAATAACCATCGAGAGGTTGCTCGCCATTGAGGCGTACCGTACGCTTAGTCATTTGCAGAAAGTCACGTTCCATCAACAAAAATGCACGCTGTAATTCGGCCAAGCGCATACTTTTACGCTGATTGACGTCACTGGAAGTATTAATGGCCGACAACACCGAAGTGCTGGCCAGTGAGATCATCGCAAATACTAAAATGGCGATCAGTACTTCAATAAGCGTGAAACCTTGCTCTTTGCTCATCATCACGACCGACTATCTCGCTTTCGGGTTACTAACATAGGTCACCATACTAACCACAGGGTATTGATCATTGAGTTGCTCACGCACTTCGATGGTCACGGCACGCATATTAGGATCTTCCGTTTCCTCGATAATACGCTGCCAATGCCACTCATGCCCCGCCATTTCTTCTTTGCCTTTTTTCTTTTGCGGTGGCCAAGCTTGCTGCAAATTCACTTCGACTAACTGATTTGAGGCAACCCAGCTGGCGATACTTTTGATTTCTAAATTAGCCGTACCGACTAAGCTGGTACTCGCTACGCCCATGACCGCCGTGCCAGCTATTGCAAAAATGGTTAAGGCTAATAACACTTCAATTAGGGTAAACCCAGAGCGCCGGCGATTATATGGCATTGTCAAATTAACGGGAGCCATCAGTAGCCTCGGTCACCGTCAATGGCAATGTATAAGATGCGGACACATCGACATATAGTGGTTGCTCAAAGCCATTATCGTAGATAAAGGTCAATTTAAAGGGGGTGATATCGCCCGCTGATAAAATAAAAACCTGCGGATAAATCGGCTTTTCTTCCTCTAAATCTCCCTCAAACAAATCGTCTTCTAGATCGCGAAACATCGATTGCTCAACCACCATAGCATCATCGTCTATCGGTAAGTCATCAAGACTCAATGCTAACTGTATGGGTTGTTCAAGGCTGACCTGAGTAAGCATGTCCTGGTCGGGCACAGGTACCCAGCGACGGCCATCATAGGCAAGAAATTGGTAGGTATTGTCCTCAATACGCAAGCCAAGCTCGACGTTGTTGAGCAAAGCAAATTCGCTGGCTAAGGTAAACAATTGTACAAACTGATGAGTTTGTTGCTCAAGTTCATCGCGAGGATCGGCGCCACGAATATTCGGCACCACCGCAGAAAACATGATGCCGAGTACCACCATCACCATCATGATTTCCAATAAGGTAAAACCTTTTTCCCCGCGTTTCATAAGTCCCCTAAAGCATCGTCTTAACGCTAATTACCAGCGTTTGGACCACCTTCTTGCCACTGTTTAATGTTCCAATTACCAATGTCGTCATCGGTACCTGGTTCACCATCTTCACCTGCAGAAAATACATCGTAGCGACCGAACTCACCCGGGCTAATTAAAATGTAATCATTACCCCATGGATCAAGCGGTAATGAAGAAATATAGCCGCCTTCTAAAAAGCGACGCGGTGTTGGTTCGATATCGGTAGGCTCAACCAATGCTTCTAAGCCTTGCTCTGTAGTTGGGAAGTTAAAGTTATCGGCTTTATAAGTAATCAGCGCTTTTTCTAATGCTTGCACATCTGAGATGGCTTTTTGCACGTTAGCACGGTCTAAATTACCCATCACATTAGGCAATACCATGGCACCAAGCAAACCTAAAATAACGATAACAATCATGATTTCAAATAATGTGAAACCGCGTGCATTACGACGCTTTTGAATTTTCATTAACAACACCTTATATCATTGTATTTAATTGCAATATTGGCTGAACAATAGCCATAACGATAAACAACACAATTACCCCCATGGTAACCATTAGGGCTGGTTCAAATACCTTTAACGAGATACCGACTAACGCCTCAAATTGTTTATCTTGATTATCAGCAGCGCGCTCAAGCATAGACTCAAGCTCACCAGATTTTTCACCACTCGCGATCATATGGACCATCATCGGCGGAAATAGTTTTGTTTGTTTTAAAGACGCCTGCAGACTACCACCTTCACGGACTTTATCGGCAGCTTCTTGGACCTTAACTTTAATAAAATCATTGGTGAGAACTTCACCGGCGATGCGCATACTTTCCAGCAGTGGCACAGAGCTTGCCGTTAAGATACTCAATGTACGGGCAAAGCGTGCGGTATTCAAACCTTTGGTTACTTTGCCTGTTATTGGCACCGATAGTGACTTTTGATGGACCCGCATGCGAAAGTTGGCTTTTTTCATCATTTGCTTAAAGACAAGCAAGGCGATAATAATTGCAGCGACAATCCACAACACGTAATTTTGTAAAAATTCACTCACCGCGATGAGCAATTGCGTCGTTGCAGGGAGTTGCTCACCTAGGTGATCAAATTGGCCGACAATTTGTGGTACCACAGCAACCAATAACACCACGATAACAGATACCGCGACTAACGTCATAATGACCGGATAAATCGATGCTTGAATAATTTGCGACCGCATATTTTGACGTTGCTCGGTATAGTCGGCAAGACGATTTAATACCTTATCTAAATGGCCTGACTTTTCACCAGCGGCTACCATCGCACGAAACAAGTTATCGAAAATGTAAGGAAATTCAGCCATAGAGTCAGCCAAGGTAAAACCTTCGTTAACTTTGCCTCGGACCGACATAATCATACTTTTTAGTTTATCTTTTTCGCACTGCTCGGCAACAGCCATCAGCGATTCTTCTAATGGCAAGCCGGACTCGACCAGAGTTGCTAATTGTCGAGTGATCAGCGCAAGCTCTGCCGCCGATATTTTTTGTCGACCAAAGCGTACTGCCGATGATTGCTGTTTCTCTTTCGCTAATGATGGCGTCACTTGCAGGGGAATCAAGCCTTGTTCACGTAGCATTGAACGTACTTGTCTTGCGTTATCGCCTTCAATTACACCTTTTTTATTTTTACCTCGGCTATCCACCGCTTGGTAATCAAATGCCGCCATTTAGCTTAACCTTCCCGGGTTACTCGTAAAATTTCTTCCAATGTGGTTTCGCCAGCAAGTACCTTGTCAAAACCATCATGGCGAATACTCGGCGTGTGTTGGCGCACCATATTGACGATGGCTTGCTCACCAGCATTATTTTGAATCAGCTCACGAACGTTATCGTCAACTACCAATAACTCATGAATACCGGTACGACCGCGATAACCAAGATATTTACACTTTTCACAACCGACAGCGCGGTAAATAATATGCTGTGCTTGCTCGTCAACACCAAGCAAGCGTGCTTCCTCTTCGGTAGCTACATGCTGTTCTTTACAATGTGGACATAAGGTACGCACTAAACGTTGAGCAAGTACACCCAATAAACTTGAAGATAATAAGAATGGCTCAATGCCCATGTCTTCTAAACGGGTGATTGCCCCTGCGGCAGTGTTGGTATGCAAGGTTGATAACACCAAGTGACCCGTTAAACTGGCCTGCACAGCAATTTGAGCCGTTTCCAAATCACGGATCTCCCCCACCATCACCACATCCGGATCTTGACGTAATATAGCGCGCAAGCCTCGAGCAAACGTCATATCTACTTTCGTGTTTACCTGGGTTTGACCAATACCTTCAATAGCAAATTCTATCGGATCTTCAACCGTTAAAATATTGCGCTCACGCGAGTCAATCTGTGTCAAACCAGCATATAAAGTGGTACTTTTACCAGAGCCGGTCGGGCCGGTCACCAAAATAATACCATGCGGTTTATTGATAACATCGGTAAATTTTTTGCGGATCTCATTAGTCATGCCTAAGTCAACTAAGTTTAACCGCGCAGCGTTTTTATCTAATAAACGCAATACTACACGCTCGCCATGACTCGACGGCATGGTTGATACTCGCACATCTACGGCACGACCACCAATAAGCAGGGAAATACGACCATCTTGGGGGATACGTTTTTCGGCGATATCAAGCTTAGCCATAACCTTAATACGTGATACTAACATGGATGCTAGCTTACGATTTGGTTTTAAAATTTCGCGCAATACACCATCGACACGGAAACGAATTTTTAATACTTTTTCAAAGGTTTCGATATGAATATCCGATGCGCTTTCTTTGATCGCCTCAGATAACATAGCGTTGATTAATTTAATGATCGGCGCATCATCTTCGTTTTCGAGCAAGTCTTCAACATCATGAATTTCATCAGCAAGCGAATACAAATTGGCCTCATTACCAATATCTTCCATTAACTGTTGTGCTTCCGAAGAGTCGCGCTGATAAGCCAGCGTTAATAATCGCTCAAATTCATCATGGTCATGTATTTCAACATTAAACGATGTCTTCAAGTAGCGCTGTACTTCGAGCAAAGTCGATAGCTTAGGCTGCCCTGAACAATGCAAAATTAATTGCTGCTCTTGTTGCTCGGTCAGCACACCATGACGCTTCGCAAAACCAAATGGTAAACGCACCGGATCACGACCAACGGCGGCAACGGCTTGTTCATCTTGCAACAATTGCTCATCATTGGCTGCACTATCAATTAATGCTTCGGCTTCATCACCTAATGGTAACTGCTCGTTATTGCTCATCATCACCTTCTCGCAATGCCGGCTCAACAACCTCTTGTTCAAACTTTTCTGTAGCACGATTTTGCATGTACTGATTAAACGATGGTGGTAACTCTAAACTGTCTTGCCACTCAGGTAATAGAGGCAGTTTCTCATCGTCCATTAACGACAAGCCCTCTTCTTGTTTTTGCAGTTCAACCGCACGCATGTAGTTGTATTTTTTCTTAGTGATGGCATCCATCGCTGAACCTTCACGCAGAATCGTTGGACGCAAGAACACCATCAAATTACGTTTACGCGTGGTGGTGCCGGTCGAGCGGAATAAATGACCTAGAATAGGGATATCACCCAATAGCGGGACTTTTTGTTGCGACTCTTGCACATCTTCGTCAATCAAACCACCTAACACAACCGTTGAGCCATGGTCGGCCATCACCGTAGTTTTTATCTCACGTTTATTAATGGCAATATCAACACCGGTTGCACCACTTACCGATGACACTTCTTGCTCAATCATCAGTTGTACACCAGTGCCTTCATTCACTTGTGGGGTGACTTTTAACTTGATACCCACTTCTTTACGATCTACCGTTTGGAATGGATTTGAGTTATTACTACCGGTAGATGAGCCAGTGATGATCGGCACTTCCTGACCGACAATAAAGTAGGCTTCTTCGTTATCTAGCGTGGTAATACTTGGTGTTGCTAAGATGTTTGAGTTTACATCACTGCTCACCGCTTGAACGATCGCGCCCCAATCATCGTCAACTAAACCAAACATCATACCGCTGACGTTACCTAGCAATTGCGCAAGGATGGTGTAATCGCCACGTGTATCTGGGTTTTTAGACTCGGTAATCGAACCATCGGCATTGGTGATCGTTGTTTGTGAGGCTTTTTCTCCTTCAGCGGCAACCGCACCAGCTGCAATACCTGAAATAGGCACTACACCATTAGTAAACTGGGTGAAGCCACCCTCGGCCGACCCCCATTGAATACCAAGCTGGGCACCGTTTGACTCGAATACTTCGACGATAATTGCTTCAACCAGAACTTGCGCACGGCGTACATCTAACTGGCGAATTACCGACTCTAATGAGCGCAACATGTCAGGCTCAGCGGTAATCACTAAGGTATTGGTATCTTCATGCGCTTCAATTGAGACATTACGCTGCGAGTTACGACGAACCGCCGGTGTCCCTGTTGTTCCTGTGCTGGTAGTCGACTTTTGAATTGAGTCACTAACGCTTTGTAATACTTGAACTAAGTCTTTAGCCTTAGAGTATTTAAGATAGTAAACGCGGGTGTTACCTGAGGTTTCTAATTCGCTATCAAGACGAGCGATCAATTTAGCAATACGTGCACGCGCTTGGCGCTCACCAGAGATAATGACAGTATTGGTACGATCGTCGGCGACAATTTGTGGGATTAAAAACGCCGGGGTGTCCGATTTACCGGTCGCGGGTTTGTTGATGTTTTCGATAATACGCACCATTTCGCCAGCTGATGCGTGCTCAAGCTTAACCATTTGCACATCTTTATCGCCGGCTCTATCAACACGTTGAATGATATTGGCAAGACGATTCACCACCGCTGCCGTACCGGTCATCATAATCACATTAGATGGCTCGTAGTGAACGACGTTACCGCCACCGGCTTGGTCACTTAATTGACGTAGTAATGGCGATAATTCACGCACCGATACATTTTTTACTTCAATAACACGGGTAACCATTTCATCGCCAACACCAGGGTTATTGTCGCCAACGACCGGAATGTTTCTCGTTTTGGCTTCTTTATTTGGCACAACCTTTAAAATGTTGTTGTCCATTTCAACTACTGCAAAGCCATAAACCTCAAGCACATTGAGAAAGAATTGGTAGTACTGGCGCTCGGTTAATAAGTCGTAACTGCGAACATTCACCTTACCGCGTACTTTTGGGTCAACAATGATGGTTTTCTTAAGGTTTTTACCAACAATGTTAATAAACTCGGTAATTTCAGTGCCTTTAAAGTTTGGAGAGTACTGTGCCGCCCAAACGTTCGATACGTTTAGGCTTGATGCCATAGCGATGGCGGTTAGCATACCCGCAGAGGCTTTTTTTATTGTATTTGCGCAAAGAATTCGGCGCATGAATCTTCTCCAGTTAGTGTTATAGTCCCAAGGAAATATCGTGTAATACGCCATCGCGTTCAACTAATAAGTCGACATGCTCAGCACTACGAAGTTCCATAAGTGCTTGTTGTGCTTCTCGCATGTCAGTTAAATCACGGCCATTGATTTGCACAGCAATATCACCAGCAATTAGTCCAACTTCTTGGAAAAATTCTGGATCTTTGCTCGGCATCAAACGATAACCAACCACTTTGCCTTCACGACGATAGGGTGAAATTCTAAGATAATCGGTGATCTTACTGGGATCGTTTAAAATATCTGTTTTCAGTTGCGCAACGCGTTGTTTAATGCGTGCTTGCGCCTCTTCGGAATTGTCATCTTTTTTCTCTTGCTGTGCTCGGACATTGCGCAACGACAGCGAACGTTTATCGTTTTTCGGCTGAGTCGCTTCACCATTGATTTGTTTGCTGTATTCAAAACCATCGAGCATTAATGTTTCCATGCGACCAGCAGACTCAATAATAACTCTGTCAGCATGTACTTGCTTTAATACAGCTCGCGTACCTGTGATTTTATCGTCAATACCGTAGGTTTCCTGTGTCCCTTGTGACTCAATGATGGCTGCAGCAATGCTAATGTCATCCGATGCAACCACACCGGTTAAGGTTAATCGCAGCTTAGTTTGCGGCGCAGATTCTACCTGTGGTACTGGCTTAGGTACTGCACTTGGCTTGTTATATTCACCAAATAGATTGAGCTTGGTGATAGCATTAATATCGATATCTTCGGCTGAATTGGCTTTTTGTTTTACCGACGCCCCCCCCGTGCTTGGCGATGACGTGACAACAGGTTGCGGTACCAACAACCAAGTCGTGGCAGCTGCCCAATATGCTAAATAGATAAATAGCACCACCAGTAACACTTGACTTAATGCCTTTTGTGGCACTTTCTGCCATAAGGTTTGAAACTGATGAGTAATCTGCGCTAGATCCATATTTCGCTATTGCCGGTAAACTATTAATAAAAATTCGCTGTCCCGATAATACTTAACGATAACGCCAGTCACAAGCGCCGTAACGACTTTTTTGCCAATCACACTGGCTATTTACAATTTATTTACATTGGCGGTATTGAAACACAATATTTCCTATATTTCACAATCAGTCGTGAACTTAGTTAATCACGTACGAATCAAAGCTCCACGTTTGTCGACAATGGCATCATAGCTAGCGAGGACTATTGCACAGCGCATATTGACCTTTGTGTAATAATTATCTTCAAAGGTAAAATCATTTTGATAAAGGCAACAACTTGTAATAAAACGCCGCAAAGTTGGGCTAAACTGGCTAAAATTTATCATTTATGATAAAAATGCGGCAAATTTCTGATAGCAGGTATATCGTGGCTAAAAATTCATCCGCAAACATTGAAAACACCGCCGTACGCCTTGATAAATGGCTATGGGCAGCAAGATTTTATAAAACTCGAGCCATCGCCAAACAGATGATTGATGGTGGTAAAGTGTTTTATAACGGTCAACGCAGTAAATCGAGTAAAAATGTACAAATTGGCGATCGTATCCGTGTCCGTCAAGGCTACGATGAAAAAGAAGTATTAATCATCGCTTTAGCCGAACGACGACGCGATGCCAGCTTTGCTCAGACACTCTATCAGGAAACCGAGCAAAGCGTTAGCACTCGTGAAAATAACGCCCTCGCTCGTAAGCAAGGGGTATTATTTAGTCCTGGCAGTGATACCAAGCCAGATAAAAAACAACGTCGTAAACTACGAGAATTTAAAGAAAGGATCTAACGTGACTGTTAGTAAAGATATATTACATCGTTATGTATTTGAAGACTTACACGCTCGTGGCGAGCTTGTACAGCTTGATCAAAGTTTTAAACAAATTATTGAAAACCACGATTACCCAAGCGCTGTAACAAAACTGTTGGGTGAATTAATGGCTGCAACATGCCTACTCACCGCTACCCTAAAGTTTGAAGGCGAAATTGCCGTACAAATTCAAGGTGATGGTCCAGTTAAATACATGGTAATCAATGGTGATCATCAGCAACAAATGCGCGGTATAGCCCGCATCGTTGCAGATATAGAAGGTGACAGCCTGCATGATTTGATGGGCAAAGCCAATATGATCATTACCGTTATTCCAAAACAAGGCGAGCGTTACCAAGGTATTGTTGCTTTAGAAGGAGATACCTTAGCGCAATGTCTTGAACATTATTTTGCCACATCTGAACAGTTGGCAACACGTATTTGGCTATATGCTGATGTTACGACGGTGCAAGCAGGGGGCTCGTTAATTCAAGTATTACCCGATTCAGAAGACAAGCAGCAGCAACTTGATGATTTTGAACATATCAGCCAACTTACTCATACGTTAACCGCTAAAGAAGTATTTGAGCTTGATGCGCAAGAAATACTATACCGCCTTTATCATGAACAGAAAGTTCGCTTGTATGATCCTCAACAGGTTAGCTTTGTTTGTGGCTGTACTGAAGATAAATGCTTATCGGCGATAGCCAACATGGGCAAGGAAGGTATTGAACAGCATTTAGCGGAACATGGTGCCTTTAATATCACCTGTGATTTCTGTTTAACCGAATACCACTTCGATGCTGAAAAATTAAAACCATTATTACAGCCAAATTAAGTCTAATTTTCGCATCATAAAAATGATGTAATTTTACTACCTTTTTGGCGTTAACTTTCCTGAGTTTGTTATAATTTACGGTTGTTAACGCCACTTTTGAAAGGCCCTCAAAAAACTTTCAACATCGTCGACATTTCCCTTTCCTTTACCCCTTATATTGTTTAGTATGCGATCAATTCAACAAGAATTTAGACTTATAACTCTAATATAATTCAGCATCACTTTATATTTTGGGGAGCTCGCTCGAATGCCTAAAACGATAGATTTATCAGTGTACGGTATCCACAATACCACTGAAATCGTTCACAACCCTAGTTACGACACATTATTTGCCGAAGAAACTAAGCAAGATTTGCAAGGTTTTGAGAAGGGCACCGTTACCAATAGTGGTGCGGTTGCGGTAGACACGGGTATTTTTACCGGTCGCTCGCCAAAAGATAAATACATTGTTCGAGATGACACAACAAAAGATACCGTTTGGTGGTCTGATCAAGGTAAAAATGATAATAAGCCAATGTCCCCTGAAACCTGGGTACAGCTAAAAGATCTCGTCACTACTCAGTTATCAACGAAGCGCTTGTTTGTGGTTGATACTTTTTGTGGTGCCAATGAAGATACTCGTCTAAAAGTACGCTTCATTACTGAGGTGGCATGGCAAGCACACTTTGTGAAGAATATGTTCATTCGCCCAAGTGATGAAGAGCTAGAAAACTATGAGCCTGATTTTGTGGTTATGAATGGCGCTAAGACCAATAACCCAAACTGGCAACAACAAGGCTTAAACTCTGAAAATTTTGTTGCGTTTAACCTAACCGAGCGCATGCAGCTTATTGGTGGTACTTGGTACGGTGGTGAAATGAAAAAGGGCATGTTCTCAATGATGAACTACCTATTACCATTAAAGGGAATCGCCTCTATGCACTGTAGCGCTAACATTGGTAAAGACGGTGACACAGCGATCTTCTTCGGTCTATCAGGTACAGGTAAAACAACCCTATCAACTGATCCTAATCGCCAGCTAATTGGTGATGATGAACACGGTTGGGATGACAATGGCGTATTTAACTTTGAAGGTGGCTGTTACGCTAAAACCATCAATCTAAGCGCTGAAAACGAACCCGACATTTATAACGCCATCCGCCGTGATGCGCTACTTGAAAATGTTGTTGTTAAAGAAAATGGCGATATCGATTTTGATAACGCCAGCAAAACTGAAAACACCCGAGTATCGTACCCGATTCACCACATCGACAACATTGTTAAACCGATATCGCGTGGCGGCCATGCAACCAAAGTAATCTTCCTTACCGCAGACGCCTTTGGGGTATTACCACCGGTTGCGAAATTAACACCAGAGCAAACAGAGTACTATTTCTTATCTGGTTTCACCGCCAAACTAGCGGGTACTGAGCGCGGTATTACCGAACCTACACCAACGTTCTCAAGCTGTTTTGGTGCGGCATTCTTAAGTCTACACCCAACCAAATACGCTGATGTATTGGTTAAGCGTATGCAAGCAAGTGGCGCCGAAGCCTATTTAGTCAATACCGGCTGGAATGGCAGTGGTAAACGTATCTCAATAAAAGATACTCGTGCCATTATCGATGCTATCTTAGACGGTTCGATTGAACAGGCTGAATGTCAAACCTTACCAATGTTTAACTTATCTGTTCCTAAGTCACTTGAGCAAGTCAATGACGGTATTCTTGATCCGCGTGACACCTATCAAGATGCAACCGAGTGGCAACAAAAAGCTGAAGACTTAGCGGCTAAATTTATTAATAATTTTGAGAAATTTACCGATAACGAACACGGTCAGAAATTAGTTGCCGCAGGTCCAAAACTGTAACCAACGACATTAAAGATCGCAAAAGCCAGCATTGATGCTGGCTTTTTTATACCCCCAAGCTAACCAACATCACGGCAACTATGGTCATCTTACCGTTGGCCCTAACTGACAATACCAGTTAATAACTCACACCACAGTGCATATGTTCTTTGGTCACCTTCGTTAACATCATGAGCTACTGAACTCACCGTAAAGAGCGCCAACATTGACCGTATCTAAGCCCCGCCAAAATTTGGTCTATACTTTATAAAACGTTCTGTGAATATCTATTTATTACTTAATATCAACAATATATAAAGGAGCATAATGGACGTCAATTGGCAGGGAAATAACAACAAAAAGCTAGCAAGCGCTAACAGGACATTGATTGCCTATGATTTTAATATGATCATTTTGGACCAAGACGTGCCTTTGCGTCACAACATGTTATTCGCTTTAAAGCAGCATCGACCATTTTGGCTATTGTTGATCCTCACCGCTTGCCTCGATTATCTCACCACCATTTATTTTATGCATTACGGCGGCATCGACTTAGAAGCTAATCGCATTATTCGCGAGTTGGCCCATACATTTGGCATGTACGCTGGCGTCGCTATAGGCAAAGTATTGCAACTCTGCTCGGCACTCGCCTTTTGTGCCTTATCACGTGAAATGTCTCGCCCTATCTTACTGCTTATTATTGGCCTTAACTGCGTTGCTATTTTCATCAACAGCTATTATTAACGGCAAACTAGAGCGACAAATTAAGTAATTTAGGTTATTGGTAAATAGACACTGGCACTTAAGCCACCACCTTGGCGATTAGTGAGCACTACCTGGCCGTTATGGCCATCGACAATGCGTTTGATAATCGCTAAGCCAAGACCACTTCCTTCAGTGCCTCGAGCCGTATCTCCCTGTTCAAATGGCTGAAACAGTCGCTCCACATCACCTTCCGCAATACCTGGCCCACGATCTTCAACGCTAAAAAAGACCATACTGCGTTGGCGATCAAGGCCTGAATGAATTTCAATATCGTTGCTAGAATATTTAAATGCGTTCTGCACCAAGTTAGTAAGCACTCGCTTAAGTGCAGGATAAACCATCGGCACTTGCGGCAGTTCTGCTAACTTAACATGGATCTGACGCTGTTCTAACTGCTCAGTTTCAACCACTTCTTTAATTAAGGTATTGAGCTGATTAAGACTGGATTTTTCCATCATGTCATGACGAATATAATCAATAAATTGATCAATAATCGAGTTCATATCATCGATATCTTTTTCAATACCCTCTTTAAGATATTCATCGTCTTTATTCATCATTTCGGATGCCAGGCGAATACGGGTCAGTGGCGTACGTAAATCATGTGAAATACCTGCCATCAATAAACTGCGATCCGCTTCTAGTTGTTTAATACCTTTTGACATGCGATTAAATGCACGGGTGACTTCCACTATCTCACTTGAACCTTGCTCTTTCAGTGGCTCAGGAAATTTTCCTCGACTAACATCGAGCGCAGCATTTTGTAGGGCTTTTAGGGGACGATTAAGTTGTCTTACAAATAAGTAACCGCCGATCACACTCAAACCACCGATAACCACCAAGTAAAAAATTAACGGATAAAAACTGGCTTCATCTAAGCCATGTAACGGGATCTTCACCCATAAGTTAGGTGCTTGCGGTGGCCGTATCCAAAATAAATATTCATCACCCTGCGAAATTCTGACTTCAGCATCGCCTTCAAGTAGCTCGCTCATTTGCATTGATAAGTAGGGATAGTGAGCAGCTTCTTGCAAACCAAGCAATTGAGCATCGCCTTGGCGATATACGCCGATACCGGTCTCTTTGTGGAAGGCTTCAGCCAGTTGTGGGTTAAAGCCACTATCCCCACCATCTATAAACACCACTTTCACTTGCTTGGCCAACAACTGATTAATTTGCTCTAAGTTTGGCTTAATCACATAAATGGCAACACTCAAGTAAGACACCACTTGATTAATTAATAACAAAAAACCTATCAGCAGTACCGTTTGGCCAAAGGCACTTTTGGGTAACAATTTCATTTCGACAGTTTAACGGTTCTAGGCTTGTTGGCCATCTGGCACAAACACGTAACCTAAACCCCAGACGGTTTGAATATAACGCGGGCTTGCCGGATCGACCTCCAGCATGCGGCGTAACCGCGATACTTGTACGTCAATACTGCGCTCTAATGCCGAATAATCTCTACCCCGTGCTAAGTTCATTAACTTGTCTCGCGATAGCGGCTCTCTCGGGTGGGTGATTAACGCCTTTAACACGGCAAATTCGCCACTTGTTAACGGCATGGCGATATCGCCTTTGCGCATTTCACGGGTCGCCAAATTCAAACTGAAATCGCCAAAGGCAATAACCTCTTCCGATTGTGATGGAGCCCCAGGCGCTTCACTGGTTTTACGGCGTAATACCGCTTTAATACGAGCCAGCAATTCTCTTGGGTTAAACGGTTTAGGCATATAATCATCGGCACCTAACTCAAGGCCAATGATGCGATCAACCTCATCCCCTTTTGCCGTTAGCATGATGATAGGCACTTGATTATCGTCTTGACGCAAGCGACGACAAATCGATAAGCCATCTTCGCCAGGCAACATTAAATCAAGCACAATTAAATGAAAGTTTTCTCGCTCTAGCAAACGATCCATTTGCTCAGAATTAGCGGCGCTACGAACAAGGTAACCTTGTTCAACCAAATAGCGTTCAAGCAGTGCCCGTAAACGCATATCATCATCAACCACTAAAATCTTTGGAGTTTCCTGTCCCATAAACGCCCCATAATATTATTATCAATGCTATTACTAGCTTATTAGCCATAAGATATTGAAAATTTCGAGTAATTAACAGTAGTTTAGCAGTGAATTTGTTACAAACTATGAATTATCTCGGGTTATTTTGTCGTCTGATAACGAATGTCGACAACTTCCAAATAACGTTCACCATCCGGCGTTTTGACCACCACCTCATCATCAATACGTTTACCTAATAAGGCTCTTGCAACCGGTGAATCAATACTAATTTCGCCTTTTTTCACATCCCATTCGTCGGGTCCAACCAAGCGGTACGTCACTTGTTTATCGTCTTCATCGAGCAAGGTAACCCATGCGCCAAAGAACACGCGTCCTTCTTGCTGTTTTTCAGGGTAAACGATTTTCAGTTGGTCTAAACGTTTGCTTAAAAAACGAACCCGACGATCAATTTCGCGTAAACGCTTTTTACCATAAATATATTCTGCATTTTCACTGCGATCGCCGAGCGCGGCCGCTTCTGATACAGCGCGGGTTACTTTCGGTCGCTCTTCTTTCCATAAATATTTAAGTTCTTTATCAAGGCGCTCCCAGCCTTCTCTGGTAATGTAATCGCTTTTATTCATAATTAGAAAAATTAAAATTAACTGGAATTATTGTCATCCTAAAGGTATATACTCTGCAACAATTAAATTTCCTCTGGCACAGTTAACATTACACTATGCAACAAATTGCACAAACGATAGCTAGCGAACTAAACGTTAAACCTAGCCAAGTTAATGCCGCGATCAACCTACTTGATGAAGGCGCTACCGTTCCATTTATTGCCCGCTACCGTAAAGAAGCGACGCAAGGTTTAGATGACACTCATTTACGTCATTTGCAACAACGCTTAACGTATTTACGAGAACTCGATGAACGTCGACAGTTAGTCCTAAGAAACATTGACGAACAAGGTAAATTAACAACTGAACTGAAAAACAAAATTTTTCAGGTCGACAACAAAACCGAGCTTGAGGATTTATATTTACCATATAAGCCTAAACGTCGTACCAAAGGGCAAATGGCAATCGAGGCAGGGCTAGCACCATTAGCCGAAGCATTGCTTAACGACTTATCTCTTGTCCCTGAGCAGGTTGCCAGTGCATACCTTAACCCCGCAGGTCATATTGACGATGTAAAATCAGCACTCGAAGGTGCTAGCTATATCGCTATCGAGCGTTTTGCCGAAGATGCACAGCTTATTCAAAAACTTCGCCGCCACCTGCAACGTCGTGCTCACATTGAAAGCCGAGTTGTTAGTAGCAAACAACATGCAGCAGAAAAGTTTAAAGACTATTTTGAACATAGCGAATTACTCAGTAAAGTGCCGTCACATCGAGCACTGGCTATGTTACGAGGTCGTAACGAAGGTTTGCTGCAATTGCAACTTAACGCCGATCCAGGCCAACAAAGCGGTGAATCAAGCGCTGAAGAAATCATTCGTGATCACTTAGGTGTTCACCTTACCCAGCAAAACGGTGCCGCGTGGCTCAGTCGCGTGATTCGCCAAACTTGGCGAGCTAAATTAAGCTTATCGTTAGAAAATGAGTTGCTTGCCAATATGCGTGAGCAGGCAGAACTGGAAGCGATAAAAGTGTTTGCTGATAACTTAAAGGACTTATTAATGGCAGCGCCTGGTGGCGCGAAAGTCACCCTTGGCATTGACCCTGGTATCCGAACGGGGTGTAAAATCGCTATCATTGATGCAACCGCCAAGTTACTGTATACCACCACAATTTACCCTCACGAGCCACAAAAACACTGGGACAAGTCAATTCGTACCTTGGTGAATTTATGCCAGCAATATAAGGTCGACTTGATCGCCATTGGCAATGGCACAGGCTCGCGTGAAACCGATAAACTCGTGGCTGAAGCCATAGCCAAACTCGACCATAAGCTTGCCAAAATGATTGTCTCTGAAGCGGGTGCAAGTGTCTATTCAGCCTCCGAGTTTGCCGCTAATGAGTTTCCTGAACTCGATGTCTCTTTGCGAGGTGCGGTATCCATCGCTCGTCGCCTGCAAGACCCGTTAGCAGAGTTAGTAAAAATTGAACCGAAAGCCATTGGTGTAGGCCAATATCAGCATGATGTCAGTCAAAGCCGCTTAAGCCATACCCTTGATGCGGTTGTGGAAGACTGCGTAAATGCCGTCGGCGTCGATATAAACAGTGCATCTGTGCCATTATTAAACCGGGTGGCTGGCTTAACGAAAACCATGGCGCAAAACATTGTTAGCTATCGAGATCAACACGGTCGTTTTGACGAGCGCCAGCAACTGCTAAAAGTGCCGCGTATTGGCCCCAAAGCATTTGAACAAGCCGCCGGTTTTTTACGTATTCGCCAAGCGAAAAATCCACTTGATGGCTCTGCTGTGCATCCGGAAAGTTACCATGTTGTTGAAGCGATCGTTGCCAAGACAGGCACTGAGGTCGAACAATTAATCGCCAACAGCAATATATTAAATGCCCTGCAAGCAATTGACTTTGTTAGTGAAAGTACCGGATTACCGACAGTCATCGATATTATCCACGAACTCGACAAACCCGGCCGCGATCCACGCCCTGAATTTAAAACCGCGCGTTTTAAAGAGGGGGTAGAAAGTATCAATGACTTACAAGTGAATATGTTACTTGAAGGGGTTATTTCAAATGTCACTAATTTTGGTGCGTTTGTCGATATTGGTGTTCACCAAGATGGCTTAGTTCATATCTCATCGTTAACCAACAAGTTTGTTAGTGACCCACGAGACGTCGTGAAAGCGGGGGATATTGTTAAAGTAAAAGTCCTTGAAGTTGACTCCAAGCGTAAGCGTATTAGCCTGACAATGCGCCTTGACGAAAGTGCTGCGGTAAACAAAGGCCAGAAAAGCCAACAGACAAACAAATCCGCATCAGGTAAGACTGGCAATGCACATAGCAACAAAGCGAAACCGCGCCAGAATAAGCCGCAGGGTAATAGCATGATGGGTAATGCCTTCGCTGAAGCCTTTGCCAAAGCCAAGAAAAACTAACTGGTTGATATTGTTACACTCATGACTAAAATGCTGGTAATAAAGCTTTGCACGCGCGAAGTACCACCAGCTTCACAAACCATACTTATCCATAACATTGCACTTGGATAAGTATGGCTCTGTAGGCGCTGTTCTTAGATGCTTGGCATAGATGATTAAATTTCATCAACGCTAATAACGACAAACACCTTAACATCTACCCGCCACTCTTGTAGTCCCTATTCTGCTTAGCTAGGCAGCCGTTAGTCGATTTAACAACCACCGTTAATGTCAGGGTGTCATTTATTATGCTCAGTTATAGCCCTTGTTGATTGACATAAAGTTGATTATGTTAAGTATTTAACGCCAATACACCCCTGAGCCAGAGCACATGCCTTTGAATATCGTTATCGCACCGGATTCATTTAAAGAAAGCCTTAGCGCCAAACAAGTCTGTGCGGCAATACAGCAGGGTTTTCGCCAAGTGTTTACCAATGCTGAATTTCATCTACTACCGATGGCCGATGGTGGTGAGGGTACGGTTGAAGCTATGGTCACAGCAACCGCTGGTCACTATAGTTGTGTCAAAGCGCTTGATCCTCTAGGTCGACCAATATCGGCTAATTATGGTTGGCTTGGTAACAGTGATACCGCAATAATTGAAGTGGCTGCGGCATCAGGCTTACATCTAGTTGAACCCGAGCAACGCGATGCGAAAATCACTTCAAGCTACGGTACCGGCCAACTCATTAACGACGCACTAAACCATGGCGCAAAGCACATTATCTTGGGGCTAGGAGGTTCTGCAACCAATGACGCTGGAGCTGGCATACTAACTGCACTGGGCTATCGCTTGCTTGACCATACTATGCGACCGGTGGAACTTGGAGGCGCTGCACTGCTTAATGTTGCCTGCATTGACGACAGCGATGTGAACAAAAACCTTAGCCATTGCAAGTTTACCATCGCCGCTGACGTTGATAACCCGCTATGTGGTCCTCGTGGTGCGAGCGCCATATTCGGCCCGCAAAAAGGTGCATCGGCAGAGGATATTAACCTTCTTGATCACGCCTTGGCGCACTTTGCCCGGTTGATAGAACAGCACTTTGCGGTGGATGTAGCGACAAAGCCAGGGGCTGGCGCTGCCGGTGGTATAGGGGCAACGTTGATGGCAGCCGTGGGCGGTAAACTGCAAAGTGGCAGTGAATTAGTTATCGAGTCCATCAACTTAAATCAGCACATAGAGCAGGCTGATTTAGTGATTACAGGTGAAGGTCGCATGGATGGGCAATCAATTCACGGCAAGGCTCCTGTGGCCATAGCTAAGCTCGCTCAGCACCATCAAGTGCCCGTTGTCGCGATTTGTGGCTCTACAGGAGATGGTATCAAGCAGGTTTATCAACATGGTGTCACCGCTGTATTTAGTGTGGTTAACCAGCCTCAAACGATCCAACAAGCGCTAACTCAAGGTCACCAGAATATCGTCGATACCAGTGAGAATATAGCCCGTAGTATCAAGTTAGCGATGCAATTAAACAAAAAGTGCTAACACCTTGAAGTGATAGCACCTTATTTGAATTTAACGCTTAAGTAAGTTTAATTATTACTGGCGCTGTGCCTGTCTCTTTTGCGCTGCTGATGTTTTGCCATCATCTGTAATAGCTCTTGTTGCTGAGCAGGCGTCAACAGGTGATAAACTTGATGCATTGATTTGCTCTTAATCAGCGCCATCTCTGCCTTCATATCAGCTTGTCGCTGGTGTAATTGCAAAAATTGCTGTTCATTAAAGTCTTCTGCCTTTATTAATTCAAACATCGCTTGACGGGCATTGGAATCACGCCCTTGTTGATGCAATGCCTTTAACTGTTTTTTACTGTCCATGCGAATTTGCTTAATCTGCTGTTGCTGCGAATCGTTAAGCTCCAGTTGCTGCACAGCTCGTGCAAACCAGCCACCTTTATGGCTTCGTTCACCATGATGTTTCGCCATAACGCCACCGCTAACCAGCATCGCTAACGTTAACACAGTGGCTGTAAATAAAGTTTTATTGATCATTTCGTCGCTCCAATAGGTTTGCCATTTGACGAGAAAATAATAACCCAATGCTGTGCAAGCTTGTGCAAAGGTAATGTAAAGATTGAGTAAAGAGCGATGCAAGCTGATAGAGTCAGGTTACACTATAGCTTGACGATGATGCGATATAAGTATTAACAGCATGCATAAACAACTATTGATTATTGATGACGATATTGAACTGGTAGAATTACTTAGTGACTTCTTAGCGAATGAGGGTTACCAAGTTGCATGTGCCTATGATGGTGAACAGGGCTTAGCAAAAATACGTTCAGGTAAGTTTGATTTGATCTTGCTCGATGTCATGATGCCGAAATTAAACGGCTTTGATGTGTTAAAAGCTCTAGGGGGGAAATATCAAACACCAATATTAATGCTTACTGCCAAAGACAGTGATAGTGATCGGGTATTAGGACTAGAGCTGGGCGCTGACGATTACTTAAGTAAACCATATAATCCAAGCGAGCTGCTTGCTCGCATTCGCGCTATCTTGCGTCGAATTGATATTTTGCAAAACAAAGATAGCGACATGACTATGGAACTTAATGACGTGCGAGTCAATGGCCACACCCGAGAAGTATTCTGTCATCAACAATTGCTGCTACTCACTGGGACAGAATATGAGATGTTAAGGCTACTAATGACCTGTCCAGACCAAATTGTGTCAAAAGAGATTCTGAGTAATAACGTACTTGGTCGCCCACTTAGCGCTTATGATCGCAGTATCGATATGCATATATCCAATATTCGTCGCAAGCTTCATCAATTTTGCAACGACGATAAAATCAAAACGGTACGCGGTGTTGGCTATGTATTTATGAGTGGCACAGTATGAAAAAATCACTGATAGTATTATCAAGTTTTGGTTTAAAGATATTCCTTAGTTTCTGGCTTATCGCCATCATCGCGGTGCTTATAACCCGTTGGGTATCAATACAATGGCTTGACTTTGAGGAAGTAAAACCACTGTATCGAGGTCAGTTACAGCACCTAGAAAAGACCGCAAACCTTGTCCGTCAACTAGCCAAATTACACCCTGACAGCATATCTGTCATGATCGAAAATGATGACCCTCGTGTCCCCAAAGGTATTTGGTTAAAACTCGATAACACCCTAGTCACCAGTAATCGACAACCCAAAGATACGGAAATTAACCAGTATCTGCATAGTCAGAAATATCCACAACCCGTTGCCAAAACATTTCGTCATTACCGTATTGTTGGCCCAGTTGATATTCATCTTGACAATCAAGCTGGGCAACTTTTTTATGGTCGGCCATTAAAAGGGCGCGATATAGCCCACGCAATACGTAACATACCACTGTCGATACGCGTCACTGGCGCATTAATTATCACCGCACTGTTGTCATATGTTGTTGCTTGGGTGTTAATGCGGCCGATTAATAAGTTGATCAGCGCAAGCGATCAGTTTGGCCAAGGAGATTTAGCTACGCGGGTCGAAGGTTTTGCTCATCGTCACGATGAAATGGGATTACTTGGTAAGTCTTTTAATACTATGGCCGAGCGCATTCAGACGTCAGTATCTGCGCAGCAACGCTTGCTTGGGGATATTTCTCACGAGTTACGTTCACCTTTAACACGGCTTCAATTAGCCCTAACCCTTGCCAGCAACAGCAACAGCAACAACAAACAGGATGCGACGCAAGATAAATATTTACAGCGATGTCAGCAAGAGCTCACGAAACTTGAGCAGATGATAAGCCAAGCACTGCTATTATCGCGATTAGAAAACCAAATACAGGCAGTCAATAAACAACCTTTAGCACTCGATACGCTTATTCAGACGCTACTCGATGACTATCACTTGCTACTCGAAGAAAAGCAGCTACACATTAATGCACAAATCGATAACGATATGATGTTTATTGGTGATCAACAGATGCTAAGCTCGGCAATTGACAATATATTCCAAAACGCTCTGCGTTACAGTCCGGCCAAAAGTACCATTACCATTATTGCCAAGCGTTTCATCGACCGTCTAGAAATAACGATTCAAGATCAAGGTCCGGGTGTCAGTCCAAATCAATTAACCGATATTTTTAAACCGTTTTATCGCACCAGTGAAGCGAGAGATCGCAGCTCCGGCGGAACAGGTCTAGGGCTGGCGATTGCCTATAAGGCCATTACTGAGCATGGCGGCGATATCAAAGCGCAACTGGCTTCCAATGAACCAACCATGCCTGGTCTGCAGGTAACCATAACCGTGCCTGTTAACAAATCAGCCGCGCAAAACGAACAGCCGGCGTAATGGACAACGCAAACAAGTAAACTGGGTCGCATATAAAAGTTAATTCAAGAACCACTTACAAAGTCATCGCGCAAACATATATACTGGAAATATTATCCGCACACTAGCCCGATGATAAACAAACCAATATGGCCCATAACAACGTTTCAACATACCAATTAAGCTCTGAAACTGAGCTCGATGACAATCAAGCGGCGATCAATGATCGCTGGCAGCACGGTATATTTGACTCATTTACAAGTCATGATGGCTTAGCGATTCATTATGCGTTATTTAACATTGATGCGGCGCGCCCTTGGATCGTTATCTCTCCTGGTCGCAGTGAAAGCTACCTAAAGTATCAAGAAGTCACCTATGATTTCATTAATAATGGTTATAATGTTGCCCTTATCGACCATCGTGGACAAGGTTTATCAGAGCGAGAATTAGAGGATAAACACAAAGGTTATGTTGCCAATTTTAATGATTATGTTGATGACCTTCATCAACTTGTAAGTGACTATGTTTTACCATTATGCAATAGCAAACCCCTATTACTCGGTCACTCTATGGGAGGAAATATTGCGATTTTGTATTTACAACGCTACCCCGATGTATTTGCTGCAGCAGCGTTAACCGCACCGATGATTGCAGTTGATGTTGGCAGTGTGCCAGCATGGTTAGCCAAAGCTATAGTAAAACTCATTCATCACCTGAATCGATTGTTAACTACGCAGTCATGGTACTTTCCTGGCTATGGTCCGTTTAAAGAAAAGAAATTTGACGGTAACGATTTAATGCAGTCAGCGCAGCGATTTGCACTGTTTCAGGCGTTATATAAAAAACATAGCGAAATTCAATTAGGTGGAGTGACCTTTGCTTGGTTAAGCGCGGCCATTAATGCCGAGCAGCAAATTTTTACCAACATCTGCAAACTCACAACACCAATCATGATGCTGCAGTCAGGCGATGAAAGCATTGTCTGTAATGATAAACAAGATACGTTTTATCAGGCATTGCAAATGTGCCCCAACAGTAAAGCAGACGCTGCGTCACCACGGCTTATCGATGGCGCATTGCATGAATTATTATTTGAATCCGACCACTTACGAAACCAAGCGCTTAGTCATATTTTAGATTGGTTTGCTAACAAGCAAAGCTCTGTAACAACTTAAAAGGGTCATATCGCCCTTAACTATAGTCACTGCTTATCCGTTACCGCTGTCACAGGATCAACGTGGATCAACACTTCACAATCTGGAAAAAGTTGTACGAGTTGTTGCTCGAGTTCAGTGACAATGCCATGAGCCTGTATCAGGCTAATATCGTCAGCCAACTCAACATGACACTCGATAAAACGATGCTTTCCAGAGCGACGAGTGCGCAGACGATGAAACCCTAAGCTTTGTGGATGTTGTCTCAATATCGCTTTGATTTTATCAATGTCTTGGGCCTCTAATTCATGGTCAAGCAACTGATCTACGGCATGTTTTACAATACCGATGCAGCCGTACAACAAAAACAATGCGACAATAACCGCATATAAGCCATCGGCAATAGCAAAAGCATAATCGGCTAATAATACAGCGACAATGACCCCAACATTAAGTAATAAATCACTTTGATAATGCAGTGAATCGGCGCGAATGGCCACAGAACCCGTTCGGCTGATGACGTATTTTTGCAATGATAGCAACATCACGGTGGCAAGCATGGCAATGATACTGACGACGATAACGGCCTTACTGTGCAATATAGGTTGAGGTGTTATCATTCTTTCAACACCGTGAAAAATTAACAATGCCGCAGAGCTGACTATCAATGTTGCTTGCAATAAAGCGCCGAGGTTTTCGGCTTTACCATGACCAAAGCGATGCTCCGCATCAGCTGGCGTGAGTGAGAACGAAATAATCAAAAAACTGATGCTAGATGCCAACAAGTCTAACAAAGCGTCCGTTGCAGAGGCCAGCATAGCCGCTGATGAGGAAACATACCATGCATAAAGTTTGATCAATAGCATCGTTGCGGCAACACCTATCGACGCTCGACTTGCCATTTTTACCAAACTATCGTATTGACTATCCTGCACCGATTTACGTTTACCTATCCCTTAATTACTCAAATCAAGTATAATCGTTATTATTTCTTTTTACTGACTGCTTATGTTAGATATTGTCCTATTTGAACCGGAAATACCACCCAATACGGGTAACATTATTCGTCTGTGCGCCAACAGTGGTTTTCGTTTACACCTTATTGAGCCGTTAGGCTTTGATATCGACGACAAACGCTTACGTCGTGCAGGTCTTGATTACCATGAATTTGCTAACTTAAAGCGTCACAAAGACTTTGCTGCTTTTCTCGCTAGCGAACAGCCTAAGCGCATTATCGCCTCAACAACGCGCGGGACCGTAGCGCACACAGATATTGATTATCAAAGCGGTGATTACATTATGTTTGGTGCAGAAACGCGCGGTTTGTCAGAAGAAATACACGCCTATATACCAGCTGAGCATAAAGTGCGTATCCCGATGGTGAAAGATTCGCGGAGCATGAATTTATCTAATTCGGTGTCGGTGCTTATATACGAAGCGTGGCGCCAACTCGGTTTTGCTGGCGCTGACTTGTAGTCTAAACGCGACTAATCATTGCCGTTTCACAGATATAAAAAAACTGGCCATTGCCAGTTTTTTTAGTGATAACATCAAGACTAAGACTCGTGTTTACGATCTCGACCGAGTAAATCTAAGGCGGCTTCTTTGGCAGGCTTATCCTGATAAAGCACTTGATAAATTTGCTCAACAATCGGCATTTCAACCTGATGGCGTTTTGCTAGCATGTGCACTTCTTTGGTATTGCGATAACCTTCGACCACTTGGCCAATCGTAGTCATCGCATGCTCAACCGTTTCACCAGATCCTAACGCCAAACCAAAACGACGATTGCGAGACTGATTATCAGTACAAGTAAGAACTAAGTCGCCCAAACCAGCCATGCCCATAAAAGTAGATGGCTTCGCGCCAAGCGCCGCACCTAAGCGTGACATTTCCGCGAGACCACGTGTTATAAGCGCTGTTCGTGCATTAGCACCAAAGCCCATGCCATCAGCCATACCTGCACCGATAGCAATAACATTCTTTACTGCACCGCCTAATTGCACGCCGATAAAGTCATCGTTTTGGTAAACGCGAAATGTTCTGTCACAGTGCAGTAAATCTGCCAAAGATTTGGCAAAGGCATCGTTAGTTGCCGCAACCGAAATCGCTGTTGGTAAGCCTGCTGCCATTTCTTTGGCAAAGGTTGGTCCGGATAATACCGCTAACGGCATATCTTCACCGACCACTTCAACCGCGACATCTCTCAGTAAACGACCATGCTCGGGATCTAAGCCCTTAGTGGCCCAGGCTAAACGATGCTTACTAGACAGCATAGGCTTAATCTGCTTGAGCATATCCGCAAAGGCATGCGATGGGACCACCAATAAAATATTGTGACTGGCTTTAACCACGGCTTCGAGATCGCTTTCTACGATTAACGAGTCAGGAAAGGTAAAGCCCGGCAAATAACGTTCGTTACTTCTTGATTTACGCATCTCTGCAGCGTGCTCAGTATTGCGCCCCCACAATAGGGTTTTATGGCCATTGCGAGCGAAACAAAAAGCCAGCGCCGTGCCGTATGAGCCAGCGCCGATTACACTAATATCTGCCGTTTGCGAAGTCATTAGGCGTCCGCTTTTTGCTCTGCGTTGCCAGCTTGCGCTGCACGCTGTTGAACATATGACGCAAATAACGCATCAAAGTTAACTGGTGCTAAATTTAACTGCGGGAAGGTACCACGAGATACTAGGCTAGACACTAATTCGCGAGCGTATGGGAATAGCGTGTTCGGGCAGAATGAACCTAGCGTGTGCGCTAATTGTGGCTCTGGCATATTTGCAACAGTGAAAATACCGGCTTGTTGTACTTCACATAAAAATGCCACTTCTTCACCTAGCTTAGAAGTAACGGTTAGCGCTAATACCACTTCATACATGTCATCAGCTAGTTTCTTAGAACGCGTGTCGATATCTAGTTTAACTTCTGGCTGCCATTCTTTTTGGAAAATGGCCGGACTGCTTGGCGTTTCAAACGATACGTCTTTAGTATAGACACGCTGAATAGCAAATTGTGGTTGCGCTTGTTGTTCGTCAGCACCATTGGTTGCTGGGTTCTGGTTTTGTTCAGACATAGTTACTTCCTAAAATTTATGTAAGCCGAACGGCTTGTTTACTATTTTTCTGCCAATAATGCGTCAAGCTCGCCACGATATTCCAGCGCATACAAATCGTCACAACCACCAATCGGCTTATTGTTAATAAAGATTTGCGGTACTGTCATGCCGCCACCGCTACGCTGAATCATCTCATCGCGTTTTTCAGGATAGTCATCGATACTAATTTCATCGAACGCAATTTGCTTGCGCTGTAACAGCGCCTTGGCGCGGAAACAAAAACCACAGGTATGTCGCGTATATAAAACAACGTTTGCCATAAACTTTCCTGACTAAATTACCAACGAGATAACGATATTGGTGAATTATTTTGCAATTGGTAGACTGGCACTTTGCCAAGCATTAAAACCGCCTTTAAGCACACTGACCTTCTCAAAGCCTGCTTTAGATAAGGCATTGGCCGCCTTAACAGCCGAAATTCCAGCCGTACATACCACTATAATGGGTTTGTCTTTACTGTTTTCAAGACCTTGAAAGTTATTATTATTGATTTTTTCCATCGACAATTGTTTAGAGCCGATAATGTGGCCCTTTTTAAATTCACCGTCATTGCGGATATCAACAATAATGCCATCTTCACGGTTCACTTGCAGAGTCAGTTGCTGGTTATTAATTTCGGTAACCTTAGACAGCTTGCTTTTTACAATCGAAACAACAAGCATTGTCGCAATTGCTAACCACAACATGGTTAATAGCTGATTGTTCGCTGCAAAAGTGATAAATTGATCCATGTACATTGTTCTCGCAAATAATGGTTATCCACCGATAACCTATAACTATAAATCGGGGTCAAAGTATACCTTTTGCCGACAAAGAATCCAGTTAATTCAAAAAATAGCCTATCTTTTAAACTGCACGCTGGCGCTTTTTTATGAACTTTGGCAAAATCGACAGTTGTATTGCAGTAATTTATTTTTCGTAGAGATTTGGACATTTCAAAATGAGCAACAAAAAAACCATGGTATTACTTATCCTTGATGGTTGGGGATATCGTGAGAACACTGAGTCTAATGCTATTTTCCACGCGCATACGCCGGTATTAGATAACCTAATGAAAACCTATCCAAACATGTTAATTGAAACATCTGGTATGGCCGTTGGTCTACCTGAAGGGCAAATGGGTAACTCAGAAGTTGGTCATGTAAATCTTGGTGCTGGCCGCATCGTCTATCAAGATTTCACGCGTATCACCAAAGCTATAGACGATGGTAGCTTTTGTGAAACTCCAGCATTAACCAACGCCATTGATAACGCTGTTAACAACGATAAGGCGGTTCATGTATTTGGATTGATGTCGCCTGGTGGCGTACACAGTCATGAAGACCATATTTTTGCACTACTCGACATGGCTAAAGCTCGCGGTGCAAACAAAGTGTATCTACACGCCTTTCTTGACGGCCGTGATACACCACCTCGTAGCGCTGAGGCGTCGTTAAAAAAGGCAGAACAAAAGTTTGCCGAGCTTGGTAACGGTCAAGTCGCGTCGATTATTGGTCGCTATTATGCAATGGATCGCGATCAACGTTGGGAACGTGTAGAACAAGCCTATGACTTAATGGTTGACGGTATTGGCCAATATTCTGCTGACGATGCCGTTAGCGCCTTACAACAAGCCTATCAACGCGATGAAAACGACGAATTCGTTAGTGCAACAGCCATTAAAACGCCTGATGGTAAAACCATTACTATTGAAGATGGCGATGCGATGATCTTTATGAACTTCAGGGCTGATCGTGCACGTCAATTTACCCGCTGCTTTACCGATAGTGATTTCGCTGGCTTTACACGTAAACGTGTGCCAAATATTGGCGATTTTGTGATGTTAACCGAATATGCAGCCGATATTGATACCAGCGTAGCATTTCCTACTGAAGATCTGGTCAATGTATTGGGTGAATGGCTAGAGCAACACAATAAAACCCAGCTGCGCATTTCAGAAACTGAAAAGTATGCGCATGTCACATTCTTTTTTAGTGGTGGCCGTGAAGATACCTTTGCTGGTGAAGATCGTGTTTTAGTGCCATCACCGCAAGTTGCCACGTACGACATGCAGCCAGAAATGAATTCAGGGCTGCTTACCGACAAATTAGTCGAAGCGATTGATAGTGGTAAGTACGACCTTATTGTTTGTAACTACCCAAATGGCGACATGGTCGGCCATACAGGCAAATTCGATGCTGCGGTAAAAGCCTGTGAAGCGGTTGATAGCGCAATCGGCCGAGTAGTTGACGCATTACAACGCAACGGTGGTGAGTGTCTAATTACAGCTGACCACGGTAATGCCGAAATGATGGTGAATGCGGCAACCGGACAAGCGCATACCGCGCATACTTGTGAGCCGGTGCCATTGATCTATGTTGGTCGCAATGCAAGTGTTAAACCAACGGGCGCTTTGAGCGATATAGCCCCCACTTTATTACACCTAATGGCAATGGAACAGCCTGAACAAATGACAGGCCAAGCATTGATGCAGCTGAGTGAGTAATAACGCCTCGATTATCAAGCTAAAAAACATATGGCGCACGGTAGTGGTACTGTGCGCCGTATTGCCGTGGTTAGGATTTGCTTCACAGACTCAACAACAAGCAACCAAAGAAGATTTAAACGATATAAAGCAACAAATTAAGTCACAGCAACAGCAGCTTAAAAGCAATGACCAAGAGCGTCAAAAAGTCGAGGAACAACTTAAGCAAGACGACTTGTTGATTGCCCAATTAGCAACAAAATTACGCGCAACGCAAAACCAGCAACAACAAACCAAGCAACGTTTAGCGGAATTAAACACTCAGCAAAAACAACTTGTAGAACAAAAACATCAACAAGAACAACTATTAGCCGAGCAACTACGCAGCGCCTATTCCGCGGGACATCACGATTATATTAAACTGCTCCTTAACCAACAAAAACCTGAGCAAGTTCAACGCACATTAACCTATTATCAATACTTAAATGATGCGCGTATTAGCAGTATCAGTAACTTTACTGAATTATTGGAAAAGATTAATCAAGTAGAACAGCAACAACAACAACAAGCACAACAACTGCAAAAACTTATCGAACAACAACAACAGCAACGTCAACTGCTGGTTCAAAAACAAACACAACGACAAACAACACTTGATGAATTAAGTGCCCAAATCACCACCTCTAAGCAGCGTCTGAAAAAGCTCGAAGGTGAAGAGAAATCACTGATCCGCACTTTGGCAAAAATACAAGCATCACTGCGCGAACAGAATGAGTTCAATGGTTTAAGCAAATTAAAACGTAAACTAAAATGGCCTGTCAAAGGCCGTGTCGCTCACGCTTTTGGTAGCCGTAAGCAAGGTTATTTACGCTGGAAAGGGGTACTGATGCATGCGCCTGTTGGCCGGCAAGTTAATGCTATTCACAATGGTACGGTGTTGTTCGCTGATTGGCTAAAAGGCTACGGTTTAGTGATTGTAATTGATCACGGTGATGGCTACATGAGTCTTTACGGTCACAATCAAGCGTTACTAAAAAATGTCGGTGACAATGTCCTTATTGGCGAGCCTATCGCTCTCGTTGGCCAGTCAGGCGGGGTAAATCAATCAGGCTTGTATTTTGAAATCCGTCATAAAGGTAAACCGGTTAACCCCAAACTCTGGTGTCGCTAGTCACTGCTCCTCAGCACAATCAGCAGGTAATTAAATATCTTATTTACGACTAAGATAACCGATTAAAACGGTTAGCAATTGCTCGTCTCAGCGATTTTTTAAGCAGTCACCACACCTTAACGAGTAAATTACAAAAGACGCTGGATTTGCGATAACAGAATAAGGTAGAGTAGAATCATTATAATAACAAGCTGACGTACCTAGCACTGCAATATACGGTTGCTTAATCGCCTGCAAACGCTGTTAACACAAAGCTTTATAACAATAAGAATTTTCTGTGCGGATACTGTTTTTACTTTTTTGCATATTCATCGCTGATGCTCGTGCACAGCAACATTCAAACAAGCTAGCTATCGTCATTGATGACATTGGTTATCGCGCCAGTGATCGCGATACCTTAGCTTTACCAAAAGAAGTGACCCTGTCCGTCCTGCCGCATACACCATTTGGTCGCGATCTTGCTATTTTAGCCAATGCTCAACAACGAGAAGTCTTATTGCATGTACCCATGCAGTCGGTCTACAACCTGTTATTAGGTCCAGGTGCCCTGACATCGGATATGGATGAAGCCAGTGTCCGCAAAACATTAGAAGCGTCGATTGCAGATATCCCTTATGTTATTGGTATCAATAATCATATGGGCAGTTTGCTGACGCAAAAATTTGAACCCATGTCTTGGACGATGCGTTTCTTAAAAGAAAAGCAATTATTTTTTCTTGATTCAAAAACCAGTGCTAACTCGCAAGCTCAACAAGTCGCGCAGCGTCAAGGCGTCCCCAGCTTACATCGTCACATATTTCTCGATAATAAGCGCAACGAAGCCTACATAGAGCGCCAGTTTTATAAGATGCTAGAAATGAGTAAGCAAAATCAACAAACAGTAGCTATTGCCCACCCGCACCCGCCAACTATTCGCGTGCTAAAACGTATGTTACCATTACTGCAAAAGCATCGTATTGATCTGGTAAGTATTTCCGAATTACTGCCAACGCAACAATATGCAAGCCAACATTCATCAGCAGTACCAAATACCAATGACATCTCGGTTGAAAACCGTAGTGATGCGGTTAGCCCAAATGACTAAAACGTTAGGTGCTTAGCGATTATTTCTGAGACGTTAATTAAATATCAATGCGGGCCTGCTCAATCAATTGATATAAATACTTAACAGGAATCGCGTAGGTGATGCCCGAGGGAGAGCTTAACGCCGCCTCTTTGGTTTTTTTAACAAATACCTTATTCACTATCGCTATCACTTCACCACTATCTTGCAAATAAACCGGACTGCCACTGTTGCCTGGATAGGCGACAGCATCAAGTTGATAAACTAAATAGGGATTTTTAAGGCGTTTAATCATCGCTGGAGTAAGTTTTGTCGATGAATTCGATGGAATAACAACGGGCGTGATCGCTGAAATAATGCCTCGATGCGTTGCAGGATATAAGCCTAAACTAGCACCTATGGGAAACCCGGTAAAAGCAATAGTATTGCCTTCCGTTTGCAATGCTAGGGAGGCTAATTTTAACGCCGGCAATGAGTTACCGCGGATAGCTAAAATGGCTAAATCATGTTCACGAGAAAATGCCACGACCTTAGCAGGACGGATGTCAACCGCCTGACCACTGCCAATAAACACCACTTGCTGTTGATTATCACTAGCCTTTACTGCGCCATCAATGACATGATGATTGGTCACAACATAGCGGCCGTCGCCAATCACAAAACCAGTCCCCCATAGCTGATTTTGTGGCCTTCCTGTCGGATCATAAACACCAACGCCAACAACCGCGGGTTTTACTTTTTTTACCGTATCAGATAATGGTGTGGCGAGAGCCACACTAAATGGCAACATCAGCAGTAACAAAAGTAAAGGAAATAATTTGTACATTATGTACCTCATAATATGGCGACGTTAATATAGTGAGACAACCGATTGAACCTTACATATTTTGATTGAGAAGCTTTTCAAGGTGTTGTTTTTGCTCGCTATCAGGCAAGTCCTTTATTACTTGCCGAGACAAATCCGTCTTGCCCTGATTAATTAATGCTTCAGCATAATAGTGAATAATTTTTACATCGACTGGTAACTTCTCAAGCTCTTTTGCTAGTAGCTGTTCGGCGTTTTCATACTGCTTATTTTTCAGGTATGCTTGCGCTAATGTGTCAATCACTTGCGAATGCTCAGGTGCTATCTGGTGTGCCTTTTTCGCCGCTCGTAAACCTATATCATATTTCTCAGCTTGCAATGCTGACCAAGCGAGGTTATTTAAGGCAATAAAGTTATTAGGATCACGATCAACTTGTTGCTGATAGTAGTCTAATGAATAGTTGGGGTCTGTATTCACTGAGAGCTCTGCTTTTAAATTTTCTAATACTCGATCATTGCCTACCCGTTGCTGTGCATTATCAATAAACTGAATGGCTTCTTGCATTTTATTTTGCAATGTTAATGATCGTATATAAAAAGTTGCGGAACGAAGGCTTGGAAACTGCTGGTATAAGGTTTTCGCTAATTGTTCCATTTGCTGATAGTTGCCTTCTGATTTAGCTTCCTGCACCAAATACGAATACATGACACTTGGTTCCACCTGCTCTCTATCTACGTTTTTGATAATTTGTTTTGCTTCTGCCAGTTTTTGTAAATTAGCTAAGTAAAACGCTTGAACAACCTGTAAATTTTGATTTTTGGGGAACTGCTTACTAAGCAAGCGAGCACGGAAAAGCGCTTGTTGATAATCTTGCTTTGATTCAAGAACCGACAGGACATTCAGGTGTGCCGCTAAAGAATCAGGGCGAGCTTTAGCTAAAGCTTCAGCTAAATTTTCGGCTATCTCAAAATTTTTTCCGCGTGAATGTATTTTTGATGCTAGCGATAGAAACCCTGGACTATTGGCAAAGACCGACTGATGATTTTCCAATAACCTAATGGCTGCCGATCGCTGCTCTGTCATCTCATACAGTTGAACGATCGTCAGTAATAAATTTTCGTGTGATGGCTGCTCTTGTTCAGGTAATGCTAGCCAAGACTCCTGTAACAGTGCCGTTAGCGCTTCAGTATCTAGCCTTTTATAGTTTTGTAATAACAAAGCAAAGCCACCAACATGCTTCCCTGTCACCGTAAAGAGCTGATGCAGATAGTTTGTCGCTTTTTCGGGGTTTGCCTCTCTAAGGGCAAGTATTGCAAGGTTATACAAAGCACTTTCACTCTTAGCATTCACGGAAAGTGCCTTCTGGTAAGCCTGCTTTGCTGACGGTAACTTGTTTTGATATTTATATATTAACGCCCAAGCTAAATGACCAAATTCAGAGTCACCGGCTTGGTCTAGCCATTGCTGCGCTGTTCGCTCTGCATTTTCTAAGTCATTATCACGTAAATAACTGTACAATAGGCCTGCTCTTGCTCGATGGAGTTTAGGCTCTTTTTCTATCGCAAGCTGTAAATCGTCATAAGCAGATTCATCACCAACAGACATTTTTAATAAACCAAGTTGTTGAAGCTTACCGGGATCGTTCAACTCTAATTTATCAATTTTATCAATGTATTGCTGCGCTTGCTCTTTGTCTCCAGCCATGATCGAACCAATGCTGGCTTGCTCTAAAAGTATAAAGTCTTCATCTTCGCTAGATTCGAGTTGCTCAACCGATGCGATTGCCTCATCGACATAACCAAGCTTAAATTTCACATCCGATAATACTTTGTAAGCGACGTGTTGTGACTGTAAATAAGGTTCAATGTCCTTGAGGTTCTTATAAGCCATTTGATAATTATCAAGCTCATAATAACTTAACCCGGCTATTAAACTGGCTTTAAAATTAACCATACCTGAATTGATCAGTTTATTAGCAAACTCTATCGCTACTTTGTAGTCTCGTTGTTTGAACTTAATTTCTGCTTTTTGCACATGCAATGCGGTATAGCCGGGGAATAAGCTTAAAAAGCGCGTTACTGCTCTATCTGCTCTCTGCCACGCCTCTTGCTCTATTAATAGCTCAACATAGCGAACATTCGCCAGTAAATTATAGCTATGCATAGCTATATATTCGGCAAAAGCGTCAATAGCGAGATCGGTTTCCTGGCGCTGATTTAACGTCATGGATTTTAATAACAGCGCTTCTGAAAACTCGTTATCTTGAGCAATTAAAGGTTGCAGTAACTGCAAAACGAGCTCGTGTTCGCCTTTAACATACAATAAGCTGATGTTACTCAACTTGGCATAGAAGTCTTCCGCTTGAGCTTGGGCTATGGCCTTATCTAGATATGTGTTTGCCTCTTGATTTTCACGAATCGCGAAATACACCCCAGCGATGGCATTCAGCATCGCCTTGAGATCTCTTCGTTCACCGTAATAACTGGCTATGGTTGCATCAACTAGTGTCGTTTGATCGGTGAGGATATAAGTCCGTAGCAAATACGGTAATAATTCTTCATTAGCATAACCAAGCTCCTGTGCTCGCAACAGCTCTTTACTGGCACGCATTAAATTACCATTAAAGAAGTACGCCTTACCTAATAAAAAACGCGCTTTGGCTTGTTCCGGTTGTTTTTGAATTAAGCTTTTCAGCTCAACTTCTGCAGCTTTGTAACGTTTAGATGTTAAGTGATTTTCCGCTTTAGATATTGCTTTCTCGGCACGATAGCTATCGCTACAAGCAAACAAAAAAAGAACAGCGAAGCAGCAAAGAAGTTGACGATAATACACGGTTAGCCCCTTATTTATTGTTGTTAAGCCTTGGTTGACAAACTGTCACTAATGGCGAGGTTATTTTGCAAGTATAGGTCAATATTGAAATTTTTCTTTTAAATCAATTGATGCCATTAGGTTTATCGTTTAAGTGACTTTTTATTTGCGAATTCATCAACTTAAACCATACTTTAAAGGGTTAAGGAGAGGCTCTTATTGGCTTCGACTTTACCAATACGGCAAACAAACAACAATAATCACAAGGGCTTGTCTATGTTAACGCAAATACACGACATCATATTTGCTAACCATGAACCATCAAAAACTGCCATCACTCATGGCAAGCACAGTCTAAGCTACCGACAATTGCAGCAGCAAACCGAGCATATAGCGTCTTCTTTAGTGGCGTTTGGTGTTGAACATTTTGATCGTGTGGGGATTTATCTCCCCAAAACTTTCGAGTTTGTACTGACAACCTTTGCGACAAGTAAGGCTGGTGGCGTTTTTGTGCCAATAAATCCGATTTTAAAGGCTCCACAAGTGGAGTACATCATTAACGATTGTGATATCAAAGTATTAGTCACAAGCTGGGCGCGCTTTGTACAAATTCAAGCAAACCTTGATAGTCTCGCGAGCTTACAAACGGTGATCATTACCGATGACATAAAGGCGCCCACTGAACAGTTCAATCAGTTAGCGATTATTAGCTGGCATGCAATTAGCCAGCAGGGTGACTTACCCGACGCCACATGCCCCAATACATCGGATGATATGGCTGCCATCTTTTATACGTCAGGCAGCACAGGAAAGCCTAAAGGTGTCGTGCTTTCCCATGCCAATATCATTATTGGTGCACAATCAGTCGCCAAATACCTTAACAATTCACAAGCCGACAAAATACTCGCGGTTTTGCCATTCAGCTTCGATTACGGCTTTAGCCAGCTTACCACTGGCCTGCTCGTTGGTGGAGAAGTGATTATGCTCGACTATTTGCTAGCTAATGATGTCCTAAATGCTATCGAAAAACACCAAATTACTGGCTTAGCCGCGGTGCCACCATTATGGACGCAACTATGTAAATTAGACTGGCAAAATAAAGCTCGCAGTTTACGCTATATCACTAATTCAGGTGGCGCGATGAGCCCTAGTTTGCTCGAACAGATCATCGCTAAGGTCCCACAAGTTACCCCATATTTAATGTACGGTTTAACAGAAGCCTTTCGTTCCACATATCTTGCTCCTGAAAAAGTAAAGCAAAAACCTAACTCTATTGGTCAAGCAATCCCCAACGCCGAAATAAAAGTGCTGCGAGCAGATGGTAGCGAATGCGATATTGATGAGCCTGGTGAGTTAGTACATCTTGGCCCTTTAGTGTCGCTCGGTTATTGGAATAACCCCGATAAAACCAGCGCTCGATTTAAGTATGCACCACAAAAGCCCAATGGCATCATCAATAAAAAAATGGCTGTCTACTCAGGTGATATCGTTAGTAAAGATGCTGATGGCGATTTATATTTTGTCAGCCGTAATGACGAAATGATAAAAAGCTCAGGCTACCGAATTAGTCCCACGGAGGTCGAAGAGTGCTTAATGCAATCGCAATTAGTCGATGACTGTGTGGTGCTAGGCTGTAAGCATCAAGAATTAGGGCAGGCTATTTTAGCCATTGTTAGCTTGCGACAAAAGGATTTGGCTAACCCGCAATTATTACTCAACAAATACTGCCAACAAAATCTGCCTAACTTTATGGTGCCTGCCGATATCACCGTGTTGGATGAGTTACCCAAAAATGATAACGGTAAGTTGGATAGAGCATCGCTAGCTAAACGCTACCAACAACACTTCGAGTAAATTTATGAACAGTAAACCGACACATCAACAACATCCATTACTAAATACTGATCACAATGAGGTTCATATTGGTGGCAAGTCCGTATCAGAGATTAAACATATACTTGGCGATACACCTTTTTATGCTTATGACCGTGCCATGATAACTGAGCGGGTGACAACGTTAAGAGCCATGTTGCCAGATGAGATCAAATTGCACTATGCAATCAAAGCAAACCCTTTTGCGCCTGTCGTTCACCACCTCGCCAATCTCGTTGATGGTTTTGATGTCGCGTCTAGCCAAGAAATGCTAATCGCTCTGCAAACAGGCATGTTAGCAAACGAGATCAGTTTCGCAGGCCCAGGTAAATCTGATGATGATTTACTGGCGGCAATCATTGCCGGCGTAGTTTTACACATCGAGTCTAAAAATGAATTGGCTCGTGCCATTGATATTGCTAATCAACAACGGCTGCGCGCTAATATAGCACTACGAATAAACCCCGCATTTGAACTGAAATCTTCCGGTATGAAAATGGCTGGAGGCCCCAAACAATTTGGTATTGATGAAGAACAAGTTGCCGATTTATTGCAGAGTCTAGATCATCAGACCATAAATTTTAAAGGCTTTCATATCTTTGCAGGTTCACAAAACCTCAATAATGAAGCCATTATTGAGGCGCAACAAAACACATTTCGCTTAGCCGCGACATTGTGCTCCTTGCTGCCAGAAAACCCCGAGTACATTAATATTGGTGGCGGCCTTGGTATCCCCTATTTTCCTGGCGAGCAATCATTACCTTTGTCGGCTATTGCGGATAATCTCAGCCATTTACTTGAGCAATATCAAGCTCAACTTAATGGTGTTGATATCGTTATGGAACTTGGTCGCTATTTTGTTGCCGAAGCGGGAGTGTATGTTTGCCAAGTGGTCGATGTAAAGCACTCTCGTGGAGAAAACTATCTAGTGTGTGATGGCGGCTTGCATCACCATTTAGCCAATTCGGGAAACTTTGGCCAAGTCCTGAGAAAGAATTATCCTGTCGCAGTAGCCAACAAACTGCAGCAAGAAAAAGATCAAATGTATCAAGTAGTTGGTCCGCTGTGCACGCCTCTCGATATTGTCGCCAGTAACTTACAAGCTCCAGATACTTCGGTCGGTGATTTAATTGCCGTGATGCAATCGGGTGCTTATGGCTATAGCGCTAGCCCACATGACTTTCTAAGTCAAAAGCAATGTCAGCAAATCCTGCTTTAATCTCGCCTGAAAGCCTGCAACATGCGCTTCAACATTATCAAGCCAATAACTACCTTTGCTAATAAGCAAAGGTAGTTAAGTTCAATTGCTTGTAGTCACTATGCTCTGTAACCATCAACAAAATATCGGCCCACTGTTGTAACGCCTCGATATCCATAAAAGGTGCCTCCCATTGTTTGATGTATGGATCATGATAATGAACTTCTACACCAGACTTTTGTAGGTGTTCGATAATAGCCTGTGCCGGAGTTTCTCGCGCATCATCCACGTCGGGCTTATATGCAACACCTAAGATACCAACTTTATGAGCACCGCGGCGTTCAAGTTCAGCCTTTACTTTGGCAGCCACCAAATGCGGTTTTTGTTCGTTAATACGCCGACTTAAACGGATTAACTTACCAGCTTCAACATCGGCTACCAAAAAGTAGGGATCAATGGGTATGCAATGCCCGCCAACGCCAGGCCCAGGGTTTAGGATATTTACCCTAGGGTGACGATTAGCTAGCTTGATAACCTCCTTACAATCGACGCCAATTTGCTCACACACTTGGGCAAGTTCATTCGCAAAAGCAATACCAACATCGCGCGATGTATTCTCTACCAGTTTTACGCATTCCGCGGTTGTTAAATCTGTTGTGAACAACGCCCCCCTGACAAAACTAGCATATAAGTCTTTCGCCTGTTGCATAGCAGTTTGGGCTGCCGCACCAATAATACGATCATTATGGGTTAGCTCATGCAGGGTTTGCCCTGGGATAGCACGCTCTGGACAATGTACAACATTAAGTTGTAACCCTTGTTGGCGTAAGCGTTGTTCAATCTCTGTGCAAGTACCTGGCGCGACAGTCGATTCTATTATGATCAACTGCCCATCGGTGGCTACCTTTGCAATATCATCAATCGCTTTATTTACATAGCTAAGATCACATTTGCCATCAATATGAGGCGTTGGCACGGCGACTAAGTATATCGGGTTATTTGCGACCGCTGTCGATGCATGTAAAAAGCCCGCTTCAGTAACGTCAGTTAACAATTGTGGCATGCCCTGCTCATCAAATGGACACTGACCTCGATTGATCAATGCGACTTTATCAGCATTAACATCAACGCCGACGACTCGTGCGCCAGCTTGGGCCATTAAGCATGAGATAGGTAGTCCCATATAACCAAGACCAACAACGGTAACACTGTGCCCATTAGCGACAATATGCTTTGTTTTGGGCTCTAATTGCGTCGCTAATATTTGTACAATACGTTTTGCCACTTGGCCATCGCCAAATGGGTTTTCCCAGCAAACATTGTTTTTACCGAACCAACTTGCCGCTGCTGACAGTGCTTTATCAGTGTCTCGACCTACCAATACATTAGCACCAACCTCTACCGACTCAGGTCTCTCTGTGTTTTCTCTTAGCGTGATACAAGGAACACCAAGTAAGCACGCCTCTTCTTGAATACCACCAGAATCCGTCAAAATTAATTTTGCGCTACGTTGCAACTGAATAAAATCCATGTATCCGACTGGTGGTGATAAAATCAAGAAGTCAGGCACTTGCAGTTCGAATTCTTTCAGCTTAGCGACAGTACGCGGATGTATTGGCCAAAAAACCGGTAACTGATAGGTATCATATAATGCCGAAAAGAGACTAAGTAACTCTTGCAGGTGTGCTTTAACATCAACATTGGACGCTCTATGTGCAGTCACTAAAAAGAATTGCTTATCTTTAAGACTCCACTGAGTAAGTACGTTCGATTGGTGCTGAGCAATATCTAAGTGCTGTTGTAGAGAATCCGATATCGTATTACCTACAACAAACAACTTCTCTTTTACGATGCCTTCTGTGGTTAATATACGCTCTTGGTTTGGTCCTACCGCAAACAGAAAGTCACTCATATGGTCAGTTAGAATTCGGTTCGTTTCTTCTGGCATCATCCTATCGTAACTGCGCAGCCCTGCCTCAATATGACCAACCTTAATATTTAGCTTACTTGCCGCCAAAGCACCTGCAAGCACCGTATTGGTATCGCCTTGCACGAGGACAATATCTGGCCTTTCATTTGCTAGAATGGGCTCAATTTTAATTAATATATTGCCTGTTTGATTACTATGTAAACCAGAGCCGACACCCAAGTTATAGTGAGGTGTAGGCAGTTGTAATTCTTCGAAAAATATTTCGTCCATATCTTTCGAGTAGTGTTGATTCGAATGGATAAGAAAGAATGGAATATTTTGCTGCTGGCATTCCCTGATCACAGGTGCCATTTTTATTATTTCAGGTCGTGTACCAACGATAATCCCTATTTTCATTATTGTTGTCTCCGAGTGCTAGGGTATACAACCAAAGTCTAGACAACATTATGGAAATCTCCATATTAGCCAATGGTTTGCTGATTTTTTTTAAATAATGAATTGTCTGTTATTTTCTCTATTAACTGATTTGCTGCTTTACGCAATAAATGGGGGAGCAAAAGCCTTAATGGCATTCTTAGTATGTGTCCACGCCAATATAAAATGGTCGTTGCGAGAACATCTTGCCACGTCGGCTGATAAAGACTTTTAGGCTTAAAAATACGCATAAAGCATTGATCATAGATCCATAACTTCGCCGGCATCATTTGCCGACTTTGCTGAGCATAGTGCTGCTCCGTAAGTACAGGTGTATTGAAGATCATATGACAATATCGCAACGCTAAATGCAGGTAGTGCTGTAGCCCCAATGATTTGGCTCTAGCAATTAATGAGGCTACAAAGTCAGCGTCTTCGCTTACAAACTGACGCAACATCATGTCAATATCCGACAAATTTCGTAAACCGGTATGGAATTCAGATTCGCTGAATAAATGCGACGCACTGTGAATGATCGTATCAAGCTTGGATAACACTTTAATATCACCGTAGGGCAAAGATACGGTTTGATAATCAAATTTGCTAGCGTCTGGGCACTGACGATTAGTTAACGGTAAAATGTTATGATGAACATCTAATATGGTATGGCGCTCGTGATGAATGAGCGGCGCTATTTCATGCATCCATTGGCGATAATAATAATCATCATATTCATCGTCTTTAGTTGGCATCCAACCTCTGGTTTTCAGTGTAAACTCAATATTTAAAATACTTTTGTATGGCACTAAAATGTCTATATCCGATGCTATTCTTCCTTGGCTACAATCAAGATTAGACAAATAATAAGAAGCTCCTTTTAAGAAGCACACAGAGAAATGTGGAGATAGTAAGCTAGTTAACTCTATGACTTCTAAACGTAACTGCTGTTGTTGCTTTTTTGCTATTTTAGCAGCGCTAGCAAAGTGCCACTGCACATAGTTGGGCAACTCAATATGATTACTTTCAAATACATAATGTAATCGACCCAGTAGGCCGGTAACTCGAGCCTCTCGCATTAACTCTTGCCAGTCACTTGGTTGATATAACTCGGCTATCTCGGGGCTGGTTAAGCAAGCAATTAATTTTGACATAGCAACTCCGAAAGCAGGGCATCTGCATCATCAAAGTTACTATAAGGAAAGTCAAAAGCCTTAAGCCGACTTGCGAGCTGATGCACTACCTCAAAGCCTTGATGCATTTGCACATGGTAATTAAAGCTATTATCGATGATCCTTGAAAATGCATCGCTTGCAGTGACTTGGTTTAAACTTCCCTTAACACCGGGTTGATATTTTACAAAAGCAAAGGCACCAATCGATGCTTGCGGTTTACCGCTTAAGGATTCAGTGCTCGGCTTAAGTAAAGCAACGCTACCTTTATGAGTGTCATTGCTCACATCACTAAAACATACCTGAGAACTTTCCGATGCAATTAATTCTATCGCATCATTTTTCAGATTGATCGGTCGGGTACATTGCTGCACTTGCATTGACTGCATGTCAATTAGAGCCAACTCATCAGAAAACAAGCGCCAACCTCGTAACATTAAGCCTGCAGATAACGTGCTTTTACCTGAACCTTGATGCGCTGGGAAAATAATCGCTTTATCGTTTTTAACCAATACTGAAGCATGGAGGATAAGATACTGATGTGCATAATTAGCAATGCACCAGTTTAATCCCCACTCCAACATTGGGTACGCTTGCTTGCGAGGTAAAGGTTTGAAAGGCTTAAATGTATCACAAAAAAACTCTACTTGCGGATAGAGCCACTTTCGCAAACCATCGGCTGATCTTATAAAGACAGGGAAGTCTATAAAAGACTCTTCACTGGGAGGAGAAAAATCTGCATACATACGCTCTAACATGCTGGCGACGCTAGCCACATCTGTTTTTATTTCGGTCGTAAACGGGCCAATTGATAACGATTTAGAATACACAGTAGACCTTCTTCTTATTATTGTCTGTTTTGCGGGGCAACTCTAGAATATTTTGATATTTACTAGACTGCCTTACACTCGACAATTTCAAGCATGACTAAGTTTTTCAAAATATCCTCTTGCACATCCAATGCTATTTCATCATTCCAGGCTGCTCCATTACACAAGAAACGCTTTAAAACTTCAGCGGCTTCAAATGCTAATACATGCGTTGAGCAATCTAGTTGGTTAAAGACAACCATATTGTCGCCAAGCGGTAGTGCCTTCACGCCACAACTTAGTCTATAATTTGTGCTGTTTGCCATGCTGTGAGTGTCGTTTTGTCAGGGCCGTAACTATACCGGCTTTGAATATAAGCTACACTGTACGGAAAGAAAAAACCGGGCTCTATTACTTTCAGCATGTCGCACGACGAAGCGTCTTGGTTACAGATAGCTAATGTTTTCTCCCAAAGGTGAGCATTTAAAGCGGCAGCCACACTAACCTGCCGTGAAATATTAGTATTGTCTGCTAAAGCTTTACCAATCAAAATTTTACTATTCGTCGACAGAAGAGTAGAAATAGAAGTATCTAATGAGAAATCTAAATACCCCCAAACATTACCATAACTACTGCCAATACCACATGCTTTTCCCCCCAACCAACTACTCGGAGAATATGAAATTTCTTTACATTCCGTTGAAATAGTTTCAGGTCCAGAGTTATGTCCTGAAACTTGGCCTGAAATGCTACACCCGCCTCTCTTACCGTAATACTCACTGCCCCAAACAGGCTTAGCCGCCATGGTCGTAATCAAAGGAACCGCAACCGATGCCTTTTTGATGAAGGCACGACGCGATGCCACTCCACCATTTACGTTAGCCGAATCGCCACTACGATTATCTTTGTTCGTGTTATCTGACATTAGCTTGCTCGATATCTTTTTTATTAAAACATCACTCCTAGATTACCTAAGTGTAGTTCAATTATAAAAACGTGCTAAATTAAAAAGTAAATTATATTTGCAAATATAAACAATGATTTAGCATTAAAAGGCGCGTTACTTATTACACCAAATAAATGGTGTCTAATTAGCATTAGAGTACCATGCGCGAAGTTCCATGAAGCCTCTTAATTATTAAGTGTTGAAACGGGATTTTTAACACGGTCAGAGGAAAACTGGCAGGCATCAGTTCTGCTTATGATAGGTGTGTATTAGTCAAGTTAAATTGGCCACTACAATATTACTTTTGGTCAGCGCGTAGCGATTAAAAATAATACCCGCTATGTCGCAACTCTGACCTTCAGTGATATAAGTCATATCGAGCAACGAATCTATATCTAGGTATATTTTGTGAGTATGGCATCATTGGAAGGGGCTGCACTTGCTACTTGGATTTAAAACTGTGGTTGCAAATGCTCAACTAAGAATAATATCTTCTGCGCCATTATTCTTAGTCATCGATATCGCGATGTTAGGCGCGTTCGCTAAGCCACTTGATTGATTTAAAGCCAGCTTAGTCTTTACTTTACCCTGTTTTTTACGTAGCTATATGCTTCCAGTGCTACCCAGAAATAATCTCAAGTTGTTTTACAAAATCAACAGTAAGAACTTCAACTTCACGTTTCCAAAGTCGTTGAGAAAACGTATGATCAGCATCCTTTATCCTGTGTATCAAATTATCATGAGCATAAAACTGATGCTTAGCAGAGTTTGAGTTAATCACCTGTTCGAATTCTCGAGCAGTGAGATCGTCGCCACTGAGAACAAAGCAGGAAGAACCAGAAAAATTCAAATATCCATCTATCATCCGCGCTTGGTATGATTGGTTACTTTGCTCATTAGGAGTTTGATGATGCTGATGTGCTGCATACCCCAAAAAAGCTTTTAAACTTTTATAAGCCTTAAATTGTCCTGATACCAATTTAGTCCAAAATGATTTGCTAACCAAACGATTTAGATAATAGTGTTTAAGCATTGTTTTGGCTTTAGCTTGAGGCGATTCTAACCAAGGATTCAGCAACATCACGGCCTTAACTCGCTCGTCGGTAGGCGCATATATCAATGCAGCTGAAGCACCATCACAAAGAGCCCACAAAACCACTTGTTTGATATTAGCTTGTTCAATAAAAACATCAATCGCGGACCTAATATCAGGTCCAACATTATCAAATGTTTTTTTAATACCTGCACTATCTCCCATACCGGTATAATCAAAGCGAAAGCAAGCAATATTATTGTTTGCCAAAAACCTAGCTAACTGCACAAATTGTCGGTGACTGCCAACTCTATACTGAGGTCCACCAACCACCACTAACACACCTATATCATCGACCTCATTAGTTGGCTGATGTAATATGCCTAGTAAGTTTTGCCCATCACAAAAAAATGGAATCGCGCTCTCTTTCATAGTTCACACTGTTATTAATAATTAGCTGATGTAATAGATACAGAGATGGCTGCTCATAAATTTCTGGGGTTTGCCAAAATGCTTGGGATGGCACAGCTTTTACATCAATATTTTCTGCATCACTGACAATTTTATCTACTGCTGGTGATATTGATGCTGACGCTAGTTCAAACCAATGTGTATCAATACCAGTAAATAGCGGTGGTGATAATTTAAGTGCCTCAATCGAAGTCAGTAACTGAGAAGATATTAAGTAACCACTAATCTCTACTTCCTTTCCCTGTAAAATATGCTCACGCCAATTAATATTTTTAGCGCCAGTATTCATTAGCTCGTTCATTTGTTTAATACGAATAAACTGCCCCATAAATATCGTACCGTTAATTACTGGCTTCCATAGAATGACACTAGTGATATCCATTGCCGCTTTAATGCGATCTTCGATACTCGCCGCAATCAAAGCACCAAAACGAACTCCCCATAAAACCACCTTCGTGATACCTTGACTGACTAACCAATGGCAAACATTAATAATATCCTGCTGCCATATCGATACATCAACATCAACCAATTCCCCTTCGCTGTCCCCTGTACCAACATAATCCATGACAACGCACGGAAAGTTAGCTGCGAATCTACGGGCTTGATTAGCAATCACAGCTCTACTTAAATTCATTTCTTCGAATATCGAGGGCAAACACAAGATGGCAGTTTGCCCAGCAAAGCTCCCAAACTGGGTGACAAAAATCTTACCCTGAGCTGAATCAATAAAATGACCGGTTAGCATCTTTTATCCGACTTTAGCTTCAACAAACCGAGTTAACGACCCTATAGTTTCAAAGACCTCGGCACTTAATTCATCATCCGCAATAAAAATACCAAACTCTTCTTCTATCGCTGTAAGTACTGTTACAACAGCCATTGAATCGAATTCCGGTAGAGCCCCCAATATAGGTGTATCGAAGCCCCAAAGAGCATCACTATAGGTTGGTAAAGCCACCTTAACCAGTTGAATTATTTGAGATTGCATTGTTACAAGTCATCCATTTTGAATATTGTTATTAACTTATATAACTATAGATAAAAAACAAAAAAAAGTAGTTTGATATGATTAAGTAATATTGCATCTGCGATATCTTAACGTGTTCACTACTTTCATTTCTGTCAATTATCAAACTTGCATTAATCAAAAAAGCAGCTACACATTAATAGCATAATAGTAAGAATAATGGCTTTAAGTTTTATGGATGCAGCTGCCCAAACTTCGTTTCAGCAACCTTTTATAATCAACATATTTGACACCAACGGCGATACACACTTATGCGATGAAGCTCACCCCATTTGTGTGTTTGGCGAAGTATTAATCGAGGGTAAAAGTGCATCAAGATCAGACATATTAAAGTCCTTTCAATCATGTGATCACGATATTTACCAACTATATTCGAAATTGTCAGGGCAATTTTCACTCATCATATACCATGATAATGAGTTACTTCTGATTACCGATCTATTCAACACTGTACCAATATTTTATACATGGGATGCCACCAACAATAATGTATTAATATCTAATTCGTTGCGGCAACTAGCAAAGAACATAGCTAAACCAATTCGCTGGAATCAACAGGCCATATTTAATTACTTTTATTTTCACTGCATTCCATCTCCCGAAACAATTTATCAAGGCATTTATAAGTGCAACCAGGGATGTTTGACTCGATTAAACGAGCAAAGGAAAGTAGTTGAACAAATCCTTTATACTCCAGCATATGCAACTCACAAGGACAAGTACAACGAAGAGCCTCAACACTGTTTTTCATTACTTAAACAAGCTATGGCTCCTGCATTATCAAAACAAACCGGTGCGTTTTTAAGTGGTGGCTTAGACAGTTCAACCTTAGCGGGTTTGTTAAGCCAAGCTCAAAAAGAGGCACCAACTTTTTCTCTAGGTTTTCATGAAAAGCGTTATGATGAAACACCATTTGCAGAGATCACTGCACGCAAGTTTAATACCCAACATCATACCAAGCTTCTAGATTCTGATGAGGCCTATGAATGCTTAGTTGAAATGATTCAAGGCTTTGAACAACCATTTGGTAACTCATCTGCTTTGGCTACCTATTTCTGCGCTAAACATGCTGCTCAGAATGGTATAAAGACATTAATTGCTGGTGATGGCGGAGATGAAATCTTTGCTGGTAATGAGCGATACGTAAAGCAAAAAGTTTTTCATTTATATCAATTTGTACCTAACTCGATAAAACCCATTTTCGATATATTTTTTATTAACAAGCTGGCTAAATCGATACCTTTGCTAAAAAAAGTTGCCAGTTACATTGAGCAAGCTAAGTTACCACTAGTTAATCGTATCGAGTCTTATAACTTTATAAATCACTTTGGATCGGAGCGAATCTTTCATTCAGACTTTTTAAAACAGGTCGATATCGAGCAACCGACAAATGCCCAACAACAGAGGTTAGATCAATGCCCTAGCGATGATCTAGTTGAGAAACTTCTCTATCTTGATTGGAAGTATACACTTGCAGATAACGACATCGTCAAAGTAAATGAAGCGAGCCAGATGTCGGGTATTCTACCATGGTTTCCGTTCCTTGATAAAAATGTTGTCAACTACTCATGCGACATACCAAGTTCAATAAAACTACCCGGCTTTAAATTGCGGCATTTTTTTAGAAAGAGCTGTAAGGGATTTCTTGCTCAAGAAACATTAACTAAAAGTAAACATGGCTTTGGTTTACCTTTTGGGCATTGGTTGAAAACTAATCACAAATTTCAAGAGTTAGCACTACAACAAATCGAGGACTTCAAACGACGTAATATCCTGAAGCCGGAATTCATTGATGACCTGCTTACCGAGCACAAAAAGGGTAGCGAACAATATTACGGAGAATTTGTTTGGTTAATTTTGGTTTTGGAATTATGGCTGATCAAATCATAAAGTTAATACACAAAGCTGTTTTTTTAGCGTACTGCTTGTTTAGTAAAAACAAACTCAATATATTGATTTACCATCAGGTCCTTGAGCACAAAGATCTACTTAGACCAAGTGAACCGTGCAAGAAAGAATTCAACTGGCAAATGCAACTTGTAAAGGACTACTTCAGGCCTTTGCCTTTGAAAGAAGCCGTTAGCCTTTTGAAAAACAAAAAACTGCCCAGGGGCAGTATATGTGTCACGTTCGACGATGGTTATAAAAACAATCTAGATATAGCTGCTCCCATTCTACAATCACATGGAGTGCATGCGACATTCTTTATCGCCACGAAATTCATCGATGGTGAAAATATGTGGAATGACTCTATCATCGATCTTTTTATAAATGAGCGTAAGCAGAATGTCGATTTAAGTGCTGTAGGTGAAGGTGTCGTTAAACTATTAAATATTGCGGACAGAAGATACTGGATTACCAAGATTATTAATGCTTTAAAGTACTTACCCGTTGAAAAAAGACAAGCTATCGTTGATAAACTTGTGGCTGATAATCGAGTCCATTCTAAGCCTAAAATGATGAATGTTGAAGAAATCAAAGCCCTCGCCAAACTTGGTTTTGACATTGGTGCTCACACTCATAACCACCCTATTCTTGCTGCTGGTGACATAAAATCGAGCGATATTGAAATCATCACAAGCAAACGCATACTACAGTCAATTTTAGGCGACGTGGTAGATACCTTTGCGTACCCAAACGGTAAATATGAAAAAGACTTTTTAGATACAGATATGCAACTCGTAAGAAACGCCGAGTTTTCGTTAGCAACATCTACCGATTGGGGAGTTAATACATCAAGAGATAATTTCTACAGGCTTAAGAGGTTTACCCCGTGGGATAAAACCCCATTAAAATTTCATCTTCGCTTATTAAAAAATTTAATTGGAGCCTAACCTTTCAATCTCGGAAATTTGATTATAGATATTCCTTTAGTACCTAATAATATAAGAGCTTAGCCATGACAGAAAAATTAGAACAGAATATATTAAACTCCCCACTATGGTATCAAATCTTTATAAAATATATAGTGGATTCAAAGATGCAACCAGCCCTCTTTATGGTAGATATAGAAAAGAAGAAGTTGGCCGCGATGTTTGTGCAAGATGTTGAATCTAATACTATACATTCGATGTCAAACTACTATACACCTGAATACAATTTTTTAGACTCATGTGAACAACAATCATCTTTAATCAATAACCATATATCCCTCGATATCCAATCAATTAAAAAGACTAAATATATACAATTAGTACCTTTAAAAGATGCACAATTGAAGCTTTTCAAAAGCATTTTTGACAGTGCAAACTTCTTATGCATCCCATATCGACACTCTACTAATTGGTATGAGCCAGATATAAAAAGCGTTGACGATTACTGGAATAAACGAGGTTCGCGATTAAAAAACACGATAAGACGAAAAAAAAGTAAACTTTTAAAAAATGAACAGTTTAAAATAGTAATTCCAGAAATGACTAATGAGAAAGATTTCTACAAGTATCTAGCCCAATATCACCATGTATATTTAAAAAGCTGGAAGAAAAACGAGCCTTACCCTGAATTTATAGATGAACTCTATTATCAGGCTTGGCAAAGGGAACAATTAGTATTTGGATTCGTTTACCATAATAATTGCCCCATAGCCTCTCAAGCATGGATACTATCTAGTCAAAAAGCGCATATATATAAACTTGCTCACGACCCCGCATACACTAAACAAAGTCCAGGAAGCATTTTAACTGCTGAGTTAGTTAATCACGTTATACTGAAGCACAATATTAACTATATTGATTTTTTAACTGGAGATGATAAGTATAAAGCGGATTGGATGTCCTGCAAACAACAGCTTTGGGGCCTTCAATGTTTTAACAAGAAAATACTGACCAGCTCGTTCAAAGGGTACCTCCGCTACTATAAAAATAAGTGCAAGGCTCTTATCATTAGCTCCCCTATATACTCAAACATATTTTCATTCAGTTCTCTTGGTAAAAGACTATAGAAGCTGGAATTTATTCAGTCTGGTCAGGTGATAACAGAAAACGCTTTTATCGAGAGTATAGTGGTCAAGTTAAATTGGCCACAGTTTTATAGTTTTGCCAGTATCTTTCTTCTGACTCGTTTGGCGACAAACCAAAATTATGCTGATGTGGCCTGACTTGGCTGTAATAGCCAATAATATATTTCGTTATTTCTAACTTAGCTTCCTTGAAACTACTGTAACCCGTTGTTGGAATCCATTCCGTTTTTAAACTTCTGAAGAAACGCTCCATTGGAGCATTGTCCCAACAATTACCGCGGCGACTCATGCTTTGTTTTATCTTATAGCGCCATAACCTTTGTCTGAATTTACGACTGGTATAATGGCTCCCCTGGTCACTATGGAACATAAGGTTTTGCGGACGTCCACGTAACTCATAAGCCATCGTCAAAGCCTTAACTGTTAACTCACTGTCTGGAGAATGGGACATGGCCCACCCAACAGGTCTTCGTGCGAAGAGGTCGATTACAACCGCTAAATACGCCCAACGATTGCCTGTCCAAATGTAAGTAACATCACCACACCAGACTTGATTTGGCTCCACAACATCAAACTGTCGCTCGAGCAAATTAGGAATGGCTATATGCTCTTTCGATGCTTTCTTATAGGCATGCTGCGGCAGTTGGCAACTGACTAACCCAAGCTTTTTCATGAGCTTACTGGCACGGTAACGACTCAACGTGAGGTCACTGTCGTCTTGAGTGACTATCTCGCTAATGGTTCTCGCTCCAGCAGAGCCACCGCTTAACTCATGTGCTTCTTCTACTTTATTGATCAACGTACGTTGCTCAATCGAAAGAGACTTATCGCGTTGTTGCCAATACTTATAACTGCTGCGATGAACACCAAATACGTCGCATAACACTTTCACTGGATATTGGCTTTTTTGGCTCTTATTGAGTTTTTCGATTATTTCGAATTGTTCAATGAGTCCGACATCAACAGAGCGGTAGCCTTTTTTAATATTTCTTTCTCTAATTCAATGCGTTCGATTTTTTCTCAAGCTCACGTATTTTGAGTTGCTCTGGCGTCATTGGTGTCGCCTTCGGCGACTTCCCTTGACGTTCTTCTTTTAGCTGTTTCACCCATTTACTAATGGTTGAATAACCTACACCCATCGCCTTGGATGCTTCTTCATGGGTATAACCATGATCAACAACCAACTGGGCGGTTTCTAATTTAAATTCTGGGCTAAAATTCTTACGCGACTTCTTAGTCATTTAATTCACCTAATATTGCTATGAACGGATCATAACATCCTCTAATTAGGTGGCCAAAATAACTATGCCACTACATCAAGGTAGCCTGTAGATCAGTCAAGATTGGCAGTGTTTTCTGCGGAAGCATGGTCTCAATGATCTACTATCTCCAGTAAAGTATGAAAAACGCTATCAAAAAAAATTAAGAAGTTTCTAACTTATTGGTGGCGATTCATTATTCAAAAGTAGCGAATCTATGAAAATTTGCCCTCAGGTATGGACACAACCTCAGTCAATAACTTATCAAACTCTAGTGCTTGACTTTGCCGCGAATATCTTTTGACCTCATGCTCACTCAAAAATGTAAACGCTCCCGTATTAACCTTATCAATCAATTCGCAAATAGCTGTTTTAATCATATACGTATCATCTAGAGGGGCCAAAATTGCTTGCGGTATCTTTGACAACAGCATACCCGTGTCACCTTTACTTGGCGTTAACCCCAAGATGGGCTTACCAATACGGATATACTCGTAAACTTTAGCAGGGATTTGATAGTTACAGTTTTCAGCCTGTATCACTAACAACGCAGATGCCGCTTGCATTTCTTTGATAGCTTCGGCAAAAGTTATCAAACCTCCTATTTTTACGACATCTTCTATGTCTAACTTTTTTAATATCGGACGATATATGTGCTCATGACCACATGCTCTAAGTCGAAGCTCAAATGTTGAGCAACTAATGCTACCATCATGTTTCATTGAAGATATAGCTGCAAATAATTGACAGGGATCTCGTTCACTAGGGTATATTAATCCACTGTGAAGCAAGGTTAATTTAGGTTGATTTGGCTGATGCGGGTTTAACGACTCGATTAAATCCTCATCAAAACCATTAGGTATCAGGTTCCAGAATGATTCGGGTATTTCTGGATATTTTGATTGATAGAGCCGCTTAGCACCTTCCGTAGTTACAACAGCAAAACAGCAGTGTTTAATAATTTTACTTTCTATCCACTTAAATATCTTTCGTTTGGTTTTATTTTGTGGATAGTCATCTTGTAACATGGGGTCTCTCAGATCTGCGACCCATGGCACCTTAAACATACGATGTAAAATATACGCAATGATATGGGCCGAAGTTATTGGATAGGATGAGACGATGAGATCCACTTTAACTCTGATGAGTCGAGCACTAGCACGGAGAACACCTGTCAAAATCCAGCTCTGCCAATTATCCGGTTGAGCTAACCAACTCAAGTATTTGCCGTTAATACTCAGGTGTCTTTGAGTATTAAACGCGAAACATCGAATCACATTTGCACAGGCTGGCTCTTGCTTAGAATGCTTTGTATCAACCTTGTCATAAGCTAGCTTTTTACAGGTCAATACGTCAACGTCCCACCCTGATTTAGCTAAGTGTTTGACAAACGAAACTGTTCTATGAACACCGCTACTACCAATTATAGGGGGGTAATGATATGCAACATATAATAATTTTTTTCTCATTGTTATTAGCATTTTATATAGTTAAAGCTACCATTACTTATAACACATTTTTAACAGATCGCATGAAAATAAAAATGAAAAGAATGTTAGCTTCGTATGCATTATTTGCCCTCTCTTTTGGTGCATTAGGAGTCGATAGGGACAATGTTACTTGCGGGATCATTAATGGCAAGGCGTTAGCCAATGCCGTAGGACCTTATGATTATACAAACAAAGCCCTTCAAAAGGATTGGCAAATTGTTCTAGATTATCATTTCACTAAAGACGTAGCCTCCTTAAAGAAAGGAGCCACGGGTTCCATTTATGGTGATATTGATTACACATTGCGCGCAATACCCAATTTCCATCCTGGTCTTTTTGCATTAAATAAGTTGGCACAACGAAATAAGAGGAAGCTTGATCATCGAGTCACTCAGAGCTTTCCTTATTATACACCAGAGTGTTACTTTCGACGTGCGGAATACTTTTCCCCTAAGGATTATATAACAAAGATGCTTTTTGCGATGTATTATCATCAATCTGATGCTCTATCTAAAGCAAAGCAAAAGTACTTAGAAGCCTTAGCACTAAGCCCTAGGCATCCAGAAATAAACTACAACATAGGTCTGCTATTTGTCGATATGGGAGATTGGCGCAGAGCCCAAAAGCATGCTGATGTAGCCTACAGCCAAAATTATCCCCTGTCAGGACTAAAAAGAAAGCTCAGCGCGGCAACTCAATAACATAGCGCACAGGCTCCTCATTTATAATAACAACAGGTATCTAATGAACATTGTAAATGGTTCTTTACTAATGATAATTACAAGGCTGATTATTAAAAGCCTTGGATTAATAAGTTCAATATGCCTTGCTCGACTGTTGCAGCCTGAAGATTTCGGAATCGTTGCTATCGCTATGGCAATTTATGCATTCATCTGTCTCTTTGGTTCATTCGGTTTAGAATCAATAATCATTCAACGCCAAACCAAACATCATGATGACTATAATACCGTTTGGACAATTAACGTGCTATTTAGTTGTATCGCAGCTATATCATTAATCTTATGTGCACCTTATATCGCTATTTTTTATGATGACAGTAGGATAGTCGATGTTATCTACGCTATCTCAAGCATGTTTATTATTAGCGGATTAAGAAATATTGGCGTAATAGAGTTTCAACAAGACCTAAACTTTCAAAAAGAACTCCGTTTTCAAGTTACACCCAAACTAATTTCTTTTATTTTTACACTCACGGCAGCATATCTCTTAAATAATTATTGGGCGCTTGTATATGGGATGATTTTCAACTCTGTCCTACAAGTCATAATTAGTTATTGGATGCACCCATATCGGCCTAAATTAGGTCTAAAAAAAGCCGGCAGTATGTTGTCGTTTTCCAAATGGTTACTTGCGAATAATATTTTGTTTTATATAAATACGAGAGCAATCGATTTAATTATTGGTAAAGTTATCTCAGCTCGTGCCACGGGTGTTTTTTCGATAGCCAATGAGTTTGGTTCACTGCCAACAACTGAGATGGCCGCTCCGATAAACAAAGCAACATTTCCTGTATATTCGAAGTTAGCCAATTCACCTGTAGAGTTGCGCCACTCCTATGCAAATACAATAAGCCTTATTGGCTTATTAGCCTTACCAAGTGCTTTTGGTATAGCTATTACCTGTGAAATTTTCATTCCTGTAGCATTAGGTGAAAAATGGTTAGCTGCTATACCGATTATGCAAACAATATCATTAACGAGCATTATTACATGCTTGACGTCTAACGCCGGTTACTTGTTCATTGCTTTGGGTTTGCCTAAAGTAACATTTGCTGCAAATTTATTCAGAGCCCTTATATTAACAATATCAATGATACTATTAATTCCTGAGTATGGATTAATGGGAGCATGTTACTCAATTATTTTAAGCGCTATTGCGTCTTTCATTAACTACTCTATTCTAGTAAAAAACCAATTATCATTTTCAATATTAAACCTATTAAATACTGTTTATCGTCCGGCGCTCAGTTGCATACTCATGGTCTATGCTGTTTATCAATACCAGTTAATAGACCACAGCATGACTCTATACAACCTTTTTTTACAAATACTTATCGGCTTCATTACTTATACATCTAGTATTGTTTTGATTTGGCACTTAACAGGTAAGCAAGCCGGTATAGAAAAGGATATAGCAACAAAGTTTAACCTTTTAGTTCATAGACTAAATCAAAAGGAAAATTTCAATGACTTTAATTAGTGTAATAATTCCTACAACAGCAGAAAAAGCAAGAGCCAATTCAATAAATCGAGCAATAAACTCGATTCGCGTGGCAAGTAAGCAATCAGTTAAAATCATAGCGGCGGTAAATGGAAAGATCTATGACAACAGTGTCTTATCTTACCTTAAGAAGCAAAAAGATATATCTGTAATTTATAACCCTATAGGTTCTTTACCAATCGCGCACCTAGATGGGAGACGGCACGTTACAACTCCATATTTTGCCTTTTTAGATGATGATGATGAATTTTTTCCTGGAGCCCTAGATATACGGCTAAAAGCTTTGAGAGCCAATCCTAATGCATCTGTAGTCGTAACAGGCGGATATAGTGATCACGGCTCAACAAGGAGTTTGCATTATAAAAATTTAGCAAACGTAAGCGCGAATCCGATGGAATACTTATTTATTCAGAACTGGTTAGCTAGCTGTAATAACCTTTTCGATTCCGAAAAAGTGGGAATTGAACTTTTCGAAAAACCTATGCAATATTTTGAATGGACTTGGCTCGCATTTAAATTGGCATATAACCAGCATCAAATAATTGGACTCGATACACCAACATTTATATACCACAATACAGAAGAATCACTATCTAAAACCAACAGCTACAATAAAGCACTGCCAGAGCTAATGACACGAATGCTCAAGTACCCTCTTACGCATTCAATAAAAACAAAAATTAGAAAGCGAATGGCAAACTATCATTATTTAGTTGCGATGGAGAAGCTTAAAAACAGTAAAGTTAACGCGCTGAAACCTTACCTTATATGTTTGTTTAAATACCGAGGCTGGGAGTATTTTCCTTCCATACGCTTTTTCTTATCTAGAAAGAAGGGATAGGCGACCACTAAAAAGAAAAATATGGAGCATAGAAGATATATTGACAGATTAAGATTAAGGCTATACTAACAGTCAGTTTGTCATGTTGGCTTGGATTTGCGCAAAACTTATTGTCAACACAGAAATGAATCAGCGCCATTTTTATGCCGTTTGAGTTTGGCTTGTTCAAAGCGACTCACTACACAAACAATTGCAAACAAAATATACACTAATTGAAAATAAGCTAGGCTAACATTCATTCCCGTAACTCCATATCCTATCATTGATAGGAGTATTGCGTTGAGCAAAAGTGAATTCTTATATTTAAATGCCATAAATGCCACATTCCACAAAATTATCACAAAAATAAATAACCCAACAAAACCACTAGTGGCTAATACTTGAAAGTAGATATTGTGAGCAGCCTTAGGCAAAAGATGACTAGGTATTGGAGGGGTCTCAATATAACCAAACAAAGGGGTTTCTGGTGCGTATAGGTTCCATAAAAGGGGGTCCGAAGTTCCTTTAAAGCCGGCCCCCGTTAACGGGTCATCTATTGCGATTAACGTCGCAATCTTCCATGCCCAAAGCCTCCCAATAAACGAACCATCCTGTGTTGTTGCTGTTTGAATTGTTGCTTGACGCTGTTTCCAATCTTCTGGTGCAATCTGACTCACGACAGGAAGACAAATAAGCGCCAAAATTAATAAAGCCATTTTGTAATTCGAACGCAGCCACCAAAACAAAAGTAGCAAGCTCAAGCCAACAAATCCGCCACGCGAAAATGTCCCAATGATAGCTATCAGATTCAATATAAACAAGATACTTAACCCTATTTTAAACCAGCGAGATTTTACTCTGTGGATAAGGTAAATAATTAACGGTAAACACATGTTAATTGCTACAGCTAAATCATTTCTATCTGCGATAATTCCAGCTACACCAACAATTTTATGTCCCCCTGCAGATAATAAAAACTTAACAGCTTCCATTCCAGCATAGGCTGGAATGGATAAAATGATTGCCCAAACTATCGTGTCTATTTTTTTGGGAGTATCACAAATCAAACAAACCAACCAAAATAGTGTGAACATCTTTAAAAATTCAATAAACTTACCCCAAACAAAACCACTATCTACTTGATTATGAAAAATAGTACTTATAAGCATCCAAAAACCAAACAACAACATCCATAAATGTATTTTACTATAGGATATCGATGGTTTATTTTTCATAAACATATAAGAGATACATACTACTATGCCTATAGTAAAACTAAGCCGAAAGTCTCTCGAAAAACCAAAGGCCCAGTTTGCTGGAGCAATTAGTGAAATCCATACCCATGCAGCTAGGCCAAGATGCGGTCGCATGAAAGCAAAATATATAGCAATAAATAGGAATAAAACTAAGATTAGGTCTCTCAAGGCTTATTACTCTCATTTTCGCTAGCTGTATCATCCTTCGCGCCCCACCAAAACAATACACACATTGCTATTATATCGACTAACAAAAATAGACTATCAATCATGTTTTATATCCTCGACAACGGAGTTAACTTCTCTATCAGGCTTATTGACTCCAATATTTACACATTGTGTTTTCGAAGATACACTCAAATTACAAAATATTTGGTATTGCTTATTAGATACCTCTTGCCAATCAAATTTTTCAGCATAATTACGAATGGTATCGCGACACAAACCGTATGATTTTATTTGTCGAATCGCTTCAACTATGGAGTTATAATCTCTCTCGATTAAGATACCGACAGTATGATCAGCGATAATTTCAGGATTCCCTCCAACCTTTGTTGCGATAACCGGGGTACCACATGCTAAAGATTCGAGCAGAACATTCGCCCATCCCTCTCTACTTGATGCCAATATACTGACATCCGCAATTTGAAAGTATTCTGCAACTTGCGACTGTTTTAACCGACCTAAGAAAGTTATGCGATCTGCCACTCCTTCAGCTATAGCTAATGCTTGCAAATTTTCTTTGCGTGGTCCTTCGCCAATTAAAAATAATTGTGCATCGTCAATTTTCGCTACTGCACGAATAATTAAATCATGTCCTTTTAATGGCACTAAATTACCTACACTCACGATTATGAATTTTTTCGAGGTTAATAATTTCCTATTATTCTCTCTATCTGTCGAAGGCGTGAATAAGTTCAAATCGACACCATTACGAATTACTGTAATTTTACTTCTATCAATACCTAAACCTATCAAAACATCACGTAATGCTTGAGAAACTGTTATACAATGATCGGCACATTTAGCACTCCACTGAATCATCTTTCTCGGAATAGAATACGAAGGTAACAAGTTCAAGTCACTACCACGTGCACTGAGCGTAAAAGGAATCTTATACAGTTTGCCTACTATTGCGACAGCTACGCCATCAGGATAAAAATAATGACCGTCAATAACATCATATAAGGAACCTGTTTTGTGAATTTTCCTCATTGTTTTTATCAATGATAATGCCATGAAAAATGGGGTAAAAATCATGCCTAGTTTCGGTACAACTAGGTATTTGGGATGGTATATATGAACCCCATCAACAACTTCATCCGAAGGCACCTGAGCGTACTCAGCATATTTTCCAAATATTTTATTGCGCCAAGGAAACCAAGGAACTGGTGCTATAACCGTATGCTCAATATCCGAGTGATAATGGCGCAGTGCTAGTAGTCTGTTACGAATAAAAATCCCGAAATTAGGGTTTCTAGAGTTCGGATAGAGGCTTGTTATTGTTAAGAGCTTTAAGGGATTTCCCATAGAATACCTCATGCGCTACTCACCCAGCAACCTCTGATAAAAAGGCAAGTAGATTTCCACACTACGCACCCAGTTGCGCGTATCGCAAATGGTACCGGCTTTGTCGCTCACTAGCTGATACAGTGACTGTGGCGCATTGGCAAACGCTATCACTTTATCAATCAAGTCTTGCTCAGAATCAGCTCTAAATAACATTTGTTGCATACTGCTATCTAGTAACTCTTTATGACCTCCGACATCCGAGGCAAGAAAAGGCTTGCCTTGTGCGAAAGCCTCTAGCGGTTTCAACGGGGTTACTAACTCTGTTAGGCGCTCGCGCTTGCGAGGAAATACCAATAAGTCAATTAAGCTGTAATATCGTTGCACAAGCTCATGATCAACCCGGCCGGTGAAAACCACCGAAGCCTCTAGACCTAACTCAGCAACCAAATTCTTTAATTTTTGCTCTTGTGGTCCGCCACCCACAAGCAACAGCTTAATATTATGATGTTGTAGCTTAGACATGGCTCGAATAGCCATATCTATGCCTTCGTACTCATAAAACGAGCCAATAAAACCAATGACATGACATTCTTGCAGCTCTAGTTGCTGTAACAACGTCAAGTCTTTGCTGGTCTGTGGTTTAAACTTGTCAATGTCCACCGCATTCGGAATCACAAAAAACTTATCGGCACTGATACCGCGGGCAACGAGATCCTGCTTTAAGCCATGGCATATGGTCGAAACCATATCGGCACGCTTAACAACGAAAGTCTCTAATGCTCGTGTTAACTTATAGCGCAAGCCGCCGGCTTTACAGGTACCGTGATTGACGGCAGCATCTTCCCAAAAGGCTCGAATCTCATAAACAAATGGTAGATTATATTTTTTTGCTGCAAGCCACGTTGCCAAACCATTCAAGGCCGGAGAGTGTGCATGTAATATATCGGGTTGCTCCCGGTTAATAACCTTGATGAGTTTCTTATAGAGTGTCCAAACCACATGCAAATCCCTCACCACGGGAATTTTGGTCAGCAAATGATAAAACTTGTGAACACGGTAAAAGCGAATTCCATCTGTTACTTCACTATCTTTAGTACTCGGGCCCTGCTTTAAACCGGTCACATGACATGTTTCAATACCAAGTTGCTGCTGATATTTGATAATGGCACGACTTCGAAAGGTATAACCACTTTGTAGCGGAATAGAGTGGTCAAATACATGTAACACTTTCATCGGCCAACTCCTGTAACGCCCGCATGCTGCATGAAACCTGCAAACATCATTAACGTCCACAATGGCGCGCTGTTATCTTTTACGCCACCAACATGGTCATCAATCAGCTTCTCTAAAGTAGGCATCGAGAAGATATCACTATCGCGCATCACATCCGATAATAGTGTTTGTCTTAACTTATCTTGCAATGGTCCTCTAAACCACTCCGCCAGAGGAACTGCAAAGCCCATCTTATTGCGATATAACACATCATTGGGCAGTAATGGCTGCATTTGTTTTTTTAAGGTAAATTTTCCAATACCCTGCTGAATATTGTCATTGGTAGATGCTTGAAAACCCCACTCAACGAGTTTGTGATCTAGGAACGGTACTCGTACTTCTAGTGAATGGGCCATACTCGCTCGGTCAACTTTTGTTAAAATATCACCAACCAAATAGGTTTTTAAATCAAGGTATTGTGCAGTCTTGATAGGGTCTAGGTTGATTGTTTTATCACGGTATTGATCAAACACCTGCAATGAGCTATATCCATTCAAAGTCTTTTTGAAACTAGCGGAATACAGTTTACGCCGCTCGTCTTCACGTAAAATGGAAATCGAATTAAGGTATCCTGCCACGCCATCAAGTGCCAGTGATTGAAATGTTGTTTTGGCTCGTAAGAATCTAGGCGCCCAATCGAGTTTTGGATAAAGCTCGCCCAATGGACCAAATACTGGTTTACGAATCGACCAAGGAATAGCCGCACGCAACTTCTCTTCACGACCGTGCATTACATAGCGGCGATAGCCTGCAAATAATTCATCGGCCCCATCACCACTGAGTGCGACAGTGACATGTTCACGTGCTAACTGGCAGACCCGGTAAGTAGGCAATGCTGAACTGTCCGCATAAGGCTCGTCATATAAACTGGCAAGCTCATCAATAAGCTCAAAGTCATCCTGGCGCACCTGCTTAACCCTATGATTGGTATGATAACGATCCGCCACCTGTTCAGCAAATTCTGTCTCATTAAACTTGGCACTATCAAAACCAATAGAGCAGGTATTCACGGGTTCTGATTGCAATTGCGACATCATCGCCACTACACTACTCGAATCAACACCTCCGGACAAAAATGCTCCTAGAGGGACGTCCGCCACCATACGAATTTGTACCGCTTCCTTGAGACGAGTAATCAGTTGATCATTGAACTCCTGTTCATCCAAACCACATGGCTCAGTAGGAATATCCCAGTATTGTTTAGGTTGCAGTAATTGGGATTGTGATTTTTTTATTGTCAGGGTATGCCCTGGTGGTAGCTTATAGGTGTTCTTATAAATACTGTGCGGTTCCGGTATATAACCAAAGGTAAAATAGTCCTCGATAGCCGTTATGCGCAGTCGCTTATCAAACTCCGGGTGCTCCACTAACACTTTCAGTTCGGATGCAAATATAAACTCACTACTGTCTGTCAGACTATAATAAAGTGGTTTGATCCCAAGCCTATCTCGGGCTAAAAACAACTGCGCTGTTTGCTTGTCCCAAATCGCAAACGCAAACATACCTCGCAAGTGGTTTACGCATAACTCGCCCCAATGTAAATAAGCATTTAATATGGTTTCCGTATCACCGTCAGTATTAAAATGGAAACCATACCCTATAAGCTCTTGGCGCAATTCTTTAAAATTATAAATTTCACCATTAAACACAATAACCGCACGCCCACAAGCACTGTGCATGGGTTGCGGACTACCTTCAAGGTCGATGATAGATAAACGACGGTGGGCTAAGGCAATACCTGCTTCAAAAAAATAATCTCCGGCATCAGGACCACGATGATACTGCTTATCGTTCATACGCTGTATCAACGAGGCATCAATATGTCGCTGTTTATGTAGGTCAAATATGCCCGCTATACCACACATGTGTCGTGCTCCTTATTATTTTTATCATATACACTTGCGTACTGCTCAACCATTGCTGTTAGGCTGAAGTTTTTCCGGCAATGTTGCAACACAAGTTCACCATGCAAACGACATAGCTGAGTGTTGTTGACATACTGCCCCATAGCCCTGACAAGCTGCTCATCATCTTCAACATCGACGACATTTCCTGACCATAGCGCTGGCGGTATAAGTTCTTTATTACCCCCTACATTTGTCGCTATAACAGGCACCCCACAGGCCATCGACTCAAGTAAGGTATTTGATATCCCTTCTGCTTTTGACGGCAAAACAAACACATCAAAAGCATTAATAACCGTCGCGACATCATCCCTTGCACCGGCAAAAAGAACATACTCATCAACTCTATAGTCAACTGCTAACTTTTTTAATGGCAATTCTTCGCGGCCACAGCCTACTATGATCAACTTTAGACCAAATTTGGCATTTTGGTAGTGCTTTACAAGTTGAGCGAACGCCCGAATAAGGTATGCTTGATTTTTTACAAGCGCGAGTCGACCAACAGTGCCAAAGACAAGGTCTGTCGGAGCTAAAAACTCAGCAAATGGGTTATGTTGATTATCTAATGGCTGAAACTTTTTCGTATTAACGCCATTACAAATACGACTCACTCGCTCTGGTTGAATACGAATGACGTGTTGCAAGTACTGCTCTGCTTCACTAGACAAAGCAATATAGTGATGAACAATCGGTTTAATCAGACGGCGTAGTTTTTGATAACGAGTGTTACTACCATGCAAATCATTAACATCCCAGCCATGCTCACCATGAATTCTAATAGGCACCCCTGCACAAAAGGCAGCTATTTGAGCTTCTAAACCACTTAGGTTTCGCGAGTGAAATATTGATGGTCTAAGTCTTCGAATTAAAAAGTAACACTTTATTAACCAAGAGAAGCCTAACCCTTGTTTTTTTTCTAAGTCGTATAATTCTACATTAGCAGTCTTAATCCTTGTCGCAAAATCAGGATCGTGCTTAGTTATGGATATAATACTATGGTGATAGCGATCTTCAGGAAGAGAATTGATTAAGTTAACCATACCATTCTCTAGCCCGCCAATCACAAACCCATGAACAATGTGAACTATGTGAATTTTTTTATATTGACCTGTACTTTCCTCTACGCTTAACAAAACTCACCCCCAACCATAAATTCTAGCTTTTACGGCCAAAAGAGAAAATTTCCAATCAATACCCTTTCTCCTAATATTGGCTAAATCGATATCCCGATTACTTCCGCCATACGCAGACAAGACAGCTCGATACCCAACTTCTTTAGCCCTCTGCAAACACTGATAGTTAAAATCATTAATACCTCCATACGGATAAGCTAAAACAGGAATGTCTTGTTGAAGATTAGACTCTATATGCAACTTTGATTTAGTGAACTCTTGTATCAATGTATCATCATCGACATCACTGCAGCGAATATGCGAGCAAGTGTGAGAACCAATAAACATGCCATGGTATTTCATCTCATTTAACTGGCGCCAATTCATATTTTCGAATTTTTTACCAGAACTATCATCATGTTCAAACGGAGTATTATTTTCAATATTCTCGGTGCTAACGAAAAAAGACGCGGGTATTCCATGCTTGGCACAAATAGGGTAAGCATGATGATAGTTATCTAAATACCCATCATCGAATGTAATTATCACTATTGGCTTTTTCACTGTTCGGTCGACTTTACCCGTAACCAAACTGGAAATCGAAGACACAACAAATTTTTGATTTATCATGCTCATCTGTTCATCAAACTGCTCAATACCGACCGTTAGCGAATCTCTATCCCTATCATTAACTCGATGGTATAGAAGAACTGAAACTTCTTGTCTGCCCAAAAAACCCAAAAGCCAACCTTTGATTGGTCCAAATATGAAAGACCAAAAAATGAACGCTGAAGATTTTAATACTTGTCTTAAAAAAACTTCATCCCTAATGCATTGCCTCTTTTGGCATAATTCTTTCTCAAGTCGAAGGGGTGGTTTTGTATAAACTTTGCTGTTTTCATACGATAGTTTCGTAAAGCTTTGACCATCAAAAACTTTATCTATCGCCTCTAACATTAAATCTACACCGACTTCATCTAATCTTACTTTAAGCCCTCGAGGCGTTGAATATCGATCAATCGGCACAAGTTGCTGACACACCAAATCTCCTTTATCTAAAAACTCGCTCATCGTGTGTACAGAGCAACCAACTTCAGTTTCTCCATTATAAACTTCCCAAAATGCTGGCGGCATTCCTCGATATTCAGGAAGTTTACCTTTGTGCAAGTTTAGATTTTCAATCTTAGCGATATCTAATACATCCTTTGACAGTATGGGAGCCGCAATTGATATACCAATTGTTGGTTGGAAGTCCTTTATTAATTTGAATGATGCCTTTGAGTTAATATTCTCGACAGAGCAAAGTGATATTCGGTTGTGATTATCTACCAATCTCTGGTAATTAATAACCTCATCGTGAATATTTCCATTTTGTGAGATACCGTTTAATAACCTTTGGCAACATATACTGAACACTTCTTGAATCCGATAAATGCCATTGAGTCTCAAGTTCATTAATTGAGCACGTAGCACTTTCGATAATGGTCCCTTTCTTTTATCGATAAAAACCATAACTGTAGCTTCGCGATATTTTTCAGCTATACTAAAAATACTTTTCAAGGTGTAATAGCTCATATCACCAGTATAAATTGCAATATTTACGCTTCTCTTATTCAAACTTATTCACCTCCTCACCTAATGCCTCGCTACGCATTGCAACAACTGAATCTAAATGCTGTACATACATAGGGCTTGTCAAATAGTCAATAAATCGACCTTTTGCTCTCTGTTTTTCCACAGGAAGCGACAAAGCAAACACGTAACTATATCGCTTATCTCCCCGCAAACTCTGCCATGCCTGAGCTAATTTGGCGATGTTTTGATCGGTATAGTAAGCGCTACCCACACCGTAGTGATAAAGGTAAGTTAATGACTTTTGTTGGATATCTCGCAACTCAATTAGGCGAAATGGTTGCGAATTGATATGTAATATTTCTGAGCTAACAATCGTCCATCGATTTGGGTTATGTGTCTGATTATGATGATTTATTAACTCACCCACATCTTGTTTATTGGCATAAAATGCTTGAAAGATGTCAATACCATCGACGGCAACTTGCTCATGCTTTAAGGCATTCTGAAATTCAATACCCCATAAATCTTCGCCAGCCATATTTTGTCTTTTCCCCACATCTTTAGGCTGTTGTAAATTGGGATTGGCTGTTGACGCATGCACGCTGGCCCAAGTCACTGTATCCACATTTTTTTGCAACTGTATTGTCAGCAAAAGGGTAACTATTAGGGCTGAAATATGTCCATATAATACGCTAGTATCAGCTTTCACAAAGCCACTTGCCGTGCTCGCCTTGTGCCCACAATCGGCAAACTTATTACCGATATAAAACATAAGCACGATAACGAAACCGAAAAACAGCCAACCATAGATCAAATGGTCCACCCCTGTGGCATATTTCATATCGGATGTATGCGCAATAAACATGATTAAAAATGCTCGAATGCCATTGGCGACAATAGGCATCGCGATAGAAAATGCTATAAACAATAGTTGTTTGGGCAATGAGCGGTAAGTTAAATGAGCGTAAACAGTGCCTAGCGCTAAGCACGCGATTAAATAACGGATGCCAGAGCAAGCGACCGCGACTTCAAACATACCTGATGGCAGTTGAATATAGAGCCCTTCTCTGAAATTACTAATACCGAATAGATTGAGCATTAACACACTAATATCAGCGGTAATTTCTTGTAGCGCGGGAATTAAGTTTTCGCCCATTGGCACCATAAAAATTAAGTAAGCCAAAGGAAATTTGTAATGCCAGGCTAGATGATGACCGATTAACGTATAACAAATAAAGATCAGCGCCAGCACCGCTGACAGTTGCATCAACACATTTATATCGGCGGCGAACGCTAACAGGTAAACCGCACAGACTAACACTAATAAGACGACGCCAAGCCAAGTCGGTGATGCTGTAGCGTGCTTTAGGTGACAGCGTTGACGCAATAATAAATAAACGCTGATAGGTAAAATGAAATAGCCATGCGCGAAAGTATCTGAACGACGCCAAATCGCTTCCATAGCAAAAACGGCATCCCAAAAGACAATCAGCCAAATTAGTACACTTAATGTCAATAGCAGTAAAAAACGATAACTAGCGATAGGCATTACTAACCTCTTGAGAACTAGTTAGCTCTAATAAATCATCGCCTGAAGACGATACAGAGTCACAATCAATAGCAGGTAACGGATAAAATCGTCTCGCAAAATTCGCTAATGTATTTTGCCAAGTAAAGCGCTCAAGCAGCCACGCTCTATTTGTTGATTGGTTACGAGCCCCAGCTAACAAAGCCAAACAGTGTTCGGCAAATTCCTGGGCATCATCGGTTAATCGAACACTGTTAGAATTGGGCGCATTGATACCTTCCATTGCCATATAAGTACAAACTACAGGGCGGTCCATAGCCATGGCTTCCAACACCTTATTTTGAATACCTCGCGCAATTTGCAGAGGCGCAACCACGCAACGACTTTGTAAGATATATGGACGCACATCAATGACCCTTCCAGTTACGGTCACTGACTTCTGTGAAAGCGCGCGAACTTTTGCAGTAGGATTACCACCTACAATGTAAAAATGGGCTTCTGGAAAATGCGCTAATATTTGCGGCCAAACTTCAGCAACAAACCAGATAACAGCATCCACATTGGCGGCATAATCCATTGCACCTGTAAATACCACGCTGCGCGACAACAGTGGTGCAGATAAAGGTTCGATATCTGTTGCACCAGGGGCAAAGTATTCAACATCAACACCGTTTAACACACCAGACACTTTATGGTGTAAATCGGCTCGAGTTTGACTTTTAAATAAATTGGCTTCGTCATCCGATACCAATAGGCTGTGATTAAACACGTCGCAAATTTGCCGTTCAAGCTTAGACAATGTCAGAAACTCTCGCTGGTAGAGCCAACGCCACAACCAAGCAAATACACCCGACTGAGTTGTAGCGTACTGTCGCCATTTATCCGAGTCCACATCAACTAAATCGATTACTCGGTGTAATTGGTTGTATTCATCCGACATCACGTATTGGGCCATTGACGATGAGTAAACAAAGGCGTAATTGATCGATTTACTAACGACGATGTGTTTCACCCAGTTTTGCATTGATTGCCTATAGTAATATGGCTCAGTTATCGATTTACCTGTAGCGAGCGCCGTTAACCCCATGCATTTCGATAGCAGCTTATGCTGCCGTAACGCCATTACCTGCTTGCAGTAGGGCAGCAATGCACGCTCTCTTCCTTGATCACTGGCATCATCAATAAAACAACCAAGATAAACATCAAAATCTTCGCTTAACTTTTTCAGCATGTTAAACGAGCGAATTTTGTCACCCTTATCAGGCGGGAAAGGTATGCGATGTGCAAGAAATAATAATCCGGGTTTCTCAGTCATAAACAATCACCCTAAACTCTTTGCTAAATATGGCCCAAAACACTGGCTGATACCTAGCGGTAGCCGTTTCCATAGTTTTATAAAAAATTGATACTTGGGATTGTTTGGTGACAAATTAGGTAACTCCGTCGCCTCAACAAGGTGATAACAATAGTGCAATGGCTGAGGCGTAATACCCCAATTTTTTTTATAACGAAAAGCTCCACTGTCGTTTTTACTGCGGCCAAAATCAAACTCAGTGAGCCCTTTACCCGCGGCTCGGTTCATCAATTGATAATACATAAAGTCCATTGCTTTATACTGTTTACACTCAGCATCGCTACCTGCGTAATATGGGAGGATTTGCTGCTGATGGATAAAGCTCAATACACTCGTGATTGGTTTGCGGTCGTGCTCGACAGTCAGTAAATCAATATCGGCCGAAAAAGCATCCACTAACTCGTAAAAATAACGCTTAGTCATAACCGGAGTACCGTGATCACGAAAGTTAATCGACAATAATCGATAGAATTGGTCGATTGTCGCACTACTCAGGGAGAGCCCATTTTTTAACGAATGACGAACCACTGCTCGTTGTTTTTTGCGTATTTTTTGTAAATTTTTCTCTGGTTCAGGAACAATTTCTGTAATAAATGTTGCATGCTTACTCTGCTCGGTAAGTAAACTTTTAGTTTTTTGTTTATACCGCAGTTCCAAATAATCAACACGTAACTGTTCAGCCAAATCAATTGCTGATTTTTCCAGCAATATATGAACATTGTGATCATCGGCGACGGCGCCGCCATAAACACAAAATGGCGACGATATTAGCGCATGCGCAAACAAACGACTTTTCACCTCAAAGAGAGGTAACACACCAACAACTTTGGGGCCTTGTTCAGTTTCCCTTGTGGCAATTAGAGAGTGATTACGATGGTCAAATGCATTACACAATACTGTTTGCCAACCAAAGCGGTGACAGAACGTCGAATCTTGGTGACTTTTCACATAACAATCCCATGCTTCAAAGTCGGCATCTGTTGCCCTATTGACCGTTACAGTTTGTATTTCTTCTGCCATCATATCGCTTGCTTCCCAAAGTAAAGTTGTTGAAAAGATTTCCATTCATGATGCTTTAATAAACATGTCAACTTCTGTTGCATGCGATGTAAATTGGTGTAATGACGAAACTTAGACTTTAACGGCACGCCCTTAATACGAGGCTGCTCTGGATCGATTTCCCAAGGGTGAAAGTAAAAAACATAAGGATCTCGATCGCTATCCTGATAACGTTTTATCGCTGCGACGGATAACCAATACGGTAATAAACGAAAGTATCCGCCTCCCGAAATTGGCCAGTTCTTGTTAGCAATCTTCAATGTCGACATAGGGATTTCCAATAAGCCACTAGCGGTTTTATAGGACTGCCGTTGTCCATTCGGTTCACCATACAGGTCATGCTTGACAGGGTAGGTACTGGAACTGTATTTAAATCCAAGCTCAGACAACGTATCCATCACTTCAATATTTCGACTAGAAATAGAGAAACTCGGCGCGCGATAGCCGATAACTTGTTGACCGGATACATCTTCCAGTAATTTTTTGCTGTCACCTATATCGGTCTTGATCTGTTCATCAGTTAATGATGTTAAGCGTTGATGAAAATAGCCATGACTCGCCAACTCATGCCCCTCAGTAACAATGCGCTGCACCAAGGACGGATAATGTTCAGCAACCCACCCCAAGACAAAAAAAGTCGCTTTGGCATTGTGCTCATCTAATAAGTCCAAAATTTTGTGAGTGTTTTTTTCAACTCGTACCGGTAAGCTTGGCCAATCATGTCTTTGTATTTTTTGCTCAAAGGCTGAAACATGAAAATAATCTTCAACATCAACGGTCATAGCACCAACATGCATGATTGCTATCTCCCTCTGCCGAAAACAACGACTTCCGCGGTTTGTAACAAAATCCGTAAATCCAGTAAAAAGCCACGATGCTTAATGTAGTACAAATCAAATTTAAGCTTTTCTTCAGCATCTTTTTCGCTAGCACCATAGGGGTATTTCAATTGAGCCCAACCCGTTAAGCCGACTTTGACATTATGGCGTTCATCGTAATAAGGAATTTTTTGTTTAAGTTGATCGACAAATTCAGGACGCTCAGGTCGAGGGCCAACAAAACTCATGTCGCCACTGAGCACATTAAAAATTTGTGGCAGTTCATCAATACGATATTTACGCAAAACTCGCCCGACCTTGGTGATCCGACTATCGCCCGCACTAGCCCAACGTGCACCAGCTTTTTCTGCATCTGGACACATTGAGCGAAATTTAACAATATTAAAAATGCGCCCTCGCAAACCAACGCGAGCTTGCCGATAAAAGATGGGAGCCGTTAAACCATCTTCAAATTTAATGGCTATCATAGCCAGTAGTAAGAGAGGCCAAGTAAGCATCAGTAATAGCAACGCCAAAAAAACGTTAAATAAATAATCTAAAGAATTACGCAAGTCATCTTGAGAGCGAAAGCCGGTGGAGTGAATCAACCAGCTGGGATACATTAAGTTAACGGCTATCTGGCCTGTTTCTTTCTCGATGAAATCAAGAATTTCTGTCACCTCAATGCCTCTAACACGGCAATAAAACAATTCATCGATGGGTAAATTATTACGACGCTCATCGCTAGCGATAATAATCTCGTGGATATTATGATCAATTGCGTATTGCAATAACGAATCTGGTTGCACAAGAGCTTCACTTTGGTACGACTCGTCAATTGCATCACCGCGCATAGCGACAAAACCATGCAAGTTAAAGGTTTGTCGATCAACTTTTCGACGCATACGCTGGCGAATAATCCCCGAACGCTTGCCAGCACCCAAAACGAGGACGTTACGCTTGACGAGCGACAACACATTTAGCTTATAAAAAATGATACGGAGGCATGTACAAAGTAAAAAGCTCAGAACACAAAACTGCAACAATTGTGGCTGGGTAATGTCTGTGTTACTCATCAATAACAGTATGATAATCAACAGTGCAAACGCCAGTGCTGAAGCCACGAAAACACGCTGAACAATTCCCCAAAAAGTTTCTCTAATCCGCGACTGATACAAGCCAAGGCTAAAGAACATTAGCTGCAATATCAGTACCGCTATCAACATTTCAAACAAAACGAAAGGAGATTTAAATCCAGGTGATGAAATTGATATGATTTGAGTAACAGCCAACAGACTCAAAACGAGCAAGGCAAAGTCGATGACGATCAACAGCTTTATCGCCCATCGAGTATGGTTATGATAATTTGTTTGCAAAACGTCATTCCTTCCGTTTTGCTTGTAAACAGCATCCAAACACAATTTAAAGCACAAAAAACATTGCCATAAATCGCTTAAAAACTACTAGCTATTACAAGCCTATTGTTGTTGTTAATTTAAGCAAGCTTTGTCTTAATAATAGACGAATAACATCAAAGGCAAATTTTTTTCAGCTTTTTTGTGCAAAAAACGTTCTTTGGTCTAATCTCATAATTGTGATAACAATAATTAATATAGAGATTTACCGCATGTTAAATGGACTAATAAAAACAACAAGATACCGTACAAGGCCAATATTGACACTGATTTCTTTATGCTGTTTGATGTCTTGTTCTGGCACACCAACACTACCCCCTGCAACACTATATTCTGCTAATACAGACACCGCTGATGCATACAACTATCTTATCGGTCCTGGCGATAATTTAAACATATTTGTCTGGCGCAATCCTGAAGTATCAGGTTCGTTTTTAGTGCGACCCGATGGCCGTATAACTACGAGCTTAGTAGAAGATATCAAGGCAGCAGGATTGACTCCAACCCAGCTAGCGCGGCAAATAGAACAGCGTTTGTCTGTATATTTACGAGAGCCTATTGTTACCGTTACTGTCGGAGGGTTTGTTGGCCCTTACAGTGAACAAATTCGAGTTATTGGTGAAGCAGCAGAGCCTCAAGCAATAAACTATCGCCAGTATATGACACTGCTTGATGTAATGATTAGTGTAGGTGGCTTAACCGAATTTGCTGATGGTAATGATGCGACGTTAGTGCGTATTGAAGACGGTATACAGCGAGAATATAGAATATTCATAGAAGACTTGGTCAGAGATGGTGATATCCAAGCCAATGTCGATATCCTTCCCGGCGATATCATCGTCATTCCTGAAGCATGGTTTTAATAAAAATATAAGCTGGTTCACTTATGCAAGAACAATTTCTGATTATTAAAGAGCTATTACTGAGTATCTGGCATAAAAAACATTATGCCATTATTAGTAGTTGGCTAATTTGCCCCTTAGCATGGTTAGCTATTTCTTCTATGCCCGATCAATATGAATCCGAGGCTCGAGTTTATGTTGATACGCAATCGTTAATTCGTCCTTTGATGCGCGGGTTGATGGTAGAGACTGATCCAAACACTCAAGTAAACTTGATTGTAAAAACCTTGCTTAGTCGGCCTAACCTTGAACGTATTGCGCGAATGACTGACTTAGATATTCAAGCAGAAACTGAAGAAGACTACGAAAGAATCATTAATAACCTCCGATCCGATATCAAGTTCTCTGCCGCCGGCAGAGAAAATATCTTCACGATTGCGATAACGGAAAAAGAACCCGAACTTGCAAAAAACATTGTCCAATCGGCACTTACTGTATTTATTGAAAACACCCTTGGTGAAACACGACAAGATACTGATAGTGCTCATAAATTTCTTGATGAGCAAATTGAAGATTATGAGAAGCGCCTTCTTGAATCAGAGACAAGGTTGAAGAATTTCAAACAACAATACAGTGGTTTTTTGGAAGGGGACACCGTTAATTTTCGCCAAGCCCTCGCAGCTGAAAAAGCACGTCTGAAGGAAGCCGAACTCGCTTTACGTGAAGCTCAAACTCGGTTGGATTCGGCACAGGCACAGTTAGTGGGTGAAGAGCCTGTATTTGGATTATATTCAGGAAATTCTGGTGCCAATAGCTTTACCACCGAATATGATTCTCGTTTAATTGCTTTACAGCAACGAATTGATGAAATGCTACTGCTCTACACTGAAAGACACCCTGATATAAAAGAATTAAAGCGACGCTACGATGATCTTAACGCATTGCGAGAAGAAGAGATTGAACGCTATATTGAGGTGCAAAAAAACAACCCGCAAGCGGTAACGAATCTCAATGAAAACCCTGTTTATCAGGATATGAAGATTCAAGCCAATAATTTACAAAATGAAGTCGCATCACTAAAAGTGCGTGTCAATGATTATCGCCAGCGAGTACAAGGACTTGAGACAAATATTCTCGCAATCCCAGAAATTGACGCCAAACTGACTGCACTTAATCGCGGTTATGACATTACCAAAGCTCGATATGAGGAGTTACTTGAACGCAAAGAGACAGCAATGCTGGCGCAAGAGGCAGAAAGAACAACCGAAAAAATACAATTTCGAGTCATTGACCCTCCCAAATTGCCTCTAGAGCCAAGTGGTCCATATCGAGTGCTATACTTTATTGCTTCCTTCATTGTTGCGCTCGCCGCGGGCTTTGGGATTGCTTTTTTACAGATACAAATAAATCCTACTGTGATATCTAGCAATCAGTTAACCAGAACCACAAAACTGCCCGTCTTTGGCGTAATATCTGCGACTGAAAATCTGAATATCATGACCAAATATAAACGCCAAAACAGGTTATTTATAGTCTCGACTAGTGTTTTATTCGCAATACTCGTGTTGTTTATTATTTATTTCCAAGTACCAGATTTAATTCAACCTCATGTAAAAAGGTTTTTCTAATGTCGACCATTCAAAAAGCATTACAAAAAAAAATCGATGAGCAAGCTTTGATTAACGAAGAGCCACATAAGGATGTTACGCCTAGTGAGGTAACAGCTGATCTTGAACCAGTAACTAAACAAGCTATTGATGATATCTCAACGACAGCACCATCACCGTTAGCTAATGACAAAGACACATCAAGAGCTAATGATGTAATCAAGCTTTGCCATAAACGAATGATAAACAATCATTTTCTTACACCGTTTAAGCTTGAGCAAGCAAACAATGAGGAAGAAGCCGAACTTAGAAAAGAGCAATCATTATTGCGAGGGGAGTTCAAACAAATCAAGCGTAAACTCATTAACAACGCATTCGGGGCGATGGCAAGAACATTACACAACTCTAACTTAGTAATGATAACTTCATCTCAAGCAAACGAAGGCAAGACATTTATCTCAATTAATCTTGCGGTTAGCGTCGCCCTAGAGCAAGACAAAACCGTACTACTAATAGATGCAGACGTATTAAAACCAAGTATTCCCAAGACTCTTGGCTTTGAAAATCGTCCAGGGTTAATTGATTACCTACTAGGAGATGTAGACGATATAGCCGATATTATTTATCCCACCAATGTCGATAATTTTCGTATTATTCCTTCAGGCCGGTATCACTATTTAGCAAATGAGCTATTGGCAAGTGAAAAAATGGCGGCACTTTGTACTCAACTATCACAACGCTATAGTGACCGCCTGGTTGTGTTCGATACCCCACCTCTTTTAGGTATTAATGAAACAGCAATTCTTGGCCAATTGATGGGGCAAGCCTTGATTGTTGTCGAAGAAAACCGCTCAAGCATTCATGAAATTCAAAAAGCCAACGAGCTATTACCCGATAGCTTAGCAAAAGGCACTGTCATGAATAAAGCGATCCACTCACATAAGGATAACTACGGCTACTACGGTTATGGCTATGGCTACGGCACCAAATAATAAAAACAAATATGCCTCAGCAGGCGCATTAATCAGCCTGCTGATGATGCCTAACATTAGTTATGGACAAGGTTTGCAGCTAGCACCTAAACTCACTGCAGAGATTGTATATTCGGATAATGTCCAATTAACGACAGAGCAGGAGACAGAGTCCCTAGTGACTTTGGTCACACCTGGAATAATGATTGGCTATCAAGGGCGGGACATCTCTTTAGAAGGAGGTTATGAGCACATTCGCGCTTTCTATAGCCATAACCACGACCTTGATAGCGGTTTCAATAGCGCAGATATCAATGCACAAATCAAACTCGCTAATACAGGGTTTAATTTATTCGGCTCTCACCAAATAGGCAATATAAGTGCTTCGAATTCTCGTAATGCTCTTGCAGATATAGTGAGTGGCGATACAGTTGAATCTACAAATAGCAGCTATGGTTTGAGCTACGCTACAGAATCAAGTGCCTTTGGCATTACTGGTCAAATAGCGTTTACTAACACAGGCTATAAAGATAATTTATCGGAGCGAAAAGGCTATAATGCCACACTTAGTGGTAACAGCGGCGTCGCTAGTCGAACAATCTTTTGGCGATTGAACGGACTTTATAACGATTATGAAAACGATACATTAACGGGTCGATTTTACAATATCGAGGCCCAACTTGGTTTGATCAGTAATTATCACATTAACCCATTTGTACGCTATTACGATGAAGATACCAGTGGCAATATCAATAATAATACAATTGTTGGTAATCGCTCTTTGGGAGCTGGGCTCAGTTGGCGAGTAGGCAAGTTAATCGATGTTGAACTTGCTTATAATTGGGTACAACAAAATAACCAACTAGATGAGGGGCAGCAGGCGGATGATCATGTTAGCGCTTATGTAAGCTGGCAACCATCACCTAGAACCAAATTGATAGCCAGCTACTATAAGCGTTTTTTTGGAGATGCTTATCAGGGATCATTTTCACATCGTCATAAACGCCTAACCGTCTCATTAGCCTATGATGAAACGCTAGATGCTTTCGATAGGCTCGAATACGTCGAAGGTGACCTTATCAATGTTTGGTGCCTAACTGCTGATCCTAGCAACATAGAACAATGTCTATTTGAACCTTCTGATAACGAAGATCTCAGTAATTACTACTTAGCGACTAGCTATAGAGAATTGATTGCCGATGAAAACAAAAGCTTCACTCTAAACAAAGCGTTAACTATGAGTTTGGACTTCAATGGTAGACGCAATTCATACCAACTCAATGTGAACCACACTCGTCGTAACAATTTAGATTCCAATAATGAAGATGAGTATCAATCAGCCTCTTTTCGTATTAATAGAGCGCTTAATAGACATAATACATTAGAACTTTCAACATCATACAACCGTATCACCTTTGGTGGTGATACCAATAATACCGATATCCGCCAACAAGACCATTATCGAATTTACAGACTTGCGTGGCAGCAACAACTAAGTCAAAAAGTTTCCACACAATATAGCGCACAGCATGTCAATCGTGATTCGAGTAGCATTTATAACTACGAAGAAAATCGCTTGTCCGTGCAATTTGAAAAGTTATTTTAATTATGTACGAAAAATTTTATCAGTTAACCGAGAAACCGTTTCAGCTAAGTCCTGATCCTAAATTCTTTTTTGGTTCAAAAGAACATAGCCAAGCTATGGCGTATTTAAAGTATGGCTTGCAACAAGGTGAAGGCTTTATCGTTATTACCGGTCACATAGGCACTGGCAAAACCATGCTCGCGCGCAGTATATTGGCCGATATTAATAGCGAAGACATTATCGCCATACAGATTGTTAGCTCAAACTTATCACCGCTAGACTTGCTCATTATTATTGCCGAACAATTTCACCTGAGTGTAGATAAAAGCAATAAAGCTGGCATTTTACACGCCATTGAAAGTTTTCTGTTAAAACTCCACTCCGTTGGTAAACGTGCCTTATTGCTTGTCGATGAAGCACAGAACTTACCTATGGAAACCATAGAAGAGTTGCGCATGCTTTCTAATTTTCAACAAGATAACAAACCTCTATTGCAAAGCTTTTTACTTGGTCAAGTCGAGCTTAAACAACAACTACAGCACCCGAACATGGAGCAATTTCGGCAACGAATTATTGCCTCTTACCACTTAAAACCATTGACTATGGATGAGCTGGAAGAGTATATCCATCACCGTTTGAATCGAGCTGGAGGTGCACAAGAAAGGCTCATAAGTGATGATTGCTTACCTGTATTGCATCACAAGAGTGGCGGCATTCCTCGCAAAGTTAACTTGTTAATGGACCGAGTTTTACTATATGGCTATTTAAATGATATCAAACTGTTTAAGGCGACTGATATCGAGAATGTCCTTAACGAATTTGCTTTAGAACTTGGTCCGCTAACTAATGACAATGCAACCTTGCCTGCAAATGATAATACTATATTGCCAACTCAGTTATTAGAAGATGCCAATAGTATTAATATTAGCCTCAAAGATATTGATGAATACTTACAGTTAAACATCAACAAAAAGCTCAAGTTAAATCGTTATCTGGATAAAGTTATCGAACAGAAGCGCCACCTAAAAAACACGTGATTTTTACAACCCAAACTTAAACCCAATTAGCTCGGCATGCTAACTAAGGTGACGATTAGAGGCTATCCTACGATAGCGAAAAGGGTACGTTACCATTTTCGCTGAGGACGTTTATAGTTTTGTATCCCTCACTTGTATTAGTTCAGACTAAATCTGACACTTTTCGCTCACTAATTCAGGTAATTGTAAGTCATACTTATCGACTAAGCCATATAACGTTGGTCGAGTAATACCAAGTAGCTCTGCGGTTTTACTCATGTTACCTTTAGCAAGAATATGGGCTTGCTTAATAGCTTTTGACTCTGCTCGTTCCCTCACAGTGCGTAAATTCAATTGCAATCCAGTCGCATCAGGTACCGCTAGACCCAAATCATACTCACTCACTAAACTGGTTTGCGCCATAATGACCGCTGACTTTACTTTGTTCTGTAATTCTCGAATGTTTCCAGGCCATTGGTAGCCTTTCAGAGCATCAATCGCATTGTCACTAAAACCTTTTACCTTGGTATTATATTCACGAGCATTTTGCAGTAAGAAAAACTGCGCCAGTAACACAACATCTAACTCTCGCTCTCTCAGAGGTTTTAGCTTTAACTCAATCTCGCTAATACGATAGTACAGATCTTCTCGAAACACTTTTTCGGAAACTAAGGTAGCTAAATTCTGATTAGTTGCGCATACCACTCTTACATCCACATCAATCTCCTGACGACCACCCACTCGTTCGATAACCCGTTCTTGCAAAAAGCGCAACAATTTTGCCTGCAGCAACATTGGCATATCACCGATTTCATCGAGGAATAGTGTACCTTTTTGTGCTAATTCAATTTTACCTTTGGTGGTTTTATGAGCGCCAGTGAATGCTCCTTTTTCAAAGCCAAATAGCTCACTTTCTAACAAGTTTTCAGGAATCGATGCACAGTTAATCGCTACAAAATTTTTGCCAGCGCGATCACTTTGCTGATGAATAGCTCGTGCAGCAACCTCTTTACCAGTACCACTTTCACCGAGAATCAATGCACTGATTTGTGTCGGAGCAATACGAGCAATAACACTACGTAAGCTTTCCATCGCTTCGCTACTGCCAATCATATTATTACTTCCCCCTGCCAAGCGGCTGATTTCATTCTTTTCAGCTTCAATATTGGCTAAATAAAATGCCCGACTAACAATCACATTAATTAGCTCATTATCGACAGGTTTTTGGAAGTAGTCATAAGCACCGCGAGTTATCGCCTCTATTGGCACTTGTCGGTCATCATTACCTGTAATAACAATGACCTTACACAATGGCATTAAGCTGATGATTTCCTGCAATGCAAGTAGCCCTTCGCTGGCATTCGATGCATCAGGTGGTAGGCCCATATCAAGCAAGACCACTTTAGGTTCATGCAGTCTTACCATATTGATGGCTTGTTGTCGGTTATCGGCAAACAAGCAATGATAATCGGCTAAACTCCATTTTATTTGCTTCTGTATCCCCTTATCGTCATCAACGATTAATAAGTTTTCCATTGCTTAATTACCTCTGTTGTTATCATTATTTTCAACTGGCAAATACATAGTAAAGCGCGTGCCTTTGCCCTCTTCACTCTCGACATCCATAAAGCCGCCCATATCAAGACAAAATTGCCTTGCTTCGAACGCTCCTATTCCCATGCCAGCATTGCCTTTGGTAGTCTTAAATGGCGCAAACAAGTGCTGTTCAATAAAGTCTTTCGACATACCGCAACCATTGTCTTCTACGGTAATAGATAGTTTATCTTGTAACTTATCGCCAATAATCTTAACAAGGACATCAGAATCTTTTCGCTTTGCTTGAAAAGCATTATCAATCACATGCGCTAACACATTGCTAAATTGCTCTTTATTCGCCGAAAGACGTAAATCAGGTGGGCAATCTTTTTCTAGCTGTGTTTTGTGCCAACCTCGACCATTAGCTATTTCATCAATAACTTCGCTAATATTAATGTCCGAATTTTTATTTGGCTGTTGCCAGGCTGACTGATTACTCAATTGTTCGATGACTTTGCTCAGCCTTTTCGTTGCCTCTTCGACGGTAGTGAAAGCATCATCAACAAATTGAGGGTTCGTTCGATGAAAGTGAGCATTTTGCGTTATCAGTGCCATCTGCGCTTGCACATTTTTTAAATCATGGAGTAAAAAAGCCGACATGCGGTTATATGCTGCCAATTGTTCAGTTTCAATAATCTGACTTTTGAACGTTTTCATGAAAATAAAATTTGCTAGCTGCCGTGCAACAGCAAATAAATAATCCCGATCTTCCCAATCAAGACTTACGCGCTGTGCTCCAAGCTGTAACACGAATGCACCATATAGTTTATGCTGTTGATACAAAGGTACGATAACATCAACACCACTTGCTCGCAGTGCCAACGCATCAATCGTTAACGAGCGATAGCGTTGCGGATATCGTTGATATTCACGTACATCAACAATCCATTGCTTTACTTGGCAAAATTGCAAAATTGCAAAATTGCCTTTAATTGTTGCTCTGCATCTGCCGATAGCATGAAATCTTTGCTACCACGAGACTTAAGCATATTGAATGCACAACGCTCAACCAATACCCCCTGTTGCGCATCAATAGAAGACGCCATAACATTAACGGCAACAGTGAAAACATCATCGTCCTCTGCCGCTTCGATTGCATCAGTAACCTTAAGCCACTCTTCTCTATATTCATACTTGTTAGTAAAGAAATGTTTCGAGATAAAAACTCTCGCTTTTCTTCTAAACGTGTCAGTGAGTAATAAGGTAGCTAAAATCAGACCGCCAATTAGTAAAAACATAACGCTTAAAAATTCGCTCCACTGACCACCAATCAATTGAATCACATAACCTGTAGCGGCTAACAACAACAGATAGCAACCAGCTATCATTAATAGTGAACTCACGAACACCACTTCTCGAGATACAAATAAATTACTACTCAAATGCTTGATACGCTTACTCGCTAAGAGTAGAAAAGGCAGACAGATGCAAAGCACATAACCACGGCTATACCAAAGGTTAAAGTCTAGCTGCTTAACAAGTAAGGCTTGCGAATACAAAACGAAATCAAAAATAAGCTGTGTAGCAAATGCAATCACTAAAGGCCAAAGTGACCAACGAAGCTTTTGATCAGCCATGCGGTATAACTGCTCAACCCCAATTAGTGGTACCAAGTTGGCAACAAGTAATAGTGCAAATACCCAATATGCAGAGACCATACCGATAAATAGCATCCACACCACCATAGACAAAGCCAGCATCGCAGATAAACAGTAGACAAAACTACGAGTCTTAAGTAGCTCCATATAGTTAGAGATATTAAATTTTATGGCGAGTAACAAGGAAGAAATGAGCAGATGTTTTATCGGTTCAACAAGCAACACCAAAGAAAGGCTGTACGAGTAATGAAGTTGCCCCAGAGCCATAATGCTGGCGATAATGATCGCCGCAACCGTTAACATTAATAATTTAGTGGCAAACGTAGCCTGACGAGCCACGCACAATAGCACTAAAAAAATAAGATAGGTTATAGAGCTTAACAAGTAGCCTGCTTGGCCAATCGCATCTCCTATTGCATCCATAGTATCGCTAATTTTTTGTTATTTTAATTAAGCTTAGACGAAAAATATAAATATGGCTTTCATTTACAAGTAAAATCTACCATATCAACAAGTTACACTAAGAAAAAACAGGCACGCTATAGCAAAAAAATAACACTAGTGATGCATCAAATATTCGTCTTCTTAAAATTTTCGACTAAATTTAATGTAATAGTAATAACAAGAATGAAACTATGATCACTCCAGTAATACTTGCAGGCGGAAACGGCACCAGACTTTGGCCATTATCAAGAGCCTTATACCCCAAACAATTTCTTAAAATTAATAGTGAATACTCGTTGATCCAACAAACCGTAAATCGTTTAGAGCAATTACCAATTGAACAACCTCTAGTCGTCTGCAATGAAGAACACCGCTTCATTGTTGCTGAGCAACTAAGAGCTATCGATAAACTCGGTCCAATACTACTGGAGCCGGAAGGCAAAAATACGGCCCCGGCTGTGGCATTAGCGGCATTACATGCTTTGGAACAAAATGACGATGCCATTTTATTAGTATTAAGTGCAGATCATGTTATTCAAGAAACCGATATATTTTGTCAGACGATAGAGCAAGCCCTACCTATGGCTCGTCACAACAACATGGTCACTTTTGGCGTCGTTCCAACCAAGCCAGAAACAGGTTATGGCTATATTCAAAAAGGTGCTCCACTCGACAATGGTTTTAAAGTGAATCAATTTGTTGAAAAGCCAGACCTTGAAACCGCGACAGCTTATATAGAAAGTGGTGATTATTTATGGAACAGTGGTATGTTTTTGTTTTCTGCGAAAACATATTTAGAAGAGCTTGCTAAGTTCAATCCGAATATACTCAGCCAGTGTAAAAAAGCTTTAAGCCGTAAATCTAGTGACATGAATTTTACACGTATCGATGCCTCCGAGTTTCATTTATGTCCTGCTGACTCAATCGACTATGCTGTTTTTGAACACACCACTCGCGGAGTCGTTTTACCATTAGCAGCTAATTGGAGTGATGTAGGCAACTTTGCTGCATTATGGGAAATTGGTGAGAAAGATGAACATGATAATGTTACACGAGGAGACGTCGTGTGCCACCAATCGAATGATAATTTAGTCCTAGCCGAAAACTCATTAGTAACCACTGTCGGTATTAATAATGCCATAGTTGTACAGACCAAGGATGCTGTGCTCGTAGCCAAGAAAGATAAAGTACAACATGTTAAGGCCATCGTTGAGCACCTTAAACAAAACGAACGTACTGAAGTACAACTACCACGACAAGTATATCGCCCGTGGGGAAGTTACGATGGTGTAGACTACGGAGAACGCTATCAAGTAAAACATATTGTCGTCAACCCAGGTGAAAAGCTTTCTATTCAAATGCACCACCACCGCGCTGAACATTGGGTAGTCGTATCAGGCAGTGCCAAGGTAACCAATGGCGATAAAACATTCTTGCTTAGTGAGAACGAATCAACATTTATACCGGTAGGTGTTGTCCATGCCTTAGAAAATCCTGGCAAAATTCCTGTCCACATCATTGAAGTACAAACGGGCAGTTATCTTGGAGAAGACGACATCGTTCGTTTTGAGGACCGCTATGGACGCAATTAATCCACTGTCGTGCTTTAAAGCTTATGATATCCGCGGCAAAGTTGGAGCTCAGATTGATGAGCGTATAGCTTATTACATCGGTTGTGCATTCGCCGATGAAATACGCTGCAAAGAAATCGTCATTGGTGCTGATAACAGACTATCCTCTGAATCATTAAAGCAAGCCCTTATCGCGGGTTTTATCGACTCCGGTGTTGATGTCATAGATATAGGCCTTACAGGAACAGAAGAAGTCTACTTTGCAACGTCATATTTTAATTGTGATGGTGGGATACAAATTACCGCTAGCCATAACCCCAAAGACTACAACGGTATGAAGCTAGTTAAAACGCATAGTATTCCGATTTCCAATGATAACCACTTACTAGCAATAAAAGATAAAGTCGAAGACTATTTACTAAACGACAAAAATTCTACAACGAGTAAAAAAGGCCACTGTCGCAGCATAAATTGTAAAGCTGCCTATGCCCAGAAAATGCTAAGTTTTATCGACCCTACAAAACTAAAACCGCTGCGTATCGTTGTAAACAGTGGTAATGGTGTCGCAGGACATGCAATTGATGAAATTGAAGCACAATTACAGCAAATAAATTACGCAATAGACTTCATTAAAATCAACCACCAACCAGATGGTAATTTCCCTAATGGCATCCCTAACCCTTTATTACCGGAAGGGCGACAACAAACTTCAGAAGCAGTCATCGAACACAGTGCAGACTTTGGCATAGCTTTCGATGGTGATTTTGACCGCTGTTTTTTATTTGATGAACAAGGTCAGTTTATCGATGGCTATTATTTGGTGGGATTATTGGCAAAATCATTTTTAACTAAAGCTAACAAACCAGAAAAAGTCATTCACGATCCGCGTGTTTACTGGAATACTGAGGAAGTCGTTAAAGCGTCAGGAGGGATCGCAGTAAAGAGTAAAACGGGGCACGCGTTTATCAAACAACGGATGCGTGATGAAAATGCCATTTACGGTGGTGAAATGAGTGCTCACCATTACTTCCGTGATTTCAATTATTGTGATTCAGGGATGATTACTTGGCTATTAATAGCAGAACTTATCAGCCAAAAAGACGTACCATTGTCGAGTTATATTACGAAAATGCAGCATCGCTACCCAATTTCGGGAGAGATTAATATGACCGTTAGTGATAGCGATGCTGTTATAAAAAAAGTAAAAAAACACTACCAAGCACTCGCAGAATATATTGATTTGACCGATGGTTTATCAATGAGCTTCATAGATTGGCGCTTTAATCTTCGAAGCTCAAATACTGAGCCTGTTTTGCGCCTAAATGTCGAGACCAAAAAAAACAGAAAACTATTAGCAAAACAAGTTACCAGATTAACGGCTTTAATAAAAAATAACATGCAGTAGTCGCAATTGGCAGATGTTTAATACAGGAATACCCCCTTATTCATAATAACTTATCTGAATACACAAAGTGCATTATCAGAAGAAATTTATAACTTAACTTTTTAAATAAACGATATGTTGAAAATGATAATAAAAAGTTTCATTGCCCTATTCATGTTAGCGTTAGCCAGCATAGGTGTATCATTCCTATTATTTCCCAGCCACCTAATAGCTATAAAAAGTAGTTTTAGCCAACACCTAAGTAGTGCCTATATCGCTTTAAAAGGTGCATATCTTGACAAGGATACGCTACCCAAAAATCATACACCTTTAACGGAAGGTAACAATAACATCAACATCAACATCAAGCGTAACGGCACTCCAGGTGTAGGATCATATCTACCATATGGTAACTTCATACCCCAAAAGGAAATCTATGTTACGGATGAAACTGCATTGCTAAAAGCACTCAAAAATGCGCCACCGGGTAGCGATATAGTTCTCGCATCGGGCAAGTATCAGATCAAGGAAAGGAGTATTGCGCTTGGCAACCACGGCATCAAAGAACAACCTATCCGCCTTAGAGCAGAAGCTGTGGGTAGTGTCGTATTAGAACTGAACAGTTACGAAGGATTTTATATCAACAAAGCATTTTGGATATTTGAAGATTTAATCTTCAAAGGTATGTGCGCAACAGATAGCGCTTGTGAGCATGCAATGCATATCGTTGGTGATGCCGATAATCTAATCATACAGAATAATGAGTTCATTAATTTTAATTCACACATAAAAAGTAATGGTTGGGTTAACCACAGAACCCGCACCAAAGCATTTCCTGATAGCGTAACCGTTAACCACAATACATTTATAAACGAATGGCGCCGCGATACAGGATCCGCTATAACGCCACTTGATATTATTGGCGGTAACGATTGGCTAATTAAGCAAAACTTTATCGCTGATTTTTCAAAAGCTGCAGGAAATCAAATATCGTACGCAGCATTTCTAAAAGGCGGGGGCGAAAATGGCGTATTTGAAGATAATTTGGTTTCTTGTGAATGGAAAGTGCCACATCAGTCACCAAATGATGTAAGAGTCGGACTATCTTTCGGCGGTGGTGGAACAGGGAAACAATATTGCCAAACTGAAGAATGTGATGTTGAGCATTACAATGGTAAAATGCTGAAAAATACGATAGTTAATTGCCCCAATGACGTTGGTATTTACCTAAACAAAGCCCTAGATAGCCTTCTGGTTGAAAATGTTGTTTTCAACTCGGTTGGCATTGATGTACGCTTTCCTGAAACTCGGGTTACTGCAACAGGCAATGTCCTTGATGGCCGCCTTAAAACACGAAATGGAGCAAAGATTTTAAAAGATGACACTGTGGTAATCTCTATCAAAGAGGAAAAGCAACTTTAGGTCAAAAATTTCATTTCAGCCATATAGCAAGAAAGCATAGGGATAAGCCATATGGATGTGGTGAATATCGAAAATGCATAGATGCGATCTTTCGATAACTACGACGTAGGCCGAGCCAATACCTTAAACGAAAAAAGCCCGTTCAAAGGAACGGGCTTTTCAGAATTGGAAGCCTGGCGATGACCTACTCTCACATGGGAACTCCCACACTACCATCGGCGCTACTTCGTTTCACTTCTGAGTTCGGCATGGGTTCAGGTGGTTCCAAAGTGCTATTGTCGCCAGACAAAAAACTTTTATAAATTCGGAAATCTGATATTTAACTTTTTTCTTTCAATATGAATGCTTGAACTTTTTTATGTCAGACCATATACACCTGAGGAAAACCTCTTGGGTGTTGTATGGTTAAGCCTCACGGGCAATTAGTACAGGTTAGCTCAACGCCTCACAACGCTTACACACCCTGCCTATCAACGTCGTAGTCTCCGACGACCCTTTAGGGGACTTAAAGTCCCAGTGAGAACTCATCTCAAAGCCTGCTTCCCGCTTAGATGCTTTCAGCGGTTATCAGTTCCGAACATAGCTACCCGGCAATGCCACTGGCGTGACAACCGGAACACCAGAGGTTCGTCCACTCCGGTCCTCTCGTACTAGGAGCAGCCCTCTTCAATTCTCAAACGCCCACGGCAGATAGGGACCGAACTGTCTCACGACGTTCTAAACCCAGCTCGCGTACCACTTTAAATGGCGAACAGCCATACCCTTGGGACCGACTTCAGCCCCAGGATGTGATGAGCCGACATCGAGGTGCCAAACACCGCCGTCGATATGAACTCTTGGGCGGTATCAGCCTGTTATCCCCGGAGTACCTTTTATCCGTTGAGCGATGGCCCTTCCATACAGAACCACCGGATCACTATGACCTACTTTCGTACCTGCTCGACGTGTCTGTCTCGCAGTTAAGCTGGCTTATGCCATTGCACTAACCGTACGATGTCCGACCGTACTTAGCCAACCTTCGTGCTCCTCCGTTACGCTTTGGGAGGAGACCGCCCCAGTCAAACTACCCACCAGACAGTGTCCCCAGCCAAGATTATTGGCCCAGGTTAGAACATCACGCATACAAGGGTGGTATTTCAAGATTGGCTCCACGAATACTGGCGTACTCGCTTCAAAGCCTCCCACCTATCCTACACATGTAGGAGCAATGTTCACTGTCAAGCTATAGTAAAGGTTCACGGGGTCTTTCCGTCTAGCCGCGGGTATACGGCATCTTAACCGCAAATTCAATTTCACTGAGTCTCGGGTGGAGACAGTGTGGCCATGATTACGCCATTCGTGCAGGTCGGAACTTACCCGACAAGGAATTTCGCTACCTTAGGACCGTTATAGTTACGGCCGCCGTTTACCGGGGCTTCGATCATGAGCTTCGCTTGCGCTAACCCAATCAATTAACCTTCCGGCACCGGGCAGGCGTCACACCGTATACGTCATCTTTCGATTTTGCACAGTGCTGTGTTTTTAATAAACAGTTCCAGCCACCTGGTTACTTCGACCGACCGGTGCTTACTCCGCAAGGGATTCACACTAGCCGGCGTACCTTCTCCCGAAGTTACGGTACTATTTTGCCTAGTTCCTTCACCCGAGTTCTCTCAAGCGCCTTAGTATTCTCTACCTAACCACCTGTGTCGGTTTGGGGTACGGTTCCTTATAATCTGATGCTTAGAAGCTTTTCCTGGAAGTATGGCATCAACAACTTCAACTCCGTAGAGTCTCGTCTCGTATCTCAGCCTTAAGAGTCCGGATTTGCCTAAACTCTCAGCCTACATACTTTCACATGGACAACCAACGCCATGCTTGCCTAGCCTGCTCCGTCCCTCCTTCGCAATTATAAGAAGTACAGAAATATTAATCTGTTTCCCATCGACTACGCGTTTCCGCCTCGCCTTAGGGGCCGACTTACCCTGCCCTGATTAACATGGGACAGGAAACCTTGGTCTTTCGGCGTGGGGGTTTTTCACCCCCATTATCGTTACTCATGTCAGCATTCGCACTTCTGATACCTCCAGCATGCTTTACAACACACCTTCAACGGCTTACAGAACGCTCCCCTACCACTTGAACCTAAGTTCAAATCCGCAGCTTCGGTGCTATGTTTAGCCCCGTTACATCTTCCGCGCAGACCGACTCGACTAGTGAGCTATTACGCTTTCTTTAAAGGATGGCTGCTTCTAAGCCAACCTCCTAGCTGTCTGGGCCTTTCCACATCGTTTCCCACTTAACATAGACTTTGGGACCTTAGCTGGCGGTCTGGGTTGTTTCCCTTTCCACGACGGACGTTAGCACCCGCCGTGTGTCTCCCGGATATCACTCACTGGTATTCGGAGTTTGCAAAGGGTTGGTAAGTCGGGATGACCCCCTAGCCTTAACAGTGCTCTACCCCCAGTGGTGTTCGTCCGAGGCTCTACCTAAATAGATTTCGGGGAGAACCAGCTATCTCCCGGCTTGATTAGCCTTTCACTCCGACCCACAGGTCATCACCGCATTTTTCAACATACGTGTGTTCGGTCCTCCAGTTGATGTTACTCAACCTTCAACCTGCCCATGGGTAGATCGCCGGGTTTCGGGTCTACACCTTGCAACTAAACGCGCAGTTAACACTCGCTTTCGCTACGGCTCCCCTAATCGGTTAACCTTGCTACAAAATGTAAGTCGCTGACCCATTATACAAAAGGTACGCAGTCACCCGAAGGCTTCCACTGCTTGTACGTATGCGGTTTCAGGTTCTATTTCACTCCCCTCACAGGGGTTCTTTTCGCCTTTCCCTCACGGTACTGGTTCACTATCGGTCAGTTAGGAGTATTTAGCCTTGGAGGATGGTCCCCCCATATTCAAACAGAATTTCACGTGTTCCGTCCTACTCGATTTCACGGTAAGGTTATTTTCGTGTACGGGACTATCACCCTGTATCGTCAAGCTTTCCAGCTTATTCCACTAATTCACAAACCGCTTAAGGGCTAATTCCCGTTCGCTCGCCGCTACTAAGGAAATCTCGGTTGATTTCTTTTCCTCGGGGTACTTAGATGTTTCAGTTCTCCCGGTTCGCCTCGTTAAGCTATGTATTCACTTAACGATACCTGCCTTATGACAGGTGGGTTTCCCCATTCGGAAATCTGTGCTTATAACGCCTTTTATCGGCTCAACACAGCTTATCGCAGATTAACACGTCCTTCATCGCCTCTAACTGCCAAGGCATCCACCACATACGCTTAGTCACTTAACCATACAACCCCAAAAAGTTTCGAGTAGCTTGGTGACAAAACCAAGCTCAAATGTATGTCTGACATGTTCACGCATTCATAAATGAATGTTCCAAACACGGATGTTTGGATGTCGAATTGTACATGGAAGTACTAAATTCGACCTTGAAAGAAATTGATTTTAAAAATCAATTTTGAAGAATTTCTTCTTCGTTTTGGTATTTCACATATTAATGAAGAACTACGCGACATAGTCTTCTATGAAATACCGGGTTTAATATCAGCTTTCCAAATTTTTAAAGAGCATCATGTCTAAATCTAAGACTTAGGCATGCGAATGTTATCATTCAATTTGTGTGAACACTCGACAAGGAATGTTTTACTTAAGGTAAGGAGGTGATCCAACCCCAGGTTCCCCTAGGGTTACCTTGTTACGACTTCACCCCAGTCATGAATCACAAAGTGGTAACCGTCCTCCCGAAGGTTAAACTAGCTACTTCTTTTGCAACCCACTCCCATGGTGTGACGGGCGGTGTGTACAAGGCCCGGGAACGTATTCACCGTGGCATTCTGATCCACGATTACTAGCGATTCCGACTTCATGGAGTCGAGTTGCAGACTCCAATCCGGACTACGACGGACTTTCTGGGATTCGCTCCACCTCGCGGTCTTGCTGCCCTCTGTATCCGCCATTGTAGCACGTGTGTAGCCCATCCCGTAAGGGCCATGATGACTTGACGTCGTCCCCACCTTCCTCCGGTTTATCACCGGCAGTCTCCTTAGAGTTCCCGCCCAAAGCGCTGGCAAATAAGGATAGGGGTTGCGCTCGTTGCGGGACTTAACCCAACATTTCACAACACGAGCTGACGACAGCCATGCAGCACCTGTCTCAGAGTTCCCGAAGGCACCAAACTATCTCTAGTAAGTTCTCTGGATGTCAAGGGATGGTAAGGTTCTTCGCGTTGCATCGAATTAAACCACATGCTCCACCGCTTGTGCGGGCCCCCGTCAATTCATTTGAGTTTTAACCTTGCGGCCGTACTCCCCAGGCGGTCAACTTAGCGCGTTAGCTACGCTACCCACGGATCAAGTCCACAGACAGCTAGTTGACATCGTTTACGGCGTGGACTACCAGGGTATCTAATCCTGTTTGCTCCCCACGCTTTCGTGCCTCAGCGTCAGTATTTGTCCAGGTGGCCGCCTTCGCCACTGATGTTCCTTCCAATCTCTACGCATTTCACCGCTACACTGGAAATTCCACCACCCTCTACAATACTCTAGACAGCCAGTTCGAAATGCAGTTCCAAGGTTGAGCCCTGGGCTTTCACATCTCGCTTAACAATCCGCCTACGCACGCTTTACGCCCAGTAATTCCGATTAACGCTCGCACCCTCCGTATTACCGCGGCTGCTGGCACGGAGTTAGCCGGTGCTTCTTCTGTAGGTAACGTCACAGATAGCCGATATTAGCGACTACCCTTTCCTCCCTACTGAAAGTGCTTTACAACCCGAAGGCCTTCTTCACACACGCGGCATGGCTGCATCAGGCTTTCGCCCATTGTGCAATATTCCCCACTGCTGCCTCCCGTAGGAGTCTGGGCCGTGTCTCAGTCCCAGTGTGGCTGATCATCCTCTCAAACCAGCTAGAGATCGTCGCCATGGTAGGCCATTACCCCACCATCTAGCTAATCTCACTTGGGCTAATCTAAAGGCGAAAGGTCCGAAGATCCCCTCCTTTGGTCCGTAGACATTATGCGGTATTAGCAGTCGTTTCCAACTGTTGTCCCCCACCTAAAGGCATATTCCCAAGCATTACTCACCCGTCCGCCGCTCGACGCCTTCTAGTAAACTAGAATCGTTTCCGCTCGACTTGCATGTGTTAAGCCTGCCGCCAGCGTTCAATCTGAGCCATGATCAAACTCTTCAATTAAAAATTAAATCGTGATTCCGAAGAATCTGCTCAATGAATTACGCTTGTTGGTATTGCTACCAACTTGACATATGTCGTTTTGCGTGTCACTCATCAAGCTATGTCTTAAAGACAATATGGTAAAACCATTTTCTTGTGAGTGCTCACACAAATTGCATGATAACTATTTGTTAAAGAATTGAAGTAATAATCGCATTCGTTATCACTTGAACCTCATCGGCGTTTGCCGTTGAAGTGGATGCGCATTTTACGCATCTCAGTTTCGATGTCAACACTTTTTAAAAATTAATTTTCAAAAGTTTTTGTTGGCCGTTAAGGCTCATATTGAACAACTTAACTTATCAAAACACCCCGTTGGCCTTTGCCGTCGAAGTGGAAGCGCATTTTAGGGATTTTTGTGAAGACGTCAACACCTTTTTTTGAAAAAAATCATTTTCACGTTCAAGCGTTCAAAAAACGCACAACCAAGAGCTTTATTACCTTTAAAGCCGTAAGTAATGACTTATTTGCGGTTGTTTCCGCTACAACAGGAAGATGCTTATTAATTTATCAAATTGTCTTTTAGTGAGTATTGACGAGCAGTTATACCAAGTAAAGTATGTCTAATATCTGCGAAATACTGGAGCAAGGGCTCGAACTAAGTGATTAATACGTTTTTACATCCAATGTATGCTATAGGTTAGCTTGTAAATAATCGACTAGCCGACGCAATGAGCCTTTTGGGTCGACACGACATTACTTACAATTTCACGAGATATATAGGGGATAAGGTTGTATAAGAAAAGAATGGCGCTCCCGACAGGAATCGAACCTGTAACCTAGACTCCGGAGGTCCATGTGATATCCATTTCACCACGGGAGCTTACCAATTGTTTTGAATTCTATTAGATTGCTATTTTATTTGCTAGCGTAAATTAATAAGATCGCGCATTCAGGCTTGTAGCTGCGTAAATTATCAACACGTCGGTATCCACAGCTGTAATTATTACTGATGTAGCTATATTGCTTATCTTGTATTAATGAGTAGCACTCTATGGTTGCTTTTTTAAGAGAGTATGCGATTAGCCTAATTGTTAAATCATCGGCTAATCGCACAGTGTGTTACTGCTCGCTAATATCATTTAACCAAGCAAAGGCATCAGCTCGTGAAGAGAACTGATGTGAATCGGGAACTAAATCTAGTATCCCTAATTTCGCTAACTTTGAGCTAATACCATTACTACGACGCACTAAGAGCAACTCAACATTATGCTCTTTAGTTTCGGCAATCGCATTTTCTAATGTCAAAGCGATCGTATCGTCGATAAATGAGACATCTGATATGTCCATAACAACATAACTATAATCTGGTAGCACACGGTGCTGTCGGGACATTGCTCGAGATAAGCCAAACATCATTGGTCCACTTAAGTAAACCAGTAATAATTTACCAGAGAACTTATTAAATACCGCTTGTTCACTTTCAGATAGTGTTAGCTCATCATCGGTTGTGGTAATGGTTTTAATACGACTTTGCTGTGCGGCACTTAAACGCTCAATAGTGACAATATTGGCGATAAACAAACCAATACCAACGGCAACAATCAAGTCAACAAAAATGGTAATAATCAAGACTAAGTACATGATCATCGCAGTGTGGCCGGAAACCTTATGGGCTCGTTTAATAAAACTCCAATCAAGAATATCCAAGCCCACTTTCAATGCTATCGCTGCTAGCACTGCAACAGGAATTAATGATAATAAATCTGTTAGCAAGAATACCGCTAACGCTAAAATCAGCGCACGGAACACACCCGATAAGATTGTGCGACCACCTGTTTGGATATTTACCACGGTCCCCATAGTAGCACCAGCACCAGGTAAACCGCCGAATAATCCAGATACCAAGTTACCAATCCCCTGACCAGTTAACTCTTTGTCTGAATCGTGATCTTCTTTCGTTAAATTATCGGCAATTAATGAGGTTAACATAGAATCGATGCACCCTAACGTTCCAAGAATGAGTGCATCAACAAGCATGTCGTCAATAAGAAACAAGTCGATGGTTGGCCACTGTAGCTCTGGTAAGCCAATATTAATAGCACCGACACGCTGTATTTGATCTTCACCAAACAATAAATAAGCAATCACAGTAAGTGCTACGAGCGCAATTAACTGCGGTGGTACTTTTTTCTTAACATGCTTGGGAGTGAAAAATAAGATGGCTAGAGCGAGTATTGATAGAGCTAATTCAGAGAATGAAATGGACGATAAGATTTGCGGTAAATGAAGAACGGTTCCCATTACCCCTGGTTCTGGTGCGGTCGTTCCCAACAGCGGGGCAAGCTGAATGAGAATTAATATACACCCGATCCCCGACATAAACCCTGATACAACACTATACGGCATCATAGTGATGTATCGACCCAACTTCAGCTTGGCCAATATGATTTGGAATACACCTGCCAGCATCACGACAGTGAAAGCCATTGCTAAACCATTTTCGGGGTTCTCTGCTAACATGTTAGCTATCACCACGGTAAAGACAACAGTCATTGGACCTGTTGGTTCTGATATTAACGTTTTCGTCCCACCGAACAAAGACGCAAACAAACCAACGAGAATAGCACCATAAACACCTGCTGCAGCACCGGCACCACTGGCGACACCGAATGCTAGTGCTAAAGGCAATGAGATCACCGCAGCGGATAAACCGCCAAATAAATCTCCCCTAAGATTATTAAAACTAAGCTTATTCAACATGTTGTTATCATCTGGTTAGTGATTTGTTATAATTCTATTTTGTTTTGGCCCCTTTTAACGAGCCTCGCCATTATAAGTTTTTTCAACGTTAATAGCATGTTTTATTAACCGTTTTACAGCTGATCGTACCTCCCACCCCAAGTAGGAGCCATAGCAAAAGAGTCCTCGTCAGTATTCCCTGCTGTTAACATCTATTCCATTGAAGTGAGTTTGTCGAAATTTAACCTTAACCCACCATAAATTTGCAATACCATCATTGGTGTACATACTTACTTTAAATGTGCTCATACTAAAAAAAATACAGTGCTATTTAATTCGTATATATTCATCTTTGCGTTTTTACCTGTCGCTTATTTCTTGTTTCGTTTTCTGTTACGGAACAATGCGACGTGGGCTATATACGGCCTCGTGATTTGCTCATTATTTTTTTATGGCTACTGGCGGATCGAATACCTCGCCCTAATAATCCTGTCAATATGCATAAATTTTGCTTTAGGCAATTATCTGTTATCCCAAGTCTTATATAGAAAGATCATAGCGACTCTAGGTATAGCCCTAAATTTATTTGTTATTTTGCTGTTTAAGTACGCCAATTTCACTGTTGAGCAAGTTAACATTTTTCTCGAGCAACCTATTCACCTTGAACAAATTTTCTTACCTTTAGCAATTTCATTTTTTACATTCCAACAGATTGCTTATTTAGTTGAGTGCTATCGATACAACACACCAAAGCATACCTTTGCACAATACATGCTATTTGTGACGTTTTTCCCGCAGCTTATCGCTGGCCCAATTGTGCAATTTAAGGATATTCATCCACAGATCACTTCGCTCTCGACAACGAATACAAGCGCGATTAATTTGGCTACCGGAATTTGCCTTTTTTCAATTGGTTTGTTTAAAAAAACGGTCATTGCAGATAGCCTCGCTCCCTATGCAAATATGGTTTTTGATAATCCAGATACAACAATCACTCTGCTTAGCGCATGGCAAGGTACTTTAGCCTACACGTTTCAGTTATATTTTGACTTTTCAGGATACTCAGACATGGCGATAGGCTTAGGCTATATGTTTGGTTTCACTCTGCCTGTCAATTTTAACTCGCCGTATAAGGCTCGCAATATCTCTGATTTTTGGCGACGATGGCATATCACCCTTTCTTCATTTTTAAGGGACTACCTATATATCCCGTTAGGAGGCAACAAGTTTGGTCAAGTAAAACGCTATCGGAATTTATTGATTACAATGCTTTTGGGAGGCTTGTGGCACGGTGCTGGCTGGAACTTTATCCTATGGGGTGGACTACACGGCCTATATTTGTCTATTCATCATTTTTGGCGTTCATTCATCGAGCGAACTTTCCCTGCTCTTTTCAAAGTCCGCGTGTATCGAACAGCTAGCCTAATTGTTACATTTATTGTTGTCTGTATTGCTTGGGTTTTCTTCCGAAGCCATGACCTTAACACTGCAACATCAATTTTAATGGGCATGTTTGGCGCTAACGGTGTTGCGATACCAAATGCTATCTATGTACGGCTACCACTTAATGAACTGATACAGTCAATGGGCATCACAACCTATCTTGGCGGTGGTAGCAACTTTGTAAAAGCCTGGGGGCTAATTATTATTGCAACGATAATCGCTATTGGGGCTCCGAATAGCAACCAAATCATCGCCAAATTAACGTCACAAACAGCTCATGGAAGCTACCTACTTGATTTTAGGATTGGCGCACTATCTTCGATGCATTGACATTTGGTGTATTGACCTTGCTCCAAATTTCAGAATTTTTATATTTTCAGTTCTAAAGGTAGTTATGTCACCGTCAAAATTTTTAATTTCATTCTTTAGTGCTTTTGTCGTATTGATGACACTTATCGCCACAATTAACATTGTGATAAATCCTTTCGATATATTTAACATCGGTCGATTCGACAAGATTAACAAAATTAAGCCATATATTTCAGATAGAGTAAGAACAACCAAGTTATATCAGCCCTTTTTCAATAATATTAATACCTTAATTATTGGTAACTCACGTGTTGAAATGGGTCTTAATCCGCAAGACTTTCCCAAAGATATCTTCGCTAACACTTACAATCTTGGTCTTCCTGGTGTTGGCATAGTAAAACAACTGCAATATGCCGATCGTGTTTTGGCTGAAAATGATGTGCAATATATATTTTTGTCCTTAGATTTCGTCGATTTTCTTCATAGGAACCCACCAGCTGGGCGTGCCACGACGCACGCAGAATTAAAAGTAAACGAAATCACCGATAAGCTCGCAGCAATATTTTCCCTTGATGCACTAATCGCATCATTAAACACTACTCTTCAACAAGATAAACAATACTCAAATCGAATGAGCAACGGGTTTAACCCTGCATTGGATTTCTTACCCGTGCTCAAATATGAAGGAGAACAAGTGTTATTTCAGCAAAAGATAGACGCATTGTATAAACAGATTCGACAACGGACTTGGTATGGCGAATTCCAACACCTGAACCCCAACAGTGACTATCACGTTTTACAACGATTTATAGAAAAACATGAAAAAGCGCAAATCTTCGTATTCATCAACGGTTACCATCGGGATTATTATCAGGTTATCGATAACTTAGCATTAACCAATGCATTTGAAGATTGGCGACAACTACTCAAAAATAATATCGCGGAAAATTGCCACTTTTATGATTTCACCGAATTAGCCAAAGAGCTTTCTAACGTGTTAGATGATAACAACAATCATCAATACTTTTGGGAGCCAGCTCATTACAAGCAAAATTTTGGTAAATTAATGATCGACAAAATGCTTGAAGAGCACTACGCATATAACAAGTAAAGGGAACCGCGATCTGTGGATAAACTTTAAGTGTTGGCGAAGCGAGCGATTTCGCATATGATATTTTCTTTACCTGACACTCTAGTATTATGTCTGAGACCTTACGCCCTATAGACAAGAAACCAGAAAAAAAACAGCAATGTCACGTACTACTAGCTGGTAACCTCGTTGCCAAGCCAGAGATTCGTTACCGTGCCAACCCTGTCGTGCCGGTCGCTGAATTTGTCATCGCCACTAATCACTCATGGTTCGATAAAAAAACTAGCTCTTATAAAGATTGGACAAGCTACCATCCTTGTCATTTTGAAGGAGCGCATGTTGAAGACCAATTTTTATATGCCAACAAAGGGCAACTGGTATTAATTCATGGTGCGCTAACGACCAGTACTAAGCTAAGCAAAGACTTTGTGCAAGTGCAATCATTGTCTTTATTAGGCAAAGGTGTTCACAATTCGGTAAACCAACTTATCTGCCAAGCAACACTGCAAAACGATGTAAAGCTTGTTCACACAGAAAACAACACCCCACTTGTAGAATTCAACGTAACGATTAATGCATCAGGTTTTGGTGATACTGAGCACCGAGTCGCTGGTCAGCGAATTGAACGGTTAGTGCACCTTTGGGGACGACCTGCAGAATACTTTTACAACAAAGCAAGCGTAGGCGATCAGTTGCTCGTAGAGGGTTCTCTAAGTTACCTTGCAAATAATAAACGACAACAATTTATTGACGCGAAAAAAATCATTATTTGCCCCGCTAACGGATAACGCTCAACACAACGAACCCACCATTGTCTATGCCGTATTTATATTTTATTTGTAGTTTCTTTATTGCCGCTTATTCGGGTCATAGTCATGGTAAAGAATATGGCAATGTCGCCAATGTATTATTGGTCAGTGTTTACGATGGCGATACCTTTCGAGCCAACATTGTTGGTTGGCCACAAATCATTGGTGAAAATACGCCAATACGAATAAAAGGTGTCGATACTCCAGAGCTTCGAGGAAAATGCCCACAAGAAAAGCATTTGGCGAAAAAGGCTAAGCTATTCAGTCAACAGCAACTTGAACAAGCGCAACGTATTGAACTGCGCAATATAGGGCGCGGTAAGTACTTTCGTTTACTTGCTGATGTCTATGTTGACGGCAATAATCTTGCGCTATTACTGACAAAAGCCGGTTACGGTTACACATACCAAGGTGGTAAACGCCGCTCGTGGTGTTGAACTCATCTAAGCCATTAGACACTCTATAATAGTTGCCACATAGCGGGTAAAAAATAAGGGGCTAACTAGCCCCTTAGATAACATTAACACGCAACACATTACACGTCGTGGTGATCAAAGCCTTTGATTTATGATTTTAGCGTAAGCAAGTATAGAACAATGTTCTTGTAATCATCTAAGAATGCTTCGCGGTTTAATTCGCTAGCATTGACGCGATATTTACCATTAACAATGATGGTTGGCACCCCCGTTAAGGCACGCTTTTTAGTGTACTGTTCTTGCAATTTCTTCATATGCTTTGCTTTTGAGTTAACACCAAAACTTTTCATTAACTTATCGAATTTTTCACCATCAACGCCTTGCTTAGTGAACAGCTCTCGCAACTCAGCTTGCGATGCAAGAGGTTTGCGTTGAACTTGAATAGCATCAAACATTGCGGCAACAAGGCTGTCTGCTTGTGGTAATTGCTCTGCAACAATCATCGCTTTGGTGATTTCAAACTGTACCTCTGGGCTTGCTGCACGTAAAAAATCTACGTGGTTCTTTTCAAAGCTAACGCCTTCTGGTAGAGACTTTGCCAAATCTTTCATGAACGGTTCAAAGCGCATACAGTGTGGGCAATAAAACGAGAAAAACTCGCGAACTTCTGGCTTTTTAGTCAGAGTATCGTTGACAACGGTGTAGTGCTTACCTTCTTTATAATCTGCGGCATGCGCAGCAATTGGTAACAACAAGGTTAGCAAAAAAGTAGAGATTAATTTTTTCATTATTGGATTTCCTATAAAAACATGTGCGCTATGACCACAATTAAAATGCTTGGTTCAAAGTTAACGCCGGTTCATGCATTGCCGCATACTGTTCTTTCAGTGCCAGTATTTGTTGTTCCCAATATTTTTCGGTATTAAACCAAGGGAAGTTTCTTGGAAATGCAGGATCTTGCCAGCGCTTTGTTAACCAAGCCATATAGTTAACTAATCGCATTGAACGCATCGATTCTATCAATGAAAGCTCATGATGTTCAAATGAAAAAAACTCTTCATAGCCAAGCAGCAAGGTATCAAGTTGTAACAATTTGTTAGCACGTTCGCCGCTAAGCATCATCCATATGTCTTGTACCGCGGGTCCCATGCGACAATCGTCTAAGTCAACAAAGTGCGGCCCAGCATCCGTCCATAAAATGTTGCCGGCATGACAATCACCGTGTAAGCGCATTAGTTTGCTTGGGTTATATTGTTGCTGTGTCAGGTCAATGACTTGATCTAAAACAGTAAAAAAAGGCGTCTGTAGGGTAGAACTAATTTCGGCAGACAATAAAGTTTGCCGCGCATCAACTAACATTTCTTGACAGCTAAATGTTGGCCGATGAATAAAGTTTTGCTTACTCGCAACCGCATGTATGCGCCCTAAAAATCGCCCCATCCATTCAAGCTGGTCTAAATTGTCCACTTCAAAAATACGGCCGCCTCGACATGGGAATACCGCGAAATAAAAGCCATTGTATTCAAATAACGAACGTCCATCGCGAACGATAGGCGCAACAACAGGCACTTCAGCATCAGCAAGCTCGAGAGCAAACAGGTGCTCTTCGATAATTTGCGACTTTGTCCAGCGTTGTGGCCGGTAGAATTTAGTCACATACTTTATGCGGTCATCGTCATGAAATTGGTATACCCGATTTTCATAACTATTCAGTGGTAATAGCCCTGAAGCAACATAAAAGCCATGTGCTTCAAGAGCGTCGATAATGCACTCAGGAGAGAGCTTGGAAAAAGTAAAATCTGTCATTAGCGTTTATTAAAAAAGACACTGTTTTGAGAAATACGTACCGCATCGTCTTGTGGCTGTATTTGCTCAACAACAAATGACATATCGGTTTTAAACTGCTTCAACTCGTAGGGATCTATCGCTAACGATATGGTGACTGTTTCTATGTCTGCTGCTTTTACCTCAACCGTTTGTTGCCCTTGCCATTGGTGCTCCGGCAAGCCTTGGGCACGAATACGGTAGGTTGCGTCAATTTGTGATTTATTAAGAATTTTTAAGGTATAAACATTTTCGATATAGCCATCGATATTCTCGCGAGATAACGCATTGCGGTCACGAATAATATCCAATTGTACAGGCACTCGCGTCACCAACTCATTCACCAACAAGCCACACATCACCACCATAACCAGCGCATACATGAACAACTTAGGTCGGAGAATATGCACAGTTTTGCCTTGTAAGCGGGTTTCTGTCGTATAACTAATTAAGTTAGGCGCGTAGTTCATGCGCTCCATCACGCCATTACACGCATCGACACACGCACCACAGTTAATGCACTCATACTGTAAGCCATTGCGAATATCAATGCCGGTAGGGCAAACTTCAACACACAAATTACAATCAATACAATCGCCAAGACCAAGCTGTTTAGGATCGGCTTTGCGCCCACGTGGCCCGCGCGACTCTCCACGTGCAGCATCGTATGATACCGTTAGCGTGTCCTGATCAAACATCGCCGACTGAAAACGAGCATATGGGCACATGTGTAAACACATAACTTCACGCATCCATCCGGCATTGCCGTAGGTACAAAACGTGAAGAATAAGATAACGGCAGTCGCCATAATACTGGCTTTAAAGGTAAAGAAATCCACCACCAAATCACGGATTGGCGTGAAATAGCCAACAAAGGTGATAGCCGTAAATAACGAAAACATAATCCAGCAACTGTGTTTAGCGGTTTTGCGCCAAAACTTATCAACATCCATTGGTTTTTGATCAAGCTTTTTCCGCTTGTTAGCACTGCCCTCTATTTTTTCTTCAAACCAAATAAAAATAAACGTCCAGACCGTTTGCGGGCACAAGTAACCACACCATACACGACCTAAAAAGGTGGTGACAAAAAATAAGGCAAATGCACCGATGATAAAAATCCAAGCCAATAGAGTTAGGTCTTGCGGCCATAATGTAAGACCAAAAATATTAAAACGCTGCTCACCAATATCAAATAGCACAGCTTGTTGTGAATTAAATTGCAGCCAAGGAATACCAGCAAAGATGAAAAAGAAGAAAAGATTCATATAACGACGTAAACGCTGAAAAACACCCTCAACTTTACGGACATAAATTTGATCACGCGGTTTATATTCAACCGCCGCAGCTGATCCCTTATCAACTTTAATATTTTTGACAGGAATAATTTTTTGGACCGGTTTTGCAGGTTTGTTGTCTTCGCTCATATGCAATTCCCAAAGCTGACGGCAACATGTTAATTATGACTAAAAGCGTTGAATTTGCCGAAAATGAATAAGTTTTTATTTATACGCCAGCGATTATAACAACTCATATGAGTAAAAGTGTGATTTAGATTAAGTTTTCTGCTATTTTCTGACAGAAGGGGTTGAAAGCCCTAAGTTACATTTTTGCAAATAATAATAAAAATAGAGGCGCTATGAAAAACCTGCTCATCATTATTGTCGCTATCGCTGTATACCTTCACTACTATCCTAATCAAGAGCTAAACGCTTGGTATGATAAACAGCTTAATACCGCGCAAACTATGTTTAATGAAGTTGCAGGAACGAAGCTACGCATTTCACCAAAAAAGGTGATCACGGTATTAAGTAAAGAACTGCAAAACTACTCAAACTCAGAATTAGCTTACGTTGAGCAAATTACCGATTCGAGAGATAATTTGCGCGCCTTTTATAGTGACTATTGTCCAGAACTCAAACCAAATCGAAAGTTACGTCGTGCTTATGTCAGACAAGTTTGTAAAGCGGTTGATGACTACCGAATTTTACGTAACTAAACAGCTATCCACTAGAACAGACAATTGTTAGAAACTAAAAAGCCAACAATCATGTTGGCTTTTTAGTTAATCACATAACGTAAATCAAGTTATTTACGGCGACAATAGCCGTTTCAATTCGAGCTATATTAGCAACGGTTACCACCTAGTTGTTGCAACACTGTAGCAAATTCATCGGCAACACGTTGCTGCTGCGGGTGCTCACCATCAATAACCACCCATTGACCATTTACCATCACATCGACAATAGGGTTGCTTTGGCTGGCGAAAACCATACTATCAAGTAAGTGAGAGCCCTGATTCGCAAACAAGCGATTTTGCTGCTCATCTAATACTAATAGGTCGGCTTGCTTACCAATGGCAATTTCACCGGTATTACTATTAGTACTCTGTGCGCCAGCGCGCGCTGTATGATGCCATAAGTTTTGACCAACTGATGCAGTATCTCGATTCGCTAGAACCGCACGCTGTTGCTTGATCAATCGTTGTGCATATTCGAGCAAGCGCAACTCTTCGATGGCACTGATACTAATATGTGAATCTGAGCCTATCGCGACGGTGCCACCTTTAGCCATAAATTCCGTGGTAGGGAAAATACCATCACCCAAGTTCGCTTCAGTTGTAGGACAAATGCCTGCTACTGCGCCAGTATCAGTAATACCCTGTAGCTCATTCTCATCAATATGAGTAGCATGGATTAGACACCACTGTTTATCGAGCCGCATATTATCTAACAACCATTGCACCGGGCGCTTGCCGTAATGTGCTAAGCAGTCGGCGACTTCTTTTTGTTGCTCACTGATGTGGATATGGATTGGCGCTTGGCTATCAAGCTTACGGACATGTGATACAGCCGCTTGCAACGATGGCAAGTCAACCGCGCGCAATGAGTGTGGTGCAATACCAACATTGGCATTGTCGTACTGAGTACTCAGTTGGTGACAATCACTCACTAACTGATTGAACTGGTCGATGTCATTAATAAATCGTTTTTGGCCATCGTTTGCAGGTAACGGTCCAAAGCCACTAAAGCGATACAGTACGGGCAATAACGTGATGCCGATACCGCTATCACTTGCCGCATCAAATAATCCCTTCGACATTGCCGACAATTGCGGATATGGACGACCATCCGGTGCATGATGCAAATAATGAAACTCAGCAACTCGAGTGTAACCGGCTTTAAGCATTTCAATATATAATTGACTGGCAATCGTTTGCGCTTGCTCAACGGTGATGCTATCGAGAAATTGGTACATTATTTTGCGCCACGTCCAAAAGCTGTCGTTACCGTCACTACCTTGCTCAGAAAATCCTGCAAAACCTCGCTGAAATGCATGGGAATGACAATTCACCATGCCAGGAATAACCGGCCCTTTAGCGGCCACACTACCGTCAAGTTGGCCATCTTCAATAGCGGTGATCACGCCGTTTTCAATAATAAGAGTTTTATCTTGTTGCCATTGGCTGTGCTCGCCAAGGCTAACAAGCACATGTTTTACATATAATTTTGTCATCATTTGTTATCACTAAAAAGCGTACATAGAGTATTACGCACGTTCCACAAAGGTAATTAGGCTGTCAACTAACGCACGTAGCTTTGGTTTTACTTGCTCAGCTTTACTGGCACTGTACTGTAAATTACTTTCATCTAGATAGGTCCGCTGCGACAGCTCAAGCTGTAGGGTATAAATATTATTACTGACATCAGCGTAAGCTCGGGTAATATACCCACCTTTAAAACGACCATTGCTCACTTGGGTGTATGGCTGATAATCCAATTGCTCTACCATCGCCAGCATTTGCTCGGCACAGCTATCACCATCGTTGTTACCAAAGTTAAAGTCGGGTAGTTGACCGTCAAAAAATCTCGGTACAACCGAAGCGATTGAATGCGCCTCTAGCATAACCGCTTTACCATATTTGTTTTTCATCAATGCCAATGTGTTTGCTATGGCATCATGATACGGTTGCCAATATTGCTCAATGCGACGGTTTATTTCGGCTTCATCAGGCTCTTTACCTGAGACATATAAGGGTTGTAAGTTAAATGCACTAGTCGGACAAAGCTCGGTAGTGTTGGCACCTGGGTACAAACTGGCACCACTAGGATCACGGTTTAGGTCAATAACATAGCGACTATATTTGGGTACTAAAATATACGCGCCTAAATCTTTAGCAAAATCATATAAACGATCTAAATACCAATCCGTATCAGCAACTTTAAGTGCCTCTTGGGTCATGTTTTGCTTTATCTCGTCACTGATTTCAGTGCCATTGTGTGGCATAGATATCAGCAAGGGTTTACTACCGACAATTAAAGTGTAACTGCAATCAGTCATAAGATCTTGTATCCCTTGTCTAGGCTTCATCGACTGTAACATCGATAAATACACATATCTGTTGTTATTTGGCTTATTTGAATAATCAAATTTTCGCGCGCAAATGTAGCATTTATAGCCGTTGTAGGCAAAGCATCCTTCCCATCGTAATAACGATAACTTGCGTAATCGTTTAAGTTTTGCTTTAATTGCTAACTTTCGAAACGAAACATAATCTAAGCAACCTGAAACTTAAAATCTATAACTTATGTCAAAACGAAACACTCAACAACGCCGCCATACCATTTTGGTTCAGCTCAATCAAAACGGTGAGGTGAGTGTCGATCAGCTTGCCAAGCAATTTGCGACATCCGAAGTGACGATTCGCAAAGATTTAGCAGCATTAGAGCAAAGTGGCTTATTGTTGAGGCGTTATGGTGGGGCGATTCCATTACCTTCGGAGATCACCTCCGCAGACAATGACGATAAAGTTTCAAAGCAAAAACAAGCCATTGGCAAGCAAGCGGCAGCGCTTATCAAAGATCATTATCGCATTATTATTGACAGTGGTCGCACTACCGCGGCAATGATAAGCGAATTAAACACTAAGCGTGGCTTAGTTGTTATGACCAATTCATTAGCGGTTGCGCAGCAATTGAATGAACTTGAGAGCGAGCCAACATTATTGATGACCGGTGGCACATGGGATAGTAGTTCTGAATCATTTCAAGGCCAAGTAGCCGAATCGGTATTGCGCTCTTACGATTTTGATCAGCTATTTATAGGTGCCGATGGCATTGATATTGACCGCGGCACAACGACCTTCAACGAGCTGATAGGTTTATCACAAGTTATGAGTGATGTTGCGAGAGAAGTTATCGTTATGGTCGAATCTGAAAAAATTGGTCGTAGAATCCCAAATTTAGAACTGCCATGGGCCAAAGTCACAACATTAATTACCGACAGTGACTTGGCAAAAGACATAAAGCAAAAAATTCAAGCTCAAGGTGTCAATGTCATTTGTACATCTGAGTAACAAGCAAAAATTACAGGAATAATATTATGTGTGGAATTGTAGGCGCAGTAGCGCAACGTGATGTAGCAGATATTTTAGTCGAAGGCTTACGCCGTCTAGAGTACCGCGGTTATGATTCGGCCGGTGTCGCCGTAATCGATGATAATAACGATATGATGCGCGTACGTCGCTTAGGTAAAGTACAAGAATTGGCATCGGCGCTAGAGCAATCACCAGCCAAAGGTGGTACAGGTATTGCTCATACTCGCTGGGCAACTCATGGTGTACCAAGTGAAACTAACGCCCATCCGCATGTATCTGACAACATTGCCGTTGTGCATAATGGTATTATTGAAAATCACCAACAGTTACGTGAAAAGCTACAAGGTTTAGGCTACGTATTTGCTTCTGAAACCGATACCGAAGTTATCGCTCACCTTGTTCATCACGAATTAAAAACAGCAAACAGTTTGCTAGCAGCGGTACAAACAGCAGTGAAACAGTTTGAAGGCGCTTACGGCACGGTGATCATGGATCGTAATGATAAAGACCGTTTGGTTGTCGCCCGCTCTGGTAGTCCACTGGTTATCGGTTACGGCCTTGGTGAAAACTTCCTAGCTTCAGACATGATGGCTTTATTACCGGTTACTCGTAAGTTCGCCTTTTTAGAAGAAGGTGATGTTGCTGAAATTACTCGCTTTGAAGTGAATATTTTTGATAAAGACGGTCAAGCTGTTGAACGTGAAACAACCGAAGCCAGTGTGAGCCACGATGCCGGTGATAAAGGCGAATATCGTCACTACATGCTCAAAGAAATCTACGAGCAACCAACCGCAATTCGTAACTCTCTTGCTAATCGCTTTGATGGTCAAACCATTGATATCAATGCTTTTGGTGACAATGCGGAACAAATTTTCAAAGAGATTGAACACGTACAAATCATCGCCTGTGGCACCTCATTTCACTCAGGCATGGTTGCTCGTTATTGGTTAGAGCAATACGCAGGTGTTAGCTGTAATGTTGAAATCGCGTCAGAATTTCGCTACCGCAAATCATTTGTACCTAAGAATGCCTTGTTGGTGACCATTTCTCAATCGGGTGAAACCGCGGATACCCTAGCAGCATTACGTCTTGGCAAGGAGCTTGGTTACAAAGCCTCATTAACCATTTGTAATGTACCTGGCTCTTCGTTGGTTCGTGAATCTGACTTAGCGTTCATGACCAAAGCTGGTGCAGAAATTGGTGTTGCTTCAACTAAAGCGTTCACGACGCAACTCGTTGGCTTAATGATGATGACATTGGCACTTGGTAAGTACAAAGACATGAGCCAAGCACAACAAGCAGAACTGGTATCCGCTTTAATGTCACTACCAACGAAAATCGATGAAGTATTGGGACTTGCCGAAGAAATTGAAGACTTAGCTGAAGATTTCGCCGATAAGCATCATTCATTATTCCTTGGTCGAGGCGATCAATACCCTATTGCTATGGAAGGTGCCTTAAAGTTAAAAGAAATCTCGTACATTCATGCTGAAGCTTACGCAGCAGGCGAATTGAAACATGGCCCGTTAGCGCTTATTGATGCGGATATGCCTGTTATTGTTGTGGCACCAAAAAACGACTTGATTGAAAAATTAAAATCAAACGTTGAAGAAGTCCGTGCTCGCGGTGGCTTAATGTACGTGTTTGCTGACGCAGATGCACACTTTGAATCAGATGACACCATGAAAGTGATCAATGTGCCACACTGTGAAGAGTCTATTGCGCCAATCATTTATACCTTACCGCTACAATTGCTTTCATACTATGTGGCCATTATTAAAGGTACCGATGTTGACCAGCCTCGTAACTTAGCAAAATCAGTAACCGTTGAGTAAACGCAAACGGCTCACTGTCAATTGCCATATTAGTCATATGGCTAGATAAACAAAAGCGACCTAATATGGGTCGCTTTTTTCGTTAATGAAGCCATTCGAGTATATTGTTGCTTAACCTCTGCTTAGATAGCGCTATTTTATTGAGTTAACAATAAAATCAATGATCTTATCGCCTGATGGCTTATAGGACAGATCAAACAAAGGTTTAGGCTGTACTAATAGACCACGCTCGACCATTTCAGAAACAATATCAAAGTCCAACAAGCCCGTTTTACCGACCAATAGATTATCGATTGGTTGTTGCTTAGCAACATTGATGATGTCCTTAAAGCCGCGTAAGTAAAGATAATCTTTAGTAAAGCCACCACCTCGGTATACACGCGTCGTTAATGTGAATGCTTGCTCTTTATCCAGATCAAATTCACTCATTAACGCATGATAGGTTTTGACAAAATCACCATGTTCAAGCATGTACTTGACAGCAATAACACGCAACGCAATGGTCTTTAAACGTTTCATCGTTAAACTACCTGAGCAATATTCGCTGTATAAAGCTATACCTTCTTGCGCATGCGTGTTACCCACTAAGCCTAAACTAAACACTTTTAATGGATTAGCTTTGGCGTTAATGGTCGTCAACATATGGATACCGAGTTCGTGATAAGCAAAGGCATGCAATTCTTTTTCACTAAAGCGCGCATCTTTATTAATAAGTAACAACGCTTTTTCGTTATTCACCATGGCTTTAGCGACAATTTTTGATGATTTTTCAATCTTACAACTGAGCTGCCATTGATACGCTTGCTCTTTAAAATAGTCAATAGCCTGGTCGGCATCGTATTCTGGTTCGCTTGCGCTCGGTTCGCTTGCGCTCGGCTCGCTGTCGTTCAGATGCAACAAGAAACGAGCATTATCGATATCCGCTTTATTTGGCTCACCGTAGTATTTCAGCGAGTTATAAACAAAATCATCCGTTCCAATCGTTGTCAATAAATCAATTTTATACGACAGATTATCAACAACATGCCGATACAACTGTTGAATACTCGCATCACTGATCTCATCAACCGCTAACTTATAAAGGTTTTCACGAAACTGATACGGATTAATATTCAGTTGTTTATAAGTGAAGTTAGGGGCGATGTAGCTATTGCGCTTTAAAAATCTATTGCGCTCTGGCGCTAAATTGATTGGATTAATAAAGTTCAGCGTTTCAACATGCTTGCACAGTGCAAATAACTTTTTATCTAAACGAAGTACTTCAGGGCTTATGTTAGATGACAGTATATCTGCTTTTTGAGTCCGCTTTTTCTTACCATAGCGGCGTACAAAAAACGCCGCTGTTTCACTGATAGCATCCTTAAAACCTGCTTTTAAGTCTTCTAACACCAGTGGGTAAACCTCTCCAGAGGTTTCATCCATAAATACTTTCTTTACTTCCGTAGGTAGCACTAAGGTATTATCAAAGTGCGCATTTACGTGTGATATTAAGTAGCCCCGTCCCTGAAACACCTCATCGGTCGCCGCTCTTACATCCAGGTTTGGTAGCTCTATCTTATTGAGTTGCCGTTCGAAATGGTTAACTACCTTGCCCCAGCGTTCAATATCGATCTGTCCCGAGCCAATATTAAAGGTGGGCGTATCAGTCACTATGCGCTTGTGATTATATGAGTGAATGTCAAAAACAATCGCATTGCCAAACTGCCTCTCAATGCTAGTAACAATAGCCGACAACACATTATAAAAAGCTTGATGCTTAGCGTGGCTTACTGCCCTTTGTTTTTGCGTTAACGGCTTGTGCCAAACCTGTTTATCCCATGCGGTCTTAAAATACGTCGACAAGGTTTTGGCGCGATTCAAATCATATTCAAAGCGCGAGTCATTACCAATAAGTTGAACTGGAAAAGATGATATCAGATCATCAGTGAATGGATCTTCTTCATAAAACCGTTCATCTTCACTCAACAAAAAGTTTTTTTGTAAATCTGCCCGTAACTTATGACCATTATGAATGGCCGCGCAGATCATCGGTGAATATTCATCGATTTTGACAATAAAAGCGCCGTTATCAACTTCAGCATGAAAACACTTTTGTTGTTTAATCAGCGCAATGCATTCGTGCTCAGACAGCGTTAGCATCTTCAATCACCTGTCTAAACTGAGATTTACGGCTCATCACCAGCTCTTTTGCATGCACAACACTTTCTACAAAATCAATTACCTGCGCTTGCAACTTAACGCGGTTAAGCTTATTTATGCGAACGATGCCACCAGGGCTTAAGACATTGACTTCAATCAACTTGCCACCAATAACGTCAATACCAGTAAAGTACAAGCCGTCACGCACTAACTTAGGGCCGATATACTTACACAGTTTCTTTTCTTGCGCTGTTAATCTGTGTTTAACCACAGCACCACCAGCATGCACATTTGAGCGGACATCATTGGCCGCAGGAATACGTTTCATTGCACCAATAGGTTCACCATTAAGCATTAGAATACGCACATCACCTTCATGCGCACCTTCCACATAGTCTTGCAAGATCACATAGTTACTGCCCTTACCGTGCTCATCACCACCAATGTAGAAATCGAGCAATGAACGGAAACTTTGCTGTGCGCTCTTTTCTAATACGATAACGCCACGACCACCATAGCCATCAAGAGGCTTGAGGATCATTTTATCGCTTTGTGACTCTTCAAATATACGTTCTAAATATTCGCGGTTCTTAGACACATGTGTTGCTGGAATAAACTCACTTTCAGTATCCTGAAAAGAGGCCGTATAGACTTTATTATTGGCGATACGCAAACCATCTAAGTCATTCATGATGAATGTATCGCCACGGACTGAATCGAGAAAATTAAGAGCCAGTGTATCTAATGGCGGATTGGCGCGCATGATGATTGCATCAAAGCCTGCTAACGGCAGTTGGACGCGCTTGAATTGGCTATTTTTATAAAAGCTGACAATATTTTCTGGGGCCTTAACTTTTTTCAGAAACACATCACAAAATGCACTTGCGACACTATCACGGATAGTTAAATTGTTAACCGTTGCTAAGGCAACAGTATGGCCTCGTCTCACGCACTCATGAATAAGTCGAAGAGTCGAGTCACTTTCTGGCTCGACTCTTTCCCATGGGTACATGATAAAACATATTTTCATTGTCGCTATTTCTCCTATATATGCGTTGACGCTGTTACTTTTACGGTCAATAAGCTCGGAGCATAAAGAAAAGCAAACAATAATGATTGCAAAAAATTTTTGTCGTTATATCAAAAAAATTTTTCTAAGATTACTTATTCTCTCCACACCACTACAAACTAAAGTCCGTCATCGCACTCGACCCCGCATAGCTTTTAGCAAAACCATGATAAACTTTACTTTTCGCTATAACATCTAGGTACTTACGCCATAAATTGACGGCATACATAGCTTCAACAGTAGAGTTTTGCATCTCATTGACAAAACGTTGCTCATCATCATTATTAGGCGTCAGAGAGCCATCTAGCAGTGCCATAAAGGTGTGTCCATATTCCTCTAATTCCATCGCTTCGCGGCGGTTAAAATAACCACTGCGTGATAAACCTCGAGAAAACATCGCATCACCGTAAAACATCATTTTGCCTTTACGAATGTTAGTGTCCACATCTCACCCCTCTAAATACCAAAGTCATAATATTTTTTGTTATTAATAACCGCAAAATGTTGCTTGCTAGCAACATCTATGCGCACTTTGTCACGGATTAGCGCTAGATTACGTACTACAAGCATCTACGTGTTACTTAGATGTTAAAAATTATGGGAAACAGTTGAAAAAAGACATCAAAAAATATTTGTCTAGTCGATAAGATTAATTTACATTTCGACAGTCACCTTAAGGACTTTCAAATGGACATTAGAGTTTATAAAACATTCATTACTGTTGCAGAAAACAAACACTTCGGCCGTGCTGCTGAAACTTTATATATAACCCAAGCAGCCGTGAGCGCCCGTATAAAACAGTTGGAGGAGTTTTACGCAACTCAACTTATCATTCGCGATAAGAAAAACCTACGCCTTACCCCAGCAGGCGAAGCTCTGCTATCGCATGCACACCTCATGGTCAGTCAAATGGAACAATCAAAGTTAGCGATATCAATTGCGAATCAACAAAAGCTTTCGTTTAATATTGCTGCCACCCCTAATATCTGGGATGCATTCTTTAGTAACCAAATCCATGAAGCTGTGGAGTTGTTTCAACATTTGGTCTTAGGTGCGGAAATATCGGTACGAGAAGCCATCCAGCGTAAACTTGATGATCGAAGTTTAGATGTTGGCTTACTCGCAGATCCGATTAAAGACGATGAATTTTACAATGAGTTGATTGGTCACTTTGACTTGTCGTTGGTAGGCAGTCGTGAGAGTTTTAACCGTGAGATAGACGACTACATTCTGGTGGATTGGGGAATAACTTTTCAAAAAGAACATGCCCTGCATCATAAGGTCAGACCGAATTTTAAAACATCGACGGCAATGATTGCGCTTGAAGTGATTCAAGCCAAAGGGGGGTTTGCCTACTTGCCAACACAATTGGTCGAACCCTTGATTGATCACCAGCAACTATATCGCATTGACTCACCATTACAAATACAGCGACCTATCTATATGGTTTACCGCAAAGACAATGATAACCAACAGCTGTTAACACAATTTAGAAACTTGTACGCAATGAACTAGCCGACAAGCGATAACAGGCTGTCGTTATGAAATACTAATAAGCATAGAGTCTGATACGACTGTGAGACTTTATGCATTCGAGAACTTAGTTACGATCTTGCCTTGCCAGTATAGATAAACCCTCAAACTTTTAAGGCTTTGGTACACTATCAAAGTCACTGGCATCATGGCGTTCAAATAATTGCTCATGTGGCTCGCCCCAATCACGATTAACCATACAACCACGAATAACCGCGTCACGTTTGTCGATATGTTTTGCCCAGCGTAGCAAGTTGGCGTAGCTTTCAACATCTAAAAACTCAGCCGCACCGTATAGTCGTCCTAATACCAGCGAACCGTACCATGGAAAAATCGCAATATCGGCAATAGTGTAATCTTGGCCACACATATACAGGTTATTAGCAAGGTGCTTATCAAGGACATCGAGTTGTCGTTTCACTTCCATAGTAAAACGTTCAATTGGGTACTCAAATTTTTCCGGTGCATAAGCATAAAAATGACCAAAGCCACCACCGAGATATGGTGCACTGCCCATTTGCCAAAACAACCAGTTTAAACACTGGGTACGACCATGCACATCAAAAGGGAGAAATTCACCAAACTTCTCCGCTAAATAAAGCAATATTGAACCTGACTCGAACAGTTTCACAGGATCATCTTCACTGTTATCAATCATCGCCGGTATCTTTGAGTTTGGATTTAGATCGACAAACCCAGAAGAAAACTGATCACCCTCAAGGATAGAGATAAAAAACGCATCATATTCAGCCCCCTCTATGCCTTTGGCTAATAACTCTTCTAGCATAATGGTCACTTTCACACCATTTGGGGTTGCTAATGAATACAATTGTAAAGGGTGCTTACCTTGCGGAAGCACTCTATCGTGAGTAGCACCACTTACAGGACGGTTTATCTTAAAAAACTTACCGCCGCCTTTATTATCTTGTTTCCACGTCCAAACTGTTTCCGGCTGATATTGCTCACTCATGGTTTACCTCATTCATATACAATAGTGCCTGATTCGATAGCTCAACTGGGCAATGTTATTTGCGTTAAAACCGATACTTAGATGATAGCACCTGTTTCAAAAACCGTTACGATATTGATGTAAAATAGCAATAGGTAATATGACTATAAACAGATCATTATAGTCGTCATAAATAATCGCGAATAGCAAGAGTTCGTTGCTGTTCACTGCTTTGCATCGCAAGCTCTATGATGGCGATAACATTACGTGCTGATTCGGCACTAACTAATGGTGCTGTACCGCTGTTGATTGCCGTTGCAAGCTGTTGATAAAATTTATGGTAATTACCTTTTTTGATGGCGACACTAGCTAATGATGACTCTACCTTCTGTTCGCTATTATCAGCAAACATTGGGTCATTAAACGTCATGCCCGCAACAATTTGTGCTTCTTGTGCATCTACCCCTGTAATCAATAAACTACCGAGATCCCCATGAACCATAAAACGTTGGTTAACCCCAGCGTTAAATGGGCTAGAGCCTAACCTCACCTGAAGGTCAGGGTAATGCAGTAATACATCAAAATAGTCTACCGCCTGAGAGCCGTTGCGCATGGCCAAACATTGCGCTGTTATAGCTTGTGGCTGACCAAATAACTGCAATGCTTGATCAATTAAATGCGAGCCAAGATCATATAATATGCCCGTTGCTTGACCAGATTGCTCTTTCCATTTATTGCGAACCTCGGGACGAAAACGATCAAAGCGAGAATGTAACATTCGGACATTGCCTAATTGTCCTTGATTTATGCAATCTTTAACCGTGAGAAAATCACCATCTAAGCGACGATTATGATAAACCGTCAGCACGCGCCCCTGCTGCTTTGCTAAATCAATCAGTTCATCTGCTTGTGCAACGGTGACCGTAAACGGCTTTTCCACGACCACGTGCTTATGCGCCAGCAAAGCCTGTTTAGCCAAATGATAATGGCTGTCGTTAGGGCTGGTGATCACCACTAAATCGATATTTTTGTCGGCGAGTAAATCACTAACTTGGGTAAAAACAACCGCATTAGGCCACGCCTGTTTTGCGAGTTGTTGTTGTGAGGTCCCAATCGCTTTTACCGCAAAGCTTGGTAACGCATCAATAAATGGTAAATGAAAGATTTTCGCTGACAAACCAAAACCTATCACGCCAACATTTATGGTCATAGAAATTCCTAATTATGCGGCAATTTTTTTGAGATCAAGGCGGCAATAAAGATAAAGCCAGCAGAAACCCACAAACACGTCGCCATGCCATAAGCTTGATATAGCCAACCGGACAATATCGTGCCAAGTAGGCGCCCCATTGCATTGGCCATGTAATAAAAACCAACGTCTAGAGATACCCCGTCACTATCAGCATAGCTGACAATTAAATAGCTATGTAACGACGAATTTATGGCAAACAAAGCGCCAAAGGCTAACAGCCCGGCCAACAAACTTACTTGAATATAAACATTTGCCTGCATTGCGATAGCAATTACCATCGGGATTAAAGCTAATGCTAATGCCCAACTGACTGCTGCAGAGCCATTGGGTATTTTACCTTGCTTTTTACCCGTGAAATATGGGGCTATCGACTGCACAATGCCATAGCCGATGACCCACGTTGCCATAAAGGCGCCAACTTCCCATGGATCCCAAGCAAATGTCGCGGCTAAATATACCGGCAGCGCTACAACAAACCAGACATCACGGGCACCAAATAGAAACATCCGCGCAGCTGAGAGCATGTTAATAGCCCGACTCTTCGATAAAATTTCTTTAAATTTCGGCTTGTTTTTTGCCCTACCTAAATCATTTTTCAAAGCGTACAGACTTAACAGCCAAACCAGTAACAGCATCACTAGCATAATGACTATCGCACCTTGGAATTGGAACAACGACAGCAACACGCTGCCTAAGAAAAAACCAATTCCTTTTAAGGCATTTTTAGAGCCGGTTAAAATCGCAACCCACTTATATAAAGTGCTCTCCTCACCCTTGGGTACCAATAGTTTTATGGCACTTTTGGCACTCATTTTATTAAGGTCTTTAGCGATACCTGATAATGCTTGGGCTAGCATTACATAGCCAACAGACAACCAGTCACTTGATACGGTTAACATTGCTAGTGCGACAAGTTGCAACCCCAAACCAATATTCATGGTTCGATTCAATCCTAACCGTGCGCCTAACCAGCCACCAAGTAAATTGGTGACAACGCCAAAAGCCTCATAAAATAAAAACAATAAGGCAATTTGTAGCGGAGCAAAGCCAAGTTGATGAAAATGCAACACAATGAGCATCCGCAGAGCACCGTCGGTTAGGGTGAATGCCCAATAATTGCCCGTGATTAACAAGTACTGTCGCACTTGTGCTGATGCATTGCTCAACATAATACGATTAATTCCTACACCTTTGGCCGTTTGCTGTATGCCGTCACTTATCGCTTAAGCCGACTTTTCGAGCTAACTCAGCTGTACGGTTCGCATAACCCCACTCGTTGTCATACCAAGCATAGATTTTCAGCTGGGTACCATTTATCACCATGGTCGATTGCGCATCAATTACCGACGAACGAGGATCCGTTTTGTAATCAATCGATACCAGCGGGCGAGACTCAAAACCTAGGATTCCCTGCAATTGATTGTCTGCCGCCTCTTTTAAAACAGTATTAACTTGCTCTGCGGTGACCTTTTGCTGCAATTCAAACACACAATCGGTTAATGAGGCATTGGCCAATGGCACTCGCACCGCATGACCATTTAAGCGACCTTTTAATTCCGGAAAAATATGGGTGATAGCCGTTGCCGAGCCAGTTGTTGTCGGAATTAAACTCATGCCACAAGCTCGTGCGCGGCGTAAGTCTTGATGCGGCGCATCTAAAATCGTTTGTGTATTGGTAATATCATGAATCGTGGTCATTGAGCCGTGCTCAATACCAAACGTTTCATGAATCACTTTAACCACTGGCGCTAAGCAGTTTGTGGTACAACTCGCTGCTGTGACGATAGAGTGCTCGTCTTTATTATACAGATGGTCATTCACACCCATGACCACATTTAACACACCATCTTCTTTCACTGGTGCCGTTACAACGACACGTTTTACGCCTTGATCAAGATAAGCTTGCAATAAAGCCTTGGTCTTCATTTTGCCACTCGCTTCAATGACGACATCACAACCAGACCAATCGGTATCGGCAATTGCGCTATTCATCGTACATGGAATAATCCGACCATTTATTAGCATGTTATTAGCATCACTTGTTGCTTGGTGATGCCAAATACCGTGCACCGAATCAAAATTAAGCAGATGTGCGAGAGTCTCAGCGTTACCAGCTGGATCATTTATTTGCACGATCTCAACCTCTGGCCAATCAAATGCTGCACGCATACTTAAACGGCCCATTCGACCAAAACCATTAATACCAATTTTTATCGTCATGTTAATTACCTTATACCTATCTCGCTAGATATCATTGACGCTATCGATACGATTACCAATAGAAGTCGTTTCACTATATTATGAACAATTACTTTCTGGGGGATTTTGCATAGCCCGTAACTGATGTTGAGCACTAATAATCAACTCATTATTGTTGAGCTCTGTCGTCTGTAACACCTGATGACACCAATCAGGTAACGATGAATTAAGACGGTAATATACCCACTGCTTTTGTTTGCGATCGCAAAGTAAACCAGCTTGTTTTAATAACGCTAAGTGCCTCGATATTTTAGGTTGGCTATAATTCAGTGCCGTAACTAACTCACATACACACAACTCATTTTCTTCGACTAATAACAACAAAATAATCAGCCGAGTTTCGTCAGCAAGCGCCTTATAAAAATCAATCGGGTTCATAGCATCCTCACATATGGGAATTATTATATATGGTTATTCGTATATAATGAAGTTTACAGAAGCTTAGCCTGTAAAGCGCAAATCTTGCACGTTCGAGTAAACACTAGGTTTGATCTCAATATCACCTTTGTGCGTAAAAATAGACATAAAGACGATACTGTTATGCTCCAATCCGTTAGTGATAACCCAAATATAAGCAGTTGTGTCGCGTTGTCCGGTATATGGAGTTGCCGGGCTTTTTTATGGGGTTTAATGAACATCGCTCAAATATCCTAGGTATGGTAAGATACAAGTTCGACTAACAGCTTTGAAAACAGACCTATGCAACATCAGCCCTACAATCCTTTGCACGGTATCACCCTTAAAACAATCGTCACCGAACTAGTAGAACACTTTGGTTTTGAGCAATTAGCTTCTTTTGTCGATATTCGTTGTTTCAAACATGATCCAAGCATAAAGTCTAGCTTAGCTTTTTTACGCAAAACCCCTTGGGCACGCGACAAAGTCGAACAGTTATACATCAAATACCGTCATCAAATACAGCAAGCGCAACAGGATAGTGATGAACGCAATGACGGTTAATACTGCACTCCTGTTTCATAAATTTCCTGCCCAGATAGTTTTTATCCAATAACGACTAAGTTGAGCCAGATCAACATGCAAATATCAATTTTGGTTACCCTGTAGTTATTCAATCAATTTGCAACGACAGGTCTACACATGGTTGTAGCGCAATTACAAAAAACCTTAATGGCTAAACAGCAAGAGCTTAAGCGTCGCCTAGAAGATATCAGTAATGATGTAACCACAGAGCGCGACCAACGCTTTAATGATCACGATGATGAATGTCGCAGCCGCCAAAGTCTTCAAGAGATTTACCAACAGACTCAATTGCAGCTACAAAAAATTGAAGACACTCTTGCCCTTTTGCAAACAGAACAACACGGCATTTGTTGCCAATGCGGTTTAGCTATCGATGAGCAGCGCTTAGCTACCATGCCTTCTGTGAAAACCTGTATTCAATGCGCACGATAAATCACTGTAATAATTTTATAAATAACGTCATAGGAAAATATTATGATCATCGCTAAACACGACTTACATCACGAGTTTCCAGAGTATAAAGACGAGATTCGTACTCTAAAAATGACCAACAATCATTTTGCGCGTATTTTTAAGGAATACCATGAGTTGAATCAGCAAGTCGTTCGTATCGAAGAAGGTGTTGAAAACACCAGTGATGAATACTTAGAAAACTTAAAGAAACAGCGCCTGCATCATAAAGACGAATTGTTCAGTATGATAAAAAAACTCAGCAATTAAAACGATTATACTCCTGCAACAACAGCGCTAGAATAACACATGTCCTAGCGCTGCTTTTTCTTTAGTGAACTGTATAACGTAATTTAAGCTACGCCTAAACCTTCGCCAAAACACAATGCCTAACTTGGTAATTAATCAATAACAAGCTAGAATATTCGCGAATTGAATTAATGGAATATTTATTGTGTTATTGCGCTCGATTTACCTAGCCATCTTACTTTGCTTAACACCAGCAGTCTTAGCTAAAGGTGTCTCACCATACTTACCACTAAAACTTGATGCAGCTATTGAAATTGAAATAGAACGCTTGGTTAGCATTAGTAAATTACCGGCACTTAGTAAGCCTTATCACGTTACAACTATTAATCAATATTTGGCAAAGGTGAAGGATACTCACCCACATTTGTATCAGCGATTGTCAACTTACATGGAACGGTATAAGACGCCAGCAGGTATCACCCATTTATCGGCAGAGCTAACGATTGCTGACGATAACGATGTCATCATCCCTAACTCCCGAGGTCAACAGATTGATGACGCTTACCGCTTAACTGCTACAGGATTTCTTCAAGCGAACTCGTACTTCGCGGTTAACCTCGGTGGCACACATTATGAGAGTGGAGGCTTTATGCCTCACGGGACCTACCTTTCTGCGGGTTGGGATGTTTTCCAAGTCGATATAGGTTATCGTGAGCATTGGCTTGCCCCCCATCATGAAGGAGCTTTAGTGCTGACAACGCAAGCAAAGCCTGTGTTAATGGCCACCTTCAGTAATTCGAAGTTAATTACCGATTGGAATATAAAATATGAATTGTCGGTGGGTATATTAGATGAAATGGATAACATCGCCTACGATGGGCAAAGATACTCGGGTGAGCCGGGCTTTTTAACCATGCACCTAAGTTTTCAGCCTTTCGATTGGTGGACTCTTGGCGGCAATCGGGCTCTAATGTTTGGTGGCGGTGAACGGAGTGTCACGTTAAGCGATGTTTGGCAAGCCATCATAGACCCTGTAAATAGTGATAATTGCGGCGGTTCTGGTACCGAATTGCAAGACTGTAAAGAAGAAGTTGGTAATCAGATCGCTTCAATTACCAGTAAATTTGATTTCTCCTTATGGAATTATCCTATTAGCCTTTTTGCCGAATATGGTGGCGAAGATACAGGGAAGTATAGCAATTACAGGTTTGGTAATATTGGCCAAAACTACGGTATTTTCTTACCTTATGTTACCGAATCAACTTCTCTAAATATTGAATGGAGTAAGTTCCACAGTGCATGGTATGTTCATGGCATTTATGGTGAGGGTTTTAGTAACGACGGCAATGAAATGGGACACTGGTGGGGTGATAATAAAACCCAAGGAGATCGTTCACCAGGCGAAGCGATAAGCACTAAACTTGCATGGGATAATCATCAAGACTTGTATGTTATTGCAACATATCGCACTGCAACATACGACACAGAGACCAATAGTATGCTGTCGCAGCGCTCTCATGAAATTGATCTTGAACTAAACTACCAATTAAATAAAGCAATGTTAGGCATTAACCTATATGCTGGGCGAGATAACGCAGGTGAGGATTTTATTAGTACCCGTGTCTCTTATTTTTGGTAACGATGCAGTACTGTAAGTAACTTTAATCAAATGAATATGGATAGCCGTTTTAAGCACTCGGCTATCCTGTCCCCCCCAAAAAATCAAGTACATCTCCCATAGCAAGCATCAAGCTACTGTAAAAACAACATTCGCGTGAACAATGGAAAGATAAAGCTAATGAATTACTGCTATCTCAGTTTCATGGGGAAGCCTCAATGCAGACAAAATTACCCACACAGCCAAATCAACCATTATTAATTTAGGTTGCCTCTTCAATCCTTATAGTCAAAATCAATATCTACGCCAGCAGTAACCGAAAATAACAGCATCAACGTGTGTCTAGCCATTACTTTAATAAATGCCCTATTAACCTAGCTAACATCGTATGCCTACTATTTACCGACTAAACTTATCGATAAATTCTGCTATGGTTAAAAGTAGTAATAACAGTTACATAAAGTACCCTCATGGATATCTTAACTGCCGCAGTTACCCTATTTTTAATCATGGATCCGCTAGGCAATCTCCCCATATTCATCTCTGTACTAAAAGGCATTGATGAAAAACGTCAGCGACTTATTTTAATTCGAGAGTTATTATTTGCTCTCATCATTATGCTGTTTTTTCTTTATGCAGGGCAAAGCATCCTCGATTTCCTTCATTTGCGTCAAGAATCGGTATCGATTGCGGGAGGGATTATCCTATTTTTAATCGCCGTGAAAATGATCTTTCCTGTTCATGGCTCTGTTAGCGGAATGCCTGAAGGCGAAGAGCCCTTTCTTGTACCTCTTGCGGTTCCATTGGTCGCCGGGCCTTCCATTTTAGCCGCATTAATTTTAATGGCTAACCAAGATCCCAATAGAATGCTTGACTGGACTGTGGCACTCATTATTGCCTGGTTTGTAAGCGCCGTTATCTTATTTTTCTCTCGACTGTTTCAACAGTTATTGGGCATTCGAGGTTTAGTTGCTATGGAGCGTCTAATGGGGATGATCTTGGTGATGATTGCCGTACAAATGTTGCTTGATGGCATTGCTCAATACCTGCGCTGATAAGCCAAATTCAGCGATAACACCGATAAGACAGCGAAAAACACAGCTAAACATCGTTTTTATCAACATAACCAACAACATAAAGCAACTATAGACTTTTTAAAAAATGAGAAACGTGGTTAAATAAAAAAATTACTATGTTCTGTTTGGCAACAACAATAATAAGCGACAGGGTCACCTATGAGTAAGTCGGTAATAAATCAAGAAATGGAAGAATATTTACAGCAACTCGCTGGTGATATTTTTGTGCAACTTGAAGACAAATTTAATCAATTAACGCAAAAGATTACAGACAATGCCGAGCAAGAAAAACAACAAGCTCTATTGCAACAGAAGCAAGAGCTCGATAAAAAATATAACTTAGTTCATGAGAAACTAAGTCAGTCAAAGCTAGACTCTGTTAATCTAAAATACAGCGAAATAGAACAGCTCAAGAAAAAGCTACTGCACAGCGAAACTCGATTTAAAAAGCTGCAGGAGCAAATGCTGCAATTTAAGACCCACCTTAAAATCAAATTGCGTGAGGAAGAATCTCGCAATGAAGAGTTACGGCTAACCAAGCAAAATAGAGAAATGTTGCAATCGCAACTCACTCCGCTTACTGAAGAAAACAAAAATCTGCACAAGCAAGCACAGGAGTATACTCACCAATTAAGCCAACTTGAACGACAATATGAAGAATTAAAACAGAGTCGCGATCATAAAATTGCCGAACTAACCAAACTCAGCAAATCTGAATCGGCCACCTTAGCAACGCTGCAATTAGAGCAACAACAGTGGCAAACAGATAAGCAACAACTCATACAGCAAGAGCAAGCACTGCTGCAACAAGTTGAGCAATTAAAACAACAAGTAGAAGAGCAATCTAAACAACACCAAAGTGCGGTTGCCAAGCAGAAAAAACAACATCAGCAAAAATTGAAAAACCTTGAGAAAGCGGTAGGTTCAAGCAGTACTGTAATCCAAGAACTGGAACAAAGGCTGGCGACTAGTGAAGACAATAGTCGACAGCAAGCACTACAACTGACGTCATTAACAGAGTCACTGCAAGCGGCTCAGCAAGATAATAAAAAACTCAGCAGAGAAAAACTAGCCATCGAGAAAAAACTCCAAAGTGACGTGAATAAACTCACCGCCCAACACCAAAAGCAACAACAAAAACTGGAGCTTAAAATCAGTGAGTATGATCAGTCCGCTAGCAATAGCCAGACACAAATTAAACAGTTATCTCAGCAACTCGAACGTTATAAATCATCTGCAGAACAATCTCAGGCAGAGCTTAAAAAATTAAAGCAAACATTGTCGGCTGAACAGCAACATACGGTGTCAGTAGAAAAGCAATATAAACAGCAACTGCATGATGCAACGGTGCCATTATCTGAACGAATTGAAAAGCTGCAGCAACAATTGGACCAGTCAAATCAGGAAAACCTGTCGATAAACAAGCAAAAATCTGACTTAGAGAAAAGTTTACATAAGCAGCAGCAAGGCATAGCGAGTCTTGAAGCACAGTATGAAACGCTCGAAAAACAGCTTGAAGCAGCGCGCAACAGCAAAGAACAAGAAAAAGCCGACCTGATCGATGATTTTAAGCAGCAACTCAGCTCGGTACAGCAGCAAGGTGATACGATACAACGCGACTTGCAACACCGTGTGGATACACTAAGCGAGCAACTAGCACACGAAAAACAAAGGTTGAGTAAACTACAAAAAGCATCTGATGACACCATAGCAACATTGAATCAAAAGCTGGATGCATTACAACTGCAGCTAGATAGCAAACGCAAAGATCATGCAAATGATCAGCAAGCATTGCAAAAAGTGCAACAACAACTGCAACAAGAGCGACAAAAATCAGCGGATTTCTTCGAGAAAAACGCGAATCTACGGGCTAAGCAAGATGCCAGTGACGAACAAATTCGTGCCACGCTAAAAGCCTTGCGAGACGAAAATTACGAACTGAAGAAGCGCATTGATGACGAACTTGGCGAGTTACAGAATCAACTAACCGAGTATCGCCTCAAGTTTGAATATGCACAGAAGCAATTAACAGCCAGTGCTTAATCGCAAGATTTACTAGCAAAGCTAATACAAAATTGCGCTATAATTAGCGCAATTTTTTTGCCATATAACATAACCTCGATAGGCAATAATGTGAAAAAACACTTAACTGAACGCGATTTAACAATGTGGCAGCAAACAGCATTAGCCGCCGCTATGTTAGAACGCATGCTACCAAATTATAAAATGTTTAGTGATGCAGCTAACTTTGGTGACTATAGCGTATTGCGAAATCAACTGGACTTAATTTGGCAACGTTTAAGCCAAGGCAAAGTCAAAATCAATTACGAAGCACAATTAGAAAAGCTCGAAGACGTTATTCCGGATGTTGATGACTTTGATTTTTTTGGTGTTCATCCCGCACTCGATGTATGTATGGCACTCGGATCATTATTACAAGGCATGCAAGAAAATGACGCTAAAATAATCGGCAATGTCAGCTTACTATCAAAAGGTAGTGTTAGTTATTATCTGGAAATATTGCTCGCCAGTGAGCAAGCTGACAATGATGAAATCGTCATTCAACAACAAGATATTGATAATCACCCGTTGATGCAATGGGAGCTTGAGAGTAAACGTGAGCTCGTTACGTTTTTAGCAAAAGCCAAAGAGAACCAGCAAACGTGTCAACAACTAAAGCAAATGGCCCTTACAGAAGGGATGTCAAACTTGGGGATCGAGATCGACCGCTAAAACAATCACCGCATATTGTAAGCAAATAGCGTATTTTTAGCTAAGCTTTTCAGTATACCACTTGGTTTAACCTTGGTTTACTGAAAGGAGCTTAGCTATGTCTGAACATCACACTTACAAAAAGCTTGAAATTGTCGGTTCTTCACCCACGTCGATTGAAGATGCCATTGAAAACGCCTTGGCTGAGTGTAACAAAACCGTTGCCAATATGAACTGGTTTGAAGTTGTCGAAACTCGCGGCCATATTGTCGATGGTAAAGTCGCACACTATCAAGTCACGATCAAAGTTGGCTTTAGATTAAGATACAGCTAAACCAAACCAGTTATTCAGCAACGCGATATAAGCGGTAGGTCACTTGGCCTGCCACTTTCTCTTTCAACTGACGCCAATTAGGCGGCATAGGTAAGTTGCTTTTATCACTTTCAACCTCTACGTACACTAGCGCCTTTGAATTCAGTAGCTGCTTCTGCTGCAATAGCGCGATCGTCTTTTCTGCTAAGCCTTGGCGAAATGGCGGGTCAATAAAAACAACATCAAAACGATTACCTTCACTTGCTAATAATTGCAAGCAATCGCCTTGGCGGATACTTGCATTGCTAGCATTGAGTTGCTGGATATTCGTTTGCAGTTGTTTACTTGCTCCCTTATCTAGCTCATAAAAACTCACATGCTCAGCCCCTCGAGATAACGCTTCAAAGCCGAGGCCACCCGAACCTGCGTAACAATCTAAGCAGTGCGCGCCGGCGATATCGAACATCAGCCAATTAAACACGGTTTCCTTAACGCGATCAGTGGTAGGTCGCAAACCTTGGTGATCAAGTACCGGCAATTTTCGACCACGATACTTACCTGCAATAATACGCACTTGCCCCGAAGTGCTCGGTGCTTTCGCTAAATTACGTTTTTTTGCCATGAACTTTCTAAATTTCCTGCGAATATCTATGTTGCTGGTTTTTCAGCGTGAAGGTTGATGATATTATATGCACATTCCACTAACCTTGTGCGCTATCATAGCAAGTTACCAATGAAAATTCTGTAAAATGACCGCTCTTGCGGTTAATCTGCAGCAGTTTAATGCGATGGCACAGCAACGATTATAAAACGAATTCTATGGCAAAGAAGAAAGGCCTTTTTGGCTGGTTTAAAAAAGATAAGCAGCAACGCGACGACAACGTTAGCGAGCAAAATCAACAATCTCAACAAGAGTCTGCATCTGCTGACATCATTGACCAGCCGTCATCTCAACCGGCTTCCGTTAGTGATGAATCGACTGTGATCGATATAGCGCCATCTTCTGATGCTGATGACATAGCAAAGGAAAGTGAAGAACAAGCTCCAGAAAATGTCAACGAGTCACATACTGACGACGTAAATTCAACGGCTAGAGAAGAAAATGCAGGGCCGCCAGTAGTTGCCAAGAAGCCTGGATTCTTTGCCCGTTTAAAACAAGGGTTAAGTAAAACACGTGCTAATTTAGGTGGCGGAATTTTTGATTTATTCCGCAATAAAAAAATCGATGACGAGTTATTTGAAGAGTTAGAAACACAATTGCTCCTTGCCGATGTTGGTGTAGACACCACCATGCGCATCATCGACTCGCTGACAGAAAAAGCCAGCCGAGCCCAATTACAAGATGGCGAAGCCTTGTATGATTTACTGAAGCAAGAAATGGCTGACATCTTGGCAAAGGTTGCCAGCGATGAGCCTGCCATGAACGAAGGGCCACATGTTATTTTAATGGTCGGTGTTAATGGTGTTGGCAAAACCACAACCATAGGTAAATTAGCGAAGCAATTCCAAGCGCAAGGTAAGTCAGTGATGTTGGCTGCTGGTGACACCTTCCGGGCAGCAGCGGTAGAACAGCTACAAGTGTGGGGAGAGCGCAATGATATCCCAGTTGTAGCCCAGCATACCGGCGCAGACAGTGCCTCGGTTATTTTCGATGCAATCAATTCGGCAAAGAGCAAAGGTGTTGATATCTTGATCGCCGATACCGCCGGTCGCCTACAAAACAAATCACACTTAATGGAAGAATTGAAAAAAGTCGTGCGGGTAATGAAGAAGCTTGATGTTCACGCGCCGCATCAGGTAATGCTCACAATCGATGCTGGCACGGGACAAAACGCGGTTAGCCAAACCCAATTATTTAATGAAGCAGTGCCACTAACGGGCATTAATATCACTAAATTAGATGGCACAGCAAAAGGTGGGGTAGTATTTGCGTTAGCTGATAAATTCCAATTACCTATCCGTTATTTAGGGGTGGGCGAGGGCATCGACGACCTACGACCATTTAATGACACAGAGTTTATTGATGCCTTGTTTGCCAAACAAGATTAATCAGGTTAACGTGAAGCATCACGATACGGTTTATCAAAAATAATAATTAACTATGATCCGCTTTAACGCTGTAAACAAGACGTACCCAGGTGGCTTTAGTGCGCTAAAAAATATCAACTTTTCTCTCGACAAAGGAGAAATGGTATTTTTAACTGGCCACTCTGGTGCGGGTAAAAGTACCTTACTAAAATTAATCAGCGTTATGGAAAAACCGACCTCTGGTCGGGTATATATAAATAACCGCGATGTCTCTAATATTGCTTATCGGCAAATACCTTACATGCGCCGCAATATCGGTATGATCTTTCAAAATCATAACTTGCTTACCGATCGCACCGTATTCGATAACGTTGCCTTGCCCTTAGTCATCGAAAATCAAAGCCTAAGCGAAATCAAAAAAAGGGTGCATGTCGCGCTTGATAAGGTGGGCTTGGGTAACAAAAGTAAATGCTACCCATACATGCTCTCTGGGGGCGAACAACAGCGCGTTGGTATTGCCCGCGCCATCGTTAATAAACCCCCCATCATTCTTGCCGATGAACCAACAGGAAACCTTGATCCTAAGCTATCTTGGGACATCCTCAAATTGTTTGAAGAATTTAATTCGGTTGGGGTTAGCGTGCTTATCGCAACGCATGACTTAGGGCTTATTGCGCGCATGAAATATCGCACGTTAACGTTAAAAGACGGACGAATGATTACCGACGGTATTAACGATAGCGTTGAAGGGGATAATGATGAGTAAAGATCATAATCAATTTCGCGATCGTTCAAGGTTTTCATTAACCGCTCTAGTAATGCTACCGATACGTCATTTACAACAAGCTATAGCAAGTTTGGGTAACTTATGGCGCACACCTATGGCCTCGATCATGACCATATTAGTGCTTGGCATAAGCTTAGCGTTGCCTGCTACCTTGCATTTATTTAGCAAAAATGCGCAGCAAATAACGACAAACTGGGATTCTGCGGCACAAATTAACGTTTTCCTAAAATTGGACACCAATGACAAAGCGGCACAGAATATTGTTAGTCGAATTCGCTTATATCCAGAGGTAAAGTCAGTTAATTTTATTAGTTCGGAGCAAGCACTTGAAGAATTTAAAGCGTTATCGGGTTTTGGTAAAGCGCTAGCTTATCTGGACAGTAACCCACTACCGGCAACGCTGATTGTTACCCCGACCGAACGTAACAGCCAACCCAATGCTGCAAAGCAATTGCTAACCAAAATTGAAAAAGAGCGTGAAGTCGCACAAGCAAAACTGGACTTAGAGTGGCTAACGCGTTTACAAGCAATGATGACTTTGATACAAGACATTGTCGCTTCATTAGCGCTGTTACTGAGTCTGTCTGTCGTGCTCATTATTGGCAATACCATCCGCTTAGCCATTCTTAACCAAAAAAATACCATCAGTGTTATGAAAATGGTCGGTGCTACAGATGCTTTCATTCAACGTCCTTTTATGTACACGGGTTTTTGGTACGGCTTGTTTGGTGGGCTATTGTCAGCGCTCACAGCATCAGGGTTAGCTGCTTATTTAAATATTGCCATTATCGACGTTGCGCAACTTTACGATAGCCAATTTACCTTACAAACGCTGACCTTTAGTGACAATATACTGCTGATCTTGACGGCAATTATTCTTGGTTTATTGGGCAGTTATATCTCGGTACGCAAACACATACGTGATATTGAACCGAGCGCAGAATAACCTGTCTAATCTACAAGTTGCCGTTGATGGAATGTGAATTTCAACAAAAGTTCATATCTATCAATAACATAGCGAAGCCTAGCAAGTGCTCAACAACCGTGGTATGCAAGGCAAAATCCACATAATGACATATACTTTAACTGACAAACTAAGATAGTCGTATTTTTCGATTGCATCATACACTTTTTTATATTAGCGATCTTGAAATAGCTATGATAGTATCCAAAAACTAAGCTACAAGAAGTGGCTGCGAATGACGCGCTATAGCGCGACAAGACGAGTAATTTAAGGGGTATAGATGACTAATAACGTACAATCAATGGCACTTACTGTTCCACAAAGTGGCAGCATTGAGTCCTATGTACAAATGGCATATGGCATTCCAATGTTGTCGGCCGAGCGTGAGCAAGAATTAGCCTCTAAGCTTCACTATGACAATGATTTAAATGCCGCACAAGAATTGATCATGTCACACCTTCGCTTTGTCATTCATATTGCCAAAAGCTATTCAGGCTATGGCTTACCGCAAGCTGACCTTATTCAAGAGGGTAATATCGGCTTGATGAAGGCGGTAAAACGTTTTAACCCTGAAGTTGGGGTGCGCCTTGTATCTTTCGCGGTACATTGGATCAAAGCGGAAATCCACGAATTTGTTTTGAAAAACTGGCGTATTGTCAAAATTGCGACAACTAAAGCGCAGCGTAAACTGTTTTTCAATTTGCGTAAAAATAAGAAGCGTCTAGGTTGGTTTAGCCAAGATGAGGTTAACACCGTTGCAGAAACACTTGGCGTTAGCGCTAAAGATGTTGTTGAAATGGAAAACCGCATGGCAAGTAGCGATCAAGCTTTTGACTTAACCGATAGCGACGACGATGGTGCAGGATCGACCGGTACGTTTGCACCTGCGCAATACTTGCAAGATGATGATTCAGATTTATCGGAGCAAGTAGAGTCTGCCGATTGGGATAATCATGTTAATACCCAGTTGGTGCACGCTATGGCAACACTTGACGATCGTAGCCAAGATATCATCAAAACCCGCTGGTTAGATGAAAACAAATCGACGCTACAAGACTTAGCAGACAAGTATCAAATATCTGCAGAGCGTGTTCGCCAATTAGAAAAAAACGCATTAGGTAAACTGAAGGGTGCCATTAACGTTTAACTCAAATTGAGCATTTGAAGACAACAAAGCCAGGCTAATGCCTGGCTTTTTCATGACCAATACGGCCCTAAATTAACTATTTTTACGCGCTAATATTTCTCTTAACCCTGCCACACCAGCCTTGCCTTTTTGTTGATTTTCTTCGGCGCTTTGTTGGCGTTGACCACCTTGCTCCCACTGTAAATCATCTTGTGGCATTTCGTATAGAAAACGCGAAGGCTCAGTACGAATAATTTCACCATATTGGCGGCGCTCTTGTGCGTAGCTGAAAATTAACTCCCGTTGAGCTCGGGTCACGCCAACATAGGCAAGACGGCGTTCCTCTTCAACATTATCTTCATCAATACTGGTTTGATGAGGCAACATACCTTCTTCCATACCAATCAAGTATACATATGGAAACTCTAGACCTTTCGATGCATGCAACGTCATAAGTTGCACTTGATCAGCGTTGTCTTCGTCTTCACCGCGTTCCATCATATCGCGCAAGGTCAAGCGAGTAACAATTTGCGCTAATGTCATTGGCTCATCGCCATCATTACCTTCGAGCATATCCGTTACCCAACTAAATAGTGTGGTAACATTTTTCATACGCATTTCTGCGGCTTTAGGGCTTGGTGACGACTCGTACAGCCAATCTTCATAGTTAATGCTTTGAATTAAACCACGCAACACTGCTGCACTGTCTCCGCGATTAACATTGTCTTCGGTCTCAACCATCATTTTCACAAATCGTTGTACCGCAGCAAGGCCTCGCCCGGTTAAATGTTGCTCTAAATCAGGATCAAAAGCTGCCGCAAACATGCTGATCTGCTTGCTATTGGCAAACGTACCAAGCCTCTCCAACGTTGCAGGGCCTATTTCTCGCTTTGGCACATTCACAATACGTAGAAAAGCATTATCATCATCAGGGTTCACTATCAGTCGCAAGTAAGCCATGATGTCTTTGATTTCGGTGCGAGAAAAGAATGATGTCCCGCCACTAATTTTGTATGGGATACGGTTTTGCATAAGTACCTTTTCAATCACTCGCGATTGAAAGTTACCGCGATACAAAATTGCGTAATCTTTGAACTTACTTTTATTTAAAAAGCGATGCCCCAATAATTCACCCGCAACACGCTCAGCTTCATGATCTTCATTTTTGGTTTTAACGACTCGTAGCGCAGGTCCGTAGCCAAGCTCACTAAATAAAGCCTTGTCATACACATGCGGGTTATTGGCAATCAGTACGTTAGCACACTTCAGAATACGTCCACTGGAACGATAGTTTTGCTCCAGTTTAATAAGCTTCAAATTAGGAAAGTCTTTACCCAATAACACTAGGTTTTGCGGGCGCGCGCCACGCCACGAATAAATCGACTGATCATCGTCACCGACCACGGTAAAGCGAGCCCGCTCACCGACAAGATATTTCACTAACTCATATTGGCTGGTATTAGTGTCTTGATATTCATCCACTAATAAGTATTGAATTTTTTTCTGCCAACGTTGACGAACTTGCTCATAATTACGTAACAACAAGGTCGGGATAAGGATCAAATCATCAAAATCTAATGCGTTGTATGCACGCATATGTTGATGGTAGCGTTGATAAAATTGTGCGAATAGCGCCTCATCGGCTGATGACGCTCGTTTTAGCACACCATCCGGTAGTAATAGATCATTTTTCCAGTTAGATATACGGCTTTGCAGTTGTGACAATAACTCTTTGTCACCATCGAGCTCTTTTTCAGTGAGCTCTTTTAATAATGCCGTGGTATCTTGATCATCAAATAAGGTAAACCCAGGTTTAAAACCTAAGGTGGCAAGTTCACGACGAATTATATCTAAGCCTAATGAGTGAAACGTTGATACCATCAAGCCACGACTCAAGTCACGACCAAGCATTTTGCTCATACGCTCTTTCATTTCCCGCGCAGCCTTATTGGTAAAGGTAACCGCGGCAATATTGCGAGCCTTATATCCACACTCTTGGATCAGATAAGAGATTTTTTGACAAATAACACCGGTTTTACCACTGCCAGCACCCGCGAGCACTAAGCAAGGGCCACTCACGTAGCGCTTAGCTTCATCTTGTCTAGGATTTAATTTCATCAATATCGTTTGGCTTAATTGGTTGGTTTAGTTAAAAGGCAAATTTTACCCGCTATTCAAGCCCAGACCAAGACAATTAATGTGATTTAGCGTTGCCAATACGTTGTTATTCTAAGGGCTAAGTTTTATCATTGAAGGTAACATGGCTATCATGCCAGCAGAACAGTGCAAATGAGAGTAGCAATGATCAACGCCAAAAAAATTGAAGATATCGCCAAGCAAATTAGCGAAGCAATCCCACCACAAGTTAAAACGGTTGCCAATGACTTTGAATCAAAAGCCAAACAAGTATTACAAAGCAAGCTATCACAGCTTGATGTGGTGAGTCGTGAAGAATTTGATGTACAAACGCAAGTACTGATAAAAACCCGTGCCAAGCTAGACGAATTAGCGACAAGAGTTGCTGAATTAGAAGCTAAATTAGCGCAAATTGATGACAGCGAAGAGCAGTCTTAGTCACCATCAATTGAAAAAGGTTGGCGGTTTATTCTAACGCTTGCGAACATTCGTCTTAAACGTGTTCGCTACAGTCATCAATTACCTTTTAAAAAGATTTGATAGGCGGGGTTGTTAGTTTCTTCTTGAAATTGATAACCCAATTCCTTTAAATGGCGAAAAAACGCCAACTCATCGCCTGCATCCACCTCGATTCCAGCCAATACTTGGCCAAATGCCGCACCGTGATTGCGGTAGTGAAACAACGAAATATTCCAAAGCTCGCCAAGTGTATCAAGAAAATTTTCTAATGCACCAGGGTATTCAGGAAACTCAAAGCGGAATAGTCTTTCTTGTGTCGATTCTTGACTCAAACCACCAATCATATAACGCACGTGTAATTTAGCCAGTTCATTATTGGTTAAATCATTAACTTGATATCCCTTGCCAGACAGATCAATCACTATTTCACTCAGCTCTTGTTGACCACGGCTTAAGCGAACCCCAACAAAAACGAAAGCTTGCTCATTATTGGCGTAGCGATAGTTAAATTCTGTGATAGCCTTACCGGCTAAGGCTTTGCAAAAGCGTTTAAAACTACCTTTTTGCTCAGGGATTTGTACTGCCAGCACCGCTTCTTTTTGTTCACCTAACTCACAACGCTCTGATACATAACGCAGTGAATGAAAATTCATATTGGCACCTGATAATACCGCTACCAGATTTTCTGTGTCGTCTTGGCTGTTATGGCTATGACAATATTTACTCAGGCCCGCTAATGATAAAGCGCCAGCCGGCTCAGCAATCACCCGGGTTTGCTCAAAAATATCTTTAATTGCGGCACACACTTCATCACTGCTAACGGTAATCACGTCATCACAATATTGTTTAATCAACGAAAAGGTGTTTTCGCCAATACGTTTAACAGCGACACCATCAGCAAACAAACCAACTTGCTCAAGATCAACCGGCTTACCTGCTAACATAGCCGCTTGCAAGCAAGCTGAATCGGCCGCTTCGACGCCCACCACCTTAATACGTGGGTTAATTTGCTTGATATAAACGGCCATACCTGCCAATAGGCCACCACCACCAACCGGAATAAACACCACATCGGCATTTGGTAGCTGTTGTAACAACTCTTTAGCAACAGTACCTTGCCCCGCAATAACGTCAGCATCATCGAAAGGGTGAATCATCAATAGCTGATCTTGCTGTGCGATATTCACAGCAGCTTCTGCCGCTTCATTAAAACTCTTACCGAGTAAGCGCACATCTGCACCAAAGCGACGCACATTATCGACTTTGATATCTGGCGTAGTTATTGGCATCACAATAGTCGCTCGAACACCAAGACGTTGAGCCGCAAGAGCTAGCCCCTGTGCATGATTTCCTGCTGAAGCAGCAATAACACCGTTGCGCCGCTGTTCGTCACTGAGTTGAGCAAGTCGATTATAAGCACCGCGTAGTTTAAAGGAGTGCACCGGCTGTTGGTCTTCGCGCTTAAGAAAGATTTGCTTACCATAACGCTCTGACAACGAGGTTAGTGGCGTTAAATCGGTTTCAACCGCCACATCGTACACCGGCGCCATTAGTATTCGCCGTAAATAGGTGAGGGCGACTTGCTCACGGTTTTGTTCGCAGCGTTGCTCAGTACCCTGCTTCGTATCTGATACTGGATCCTGTTCAGCCATTTTTCGCCTCCGTTATAAACACTATGCTGACATCAGCGTTAGCCTTGCTCATCTAATAATTGGGTATTGCGTACCGCGCCTTGGTCAGCACTGGTTGCTAACATCGCATACGTTTTCAAGGCATAACTAATCGGACGATGACGATTCTTAGGTTTAAACGCGTGATTACCTCTTGCAAGCATATCAGCGCGACGCGCTGCTAACACATCATCATTTACCTGTAATTCAATACGACGCTTGGGAATGTCAATACAAATACGGTCGCCGTCTTCAATTAAGGCGATTGTGCCGCCTGCAGCAGCCTCAGGTGAAACATGACCAATAGACAAGCCCGAGGTACCACCCGAAAATCGGCCATCGGTGATTAACGCACATTTAGTGCCAAGCCCCATCGACTTTAAGTACGTTGTTGGATAAAGCATTTCTTGCATGCCTGGACCACCCTTAGGACCTTCGTAGCGAATAACCACGACATCACCTGCCGTCACTTTACCACCTAAAATGCCATCTACCGCCGACTCTTGGCTTTCAAATACATGCGCTGTACCATCAAAAGTTAAGTTTTCTTCGGCGACACCGGCGGTTTTAACAATACAACCATGCTCAGCTACATTGCCAAACAGCACTGCTAAACCACCATCTTGTGAATAGGCATGGTCAATACTACGAATACAGCCATTTTGTCGGTCGGCATCAACACTTGGCCAGCGACAATTTTGTGAGAAAGCTTTAGTGGTGCGAATGCCAGCAGGGCCGGCACGATAAAAATCAGCTACCTCGGTACTGTCAGTTTGCGTGATATCGTAGTGCGCTAGCAGCTCTTCCAAACTCATACCCAGCACGTTAGTCACAGAGGTATCGAGTAAGCCTGCCCTTGCTAGCTCACCTAAAATGCCGACGACACCACCAGCGCGGTGTACATCTTCCATATGATATTTTTGCGTACTCGGCGCAACTTTACATAAATGCGGTACACGGCGAGATAAACGGTCGATATCTGCCATGGTAAAATCAACACCAGCTTCTTGCGCTGCAGCTAATAAATGCAATACCGTATTGGTAGAGCCACCCATGGCAATATCTAGGCACATGGCATTTTCAAATGCTCGTTTATTGGCGATATTGCGCGGTAGGGCAGAAGTATCATCGTCTTGGTAATAACGTTTAGTAAGAGCAACAATTTGCTCACCTGCTTGTAAAAATAGTTTTTCACGATCCGCGTGAGTAGCCAGCATCGAGCCATTACCTGGCAACGCTAAACCAAGGGCTTCAGCTAAACAATTCATAGAATTGGCGGTAAACATACCCGAACAGGAGCCGCAGGTTGGGCACGCTGAACGCTCAACTTGTGCCGCTTGTTCGTCAGAGACATTGGGATCGGCACCTTGGATCATGGCATCAACCAAGTCGAGTTTAATAATTTGCTCGCTTAGTTTGGTTTTGCCGGCTTCCATTGGCCCACCAGAGACAAAAATAACAGGAATATTTAAGCGCATTGCCGCCATTAACATGCCTGGGGTGATTTTGTCGCAGTTAGAAATACACACCATGGCATCAACGCAATGGGCATTGATCATATACTCGACAGAGTCGGCTATCAGCTCGCGCGATGGCAAGGAATAAAGCATGCCGGAGTGACCCATGGCGATACCATCGTCAACGGCAATTGAATTAAACTCTTTGGCAACACCACCGGCTTGCTCTATTTGTCGAGCAACCAACTGGCCTAAATCTTTAAGGTGAACGTGACCGGGAACAAACTGGGTAAAAGAATTAACAACGGCAATAATGGGTTTGCCAAAGTCTTCGTCGGTCATGCCAGTTGCGCGCCATAATGCTCTGGCGCCTGCCATGTTACGACCTTGAGTTGAGGTAGCCGATCTCAATTTAGGCATAATGTACTTCCTACTTCCTTTAATTAACATGAAGTAGCTTGCTCACTAAGTCGTTAACCTCGCAAGCAAGCCGTACTACCTAAATGACGACTATCGTGGTGACAGTTTGGTTTTTAGGTAGTTACTTTACTGGGTCTAACCAACCCCATTTATCTTCGGTCGTGCCGTCGAACAAACCAAAGAATGCGTCTTGAATTTGTTTGGTTACCTCACCACGTTTACCGGTGCCAACTTGCAAGCCGTCAACTGTGCTTACCGGTACGATTTCAGTAGCCGTGCCACACATAAAGAATTCATCTGCAAGGTATAACGCTTCACGAGCGATCAGCTCTTCGCGAACTTCATAGCCTAATTCTTTTGCAAGGGTAATGATGGTATCACGGGTCAAACCAGGTAGAATCGAACACGTTGATGGTGGTGTATAAAGTACGCCTTTACGCACTAAGAATAAGTTTTGGCCTGCACCTTCACTGACGTAATTATTCACATCAAGGGCAATCCCCTCAGTGTAACCATGACGCGCCGCTTCACGTGAAATAAGTTGTGAAGACAAATAGTTACCGCCAGCTTTGGCACCTGTAGGCATAGTGTTAGGTGCTAAACGATTCCAACTTGAAACGCCAACATCAACGCCATTTTCAAGGGCATCAGCACCTAAGTACGCTTCCCAGCTAAACGCAGCGATCATCAAATCGGCTACTGCATCGTCAGCTGGACGTAAGCCCATACCTATATCACCCAAGAATGCCAGTGGACGCAGATAAGCCGAATGTAAGTTATTTTCAACCACAGAATCGCGACATGCCTGCATAACTTGTTCAACGTTGTATGGAATATTCATGCGATAAATCTTGGCTGAATCAAACAGGCGTTCAATGTGCTCTCGGTGACGGAAGATACAAGTACCTTTGTGTGTATTATATGCACGGATACCTTCAAATACCGATGAACCATAGTGCAAAGCGTGACTCATCACATGAACCTTGGCGTCTCCCCAAGGCATCAATTTGCCGTTAAACCAAATTTGCTCAGCGTTTACTTTAGCCATTATTATTTCCTAAACTATTACATGAATTTTGCTGGCACGATCTTTCACATTTTTCGCTTCGATGTCGAATTTTTTCAAAAAATTGACACATAGAATTTTTATCATTTTGTCACTATCTAATGACACCTTGTCGTTCACGCTAATTATTTACGTTAACTTCCACAGCATTTACCGCCATTAAACACGTTTGGTGACCACCTAACGGGTATTCACTTGCCTATAAAAAATAACCCCCCCGGTTCGAGTCGAAGCGGGGGGGTTATTGGCATCAACACTGCCTAACAACACGCCCGCAAGCGATCAATAATCACCAGTAAAATTCGCTTTGCTGTAGCAAAATAAATAGCTTGTACCACGTGTTGTCCTCCATTTACTGGCAAAGTTCGGCGTCTGATAAACGTCTCTCGCAACTATAAGCCAGCAAATTTTCAAATAGCTTATTTCAAACAGCTTGGGTTACATAATTGTTAACACACTAAAACAAATAGCATAGCTTAATTTTATTCACAAGCCCTTGTTTACCTTTTTATAACGACTGTGTGTTCGCGACCAAGGCTTAATCGAGTAGCAAATTTGTCGTAGTGTATTGAGTAAAAGCGACTAAACTCAAGACTACCGACCATCAATTTGATAAGGACATCAAATGAGCTTAGCTTGCATCTATACTCGTGCTCGTATTGGACTGGACGCACCGAGCGTCTGTACTGAAATTCACCTCAGTAATGGCCTGCCAGCGTTTCAAATGGTAGGCATGGCGGAAACCTCGGTGAGAGAAGCTAAAAATAGGGTCCGCAGTGCCATCATCAACTGTGGCTTTGAGTTTCCACAAAAAAAAATTATTGTTAACCTCGCACCCGCTGATTTACCCAAAGAGGGTGGTCACTTTGACTTACCTATTGCGGTGGGAATTTTGGTTGCCTCAGGGCAACTGCCAAAGCATTCCATTGAGCGGCTTGAATTTGCCGGAGAATTGGCTCTCAACGGCCAATTACGGCGAATTGTTGGCGATATCCCCATGGCAATTGCTGCGCGTAATGCCGGCCGTAAACTCATTCTACCAAGCGAAAACGCCGACATTGCTTGTCGCGTAGCCGGTGCTGAAATAATCGCCTTGCAATGTCTTGATCAACTATTTAGCCACCTATCCGGACAACAAGTATTACCGCTATCAGAGTACCAGCACATGCCAGCTCCCAAGGCAGCATTTGCTAATGATATGTGCGATGTAATAGGCCAACCCCTTGCCAAAAGAGCATTAGAACTTGCCGCTGCTGGCGCCCATAACTTACTGTTTATTGGCCCTCCGGGTACAGGCAAGACTATGCTAGCATCACGATTACCGTCAATTCTGCCACCAATGACCAATGAAGAGGCCTTAGAGACTGCGGCCATTCATTCTGTATGCCAGCACGATATCGATTTACAGTATTGGCAACAACGGCCATTCAGATCTCCACATCATACCGCCTCATCGGCGGCATTAGTTGGTGGTGGTTCTACACCAATACCAGGGGAGATATCGCTGGCTCATAATGGTATTTTGTTTTTAGATGAGCTGCCTGAATACGATCGTAAAGTGCTCGATGTATTACGCGAACCGATGGAATCAGGAGAGGTCACCATATCCAGAGCGCTGCAAAAAGCTACCTACCCAGCTAAGTTTCAACTGGTCGCAGCAATGAACCCAAGCCCGACAGGTTTCTACAGTGATAAACGCTCAACACCAGAGCAAACATTGCGTTACCTTAGTAAGTTGTCAGGCCCATTTCTCGATCGTATTGACATTCAGCTTGAAGTAGCACGATTACCCAGAGGCGCATGGGCGCAGAGTTCAGCACAAGAGGAGTCTAGCGAATCCGTACTACAGCGGGTTATTCAATGCCGGCAGCGACAGCAGCAGCGGCAAGGCAAAACCAACGCCCACTTAACCAGCCCAGAGTTAAAACAATACTGCCAACTGACTACTGACGATGCGGAGTTTCTCGATTTAGCTCTTGAAAAGCTTGGTTTATCGACGCGTGCGCACCATAAAATACTAAAAATAGCCCGAACCATTGCCGACCTAAAGCAACAAACCGATATTGATCGCCATCACTTGGTTGAAGCATTAAGCTATCGTGCCATGGACCGATTAATTCGCCTGCTAACGGAGAGTGTTACCCCCTAATTCGCCAAGCTATTACTGATCTTTTTCGACCAAGCTATTGGTAGCCAAGCATTGCAAGAAAGCATCGATAATCGGCTGTTGACGTTGTTTTTGCTGGCAACATAAACCTAACGTGAAAGATGCTGGCGGTGTGCCTAAGTCGAGCACCTCCACCCGTTGTTGCATCGGACTGTTGTCAATCACCACTTGTGGCGCGATACCAATACCACAACCTAGAGCAACCATAGATACCAAAGCTTCATGGCCACTTACTGTGGCATACACATTGGCATGCTGCACGCCATGAAGGCGCAATAATTGAATAAACTGCTCTCTTGCTGGACCATGTTCGGCAAAAATTACCGGGATTTGTTGCCAATCAATAGGCGTCTGCTTAATCAAGTGAGCAACATGACAGTCGAGGGTTGGGGCAATCACCGCCAGCTCAATATCAGCAATGGGCTGAAAGTAAATAGCGCTATTTGGCCGATCATCAGCAGCAGCAATCGCTACATCTGCTTCGCCTTTGCTAACCTTATCGATGGCTTCGTTAGCATTACCGGTTTGCAGCAAGATCTCCACTTTTGGATGGTGCTCGCGAAAGGTATCAAGTAGGCGAGGTAAGTGCGAATAAGCCGCGGTTACCGAGCAATAAATTTTTAAGCGACCACTCAGTTGCTGAGTCTCTTCGCTAAGTTGATATTCAAACTGTTGCCAGGCGGCAAGCTGTTGCTTAGCAAACGCGCGAAACTGTTGTCCTGCACGAGTGAGCACCACTGAGCGGTTATCTCTGACAAGCAAAGAGGTTGCAAGTTCTTGCTCAATTCGCTGAATCATCCGCGACAAGGTAGATGGGCTGACATGGTGGGCATACGCTGTTTGACCAAAGTGCAATGTATCGCATAAATGCACATATACTTCTAATAACTTTTTTTCCATGACACCTTCCCCCTAAGTCACAACACTACATTTCACTTTATGAAACATAGTAGTGCAAATATATCATTTTAAGCAATATCAATTATTCGCTATGGTTACAGCAAGTAATAAAATTTATAAAAGTACATCGGAGTTAGTCATGAGCAATTATTTTAATAGCATCAGCTTGCGCGAGCAGTTAGCCCAACTAGGCAAATGCCGCTTTATGAAGCGAGAGGAGTTTAGTAATGGTTGCAACTTTATCAAAGATTGGCGCATCGTCATTGTTGGTTGTGGCGCACAAGGCTTAAACCAAGGGTTAAATATGCGCGATTCCGGTTTAGATATCAGTTACGCCTTACGCCAAGCAGCCATCGATGAGAAGCGTCAATCTTGGCAGTGGGCAACCGAGCACGGCTTTACTGTCGGTACCTATGAAGAACTGATCCCGGATGCCGATTTAGTATTAAACCTAACCCCTGATAAACAACACTCCAATGTTGTCAAAGCAGTGATGCCATTAATGAAAAAAGGGGCGACCCTATCTTACTCGCACGGTTTTAATATTGTTGAAGAGGGGATGCAAGTTCGCGATGATATTACCGTTGTCATGGTTGCACCGAAATGCCCAGGTACCGAGGTACGTGAAGAATACAAACGCGGCTTTGGGGTACCAACCCTTATTGCTGTGCATCCAGAGAACGATCCCAATGGCAATGGTTTAGCTATTGCCAAAGCGTATGCCTGTGCCACGGGTGGCGATCGCGCTGGTGTGTTGGAATCTTCGTTTATTGCTGAAGTAAAATCCGATTTGATGGGTGAGCAAACCATTTTATGTGGCATGTTGCAAACCGGCGCGATATTAGCACATGAAAAGATGATCGCTGATGGCATAGACGCAAGTTATGCAGCCAAATTAATCCAGTATGGTTGGGAAACGGTTACCGAAGGCTTAAAGCATGGTGGCATCACCAATATGATGGACCGCTTATCAAACCCAGCTAAAATTCGTGCTTTTGATATGAGTGAGCAATTAAAAGGTATTTTACGCCCTCTATTTGAAAAACATATGGATGATATTATCGATGGTCACTTCTCAGCGACCATGATGCAAGACTGGGCGAATAATGACGACAACTTGCTGACTTGGCGTGAACAAACAGCACAAACAAGTTTTGAACAAGCTCCCGTTTCGTCAGCGTCTATTAGCGAACAAGAATATTACGATAAAGGTATCTATTTGGTGGCGATGGTCAAAGCAGGCGTTGAGCTTGCGTTTGAAACCATGTGTGCTGCCGGTATTGTTGAAGAGTCCGCCTACTATGAGTCGTTACATGAGACGCCGCTGATTGCGAACTGTATTGCGCGTAAAAAGCTGTACGAAATGAACGTGGTGATTTCTGATACTGCAGAATACGGTAACTATTTGTTTTCTCATGCAGCGGTGCCACTATTGCGTGACTTCACCAACAGCTTAAGTAGCGAAGATATCGGTAAAGGCTTAGCATCAAGCGATAATGGGGTTGATAATGTGCGCCTTATTGAAGTAAATGAAGCGATCCGCAGTCACCCGGTAGAAAAGGTTGGTAAAAAGCTACGTGGCTACATGACCGATATGAAGCGTATTGTTGAAAATAGTTAATCATTAACAAGTCAGTACTGTTACGAGCGAAAAATAAATAACCAACGCCAGCATAGCTGGCGTTTTTCATGCTCTAGGCCGTATTTATCTTTGTTTAAAATTTTACTGAGAAATAAACACGTACTAGCCACAACAAATAGCTTTCGCCAAGCATTTATTTCCAATGATATTAATATTAAAATGCAGCGCAAATAAATGCTCACAAAGGTCAACGCACATGGCAAACCCGACCAACAAGATTTTAGTTATTAACACCGGTGGTACCATAACCATGGCCGCCAAAGCCAGTGGTGAATTACAAGCAGGGAAGGGAGAAGTACTCGTTGAGCTAATTGAAGAGCTAACCAGTGACTTATACTCCAAGATCGAGGTAAAGCCTTTACAAAGCCCAGCAGGTGATATTATTGGTACCAGTGACTCAAGCCAGATAGGCCCTTTCCATTGGGATGCCATGGCGAATATGATCATTGCCGAAAATGATAACTACGATGGCTTTGTTGTGTTGCACGGCACCGATACCATGAGCTATACCGCATCTGCGTTATCGTTTGCGTTGGCGCAAAACAGTAAACCCGTGGTTATTACTGGTGCCCAGGTGCCGCTCAGTAAGCCAGGCAGCGATGGTTTACAAAACCTACGCTTAGCCTTATTTGTTGCCGATCAGGCCGGTAAATCATTACCTGCGCTAAGCGAAGTGATGATATGTTTTGCCGGGCAACTATTACGAGGTAATCGCTCTCGTAAATCCAGTACTCGCTCTGCGATTGGCTTTTCCACCCCCAATGCGCAAATCCTTGGCGAGCTGTTTCCTGTACCAACCATTTTTCCAGAGCAACTGCGTTCACAGCCCAACAGCTACCCACCGTTAAGTACCGATTCTCTTGGTTTTAATGACAAAGTCCTAAGTATCAACCTTAGCCCTGGTTTTACTGGTGATATGTTACTTAAAATCATTGAAGGCAGTGATATTGAAGCGTTAGTGGTACGAGTTTTTGGTAGCGGTACCGCACCAGATAACTTTAATTTAGCCGATATTGTCGAGCTAGCGAAGCAACGCACCAATGACCGCTTTAAATGCGCAGTGATCGTGACCGACGTTTATAACGGCAGCTTAGACCTGCATCGTTATGCTGCAGGTAAAAATCTGCGCAGTGATTATATTATTGATGGTCGCGATATGACCCCAGAAGCAGCAACCACTAAGCTTATGTGGGTGCTCGGTGCCGAGCACCGTCAAAAACAATTGTTTAAATTGTTGAGCACGTCAATTTGTGGCGAAATGAGTAGCCTTTAACGCCAATAATATCATCCGCGCCAGTGATTACTGGCGCACTTGGCCATCACCAATAACCACATATTTTTGTGTTGTTAGCGCTTGTAAGCCCATCGGCCCATAAGCGTGCAAACGACTGGTTGAAATACCTATCTCGCTGCCTAAGCCCAACTCACCACCGTCTGAGAACCGAGATGAGGCATTGACCATGACCACCGACGAATTGATATTACGTACAAATCGTTGGGCTCTCGTTATATCCTGAGTCACAATAACTTCAGTATGATCTGAGCCAAATTGGCGAATATGTTCAATCGCTTGATCAAAGCCATTGACCACTTTAATCGCCAGCTCCAGCGCTAAGTACTCCGCATGATAGTCTTGCTCTGATGCCAATGCTGCTCCCGAAAAATAAGATAAACTCTCACCACAAGCATGCACTGTTACAGATGATTGTGCCAACGCTTCACTTATCTTCGGTAATACCTCAGTGGCGATATCACGGTGGATAAGTAATGTTTCAATCGCATTACAGGCACTTGGTCGCTGAGCTTTACCATTGATCAGAATGTCGATGGCTTTGTTAGTATCAGCAAACTTATCGATGAATAAATGACACACCCCCTTGAAATGCTGAATAACAGGGATTCTGGCATGGTCGGTGACATAACGAATTAACCCTTCACCACCGCGTGGGATCACTAAATCGATATACTGATTTAATGTCAGTAGCTTGGCAATAACATCGCGGGATGTATCGGGAATAATGGTCACCAATTGTTCTGGCAAATGCATTTTCAACAAGCATTTTTTGATCACAGCTGCGATTGCCAAATTAGAATGAATCGCCTCACTACCACCACGCAATACCACCACATTACCTGACTTAATACACAGCGCCGCAGCTTCGGCGGTGACATTGGGACGTGCTTCGTAAATCATCGCAATCACCCCTAAAGGTATACGCATCCTGCTCACTTCGATGCCATTTGGGCGTATTTTTATGTCGGCCTTTTCACCAACAGGATCGGCCAACTCTGCAATGCTACAAATTGCCGTCGCAATAGCGTCAATACGTGCCTCGGTAAGTAATAAGCGATCTATCATTGCCTCACTCAATCCTCGGCTTTTCGCAGCACGAATATCTTTACTATTTTCACTGAGGATCTGCGCTTTAGACTCATTAATTTGAGTCGCTATCAAGTGCAGTAAATTGTTTTTATCCGCTGTTGCTAAACTGGCGATTATTGGCGCGACTTGTTTGGCCTGACTAGCGGCCTGTTCAATAGCAAATTCTGTCATATATCTTCCTCTGGTAATACGGGTTGTATCACCATGTCATCGCGATGGATCACTTCTGTTGCAGGGCAATAACCTAGAACCTCAACAAACTGTTGAGATTTTTTGCCAATAATTTTTTGTAATTCTTGCTGACTATATTGAACAATGCCTTTGGCGACGAGCTGATTATCAGGTTGTGCCACAACGTTCACCGCATCGCCTTTTACAAAATAACCTTCAACGGCAATGATACCCGTTGCTAACAGCGATGCGCCGTTATCTCGTAAGGCATCTCGAGCACCTTGGTCGATAACTATGCGACCTGTTGACGGCAAGGTTTGCTGCAACCAATGCTTTTTCGCCTTCAATAACGGTTTTTGTGCTTTAAAATGACTACCCGGGCAGGAACCTTCGAGCATACGGCTAAAGTGTTCCGATTTACTGCCATTGATAATAAAGGTATCAATACCGTGCAGCGTTGCTTTTTCTGCCGCCTCAATTTTGGTGCGCATACCGCCGGTTGCTATAGCGTTGCTGGTACCGCCCGCCATTACATAAATTGCCTCGGTAATTTTTGGTATGTTGTTAACTAGCTTAGCTTGCTGATTGGAACGAGGGTCGCTGTCAAAAATACCATCTACATCACTTAAAATAACTAATGCATCGGCGTCACAAACCATTGCTACAAGGGCTGCGAGGTTGTCATTGTCACCGACTTTCAGCTCTTGTGTTGCCACAGTATCATTCTCATTAACAATCGGCAGGATGTCATTGGCTAATAACGTTCTTAAGGTGTTTTTTATATTCAGATAGCGTGCTCGATCTTTTAAATCGTCATGGGTAATTAACAACTGCGCACAGGCATTATCGAAAAATCGTTGCCAGTGGCTCATTAACAACGATTGCCCAACCGACGCCATCGCTTGCTTCGTTGTAATAGACACATTACGACTACCATGAGCCACATGAACGCGACCTGCAGCCACCGCACCCGATGACACTAACACGACTTCTACCCCTGCCTGCTGCCACTGCTGAATAAACTGAGCGATCGGCAAAACGCTGCTTACCTTGCAGCTTGTGCCCTCTGGCGCAATCAGTGCACTCCCAACCTTAATAACGATCCGTTTAAACTGCATAGCGTTAACTCATCCTCAGCCGTATATTTTTAACAGCACCTAGGGCGTGTTGACCTTTGTTTGTATTTTCTACAATAACCAGAATCAAGCGGATTAAGCAACGTGCAATTAACGTCTATTTAGAAATATTTTCATGTTGTTATATTGATATGAAAGGTTGCAAGTGATTAAAGCTCACCACGGAGGAAGTCACAATGAAGCATCACGTATGGCAAATTATAGCCACACCTATACGACGCCTCATTGAAATCAACTTTTTATATCGATTACAACAACATAAATAAAGTTGAACGGTGAACAAGCTTGCTCAATCTAACGTCTGCCGTTAACCTAGAGCATATAAATATTCTTTAATATTGTGATGCTATGGCCGAATTGATAAACCAGTGGTTGCAAAAATTAGCAATAGACCCCTCCCTGCATACCCCCCTGACGGCAGCTATTGGGCTGTCACTGTTACTGATTATTTGTTGGTTAAGCTTTTATATAAGCAAACATTATGTACTCACCGCAGTACATCGCTTAGTACTGCGTTCTAGCAATACCATTGATGATCTACTAATTGAGCATAATGTATTTGGCCGCATCGCCAGACTGGTACCCACGGTGCTGTTATTGGCACTGCACCAATTGTTTATCGGTGATAGTCCCGAGCTAGCCTATGGTATCGAGCTATTCGCAAAAATCTTGCTAACCATGCAAGTGGCACAATGTTTCAGTGCTCTACTTAGTGTTGTTAATCACCAACTAGGTGCCAAGAGTAAAGACAACTATCTACCACTCACCGCTACCATCCAATTGATAAAGCTCGCCATTTATTTGGTCGCAATCATCCTCGCGATTTCGATCGCTATCAATAAGAATCCAGTCTATTTATTAAGTGGTTTAGGTGCGCTGACCGCGGTATTGATTTTGGTCTTTCAAGACACCATCAAAGGGCTCGTCGCCAGTATCCAAGTATCCGCCAATAAGATGGTGGCACCGGGTGACTGGATTACAATGCCACAATATGGCGCTGACGGCGATGTACAAGAAATCGCTCTGACCACCGTTAAAGTGAAAAACTTCGATAATACCATCAGCACAATTCCAACCTATGCGCTGGTCAGTGAGTCATTCAAAAACTGGGGAGGGATGGCAAAATCTGGCGGGCGCCGTATCAAGCGCAGTATTAATATAGATATGAATAGCATTCAGTTTTGTGATCAGGCGTTACTCGATAAATTGTCAAAACTCGACTTTTTAAAAGAGTACCTAAGCCAAAAAAGCAGCCAGCTAAACGATTACAACAAACAGAAAGGTTATCATGACGCCGATAACCCAAACATTCGCAGATTAACCAATATTGGTACTTTTCGAGCCTATATCAGCGAATATTTACGCAATCACCCTAACGTTCATGGCAACATGACATGCATGGTGCGGCAACTGCCGCCCACTGAAATGGGTTTACCATTAGAGCTGTACTTTTTCAGTAATGATACTGCTTGGGTAAATTATGAAAATATTCAAGCGGATATTTTTGATCATATGTTAGCCATTGCGCCAATCTTTGAATTACGATTATTTCAAACCCCAACAGGTCATGACTGGCAGGGCGCCATCAGCAACAGTGCTTTAAACAAGTAGTGCCTGACTAACCCGCTGCAAATGCAAGGAGCAGGTATGATGCCCCATATCTGCTCTAACTGTCGATACTACCACTGGCGAATAACACCCTCCTGGATCGTAGATGCAACAAGCTGCCCCTGGCGATTATATATTTTACCGCGCACTAAACCACGGCCACCGCTCGCTGATGGGCTGTCAATATCGTATAGCAACCAATCATCAAAACGAAACGGACGATGAAACCACATCGCATGATCTATGGTTGCGACCTGCAGTTTTGGCGACCACATGCTGCAGCCATGTGGATGTAAAGCCGTCGGTAGAAAATTATAGTCAGACGCGTAACCCAACAAATAGCGATGAACCCTTAAATCATCAGGCATCGTAGATTTTGCGCGCATCCACACCTGATTACTTGGCGACGATTTTTCTGGTGTGAGCCAGTCATAATCTTTTGCAGGTCGAAATTCTATCGGCCTTTCAGCAAACACTACACTGTGTAATTGCTCAGGAATACGATCTTTATACTGCAACTGCAATTCTTCCAGTGATAAAAGCTGCTCAGGGGGCGTAACATCAGGCATGGCATCTTGATGCTCAAAACCGCTTTCCTCAATTTGAAACGATGCCATTAAAGTAAAAATTACTTTACCATTTTGCATGGCTTGTACCCGTCTTGCAGAAAAACTTTTGCCATCACGGGTTGTATCAACTAAGTACGTCACTGGTTTTTTCGCATCGCCAGGCAACAAAAAGTAGCTATGGAAAGAATGCAGTGTGCGTTGACTATCGACAGTTTGTTTCGCTGCGGATAGCGCTTGGCCTATTACTTGGCCACCAAATAAAGCCGGAAAACCTAAGTCCTGACTTTGCCCTAGGTAAAGGTTGTCATCCAACGCTTCCAGCTGCAGCAGCGTTAACAATTCGTTAAGAACTTGGCTCATATTAAGTCCTGTGATTCATGTGGTTATGGTACTTTATTGATATTTTTGGATATTTATCTAAAAGTTTTCAAAAAATATTTTACAGAATAAAAGTTTTGTCTATAATCTCGAATAGGGCTACTTACTTTTAGCTCGTCCAAGGCAAACCTGACGAAAGTTAGGGACGCAAAGTTACCGGTCTTAGGTCAACGTGCATTGCACATTGATGATGACAGCGGGACTGCCGACTAAGGTATAGTGGGGGCTTACCTTTATTTGCAATTCAGCCGTTATTGATCTGTACTTTGCATGCCTTGCCTTTACGGGCCCTTTCAGACCCGACTCTCATCCTTATCAATCTTTTTTAGCGAATTTAACGCCCCGTACCCCGTCAAGCCATTAGCGCGTCGTTTTTTGTCAGCGATATAAGCTTCAATTGTTTGCTCTAACATCGACAATGGAATAGAGCCATTTTCGAGAATACGATCATGAAATTCGCGAATATCAAAGTGTGCACCAAGCGCGACTTCTGCTTTTGCACGCAAGCGTTTGATGGTGATCTCGCCAAGCTTGTATGACAGCGCTTGTCCTGGCCAAGAAATATAACGATCGATTTCCGTCTTTACATTATGTAGTGAGAGTGCCGAATTACTGGCTAAATAGTCCTTCGCCTGTTGACGAGTCCAGCCTTTCATATGCATACCGGTATCAACCACTAAGCGAACTGCTCGCCACATTTCATACGTTAAACGACCAAAGTTAGCGTAAGGATCTTGATAAAAGCCCATTTCTAACCCCAAGTACTCTGAGTATAGACCCCAACCTTCACCGAACGCTGAAATATAGGTTTGTCTGCGAAATTCAGGAACATCAGTCATTTCTCTTGCAATCGAGCCTTGTAGATGGTGCCCTGGCACCGCTTCATGTAAGGTTAGCGCTTCTAAAACGTACAATGGGCGACGCTCCAGTGCGTAGGTATTTACCCAGTAGTTCCCAGGCTGATCATCCTTAGCTGGCCCGGAATAACGCCCAGTTGTATATTTCGGGGCGATTGCCGCCGGTACCGCAATAACACCATATGGTGTACGCGGTAGTGTTTTAAAAAATCGAGGTAATTGGGCATCGGCTTGCTTGGCAAGATATGACGCTTCTTTAAGTAATTGCTCTGGAGTGGTTGCGTAAAATTTTGGATCGGTACGCAAAAATTCAACAAATTCAGCAAAACTTCCGTCAAAGCCCACTTGTTCGATAATATCTTCCATCTCATCACGGATACGCGCAACTTCGTCTAAGCCAATTTGATGGATCTCATCAACGCTCAAATTCAACGTGGTGTAATGTTTGACGCGGTTTTTATAAATAGCCTCACCATTAGGCCAATCTTTTGCCGCAATCGTTTGTCGTGCTCCGGGGATATATTCGTCCACCATAAAATCATAAAACTGCTGATACGACGACAATACCGAATCATGAATCACTTGTTTTGCGTCATTGCGCAAACGTTGCTGTTCAGCATCGCTTAAATATTTTGGTAGCTGAACAAATGGCTGATAAAAATCACTGGCGGTTACATCATCAACAATAAAAGCACTGATTGATTGCTCGAAACCAGTTAATACCACTTGTGGCTGGGTCATACCGTTTGCTAACCCTTTGCGCATCCAAGCTATTTGCTGTTGAAAATATTCAGGCAATGCCGCTAATCGCTGTAAATATAAATCATAGTCAGCTAAAGACTGAAAGCTTGAGCGTGATACCATAAAGGTTAAATACGCATGAAAACCCGCTTCAGCAGTAATCGGTAAGTAATGATCGAGATTATTATATGAATCTATGTCATTCTTCAGTTTATACGATAATATCGCGTGATTAATTTGTTGCTGCTTGGCAAGCTTGGTCACATCAATTTGTTGTAACCTTTGGTAAATATCGCTTATAACTTGATGCTTTTCAGCCAATGCGGTCGGCGATAGGTCGTAATAAAGAATGTTATTTTCTTTAACAAAAGGGTCTTGGCTACGACGATATTGCTGCTCCTGTGCAATTATCTTGATTAACTGCTGTTCAGCGTCATTTCTATTATCATTTCGCTCGGTAGCGCACGCTATGAGTAGTAGTGAAAAAGCGAATGTTACAACGTGTTTGATCATTATTTTTCTCGTTATGTTTTGCTGTGGTGGTCAATGCTAGTGACCACATAGGGCTTGATAATCATTGATAAGTTGTGACAAGGTTAACTCACTATAAACACCAATGCCATGCTCGGTAAGTAGCTTAGCCGTTTCCCCTTGGCCTTGAATTTTCGTGCCATTAAACTGACCATCATACACTTGGCTACTACCACAAGATGGACTAAATTCCTTTAATAAAGCAAAACCTATCTGCTGCGCTTTACATAATGCTAAGGCTGCTTCGGCACCTCGCGTAAACGCTTCACTGACATCGTTACCATACTCATCAATCACCTTACCGTTACGTTGTTCTGCTCTAGGCCTCGGAACAGGTAATCCGCCAGCAACTTCGGGACAAATCAAAACTAACTTACCTTGTTGCTGCCAAGTTGTTATTTGTGGGTGAATCAAACCTTTGCTTTGTCCATCATAGCGAACAGGATTACCCAATAGGCAACTGCTGATCAGAATTTTATCGGAAAACGCCGTCATTATTGTTGGTGATCCTGCTTAAACAGAGTCTCGAGCTCAGCACGGCCTTGATTGGCGACTTTAATGACTTCTTGCAAATCGTAATGTTGCTTATGATATGACTTATCTAGTAGTTCTTCATCGTGCATCTTAAACACTTGCACCATATATTCAGCACGCGCTTCATCAAAACCATATTCTTGTAATACTAGTTTTGCTGCATGCAGTGAACTGTCAAACATTTCTCGGACACTGCTGTAAACACCAATATCACGAAACTGTAAAACACTAATACGACTTTTCGCACGGGCAATGATTTTAATGTGCGGGTAATGCTCTTTTACTACCTTTGCTATTTGCAAACCATGCTTATCTGAATCCGCGGCAATGAACATGACACGCGCGTGTTTAACCCCTGCGGCTTGCAACAACTTTAAGTTGGTCGCATCACCAAAAAACACTTTGTTGCCAAACTTTTTAATAAATTCAATATGTTGCGCGTTATTATCTAGCGCTGTAAAGGGAATATTATTGGCCGATAAAATACGCCCTGCAATTTGACCGAATCGGCCAAAACCGGCAATGATAACTTCAGGTTCAACGACATCGGTCTGCTGATCGTATTCAGGTTGAGCGCTTTTTTGTCGTTGTAAGTATTCATATGCCATCACCAATGGCGAGGTTAGTGCCATAGAAATACCCACGACCAAGGTTGCTTCATCGGCTATTTTACTTGGTAACAAGCCACCTTGAGTAGCAACGTTAAAAATCACAAACGCGAACTCACCACCTTGTGAAAGCATTAACGCTAATCGCAATGGATGAGTACCTTGTCGATTATTGAACCGAACCAACAAATAAATGATCAACGTTTTGGTAACGATTAAGGCAATAGCCATCGGCACTATCATGGCATTTTGCCATAGTAGCGATAATTCAATATTCATGCCTACTGCCATGAAAAACAAGCCCAGTAACAAACCTTTAAACGGCGCTATTTCAACTTCCAGTTGATGCCGGAAAGTAGAGTTTGCCAACAAAACACCAGCCAAAAAGGCACCTAATCCCATCGATAGGTGTGCCACTTGCATAACCCAAGCTGTCGCACAAACAATCAGTAGCGCTGATGCCGTCATAACTTCACTACTGCCATATTGCGACATCAGTCTCAGTAAAGGATTAATTAGATAACGACCACTGACTAAGACGCCGATAATAATAGCAACACTGACCCACCAAGCCGGCGCATCGGCAGCACTTGCTCCAGATAAATATGACACCAGTAACACAATCGGGATCACTGCCATGTCTTGCATCAGCAGTATTGATAAACCTTTTTGCCCCATTGGGGTTTTAAGTATTTGCTTCTCATCCATTAAGCCGACAGCAAACGCTGTTGACGACAATGCCAATGCCAAGCCGATGACTAAGGCGATCTGCCAACTCAAGCCAAACAACAAAGCGGTACCACCAATTACCGCTGCGCATAACAGCAATTGCCCTCCACCAATAAAAACAATCTTATTGCGCATTCGCATCAGTTTTTCCGGCTCTAACTCTAAACCGATGATGAATAATAGAAACACCACACCAAGCTCAGCAAAATGCAGCACTTGCTCAGGATCATCAAATAATGCGAGTACGGATGGACCAACAATAACTCCAGCCGCTAAGTAGCCAAGAATGGCACCCAATTTAAAGCGACTAAAAATAGGAACAGCGATAACCGCTGCCGAGAGAAACACAACACCTGTGGCTAATGAGGACATATCTATTTGTAAAAATTATGTTTTACTTATCGGCATCATACCAAAAGCAATACACCTTGTAGATAGTTACCAATAAACTTTATCGGACACATCACGTTGCACAATAACCACAGGTCAAAGTGGTGAGTAAAGTCTCTTTTGAAAGCTTATCCTGTGAAAGTCTAACAAATGCGTTAACTAATAACCTGATAAATAACCGGCGTTTCTGTATTTTGCGCACTGTCACTGATGGTTACTTTCGAAAGGTAATCCGCACTCGCTTTTGCTGCCTGCTGAGCATCTTTAGCATGTATTCGTGCAATCACATCGCCTTTGCTAACATGATGACCAACACCAACAATGTGGTCAAAGCCAACACTGTGATCGATTTGCGCATCGTTACTTAAACGACCGCCACCGAGACCCACGACAAGCATACCGATATCACGAGTTTGCATCGCGCTAATCACACCATCATGCGGTGCTTTGATATCAGCCAAAACATTGGCTTTGGGCAAATATTGGTGGTAATTTTCAATAAAATCAACTGGTCCGCCCATAGCGGCAATCATTTTTGCAAACACTTCAGCGGCTTGACCATTATCGAGTACCGTATCAACCATTTGTTGTGCTTGCTGCTGATTATTGGCTAGTTTGCCATCGATTAACATGGCTGCCGCCAAACCTGACACAACCTCATGTAAACGCGGGTTACGACACGATGTAGTCAAGTATTCTAATGTTTCGATGATTTCAACGGCATTTCCTGCGCTTGTACCAAGAACCTGATTCATATCGGTAATCAAGGCCTGTGTTTTAACGCCAGCACCGTTAGCAACATTAACGATACTGGTTGCTAACGCCTTAGCGTCATCAATGCTTTGCATCATGGCTCCATTACCAACTTTTACATCCATCACCAAGGTATCCAAGCCTGCGGCTAACTTTTTCGACAAAATGGATGCGGTAATCAATGGTATTGAATCTACCGTAGCCGTCACATCGCGAATGCCATACAAACGTTTATCTGCCGGAGCAATATTGCTTGTTTGACCGATAATCGCCACACCTATTTGCTTTACCAACTCCTGAAAGCGCTGTTCGCTCGGTTGTACATCAAACCCAGGGATCGACTCCAGCTTATCGACTGTGCCGCCGGTATGGCCAAGACCGCGACCGGAGATCATCGGTACATAACCGCCATTAGCGGCAACAATAGCTGCTAACATAAAACTGACTTTATCGCCGACACCGCCGGTAGAATGTTTATCGACAATTGGCCCGTCTAGATCAGGCCAACTAAATGACTGCCCAGAGTCTTTCATTGCTTGAGTTAATGTTACCGTCTCTTCAACATCCATGCCCTTAAGTAAAATTGCCATGGCCATAGCGCCAACTTGCGCATCATTAAAAGATCCTGACGATAGGCCATCAACAAAAGCGCGAATATAGTCATCAGATAAGCTATGACCGTCACGTTTTAAGCGGATAATTTCTTGGGGAATAAACATGGTAGCTCCTGAATAAGGCTGTAGTAACTAATCTGTAAGGTCTTTAGGGGTAAAGGCATCCGGTAACATGGTCTTAACCGACCACGCCACCACATCCCCCAAATGATTGGTGGCATAAACATTGGCATCGCTATCTAAAAATTCAGCAATTACTTGCCGGCAGGCACCACAAGGTGGGGTTAGCTTATTCATCTCGGTATAAATTACGATGTATGCAAACTGTTGCTCGCCATTAGCTATCGCTTGACCTAAGCAATTGCGCTCAGCACAAATAGTTAGACCGTAAGAGGCATTCTCGACATTACAGCCGCTGACAACGTTGCCATTTTTGGTTAGTGCGGCGGCACCTACCTGAAAGTTACTATAAGGCGCATACGCGTTATCATAAGCTTGCTTGGCGGCTGCAACGAGTTGTGTAAACTGCTTGGGTAATTGATTAGTCAAAATAAACACTCCAGTTTCACGATTGTGGACCCATTAATTTGCTGATGGTGTTGCGTTGCGCAGCAAACGAAGATTCGCTCAGAAATTCGCGCAAATAGGGTTATCTAAACAGTAAAATTCTGTCACAATCTAAAGTGTAGCAAAGACATCAAGAACACCATAACGGGAGGTAAACATGCGACGCAGTCTTGTTATCCTACTGGTTATCTTTATACTCGTAGCGATCAGTAAATGGTTTATCATGACCACTGAACACGGCTTAGATATGAACACGCCACAAGCGATTGATTCACAACCATCACTGACATCAACAGGCTCTGAGATTGATGCCAGTCAGTCACTGCCAACAACAAAACAGCCGACAGCCGACACGACAAAAACAAGCCAAGCTACAGATAAAAACACATCGAGCTCGGAGCCATCACCAACAACCAAAGAGCATACCGAGAGTAAGCCGCAGCACCCAGATAATGAGTCGTTCTCTAAGGCTGTAAACAACAGTATAGCGCCTTTAGAAGCGGCGAGTATTACCATAAAAACCTCACTAGAAAGCCTCTCCGCATTTGCTTGGCAACACAGCAAAAATCAACCTGAATCCACCACGAATAGCTTGCAGTTATACCCAAAATCAAGCGCTGACATTATCCGCAGTGCGTTACAAATTACTCCGTATTTTGGCCTAGAAGCAGATTACGACGATTTTCAATGGTTGCAGCAAAACCCCTCGCCACTGTTTTCCCCTGGTAGTGATTTAAACGCTGTGTTAGTCAATGTAAAAGGCTCTGTACCATTGGGTAATTCATCGTCATTATTTGCCAAATTTGGCATTGGTGCATGGCTGGCTGAGCAACAAGATTCATTAACTCAAAACGCTCTGACTCCTGCAATGAATCAGCTAAATTCTAATATTCGCTATGGCACAGATGTGTTTTATGGCGTTGGTTATGAGTTTGATTACGACGACTATATATTCACCTCGCAATGGCAAGTGTTTGAAATAGAAGGGCAGCAATATGAAATTTACAGTATTGGCGGCGGTTTTCGCTTCTAGCTTATAAGCAATGCTCGTTAGGATGAGCAATATATTGTAGCGACACACAAAACTGCCGTCGCTGCACGATACAACTAAAGCAGATTTGCTGGTGAATATTGATCGGTTAACACTCTCGCCTCAGAATCTGTCGGCTGATGGTAATCAAGGAGTGACAATATATCGGCAACATCCACATCAAATTTACCTAACGCTGGGGCCAGTAATTCGACATTTTCGTCGGTGTTTACCGTTTTATCCATATTGACAATAATGACTCGATTGCCGCGTTTGAAACTTTTTTCGATGGCATAAAATCCACCAAAAACCGCATGATAGGTGGCCGACTCATGATCATACAAAGTGCTCGATGAAAATGTATTTGCGACCAACATACCATCAGCTGATAAAAGAGCTTGCGCTTCTTGCAAAAACTCCTTGGTCAATAAATGCTCCGGAATGTATTCGCCATTGAAGGCATCAAGAAAAATAGCATCATATTTTTGCGACTTTAATAGCGCCCGCTTGATGAATATACGCCCGTCTTGGGTATGACTTTTTACATTGCCAGTTTCTATGAAGTTAAAATATTGACGGGCGACACGCACCACCGCCGGATCAATTTCTACATTATCAATCTCAATATTAGGGTACATATCCAGTAATACATTCGATAATGTGCCACCGCCTAAACCAATAATGAGGACTCGTTCTGGCTTAGCGTGAAACACCAACGAAGCCATCATAAATTTTGTGTAATCAAATACCAACTTATTAGGCTGTTTTAAGTTAATGCACGACTGACTCGAGGTACGTCGCTTGACGGAGAACTTTAAACAGCGTCGTTCACCGTGTTCATCCACCAATATATTACGATACAAAGAACGTTCTTCTTTGATGACTTTGGCAACAGCTGGTGATGTAGCAAATGACAATATCGTCGCTAAAAAAACGCTAAATGCGACGTTATGCTTGCAAAGCAACTTTGGCATATTTGCTCTCCCAAAAACTGACCAATACCGCTAGAAGACCAATACACGCCAATAGCGTACAAAAGGTCACCAAAATGGTATTCACTTCAAACCATAAGACTAAGTAAAACGATGTCGCTAAGGTGCCCAGAGCTGAACCTAATGTTGACACAAAATAAAGGATACCCGCTACATGACCACTTTCGTGCTCATTAGTCACCAACAAACGTACCGAGTAAGGGGAAATCATGCCGAGGATCACCGTCGGAATAAAAAACAATAGCAAAGACGCAATTAACGAGCCGTAGCGAGCATCATCAAAGTAAGTAAACACCCACTCTAACATCGTTGTCGCTGCGAGTATTAACGGCAACAACGTTAATCCAGCCGCGATAAAAATAACGCCATACTTTTTCAATGACGGTTGATGTAAAGACCAACGACCACCAAGTAAATAACCCAATGATAGCGCTAACATGAATACAGTGATGATACTGCCCCAAACATGCACGCTTGAACCAAAGTAAGGCGCAAGAATACGACCCCCCAACAACTCGATGCCCATAATAGAAAAGCCACTGCTAAAGGCCAGTAGATAAATAAATAGGTTGTGCCAATTTGAACGCTCTTTCGACATCGAAATGCCACCCCAAAAGTTAAAAAATACGTTAACAGGTACAGTAGCAAATAAATTCACAGGAAAAAACTAGCCCTGATAATTAGTCTTGAAAACGCCCCTCTTGAAAGCGACAATATAGTGGTTTATCACTCTTTATCACACCGATTCAAAGGTACGTATTGCTATGGGCACAGCCAAACAAGTTCAAATAGGTCATTTAACATTACCATCATCTCGATTAGTTTACGGTTGCATGCGCATCAATGGTGATGGTTCATCGCAAGCGGTAGCTCAAGGCAAACACGCTATCCGTACAGCAATTGACGCGGGTTATAATCATTTTGATCATGCCAATATTTACGGCGGCGGCCAATGCGAAAGCATTTTTGGTGAGGTTATGAAAGAATCGCCAGAATTGCGCGATAAACTGATTATCACCAGTAAAGCTGGCATTCGTTTTGCCGTGGAAAGTAAACCAGATAGTGTAAAGCGCTATGACTTTCGCAAACAACACTTAATTAGTGAAGTCGAAGCCTCACTCAAGCGACTGAATGTCGATGCGCTGGATCTCTTTTTATTACATCGCCCTGATTATTTGTTTGATCCACACGAAGTCGCAGAAACTTTTGAGCAATTAAAGCGACAAGGGAAAGTAAAACAGTTTGGCGTGAGCAACTTTAAACCATCGCAGCTGACCATGCTGCAATCATTCACCCAAGAAAAATTGGTTGCTAATCAAGTAGAAATCAACATTCACAATGTCGATGCTTTCGAAAATGGCACTCTAGATCAATGCTTTAAGGATAATATCACCGCTATGGCCTGGTGTCCTATCGCAACCGTTGTTTACGAAGCATGGGGAAATACTTTTAGCGAAACAGATATCGCTCGCATCCACCAAGAATTAGATCGTCAGGCCCAAATTTACAACGAAGAAAAATGGATCGTCATGCTTGCATGGTTAATGAAGCACCCTGTTAATATCTGCCCAATTATTGGCTCAACAAACCCACAACGTATTAATGCCGCCATGCGCGCACTTGATATTGGCTACAGCCGAGAAGATTGGTACCGACTGCTACAAGCACGAAATGGCGAACCGGTCGCTTAATATATCCGTATTTAGCATACTCTCAACCTACCTAAACGACCTAAGTTGATGATTTAGGTCGCTCTTGTGTCATAATTTTGATTAGCTGCTGTAAGCTTTGCTGCGACCAAAGCTCATCGAGCTTATACGGCATACGTCGACGCCAATTAGGGTGCTCATCAACGGTACCTGGAATATTTACCTGCTCAGTTAAGTTCAGAGCATCCTCAAGAGGCACCATCAACATGGCACTAGGGGTTCTTGCCAAAAACCGCTGCACCGCCTCAACTAAACACTGCTGGCTTATTGAACGTGTCGCTTGTTTATCTTCTGTCGTTAATAATAAACCTTCAAATTCTAGCGCCGCCAGCAACTGCTGTTTCGCTTGAGTGCGATTGTGTCTTTCTTCATCTGCTATGCCTTGGTTTGGATACAAATTTAATTTTTGTCGCCAATCGAGATCATTACCATGCCACCATCCCAACAAAGGTGGTAAATCATGTGTGGCAACTGTCGCCATTGCCAACTCTGGATATATTTCAGGCCGAAAAAACAAACCACTTGGCCAACGTTCAAAAGGCAATACACGATAAGATAATAAGCCAGCTTTAGCCATAACAGCGCGAAAGCCATCTGGTATGTTACCTAAATCTTCACCAACAACCACACACCGATTGCGATGTGACTCTAAAGCAATAATGCGAAAAATATCATCGACAGGAAAACTTATATATACGCCTTGGTCGGCTGCCATACCAGGTGCCACCCAATATTGTCGTAGCAACCCTAAAATATGATCAATCCGCAGCGCACCTGCATGACGCATATTGCTGCGTAGCGCTTTGACTAAAGGTTGGTAACCTTGTTCTTGCAAGGTAACTGGGTTCATCGGTGTAAGCCCCCAGCTTTGCCCTAAACGGTTCATCGCATCAGGCGGTGCACCAATACTAACTCCAGCAACATAGCTGTGCTTATCAGCCCACACATCGGCACCACCACCATCACAGCCAACAGCCAAATCCAGATAAAGACCTATTGGCATGCCATGTTGTTTAGCATCTTTCGCGACCTTAGCCAGCTGCCTTTCTGCAATAAATTGTAAAAATTGAAAATAGCCAATACGCTCAATATGTTGCTGCTGAAATTCAAGCACCGAAGCGCTGTGATAATCTTGATATTCCAATGGCCAAGATTGCCAACTATGAGCCCCTCCATCTTGTTGCTGAAAATGCTCATGCAATGCATCAAATGTCGCTAACGCCAACAAATCATCGCCAATGGTGCATATAAAATCGCGATAGGCCATCGCAAAGTCACTATCTTGCCAATTATCGACAAAATCTTGGTACAGTAGCTCTAGCACTTGCTGCTTAAGGTGTGCGGCATAGCTGTAATCAACCAATTGCGCTTGATTCGCACGAGCTAAGTGTTGCTGAAATTCCTCAGAATGAACCAATTGCTGCGCAGCTTGGCAGTCACTAAAGTTATCAACAGAACAAACGTCAATATAACTGACATTATAAAAACTGCGACTGCTTGGTGAATACGGGCTAATATGGTTGGGATTTGCCGGAAACAAAGGATGTAGAGGGTTTAAGCCAATAGCCGCTATGCCTTGGCTAGCAGCGCCATTAACCAAGCGGCGCAAATCACCAAAGTCACCGATCCCCCAACTTTGCTGTGATTTCAAAGAATATAGCTGTACCGCCAAGCCCCACATCCGATAGTCAGCAATATCACTCGGCACTAAGCACATTTTTGGGGCTACAATGACATAACATTGTGCTTGTTGCTTACCTAAGGCAACCGATAACCGATGATACCCTTGGTCTATTTTCGGTAACGGTAACGTTAACCGCAGATAAAGCTCATTATCAATGTGACGTTGCTCAATAACGGAAAGCTGCTGTGCATCACAACGTCCCGTCATTACTTGACCAGTTTCTAAATCAAAGCGCCAGCTCAACCATTCAGATAAATCACTCGCTTTTACACTCACCGTTACCTGATATTTTTCGTCTTCTTCATTAATAATCTGACTCGCTGGTAATAACCTAAGCCAAGACTGATATTGAAGCGCTTGTGTAGCATCCAGCATCGCCTGCGGACTACTAACATCGTAGCCCATGGCTGTTAGCAACGCTGTTAATGCGTCATCATTGACCGTCACCCAATTATTAAAAAAACCGTGGTAACCTAGGTGAAAACCGACTTGTTGGGCAAGCATATGCAGTGCTGTCATGGTAAATCCTATTGTCCCGTGTGACTGTAACTCAGCACATGAGTGCTATGTGGAGCTATCGTTAGCAGGGTATCGCTAATTTGCCTGCGTAAAAAAGGGGCTTGCTCGTTAGCCGTGTCAATAATTTGTGACCAGCTCCCCAATAAATGAGGCAACTGAAATTGGGTTACGTGGCTGTGCGCATTAAAAATAATCAGCAAGCCATCATCAACCAACGGTTCATGTTCAGTATCTGCTAACATCATCGCAAAGCTTTTCAACGCCTTATTGTGCCAATTGCTCTCGTCCATCGGTTCACCATGACAATTAAACCAGCTTAGATCTTTTAAACCCGTCCTAGTCGATATCTGCCGCCCATGTTGATAGTGCAAGCGATTTAATAATGGGTGCTGCTTACGCAAATCAATCAATTGCCTAACAAACTCAACTTGCTGCAGATCCTCCTTATGCCATGTTAGCCAAGTCATCTCATTATCTTGACAGTAAGCGTTATTATTGCCTTGTTGAGTATGATTACGTTCATCGCCCGCTAACAACATCGGCGTACCTTGCGCGAAAAACAACGTTGCGAGAATATTGCGCTTTTGTTGTCGTCGCACTTGTAGAGTACGTAAATCAGAGGTCTCTCCTTCAGCACCATAATTACAGCTGAAATTACTACCGTGACCATCTCGGTTTGCTTCGCCATTGGCATGATTATGACGCTGCTCATAGGTCACTAAATCATGTAATGTGTAGCCATCATGGCTCGTTACCATATTGACGCTAGCATAAGGGCGACGTCCATGATGCTCAAATAAATCAGCACTGCCGTGTAAGCGACGTGCAAGCTCTGGCACCATTCCTTCATCACCACGCCAAAAGCGTCGCACGGCATCGCGAAATCGATCATTCCACTCCAGCCAATTCCCTGGGAACTGGCCAAGTTGGTAACCACCATGGCCTATATCCCATGGTTCGGCGATTAAGCGTACGTTGGCCAAAACAGGGTCTTGCCTTAAAGCTGTAAAAAAGCTACTTTGTCGATCAAAGGCATCACTATCGTGGCGGTTTTTACGACCTAAAATAGGCGCTAAATCAAAACGAAAGCCATCAACCCCCATGACTTCCACCCAGTACCTTAAACTGTCCATCACCATTTGTAATACCCTAGGATGAGCAATATTAAGGGTGTTACCGCAACCAGAGTGGTTGACATAATAACGCTTATCTTCATGATCAAGTAGATAATAGCTAGCGTTATCGATGCCTTTAAAGCTATAGGTCGGCCCTAAATGGTTTCCTTCAGCCGTGTGGTTATATACCACGTCAAGAATCACTTCGAGCCCAGCTTCGTGCATGGTTGCAACCATGCGCTGAAATTCGCCAATATCGTTATCTGTGCTATAGCGCACCTCAGGTGCAAAAAAAGCGATTGAGTTATAGCCCCAATAATTTTTTAAGCCTTTTTCTAAGACAAAAGATTCATCGGCAAACGCATGCACAGGCAGTAACTCTACCGCACTAATCCCCAAGTTTTGCAGGTATTGCAACACACTCGCGTGCGCCAAACCGCTGTAAGTACCACGTTGTTGCAACGGCACCTCTTTGTTAAGCTTGGTAAATCCTTTAACATGAGTTTCATAAATAATGGTTTGACTGTTGCTTGTATAACGTGAATATCTGTGGTGCTTGATAGGCTGTAAAGGCTCCACCACCACGCACTTAGGCATCACCGCGGCATTGTCGGTATCATCGATCAGTAAGTCTTGCTGCCTTGATTGAGTATCAAAACCATAGAGGGTGTCGTCGAAGCTGAATGGCCGATTAAGCTTTTTAGCGTATGGGTCTATTAGCAATTTTGCTGAATTAAAACGATGGCCTTGATGTGGCGCATAAGGGCCATGAACTCGGTAGCCATATAAGCATCCCGGCTTAACAGTTGGCAGATAGATATGCCATACCTCATCGGTATATTCACAAAGCTCTATCCGCGCAATTTCACTCTCGGTTTGCTGATCAAACAAACACAGTTCCACTTTTGTGGCGTTGGCAGAAAACAGCGCAAAATTGGTACCTTGGCCATCATAATGTGCTCCAAGAGGGTATTGATGTCCAGGAAGTACTTGCATTTGCGCCTCATTTGTTAAGATTGTATTTCAAATACCAAGGTTGCTAATGGAGGTATAGATATTTCAAATGAATGTTCAAAGCCATGAGATGCAATATATTGACTCGCGCAACCATAAACATTGCCAACATTACTGCCACCATACAAGCTAGCATCTGAGTTAAACACTTCTTTAGCAAACCCTGCGAGTGGCGTACCAATACGAAACTGGTGATGAACGGTTGGGGTAAAATTACAAACCACCAGTACCGGATTGGTTCCCGCCTCTCCATAACGGATGTAACTGAATATCGATTGACTGGAATTTTCATAATCAATCCATTGAAATCCATCATGCTCACAATCTTTTTGATGTAATGCGGGTATCGATTTGTAAAGTTTGTTGAGGTCTTTAACTAATTGCTGGATACCTTTGTGGTTATCGTACTCAAGTAAGTGCCAATCTAAAGAGTGTTCAAAGTTCCACTCGGCTTGCTGAGCGAATTCGCTCCCCATAAACAGCAGTTTTTTACCTGGATGGGTCCACATGAAACCGTAATATGCGCGCAAATTGGCAAAACGTTGCCATTCATCGCCTGGCATGCGACCAAGGATAGAACCTTTGCCATGCACGACCTCATCGTGACTTATTGGTAAAATAAAGTTTTCATCAAACGCATAAACCAAACCGAAGCTGATTTCATTATGGTGGTGTTGGCGATGAATAGGGTCTCTACTGATGTATTGTAACGTATCGTTCATCCAGCCCATGTTCCACTTATAGCCAAAGCCTAGGCCTCCCATTGAGGTTGGACGTGACACCGACGGCCATGATGTGGACTCCTCTGCAACAGAAAAAGCGCCTGGATAATCAGCATACAACTCCTCATTGAATGCCTTGATGAATGCGACTGCTTCAAGGTTTTCGTTACCACCGTGCTCATTAGGAAGCCACTCACCATCTTCTCGACTGTAATCAAGATAAAGCATGGATGCTACGGCATCGACTCGAATACCATCAACATGATAGGTATCAAGCCAATGCAACGCACTGGCTCGCAAAAAATTAGCAACTTCAGTTCTGCCATAGTTATATATCAAGGTATTCCAGTCGGGATGAAAACCTTTGCGCATATCTTCATGTTCGTACAGACAAGTGCCATCGAACTTAGCTAAACCGTGCGAGTCTACAGGGAAATGACCTGGTACCCAGTCAATTAACAATCCTAAGCCTGCACTATGACATGCATCGACAAAATATTTAAAGTCTTCCGGTGTGCCAAAACGAGCCGTTGGTGCAAACAAACCAACTGGCTGGTAACCCCATGAGCCATCAAAAGGGTATTCACTAACTGGCATTAATTGAATATGAGTAAACCCCATATCTAAAGTGTAAGGAATAAGGCGATTGGCAAGCTCTCGATAATTTAAAAATTCATTATGCTCGTCTTTTTGCCATGAACCTAAATGGACTTCGTAGATTGAAATAGCCGCATCTCGCGCATGGCGTGCTGCTCGTTGCTCCATCCAAAGTCTATCATGCCACGAAAACGCTTGTTCCGCGCTGATCACCGAACTCGTATCTGGGCGATATTGTGTTTGCACGCCATAAGGATCGGCTTTTAATGGCAACAAATGACCTGCACTGTCTTTTATTTCAAACTTGTAATGACAACCTGCTTGAACCGGGGTGCTGCAGGCATTTTCAGGAATGAAAATCTCCCAAATGCCACTATCAAGGCGCTTGCGCATTAAGTGGCGACGGCCATCCCAATGATTAAAGTCACCGACCACGGCAACACTGCTAGCATTAGGAGCCCAAACAGCAAAACTAACCCCTTTAACGCCCTCATGCTCAATACAATGCGCACCAAGTTTTTTGTACAGTGTTTTATGTCGACCTTCATTAAATAGATAAATATCTAAGTCACCTAATACCGGCGAAAAAGCGTATGGATCACTAAAGCGCTGATTAGCAGCTTCGAACTGTACATCTAGTTGATAATCAAAACGTTGCTGGCTTTTGGTGACCACAGAAAAAAAGCCACTGGCATCAACTTTCTGCATGTTAAGCACTGCCTTGCCTTTATTATCGACCACCGATACCGCTTTAGCCCCTGGTTGAAAGGTGTTAATGACAATATAGCCTTGTTTATTTACATGCATGCCAAGAAATGCAAACGGGTTGTCGTGCTGAGCTTGTTTAATGGCATCAATTTGTTGCTGCACTTATTTATCCTTTATTATTTTCATTATTGATATATCTAACTGATATCTATATCAGGTTACATTTGCTGAAGCTAGCTCATCGCTGACAATCGCCAAATATTGTCGACATAATCTCGTATCGACCGATCTGAGGTGAATTTGCCCATCTTAGCGGTGTTAAGAATAGCCATTTTTGCCCAACGACTCTTATCTTTATAAGCCAAATCAAGTTCAGCATTGGCTCGACAATAATCAGCAAAATCGGCCAGCACTCGATAAGGATCGCCACCTTCAAGCAAGCTGTACGAAATAGCGGATAATTGGCCTGCTGCTCCCGGTGTAAAATAATCGCTATGCAACCAATCTAATACCGCTTTTAATTCTTTATTGGTTTCGTAAAAATGGTATGGATTGTAATCTGCTTCTAATGCTTTAACTTGCTCAACACTATTGCCAAATATAAAGATATTATCAGCACCTACTTCTTCAGCAATTTCCACATTCGCGCCATCAAGGGTACCAATGGTAATCGCGCCATTTAGTGCTAATTTCATGTTCCCCGTACCAGAAGCCTCTTTACCAGCAGTAGATATTTGCTCTGATACATCCGCTGCGGGAATAATTTTTTCAGCAAGAGATACGCGATAATTTGGCATAAAAACGACTTTCAGCTTGCCATTAATACGTTCATCGCTATTTATCTTTTCAGCGACTTTGTTAATGGCATAAATAATTTCTTTCGCTAAGTAGTAGCCAGGGGCAGCTTTAGCACCAAAAATATAAACACGAGGATGCATATCAAAGTCACTATCAGCAAGTAACCTTCTATATAACAATAAAATATGCAATAAATTGAGGTGCTGTCGCTTGTACTCGTGTAAGCGTTTTATTTGTACATCAAAAATTGCGTTAGCATCGACTTCAATACCGGTTGTTTTTAAAATCTCTTGCGCCAGTTTTTGCTTATTATGATATTTAATCGCCATAAACTGTCGTTGGAAATCCATATCTTCGGCAAACTCTGCAATTTTTTGCAACTGATCGAGATTTTTTGCCCAATCGACACTGACTTTATCATCAAGTAACTGCGATAACGCTGGGTTACAGGCTTTCAGCCAACGCCGAGGCGTAACCCCATTAGTCACATTAGTAAGCTTTTCAGGGTATAACGCGTTGAATTCGGGAAACAAATCACTTTTCACTAAATCTGAATGAATTTGCGCCACCCCATTCACTTTAAATGATGCCACGACACACAAATGCGCCATACGCACCATTTTTTCTTCACCCTCATCAATTAACGATAATTTACGACGAACTTGTAAATCATTAGGCCACTTAGTCGCCACCTCTTCGTTCAGGAAGTATTCGTTGGTGGCATATAAAATTTCTAAATGTCGAGGTAGCACACGCTCAAACATGCTTAACGACCATGCTTCTAGCGCTTCAGGCAATAGAGTATGGTTGGTATAAGCAAAACATTGTCGGCACAACGCAAACGCTTCATGCCATGTAAAGCCTTGTTCATCGATAAGAATGCGCATGAGTTCAATAATAGCGATGGTTGGGTGAGTATCATTAAGCTGAATGACCATTTTATCGGCAAAAAATGACCAATCATCACCATGCATTTGTTGGTAACGATGAATGATATCTTTGATGGAACAGGCACAGAAAAAGTACTGTTGAATAAAGCGCAGCTCCTTACCTGCTGGCGTTTCATCATTTGGGTACAAAACTTTTGATATGGTTTCCGCCGCATTTTGTGCAGCATGTGCATCTTGGTAAGCACCAGAGTTAAACTCATCCCAGTCAAAAAAACTTGAAGCTCGCGACTCCCACAAGCGCAAGGTGTTTACCGTTTTTGAGCGATAACCAACAATAGGAATATCCCATGCAACACCTTTAATGGTTTGTCCTGGGTGCCAGACTTTTTTTTCTTTGCCGTCATTACCAATCAAGGTTTCAACACTACCAAATAAGCCTATAGTTTGCTGTGCTTCAGGCCGGCAGACCTCCCAAGCATTGCCATACTCACGCCATTCGTCTGGCGTTTCAATTTGCCTGCCTTGGTGAAACTGTTGCTTAAACAAGCCATGCTGATAATGAATACCATAGCCAAAAGCGCTGAAATCCATAGTCGCTAATGAATCAAGAAAACAAGCCGCTAAACGGCCTAAACCACCATTGCCAAGAGCTAAGTCATGCCCTTGCTCAAACAAATCTTCAAGTTGAAAACCCAACTCAGCAACCGCTTGCTCTGCAATATAAAATAGATCCAAATTATGAAGATTGTTCGACAGCATACGACCCATTAAATACTCTAGTGAGAGATAATTTATCGAGCGCGTTTTGTGTTGTTGATGGTACGAATTGGTGGCAGTTAATTTTTCATAAATCACTTCATTAACAGCTAAGCAAACGGCACGCTGTAAAGCGCTAGGATTACTGTGGTAATCCGACTGCGAACACGTAAAATTTAAGTGATGCAATATTTTGTTTTTAAACTGCTGCGAACTTAACGTCTGTGTCGTTGTGGTTCCCATAAACAGATACCCTTACTAGCATTGTGAATGAAACATCTGGCGAATTCTAGTTGTTGCGGTTAGCGCTAACACCTGACATAACAATCAGAGATAAAAGCCATGTTATGTCGATTATAGCGGTAAAAAAACCAACAAAAAGATTGTTTTACATTGCATTTTAGAACCAAAGGTTATATCTAAGCCCATGAATATCAATATAAAGCCTAGCGATATATTAAGCTTACAGGATTAAAGTGAACAATGGTTATTATGTAGTCAAAAGCTCACAGCGCGATAACTTCTGATGACATCCCCCCCGCATAGAGGTACTAAATCAGCTTAATAATTTGTACAAAAAACAACAAATGAAATGATCTCACCTGTGTTGATAATACCGGCATGAGCATTCGGTAGAGAATAATTTACACAGTGCTCGATTATTTGCTAGGTTAGGGTATCGGCACTCACTTTAATCCATACCCAAACTAACCTTCATGTCAGAGTTTTCAAACAACCAGATCAACAGCTCACAGCTAAGCTCTTTGCAACAGCTAGACTTTCAACCACTGGCCATAGCTTATCCACCTCTGCATCGCAAAGTCAGCCTCTATACGACGCTATTATTCGTGGCTGTATGCGCCATAATAATCAATCAACCTTGGCTAACCTTACCAAGCAAACTATTGCGCCTTGTAGAAATTGCGCTCTATATTAGTGCGGTTGTTGGCCTGCTAACCACTCTGTATCGTCATATAGCTGACCCGAAAAAAGGCTATGCCTTGCGAGAACAAGATTTAAGTTACCAAAGTGGCCTTGTATTTCGCTCGGTTGTAACTCAACCAATTTTGCGAATTCAACATGTCGAAATAAAACGGGGTCCACTTGAGCGTCAAGCGGGGCTTGCTAACTTACAAGTTTTTAGTGCCGGTGGTGCGGCTTACACCTTTGAAATACCGGGCTTATCTATTCAAACTGCAGAAAATATTCGCCAGTACATTCTCTCGCACAAGGACTTAGGCTTGCATGGATAATAGTAAAAGCCAACAATGGCAACGCATATCGCCAGTGGCTATCATTTATTTTGTGCAAGCGTTGGTGCGGTCTGTATTAGGTAACGTCGTCTACATTCTCCCTGCCTTACTGATTCTCTATAGTAAAGTTGAAGAAAATCCAGGACTTTGGTGGCCGGTTATCTACAGTGGCGTTACGTTAATATTGTTGTCGGCGATATTAAGCTTTTATTTTTTCCAATATCGCTTAACCGAACAACAAATAGAAATCCGTTCTGGTGTTTTCGCCCGCAAGTACATCGACCTTCCGTTTGCCAAAATTCAAAACGTCGAACTAGCAGAGCCATTTTATTATCGCCCCTTTAATTATTGCTGCATGCAATTTGATACCGCAGGTTCGGCTCGTCAAGAGGCGAAAATTGTCGCTGTGCACAAGCCCTTTGCCATACAATTAAAACAACAAATTCTCGCCAGCCAAAAGAACAAATCAATCTCATTAGAGCAAACTGAAAGCCTAACGAGCGACACTGAATCGACGACGTCATCAACGCATAATGAGGCAGATGAAGTCATACTCGATCGACGTAACTTAGACGACTTGGTGATTCATGGCTTAACCAATAATCGAATATGGCTGATCCTCGCTGGTCTAATGCCGTTTATTGATGGCTTGCTAGACAAAGTTGGAGCCTGGAGCGCCTATTGGGGCATAACCTTTGATCAGTACTTTGAGTTTACCGACAAGTCTTTTTGGCAAATTGCCAGTACCTTTTTAACGCTATTTATCACCATTATGTTATTCATTAGCATACTTAGCATACTGGGCGCTATCATCATGTTTCATGATTTTAAGCTAAGTCGTTATGAGGACAAATACATCCGCCGAAGTGGCTTTTTTACCCGAACTGAAGTCACTATGCGTTTGTCGCGATTGCAAAAAATAGTCTGTCAGCAAAGTTGGCTCGATGTACTGTTAAGACGCAGCAACTTAAAGTTTGAACAATCGAATGCCAATCACCAAACGCCAGAGTCGCACGCACAAAACAACCGTATTATTGTCCCATCGGTTACTCACAAAGAGCGTGACCACTTAATCCAAGATGCATTTAACGAGGTTAATATTACTGAGATTGCCTTTAACAACGTCAGTCGGCGATTGTTTTTACGTAACATGATGCTGATTGTGATACCGGTAACGACTTTTATAACCTATATGTTAATCACCCATAGCAACCCGAATGCTTTCAGTATCTCAGCGGCTTGTGGTCTAGTTATCACCGCATTATTTTATCTTCGATACCGCCGCTGGGGCTGGGCTACTGATGACAAATATATTTATATTCGCAACGGCTGGCTTGGCGTTAACTATTACATTTTTCAGCGCTTTAAAGTACAACAAGTACATTTCATGCAAAGCTGGTTTTTACAGCGTCGACAACTGTGCAGTGTGCAAATGGTTCTTGCGTCAGGCGCCATTTCAGTCCCATATATTAATCAGCACCAAGGGTATCAATGGCTAGATGAAACCCTATTTGACGTAGAGTCGACACGAAAAAACTGGATGTGACAATCACCAAAACTAGCCTGTAATGGCATTAACAGCGGCATTGTTTGCGTACTAATTAGAGAAATCAAAATTAACTTTGCAACATCTTTGCAACATGGTTACATTAAACTTATTGCTAACGCATTGATCATTAAAGATTATTGCGTATGTCGTTGATCATGGAGAGATGCTTTGCTCGATTTTATTCTGTCTGACCTCAATTTTGTCTACAACGTCGCGTTAGCCATTGTTGTTGGTCTGTCTTTGCTTGAAGGCCTAGCGCTGCTTATTGGCGCCAGTATTATGAGTCTGCTTGACGATATGGTCGACCTCAATCTTGACGTTGATGCCGACGTAACCACTGGCGGCTTAACTTCTGTGCTTGGTTGGTTATGTCTGCACAAACTGCCTTTACTGGTATGGCTGGTGATAATGCTAACCAGTTTTGCATTATGCGGGCTAACTTATAATTACATTATTGCCAGTAGCCTTAACATCGACGTTTTATATTGGTTATCAAAACCATTCGCGTTGTTAGGTGCTGGTTTTTGCTGTCATTACTTTGGTGAAGCGATTGCGAAGATCGTACCTAAGAATGAATCCTCTGCCGTATCGGTAGACGGCTTTGTTGGCAAAGTCGCGACCATCACCATTGGTAAAGCCAGTAAAGGCAATGCCGCACAAGCCGTGTTACAAGATGAATTTAATCAAAAGCATTATGTGATGGTTGAGCCAGAGCAAACCCAACACACCTTTCCTCAAGGCACCACTGTCGTATTACTACATAAGCAAGCAAACATATGGCTAGCTAGTGAATTAAAACAATAATAATAAGGAATTTATATGAACGCTTTAACCGGCGGTGACAACGTCACCATGATATTAATTATTGCGGGCAGTGTGTTACTGGCTCTACTAACCATAGGTTTAATTATCGCCAAATTGTATGTGCGAGCAACTAAAGAAATCGCCTTTGTACGTACCGGTATGGGCGGTGAAAAAGTGGTAAAAGACGGTGGTGCAATTGTGTTACCTGTTGTCCACGAAACAATTCCAGTAAACATGAATACTTTGCGCATTGAAGTGGAAAAAACGCAAAAAGATGCGCTAATCACCAAAGATCGCATGCGAGTCGATGTTAAAGCCGATTTCTATTTGCGCGTTGCCCCAAATGCCGAGGGCATTTCGATGGCGGCACAAACACTTGGTACTCGTACCATGCGTGTTGAAGAACTTAAAAAGCTAATGGAATCTAAGTTTGTTGATGTACTACGTGCTGTCGCTGCCGAGATGACCATGACAGAAATGCATGAACAACGCTCTGAGTTTGTGCAAAAAGTTCAACAAAATGTTATGGCTGATCTGGAAAAGAATGGCTTGGAGCTCGAGTCTGTTTCGCTAACCGGCTTTGACCAAACTGACCTGCAGTTTTTCAATGAAAACAATGCCTTTGATGCCGAAGGTAGAGCTAGACTAGCTAAGATAATTGAAGAAAAACGTAAGGAAACTAACGATATAGAGCAAGAGAATCGCATCAAAATAGAAGAGCGTAACCTAGCAGCTGAAAAGCAATCATTGGAAATAGAAAAAGAACAGCAGGAAGCACAACTTATTCAGCAACAAGCGATAGAGTTTAAACGTGCCGAACAACAAGCTGAAATCGTTAAGCAAAAAGAAATCAAGCAACGTGAAGAGCGCGAAGCAGAAATTGCCAAACTACGCGCCATTGAGCTTGCCGAAATCGAAAAAGCTAAACAAATTGATACGCAAGAAATAGACAAACGCAAAGCCATCGAACAAGCGCGCATTCAGCAAGAAAAAGACATTGAAATGGCAAAACAAGAAAAGCAAATAGCCGTTGCTCAAAAATCTGAAGAAGAATCAGCGGCGCGAGCTAAAGCAGCGGAAGCAGAAAAGCTAAAAGTTGAAAAAGAAGAAGCGGTAGCAACCGCTAAACAAGTGGCTATAGCCAATCGTCAAAAAGAAATCGAAGTCATCGATGCCAAAAAAGAAGCGGAACGCGATGCTGTAAGTATTACCGTGCAGGCAGCGGCCGATAAACAAGCCGCGCAAGATAAAGCCGAAGCCATACTAACCGAGGCAAAAGCGGATGCCGATGCGAAAAAACTTAAAGCAGAAGCCGATGAAAAAGTTTATGCGGTCGAGGCGGAAGGTAAACGTGCACTTTACGAAGCAGAAAACACCTTACGTGATGAGCAAGTTGAATTACAAAAATCTCTGGCAATACTGAAGGCCTTACCAGAGATTGTTGCACAAGCTGTTAAGCCTTTAGAAAACATCGACGGCATAAAAATATTACAAGGTTACGGTGCCGGCCAAAGCGTTACTAGCAGTGGCGACGGTGAACAGCCCAATGCCAATCAAGGTGGCCTTGCTGAACAAATTACCAGTGCCGCATTGAGCTATCGAGCCAATGCACCATTGGTTGATACTATGATAAGGGAGTTAGGTATTGTTGATAAAGATAGCGGTAGCTTACAAGATCTCATTACGGGTAAACACAACCTAACAGACGAGATGATTTCAGTAACGAATTACCGCCCCGAGGGCAATGGCAATACAAGTAACCGCTCCGTAAATGGCAGTAACAGTTAACCTCTATAAAATAGCAACAAGCCATTGAATTTCAATGGCTTGTTATACCTATTAGCTAAAGCAAGATGCCCGCCAAAGCAAATACCACAACCAAAATACCAATAGGTAACTTAAGCACCCGCAATAACAAGAGCCCTGTAGCCACCAACGCCATATGAAGGTTGCTCACAACCGCAAGAGTAAATACCGGAGAATACAAGGCGCTCAATAACAAACCAACAACCGCCGCATTGATTGCAACAACGGCTCCTGCAACTCGAGGCTTAGCGCTGATAGATTGCCACGCGCCTTGTAGCGCCAGCACCAGTAAAAAGCCAGGTAAAAAAATCGCAAGTGTCGCCACTAACGATCCCATAAACGGTGCCTGTGCAAAAGAGTGAGCACCTAAGAACGACGCTAAGGTAAACATAGGACCAGGCACGGCTTGCGCTGCGGCATAGCCCATTAAAAAGGTATCGTTATTGATATTTTGTCCGGCGGTTTCTTGTAACAGCGGCAATACAACGTGACCGCCGCCAAACACTAACGCACCCGATTGATAAAAATAAGCAAACACTTGCGCTATACCTTGTTGCTCGACTAACCAAGGCGTCGCTAAGAATAAGATAAAAAATACCAATAACAGTGTGTAGTTAGGCTTATTTGACGTCAATGTATGGTGTTTTTCTGCTTCATCCTTACAAAATATCGCGCCGATAATAGCCGCCAGTAACAGCACGCCAATTTGTACGCCTATGCCGGGGGTAACCAATAAAATCACTAAGCTCAATGCTGCTATCGATTTCGCCAATCGAGTCTTGCAAAAGCTTTGATACATACTGACACAAGCATCGGCAACAACGACCACCGCTAACAGCTTCAAACCGTGAATAATCCCATCAGCGGTTGAACCTGCTAACCAAGTTTGGCTTTGTGCCAATGCATACATCAACAAAAAAGATGGTAGAGTAAACCCTAGAAATGCGGCGATAGCGCCGGCTAAGCCCGCCCGTTGTAGGCCTATCGCGAATCCAACTTGGCTCGAACCTGGACCAGGTAAAAACTGGCTAAGGGCCACAAGCTTGCCGTACTCTTTATTGTCGAGCCATTGCAATTTGTCTACAAAGGCTTTTTGAAAATAGCCAATATGCGCGGCTGGACCACCGAAACTTATCCAACCTAACAAAAAAAAGCGGTAAAAAACTTCAAGCGTATTATTCATCATGTGTTCTATCAAAAGTTATCTATGCAATCCTCTTTTAGAATCGATAACATAATGATAATAGCTTTGTTAATCAAGGCTGTATCCGCTATAACGAACACCAGCCAAATGTGCCATGTATCGATGCCAAGTAGCTAAATCATCTTTGTTAAATTTGCTAAGCGCATCATGACCACAGGCTCTGGCCATCACGCTCATTAACTCGGTTGATGCATTAAAAAAATTAGCCAATTGCTTGGCAGACTTATCAATATCGAGGCGTTGTCGTAAATCTGCTTTTTGCGTGGCAATGCCAGCAGGGCAGTTGTTGGTATTGCATATTCGTGCAGCTACACACCCTATCGACTGAATAGCACTATTAGCCACTGCGATACCATCCGCGCCAAGAGCTAATGCTTTTACAAAATCAATCGGTAACCGTAAACCACCAGTAATTATCAGCGTTACTCGCCCTGATGCTCCTTGCTGATCTAAATAACGTCGAGCCCTAGCTAGTGCAGGTATTGTTGGTACGCAAATATGATCGCGGAACATTGTCGGTGCCGCCCCCGTGCCGCCACCACGGCCATCCAAAATAATATAGTCAGCGCTGGCATCAAGGGCAAACTGAATATCGCGCTCTATATGATTGGCGCTGAGTTTAAAGCCAATAGGTATACCACCACTAATTTCTCTTACCCGATCAGCAAAACGTTTGAAGTCTTTAACTGTGGTTAAATCTGTAAATGTTGCTGGCGATATTGCATCGACACCTTGCTCAATGCCTCGAACTGCGGCAATTTTTGCGGTGTTTTTACTGGCTGGTAAATGCCCGCCGGTACCCGTTTTTGCCGCTTGCCCACCTTTAAAATGAAAGCTTTGAACCTTAGTTAATATATCTTCACAATAACCAAACTGAGCACTGGCTAGTTCATAAAAGTAACGACTGTTTTCGGCTTGCTCCTCAGGAAGCATACCGCCTTCCCCAGAACAGATCCCTGTACCAGATAACTCAGCACCACGAGCTAAGGCAACTTTAGCCTCTTGCGATAATGAGCCAAAACTCATATCGGAAACAAATAAAGGGATATCCAGCTGCAACGGTTTTTTCGCTTCAGGACCAATAGTCAGTTTAGTGGTTACCGAGGCCTCATCAAGCAGAGGCTTGCGGGCCATTTGTGCCACCATTAATTGAATATCATCCCAATGTGGCAACTGATTGCGTGGCACTCCCATAGCGGCCATTGGTCCGTGATGACCCACCTCACTTAAACCACTACGTGCAAGTTGATGAATAAATTCGACCGTTGGCTCTTCTTTGCTGTTTTGCGCCTTAGGCATATCATTTTCAGTTTTGTCTGCGGCATCTGCTATGCTCTGCCCCTCATGACCTATATCGTCGGCTTTAAATTGGCCATGACTACCATCACAAAATGGCTGAGAAGCGCTGTATTTACATTGGCACAAATACGCCTCTTCATTGTTGTTAGCGACAAAGGGTTTTGGTTTAAATGAGCTACCGACATGAGCACCATCACAAAATGGCTGAGAGGCAGAGCGCCCGCAGGTACAAAAAAAGTACTTTTTATCTTTCTCTAAGTTAACTTTAACTGGTTTATTATCGGCAATAATTGGGTTGCTCATATTCTCTACCTAAGTGAATAATCATTTGCGTTTTGGTAGGAGGACCAAAACAAAGTGAATATTTAAGGTCTAGCAGGAATAGCTCAAATGACAAAATAAACTGACAAATGGTAACCGCAGGGAAGCGACGCAACAAGCTTAGAGAGTAATCGAAAGTAAACTCAAAAAAGGCTTACTCGGTCACGCTATTTAGTTGCTTTCGGTGCTTGCGATACAGCCATGCATGGAGCAATGTCGCAAGTAATGAGGCGAGAATAATACCAGCCGCATCAGCATAGAAGTCATAAATATCCATGCGTCTCGACGGTATAAAATATTGACTAAGCTCCTCAATGGCAACAAACAGCAACACGACAAGCGTTGCCCAATAGCAGGGGATTCGCCAAATATAAACAACACGAAAATTGCTTGCCCATATCGCTAGTATCGTTAAAGTAGAAAACAAACCAAAATGGCCAACTTTATCGCCGTAAGGTATATCGACTAACAACCAAGAGAACATCGCTTGCTGACCGGTATTAGCTATGTAAAGAACCCAAGCGACAAACACAACAAAGCCAATAAAAGCTAATTTTGCTATTAATTTCATTATGTTAAAACTGGTCGTGAATTGCCTCTAGTTAAAATTACCATAACATTAAATAGGATGTTTAATCTACAGCGAGCTGCGGTTTCCAATTAAAAGGATGCATTGAATAAATAGTGACAAGTCGGTAAAACTAGCTTGCTAAGACTCCCTTTAATCCACCTAATAGTACCTCTTCTAACACTACTTCGGCTAACTAGCTAACCACCAACCAATTGTAACCATGCTATCGCGAGCAAGTTTAGCTTACGATAGCAACCAATCTAGCGCTTGTTGTTTATCCGTAAACGACTGTACTTCACCATCAATAAACCAACTTGATACTTTGGCCGCCCATTGCTGCCACGATTGAGAGCCTATTAAAGCAATTTTATCGAACTTCGAACCATGACGAATGCCAAGTTTTAAGTCATCCCAAGCAGCGCGTAATTCCCAACCGTCAAATTCTGTTGCATCAAACAACACCTTAATTTTAGGCTCAGTTACTTGCTCAAAAGCGGAATCCAAAATAGGTACAATACGTTGATAGTCGTCATAAGTTAACGTACCAATCGCTTTTATCGCGACAAAGACATCATCATTGATACGTTGCAAGCCAATTGATAAGCCGTGAGTGATCATAAACGCTCCTATTGGATAACCTATTTATCAATACATTATAGGCTCAACACCCCGAATTTTAACCTACACAAAAAGTTTCCATAACTCGCCAGCTAATATGACGAAAATAACGAGCTACGTTATATAGGACGACTAAACACTGGCATTATTTATCAACCAAGCAACGATAAGTACTTGTGGTACAGTGATGATAGGTAAACAAAGAGCAACCTTCCAGCTGCGAGTAGTGTCTTTGAGCACCATGATTTCGGTATAATCCGTGGCCACTCCAGCCATTAAAAAGGCAAATCCATTGCCAGGTGCGTTACCACGATTAAGAATATCTGCAGCAATCGGAGTTGACCCTTCAGAGCAAACTTCAAGAACCGTTGCCACCAGTACTGTGATAAGCAAACCCAGCAATGTTGGACCAAAAAATTGCTCAAATTGTGCTTGATCAAAGATAACCCGTAATATTGCCGCTAGTAAAACACCAAACAACAACCAGCGAACCACCATTTTCGAGTCTTTAACACCACTCACTAAAACATCCTTGAAGAAGCTCATATCAAATTGGTGACTAGCCAACTGTAGTTTAGCCTCTTTAAAAAAGTGAAAATCTTGGGGTGTTTGCTGTTGATTATGGTTGGCTGGCAACCAGCGATGCGCCACTAACAGTTCAAACAACCAACCAGTAACGATGGCTATCAACATAGACATGACGATGAACGCAAGGGTCCACTGCCAACCGATTAAACCAATTAATACCAAGGTTAAAGAAAAGGAATTCCATGGGCTAGCAAGCAAAAAAGCAATGACTTGGCCAATGCTGGCGCCGCGGTCATATAACTTGCTTGCCACCATCAAAATACCATGACTACACAAATCCAGTAACACGCCTGCAGCGGTGGCACGTAATAGTCCCGTAAGCGTACCACCTCGCCCTAATATCGACATAATAAATTGACGCGGTACTTTACCTAATACACCTATGAATACGATACCTATAACCACACCCCACCACATGGCGTGCACCATATGTTTAACCGTATCTACCATAGTTACTAGCCAAGGTGCCTCAACGAGGCTATGTATGGGAAGAAGGCTTGTAATGTAAAGCGCAAAAACCGATAAAAAAGAACCCCAAAATAACCAATCTATCGCGTGTTTACTATCAGGATCGCTTGCATCATCGCAATGATGGCACGATGCAGATGATGACGGTTTTATTTTGTCATTGTTATCATCATCGCCTTCGTTGTGGCTATGTTTATTCATTGTTGGCGTTACATGTCGTTTATCTACTAAATCTTTATTAACTCATAGCAGAGGCTGGCATGTTAGCAACCTTATCAAACAACCAAGAGCAATTTATATGTCATATCAAACACTGATCAGTTTTTATTGCTCATATAACTCGAGTGGTAAGCCATCAGGATCTTGAAAAAACGTGAAGCGTTTGCCGGTATATTCGTCGATACGGATCGGTTCGACCTCGACACCATTATCTTGTAAGTATGTCGCATAGCGATCTACACTCGCTACTCGAAAGGCTAAATGCCTCAAGCCTTGCGCTTCTGGTCGGCTAACTCGGGCAGGAGCATCAGGAAATGAAAACAACTCAATTTGCTCACCGCTTGGTAACGCTAGATCAAGTTTATAGGATTTTCGTGTTGCTCGGTAATGTTCGGCAACGACAGTAAAACCAAGCACCTCGGTATAGAAGGCTTTAGAAACGTTATAGTCAGAGCAAATGATTGCAACATGATGAATACCTGCTAATTGCATTGCTTCCTCCATGATTTACCTCACAAAAAGGCGCTATTTTAGCAAACTAAACACTCGACACCTAGAACAGGGACCTATCTGAATGTCGAGTATGGTGAAGGGTGATGTTATTTATGAGCTATCTTTTTGTCGGTAAACAAGTAATCCTTAAGCTCTTTATCAAAGGTACTGTCTTGGCGTCTTATCCATTCAAGGACCATAGCGGCATGTTCTTTTTCTTCATCTCGATTATGAGCCAATATCGCTTTGAGCTCGTCATCTTTGCAAGCATCAATACGTTGGTTATACCAGTCGACGGCCTCCAACTCTTCCATTAACGATGTTATAGCTCGGTGCATATCTCTTGTTTCGTCAGATAGCTCATTTATGGGTTCGTGATAACCTTCATTTGCCATAGTGTCTCCTCAAAAATGAATTTTCGTGGAACAAAGTATAGGCACTATCTTAAACATACCTATAAGGATTACGTCAAACGTTCAAAAAACTACTATCTATCTGATGTTATTGAATGTTTACAGTGAACTTTACAATTTAGGATTAGCGTTTTGTGTGAATGCTTTAATCGGCAGGTAAAGAAAAGGGCGCAAAAGCGCCCTTGATTACGAGTTGGTTAATATACCTTTTTAGCTATCTTTTTTGGTCGGGCGAGCCCAGTCGCTAATATTGCGTTGCTTCGTGCGCGCAACTGCTAATGAATTGTCTTCAACATCTTTGGTGATTGTAGAACCAGCGCCTGTCGTTGCCATTTCACCAATCGTAACCGGAGCAACTAACGAGGCATTAGAACCAATAAAGGCACCGTCTTTGATGATGGTTTTCGATTTATTCACACCATCGTAGTTACAAGTTATGGTACCCGCACCAATGTTGACGTTTTTACCGACTTCAGTATCACCTAAGTATGTTAAGTGACCGGCTTTTGCACCTTCACCCATGGTGGTTTTTTTCATTTCCACGAAGTTACCCACGTGTGAGTCAGGTTTCATCTCACTGCCAGGACGAATGCGCGCAAATGGACCTGCAGAACAACCTTCACCAATAATCGCATTTTCAATTATCGAATTAGGCTTGATCACTGCACCATGTTTAATTTCAGAGTTAATAATGATGCAATTAGCGCCTATTTTAACGTTATCTGCTAGGTTTACCGTACCTTCAAAGATACAGTTCACATCAATTTCAACTTCGCTACCAACCGTTACTTTACCACGCACGTCAATACGATTTGGATCGCGTAAGCTGGCGCCTGCAATCATCAATTCTTCTGCTTGACGGGCTTGGTAAGCACGTTCTAAATTGGCCAGCTGCACTCGATTGTTAGCACCTTCAACTTCAATTTCGCTATCCGGGTGTGCCGTCGCAATCACTTTGCCTTCACTGTGTGCCATAGCGATAATGTCAGTTAGGTAGTATTCACCTTGAGCATTGTCGTTAGAGAGGTTAGATAACCAGCGCTTTAAATCACCGCCGTTCGCAACCAACATCCCCGTGTTGCATTCATCAATTAATAGTTGCTCTGGGGTTGCATCTTTTTGTTCAACAATACCAACGACGGTGCCATTATCACGAACAATACGGCCATAACCGGTTGGGTTAGCAAGTTTCACGGTAAGTAGTCCCATACCATCGTCAGGTTTTGCCGTAAGTAAGCGTTGCAAAGTCGATACTTGCGTTAATGGCACATCGCCGTAAAGCACCAGCACGTCTTCTTCGTCTTTTAGATAAGGGCTTGCCATATCAACCGCATGACCTGTACCTAATTGCTCAGCTTGTTCAACAAACGTTAAGTCGTCACCTTTAATTTGCGCCTTAAGTACTTCACCACCAAAGCCATATACAAGATAAATATTATCTGAATCTACCGCGCGTGCAGCGTCAATCACATGCTGTACCATCGGCTGATGCGCCACCTTGTGTAACACTTTAGGTAGGGAAGAGCGCATGCGGGTACCTTTACCCGCAGCAAGAATAACGACTGACAATGACATAAGAAATCCGTTTATTGTTGTAAATAGGCTAATTTTACTGGCTAAAGTCGCGGATTTCTAATGAATTTTCGTTGCTTACGTATTATTAATACAGAAAACATAAACAATGCCGTAAATAAGCCGATACTACCGTGGTAATGAACATCAACGTGATCTTCATAAACCTCATCGTAGTCACTGCTTTCAAGTGGTAATGCATATAACGCATTGCTGTCATCAGCACTTAATGTGGCAATCAATACTTGCGTATCGGCATGGTAAAGCTCTATTAGAACGTCATAGTCATTCGGGTAATAACCATCAAGCAACTGGGTAAATACTTCATACTCATCTTCACTGCTATCGCCGACAATTACAAAGTCTTCTGTCGAGAAATAGTGCTGCCAAGGACCATTATTTTCACTAAGGTACAGTAGGGCGTACACCCTTGCACTTTGGTCACTGCTCCCAGAAATCACATCGGCATCAAAAGTAACTGAAAAAGTTTGATAGTAGCCGTCGTAATCTTCATCATCGAATAAACGGCTGTCGGCATCATAAATACTAAAACTTTGATAATGCATGGTCGCTGTAATGCCATAATCACTGCTTTGTCGATCAAAGCTACTTGAGCGCTGCAGCTTTTCAGGTAAACGCTGCTTACTTTTTGTTAAGTCAGTTGCAGGTAATGAAAACAATTGCTTGCGTACTGTATCGTCAAACTCATGTGTAAAGTTGGCTAAACTGCGGCTACTTGCTGATGTTTGCTCACTTGCAAAGGCTTTATTTACGATAAGCGCCGTGTTGATGATGGCAAGTAACATCACTAGCCAAAGCAAGCTACGAAAAAATGTTTGTTGATTATCTATACTCTGAGTACTCGTAAGCTGTTTCATGAAAACCTCTTATCCTTTTTGGTATGGGCTTGTTGCTATTAAAACCTAAGCTAACTTAATAGAATCTGAACGCATGCCGATAATTTTATTCAGCTAGTGTTCAGCTAAGCTCAGGTATCTTTAGGCGGATAAAGGTTTATTTAATATGGCGCATCTTTTACACTTGCAGGTGTATTTAAACACCATAATTAAACGATAGAGCATTGAATTTTATGAAATATATGTTGTTAGCTTGGTTGTTCTTCAGTGTCAATGCCGTTGCTGCACTACCGGTAAGTCAAGATCTGTCTTTTAAACCACATCATCAAAAGATCAAGCAACAACGTAAAGTCTTATCCAAACAACACGCTGCTAAATTGGCGAAAAACAAATATGGCGGCAAAGTGCTTGGAGTACAAGATCTTAATGGCAAGGCTTACCGAGTTAAGCTATTAACCAATAAAGGCCACATTATTTACGCTTTAGTAAATGCCCAAACCGGCAAAGTTTCCAAATAAAAGGTAGCGTATGCGTATATTGGTCGTTGAAGACGATAAGCATCTACAACAGCAGCTAGCACAAAACTTAACAGAGTCTGGATTTAGTGTTGATATTGCTGAAGATGGCAAAGTTGGCTTATTTCAGGCGACTGAATTTCCCTACGATGCCGCTATTATCGATGTTGGCTTGCCTTTTATCGATGGCATTAGCTTAATAGAAATGCTACGTAAACAGCAGATCAACTTCCCTATATTAATCCTTACCGCACGTGATCACTGGCAAGATAAGGTAGCAGGCCTTGACGCGGGTGCAGATGATTACCTCGCCAAGCCGTTTATAATGGAAGAGCTCCTCGCGCGCTTAAACGCGTTAATTCGTCGCAGTGCAGGGCAGGCAAGCCCGGTTATTGAAAATGGTCCATTAGCGATCAATACCAAAAGTCAGCAAGTCAGTGTTAATCGCCAGGTAATCAACTTAAGCGCCAGCGAATACCGCCTGTTAGAGTATATGTTTTTACACTTAGGTGAAGTACACTCAAAAGCTACCTTAACTGAGCATATTTATAACGAAGATTTTGATCTTGATTCTAATGTTATTGAGGTATTTATTCGTCGCTTGCGTAAAAAGCTTGATCCCGACGGTAACCATGGTTTTATTGAAACATTTCGCGGTCAGGGCTACATGTTAGTCGACATAAGCGCTCGAGATGCCAATCGAGATGTTGGTGGAGATAATGCTAAGCGCTAATAAGTACTTTCGGTCGTTATCATTTCGTATTCTGATCAGCGCTATGTTTATGGTGCTGATATTAGTACCAACCTTAGCCTGGTTACTCAATACGGTTGTAAAGCAACAACTGGAACAAGCGCATGATAATGAGCTGATAGCCAATACATACAGCATTTTGGCGGTTGCAGATGTCAGCGATCAGCAATTGCAAATGCCTGAAGTGTTGCTTGACCCTAACTTCAATACTAGTGATTCTGGGCAATACGCCTTTATTAGCCAACAACAAACTCTATTATGGCGCTCATTATCATTCGCCGATAATAGTATTGACTTTCGTTTAAATGAGCCGCCAGTAGGTAATGGGCAATTTACAGATGTTAGCTATCAACAACGCCCGTACCGACTGTACAGTTTTAGCGTAAGTTTTGTCGCAAATGAACAAGACTTTGCCCTGACAGTACACTTATTAAAAGATAAAACGCCTGTTATACAACAACTCACCGCTTTCCAGAGCAAGCTTTGGCTATGGGGCAGCACCATTTTATTCGTTCTGCTGTTGTTGCAATTTTTTTACTTATTATGGGTTTTAAAACCACTAAGCGCACTGCAACAGGAACTAAGCGAGGTTGAAGAAGGTAAGCAAGGTCAACTTAGTGGCCGTTACCCTTACGAATTACAACGACTAGCCGACCAATTAAATAGCTTAATTAACAGCTTACATCATCAGCAACAACGCTTTGCCAATGCATTAAGTGATCTGGCCCACAGTTTAAAAACGCCATTGGCCGTTTTAAACAACCAACGCCAGTTAGACGATAGCGGTAAACAGCAATTACAAGCTATGTCAGGCATTATTGAGCACCAATTAAAGCGGGCGCAAAGTGGCGGTGATATAGCTTGGCATGTGGGCATTAATATTGCTCAAACCATTGAAAAGCTTGCTAACACCATGAGCAAAATCTATTTTGATAAGCAGCTTGATATCACATTACGACTCGACAATAACGCCACGTTCAAAGGCGACGAGCGTGATTTAATGGAAATCATCGGTAATATCCTTGATAACGCCTGCAAAGCCGCAAACAAGCAAGTTTTAATTACCTTGACTGAACATGAAGCTCACTCTTTTGTCGTCATTGAAGACGATGGCCCAGGTATAGACGAGGCTCAACAACAAGCGATATTACAACGTGGTGTTAGAGCCGATACTTATCAAGCAGGCCATGGCATCGGCTTGGCTATTGTTAGAGATTTAGTGACAAGTTACGGTGGTAGCATAGATATAGCACGAAGTTCAGAGCTTGGCGGTGCCAAGTTTTCTATTCAACTTCAATAGCTAAACTAAAGAACATCTTAAACAATATCATTTTGCCAATACAAAAAACGCTTTTTATTCAAGAAGCTAGCTATATAGATAGCAAGTTATGTAACTACTTAGGTTGCTCCGTAGATAACAGCCTACATAACTAACGAGCTAATCAATTATATCCATAAAATAAAAATACTATGTTCAGATTCCGTTCAGCTTGGCTTTTGTACACTAGCAAGCAATCGTGAAAAACCATTAGGAGTGGTTATGAACAAACAAAGACATCGTGGTATTGCCCGTTTGGCATTGATTGCCGCAAGCTTAGCGCTAACAACAGTTAGTGTTCAGGCCAGTGAAGCAAATAACGCGACAGTATCCGCGAGCCAACAGCAATACTCTCAAGCAGAGCTTGAACAAATGCTGGCGCCTATTGCGCTATATCCAGATGCGCTACTAACGCATATTTTGGTTGCCAGTACTTATCCTCTAGAGGTGGTGCAAGCTGAACGTTATGTCAGTAACAATCAACACTTGTCTAAGCAACAGCTAATAGACAAAGGCAACGAGATGCAATGGGACCCTAGTATCATTGCGTTACTGCCATTTAAAGATGTGCTGAATAAAATGAGCAGTGAGCTACGCTGGACCGAGCAACTGGGAGATGCGTTCTTAACTGACGAAGACCAAGTGATGGCATCGGTACAAAGCCTACGTCAAAAAGCTTGGGATGCCGGTACGCTGAATAATATCGACAACATGACGGTAAGCCAAGATCAGCAAACCATTATTATTCAGCCAGTGCAAAAAGAAGTCGTGTACGTGCCGTATTATGACAGCCGCAGAGTCTACGGACACTGGGCATGGTCAGCGTTTCCGCCTGTTTACTGGCATTATGCGCACCACCGCCACCACGGACACCACCATTCGCCATTTCATTGGTCGCCAGCGATTACCATTAGCGACGGTTGGTTTATATTTGGTGTGCAATGGCGCTTTGGCCATGTGGTAGTGCATCATCACGATCATCATCGTCATTACTATAAGCGCTACTACAATCGTCATAAGCACCATTATATTCGCCACAAAAGGTCGTATAGCCATGGTCACTATGACAGACGCCAAGAGCACATTAGCGTAGGTGGACAACGTAAACCAATAGCGGTTAGCAATAGCCACCGTTGGCAGCATAAGCACCATGATCGCCGCTTACGTCGTGAACAAGCGCTTAATAAGCATAAAGTGCATCATGAGGTTAAGCGCCCACAACCAGTGAAAGTACAGCATGGCAGTAAGCCTAGCTTAGGTGACCGAAAACCAGTGCATCATAAAGTAAACGACCATAAAGTGAGTGAACATAAACGCCCACAGCACAAGGTACATGAGCGTAAACACGAGCCTCAACGTCATAAACAACTAGAGCGCCGTGAAATTAAACGTCACGAAGTAAAACGCCATGAGGTGAAGCGCCACGAAGTTAAGCGTGAAGCCAAGGCGATTAACCATCGTCAGCACCACAGGCAAGAAAAGCCGCGTGGTCATCAACGACATGAAATGCGAGAAAAGCATTAAGTTTATAGTGGCTTAGATGTACTAACTTAAAAAGGTCAGCGCCAGTAGGCACTGGCCTTTTTTATTTCACACCTCAGGGTAGCCATCGCGGCGAATAGACTTTTAATTGTAGAGAAGAGTTTAATACCCAGCTGCTGCTCTATCTCTTCTTGAATCCGAAGCTGCCATATATCCTTTATCTAATTTCATCACCGCTTGTCCTCCACCAAAAATAAGACCGCGATTATTGCCAAGAAAAACGCTTTGTGCTGTCGCCATAAATGGGTTTTGTGGAGCGTGTCCCATGCTTCTCAAACCGTCGACAACATCTTCAGATATCGAAGATTCAAAGCTAACTTGATTGTCTTGCCAATGCCTAAATCGAGGAGCATCAATAGCTTCTTGCAGGTTCATATCAAACAGCATTAAATTAAGTAGCAATTGTACATGTGCTTGCGGTTGTTGTGCTCCACCAACGATGCCAAAACTTAGCCAAGGAGTATCTTTACCATCGGTACCTATTTTTGTAACGAATCCCGGTATGATGGTATGGAATGGTCGTCTGCCGGGAGCTACAGTATTTGCTCGATTGGGTTTCATTGATAAACCAACCGCTCGATTTTGCAGGGCAAAGCCCGTTCCAGGCACAACGACACCTGAACCAAATGAGCCGGCTAAGCTATTGATAAAGGACACCATATTACCCTGGTTATCGGTCACACTAATATACGTTGTCTCTGTGGTTGTTAAAGACTTATCTGGGTTGACTCTCGCACTGGCTTGCTCGCTATTAATAAGCAATCGCCGTTTCTCTATGACTTCGTCAGAGAGAAGTTTTTCAGGCGTAACTTGCATAAACTCAGGGTCGCCAACGTAATATTCAAGATTAGCGTAAGCTAATTTTTTAGCTTCAATAAGGTGGTGTAAATAATCAACCGAATTGTGCCCCATAGCTTTAAGGTCATATGGTTCAAGGAGTTTTAACATCTCCAATGCCGCAATGCCTTGACCATTAGGAGGCAATTCCCACACACGATAACCTTGATACTCCACCGATACTGGTTCAATCCATTGAGCTTGATAGTTGGCAAAATCATCCTCGGTAATGAAACCGCCCAACTCTTGTATTCGTACCGCTATCTTATTACCTAAAGATCCACCATATAAAACGCCGATACCTTGATCAGCTATTAACTTCAGTGTACTGGCATAATCTTGATTGACGAACCACTCTCCAGGCATGGGAGCTCTTTCATTATCGATGAGAAACGTTTTTCGGGCCCCCTCATCATACGCAAGCTTACCGGTAAACATGTCCCATTCTTTGGCTGTTATTTCGGATATGGGAAAGCCATTAGCTGCGAGTTCAATCGCAGGTTGCAGCGCTTCTGACAGTGTAATAGTGCCATGTTCCTCAAGTAATTTTGCCCAGCCGCCAAGTGCACCGGGTAATGTGATTGATAACGCGCCTTCATCATCGACTTTACTCCTGTCACCGAAAACTTCCTTATTCATCAACGAGCCAGCATAACCGCTACCATTAATACCGATGAGCTTTTGATCTGCTTCAGACCAAAGTATGGCGAACATGTCTCCACCAATGCCGGTCATATAAGGTTCAACCACACTAAGTACCGCGGCAGCTGCAACGGCAGCATCCACTGCATTTCCACCATTCTGTAGTACACGCATACCGGCCTGACTTGCCAATGGCTGACTCGTTGCAATGGCACCATTTGGCGAGTAAACGGGTTGCGCCTGATAAGTATCATTCGGTGTGCCAATGCCAAGCCTAAATGAATAGGCCAAGAGAAAAACAGCAAATGCGAGTAATACAATAATGGATACACTAATTTTGATAAATTTCATAAGCAGTTTAAATAAGATTGATAAACACGTTTCTTATATTACTGCCCGAAGTGTAAAATAAATGTGAATTAGATGCGATGTATTTAGTTGATTGGTATAAATGGTGGGGTGACTTTAGATACACTCTATTACTCAGCTAGGTTGCGACCTTAGCCGCAATGACAGCGCATTTTTCGACGATAACATTTATCCATTTAAAAAACAATAGATACAAAAAAGGCGCCTAATGGCGCCTTTTTAACAAGAAGTAATCGCTTACTTTCTGTACTTGTTTGCTTCCTGGATAACACGTAATTGCGCTACCGCTCTGGCTAGCTCTGCAGCAACTTCTGCATAATCAACATCAGCTGATGCGTTGGCAATGTGCTCTTCTGCACGTTGCTTGGCTTCTAAAGCAGCTTGTTCATCCAGCTCACCACCGCGTACGGCAACGTCTGCCAATACGGTAACTGAACCCGGTTGAACTTCCAGCATGCCGCCTGAAAGGTAAATTACCTCTTCTTCGCCATGCTGTTTAACAATACGCGCCATACCTGGTTTAAGTGTAGTTAACAAAGGTGCGTGACCAGGCATAATACCTAGCTCACCTTCACTACCCGTAATTTGCAATGATTCAACGCGACCAGAGAATAAGCTCTCTTCTGCACTTACTACATCCAAATGTGTGGTCATGGCTGCCATATTCGTCTCCTGAACCTAACTTTAGGCCGAATTACATGCTCTTCGCTTTTTCGATAGCTTCTTCGATCGAACCAACCATGTAGAACGCTTGTTCTGGTAGGTCATCGTGTTCACCCGCTAGGATGCCCTTGAAGCCTGAAATAGTATCTTTAAGCGATACGTACTTACCTGGTGAACCAGTGAATACTTCAGCAACGAAGAACGGTTGAGATAAGAAACGCTCAATCTTACGGGCACGGGCAACAGTTTGCTTATCTTCTTCAGAAAGCTCGTCCATACCTAGGATAGCGATGATATCTTTAAGTTCTTTGTAACGTTGTAGAGTAGACTGTACGCCACGTGCTACGTCGTAGTGCTCGTTACCAACAACTAGTGGGTCAAGCTGACGAGAAGTAGAATCTAGTGGATCGATTGCAGGGTAGATACCTTGCGCAGCGATGTCACGAGAAAGTACAACAGTTGCATCTAAGTGAGCGAAGGTTGTCGCTGGAGAAGGGTCAGTCAAGTCATCCGCAGGTACGTATACCGCTTGGATTGAAGTGATTGAACCAGTCTTAGTTGACGTAATACGCTCTTGTAGTACACCCATCTCTTCTGCAAGAGTTGGCTGGTAACCTACCGCTGATGGCATACGACCTAGAAGTGCCGATACCTCAGTACCCGCTAGGGTGTAACGGTAGATGTTATCTACGAAGAATAGAACGTCACGACCTTCGTCACGGAATTTCTCAGCCATAGTTAGACCAGTCATCGCAACACGAAGACGGTTACCCGGTGGCTCATTCATCTGACCGTATACTAGCGCTACTTTATCAAGTACGTTAGATTCGCTCATTTCATGATAGAAATCGTTACCTTCACGAGTACGCTCACCAACACCAGCGAATACAGAGAAACCGCTGTGCTCGATTGCGATGTTACGGATAAGTTCCATCATGTTTACGGTTTTACCAACACCGGCACCACCGAATAGACCAACTTTACCACCTTTAGCGAATGGACATACAAGGTCGATAACCTTGATACCAGTCTCTAGTAGTTCGTTGCTGTTTGATTGATCTTCATAAGATGGAGCTTCACGGTGAATAGTCCAACGCTCTTCAGTTGGGATATCACCAGCTTCATCGATTGGGTTACCCAATACGTCCATGATACGACCAAGAGTCGCAGTACCAACTGGTACTTGGATTGGGTTACCGGTATTTTCTACATTCAGACCACGACGCAAACCGTCAGATGAACCCATAGCGATAGTACGTACTACGCCACCGCCTAATTGCTGCTGTACTTCAAGTACGCGGCCAGCTAGGTCACCTTCAGTGATGTTCAATGCGTCATATACCTGAGGTACAGCATTTTGTGGAAACTCTACGTCCACAACTGCGCCAATTACTGACACGATTTTACCTGCACTCATGTTTATTCCTCTAAACTATTAATTAAACTCTGCCTATACCGCTGCTGCACCAGCTACGATTTCACCCAGCTCTTGAGTGATCGCCGCTTGACGCGCTTTGTTGTATACCAATTGAAGGTCATCAATTAGGCTGCCTGCGTTGTCAGTTGCGGCTTTCATCGCAACCATACGAGCAGCTTGTTCAGACGCTAGGTTTTCAACCACGCCTTGGTATACTTGAGACTCAACGTAACGAACCAATAATTGGTCAAGCAATGCTTGCGCATCTGGCTCGTAGATGTAGTCCCAACGGTGAGCAATTTCGTCTTCATCAGACTTAGGCAAAGGTAACAATTGATCGATTGTCGGCTTTTGGCTCATTGTGTTTTCAAACTTATTGTACACAACGAACAAACGGTCGATTTCACCTTTATCATAGGCGTCTAACATCACCTTAACAGAACCGATTAAATCAGTAACTGAAGGATTGTCGCCTAAACCGGATTTTTGTGCGGTTACGTTCGCGCCGAAGCTTGAAAAGAATGCTGAGGCTTTAGAACCTATTAATGCAAACTCTACTTCAGCGCCTTGTTCTTGCCATTTGGCTGAGTCTTTTAAGACCTGTTTGAACAAGTTAACGTTTAAGCCACCACAAAGACCACGGTCGGTAGAAATTACGATATAGCCTACACGCTTCGCTTGACGCTCTTCCAAATAAGGATGGCGGTATTCAAGCTGACCGCATGCAATATGACCGATCACGTTTCTGATTTTCTCAGCGTATGGACGAGTTGACGACATCTGATCTTGCGCACGACGCATTTTCGATGCAGCAACCATTTCCATTGCGCTGGTGATTTTCTGTGTATTTTTTACACTTCCAATCTTGTCTTTAATTTCTTTACCGACGGCCATGACTATTGTCTCCGAAAACTGTTAATTACCAGGTTTGAGTTGACTTGAAAGTTTCAAGTAACTTGTTTAAACCTGCTTCGATATCTTTATCGTAGTTGCCAGTTTCGTTGATGGTAGTCATAAGCTCAGCGTGTTCGTTATTCGCGTAGCTAAGTAGCGCTGCTTCGAAATCGCCAATCTTGTTGATTTCGATGTCAGTTAAATAGCCTTTTTCCGCTGCGAACAATGAAACAGCAGTTTCAGCCACAGAAAGCGGGCTGTATTGCTTTTGCTTCATTAGTTCGGTAACGCGCTGACCGTGCTCAAGTTGTGCACGAGTTGCGTCATCAAGATCTGATGCGAACTGAGCGAACGCAGCTAGTTCTGCGTATTGAGCAAGTGCTAGACGAATACCACCACCAAGCTTCTTGATGATCTTAGTTTGAGCTGCACCACCAACACGAGATACCGAGATACCTGCGTTTACAGCAGGACGGATACCAGCGTTGAATAGGTTAGACTCAAGGAAGATCTGACCATCGGTGATTGAGATTACGTTTGTAGGAACGAACGCAGATACGTCACCAGCTTGTGTTTCAATGATAGGTAGAGCAGTTAGTGAACCAGTCTTACCTTTAACTTCACCATTAGTGAACTTCTCTACATACTCTTCGTTTACACGAGCAGCACGCTCTAGTAGACGTGAGTGAAGGTAGAATACGTCACCTGGGAATGCTTCACGTCCTGGAGGACGACGAAGTAGTAGTGAGATTTGACGGTAAGCAACAGCTTGCTTAGACAAATCATCGTATACGATTAGGGCATCTTCACCGCGGTCACGGAAGTATTCACCCATAGTACAACCAGCGTATGGTGCTAAGTATTGTAGTGCTGCCGCTTCAGAAGCAGTTGCAACAACAACAATCGTGTTCTCAAGAGCGCCGTGCTCTTCTAGAGAACGTACTACGTTAGCAACTGTTGATGCTTTTTGACCAATAGCTACGTAGATAGACTTAATACCAGTGTCTTTCTGGTTGATGATTGCATCTAGTGCGATCGCAGATTTACCAACCTGACGGTCACCGATGATAAGCTCACGCTGACCACGACCGATTGGAATCATTGAGTCGATTGACTTGATACCAGTTTGTACTGGTTGGTCAACTGACTTACGATCGATAACACCTGGTGCTACAACTTCAACTGGAGCAAAGCCATCGTTGTCGATAGGGCCTTTACCATCAATTGGCTCACCTAGAGTGTTAACAACGCGACCTAACAGGCCACGACCTACTGGTACTTCCAAAATACGGCCAGTACCTTTTACTTTTACGCCTTCAGCAAGGTCCGCATAAGGACCCATTACTACCGCACCTACCGAATCACGGTCAAGGTTTAACGCGATAGCAAAACGGTTGCCAGGAAGTTCGATCATCTCACCTTGCATTACATCTGCAAGGCCGTGAATGCGAATGATACCGTCTGTTACAGAAACGATAGTACCTTCGTTACGAGCTTCACTTACAACGTCGAATTGATCGATACGACCTTTGATCAATTCAGCGATTTCAGTGGAATTCAATTGCATGCTCATTTCCCCGATTAGGATTGCAATGTATTAGCCAAACGATTCAGTTTACCACGTACTGAACCATCAATTACCATGTCACCTGCCTTGATTACAAGACCAGAAACGATGGTGGCATCGACTGTGCAATTTAGCTTAACTTTGCGAGCCAGACGCTTTTCAAGCGCGGCGCTCAATGTAGTTACTTGTTCTGCGCTTAGTTCTACCGCAGACGCTACATCTACAGATACTTCCTGCTCATATTCTGCTTTTAGCTCAGCAAATTGAGCAACTACCTGTGGTAGCACCAACAAGCGTCCGTTTTCAGCCATCACCTTAATAAAGTTTTGACCTTTGTCGTTTAGCTGTTCGCCACAAACTTTAAGGAACAAATCTGTGATTTGTTCCGTAGCCAAACCACCAGAAAGGTACTTGGCCATAGTTTCGTTTTGGCTTACTTCAGATGCAAACACTAGCATCTCTAACCAAGCGTTAATCGCTTGAGCTTCAACGGCATATTCGAACGCTGCTTTAGCGTAAGGACGAGCAATGGTAGTCAATTCAGACATAGCTCAATCCTCTCTTAAAGTTCAGCAACTAGTTTGTCTAGGATGTCGCTGTGCGCAGCGCCATCAATAGAGCGTTCAAGAATTTTCTCAGCACCAGCTACAGCTAGAGTTGCTACTTGTTGACGTAGCTCTTCACGTGCGCGGTTACGCTCTGATTCAATTTCTGCTTGACCTGATGCGATGATTTTATCGCGCTCAGCTTGGGCTTTCTCAGTTGCTTCATCCATCATTTGTGCTTCACGTTTTTTCGCAGCTTCAATGATTTCTGCAGCTTGAGCTTTCGCTTCTTTAAGCTGTGCAGCAGCTTTCTCTTGAGCTAACTCAAGATCTTTCTCTGCACGCTCAGAAGCAGCAAGGCCGTCAGCAATAGTCTTTTGACGATCTTCGATAGCAGCCATAATTGGCGGCCATACAAACTTCATACAAAAGATCACAAATACGATAAATGCAATAGATTCACCGATTAAGGTAGCATTCATATTCATATTCGTATCTCCTAATATCTAGTTAATTCGCAAAGGGTTAAGGTTTGTCTTATGCACCAACAGCGAATAGTAGATATAGACCGATACCAACACCGATCATCGCGATCGCATCGATTAGACCAGCTACGATGAACATTTTAACTTGAAGCTGTGGAGCTAGTTCAGGTTGACGAGCAGCAGACTCAAGGAATTTGCCACCTAATAGACCGAAACCAATCGCAGTACCTAGTGCACCTAAGCCGATTAGTAGAGCAACAGCAATATATAACATGTGTATCTCCAGTTATTTTATAGTTAGTTAAAGTTAAAAAATTAAAATTAAAGTATTTAATAAAAATTAAATTTGTTTTCCGAGCATCCGTGCTCTTTTACCCTTCGGGTGATAACCGTATGGTTATGTTCTAACTCAATCCCGAAGAGTTAGTGATCTTCATGCGCTAAGCTCAAATACACGATGGTTAACATCATGAAAATGAACGCTTGAAGAGGAATTACTAACAAGTGGAACGCTGCCCACAAGAAGTGCACTGGTAATTGGAATAAACCAATGGTTGCGATCAAGATGAAGATCAACTCACCAGCGTACAAGTTACCGAACAAACGTAGTGCTAATGACACTGGACGCGCGATAAGGGTAACTGACTCAAGAATAAAGTTCACAGGGATGAATGCCCAGTGGTTAAATGGCTGTAAAGTAAGCTCTTTCATGAAGCCACCAACGCCTTTCACTTTAATTGAGTAGTAAATGATTAGGAAGAATACACCAATAGATAGCGCGAACGTCATGTTCATATCAGTGGTAGGTACTGACTTGATGTATACATCGTGAGGGTCCATACCAAAACCGTATTGGCCAATAGCACCTGCAATGGTAGGGATCCAATCAACTGGTACCCAGTCCATGGCGTTCATTAGTAGAACCCAAACAAAAATAGTTAAGGAAAGTGGCGCGATTAGGTTGTTTTTGCCGTGGAATGTTTCTTTAACACTCTTGTCGACAAATTCAACGACCATTTCCACAGCACATTGCCATTTGCCGGGAACACCAGTGGTTGCTTTTTTCGCTACTGAGCGAAATGAAAGTAGAAAAATCAAACCAAGAACAATTGACCAGCCCAAGGTATCAACATGCACAGTCCAAAAACCTGCATCGGCACATGCTTTGTTAAAAGCGATGCCACCGTCGTTGACACACATTTGCGCATTGGTCAAATGGTGTTTGATATAAGAGCCTGTATCTGCAGCCATCTTCTATCCTAGTTATTGTAAGTTAAAGTTAAAAATTTTATTAACCACGGCAGTCACGAAGGGCGCTACCATAGCCAAGGAAAACGTCGCAAAAAATGCTAACTGATGTAATTCAAGAAACTTGAACGACAATGCAAATAAAATTGCTGTCACCATCATTTTTAGCTTCACACCAGAGTAAAACGAATCGACAACTTGTTTTGCCTGGCGCGCTCCAGCATAGCGAAATGCTTTTAGAGCAAATATAAAATTAGGGACTATACTCACCGCACCACCGACTAATGCCGATACAGCAGGAGAAAATCCCCAATTTAAATAAACTGTTACAGAACTCAGGAGGGTAACCAACAACTGCATAAGCAATTGTGTGTAAGCATATTTTTTACCCGGTTTCGTTAATACATTTGTCACCGGAAACTCCCAAGAAACTGCGCAATAAAGCCTTATTTTTTTGTGGTTGACTTTTTTCTAGTCAAACGCGTGCGCAAGTATACTGATTTACAGCTTTTTTGCAACTTTTACGGCCCACACATTACGGCAATTTGGCAACAATTTTAGACATATAATAATGCCTGTCGTCGACGCTATAGCCGTTGTCATTTAACAATGAATTTTGTTACCCGTTCATCGAATTTTCGATAGTATGCCATCAAGCTCATCAAGTGAGGCATAAGAGATAACCATTTGCCCTTTGCCTTTCTTGTTATGCTTAATCGTCACTGGCGAGCCGATACGTTCTGCCAATGATTGCTCTAATTTCAGGGTATTCGCGTCTTTTTCTGTAGGAGTCTTTACAGCTTCAGGCTGTAGAACTTTCTTGATGAGTTTTTCTGTTTCACGTACGGTTAAATCTTTGGCCGCTACCGTTCTTGCGGTATTGGTTTGCTGCTCACCCTCAAGCGCCAATAGTGCGCGAGCGTGTCCCATTTCAATGTCGCCATTTTCAAGGAAGGTTTTTACTTCATCGTTTAGGCTATTTAGACGCAATAAATTGGTTACAGTAGTACGTGATTTACCAACGGCAGTGGCAACTTCTTGATGAGTCAGTTCAAATTCTTGTAATAGGCGTTCTAGTGCCACGGCTTCTTCCATGGCATTAAGATCTTCACGCTGAATATTTTCAATCAAAGCGATAGCAACAGCAGATTCATCAGGTACATCTTTAATGATGACCGGTACTGTATCCATTTGCGCAAGTTGCGCTGCGCGCCAACGACGCTCACCAGCGATAATTTCATATTGCTCTTGGGCAAGAGGACGAACCACGATAGGTTGGATAATACCTTGCGCTTTAATTGAATTTGCTAAATCTTCCAGCGCTTGCTGTGACATATCTTTACGTGGCTGATATTTACCAGGCTGAAGAAATTCAATAGGCAGTTTTTGTAAGTCGCTTGGCTCAGCAACAACCTCTGCTTGTTCAGGTTGTTTTCTTGGAGCTGATGTTAACAGGGCATCTAATCCACGGCCAAGGCCACGACGCTTTGAGCTGCTCATTGCTATCCTTTCGTTTTACTAATACTTGTTAGGCAACCGAGGCTGGTTGCGCTTGACGTTTGATAAGTTCACCAGCTAGCGCCAAATAGGCTTTAGCACCTGATGCTGATTTGTCGTAATACATGGCAGGTGCACCAAAAGATGGCGCTTCTGCTAAACGAACGTTTCTTGGGATCACAGTTCGATAAACCAAGTCACCAAAATGACGTTTTAACTGCTCAGATACGTCATTGGCTAATCGGTTTCGAGGATCATACATAGTGCGCAGGATCCCTTCAATGTGAAGATCCTTATTAACGACAGATGATAACTTAGAAATCGTATCCATCAACGCCGTTAAGCCTTCCAATGCATAATATTCACATTGCATTGGCACCAATACCGAATCTGCCGCACCCATAGCGTTTACGGTCAGCATGTTAAGTGATGGAGGACAATCAATAATTATAAAATCGTAATGGTCAGCAAATGGCTCTAATGAATGACGTAAACGTAACTCACGTGCAAATACTTCCATTAACTTGATTTCAGCAGCCGTTACATCAGCATTTGCAGCAACTAAATCGTAACCGCCCGAAGTATCTTTACAGACTACCTCGTTTAGGGGCTTTTCATCAATCAACAACTCGTAGCTAGTAGCGTGTACTTCGTACTTGTCGACGCCACTGCCCATGGTTGCATTACCTTGCGGGTCTAAATCAATAAGTAATACGCGTCGCTTTGTTGCAGCAAGCGATGCAGCAAGGTTTACCGATGTGGTGGTTTTACCAACACCGCCTTTTTGGTTGGCAATTGCAATGGTTTTAGCCACGTGTTCCCCGTTAAATAAATCTAAAATATCGATTGTTTATAAATTAGTCTGTCAACTTGACTAACTTAGCAAATTTTTTAAGTCAGTGGTGAATTATTTTTTAACTTTCACGCAATTTCAATTCGATTAAATGGCGTTCACCTTCAAGCTCTGGTACTTGCAGGCTAGTCGATTTTACCAACTCGATATCGTCTGGTAATTTAGCCAGCTCATCGGCAGGATAGACGCCTTTTAACGCATAAAATTTGCCATGTTCCGCTACTAAGTGTTTGCACCAGCTCAGCATATCTTCAAGCGATGCAAAGGCGCGCGATAATACGCCATCGAAACCAGGTTCAGCAGGATATTGTTCTACTCGTGATTGCACCGGCGTAACATTGTCGAGTTTTAGTTGAAACACCACTTGTTTTAAAAACGTCACGCGCTTACCTAAACTGTCTAGCAAAACAAATTGTTTTTCTGGGTACATGATCGCTAATGGGATGCCTGGCAAACCAGGACCTGTACCAACATCAATAAAACGCTCACCTTGCAAGTGCGGACCATTTACAAGCGAATCTAGGATATGCTTAACCAGCATGTCTTGTGGATTGCGAACCGACGTTAAGTTGTATGCTTTATTCCACTTATCAAGGAGTTCAACATAGCCAACTAATTTGGCAATTTGCTGATCTGATAACACTAAATCAGTTTGCTTAAGTAGGGCTTGTAAGTTGGCAGTTAAATCCATCGTGGACCTCAGTATTGGAATAGAAATTGGTTACTATTAGCCTAGCGCTATAGTTTATCTCGAAGGCTTGCCAGAATAAAGATTTAATCTTCGCTAGCTAATAAAAAGGTCCGCACTTGGCGGACCTTGATGTTGTCTGTCGCGGTTAAGCGCTTTTGCGCAATAAACCGTGTTTTTTCAAGTAAACCAAAAGCAGTGAAATTGCCGCAGGAGTAATACCTGAAATACGCGATGCCTTGCCTAAGGTTTCAGGTTTAGCATCTGTTAATTTGGCAACGACTTCATTTGATAAACCAGATATTTTCGAATAATCAAAATCGGTCGGTATTACCGTATTTTCATGACGCTTTTTCTTGTCAATTTCATCTAATTGACGATCAATATAACCTTGGTATTTGGTTTGGATCTCGACCTGCTCTGCCGCTTGTTTGTCGTCAATGCCCGGTCCCAGCTCTGCGATTGACATCAAATCTTCATAGCGTGTTTCAGGACGACGCAATAAATCTTCCAAGTTTGTTTCGCGAGCTAATGGTGTTTTTAACATTGGATTAAGCTTATCGACTGCAACATGATCTTTATGGATCCAAGTACTACGCAAGCGTTGACGCTCTAGTTCGATATTTTCAAGCTTTTCATTAAAGCGTGCCCAACGTTGATCGCTAATCAAACCTAGTTCTCGGCCTTTCGCAGTTAAACGAATATCAGCGTTATCTTCACGTAACAACAAGCGGTATTCAGCGCGAGAGGTAAACATACGATATGGTTCTTTGGTGCCCAAAGTCGACAAGTCATCAATCAATACGCCCATGTAGGCTTGCTCTCGACCTGGTGTCCAGCCATCTTTACCCTGTGCACGGCACGCTGCGTTTAAACCAGCGATTAAGCCTTGTGCACCGGCTTCTTCATAACCCGTGGTACCGTTAATTTGACCCGCAAAGAATAAGTTTTCAATAAACTTACTTTCTAAGGTTTGTTGTAAATCACGCGGATCGAAGAAATCGTATTCAATCGCATAACCTGGACGGGTGATTACCGCATTTTCAAAACCTTTAATTGAACGCACTAAATTCATTTGTACATCAAACGGTAAACTTGTTGAGATACCATTAGGGTAAATTTCATGGGTTGTTAACCCTTCTGGTTCAACAAAGATCTGATGCGATTGTTTGTCGCTAAAGCGCATGATCTTATCTTCGATCGATGGGCAATAACGTGGGCCAACACCCTCAATAACACCTGTGTACATTGGTGAACGATCTAAACCTGCACGAATGATCTCGTGAGTTTTATCGTTGGTATGAGTGATGTAGCAATTAATTTGCTGCGGATGATGAGCCGCTTTACCCATAAAAGAAAATGTCGGTACCGGCGCGTCACCTGGCTGAGCCTGCATTTGTGAGAAATCTAGGGTTCTCGCATCTAAGCGCGGTGGTGTGCCCGTTTTTAAGCGATCGATTCTAAATGGCATATCACGTAAGCGAGCCGCTAAACTCGTTGATGCCGGATCGCCTGCGCGACCGCCTTGATAATTATTTAAACCAATATGAATTTGACCAGCAAGGAAAGTACCAACCGTTAACACAATACTTTGGCCTTTAAACTTCAAGCCCATTTCGGTGTTTACGCCAACAACACGATCACCTTCAAAAATAAGATCACTACATGCTTGTTGGAAAATAGTTAAATTTTCTTGGTTTTCAAGATAGTTACGCACGTATGCTTTGTACAACAAACGATCTGCTTGTGCACGAGTCGCACGAACGGCTGGGCCTTTAGATGAATTTAAGGTACGAAACTGGATCCCTGAGTGATCAATCGCTTCTGCCATTAATCCACCAAGTGCATCAATTTCTTTTACTAAATGGCCTTTACCGATACCACCAATGGCAGGGTTACATGACATAGCACCTAGGGTATCGATATTGTGTGTTAACAATAGGGTCTTACATCCCATACGGGCTGCAGCTAAACAGGCTTCTGTACCAGCATGACCACCACCAATAACAATAACGTCGAAGTTATCTTGATACCACATTTATTAAATGCCTCAATTCATCTTAATCAAAAGGGTGCTAATTGTACCGTTATTTGTTGGTTAGGGAAATGATCAAAATGTTAAAAAGATCGAAAATCGAAATTCCACTCGATCTTAAATAATATATAAAGATCTATATAAAGATCTTATTATTATCTCTTATTAGATCCAACGATCTCTGTGTATAACGGTAAATTAACCATATAAATCATAGCGATAGATAAGATCACTTGCTGTGATCAAGGGTTGATCAAGTCCCTTGAAAGCTATGATCAAAACCTTGTTTTATCCACAAGCAGATCCATGATTTATTTTGAACACTGAATAATAATAGAAAATTAATACCTTTCCCCCAGATTTATTCACAGAAGATTATTTTCGGATCGTAAATTGTGTATAAGTTATTTATAAGTGATCACTTATTGATCGGATAAACTGATCGGCAGCAGCTTCTGGATCATCTATTTCAACCATATCAATACAAAAAGTATCTGATAGTGATTTGGCGCCTTTATCTAACATCATGTTATATATAGACTTTCCAGCCATGCAGAAGGTGTCGTAGTTACTGTCACCGACTGCGATAACTAAAAAGGGGTGATCGCTAAAGTTGTGATCGCTTTGTTTTAGATCGTGGATAAAGATCTCGATGTTTTCTGGAAAATCACCAGCGCCATGAGTTGATGTACAAAATAGCCATATTTGATCTTGCTTGTCGATCGCTGAGAAATCTGGCTGAAAATGCATCACTGTCTGATGACCGAGCTCTTCTAATGCTGCTTGTGCAGCCTCTGCAACGTACTCTGTATTGCCCAACATTGAGCCAACAATGATTTGAAATGATGACATTTGCTATCCTTATTTTACGGTTATTTCGTGCCTACAGATGGTGAGTTACAGGGTAAAGTATGTAGGCGAGTAGGGGATTTTGCTGATTTATTTTACGGTTAAATTTGTTTTTCAGCGCCGTTATTGACGCTTATTAGGCTGTGTTTACATAGCTAATATGGTCGTTATTTGTTATCGGTAACATCACCTGTATGTGATGATGTTACCTTTATAAAGCACTGTCGTTAAATTTAATTCGGCTATTTTCCTATACAAAACGAAGAGAAAATTTGACCGAGTAAATCATCCGAGGTGAATTCACCGGTGATTTCGTTTAGATGTTGCTGGCATATGCGTAGCTCTTCAGCCAGTATCTCGCCAGCTACAAAAGACTGTAGCTGGTCTTGGCCTACTTGTAAGTGCTGCTGAGCTTTTTCAAGGGCACTGATGTGTCGACGGCGTGCCATAAAGCTGCCTTCTGTTGAGCCTTGGTAGCCCATAATTTGCTTCAAATGCTCTTTTAACGCATCAACACCGTCACCTGTCATTGCCGATAACGTAATGGTTTCATTACCGTGTTCGATACTCGATCCGGTTTTCATACCGCTAATATCGGCTTTATTTTTAACTACCGTAAGCCCTAAATCCTTTGGCAGTCGCTCGAAAAACTCTGGCCAAAACTGTTGTGGATTTTTACTTTCACCTTTACCCGACTCGATCATCAATAATACTCGGTCAGCTTGCTCTATTTCTTTCCAAGCGCGCTCAATACCTATTTGTTCCACCCTGTCAGGCGATTCACGTAAACCAGCGGTATCAATGATATGTAAGGGCATGCCATCGATGTGGATCTGTTCAGATAGAACATCGCGAGTGGTACCTTCAATATCGGTAACAATTGCGGAGTCTTTGCCACTGAGGGCATTAAGCAAGCTGGATTTACCTGCATTTGGCCGGCCAGCAATAACCACTCGCATACCTTCGCGAATGATGGCGCCTTGTTGTGCTTGTTTTAATACACTAGCGACTTTATTGATGATTTGCTGAAGATCCGCGCCTACCTTGTCATCGGCTAGGAAATCGATTTCTTCTTCAGGGAAATCAATGGCAGCCTCGACATACATACGCAAGTGAATAACTTCGTCAACCAGTTGGTGTACCAGCTTAGAGAAGTCACCTTGTAGTGAATGTAAAGCTGCTCTTGCGGCTTGTTCTGAGCTGGAGTTGATTAAATCTGCGATGGCTTCAGCTTGCGTTAAATCCAGTTTGTCATTAATAAATGCTTGCTCTGAAAACTCACCGGGACGTGCCATACGGATGCCATCTAAACTCAATATGTGGTTTAGAAGCATATCAAGAATAACCGGTCCACCATGACCTTGTAGCTCCAATACATCCTCACCAGTAAACGAATTAGGGCCTTGGAAAAATAGCGCAATGCCTTGATCTATGACCTGCTGTTGTTGATCGAAAAAAGGCAAGTACTCTGCTTTTCTCACCGTTGGTACTTTACCAAGTAAATGTGACGCTGCTTTGGTCGCTAAAGGACCTGAAACACGAATAATACCAACACCACCACGACCTGGTGCGGTAGCTTGTGCAGCAATGGTTTCTGTATTGCTAGAAATAGTATCGGACATAATAAAGTTGCCGTTAAAACAATTATTTTATATGGGGTGAAGTATAAACGAAGTGTCGATGAAATTGATCATCTTGTGTAGCTAACGCATTGCTTTATCGGCATTTAGCGTGGATATGTAGCCCTTTGCTGTATGT